>NZ_JQKI01000042.1 GCF_000745965.1 Edaphobacter aggregans DSM 19364 | reverse complement strand
GAGCTTCTGTCGAAGTACGACTTCCCGGGCGACGACGTTCCCGTGGTCCGCGGTTCGGCGCTGGGCGCTCTGAACGGCGAGGCGCAGTGGGAGGCCAAGATCGACGAGCTGATGGACGCTGTCGACAAGAACGTTCCGCAGCCGGACCGCATGGTCGACCTTCCGTTCCTGATGCCGATCGAAGACATCTTCTCGATCTCGGGCCGCGGCACCGTAGTCACCGGCCGTATCGAGCGCGGCAAGGTGAAGGTTGGCGAGGAAGCCGAGATCGTGGGCTTCCGCGAGACGCGCAAGACCGTGGTGACGGGCGTCGAGATGTTCAAGAAGCAGCTGGACGAGGGTCTGGCGGGCGACAACGCCGGTCTTCTGCTTCGCGGCATTGCGAAGGAGGACGTGGAGCGCGGCATGGTTCTGGCCAAGACCGGCTCGATCACCCCGCACACGCAGTTCAAGGGCGAGGTCTACGTTCTGTCGAAGGAAGAGGGCGGGCGTCACACACCGTTCTTCAATGGCTACCGTCCGCAGTTCTACTTCCGCACGACGGACGTGACGGGCTCGGCGAAGCTTCCTGAGGGCACCGAGATGGTGATGCCGGGCGACAACATCGCGCTGGAGATCACGCTGCACACCCCGGTGGCCATGGAGAAGGGCCTGCGCTTCGCCATCCGCGAGGGCGGCAGGACCGTCGGCGCCGGAACCATCTCCGAGATTATCAAGTAACGAAAGCGCCGCCTGCTTCGGCGGGCGGCGACTCAACCAGTTCTTTGCGTACAGAAAAGAGAGAAAACAATGGCAGGACAGAGAATCAGGATTCGCTTAAAGGCCTATGACTACCGTGTGCTCGACACCTCCACCGGCGAGATCGTCGAGACGGCGAAGCGCACAGGAGCGCAGGTTGCAGGGCCCATTCCGCTGCCGACGATGAAGAATAAGTACTGCGTTCTGCGTTCGCCCCACGTCGACAAGAAGTCGCGTGAAGCTTTCGAGATTCGCACGCATAAGCGCCTGATCGACATTCTCGAGCCTACGCAGCAAACGGTGGACGCGCTGATGAAGCTGGATCTTCCGGCGGGCGTCGACGTCGAGATCAAGACGGTTCAGAAGTAATCAGTCTTGAGCGTTTAGTTTTCAGAATTTCGGCAGTATCAAACCGGCAGTGCTGAGCGCAGAGCCAGCATGATGAGGAAAGGAAAAGAAGATGTCCGTATCAGGAATTCTCGGTAAGAAGATTGGCATGACCCAGATGTTCGATGAGAAGGGTGATGTCCACCCGGTCACCGTGCTCAAGGCCGGCCCGTGCGTGATCACGCAGCTCAAGACAATGGCGAAGGATGGCTATGACGCCGCGCAGATCGGCTATGTCGACTTCATCAAGGCATCAAAGGTGAACAAGGCCATGACCGGCCACTTCGCCAAGTCAAACGTTCCCCCGGTTCGCGTTTTGAAGGAGGTCTCTGTTGAGGCTCCCGCCGTCGGTAAAGAATCGAACGGTGTGAAGGCTGGTGACCGCGTCCTGGTCGATATCTTCTCTGAAGAGAAGTTCGTTGATGTGATTGGAACCTCGAAGGGCCGTGGCTTCGCCGGCGTCATCCGCCGTCATGCGTTTGGCGGTGGTCCCAAGTCGCATGGCCACATGTTCCAAGTGCAGGGCTCGATCGGTGCATCGTCGTTCCCCTCGCGTGTCTTCCCTGGTCAACGTATGCCCGGCCACATGGGACATGAGCAGGTGACGGTCCGCAACCTTCGCATCCGCGGAATTGACCTCGACGAGAATCTGCTGATGGTCGAGGGAGCTGTTCCCGGACCGCGCGACGGATACGTTCTGATCTCGAAGGCTAAGGCTCCGCCACGCGAACGTCGTGGCTTCGCCGGTGCAACCACACTCGATCCGCTGAAGGCTTCGAAGAAGGCTGCGCCGAAGAAGAAATAGTAGCAGCATGAACCAGTAGCAGACTCTGCTCGGGGAACCGACCGGTCAAAGCAGACGAACAAAGTCAGGGCGTGCCGCATCGATGGCCGCACAGAAAGAGAACTGAAGGACGATGGCTAACATCAACGTAGTGAATCTCGGAGGAACGAAGGTCGGCGAGTTTGAACTTGCTGATGCAGTCTTCTCCGGTGAGGTCAACGATGCGCTTCTGTGGGAGGCGGTAAAGCACTACCGCGCTGCGCTGCGCCAGGGAACGGCTGCTACCAAGAATCGTAAGCTCGTCTCCGGCGCCGGCAAGAAGCTGTGGAAGCAGAAGGGAACCGGTCGCGCCCGCGTTGGCTCCATCCGCACACCGCTCTGGCGTGGTGGCGGTACGGTCCATGGACCTCAGCCCCGCAGCTACGAGTACTCGTTTCCTCAGAAGAAGCTGATGGGCGCGCTGCGGTCTGCTATCACGGCAAAGATCGCTGAGGGCAAAATTACGGTCGTCGATTCGTTCTCAGTTCCCGAGGCCAAGACCAAGCTCTTCCGTCAGGCTTTGAACAAGCTCGAGGCGGGCAAGACAACTCTTCTGGTCGAGACCAGCAAGAAGCTCGACGAGAAGCTCTATCTCGGCTCGCGCAATCTGGCAGGCGTTGAACTCGTGCTCAGCTCCGAGGTCCATCCCTACGATCTGCTCCGTTATGAGCACGCCGTCTTCTCCAAGGACGCCATCGAGGCCCTGCAGGAGACGCTGAAGAAGTACGTTTCGAAGCGTAAGGCTTCGCAGAAGGAGGTTGCGTAATGCCCACCCTGTATACCGTCATTCGCCGGCCCCTGATCACCGAAAAGGGAATGGGCGTAAAGGAAACGCAGAACACGCTGGTCTTCGAGGTCGCTGAGAGGGCGACCAAGACTGAGGTCAAGCAGGCTGTAGAGACTCTCTTCAAGGTTAAAGTCTCGGGTGTCCGCACCGCGACCGTTGAAGGCAAGGAGCGGCGCCGCGGTAAGTTCGCCGGCTACCGTCCCGACTGGAAGAAGGCTTACGTTCGCCTGAAAGACGGCGAGAAGATGCCAGAGTATCTCGACAGCCTGTAAGCGTGCTGACTACCAGCTGGTTCCAAAAGTAAGGATCAGCTTGACCAGAGTTTGAAGTTTCGAAGACTAGCTCGGAAGCAAAGGCTAGGAGCAAAGAAGACGATGCCGATCAAATCATTTCGACCGATTACACCATCCCGGCGTTTTATTACGACGCTTGTGAACGATGAACTGACGACGGACAAGCCGCACAAGCCGCTGCTAGCCGTCAAGCAGCGTACGGGAGGCCGTAACTCTACTGGAGCGCTCTCGGTGCGTCACCAGGGTGGCGGGCACAAGAAGAAGCTGCGCCTGATTGACTTCAAGCGCGACAAGTACGGGATCCCGGCCACGGTTGCGACCATCGAGTACGATCCGAACCGTAGCTCGCGTATCGCGCTGGTCAGCTACGCAGACGGAGAGAAGCGTTACATCCTGCAGCCGGTTGGGCTCAAGGTCGGTCAGTCGATCATGAGCGGCCCTGACGCTGACATCCTGGTAGGCAATGCTCTTCCGTTGAAGAACATTCCCGCTGGTACGACGGTGCATAACATCGAGCTCCGCCCTGGAAAGGGTGCTCAGATGGCGCGCTCGGCAGGATCTTCCGCTCAGCTTGTCGCCAAGGAAGGCGATTATGCCCTGCTGAAACTACCCTCCGGTGAGACTCGCAAGGTGCTCGTTGAGTGCATGGCGACCGTCGGCCAGGTCGGCAACACCGATCACGAGAACGTGACGATCGGAAAGGCGGGACGCAACCGCTGGAAGGGCATCCGTCCGGCCAACCGCGGCGTCTCGATGAACCCGGTCGACCACCCGCACGGCGGTGGTGAGGGCAAGACCTCTGGCGGACGTCACCCGGTGACGCCGTGGGGCCAGCCGACTCGCGGATACAAGACGCGCAACAACAAGCGGACCGATGTGTTCATCGTCAACCGCCGCAGCAAGTAAAGAATTCGGAGCTAAGAGATGGCACGTTCTACGAAAAAAGGTCCCTTTATTGACGACCACCTCATGACGAAGATCAACGTCATGAACCAGACGAACGACAAGAAGGTCCTTCGTACCTGGTCGCGCCGTTCGACCATCCACCCGGACTTTGTTGGGCACACTATCGCGGTGCACAACGGCCGCAAGTTCATCCCGGTTTACGTGACGGAGAACATGGTGGGCCACAAGCTCGGCGAGTTTGCAGCGACGCGTACCTTCAAGGGCCACTCCGCGAAGACTGAGACCGCGACGAAGGCCAAGTAACAGCAAGCAGAATTTCCGTTTTTAGCTTTCAAGGAAGAAGTCATGGCTAAGGTAGCAGAGAAAACAAGAGAGTTCCGCGCGGAGGCGAAGTTCCAGCGCACCAGCCCGCAGAAGGCGAAGCTCGTCCTGGATCTGATCAAAGGGCTCCGTGTGGAGCAGGCGATCAATACGGTCCACTTCAACAACAAGCGCATCGCCCCAGTGGTCGAGAAGGTTCTGCGCTCCGCGATCCAGAACGCGAACTACCTGTCGCAGGAGCAGGGCTTGGACGTCGACGTCGACAACCTCTATGTCAAGTCCGCCGTTGCCAACGAAGGTCCGCGCATGAAGCGCATCCGCCCCGCTCCAATGGGCCGTGCGTTCCGTTACCAGCGCCGCCTCGCCCACATCGTCGTGACCGTGGCTGAGAAGAACAAGCCCGGCGTTGCCGCGACAGTTGACGAGTCGGCAGCGGCTGCGGCAGTGAAGAAGACTGCCAAAAAGACCGCGGCGAAGAAGGCCCCGGCCAAGAAGGCTGCAGCAAAGAAGACAGCGACCAAGAAAGCCGCCAAGTAAGGGAGTTTTAGGGTCTGCTTAGGTTAAAATAGAGGTTTTGTACCACCGCCCGCCGGCTCAACCGGTCAGGAGCGCAGAGTAAAGGGAAGCTATGGGACAGAAAGTCCATCCGTATGGGTTTCGCCTCGGCGTGAACAAGCCGTGGAAGTCGCGCTGGTTCGTCGAGCGCGGCTATGACAAGCTGCTGGTCGAGGACGTCAAGTTGAAGGCCGAGTTGCGGGACAAGCTCAAGGCCGCCGGCGTCAGCTCGGTTGAGGTGGAGCGTCCCGGTAACAAGCTGCGCCTGATCATCCGCACCGCGCGTCCGGGAATCATCATCGGCCGCAAGGGCGCCGAGATTGACAAGCTCAAGGCCGACATCCAGAAGCGCACCAACCGCGAGGTGTTTGTCGACATCCTTGAGGTTAACAAGCCCGAGCTAGACGCTCAGCTGGTCGCCGAGAATATTGCGCTGCAGCTTGAGAAACGCGTCAGCTTCCGCCGCGCGATGCGCAAGTCGGTTGACTCGGCGCTGCGCTTCGGCTGCAAGGGAATCAAGGTGCGCGTCTCGGGCCGTCTGAACGGCAACGAGATCGCGCGCTCGGAGTGGTACCTCCAGGGTCGCCTGCCGCTGCACACGCTGCGCGCCGACATCGACTACGGCTTTGCCGAGGCGAAGACGACCTACGGTGTCATCGGCGTCAAGACCTGGATCTACCGCGGCGATATCTACGAGCAGAAGAAGCGTCGCGAGCAGGGAACGGCCGCCGGCGTCTTTACGTCGTAAACGAAGTTTTGAATTTCAGCTAGGTCTGGCGAAAGGCTAGAAGCTAGCAGCTAAAGCCAGGGGTTTTCGTTATGTTGATGCCTAAGAAGGTGAAGTATCGTAAGCAGCAGCGCGGCCGTATGACCGGCAAGGCGTGGCGCGGCTCCGATCTCTCGTTCGGCGACTACGGCTTGAAGGTCATGGAGTGCGGCTATATTACTGACCGCCAGATCGAGGCCAGCCGTATCGCGATGACGCGTTTCATTAAGCGCGGTGGCAAGGTGTGGCTGCGCCTGTTCCCGGATAAGCCGATTACCAAGAAGCCGGCCGAGACCCGTATGGGTAAGGGCAAGGGCGCTCCCGATCACTGGGTCTGCGTCGTTCGCCCGGGCAGGATCCTGTTCGAGATGGAAGGCGTTAATCCGGAGATAGCGAAGGAAGCAATGCGTCTCGCCGCTCACAAGCTCCCGCTCAAGACTAGCTTCGTTCAGCGTCATGACGTCCAGACCACGGTCGCCAGCAAGTAAAGATTCGGTTTGAAGGAATAGACAATGGAACTCGAAAAGATTCGTAACCTCAGTGACGAAGAGCTCAAGAGCGAGCAGACCAAGGATGCCGAGCAGCTGTTCCGCATTCGCTTTCAGAAGAGCCTCGGCAACAACGAGGGCATCAAGAAGCTGCGGACGCTGAAGCTGGATATCGCCCGCATCAAGACCGTCGCCCGCGAGCGCGAACTGGCTGTGAGCGCCAAGCCCGCCGTTGCCGCAGCTCCCGCAAAGAGCACTCGCAAGAAAGCAAAGAAGGACTAAGCCATGGCAGAGACCACAAACAAGACCGAAGCCGCCGAGCAGACCGCCTCCCGCCGTAACGAGAAGGTGGGCCTGGTCGTCTCGACCAAGATGCAGAAGACCATCGTCGTCGAGATCGAGATGCGCAAGGCGCACCCTAAGTACAAGCGCGTTATCAAGTCGAACAAGAAGTTCTACGCGCACGACGAACAGAACTCTGCCCGCGTCGGCGATGTGGTTCGCATCCGCGAGGCTCGGCCGCTGTCAAAGCTGAAGCGCTGGTCGCTCGAGGAGATCGTTCGCCGCAGCTCGCTCGCGCAGCTTGCCGACGACGCTGCTCCGGCCGAAGGGAAGTAATTCTGGGCGGCTAGCGTCGCTGAAGATCTGAGATTCAAGCCCGGGGACGAGTGAAGCCCCGGCCCTAGCACCAGGAGACGAACGATGTCAGTACAGATGAGAACTATCCTTGACGTGGCCGACAACTCCGGCGCGCGCAAGCTGCAGGTGATCCTGCCCCTCGGTGGCGGTCTCGGCAAGAAGGCCGGCCTGGGTGACGTCGTCACTGCGGCGGTCAAAGAGGCCTCGCCGGACGGAACCGTCAAGAAGGGCAAGGTCGTAAAGGCTGTCATTGTGCGTACCCGCAAGGAGTATCGCCGCAAGGACGGAACCTATATTCGCTTCGACCAGAATGCCGCCGTCGTCATCAACGATGCGATGGAGCCGGTCGGAACCCGCGTCTTCGGTCCTGTGGCCCGCGAGCTTCGTGAGAAGAAGTTCCTCAAGATCGTCTCGCTCGCACCCGAGGTCATCTAGTTTTCACGCCGCGCTGTTTGCGGCGACATAAAGCGGATTCCGGCTCCGACAGATCGCCGAGGGTAGGAGAGGTAATTTATGGCAGGCATCAAGATTAAGCGCAACGATACGGTCGAAGTCATCGCAGGCAAGGACAAGGGCAAGCGCGGCCGCGTTCTTCGTGTTATCGCTGACAAGAACCGCGTCCTGGTCGAGCACGTAATGATCGTCAAGAAGCACGTGAAGCCGAACCCGCAGCGCAACATCAAGGGTGGCATCGCCGAGCAGGAATCGCCGATTCACATCTCGAACCTGATGCTGGTCGATGGCGAGGGCAACAAGACCCGCATCGGTTCGCGACTCGATGGCGACAAGAAGGTTCGTTTCTCGAAGGCAAGCGGCAACGCGATCGCCGAGAAGAAGTCGAAGAAGTAGTCTTGCAGTAAGAAATTCAAAGGTTCACCCCACGAATCGGTAGACGGCCAAGGCCAACCCGGGAACCGTGGAGAAAGCGAAGAAGAAGATGGCAACGCGATTCAAAGAGAAGTACGAAAAAGAGATCAAGCCGGCGCTCGCCAAAGAGCTCAGCATCGAGAACGTGATGGCGATCCCGAAGCTTGAGAAGATCGTCGTCAACATGGGCCTGGGCGAAGCGACCCAGAACGTCAAGATCATGGACCCACTGGTCGCCGATCTTGCCGCTATCACCGGTCAGAAGCCTGTGACGACCAAGGCGAAGAAGTCGATCGCGGCCTTCAAGGTACGTGAAGGGATGCCCATCGGCGCGATGGTCACCCTGCGAGGCGACGCGATGTACGAGTTCCTGGACCGCCTGATCTCGATCGCTCTCCCGCGTGTCCGCGACTTCCGCGGCGTCTCGTCAAAGAGCTTCGACGGCCGCGGTAACTACACGCTTGGCCTGCGTGACCAGCTCATCTTCGCTGAGATCGACTATGCGAAGGTCGACAAGATCAAGGGCATGAACGTCACCATCGTGACGACGGCCAAGGACGACAATGGCGCCCGTGCTCTTCTCCGTGCCTTCGGGATGCCCTTCCGCCAGGGAGCCTAACTACGGTCCTCGAGACCACAACAGGTTTGAGTAAGGATAGAGAGTAAAGACTATGGCAACGACAGCAAAGCGCGTCAAAGACGCAAAGAAGCCGAAGTTCAAGTCCCGCCAGCACAACCGCTGCCAGCTCTGCGGTCGCCCCCGGGCCTTCCTGCGTAAGTTCGGCGTCTGCCGTCTCTGCTTCCGCTCGCTCGCTTTAAAGGGAGAGATTCCGGGCGTCGTGAAGTCGAGCTGGTAAAAGCTGATAGAATAGAAGCACTAACCTGCGTGTGGGGAGTTTGCTCATACGCCCGCTCCAGAGACCTCATTCAAGCCAAGGCTTAGGGTGCAGACGTCTGGAACGTAAACCAAGTAAGCAACAACACATTCCCGCTGGTTCTCGCAGGTTCCTGCTGGCGAGCGAACGGGGGATGAAGGAGAATGAATGAACCTCACCGATCCAGTCGCAGACTTTCTGACCCGCATCCGTAACTCCATCCGGGCTCGTCATCAGAAGCTTGACGTTCCTGCTTCCAAGCTCAAGGCCGAGATCGCCCGCATCCTCAAGGACGAGGGTTACATCGTCAACTACAAGGCGACTGAGGAGAACGGTCAGAAGATTCTGCGCGTGTACCTGAAGTACGGCACTAACAACGAGGCTGCGATCCGCGATCTCCAGCGTGTTTCGCGCCCCGGCTGCCGCGTTTACGTGGGCCGCGACGAGATTCGGCGTGTTCAGGGCGGTCTTGGTATCTCGATTATGACCACCCCGAAGGGCGTCATGACCGGTCGCCAGGCGCGCCGCGAAGGCGTTGGCGGCGAGATTCTCTGCGAAGTCTGGTAGTCGCAGGCTTTCGATTTTGAAGCTTTGCATTTGAAGTAACCGGCAGCCCCGCTGCCGTGGGCTGCAGTGGAACAAAGATCCGGCGACACGCCATCCTTTGCGACTCGCAAGCCACTTGAAGGGATTTCACTATGTCTCGTATTGGCAAGAAGCCGATTCCTGTGCCCGCGGGCGTCAAGTACACGGTCAACGGCAACACCGTCCTGGTCGAAGGTCCCAAAGGCAAGGTCACCACGCTGCTTCCGGCCGGCATCTCGCTGGTCCAGAAAGATGGCGCCATCGTCGCCGAGCGAGAGAACGACAAGCAGGCGGCCTTCCACGGCCTCGCCCGTGCGCTTGTCTTCAACGCCGTTCAGGGCGTCACGACCGGCTGGACCAAGGAACTCGACATCGTTGGTATCGGATACCGCGTTGAGATGAAGGGCAAGGGAGTCGTGGTCTTTACCCTCGGCTACTCGCACCCCATCGAGTTTCCGCTGCCCACCGGCATCGAGGTCGCGATCGACCCCAAGCAGACGCACCTCACCATCTCCGGCATCGACCGGCAGAAGGTGGGTCAGGTTGCTGCCGATATGCGCGCACTCCGCAAGCCCGATCCGTACAAGAACAAGGGCGTGCGCTACACCGGCGAGAAGTTAAAGAAGAAGGTTGGCAAGACGGGCGCTAAGTAAGGCCCGGGTGTAAGCCGCAAGTTAGGTACCGGAGGCTGGGCCAGAAACAACCCAGAAGGTCGAGGAAGCTCTGAACCCCGCCTCCGGTCCCTGTTCCCGATTGGAAGTACACAACCGAACGTCGTCAGATGCTGGCGACGCTGTTAGGAAGGAAACGAACTATGATCACTCCTCGTAAACGCGACGTCATTCGCAAGCGCGTCCATACGCGCATTCGCGAGAAGCTCGCCGGCACCGCAGAACGTCCGCGTCTGAACGTCTACCGTTCGCTCGACCACATCTACACGCAGCTAATCGATGACACCAGCGGCGTTACCCTCGCCTCTGCCTCCACGCTTACCAAGAAGGGTGAAGCGAAGAAGACTGGTGGCAATGTTGCCGCAGCCGTTGAAGTTGGCAAGCTCATCGCCGAGCGCGCCCAGGAGAAGGGCATCAAGAAGGTAGTCTTCGACCGCGGTGGTTACCTGTATCACGGCCGCATCAAGGCGCTGGCCGACGCTGCCCGTGAAGCCGGGCTGGAGTTCTAGGTTCTCGAGTTCTGAAAGGCTCCCTTAGGCGGGCAGCCAGAAAGCTGGATAAGACACTATGGCAACAAAAAAGAAGATCGACGCGAACCGGCTCAACCTGAAGGACCAGGTCGTCAGCATCAACCGCGTCACCAAGGTCGTCAAGGGTGGCAAGAACATGTCCTTCGCTGCGCTGGTCGTCATCGGCGATCCCGCCGAGGGCGTCGTGGGTTATGGCTCCGGCAAGGCCAAGGAGGTTCCGCAGGCCATCCGGAAGGGCATTGAGGCCGCCAAGAAGAACCTCTTCAAGGTGAACCTCACCGATACCTCCATTCCGCACCAGGTGCTCGGCCACTACGGCGCCGGCCAGGTCATGCTGAAGCCCGCCCCGGAAGGTACCGGCGTCATCGCCGGAGGAACGGTTCGTGCCGTGATGACCTCGGCTGGCGTGCAGAATGTCCTGACCAAGTCCATCGGCACCAAGAACCCGCACAACGTCATCAAGGCCACCTTCGATGCTCTCGCCCAGCTTCGCAACAAGGCCGAGGTCGCAGCGCTGCGCGGCAAAGCTGAAGAAGAACTGTAAGAGGAGCTCCTAGTCATGGCCGAAACCAAAGCCACCATCAAGCTGCAGTACTTCCGCTCGAAGATCGCCACACCCGAGAAGCACAAGCTCGTCGTCAAGGGCCTCGGCTTCACGCGGCTGAATCAGATCGTTGAACGCGAGGACACCCCGTCCATCCGCGGCATGGTCGCGAAGGTCCCCCACCTCGTCCGTATAGTCGAGTAAGGATCTGACAGCAGTAAGTATCAATCGATCTGTCCTTGGAACGGCAGACCCAAATGCGAGTCGGGAGCAGGCTTCCGGCGTTATAGCGAGGAACAAATGGCAATCCGCAATCTCTCCAATCTGAAGGCCCCTGCAAAGGCCAATAGCAACAAGAAGCGTGTCGGCCGCGGTATGGGCTCGGGCATGGGTAAGACCTCTACCCGCGGTCACAAGGGCCAGGGTTCGCGCTCCGGTTCGTCGCTCATGCGCGGCTTTGAAGGCGGCCAGATGCCGCTGCACCGCCGCCTCCCCAAGCGCGGCTTTACCAATATCTTCCGCACCGAGTACACCGTGCTCGGCTTGGACCGTATCGCCGAGATCAATGCCGCATCGAACGAGACCGAATTCACCCTCGACAGGATCGTGGCTCTCGGTCTTCTGCGCAAGAAGAATGGCCTGATCAAGGTTCTCAATAACGGGGAGATCAAGGTCGCCGTCACCGTGCACGCACACAAGTTCTCGAAGACTGCCCAGGAGGCGATCGAGAAGGCCGGCGGCAAGGCAATCCTCATCGGATAACCTCCGGGAGGATGTAGAATCCAGGCAGGCGGGGGAGATCGCTCCCTCGCATCGCCGTTTCACCCAGAACGACCGTTCCACCCCGAGGTCCCGCTCTCCGATGTTCGAGAAAATCGCAAACATCTTCCGTATCCCAGACCTCCGCAAGCGCGTCCTGTTCACGCTTGGTCTGCTGGCCGTCTACCGCCTTGGATCCCATATTCCCACCCCCGGCATCAACGGACAGATGCTCGCCGAGTTCTTCAATCAGAACTCCGGCTCCGCGCTTGGCCTCGTCGACCTGTTCTCCGGCGGTAACCTGCGCAAGCTGACGATCTTCGCACTCGGCATCATGCCGTACATCACGGCATCGATCATCTTCCAGCTGCTCACCGTCATCTATGAGCCGCTGGCGAAGCTCCAGAAGGAAGGCGAGCTTGGCCGCCGCAAGATCACCCAGTGGACCCGCTACGTGACGGTCTTGCTCGGCATCGTGCAGTCCTTCACTATCGCATTGACCCTGACCAACACCTCAACCGGCTCGTCGATGGTTACTATCTCGCGTGCCGCCTTCATACCGCTCTGCGTACTCACCCTCACAGCCGGCACCGCCTTCATCATGTGGCTGGGCGAGCAGATCACCGAGCGCGGCGTCGGCAACGGCATGTCGCTGCTTATCTTCACCGGCATCGTGGTCGGCCTGCCCAAAGGCATCGCCGAGCTCTACGACAAGGTGCAGACCAACGCATGGGGAGCCTTTACTCCTGTCGCGGTAGCCATCCTCGTCGCGGGCATGATCGCCGTGGTCGCGTTCATCGTATACGTCGAGCGTTCCGAGCGCCGCATCCCGGTGCAGTACGCCAAGCGCATCGTTGGCCGTCGCATGATGGGCGGTCAATCGACCTTCCTGCCGCTCAAGGTCAACTCCGGCGGCGTGATGCCGGTCATCTTCGCCAGCTCCATCCTGTCGGCTCCGTTGCTCTTTGCCGGCATGAGCTTCTTTGGCAGCGCTCCCCTACGCGATACTGCTTTCTTTGGCCCGATCATTCGCAATCTCGCGCCCAGTGAGCCTTGGTACGAGATCCTCTACATGGCGGCGATCATCTTCTTCGCCTACTTCTATATCTCCATCGTCTTCCGGCCCGACGACATCGCAGACAACATGCGCAAGTACGGCGGCTTCATCCCCGGCATTCGTCCCGGCAGGCGCACGGCAGACTTCATCAACGACGTGCTGACCCGCATCACCCTGGTCGGCGCGATCTACCTCATCATCATCTCGATCATCCCGCAGCTGATTATCAGCGGCATTCACTTCAATCACATCCCGCTCATCGGCCCCATCTTCGACAAGCTGCCGACATGGATGACCAACGGCCTTGGCGTCACCTTCTACTTCGGTGGCACCTCGCTGCTGATCGTCGTCGGCGTCGCGATGGACACCGTACAGCAGATCGAATCGCAACTCATCATGCGCCACTACGACGGCTTCACTCCCAAGAGCGGCCGTATCCGCGGGCGCAAGAGCTGGTAGGAAAGTGGCAACGTTGACATCGGAATCCGCAGCACATACACCGGCCTTGGCAGACGACTTTCTGCCCGGGCCGGTCCTTCTTCTGGGAGCTCCCGGCGTCGGCAAGGGAACCCAGGCCCAGAGCCTGATGGCCGACTACCGCATCCCGCAGATATCCACCGGGGACATTCTCCGCGACAACATCGCTCGTGGAACGGAGCTCGGCAAGGCAGCAAAAGGTCTGATGGACCAGGGCCAGCTCGTTCCCGACGAGATCGTCAACGACATGGTCGGGGCACGGCTCACCCAGCCCGATGTCGAGCATGGATACATCCTCGACGGCTATCCTCGCACCCTCGGCCAAGCGGAGTGGCTCGACGCCCACCTCTCCTCAACAGCCGTGGAGCGTCCGGGTGGTGAAGTCCTTCCCCTCGTCGCCATCAACATCCGGGTCGATGAGCAGGAGCTCCTCCGCCGCATCACCGGCCGCCGCATCTGCCCGGTTTGCAAGCATATCTACAACATCTATTCGAAGCCACCCAAGCGCGAAGGTGTCTGCGACTTCGATGGCAGCCAGCTTCAGCATCGCTCCGACGATACCGAAGCTGCCTTTACCGAGCGCATGAAGGCCTACAACTCCCTGACCGCTCCGGTGATCGAGCATTACTGCCGGCAGGGCCGGTTCCGTGACGTTGATGGCGACCAGCCGGTCGAGCAGGTTACTGCTGCAATCGAGTCGGCCCTCAAAGAGCTCCGCCAGGCGGGAGCATAGGTGCGATGGCGATCATGATCAAAACCCCTCAGGAGATCGAAAAGATGCGGGTCTCCGGGATTGCCCTTCGCAAGGTCCACAACGCGATCGCGCCTCACGTCAAGGCCGGCGCCTCGACGATGGACCTCGAGGAGATCGCTGTCGCGAAGATCGCCGAGCTCGGCGCCAAGGCTGCCTTCAAGGGCTACCACGGCTTTCCCTCTGCTCTCTGCACCTCGATCAACGACGAGGTCGTCCACGGCATGCCGAACGCGAAACGCATCCTGAAGGACGGAGACATTCTTTCGATCGACTGTGGGGTGATCATCGACGGCTTTTACTCCGATGCTGCCGTCACCTACGCGATCGGCACGCCCACGCCGCAGACTAAGAAGCTCCTCGACGTGACCAAAGCCTCCCTTGAGGCGGCCATCGAGCAGTGCCAGGTCGGCGGGAGGCTCTTCGACATCTCCGCCAGCGTCCAGGAGATGTGCGAGGCCGAGGGCTTCGGGGTCGTCCGTGAGTTCGTCGGCCATGGCATCGGGCGCAGCATGCACGAGGATCCGCAGGTTCCTAACTTCGGCACCCGAGGCAAGGGTCCACGTCTCAAGCCCGGAATGGTTTTGGCGATCGAGCCGATGATTAACGCCGGAAAGCCGGAGGTAAAGGTTCTGAAGGACGGCTGGACTGCCGTTACGGTGGACGGCAGCTACAGCGCGCATTTTGAGCACACGGTGGCCATTACCAAGGACGGCCCTCTCGTTTTGACTCTGTAGAGGCTCCATGCCGGCAGAAATTCACTTCTGGGTAGGAGAAACGGCCTAAATTGGGGTATCATAAGAGATGCTGCGTGCTGAACGTGCGCACGCCAATGATTCCAGTCACTCCTGGAGTGGCCGGACTGGGGTTGCGGGGCCAAGGCATCCAGTACAGGTTTGCGGAGACAAAGGGAGTAACCCGAAGATCTCCGAAGGAGAGCGTTTGTCGAAGGAAGATGCAATTGAGGTAATGGCAACGGTCGTCGAGACCCTGCCCAACGCGATGTTCAAGGTCGAGCTTGAGAACAAGCACCAGGCCTTGGCACACGTCTCTGGACGTATGCGCAAAAATTTCATCCGCATCCTCCCCGGCGACCGTGTCGCGATTGAGCTCAGCCCGTACGATCTCAACCGCGGTCGTATCGTCTACCGCTACAAGTAGGCGAATAGCAGCTTCCAGCTCTTAAGCTTTTAGCTGGAACAATCAGAACCAGGCAATCACGCTCGTAGCGATGGCTTCCAGCTAAAAGCTAACGGCTGTTTTAGGAGAAGTAATGAAGGTCCGTGCGTCAGTAAAGAAGATCTGCGACAAGTGCAAGGTGATCCACCGCCGCGGCGTCGTTCGCGTTATCTGCGAGAACGCCAAGCACAAGCAGCGTCAGGGATAAGCAACCTGGAAGCGGCAACGCTTCCTTCAATCCGGCCCCGCTGGGCTAGTTCGCCGAAGTCAAGGCGTGCGATGAACCCCGCGGACACCAGCCGCAAACATCAGCCCCGCTCCGTGGCGAAGCCTCCGGAGCCCAACGACAAGGACCCCAATGGCACGTATTGCTGGAGTCGACGTACCCAATAACAAGCAGGTACGCATCGGACTCACCTACATCTTCGGCATCGGCGACTCACGCGCTGCGAAGATCCTGGCCAAGGCGGATGTCGATCCGTTTGCCAAGATCGCAACGCTCGACGAGGATCAGCTGAACCGCATCCGTCACGTCATCGAGCAGGAAGGCCAGATCGAAGGCGACCTCCGCAAGGATGTCTCGCTCAACATCAAGCGCCTGATCGAAATCCAGTCCTACCGTGGTCTCCGCCACCGCCGCTCGCTTCCTGTTCGCGGCCAGCGCACCCACACTAACGCTCGTACCCGCAAAGGTCCTCGCAAGGGAACAGTCGCCGGTAAGAAGAAAGCGACGAAGTAAGCCATGGCGAAGACACAGCAGAAGGCTGCCGGCGCCAAGGCCGGTAAGGGCAAGAAGTTCAAGAAGCGCGAGCGGAAGAACGTTCCGTTTGGTCTGGTGTTCATCCAGGCTTCCTTCAACAACACCATCGTCACCATCACCGACCAGACGGGCAACACGCTCAGCTGGAAGAGCTCCGGCTCGCTCGGCTTCCGCGGCTCCCGCAAGGGAACCCCGTTCGCCGCGCAGCAGGCTGCCGTTGGCGCCGCCAACGCCGCCCGCGAGCATGGTCTCCGTTCGGTCGATGTTCGCGTCTCGGGCCCCGGCTCGGGTCGTGAGTCTGCCATCCGCGCACTCGCCTCGGCCGGCATCGAGGTTCGCTCGATCCGTGACGTCACGCCGATCCCGCATAACGGCTGCCGTCCTCCGAAGCGCCGGCGCGTATAAGAACGAGATGCAGGTTGTCAGTTGCAGGTTGTGATCAAGCAACTGGGCAATTGACAACCTGCAACCTGCAACTAGAAACCGGATCGTGATGAAGCGCAGCCAGCGCGTAAAGCGATCGACACCCGAAGTCAGGAGATAAGAAAGTTATGGCACGTTATACCGGACCCGTCTGCCGCCTCTGCCGCCGCGACGGAACGAAGCTCTTCCTCAAGGGCGCGAAGTGTTTCTCTGAGAAGTGCCCCGTCGAGAAGCGCAACTTCCCCCCAGGCCAGCACGGCCAGTCCAAGAAGCAGAAGAAGGTTGTTGGCTACGGCCTGCAGCTGCGTGAGAAGCAGAAGGCCAAGCGTATCTACTTCACCCTTGAGACCCAGTTCCGCGCCTACTACGAGAAGGCCTCGAACAAGACCGGCGTCACTGGCGAGCTCCTGTTACAGCAGCTTGAGACTCGCCTGGACAACGTCGCCTACCGCCTCGGCTTCGCGCTGAGCCGCCGTCAGGCCCGCCAGCTCGTCCGCCACGGCCACGTACAGGTCAACGGCCGCAAGGTCAACATTCCGTCATTCCAGTGCAAGGTCGGCGACGAGATCGCGATCCGCGAGGGCTCGAAGTCGATCCCGATCCTCGAGACCGCGAAGGACTTCGCCAGCGGTCAGCGCGCCGTCACCTGGCTCGACATCAACCGCGACAACCTCTCCGGCAAGGTTCTCTCCCTGCCGAAGCGCGAGGACGTCAACCTGCCGGTCAACGAGCAGCTGATCGTCGAACTTTACAGCAAGTAATCAGGCTTCGCTGCCGGTCTCTCACGAGGCCGGCAGCAACGTTGCGTTCCGTAAGTCCCGCAACGAACACCACAACCGAATACGCAACCGCATCACCCGCCAGTCCGCAGAGTGCTTCGCGGCTAGGACGGCAAAGGAGAAAACCACATGCTTTGGAGAGGATTCCAGAAGCCCAAGCGTCTCGCAGTCGACAGCGAGTCTCTCACCGAAAAGTACGGCAAGTTCAGCGCGCAGCCCTTTGAGCGCGGCTTCGGCACAACCATCGGCAACGCTCTTCGCCGCACCCTGCTCTCCTCCATCGAGGGAGCGGCCGTCACCGCGGTCCGTATCGAGGGCGTGCTGCACGAGTTCCAGTCCATCGCCGGCGTCGTTGAAGACGCGACCGACATCATCCTCAACCTCAAGCAGATTCCGTTCAAGCTGAACGGCGACGGCCCCAAGGCCCTCTACCTGCGCTCCGACGCAGCCGGCGTCGTCACCTCCGGCTCCATCGAGGCCGACGGCGACGTCGAGATCCTCGACAAGGACGTCTACATCTGCACCGTCTCCGAGGGCGGCAAGATCGACATGGAGATGCGCCTGAAGCGCGGTCGCGGATACATCTCGGCCGACAAGAACTTCGACGCCGACCTCGGCCTCGGCTTCATCCCGGTCGACAGCGTCCACTCGCCCGTCCGCAAGGTCAACTACCTCGTCGAGGCCGCTCGTCTCGGTCAGATCACCGACTACGACAAGCTGACTCTCGAGATCTGGACCAACGGCACCGTCTCGCCTGCTGATGCGCTCGGTCTCTCGGCGAAGCTGCTCAAGGATCACATGACCATCTTCATCAACTTCGAAGAGGAGATGGAGGCTGGCTCCGACGGCGCACACGACGGCCCGGCGATCCGCAACGAGAATCTCAATCGCTCCGTTGAAGAGCTTGAGCTCTCGGTACGCAGCTACAACTGCCTCAAGAACGCGAACATCGCGACCATCGGTGAGCTGATTCAGAAGACCGAGGCCGAGATGCTCAAGACCAAGAACTTCGGTCGCAAGTCCCTGAACGAGATCAAGGAGATCCTCGCGCAGATGGGCCTGTCGCTCGGCATGAAGATCGACGAGAACGGCAACCCGCAGCCCGGACCCACCTCCGTGCTTCCGGCGGCCACTCTCGCCGCCAGCTTCGGCCGCTTCGACGACGAGGATGATGAGGACGAGGACGAAGACCTCCACATCCCCGCTGACTCGGAGACCTTCTAAAAACAGGGAACAGGGAGTAGGGAATAGCAAGTCTCTGCTCCCTCCCTTAAAGACGCAACACCGAAACAATCCGGCTGGGCAGAAGCCCAAGCCGAAGGAGATCAAACATGCGCCATCGTAATGCAGGATTCAAACTAGGACGTAACACCAGCCACCGTCGCGCTACTCTGCGTAACCTCGTCACCTCCATCATTACGATGGACCGCATCGAGACTACCATCACCAAGGCCAAGGCCTCCAAGCCTCTGGTCGAGCGGATGATCACACTCGGCAAGCGCGGCGATGTGCATGCCCGCCGTCAGGCCGCGGCCTACCTGCTCACCAACGAATCGGTCGACCGCCTCTTCGCGGTGGTAGCCCCGCGCTACGGCTCGCGCAATGGCGGCTACACCCGCGTCACTCGCACGGGCGCCCGCAAGGGCGATGCCGCCGAGATGGCCTTCATCGAACTCATCGGCGCCGAGCAGGAGTTGAACGAGAAAGCACAGAAGCGCGCCGAGGCCCGCGCCAAGAAGCGTGAGGAGCTCCAGAAGCAGCTCGAAGAGCAGAACCCGCCGGCCGCCGAGGGTGAAGGCAAGGAGTAAGCCCCACCTCAGTCAGTTGAGCACCGAAAAGGCGCATCCTCATCGGGTGCGCCTTTCCTCTTCCTTTGCAATTGCGACTCACACAGTACTCCGGAATCCAGTAAAGTAAGAATCCTGATGGCTGCCACCAAGAAGATCTCGCTTCCAGACCGCCAGTTTCACCTCATCTCCCGGGCCCTTGCAGACCCGCGTCGTTACGAGATTCTCGAGAAGCTTGGTAGTGCAGGCAACTGCTGCGCCTGCGGTGATATCCGTGACTCTGTTCCCGTCACCGCAGCCACTCTCTCCCATCACATGAAGGAGCTCGAGAACGCAGGGCTGATTGAATCGGAGCGCGCGGGCAAATTCGTCAACTACACCCTGCGCCGCGACGTGCTTGCCGCCTATCTCGATCGCCTGGCAAAGATTTAGCTGCGAGACTCTGAAGCCTCAGCCGCTGTGCACCATCACGCGATTCTTCCCCGCGCGCTTGGCCGCGTATAGAGCCTCATCGGCCAGTTCCACCAGCTGGTATCCGTTCACCAACGACTCGTTCATGGCGGCCATTCCCATGCTGATCGTTACCGGCTCGTTCTCCCACTCTTCTGCGGCCACACGAGCCATTACTCGACGAGCCAGCCCCATCGCGCTCTCTTCACCGCTCTCGGGCAGCAGCACCACAAACTCTTCACCGCCATACCGAGCCGGAAGGTCGGGTAGCCGCACCGTTGTGCGCAGAATCATTCCCAGTCGGCGCAGAACCTCATCTCCCGCAGCATGACCGTAGCGATCGTTGATCAACTTGAAGTTATCGACGTCGATCAGCAGCACTGCGAGCTCACGCTTGCGCCGCCGCGCCATGGAGAACTCCATCACCAGCCGCTCTTCGAAGGCTCTGCGATTGCGTAGGCCGGTCAACTCATCCGTCACGGCCAGCCTTCGAAGCTGATCGTTCGCCTCTTCCAACTCGCGATGGTAGCGCTCGAGCTCTGCCTTATGCGCCACCTCCTCTGAGATGTCCACGGCGACGCCGGCCAGCAGCACATTGCCGGCCGAGTCATGACACGGAAACTTGAAAGACCTCAACGAGCTGATCGTTCCATCGGTTCCGCGAATGTGCTCTTCCGTCTCCACCATCCGGCCGCCGGCCATGACCTCAAGGTCATGCGTCCGGACAGACTTCGAAAGCCTGCGCGACCACAGCTGCTCATCCGTTCGCCCCAGCCAGGCATATTCGCTTACTCCGAATCGCTGTGCAAAGGCCCGGTTGTAGAACAGTAGCCTTCCCGCCGCGTCCTTGATGTAGCTCAGGAAAGGGCTCGCATTCATGAACGCCCGAAAAAGCTCCTCGCTGACCCGAAGTGCGCCCGTCGCCTTCTCCTTGTCGCTCAGCGCCTGTTCGAGAGCTTTGCGCTGCATTCGCAGCTCCAGCCTCGCGCTCACCTGCCTTGCCAGAATTTCCAGCGCCTGTGCCTGCTCCTGGCTCAGAATTCGGGGAGTCATATCGAGCACGCACAGTGTCCCGAGGATGTGTCCGTCTGGAGTCGACAGCACCGTGCCTGCGAAGAAGCGTATCGGCGGATCGGCTGTCACCAGGGGATTGCTTCCGAACCGCGCATCCAGCAGGGAATCTTTTACGACGAAGAGGCCCTCTTGCCGGACCGCGTGCGCGCAGAAGGCCGCCTCGCGCGGTGTATCGCCCAGCTTCAGAGTCTCTGAGGCCCGAAACCATTGCTGGCGCTCATCGAGCAGAGTCACCAATCCAAGAGGCGTCCCACACAGCCCAGCCGAGAGCTGCGTTAGTTCCTCGCACTCCGGCTCGGGATTCGAGTCCAGCAGGTCACGCACCCACAACGCCCACAGTCTCGCGTTTTCGCTTTCCGCTCTTCTTAAGCTCATCGATCACCGTGGGGAGGTACTAGGTAGGATACCCGCACGAAGGTCGTTAGCCATTGGTTTTTAACGGTCGATTCACCACAATCGCCAGCGCCTGCCGCTGTTTTGTGCGGTCTGTGCGCTCCTTCGACTGTTGTCATGCAGGGTTTCTCCCTCCTGCACTATGAGGCATCCTAGGCCTCGGAGCGGTCAATCACCCAAACCTGTCATCGAGGAACCGGAAAAGCCACTATGTTTTCAGCAACATGGCTATCGCCGTGCAACGAACAGGGCCTTCTGCTCCTACGTTACCGCTTCAGTGCTTGATCAGCCACATCAGCCAGCTTGCGACGATCGTCCCCCCGACGAAGAGCGCAAAGCAGAATGCACCAAACCGGATCATCATCCTTGGCTCCGACCGCATCGTGATCCCGAAGACGACTGAGGTGAACAGCGAGAAGAGCAGCACCGCTCCAAAGTGCGAGATCGTCACGATGCCTTCCTTCCCGTCGCCAGCGAGTGCGCGTCCACCGCGGCGATGATGTTCAGCAGGCCTGAGACTACGATGAACTTCGTTCCGTAGTCCGCGACCGCGATCTGCACCGTCGCCTGGCCCAGGTCGAAGACGCGGGCGGCGACGTAGAGGAGGCCGGCACCCAGGTCCCCGGCGAAGTTGAGCATGTCCAGCAACTCAGCCGTGTTGGGGCCGTAGACCTTGCCCTTCAGCGCGAGGCCGATTGCGAACATTGCCACGATCGAGACGAACAACAGCGTCCCCCGCACCCATTTGCCGAGCAGCAGGTGCCCGGCTCCGGGGATCAGCCAGCCTGCGATCAGAATCAGCGCTGGCGGCAGAGTGGTCGTCTTCTGCGCGGGTCTGGCCTGCGCCTGAACATTCGTCGTCATCTCAATCCATCATAGCAGCGCGGAATTCGCGAGACTATCTTGCTTATATGCGCACCAGCTCGGTCTGGATGCGTCCCGTGACCTCGGCCTTGCCCGGCAGCGCGATCATGTCGACCTCGCTGCGCACTCCGAACTCGCCGGGGAAGTAGAGTCCCGGTTCGACGGAGAAGCAGGTCTTGGGCAGGATCAGCCGTTCGTCGTGGGTCTCGAGGTTGTCGAGATTTGCTCCGTTGCCGTGGAGTACGGGGCCGATGTTGTGGCCGGTGCGGTGGGTAAACCAGTCCTTCAGGCCGGCCTGGGCGATGACTCCGCGCGCGGCGTCGTCGGCCTGCCAGCCGGCGATGGGTTGATTCGACGTGAAGGCGTCCTTGACGGCCTTTACCGCGGCGTCGCGAGCGTTGCGCACCGTTTCGAAGATCATCTGCTCGCGAGCGGTCGGCTCGCGGTCGACGACGCCAGTCCAGGTGATGTCGTAGTAGCAGGCGTCGGGGCGGTTGAGCTTTCCCCAGATGTCGATCAGGACGAAGTCACCTTTGCGGATGGGCTTCGAGCTGGCGACGGTCGGCTCGTAGTGCGAGTCGGCGGAGTTGGCTCCGCAGCTGACGTTGGGGCCGTGCTCCCAGACCAGACCCTCGCGGGCCATGCCCTCGGAGAGAAACTCGACCATGGCGAACTCGTGGGTGCCGCCGGAGAGGGTGCGGCGGCCGATCTCCTGCCAGCCAGCGGCGAGGACGGCGTCGATCTTCTGCTGGGCGACGTAGTGGGTCGCGATCTGGTCGTCGTTCAGCACGGCCTCGAAGAGGCTCACCAGGTCGGCGGAGCTGACGATCTCCTTGCCGAGCGCGCGGAGCATCTCGACCGTCCCGGCATCGACCATCGAGACGTACATGATGGCGTTGCGGGGGGAGTACTGCATGGCGATCTTCGTCGCCCCGGCGGTCAGGGTTCTGACCTGCGACTCCAGCTCCTGCCAGGAGGAGTAGACGGCCTTCGTGCCGGGCAGGGGATCGAGACGTCCGGACTCGATCCGGTGGACGAGCTTCTTCGGCTCGCCAGTGGCGGGGATGAAGTAGAACCATCGACGGGTGACATGGAGGCCTTCGCCGAGGCCGAGGATACGGTAGGCGAGCGGGTCGCGGTAGTGGTGGTCGTAGAAGAGCCAGCCGTCGAATTTATGTTCGCGGAGGGCGGCCTGGATGGCTGCGAGGTCCATCGTCTTGGCTTCCTCGGTGATTGATGACTGCATGACCCCTCCCCCGTACTTAAGTGTGCAAGGTCTTCAAAACAGGAGAGATGACTGGGTACTTCTGTGTCAAGTCAACCTGGATTAAATGCGAAGGCCCGGCGGCTTGCCGGGCTTTGCTTCCACTGCTTAAGAATATCAGGCGTGTCAAGGATTGGGCTGTGGAAAGCGGCTTTCGAGTTTTTGTAAAAGCTAATATCGCGACGAAGCTAGTCGGCCCGCTTGCTGCTCGCTCGCTGGGGATTCGGCTTGTTCTTGGCCTTGAGATTGAGCGCCACCGCAGCGCGGTTGAGTTCCTTCAAGGCCGCCTCATCGACCTTGTCGCCTTCGTGGATGTCGATGGCGCGCCTGACATTCCCGTCGAGACTGGAGTTGAATAGGCCTGAAGGGTCCTCCAACGCAGCTCCCTTGGCAAATGTTAGCTTGACGACGCTCTTGTACGTCTCTCCCGTTCAGGGTCTGCCTTGTGGATGATCTCGCGCACCTTCGCGAGCATCTTCCCGCGCCAGTCCCCAAGCTCGTTGATCTTCGCGTCGATGAATGCAGAGGCAGATTCCACCGTGACGGTCCTTTTCATGTATCGCTCCAACTCTCGCAGCTAATTTAGTTGCGCTCCGCGTAAACCCGCAACTTCCGCCAACGTCGAGTAGTGAATCAGTTCGGAGTGAATAACTGAAGTTGCCGATAAATGGGATGAGCAGGTCTAGCGAATCGGAGAGACTATTGCCCATGAAAAATCCTGCGCAGCACCTAATCACGGAAGTATCACGCAGCAGCTCCAGGGTCGGGATGACGATCGGGATCGATCTTGGGGATGTCTGGAGCCATTACTGCACGCTCAACGAAGATGGAGAAGTAGTGGGCCGGGGCCGGTTTCGTACCAGTCCATCGGGAGTCGAGAAGTGGTTTACCGATCTGCCTCGGGTGCGGATCGCGATGGAAGCGGGCACGCACTCGATCTGGATCAGCGAGCAGCTTCAGGAACTGGGTCACGAAGTGATCGTAGCGAACGTGCGCGAACTGTGTGCGATCTCGCACAGCGATCGGAAGAGCGATCAGGTGGATGCGGAGAAGCTGGCTCGATACGCGCGGCTCGATCCGAAGATTCTGCGTCCGATTGCCCACCGTACGGTCGCTTAGCAGGAGGCACTGACGTTGATCCGCGCCCGCAACCTGATCGTTCGTCTGCGGACAGCAGCAGTGAACGCGGTGCGTGGATTGGCCAAGCCTTGCGGCTACCGACTTCCGGCCTCGTCCACCTTGTGCTTCGCCAAGCGGAGTTTGGCCGTGCTTCCGCGTGGTCTTGTTCAGCCGCTCGGTCCGGTGCTCGAGCAGATCGCGGAGATGACGAAGAAGATCAAGCACTACGACCGGCTGATCAGGCGACTCACGGAGACGGAGTATTCAGAGACACAAGCGCTGATCCAGGTCTACGGTGTCGGGCAGCTCACGGCCCTGACTTACGTCCTGACGCTGGGCAGCAAGGAACGTTTCCAGCGAAGTCGCGATGTCGGCTGCTACCTCGGTCTGCGCCCAAAACGCAGTCAGTCCGGGGATCGCGACCCGCAGCTCGGCATCACCAAGGCTGGCAACATCTACTTACGTACTCTGCTGGTCGAGTGTGCCAACCATGTGCTCGGTCCGCATGGGAGAGATTCCACCTTACGACAGTGGGGTCTGCACCTGGCCTCGCGCGGAGGCAAGCAGTCCCGTAATCGGGCCATCGTCGCCGTCGCTCGCAAGCTGGCAGTACTGCTTCATCGCATCTGGATCACCCAGGAGCCATACATCCCGTTCTATGCAGTAGCAGCCTGAGGAAGGAGATCATGTCTAATTGTTGCGACTCCCCGCTCCCCGATGACTGCGTGTCTGGTTGGGCCCTGAACGAGGCCGACCGAAAACTGGCAGCATCGACTTCTCCTTCTGACCCCAACCGACACAGAGCCACGAGCGGCTCACTCAAAGTGCGAATAGAAACACGGTGGAGAACAACATGCGGAACAACCAAAACAGAACAACAAGAGAGACTAAAACGCTTAGGAAAGAAAAACAGAAAACCCCTTGACCTAAATGACCTGCTCATAGAAAGCCGACTTTCCGGACATAGGGTTTGATCTTCGGTCGGGTTGCCAATTCGAGGCTAGAATCGTGCTTTGGAGGTAGCCCTTGCTAACCCGCGTCGTAGTCCTTCTTCTGGGGCTGCTTCTTACATGCGATCTCCGCGCAAACATACCCAACCCCTATCCCAACGAGATCGAAGGCCTGAGATTCTACGTCCACTATCTCGCTCCCTTGCGCCCAGATCAATCGGACGCTAAGCAAGTAGTTCAGGTCTTTGGCTCAGACCAAGGTCTGGAGTTGAAGGACTGGAAAATTGGTGTCCTGTATTCATGCACTGATGATCCTGTCGCTTGCTCTCACGGTCCTCGAAATGACCGTCTCAAGACGATCGTCATTACACCAAAGCGCAGAGTTTCTCTAGGACATCGAAGGTTTCCTGATGCCTTTTCTCACTCCTATGGAAGTGTGTCTGAGATAAACGTTACCTGCGACATATACACGGACAACTTCGGTCTGCAATATTGGGTCGTTTCGAGCGATTTCTCTTCATACAAGAAAGGCGATCTGCTATGGGTTCAGTACGGAGCCGCCCCTGCCAAATAACCGCGGGCTAGTCCGTCGCAGAAGCGTACGTCGTGGTGGTTCGGAAACTTCACTCCTACGATCTGCGGTCAGGCGCTCGCCGGCGTGGCCTGCAGGCGGCGCCAGAAGAAGTACGACGCGCCCCAGAGAACCCCAGTCCCCACCGACCAGCTCCACGCCTCGACTCCATCGCCGACGGCGAGGTGCGCGATCAGCGCCGAGACGAGCGTGATGGCGAAGCCGGCGTAGGCCCACTCCTTGAGCCGCGCGGGGACCATGGGGACGAGCAGTGCGGCCAAGCCCGCCAGCTTGGCCCACGAGAGCTCAATGCGGAAATAGGCGGGGAAGCCGAGGTGGGCGAAAACCTGGGCCACCTGGGGGAGACGCAGCTGGGCGTAGGCGGTGAAGCTCATCTGGAGCGCGAAGAGCACCGTGGAGATCCAGAAGCCGGCGACCAGCCACCCGGAGGCCTTCATCTTGCCAGCGGCCTTCATCCTGTAGGAGCCCGTCATGCTACTGTAGGAGTCCATCATGCTATCGGATGCGTTCATGCCACACCTCCGCCGAGTACCCGCTCCAGGCTGTCGAAGAAGCGCTGCCAGCCGTATTTTGCGCCGCCGTAAGCTTGCTGCTGATCGGGACGGAAGCCGGACTGCTCCATGCGAACGTGGGTGCCGCCCTCCGCCGGAGTCAACGTGAAGAGCACAACGGAGTCAAGCCCCAGAGAACTCCAGCTATAGGAGAGCTGTTTTAAGGGCTCGACGATCAGCACTTCGCAGTCGATTACGCCATCCCAGTTCGGCACGGGATCGGCCCGGAATTGGAATTTCCGCCCGGCCACCGGCTCGAAATCGTTGTTCATCAGCCATTGCGCGATGAGCGGGCTCTCCGTGAGCGCACGCCACACCTTTTCCGGCGAGTGCGGAAATACCCTCTCAATTACAAGGGTACGGGTACCCTCTGCTGGATTGCTCTTCTCAGTTGCAATGCTCATGGCTCCATCCTTTCCAAGAGTGCCTCAAGCTTGTCAAACCGCTCGCGCCAGAACGCACCGTAGTGACGCAGCCAGTCCACCATCGGCGCCAGCGCATGGGGCTGCGCGCGATAGTGAGTTTCGCGTCCCTCGCGGCGATGCCGTACCAGCTTTGCCCTCGTCAGCACCGTCAGGTGCTTGGACACCGCGGGCTGGGAGACGCCCGCATAGCGAGTCAATGCGTGGACGGTCTGTTCGCCCTGCCGGGTCAGCTCCTCGAAGATGGCCCGGCGCGTTGGATCGGCGAGAGCGCGGAACACGTGATTGGCATTGGCGGGCTTCACGGACAAAACCATAACCGTATGGTTATGGTTTTGTCAAGATGCTTCAGCACACTTGTAACGCCACAAAAAGTGAAGGCCGGGATTGCTCCCGACCTTCTTGTTTGTTGAAGTGTGCTTTATGCGTTGACGGATTCGGCTGCTGCCGCCTTGCGCTCTGCGGCGGTCTGGCCGAGTTCGGCGGCCAGCTTCTCGGTGGTGAAGGCTTCGATGAAGTCGCCGATCTGGATGTCCTTGAAGTTGCCGAGGTCGATGCCGCACTCGACGCCCTGGCGGACTTCGGAGACGTCGTCCTTGAAGCGCTTGAGCGAGGCGATCTTGCCCTTCCAGATTTCGTCGCCGTTGCGCATCACCTTGACCTGCGCGTCGCGGCGAATGAGGCCGTCGCGGACCACGCAGCCGGCGATCTGGCCGACCTTGGTGATCTTGAAGACGTTGAGGACTTCGGCGCGGCCGAGGTAGTTCTCCTTGAAGACGGGCTCGAGGAGACCGTACATCGCCTTGGTGATCTCGTCCTGCAGCTCGTAGATGATGGAGTGGATGCGGATCTCGACGTTCTCGCGCTCGGCGATCTCGGCGGCCTTGCGATCAGGCCGCACGTTGAAGCCGATGACGACGGCGTTCGAGGCCGAGGCCAGCAGGACGTCGGATTCGGTAATGGCGCCGACGCCTGCGCGGAGGACGCGGACGCGAACCTTCTCGGTGGACATCTTCTCGAGCGAGTCGGCGAGGACTTCGACCGAGCCTTGCACGTCGCCCTTGAGGATGAGGTTGAGGTCCTTCATGCCGGCCTGCTTGATCTGCTCGGCGAGTCCTTCGAGCGAGACGCGGGAGCTCTTGGCGAGCTGCGCCTCGCGCTCCTTCATGGTCCGGTAGCGCGCAATATCCTTGGCGCGGTCGCGGTCGGCCATGACGAGGAAGGTATCGCCTGCATCCGGGATCGACTCGAGACCGAGGATCTCGACCGGCGTTGAAGGTCCGGCCTCGGTGATAGCGCGGCCACGGTCGTCGAACATGGCGCGAACCTTACCGAAGGTGTTGCCGACGATGTAGCTGTCGCCGATGCGGAGTGTACCGTTCTGCACCAGGATGCTGGCTACAACGCCGCGACCGCGATCGAGCTTGGCTTCGATGACGGTTCCGACGGCGGGACGGTCGGGCTGCGCCTTCTGCTCGTTGGTGTCTGCGACATAGCAGATCATCTCCTCCAACGCATCGAGATTCATGCGCTTCTTCGCTGAAACCTCGACGTGCTCTACGTTGCCGCCCCAACCGGTAAGCAGTAATCCACGCTCGCCAAGCTGCCCCTTGATGCGGTCGGGGTTGGCCTCCGGCTTGTCGATCTTGTTGATGGCCACGATGATGGGCACGTTGGCGGCCTTGGCGTGGTCGATGGCCTCAAGGGTCTGCGGCATGACGCCATCATCGGCAGCGACGACGATGACGACGATGTCGGTGACCTTGGCGCCGCGGGCACGCATGCGGGTGAAGGCCTCGTGACCCGGGGTGTCGAGGAAGACGATCTGGCGACCGAAGGCCGGTGAGTCGGGCTTGGTGACGTGGACCTTGTAGGCGCCGATGTGCTGGGTGATTCCGCCGGCCTCGCCTGCGGCGACGTCGGTCTGACGGATGGCGTCGAGCAGCGAGGTCTTTCCGTGATCGACGTGGCCCATGACGGTGACGACGGGCGAGCGCACGATCTCGGTCATGCCGGTCGTGTCCTCGAGGAAGCCCTCGATGGCCTCGTTCTCCAGTTGCTCTTCAACGGAGATGATGTTGGCGTCGGCGCCGAACTGGCGGGCGACGTCCTTGACCAGCTCGCCCTCGAGCGACTGGTTGACGGTGACGAAGACGCCGCGCATGAGCAGGGTGGCGATAAGGTCCTTGCCGCGGATGTCGAGCTTCTCGGCGAGGTCCTTGACGCTGATGCCTTCGGTCACCGTGATGGTGCGGGTGATCGGCAGCGGCTCGTGGGGGATCTGCGCTCCGCCGAAACGCGGCGGCGGGGCGAAGCCCTTCATCGGGCCTTCTTTGGTCTTCTCGTAGCGCTGTCCGCCGCGACGTGCAGCAGGACGGCCTACGGGGCGTCCGCCGGGGACCTCACCGGGGCCGGGCAGAAGACCGCCGGCACCTGGTGCTCCGCCGGGCCGTGGGCCGAAGCCGGGTCGTGCGCCGAAGCCGGGACGTGCGCCCGGAGCAAAGCCGGGGCGTCCGGGCGCTCCGCCGGGACCGCCTGGGCCGCCGGGGAAGGTGCGCGTTGGGTGCATGGGGCGGCGGGCTCCGGGAGGCAGGGGAGGACGCGAGCCCGGTGCTCCGGGGGCCTGCGGACGAGGCCGCTCGAAGATGGGACGGTTGCGCGGCGGAGATCCTGGAGCGGGGGCCGGGGCGGTGTAGATGGGGCGCGGGCCGGTCTGCGGCATGATGACCCTGCGCACCGGTGTGGCAGGCGCGGCTGGGGTCGCCGGAGCGGGAGCCTCTGCTGCCGGAGCGGCTGGCGTCTCGGCGGCGGGTATCTCGACAGGCGCCAGGGCGGGTGAAGCGGCTGCGGCCGGAGCCGGAGCGGCTGGAGCCGGAGTGGCCGGAGCGGCAGCTATGGGGGCGGCTGGAGGAGTGGCTTGCGCAGGCTTCGGCGCCACTGCTGCCGGCGGTACGGCGACGACAGGGCGTTCCGGTGCGGCATGCGGAGCCGGTGCGGCGTGCGGGGCCGATGCGTGGGCGGCGGGAGCAGCGGTCACGGGTGGGCGCGCGATCACGGGACCGGCCGGAGGCTTGCTTGCGATGGCCGGCGCGGGCGCGGGAGCCACGATGTTGGCTGCCTGACGGGGCTGCGGGACAATCCTGCGCGGGCCCTGCGGGGCGGCTGGCTGCGCGGGCGTGGTCGCCGCGGCGGCAGACACGTTCGGCAGGGTCGGCTTCGGTGCAGTAGCAGCAGCAGGAGCGACGACGTGCGCCGCGGGTGGAACCACCACTGCTGGGCGAGGGGTCACCGGAGGCGCGGATTTGGCTGCGGCCTCGGCCTGCTTGCGCTCGAGGATCGCCTTGAGCGCGTCGCCGGGCTTCGAGACCTTGGACAGGTCGAACTTCGGCCTGTTGTCAGGCGCAGGCCTCGACGCACTCGCGCCGCGTGATCCGCCGGTGAGGTAACTGCGGACCTTCTCCGCTTCGTCGGCCTCGATCGAGCTGGAGTGCGTCTTCTTCTCGGTGACACCGACCGCCGTCAGCGCGTCCAGAATGGACTTGCTCTTTACTTCCAGCTCGCGTGCCAGATCGTTGATTCGAACTTTGCTCATCCGTCCCTTTTTCGCTTCCCTAGCGCCCTAGCTGCTCATATCGGCCTCTTCGAGGTAGGAGTGGTTGTTATCTCTATTATCCCCGAAATTGCTGCGTCCGTGACGCAGCAACTTCAGGTTGCCGCGGCTAGCCACGGTCGTTTCCGTCATCGATGCCCTCTTCGGAGACCTCCTGGGCCTCATCGACCAGGGTGTCTACCGTATCGTTGGTCCGCTCGATCCGCTCCTCGCGAGCATCCGCCTCGCTAAAGGCGTCGGTTTCGGAGATGCGGTCCTCAGCCTCTGCGATGTCCTCGGCTGAGAGTCCGCCAACCTCCTGAGCGCGGCCGCTTCCGGCCTCCTCGGCAAGAATCTCCTCAGGTGTCTTCTCCATGGAGCCCTCCTCTCCGACGGCTTCGGCAGCGGCAACAACTGCTGTTGCGGGCCGCTCCTCGCCCTCTTCGTACTGCCCGAAGTAGTGGCGCACGGCGACGGAGATCTTCTCGACTGTCTTTTCTCCGATGCCGGGAACCTCTTCGAGTTGCTCGGGCGTCATGTCGGCGAGTGCTTCGACAGTGGTGATGCCGGCGGCGATCAGCTTCTCGAGGATCGTCTCGCCCAGCTCTGTGACCTGCTCGATCGGCGTGGTGGGTCCGCCGCCCATGGCCTGCATCTGCTGCTCGACCTCCTGGCGCTTCTCCTCTTCGCTCTTGATGTCGATCTTCCACTGCAGCAGCTTGGCGGCGAGGCGGACGTTCTGGCCCTTCTTGCCGATAGCGAGCGAGAGCTGGGTGTCGTCGACGATGACCTCGAGCTGCTTTTCACCGAGGTCAGTGATGGAGACGCGGCTGACCTTGGCGGGCTGCAGGGCCTTCTCGGCGAAGGTGGTGATCTCGTCGGAGTACTCGATGATGTCGATCTTCTCGCCGCGCAGCTCACGGATGATGGACTGCACGCGCATGCCCTTCATACCGACGCAGGCGCCGACGGGATCGACGTCCTTGTCGCGCGACTGGACGGCGATCTTAGTACGCTCGCCGGCCTCGCGGGCGATGGCCTTGATGGTCACGGTGTTGTCGTAGATCTCCGGGACCTCGCTCTGGAAGAGGTTCTGCACGAGTACTGGTGAGGCGCGGGAGACGATGACCTGCGGTCCCTTGGCGGCGCGGTCGACGCGCAGCAGGACGACGCGGACGCGCTCGCCGACGGCGAATTGTTCGAGGCGCGACTGCTCGCGCTTCGGCATGCGGGCCTCGGCCTTGCCGATGTCGAAGATCACGTCCATCGGCTCGAGGCGCTTGACCGTGGCGGTGATGACCTCTCCGGCGCGGTGGTTGTACTCGTTGAAGACAGTGTCGCGCTCGGCCTCGCGGACCTTCTGGAAGATGACCTGCTTGGCCATCTGGGCGGCGATGCGGCCGAGCGGCGTGGTGTCCTTGTAGAAGCGCAGCTCGCCGCCGACCTCGACCTCGGGGGCGAGCTCGCGGGCCTGATCCAGCGTCAGCTGGTTGACCTCGTCCTCGAGCTGATCGGGGCCTTCGACGACGGTCTTGAACACGTAGGCGCGGATCTCGCCGGTCTCGCGGTCCATCTCGGCGCGCATGTTCTCCTGCGTCTTGTAGTACTTCCTCGTCGCCAGCGCGATGGCGTCCTCGACGGCGCCAACGACAACGCCCGGCTCGATACCCTTATCGCGGCTCAACATCTCAATCGACTGATACAAAGCGCTTGCCATCGTCATTCGTCCTTCATTTGCCCGGTGGATTCATGCTCCCCGGGCCGTTTGAACTTGATCTTTACTTTCTTCTGATGCAAACAGCGGGGCTAGAACTCCGCCACCAGCTGCGCCTTCTCCACATTTGCCAGCGGAATCTCGACCACGGGAGCCGTCACCGCCTTCTTCGCCTTGCCCTTCTGCTTGACCGCAGAGAGATCCAGCGTCAGAACATTGCCCGCGAATCCCGTCAGCCGTCCCTGCCAGTGGCGGTTGTTGTTGACCGGGGTGAAGGTCTGCACCTTCACCAGACTTCCCGTGAACCGGGTGTAGTCCTCCGGCCGGAAGAGCTTTCGCTCGAGGCCGGGCGAGGAGACCTCAAGGGTGTACTCGGCTCCGGGCATAAGGTCTTCAACGTCCAGCACGGTTCCGAAGTCCTGGGCGAAGGTGGCGCAGTCCTCGTGGGTTACGCCGGAGAGCATCTCGACGGGGACTCCCTGCGGCAGCGTGAGCTCTTCCTCCGCGCCTTCGGATGCGGCCTTCTCGGCGAGCTTTGCCCGCCCCTCAGCGTTCTTTTCGATGAAGACGCGGAGCGTCCGGAACTTCGCGCCACCCTGGAACTCCAGGTCAACCACCTCAAGGTGGTGGGAGGCCGCCACGCGGTCCGCCGTTGCCCGTATTGTGTCCAGATTCAGCGCCATAACTCGATTTCCTGCCGCTTGCGTTCGTTCCTTCGCGATGCTCCGCGGAGGGCATATTTCAGAGCAAATAAAAAGTGGGCTGTAGCCCACTCATCTCTTCCGTCCTTTTGCCGGTGAACTCACGGCCTCTTGCGGGACAACGGAAAAAACGCTGCAAACCGTATGATACATCCACTTCGTCCGCAGGACAATCCTGGGTCACCTTCGGTCCGGAGCCTTCCGCGTCCCGAATTCGAAAAATTTCTGATTTACGCAGCGAAACCTGACGTAAGATGCTGCCACCGATCAGTTAAGAACCGAATATGCGGGGTGCCATGCGAGCCGGGAAGCGCCAGCTTTGCGCAGGCGCTCGCAATTACCACCAGAGCAGGAAACAGGTACAGGTTCTTCCACAGGCGATCCAGCGGATCGATCTCGCGTGAACTCTGGCTGGATGAGACCTCCTCGGCGCCTATGAGGCTGGTCTGCCTTTTTGCCAGCTGCTGCATTTTTCGCTCGGTGACGTCCATCCTCCTCTCTTCTCGATTCTGCTGTGGATCTGGGCGCACCTGGTGGGCGACACGCAGGTGAGGCTTCGCCTCTTCAGCGTCCTGATGAACATCTTGAGCATGGTAGTGATGGTCTTCCTTGCGCGCCGCGTCCTCGGTCCGCGATTCGGCGCCTACGGGTGGTTCTGTATGCGTTTTCGCCGATGCTGCTGATCTATTCGCTCGAAGTGCGCAGCTACATGCCGTGCGACGCGAATATTCACCGAGCCTCAACGTGGGCGCCTTGCTGCATCGTCTGTGACTCTCATACAATTGAATATTAAATCTCCAACGGCAATCGCCTCCCTCAGGCCCATCCCGCGGACCAAAGACAAATGATTAATCTTCCGATCCCCGAAGCCCTTACCTTCGACGATGTTCTCCTCGTACCTGCTTACAGCGAAGTCGTTCCGACTCAGGTGTCGACGCAGACGCAGCTTACGCGAAACATCACCCTAAATACGCCGCTGCTCTCGGCCGCGATGGACACTGTGACCGAGTCACGTCTGGCCATTGCGATGGCGCAGCAGGGAGGCATGGGCGTCGTCCATCGCAACCTGACGATCGAGCAGCAGGCGGGCGAGATCGACAAGGTGAAGCGCTCGGAGTCGGGCATGATCGTCGATCCGGTGACGATTGAGCCGGAATATCCGATCGCGGACGCGCTGGAGGTGATGCGGCGTTACAAGATCTCGGGCGTTCCGGTGACGAAGAACAAGAAGCTGGTCGGAATTCTGACCAATCGCGATCTTCGGTTCGTCTCGCGAACCGACATTCCGATCTCTGACGTGATGACTAAGGAGAACCTGATCACGGTTGCGGTGGGAACGACGCTGGAGCAGGCCGAGCTGATCCTGCACAAGCACCGCGTGGAAAAGCTGTTGGTGGTCAACGACGACTACGAGCTGAAGGGCCTGATCACGGTCAAGGACATCCAGAAGAAGCTGAAGTATCCGAACGCGTCGAAGGATTGTCAGGGGCGACTGCGCGTTGCGGGAGCGATCGGCGCGACGGGCGACTTCCTGGAGCGCGCGGAAGAGCTGGTGCGGGCTCGCGTGGATGCGCTGGCGATCGATTCGGCGCACGGACACTCGTCGCGTGTGCTGGAGGCGATTCGCGAGGTGAAGCGAAGGTTTCCGGAGCTCGATGTGCTGGCGGGAAACATCGCGACCTACGAGGGCGCGCTGGCGTTGATCAAGGCTGGAGCCGATGCGGTGAAGGTCGGCATCGGGCCGGGCTCGATCTGTACGACGCGCATGGTTACGGGCGCGGGAATGCCGCAGATCACGGCAATCTCTGAGGCCTTTCGCGCGGGGCGCGAGAACAATATTCCGATCATCGCCGATGGTGGCATCAAGTACTCGGGCGACGTGACGAAGGCGATCGCGGCGGGAGCCTCGGTGGTGATGATGGGATCGCTGTTCGCCGGCGTGGATGAGTCGCCGGGCGAGACGATTCTCTATCAGGGCCGCAGCTTCAAGGCGTATCGCGGCATGGGCTCGTTGAGCGCGATGGCGCAGGGCTCTGGCGAGCGGTACTTTCAGGGCAAGGACGACATTGCAGACGCCTCGACGGAGCGGCCGAACCTTACGGCGCGGGAGAACGGCTCGTCCAATCGCCTCGCGAAGTTCGTGCCGGAGGGCATTGAAGGCCGCGTTCCGCATCGCGGGCCGCTGGAGAGCATGGTGTATCAGCTCGTCGGCGGTTTGCGCTCGGGCATGGGATATCTCGGGTGCGCAACGATCACGGAGTTGCAGCAGAACGCGAAGTTCATACGGATCTCGGGAGCTGGATTGCGCGAGAGCCATGTTCACGACGTGATCATTACGCGTGAGGCGCCGAACTATCACGTTGAGTAATCGTTGGGGGGGACCCCTCCCCCTCTGTCTCTTCAAGATTCCTGTTTTCTGTTGCCTGCACGATTTTAACAGGGTAAAGTCTTGATTCGAGGCGGTTTAAGTATCAAACTCTTGATTCGATTGGGTTTACTGAGCTTTAATCGAGAAAAAGCCCCGGTGCGACCGGGGCTTTTTCTTATCTGTTTAAAGTGTAGCAGGCCGGAGGTAATTAATCGGCATTTTATATTTCTTTTGTTTTGTGTGGGTTGTGCTGTTTTGGGGCTTGACAGGATTTTGCGGTGGCAAGTGGCGCGTAGGGCGTTACGGCTTCCGTGACCTACCCTGAGTTTTCTGACTTGCTGCCGAGTAGATTCAGGCAGGTCACGGGCAGGGACGAGACTAGAAAGAAACAGAATCTCGATCAGGCTGCCGAGGGCGTGATTTGGACGTTGAATCCCAAGTTCTTCAAGCGGTGGATGAGGTGAAGGGCTTGCTTGTCTTTGGCGCGATGGTTGAAGTGGTTAGCGCCGAGATCCTGGTAGAGGGTTCCAGACTTGAGCATATGGTAAGCGGCAGTGAGCAAGGAGGAGGCTACGGCTCCGATAGCTTTTTTGGGGCCGCGGCGGCTGCGCAGGCGGTGGTATTGGGCCTGGAAGTAGCTGTCCTTGGTGCGCGCGGCCGCCCAGGCGCATTGCACTAGAGTGGTCTTGAGCCACGGCGCACCTTTCTTCATGCGACTGGAGCGCCGCTTGCCCGCGCTTTCATCGTTGCGGGGACAGAGTCCAGCCCAGGAAATCAGGTGACCGGCGGTTTCAAAGCGGCTCATATCGACACCGATCTCGGCGATGATCACCTGGGCGGAGAGTGAGCTGACGCCAGGAATGCCGTTCAGCATTTCGAGGGCGACCCGAAAAGGTTCGACGTTGCCGGCGACCTCCTTATCGATGCGAGCGATGGCCGCGTCCTGGGCATCGATCTGGTCCAGATGCAGCTTCAGCATGAAGCGATGATGATCCGTCACCCTGCCGCGCAACGCCGCTTCCAGTTGCGCCGAGGTGGCGTGAATCCGCCGATCTGCCAGTGCGGCTAGTGCATGGGGAACGGTCTGGCCAGCGATCAGGGCCTCAAGGATGCGGCGGCCAGAGAGACCCAGAACATCGGTGACCACCAAATCCAGCTTGATATTGGCGTCCTCCAGCGTCTTCTGGATGCGCTGAATATGACTGCTGCGCTCGCGCCCGAACTGCTTGCGGGTACGCAGCAGATCGCGCATTTGCTGGGTTGGTTGGTCGGGCACAAAGCTCGCCTTGACCAGTCCATGGGCCATCAGCTCGGCCAGCCACGCGGCGTCGTTAACGTCGGTCTTGCGCCCCGGCACATTTTTGACGTGCCCGGCGTTTGCCAGCACCAAGTCGAACTCGCCGTCGGAGAGAATATGCCAGACCGGCTTCCAGTAGACGCCGGTGGCCTCCATGACGATATGCGTACAACCTTCCGTTGTAAGCCAATCGGAGAGGGCTATCAGTTCCTCGGTGGTTGTCTTGAACGTCTTAATCCCGGTCGTCACCTTGCCGTTCCTCAGGTGACGAACGCAGGCCACCACCGTCTCCTTGTGAATATCGAGACCAGCGCAATGCGGATGCAGAAGTTCCATCGCTCCTCCTCTGCGCCGCTGGCGTGGAGCCCCGATTGAAGAAATCTAGAAAGCGTGCTCCGGGGCGGTAAACCGCCCGTGGCGACAATCCGGGGTGCTCAAGGGGTTCCGGGTCCGACTGTTACACGGGCTGATGCGCACCAAACTCATACCGACCTCTATGCCCACGACGCGAAAACACTCTACACCAACACGCTTGCACGTTTCATCTATCGCGGGTCGGAAACACCGGTGGGGGACTGTTACGAATGTATGGTCCGCCGCGCGACTGCAAGGTAAAGTTTGGTCGAGAAGACAAGTCTGCGCAAATGTATTCGGCCTTTGGGCGGAGAGTAGTTCTCCTGGCCAGGATGAGTTGCGCGCGTGTCTGTCCTTTTAAAACTCGTCGGTCGTTGAAGACCATTCGTAACACCAGGTTGCGGACACGCCGTTGTGACTGTTCTTTCGTCGTTACTTACCCTGTGCAGACTTCGGTGGAGAAGCTTCAAGCCGTCGTGGTGGTGGTGTGGGAAAGTGGGAGCGCGCAGCGCTTCCAAGCCGAAGGCGCCTTTTCCACACCGTTAGGTTGCGACGGGTCTGTACTCGTTGCCGCTGGAGAGCACAGCCCAGGCGATGCGGGCCAGCTTGTTGGCCATGGCGACTACGACGACGTTCTTGTGCGCTCTGGCGTCGAGTGCATCGAGCCACGCTCCAATCGGTGCTCGGTCGCGCTTGATATGCAGTACCGCCGCTCGCGCGCCATGAATCAGGATCTTGCGCAGGTACGCGTTGCCCCGTTTACTGATGCCAAACAGCTTCGCCTTACCACCGGTCGAGTACTGACGGGGCACGATGCCGAGCCAGGCTGCGAACTCTCGCCCCTTGTTGAACGCAGCACCGTTGCCGATGGCAGCGACGATGGCCGTGGCCACGACTGGGCCTATGCCTGGTATCTTGCGAATGCGCGTGCAGCCCGCATCCGCGGCAGAGATCCGTTCCAGTTCATCGTTCAGCTCTTCAATCTGCTGCTCAACAAGCCTCCACTCACTCCACAACCCATCGATCAGGTTGCGCATCCGCGGCGTCAGGTCGGACTCTGCGTTCTCGAGGATGTCCGCCATGGCGGCCTTGAGCTTGGCTGGCGTCTGCGCAAACACCAGGCCACGTTCGAGCAGAAACGCCCTTAACTGGTTGATCACTGCTGTACGCCGCGCGATGAGCCGGTCCCGCACTCGATCGATCGCCTGCAAATCCAGCTGATCGTCCGTCTTGATCGGAACAAAGCGCATGTTCTTGCGTTCAACGGCCTCGGCGATCGCCTCCGCGTCGATGAAGTCGTTCTTGTTCGACTTCACGAAGGGCTTCACAAACTGGGCTGGAATCAGCCGGACATCGTGCCCCTGCTTGTGCAGCGCCCGGCCGAGGAAAGGGGCGCCGGAGCACGCCTCCAGGCCGATCAGAGAGGTCTGCATGTTCGCGGTGTAAGCCAGCAACTGCTTCTGCGTGAACTTCTTCCGCACAAGCACCTTGCCGGCTGCGCCGGAGCGCTACAAGGTGAAAGGTTGTCTTGCCAAGGTCGATGCCAACTGAATGTATCTGCATGTCGATGATCCTCCTTCACAGGAACTGCCACCACGATCCACCTACTAACCCAGGTGAATCAAGCGGCGGACCATCTCATTAACTCTATGTTTGGACCCTGCTCGTCGCTGGTCCGACTTACCCGGCCTTCTCATGGAAGCTGCCAACACACCGCTAGACTAATAGCCCTCAAAATCCGCCGAGGGCAACCTCGTGGGGGCACAGATGGAAAATGCCAAACTTATTTCGCCGCCGCAGTCAGAATCCTTTCGACCTTTGCGTCGAGTTCCCCCGCTACTTTGAGAGCATCGCTGTTCCCATACGGTGCAAGATAGGAGGTCATCCTGTCATACGAGATGCGGACGCTATCCGGGCGCTCCTCAATGAGGATAGTTACTGGCGCATATGAGCCTGCGTCAACAACATGCTTCACCATTTCTTTCATGATCAGTGGATTCCCTGCAACAATGCGGAGAATTCTTGGTTTGGCGGTTCCATTCTCTGTCCTGAGAACCCCACCGTGGTCGAACCGCGTAAACTCCATAAGGCCGTTCGGTTGCGTTACCGGAGCGACAACCTTTTCCATTTCGGCTTCATTTTGCGCAGCGGACAAGCTCTTGCGAAATGCAGCCATATCCGGATGACCGATCGCCGCGTCGATGCGGGCAACCACCGTGTCAAAGGGTTCGGTGGTAATGATACTCACTCGTTGGACGTGAACTTCTTGAATGCTCATATGCGCTGCCTCTCCTGTTGTTGTTGTTGCTGTTTGAGCCGACATTCCGACACACGCGGCTAAGCCGAGTGCAAGGCCGGAGGCCATCTGAAATACTCGCGAAATGCTCATGATCCTCTCCCGTTAATACGTCTGCACAGTTCACCGGCCACCCACCGCCGCCGCTCCAGAGATCCTTGGGCATAATGTGCGCCTGAGTTCTGCCTTGGATTGACGTGGTATGGTGCTCCTCGGTGAAGGATGCAGTGACTGGTGGAGAGCGTCAGATGATCGACTTTCTGGGCGGAGTAGCGCCAGGTAAAACAAAGGCGTTACGAAGACGGCAGGCAATCGTTGCGTTCGCGTCCATGGTTGGGGGCCTGACTCTCGCCCGCATGACGTCCGACGGCGAGCTTTGCCGGGAGATTCTGAAGGACGTAGCACACTCTGTTCCAGGCAGCGTCAGGGCAACTGTCTGACATCAATGTTGCATGCGACGGTCTCGGTGAAGGAAATGGCTGTCACGAATTGCTAAAGGTCAACCAAACGATGGCGCTAATCTCGTCATCGGTTCGAGGAGCCTCACTCCTATCCAGGGAGCAAGGATCTGGATGCAATATGCGACTTCGTATGGCACGCTTAAGTGCTTCGGGAAGCTCACCGGTTGGCTTCACAACTCATGAGTGTATCAACGCTTATGCGCGAAGCATAAGTGTCGCCTTGAACTTAGTGTGGGAGGGAGACTCTCGGAGATCTCAAGTGTCCATTTGATTTCTCAAGTGGACACTTGAGATTTAGGTGAGATGGGTCGGCCGTGCGGTGAGGTACCAGTAGAAGTTCGTTGATGCGGTTGATGGGATGGTCGGCGATGCGTTCGAGGAGGTGGCGCAGATAGAGTTCCGGGTCAAGATCGTTCCTTCAACTCTCCGATGCAAATCTTTCGCCGTGGCAGCAAACACGACGGGAAACCGCCATTGTCGGGGGTCCGTCGCGAATTCGTCGAAGCACCTCGAGACTTTGAGGTTTTGCCCGAAGTTATCCTCCAAGACCAAGACAAGTTAATTCGGCAACTTACATTCGAATCCTGCCTTTTTGGGAGAGCGCTTCCATAGTGGCCCAGTACCTGCACTGGGATTTGTTACTTCATGGATCCACTTTTCAACGAAAACTATGGAGAAACAAGTATGTCGAAAGAGGTAAGTATGTTGAAAGGTCTGAGTATGTCGAACACAGGTATGCACAGCCGATACAAGGCCATATGTGCAGTAGCAACGATCATATTCGCGCTTGGGCTGCATCCGGCGAGAGCGAACGCGCAACAAGGAGATGCTCCGACCGATCCACAGATCGTGGGAATCGTCGGCATCGCCGACCAGATTGACATCGATTACGCCAAGCTGGCGATGTCAAAAGCGAAGGACAAGCAGGTCAAAGACTTCGCGCAACAGATGATTACCGATCACTCGTCCGTGCAGACGGCTGTGAACGACCTCTCGGCGAAACTCAACGTGACTCCGGCAGACAGCGCGACCAGCGACTCGCTTAAGACGCAGGCACAGCAGATGATGCAGAAGCTCCGGGGCCTGAAGGGTAAGGAGTTCGAGGAAGCTTACATCGACAACGAGGTGGCTTATCACCAGGCCGTTATCGACGCCCACCAAGAAGGTGTTAATCCCGAGCGCGCAGAACGCTGACCTGAAGGCAGCCCTGCAAGGGGCCGTGCCACTGTTCGAAGGTCACCTGCAGCACGCCCAGCGGGTACAGTCCGCTGTCGAGCGCGACGGGAAGTCTTCCCACTCGAGCCTTGACTAAGGACGAGGAACCTATGCACCGCAGACCGAATCTAGCATCGGTAACGCTGGTTCTGTTGGCCGCGCTCGCGCTGATCGCAGCGGCGGGATTCCCGTCGCATGCGAGCGCAGGCCGGCCAGCGAATTCAGGAAGCGTTCCACCCAAGGTGGTTACGGTTGTGATCCGCGAGCTCAAGTTTGAACCGGCAACCGTGACCGTTCATGCGGGCGACACCGTGGAGTGGAAGAACGACGACATCGTGCCCCACACCGCAACGGAGGATGGCGACCCCCAAAAGCCTGCTTTCGATTCCGGGACCATCCAAACGGGAGCAGCGTGGCGCTACGTCGCACGGAAGAAAGGCACGTACAACTACATCTGCACACTCCACCCAAACATGAAAGGCAAATTGATCGTTCAGTAATGCGACGGTGGAACGCCGTGCGGGCCTCAGGATGACAAGGTTGTGGGAGGTGCGAATTGCGTCGCGCGCGAGAGAGATTGCGGAGCTATTCGCCGTACCACTCGGATTCGCGTTCGAGGACCATGGCGTCGAAGCGGTGGCGGATGCGGAATCCGGCGTCTTCGTAGAGGGTGACTGCGGGGCGGTTGGCCTCGGTGACGGTGAGGCTGATTGCCGACGTTCCGGAGAGTGCGAGACTCTGGGTCGCATGAGCCAGAAGGGCCTGTCCGAGGCCGCGGCCGCGGTGGGAGGGGGAGACGCAGAGCTGGGTGATGTGGGCTACGTCGGGGGCGACGCGCGAACAGAGGATCATGCCGATGAGTCTGCTGGTGGTGCGGTCGCGGAGGAGCCAGGACTGCTCGGCTTCAAAGACGCCGCAGCCGGGGAAGCGGACGATGTTGTGCAGAAAGCGGAGCGAGCCGTGGAGCGAGCAGTACTGGTCGTTGATGCGCGAGTCGATGTGGCCGGTGTAGGCGGCGTGAATGAGTTCGGCGGCGACCTGGTAGTAGAGCGAGGACCAGGGGATGATCTCGACATCGCCGGGAAGAGGAGATTGCGGGAGACTGCTTCGGGAGGGGAGGTTGTACTCCATGAAGAGCCGGGGGTGCGGGTGGAAGCCGGCGTCGAGGAAGCTGCGGTCGATGGAGCCTGCTTCGTAGAGGAGAAGCTGTGATTCGATTCGGCCGATGTTGGGCGAGTTGAGGAGAAGGTCGATCAGCCGGCGCAGGAGGATCTCGGTGACCTGCATGGTCTGCTCGCGGTCGCCGGCCAGAGCATAGGCGTCGCCGACGACGGCCTTGTGGCCCTCGTAGACGCAGAAGGCGTAGCCGGTGATCTTTCCTCGATCGAGGGCGACGAAGCCGGGGAGGATTCGCGAGTCGAGGTACTGGAGGAGGAGCTCGGTGGAGCTCTGGTAGTTCCAGCGGAGGCGTTCTTCCCAGAGGCGGGCCTCGGATTCGAGCAAGGGGCGGAGCTGGCGCGCGGAGAAGTGTCTCAGGTCCAGCAGCTCGAGTTGGGTAGCGATGGTCATCTCACGAGGACTCACGATGAGGGGAGGCGAAAGTCTCCGTAGAGAGTATCGAAATTTTCAAGATCGTGAGGCGCAAATGTGCTGCGGGACTCTTTTTTGTCAGGGCCGCGCGGCGACGCGATAGACCGCAAATCCCTGAGAGTCATAGAGGAAGAGAGGCCGATAGACGCGTCCGGTGAGGTAGCGCTCGAGCTCGGCGGTGTCGCTGGCGCGGATGACGAGCAGATGTTCCTGATCGGGGACGCCGTCCTTGTCGTAGTGGACGAGGGGCTGATTGCGGTAGAAAGCGAGGCCGTAGTCCATGTCGCGCTTGATGGATTCGGCGGCGACGATCTTCACATCGGGGGCCTCGCGCTTCATCTCTTCGGCGAGCGGGCGCGCGGAGTAGTTGAGGTCGAGATCGCGTCCGTGGAATCCGAGCAGAAAGACGAGTGTGGCGACCACGGGAAGGAGTGTGGCCGTGGCGATCTGGTTGACTCCCCAGCGGCGGACGATGAGGACGACGATAGCGGCGAAGCCGAGTGCGGCGGCGGCGGCGGAGAGCAGCCACTTTGCGGAGGGCACCAGCGTCTCGTACATCATGTGCTGGGGAGCGAGCGTGAGGACGAAGACGAGGATGGCGCACATGGCGGCGTGCGACCAGAGGAGCCAGCCGGGGAGTCCGCGGCGGCGGATTCGGTTGAGGTAGTCGGCGGTGAGGATGGTGAGCGGAGGGATGGAGGGAAGGATGTAGCCGGGAAGCTTGGAGCCGGAGAAGGAGAAGAAGAGGATGGGGAAGAGGGCCCAGAGGACGAGGAACTCGGGGAAGGCGTCGCCGGCGCGGGTGTGGCCGAGGTAGCGCTGGGGTTTGTGGCGAACCTTCCACTCGGCAATGGAGACGTCGATGGAGTCGATGAGGGCGCGGATGGCGATGACGGTCCAGGGCATGAGCCCGAGGACGAGTACGGCGATGTAGTACCAGACGGGCTGATGGTGCTGGTAGCGGTTGGTGGCGAAGCGCTCGAGGTTGTGCTCCTTGAAGAAGACACGGAAGAAGGTGGGGTTGTGCTTCTGGACGGCGATGTACCAGGGGAGCACCATCGCGAAGTAGAGGGCGAGGCCGGGGAGCCAGATGGTACGGCGGAGCAGGGACCACTCGCGGCGGAGGCCCGCGAAGAGAAAGATGATGGCGAGGGCGAGGAAGGGAGCGACGGGGCCTTTGGCGAGGGTTGCGGCGGCTCCAAAGAAGTAGAGGTCGAAGAGCCAGAATTTTTTGCCGGTCTCATACCAGGCGTACCAGCCGAGCATGCCGATGCAGAAGGGCGCGGCGAGCTGCATGTCGGTGGAGGCTCCGCGGGCGAAGCTGACGATGGCGACGCAGGAGGTGGTGATGAGCGCGGCGTCGAGATGGCCTCCGGGGCGGAAGCGGCGCATGTGGAGGAAGATGAGGACGATAAGGACGAAGGTGGCGGAGGCTGAGGGCAGGCGGGCGGCCCAGTCGGAGACACCGAACTCCTTGAAGAAGCCCATGGCTCGCCAGTAGTAGAGGGCGGGCTTTTCAAGCCAGGGCTGGCCGTAGAGGATGGGAGTGACGGTTCCTGCGGCCAGGCAGTGGTAGGAGGCCTGGAGGTCGGAGAGGCGAAGGCTCTTGGGGAAGACCTTGGCGTTGACGGCGTGGCAGGCGTCGGAGTGGGCCTTGAGCATCTCGCGGGCGACCTGGGCGTAGCGGGGCTCGTCGGCGCCGACGAGGCCGAGCTGGTCGCCACCGAAGGTGGGGATGAGGCCGTAGAAGAGAAGGAAGCCGCAGGCCAGGATGACCAGAATCAGCTCGCGTGGAGCGGCGACTTCGGGATGGTTCCAAAGGCGGCGCAGCCAGCCGGAGGATGCGCGTTCGTCCCTCGCACCGGGTCCGGCGGATTGTTGAAGATCGGTCATTTCGGAAGTGGAGCGAGACAAGGCTAACAGAGTCCGGTTCTGAGTTGGCTCAGGATTCTCTCGGTGGCCTCGGTGAGGGGCCCGTCGAGGGTGCATCCACTGGCGCTGCGATGGCCGCCGCCGCCGAAGTTTTCGGCGATCTGGGCGACATCGACCTTGCCCTTGCTGCGGATGCTGAGGCGATATTGGTCGTTGGAAGGAAGCTCGCGAAGGAAGACCGCGGATTCGACTCCGGCGATGCTGATGAGGTAGTTGACGACGCCTTCGCAGTCCTCGGCTCCGGCTCCGGCGGCGTCCATGTCGTTGGTGGTGACCCAGCTCCAGGCAAGCGGGCCCTCGGTATGGAGATTGGAGAGCGCGGCGCCGAGCAGGCGGATCTTGCTCTCGGGGTTGGAGAAGTAGATGTCGCGGGCGATCTGGCTGGGATTGGCTCCGTGGGCGGCGAGGTCGTGAGCCAGGGCGAAGGTTCCGGCGTTGGTGGAGTAGGTGAAGGAGCCGGTGTCGGAGAGGATAGCGGTGTAGATGCAGGTGGCCATCGAGCACGTGATGCGAACCTGGGCGGCGCAGGCGATGCGGTAGACCATCTCGGCGACGGCGCAGGCGTCCTCGTCGATCCAGTTGAGGTTGCCAAACTCACGGCCGCTGGCGTGGTGGTCGATGTTGATGAGGCAGCGGCCTTCGAGGCCGGCGAGTCCGGTGCGTGGGATGCCGTCGCACTCGAGGAGGATGGCGGGGACGGAGGGATCCGGGTCGATGTCACGGGCGTCGCGGGCGATGCGGATACGATCGATGCCGGGCAGCGTGTGGTAGATGTTCGGGATCTCGTCGGCGAGGATGATCTGGGACTCGCGGCCGAGTTGATCGAGGACCTCGGCGAGGGCGAGGACGGAGCCGATGGCATCGCCATCGGGGCGTGCGTGGGAGGTGATGAGAAAGCGGCAGTGCGAACGGAAGGCCTCGACCAGCGCGGTGATAGGTTCTGAGGTCATGATCTGGTGGTCGCCTCGGAAAGCTGGAGTGCTTCCGTCGGGCGCTTCTTGTCCCGCTTGCGCATGCGGCCGAGGAGCTCTTCCATGCGTCCCGTCATCTTTTCGGAGCGATCGATGGCGAAGGTGAGATCGGGGACGTGGCGGACGCCCATACGTTCGCGGAGCTGGGAACGTATGTAGGCGCGAGCGGTCATCAGGCCGGCAAGGGTGGACTCTTCCTCCTGTTCGTTACCGTGGACAGCGACGTAGATGCGGGCGGACTTTCCACCGGGGGCGAGGACGACGTCGGTGACGTAGCTGGGAGCGATACGCGGGTCCGACAGCTCGCCTTCGAGCATGGCTCCGATCTCTTCGGAGAAGGTGTTTGCGACTCGGCTGCGGTGGTGGGCTCTGGCTCGTTGTTCAGGCATAAATATTTCTATTCAGTAAACCGTTGAGGATATCAAAACTCGGAGAAACGTCCTAATCCGGGTCGTGGAAAAGGGGGCGATTTGGTGGATTTCAGGTATTTTCGGGGAGGATTTCCGCCCAGGAATCAATAATTTCGGCCCCTAACGTGCTGGCGATGCGATGGGCGGCCCGGTCGATCTCCTGAAGCTGGCCGGAGAGGTAGCTGGTGGAGCCGGAGATGACGGCGATGCCGAGAGTGGCGCGGTTCCAGGCCTCGGCGGAATCAAGTTCGGCGATGGCGAGGTTGAAGGCGTTGCGGAGGCGGTCTTTGAGGGAGCGGACGACCTGACGGCGGTCCTTGAGCGACTGCGCGTGAGCGATCTCGATCTCGATGGTTAGCCTGGCGATGGGCACGGTCTTTCAGGTGATGCGGCCGGGACGGAAGAGGCAGGGTCGGTGATCGGCGACTGGCTCAGAAGGCGACTGGCTCAGAAGCGGATGACGAAGCCGAAGCCGGGCTCGATGGTCCAGGTGTGCTGCTCGATGGTGAGATAGTTCTGGCCGAAGTCCGGGGCCTTGTAGAAGGTCTGGCGGAGTTGGGCGCGGACGCCGAAGTGCGGCGTGATGTCCTTGTCGAGGCCGACGGCGTAGTAGTAGGTCATGCGGGCCTGGCTCTTGAGGCCCTGGCCGCCGCCGGTGGTGGGGCGGAAGGCGGTTGTGCCGAACCCGCCAGCGATGAAGGGCTGTGCTCCGAAGAGAGGATGCGGCGGGTGAGCGACGTAGCCGACGGAGTACTCACTGGCGTTGGTCTGGGCTCCGCCGACGATGTACTGGGAGTAGTTCTGGGTGTAGCGGGCGTAGGTGTAGTTGAACTCGCCGCCGAGGTAGGGGGATTTGGTGTAGCGGATGCTGAGGAGGGCTCCGAAGGTATTGCTGCCGTCCTGGGAGAGCGGGACACCGAGGTAGTTGGTACCGGAGACGCCCTTGGTGAAAGAGCCGATGCCGTTGAGGGCGAGGTCGAGTCGGGAGAGCTGCTTTTCGAGGGCGGGGTTTCCACTGGTGGCCTGAGCATGGGCAACCGGAGCGGCCAGGGTTGCAAAGAGGCAAAAAACGACGCTCCAGGCGCGCAGCGGGCGAGACACAATCGACATCAGCGAAAAACTCCCTTTAGGGCAAAAAGTGTGCGCTTCCAGTCTACTCTGGATTTCTACTCTGGATTTGCGAGGGTGTGTTTTCGGGCGCTGAACGAAGAAGGACTGCGGCCTGCGTAGAGCAACGAGGCTCAGGGTTCGACGAGCAGGACGAGGCCTTCGACGGCGAGGACGTGGACGCTGGCGCCGGGTGCGGGAGGCGATGAGGCGGCGGGATTGAGGAGACGAGCCTCCCACAGCTCCCCGCGAATCTCGACCTGACCGGTGGGAGCAAGCGGAGTGCGGACGATGGCGATGCCGCCGATCATGGCCTGCGGTCCGGTCAGAATCTTGTTGCGGCGCGCGCGGAGGGCGATCCAGGCGAGGCCGAAGGAGATGAGTCCGAAGCCGAGGCCTGCGGCGATGGCGGTGGAGGTGTGGACGCGCTGCTCGGGAATGGGGCCGTCAACGAGGGTGGCGAGGCCGAAGACGAGCGAGAGGGTTCCGGCGAGGGCGAGGGCGCCGTGGCTGGGGAACTTGGCTTCGAGGACGATGAGGCCCAGGGCCGCGAGGAGCAGGAAGATGGCGGTGTGATGGATGGGAAGCAGATTGAGGCCGAAGAAGGCGAGGAGAACGAGCAGCGTGCCAAGGGAGCCGGGGACGATAGTGCCGGGGACGTTGAACTCTAGGTAGATGAGAAGGGCTCCGATGACGAAGACAAGGACGGCGAAATCAGGGTTGGCGAGCCGGCCGAGGAGGCGTTCGCGGACGGATGGTTTGAGGAGGACGAGGGGGGCTCCGGCAAGGTGGAGGGTCTGGGTGGAGCCGTCGAAGCGGCGGATCTGGCGGCCGTCGAGGGCGCGAAGAAGAGCGGCGTCGTCGGGGGCGGTGAGGTCGATGAGGTTGAGCTTGAGGGCCTCCTCGTCGCTGTAGGACTTGGAGCTGCGGACGGCGTCTTCGGCGGCCTGGAGGTTGCGGCCGCGGCGCGCGATGTAGGAGCGGAGGAAGGCGGTGGCGTCGTTCTCGATCTTCTCTTTGAGGACGGGGTCGAGCTGACGGCCTTGGACGATGGGGTGGGCGGCGCCGGTGTTGGTGCCGGGGGCCATGGCGGCTACGTCGGCGGCTACGAGGAGAAAGAAGCCGGCTGAGCCGGCGCGGCTGCCCGTGGGAGAGATGTAGACGATGACTGGGACGGGGGAGCGCTCGATGGCCTGGACCATGGAGCGTGTGGAGTCGAGAAGGCCGCCGGGGGTTCCGAGCGAGACGAGGACGGCGGAGGCTCCGCGGCGGGAGGCCTCGGCGAGGCCACGTTCGAGGTATCCGGCGGAGATGGGCTGGATGGTGTCGTGGATGGTGAGCTTGAGGACGGGAGCGGGCTGGGCGAGGGCGGGAGAGAGGCAAGCGAGAAGGACGAGCAGCAAGAGAGCGAAATTATCGAGTTGCCTTTCAGAAAGAGCAGCGGCTCGCTGGAAAAAATGCGGGGGTTCTTCGCTGCGCTCAGAATGACGTTTTGATTTTTGACCTCGCGCGAACTTTATATGCGGGGTGATCGTGCCGAGATGTGATGGGCGAATCATGGGAGCGATTGGCCGCGGGCGGCGAGGGCTTGTTTCATGCCGAGGGCGGCGGTGTTGGTGGGCTCGAGCTTGAGGGCTCGGCCGACGTCGGCGGCGGAGGCGCTGGTCTCGTTCTCGTTGAGCTCGAGGCGGGCGAGGACGAGGTAGGCCTGTGCGTTGGGGCTGATTTTGATGGAGGCTTGGGCTTCGGTGCGGGCGGCGGCGTGGTCACCACTCTGCTCGCGGACCTGGGCGAGTCCGGCGCGGGCCTCGGCGGAGTCGGGGTTGACGGTGAGCGCGGACTGGAACTCCTGCTCGGCCTCGGGGATGAGGCCCTGGGCGAGGTAGTCGCGGCCAAGCTGGACGTACTGGGTGGACTGCTCGGCGGGCGGAAGCGTGGCCATACGGGCGGCGCGCATCTGGTCGAGCTGGAAGGCGGCCTGACGGAAGGTGGCCTCGGAGTAGGTGCGGCGGATGCGCTCAAGCGGCTCGAAGGAGGATGTGGAAGTAGGCTTTGCGGTGGGCTGGGTGGTTGTCGAGGTAGCGGTGGGCGCGATGGGGGCGGGACGGCCGTAGGCGATGAGCGCCTTGAGCTCAGGGGCTTCAGTGTCCTTGGGACGGAGCTCGAGGGTTTGGTCGACCTCGCGCTGGGCTCCGGCAAAGTCACCGTGACGGAAGAGGGAGACGGCGAGGTTGTAGTGATAGTCGGGGTCGTTGGGGTCGGCGGCGACGGCGCGCTGGAAGAGAGCGGTGGCGTTGTGGCCCTGGCGGCTGGAGGCGACGGCCTGGTTGTTGACGACCTCGGGAAGGGGAAGCCGGGTGGCGACGAAGGCGAAGGCTTTTTCGGCTTCGGCGTAGTGGCCGGAGTTGAAGTGCGCGAGCCCGGTGTAGAAGCTGGCCTCGAGGGCGCGGCGGTCGCTTGGGGGAATTCGGGAGAGTGTGTTGGCGGCGTGGTCGTAGTCGCGCTGGGCATACTGGGTCTTTCCGAGCGCGAGCAGAGCGGCGGTGTAGGTGGGGGCCTCCTGGACGGCGAGCTGGAGGCGCTTGAGGCGCTCCTGCGGAGTGGTAGACGAGATGCCGCGGATGTAGTTTTCAAAGGCGCTGAGCTTGACCTGTCCGGGGGCGGCGAGGAAGGTCTGCTGGGCGACGTTGAAGTGGGGGTCGATGTGACGGGCGATCATCCAGGCGAGGGAGTTCTGAACGTCGAAGAGGCGGGCGAGCTCGGTGGAGTCCTCGATGGGTGAGGACTTGCGGAGGTTGTTGATCTCGAGGACCTGCGCCTGGACGGAGATGCGTCCATTGGCGATGTTGTAGCTGCCGATGACGACGTAGTTGGCGTCGAGGGTCTGGGCGATGCGGATGGTGGTGGCGCGGGTGGGGCGGAAGTCGGTGGGGAAGCCGAGATGGTCGAGCGCATACTGGCGGTCGTCGCGGGAGATGGTGAGGAATCCGGCGGAGGTGAGCCGCTGGTTGAGGGTGTCGGGGAAGGATTCGCCGATCCAGGCTAGGTCGGGCTGGCCGGAGCGGTTGTCGAAGGGGAGGACGAGAACGACTCGGCCGGCGGGTGCGGCGGGGTCTGGGTTTTGCGATGGAGCGGCAGAGACGGAGAGCGCGGCAGTGAGAAGGAGGGCGAGGAGAGAGCAGCGAAGGAGAATGGAGCGGAGTGGAAGGAGCCGTTGCACAGGTTGAGTATAGAGCTTGGCCCGGGCGGGCCGCCGCGATCAACGAGTGCGAGAGAGGGAGGCGCTGACGGCGCGGGGGAAGTGCAGGACAGCGGCCCACTCGCCCTTGCGGCGCGCCTGCCAGACGATCTCACCGTGGAGGAGCGCGGCGGCCTCGGTGGGGGAGAGGTCGTGGTGGAAGTCGAAGTACTTTGTGTCGGACTGCTGGTTGGCGCGGCCTAAGTTGAGCCGGCCGGCGAGGGGCTCCCACTTGGTGGAGAAGAGGAGCGCGGCGTCGTAGGCTCCGGGGTCCTGGGCGGCCTGCTGGATTTGGTCGAGGGAGAAGTTCTGGATGGGGGCGACCTTGACGGGATGACGGGTGTAGCCGAGTTCCGGGCGAGTGAGCTCGGCTGAGGCGGGCCACGCGGTGAGGACGGTGGCGTGGGGGAAGCGATGCTCGATGACGGAGATGGCCTGTTGGTGGAGGACGACCATGTCGCGATAGGTGAGGTTGTCTTCTGGAGCGAAGGCGTAGGGTGGGTTGATCCAGATGCCGGCGAGGAACGCCGCGGTGCTGAGCGCGGCGAGAAGCCACCATCGCCTGAGATGCCTCTGCCATGCGGCGACGCAGAGCAGAAGGACGAGGGGGTACATGGGCAATAGGTAACGGGTGAGGAGTGCTCCGCCGAGGACAGAGAAGGCGATCCAGTTGGCAGTGAGAACGACGGCGATGGCCGCGAGGGTGCGCCGAAGCAGGCGTGGCGTGGGTTCGCTGAGGACGGGGATGAAGAGCGCGGAGACGGCGCAGGCGACCGGGACGTACATGTTCATGTGGGTGAACAGGTGCAGGATGCGGTGCCAGAGCGAGAGCGCGATGCGGTGGGGGTCGAGGTTGGCGGTGGCGTTGTAGCGGAGGTACTCCGGGTTGCCGAAGATGAAGCCGGTCATGTGGCGGTGGTAGGCGTACCAGGCAACGAGCGGAATGAGGGGCGAGAGAAGCGAGACGACCCAGAGAGCGTGCGCGCGGCGCTGGGTGGAGTTGGTGCGCGTGCGGAAGAGGAGGAACGCTTCGAAGCAGGCGAGCGCAAGCGGGGTGACGATGGCCGTCTCTTTGGAGAGGGCGGCGAAGGAGAAGAGGCCGGAGGCGAGGATCTGGTTTTCGCCTTGGGGGTCGAAGTAGAGGGCGAGGCCCCAGAGTGTGAATGCAGCAGCGAAGATGTCGGCGTGGGCAAGCGTGCTTTGCGCGAACCAGATGGGGTAGGTAGCGGTGAGCACGACGGTGGCGATGGCGGCGGGCGTGTCGAGCAGCGAACGCGTCATGCGGAAGACGGCGAGGAGCGCAGCTGCAGTGACCATGACGATGAGGGTGCGGGTTCCGCTGATGACGTAGCCGGAGAGTTGCCACCAGGAGGCGAGCAGGATTGAGGGCAGCGGCGGATGGGCGTTGGTGAGTGTGGTCTGGGGGATGAGCGAGCCGGTGCGGAGGAAGTCCCAGGCGGCGGGGATGTAGTAGCCGGCCTCGTCCCAGAAGTAGGGCAAGCGGAGGAGGGTGATGTGGGAGAGATAGACGGCCGCGAAGAACAGCGGATAGAGCATCCCGAGCGGGATGTCGGCGGGGGCGCGGCGGTTGCGGAGGGCTGAGGGTCGCACGCGCTTGGCTTTAGTGGACGGGACCGCCGGGCTGAGGGACTTGCTGATCGAGCGCGATGGGGCCGAACGCCTGCTCGTACTGGGCGAGGTTGTGGGCCAGGACGTTGACGAGGGCTTTAGCCTGCTGGGGGCTGAGGTAAATGCCCTGGAAGTTTTTGACGCTGAGCTCGTCGGGGGAGTCTTGTGTCATAGTTCCGAAGACGAGCAGGAAGTCCCAGACGGACATGCGGACCTGGACGCTGTTGGCGTAGCCGTCGCGGTAGTCCGGTGTGGTGGAGAGGTTGAGCTTGGGCTCGGCGGGCGGCTTGGACTGACTCATGGTGTCGCTTTCAAAAGAGATTGGTGCGAAAGGGGGACTTGAACCCCCACGGGTTGCCCCGCCAGATCCTAAGTCTGGTGCGTCTAGCGGCTATCTACTGCAAAATCAACAGTTACAGAAATAATTTCCAACTGGTGGCACAAGCGGTGGCACTTCGATTTTTCAATTGCGCGGTTCCATCCGTTAGGGAGAGCTTTCAAAGCGCTCTCGATCGATCATACATCTGCAGACCAACTGAATTGCTGAACTGTTGGTCGGGCGTAAAACGAAAACGTGAAGCATGTTGCCGACCGCCGAAGGCAATCGTGTTTATTTGGTGCGGGAGAAGGGACTCGAACCCCCACGGATTGCTCCGCTTGGACCTAAACCAAGTGCGTCTGCCATTTCGCCACTCCCGCATCCCCTACCTCAGCAGGTAATTCTACTGAAGGTGCTTCCCGGCCGTTCTACGTTGTCTTATAGGTGCGGAATCGCAGAGCCGGTCCACTGCACTCTGTTTATGATCCGCAGCCAGATGGGCATAGCGCAGCGTCATTTTGAAAGCTTCGGTGACCCAACAGCTCACCGACGGTGCGAAGATCCACGCCTGCCATGACCAGCCTACTGGCAAAGGTGTGACGATTGCAATGCCAAGTGTAGTTAGGGAGCTTGGTATTCTCGAGAACCCGATCGAACCAGTCTCTTTGATTGCGCAACTGATTGCCCTCCGAGTTCACGAAAACCCACTCCGCACCTGGTCCATCCTTGTGGAGCTGTCGGAACGCCGAGAGCGCTTTCTGATTCAGAGGAATATGACGAGTGTCCCCGTTTTTCGTCTTTGGGATGGTTAGGATGCGCCGGTCAAAATCGATATCGGACCACCGAATCCGAAATTGCTCTCCTGCACGTATTCCGGTGTGAATGCTGACTTCAAAAGCGGAAAGATGTTGGGGGTAGCTCTTCGCAATTTCGTTACGCAGTACTTGCTCTTCCTTTGCGGATAGAAAGCGGACGCGGCCTCTGTTCTCTGTCTTTCGCTTGATCTTGGCCGCGGGGTTCAGTGAGATTTTCCCGTTGTCCATACCAACGCGGAAAATGAGCGATAGAGCTGCTTGCCAACGGTTTACGCTTCCCGGGGACCAATTGCGTTCCTCCGCTTGCTCCTGCAAGAAACGCACGATCTCCTGTTTTGTGATTTCTTCCACCGCACGTTTCCCGAACTCATGACGAAAAACGGAGATCTTCAGCGCAAGGTTATACGACGTTGCTTCGCCGTTCTCGGCTCTGCTGTGTTCCAGCGCATCCTCGGCGAGTTCATCGAAGGTGACTAATCCACGGCGCAGAGTCTCAGGGAGTTTCCTCTGTTGCAATTTCTCGGTTCGTCGTTTAGCAAGTAGGTTAATAGCGTCTGACTTGCGGCCCGCCTTTTCGCGCCTGCGTTTCCCGGCCACGTCGAAGTACTGGATGAAGAAGATCCCCGATCCCGGCGGATTTTCGTAGATCCCCCGTAGCTTTTTATGCGATCGCGACATGCCTCGATGCTGCCTCGTCATATCACCTGAAAAAGATCACCTGAAAACTGCTTAGACTTGTGATGCCGGTTCGGACTGGATAGTGTCTATCAGAGCGGCTCTCGTCGAAGGTAGTGGGCGAGTATTTCAATAGTGCCCCGCAACAGGAAGGTTGCTCATTCCAGTAATGTTTGGGGCACTCTCCTGCAGAAATCGTTTGCACTGTGGTAGATACCGGGAGGGTCAACTGCCACTTCCTGTGAGTTGGGATTGTGAAGTACGCCGGGCGTCCATTCTTATTCCTTCGGGATGGTCTCCGCGTGCAAACCGTCGAATCTCGGTTACTGGTATCAGGGTTTTCCTTCCGATCCTTCGAGTGGTCAGCTTACCATCGGAAATCAGGTAGTCGATTGATCGGAGACTGACGCTGAGCGCCACCGCGGCATCCTGACGCGAATACAGGAGCTTCTCAATATTGGGATCCATCGGTCCTCTCTTTCTTACATAGGGTCGATCAGACGTGCTATTTGCCGATCCACAATTCCCCTGGCAGCATCCCAAACTACCGGCGGACTGTAAGTCTGCGCTGACATGTCCGCGTGAGTGGTGCGCCCGCTCGTGGGAATCGCGAGAGCTATGTGTAAAACAGGTTCGAAACTCGGTCAAATGACACAAGTTTGGGGGCGGGAGATACGCTCAATGCTGAGGCAAAAGTTAGAGGCGTTTGCATCCGATGCCTATCTGATCATGAGTTTCGATCCTCAATTTGTAATTGTGGTGGAGACGGATTCTACCTGCTAACGGACGACGACGAGGGATGCGCTAAGCGGGTTTGTGCATCCTGCGGTGTCGAACACCTTCTATGTGATAGCGAGGAGTACTGGCAGGAAGCCCGTCCAGTTGAGTGGACCTGTATCGAATGTTCTTCGAAGATCGCCAACGTAGGGGTTGGCTTTTCGCTGTACGAGGATGGCGAGATTCGCTGGTTGTATATCGGCAAGCGCTGTAGTCAATGTCAGAATCTGGGCTGCGTGACGCAATGGAAGCAGACACGGTAGAGAACCGCAGGCGGCGTGAAGAGTTCCTATCCAAAATTGAAGTGAGGGGAACTGACGTCCGGGCTTGTTCGTAGCCACGAATTTACCAATACAGACTCACTCAAATGGTTTTGGTCCGAGTTCCCAGAGTTGTTCTTCGTATCGCGAGCTGCCGTTCAAGTAGAAGATTTGGGTCAAGTGGTAATTGTCATAAATGTACTGACGGAAAGGTACGGCATGGTCGTGAACATCTGAGAAGGTCGCGCTTTCCGGAAGCAATGCGATGAAGTGTGGCGGGTGGCGTTGGAGCGACTGGATGACCGCAGCTACCTGCTCGGGCCGGGTGAAGTCATCGTAGTTAACGAACTCGGAGGCGGTGGGATTGTCCAACGAGAGATAGAGGCAGAGGGTGGAGTTGTTGAAGAAGAGCTCGGATGGATGGGTTTGTTGGGCGAGCCATTGAAATTCGTGGAAGGTGAAGCTGTCGCTGAAGGCCGTCTGGCCAATAGGCAAATTCAGAGTGGCGTGCCACTGAGTCTGGCGGCGCAACGGCAGTAACAGAGCAAAGACAGCCGCCAAAACGCATAATAGATTGCGGACGAACCGACATGCGGGACTCTGCTGGCTAATGAGCCAGGTGCAGATAAGGATGGCAGGCGGAGCGACCGTGCTGAGACGAAAGAATCTGGGACCGCTGGCGACAGCCAGGAAGAGGCCGAGACCGACCAGATGAAGAAGAACGAGGTGCTGCCGAAGGCTAACAGGCAGCACTTTGCGCCTACGCCACAGTTGGTGAAATCCGACGAGATAGATATAGGGAACAAGAGCATAGACGAAGACGAAAGGGATCAGACGAATGATGTCGGCCGGTACATGTACCGATGGGATCTGATGGAGATAGGTTAGGGGCGAGTTGACTTCACCGGAAGACAGAAATCTCAGCGGAAATAAGACGAGGTCGAAGAAGATGGTACGGAAACCCGCTTTGTGGATGTAATATCCGAGGACCCAGGAGAGTATCAGGGCGTATGGGAAAAGCAGAGCTGCGAACTGCGTTAGGGTGCTGGAATCCTGGACATCCGACCGCTTGAGCCATAACAGGTAGACGACCAGAGAGAGAAACATGAGTGCGCCCTGAGTCTGAGTAAAGAGGGTGGCTAATCCGCAGAGTGAGCTGGCAGCGAAGATTCGCTGCCAGCTTGCGCCACCCATAAGTATGCTGACCGCAGCCAGTGCGGCGAGTGTGCTGTACCAGTGGTGGGTCAGGTCGAGGGCGCTATTGAAGTCAAAAACAAGAAACAACAGGGCCGGAAGCAGGATAAGCGGTCCGCGGAGTATCCTGCTGGCGATTCGTGTAACGACACAGCAGAGAGCGAGCCCGATAGCGATGCCCCAAGCCTGCATGACCCAAGCGTGGATACCGAAGAGGCGGAATGCTGCAGCATAGAGAAGGTCAGTGCCAGGAGGAACAAGCTCGAAAAAGTCGCGGTACGGAACTTGGCCGTGAACGACACGCGCAGCCCGGGAGAAAAACAGAATCTGGTCACCTGTACCTACAAAGGGAATAGCGGGAAGCAGAAAGGTTCGCAAGTAGAGGAATACCAGGGCGCCGGCGAATGAGAGGACGAAAATAGAGCGAGGGGAGCGCTTTGCGGTATGCGGCGGCTTGGATTCTATGATAGGAGAGACCATCATCGGAATGATGCCATGATCGACATCGGGAAACAAATTCAGACGACGCTCCCTGAACGACCAAACAGTAACCGCAGCAGTAAACGAAGCTAAACTGCCTAAACGGCTAAGCCTTCGGAGCGTTGGTGACGCTAGCGCGGTGGCTGGATGGTTGGCGAGAGACCTCAGTCTTGCAGGAGGAGTAGACGCTGATCATTCGCTCTTCGTAGTGCGACACGGTGAATCGCTGCTCGATGGTAACCCTGGCTGCCTTGCCCATGATTGCCGATTGCTCGCGGTTGCGGAAGTGCCAAAGGATGGCATCTGCCAGGGCTGTCGCGTCTCGGGGTGGGACGATGATGCCGTCGTAGCCGGGTGTGATGCAGTCTTCTCCGCCTGACCGGCTGGTGGCGACGATGGGAAGGCCCGAAGACATGGCCTCGAGGAGGACGCGGGCCAGGCCTTCATTTACGGATGGGAAGGCAAAAAGATTTGAGGCTCGATACCAGTCCGCTACCTGGCTGGCGGGAAGAAAACCGACGAAACGGACGTTTGGAAGAGCATACTTCGCCACGAGGGAGCGGAGCTCCGGCGCTACCTGACCGATGAGGACAAGCTCTGCGTTAGGGAGGGCTAGCTGCTTCCAGGCCTGGAGCAGGTAAGGGATTCCCTTGGCCAGCTCCACGCGCCCGGTGTAACAGACGCGGAAGATCTCCTGGGATGGCGGCGTGGCGGATGGGGTGAAGAAATGATGATCGACGCCAGCGTGGACGACGATGGCCTTGCCTGGATGTCCCGACTGCTCGAAGCTCTGGCGGGCTAGCGAAGAAGGCACGATGATGAAGTCGCAGACGGTGTATTCCCGATCCATGCGCTCGATAAGGAGAGATGGCAGAACGGCGCGGCAGTCGCGGGGCCGGACGCCGAAGGTGTCACACTCTTCGAGCACAGCTTTCTGCCAGTCGCAGGGATGCATGGTTGGATTTTCCAGCATGGTGACAGCGCCGTGCTGTTTCGCAACTCGCAGACTGGTGAGACTGAGGCCGGCCCAGCCGTGAAATATATCGCTCGTTGGGATCCATCGGGATATGAGCCAGTCGGCATAGGTGGAGGAGAAAACAACTGGAAGTGTAGCCGAATAACTGGTTGCTGGTAGACGCCGCCATGCTGCCCACAGGACACGGTTTGCAATTCGATAGTGTGGATATTTGCGAACCTGCTTGAGGTCGCTGGCGCCGTCGGGGTCGAGGACTTCGAGCTCGAGACCGAAGGACAGGACCCGGCGCAACATTCCACGGGTCGCCAATGTCACGGCGAGCTTCTGTTGGAAAGACTGGGAGCCTAGGCATAGCGTGACTCTTGCGAAGCTATAATGACGTGCCGAAATAGTCGAGTCCTGATTCTGTATCCCGTTCTTTGCCTTTAGAACGTGACGCCCGTAAAACGCATGAATAGCGTGGAGTGCAGTCGGAAATGAAGCTGGGCTGTGTCGTAATGGTATGTCACCCTTCAGCGAAATCGTAGGAGCGTGCGGATGTCCGTGGTCGTCTACACCTCATCCACTCAATAAATCTCGCTATCAAATAGCATTGCAGGAGGACACGATTAGAGCATGGTTCAAACGAGGTCGCGACTCCAAGGCAAATGACTGAAACTAAATACCCGGTGATTCAGGTTTAGAACAAGCACGTCAAAGGTACGGGGGCTCGGCCAGCTTGTACAAGAGTACGAAGGTCTACATACTTCAGCCCGGTTACCTGCTGGGCGACCTTACGGGGAAGGCTGCTTTCCCGCGGGCGACGGCCACCACGGCTCGTCTTCGCGCATGGCTTCCGCCACGGGCACCCAGGCTGAGACCCCATCTTCGCAAGGTTGAGTCTTTGCCGTGTGGCCCGATGACATGGTTGGCGCACTCGACCAGCAACTGTCGCAAGTATCCGTTACCGGCTTTGGTAATTCCAAGCTGTGGGTCACTGTCGCCGGACTGACTGCGCCTCGGACGCAGGCCGAGATAACATCCGACATCACGACTTCGCTGGAAGCGCTGCTTGTTGCCCAGTGTCAGCACGAAGGTCAACGCCGTCAGATGGCCTACACCGTAGACCTTGATCAGCGCCTGCGTCTCCGGATATCTCCGTCAGCTTTTGGATTTCGCGGTCGTACTGCTTGATCTCACCGTCATATCGGCGATCTGATGGAGTAGAGGGCCAAGCGCCTGAGCCAGACCCGGCGGCAACACGGCCAGACAACGCTTCGCGAAGGTCAGTGTGGAGGACGCAGGCAGCCGATACCCGCAGGGCTTGACCAGTCCGCGTATCGAGTTCACCGCACCGGTTCGGAGACGCACCAGGACGTCGCGAGCGCGGATCAGAGTCAGCGTCTCCTGCTGCGCCACCGAGCGATGCGCGATCGGCCGCAGAATCTGCGGATCAAGCCGTGCATAGCGGGCGATCTTCTCGGGGTCCACCTGGTCGCTCTTGCGGTCGCTGTGCGAGATGGACCGCAGCTCGCGCACGTTGGCTACGATCACCTCGTGGCCTAGCTCCTGGATCTGCTCACTGACCCAGATCGAGTGGGTTCCGGTCTCCATGGCAACTCGGACGCGTTCGAGTTCCCGGAAGCGCTTGTCCACTCCAGACGGGTTGGTTTGGAACCGGCCTCGGTCGACCACCTCGCCGTCTTCGTTGAGCGTGCATTAATGGCTCCAGATGTCCCCAAGGTCGATCCCGATCGTCATCCCGGCCTTGGAACTTCTGCGTGATTTTGAGATGAAATACTGCGGATGAGTTTTCATGCGCATAGTCTCTCGCGTATCCGAAGGACCTTCTCATCTCACTTAACTGTAAGTTCAAAGCTGAACTTGCCGAAATCCGGACTTTCAGGCACTACGGAGGTTCACTTCCGGATTTGCCCGAGATTCGGGAGCAAATGCGGAAGTGTTTAGCTTGTACGAAGCTTCCCGCAAAGTCCATTCAATCCCCATACATCCACCGCGCTAGCGGCTTAGCGCAAATCGCCGTATCCACACCGCTCCGCCCAAGTGCCCAGGCAAACGCGAATCCCTTCACGCGGAGCGCTGTCGATACGGCACTAGAGATTTAGCGCCAACTGAGACTAATGAATTTCCAAAGTTTGTAACTTGCTGAGGGTTTGCACTATGTTGGACCTGAGTTGGGGGAGCGTTCTTGCGTAAGTTGTTAGTCGATACGGATACCGCGTCCGACGATGCTGTCGCTCTGATCCTGGCCCTACGCTC
>NZ_JQKI01000041.1 GCF_000745965.1 Edaphobacter aggregans DSM 19364 | reverse complement strand
GAGCACCTTTCCAGTACCTAAATCTTTGGGGTTCTTGAATTGAATCGGAAGAAGTGACGCCGGCAGCAATTCGCCTTTCCTGCGGAATGCCTTGAGCCATCGACTTGGCTTGTTTGCCGGCCAGCTGCCGTACCAAGACAATGCCGGAGTGGCAGGCGCAGGGCGCGCAACAACGTATTCGGCTTCGGCACATCAAATTCCGCCTTGTAAACGTTGACCCTTCCGGGCTCCGCCAAGGCAACGATCGCGAACAGCATTGCGAACAGCAACCCTTTGCGCAGCGACATGATCGGTATCCTTCCCCGAGGAGATTATCCGATTTTTTCTGGAGGTCCGACCCGAGATTTCTGTTCTCTCCGCTTTCCGATCACTCCGGACCTCGAACCTTCTGGCACGTCAGGACCTCAATGCAGGGCCGTCATAGCCTTCTTCGAGCGCGTCGACGGCAATTCGCGGAAGCTTTCAATACTGTAGATCGTCATAATAGTACCGAACCGCAAGCTGCTCAGGATTAAGGCGCATGGGGCCGCAGGCCTCACCTATTGAGGATAAAACCCGGATCGCGGGAGTGTTGTCTGCCAACCGGCATTAGCGGAAAGGTAATGTCCGGTTGGGCGGTGATCCGGGAGGAATGGTGTTACGCCTTCGGAAACCCAGCCGCAGGCTACTTACCGATCCGCCCTATTTCATGTGGATGTATAACCGGCTATCCGGAAATCTGGTTAGATCCGGATAGGTCCTGATAAACGTTAGGACTCTATCTTGACTGGCCAGACACAGATCCGCGCGGTCGCACAATACCTAGTCGAGCAGTTAGGATACCTATCCGGTGTGGCAGCCGAGAGAAGCACGGCGGAGGCTCATGCTGCGAACTAATGATTGAAGTCGGTCAATTCTTTGAGCTGAGGTTATCGGCACTTAAAGAAGAAGGCCAGCCGAAGCTGGCCACCCTCTTTGCCTTTGGTTGCGAACCGGTAACGATCTGTGCCGTTGGAACGATTCTCCCAGTGGCTACAGTATCACCGTTCCTCTCCGCTGAGGAGACCTTTCAAGTGAAGTGACATCACTTAGGGAAGTGCGGAACAGCTTTCTCATCCAAGAAGCGTCGCTGGCGCGCGCCGTATCGGATGAATCTCTTTCGCGTTAGATCCTGAAGACGGTGGCAGAGCTTCTTAAGAATCCCGCCGCAGAGCACTCCAGAGGTTAGTGGCGCGTGTGTGTGCCTAGACACGTACATGCTTGACCTGTTGGCTAGGATCCGCTAAGCGTCCGCTACAGTCACTGATCTAACGAACGCCGCTGGATAATGGCTTATGATCTTTCTTCCTGTTCTGCTCAGCGTCGTGATCTGGGTGTGGCTACTGGTTGGGCATGGGGGTTTCTGGAGGTCCGGACCCGTTCTAGGAGCGGCATACCCGACTCGTCCGCTCAAGGTGACGGTCGTGATCCCAGCCCGGGATGAGGCCGAGCACATCGCAGATACTCTGAGATCTCTGCTCATTCAGCAGTTCAACGGCGAGCTAAAGATCGTGCTGGTAGACGACAACAGCTCCGATGGAACGGGAGCCCTCGCGCGTGAGTTGGCGGTAACGGACAGACGCCTCAGTGTCTTGGACGGAGAGCTGCTCAAAACCGGCTGGACAGGCAAGATGTGGGCGGTCTCGCAAGGTTTGCGGCAAACGGAGACGCTGGCGGCGGACTACGTTCTGTTCACCGATGCCGATATCGTGCACGGACCGGGACACCTGGCTTCGCTTGTCTCCCGTGCGGAACGAGATCAACTCAGTCTTGTGTCGGAGATGGTTCGTCTGCGGTGCGAGAGCCTTGCCGAGCGAGCCACGCTGCCGGCCTTTGTCTTCTTCTTTCAGTTGCTCTATCCCTTTCGGTGGGTTTGCGATCCTGGGAGAACGACCGCTGCAGCCGCGGGCGGTACGATGCTGGTCGCGCAGGAAGCGTTACGCAGAGTCGATGGGGTAAACAGAATCAGTCGGGCGCTGATCGACGACGTGGCTCTGGCGCGAGAGATCAAGCGCGGAGGCCACAGGATCTGGCTCGGGCACGGGGAACAGGTGGTCAGTGAGCGGAGATATGCCGGGTTCAGCGACGTGTGGAAGATGATTGCGCGGACAGCTTACGTACAGCTTGGGTACTCGCCTTGGGTCTTACTCGGAACATGCGTCGGCATGCTGCTGGTGTATGTTGAGCCAGTGCTGGCCAGCCTCTTCGCAACTGGCGGGCTGCGTTGGGCTGGGGCCGTTTGCTGGGCCGGCATGGCCTTAGCCTTCCAACCCACGCTTTGGCGTTACCGGCGTTCTCCGGCTTGGGGATTGCTGCTCCCGGTGATTGGGCTGTTCTACCTGATGGCGACAATCAGTTCAGCAGTGCGGTTCTATCAGGGAAGAGGCGGGCAGTGGAAGAACCGGAACTATCCGGCTCATGGGTAACCGACTTGCCGTCCGCGCCGCTTCCGGCACTGCTCTTCTAAGTGCGCGTCCCAACTCTTCCCAACTCGACACGCGTGGGACCGGCACCATGAAGTTCCGCCGCGCATAGCCAACCAGACCTTCGACCTTGCCCTTGTCGTTGCCCTTGGCCGGACGGCCGAACTTATCGGCGAACAGATAGTAACTCTGCAACTCGGAGAAGCTCCGCGTCCGTTGTCGTTCTTCTCCACCCAGGATCTTCGCCACCGCGATCTTCGTGTTGTCGTACAGTATCCGCGTGGGAACTCCGCCGAAGTATGCGAAGGCCCGCACATGGCCGTCCAGGAAGGCTTCGGTCGTCTCGGCCGGAAATGCCGCCACGAAGCAATCGTCGGAATGGGGAAGATCCATGGCCAGGTAATGCGCCTTCTGCTCCACACCGGCAATCACCACCAACGCTTCGCCGAAATCCGCCTGCGCCTCGCCCGGGGCATGGGTCAGAGGAATAAACATCTCCCGGCTGCGAAGCTGTTCGCCCCGCACATAGTCCTTCACGATCGTGTAGCCGCCCGTGAACCCGTGCTCGTCCTTGAGCCGATCGAAGATCCGCTTGGCCGTGTGCCGCTGCTTGGCCGGCCTCGGCTTGTCGTCTGCAAGAATGGCGTCGATCACGCCCAGCCACGGCCCCAGCTTGGGACGCTTGATCGGTTGCTGCCGCTGGTAGCCGGGCGGCACTGCGTACTCGAGCATCTTCCGCACCGTCTCTCGCGACAGCCCAAACTCCCGGGCCACCGCACGCTGACTCCGACCCTCAACACGAACCGCTCGTCGTACACGCCCGTAAATCTCCACTCGGAACATCCCTTCGGTGTTCCATGAGCCACGTTGCCAAGGCAACACCGCTCACGAAACCAAGATCCCGCGGTGGACTACTTTTACTCCGCCGCAAAGCGCCGCGCCCGCGGCGTTCTGTGGCCTATTTTTACTCCGGCGCTCATACCGTTTCGAGGGGTTGGGCAAAAATAGCCATTCGTGAAATTTCGTTCGACTATCCGCGAGGTCCGTCAGCTTTGAAGGTTCTTCAAACCTGAGCGCGCGCAGCTGGCGAATGCGCTTCGAAGATAGTGTCCTCGCCCGACACATCGCCAACCTCGAAAGACCATCCGTGCCCGGCGAATAACGCCTCCATGATCGGTCGATTCTCTCTATGCCTGTGTAGCTCACCCAGGATAATCACGGATCGGCTCTCCACCGGAACATAGTCCTGAAGTGACTCCATCTCCATGCCTTCAATATCCAATTTGATCAGGACGCGCTGCGCCGGCCGGCTCTCGGCGATATCACGCAGGCGCAGAACTTCAATCTCCAGAACGCTCGTATACGGTTCCTTGGCGTCGAAGCTGCTGCCGTTTGCGCCGCGGCAATAGAACGGGATGGTTCGACGGGAGCCGCCGATGCAGACCGGCAGGAGATCCGCCGCGACATGATTCATGCTGAGTAGTTTCTCGGCCTGCGCTATGTTTCGCGGGAGCGGCTCGCACATCACGATCTTCGCGGAGGGATAAATCGCGGCTGCCTGCAACGAAAACAGCCCGATGTTTGCGCCTCCATCGATCACGAAATCGGGCGCAAACCTTGGGTCCAGAGCATACACCTTGCGAACGATCACCTCGAGCGCGCTATGCAGATCGCACTCCAGGTCGGCAGTCCGTATCGACGCGCGGTAGCTGCGATTGCCCTCGTGATATCGAAAGGGAACCTCCCCGTTACGTACGAATGGTTGCAACAGCAGCGTCCAGAGCGGCTCCAGACTCGGGCGAGTAAACCGCACCATCAACAGAAGCAGCTTGAAAGCGCTCAATCCTGAAGTCGCCTGCAGAATGCGCTTCGCATTTCCAAAAGCCATTATCTCCTCGTTCAAGGGAAGGTTGCACAACTTGGGGGCTGAGGTGCAGTGGAACGGAAAACCGGGTTAAGAAAGCTTATTTGGAGGCTCTGGCGAGGACAGTGGAGACAAATTGACGGCGTCCACGTAGGCGGATTCTATTTTGGCCATCTGCCGTTTGACTATTCATTCTGGCCAGGATTCGAGAACCGCTTAACCCGTTTTTCCGTTCCACTGCACCTCGAACCCCAACTTCACTATACGGAACTTCTGTTCCTGCGGCGCTTTTGTACTATCTCCTCCATCCGCTGCGCCAGCAGTTTTTCGCGCCCATCATCGGTCGGGTGGATAGTACCTCCGTCCCGCGAGCCCCGCCGGCAGACACTCCATGTCCGCTACACGCCCTTCGACATGGCTATTTTTGCCCCAACCCCTCGAAAAGGTAAAAAGTTCTATCTCCTAAAAAGAGATGCCACTCGAGACCGCCAACCTGCCTTGCGTTCCAGCTATTCAATCAAATCAGGTACTTAGAATCGAATAAGCCATCCCCTGATCAACACCGACCACCATCGAGTTGTACTTCGCCACGGCAAACCGGTCGAGTCCGGAATGCCGGCCTTGCCCTGCTGAAACGGCTCGTGGATAGCCACGGCCTTCTAGGCAATGAGCTTGGCGGTCGCTCCGTCCATCAGCTGTCCGTGCTCGATGCCCTTGACGCCGGCTGCGATCGATCGCTGGATGCCCTTGGGGTACATGCCCCAAGAGCTGTAGCGCCATTCTGTATTGCCGATGCTATTGTTCACTTTACAGAGTGTCGAGATTGCTTCCCTTTGTTCGCTTGTCGAACCTGTTTCATTGCTGCCGCCAAAAATTCTGATTTTGGGGGCTATTTCATGGAATCGTTTCTTTGCATGCAGGTTACTCTGCTCCGTCAAGAGCTGAGCGAGGCATATCGAAATCTAGAGGAGTTGAAATTTCTCGAGGCATCGCAAGGCGGAATCGAATACACCCAATATGAGATCGTTGCGCTGCACGAAAGCATCACGATCCATGGGGCTGACTGCAGAATCTGTAGCCCCGTCGGCATCGGACAGAGCTAAAGATTCCGTTAGCCATATTGATAGATTATGTCCGGATTCATTCTCAGAGCTGTTCCTGACATCGTTCCTGCAGGACGGCACAAGGGCTATCTCGCCAATGTGATCTTCTTCGCAACGGAGGCAACACGACGCATCGTTGGTTCTCCACAAACTTTGATAGATATGTTCCGGCTTTCGCCGAACTCGTGGGCTGGCCAACGGCGATCGATATTCACACAAAGCTTTGCAGTGGAGAAAACGCGACTTTTCCCGGTGAATGGTCGCTGGAACTTCTCGACCGGACCGCATTCTTAGGGTTGCGAAGTAAGTGATTCTTTCTTCCGAACAGCAAGGGATGTCAGTAAATAGGCTGGGCGGTGTAGCGCAGTGGCGTAGCAGGAACGAGACTACGCAGTCTTAGCCGCCACGTCTTTCGCTGGTGCGGCAGCCTTTTTCGCTGGTGTCTTCTTCTTCGCTGGAGCGGGAGCGGTCTTCTTAGCGACGACCGGAGCAGCCTTCTTTACCTTCGCCCAACGCTTTTTCTGCGCGGCTGCGATCCTCGCCTTGGCTTCGGCGCTGAGAGGCTTCCTCCCCGGGGCCGCGGCTTTCACTGTGACGGTCTTCCCGGGGCGTCCTACCTTTCGGGGTGCGGAGGAGTCGGTGAGGAGTGCCTTTGCCTGCTGAAGCTGAGCAATCTGCTTGTCTATCTCGTTGAGAATGTTGGATAAGTCCATGTGATCAAGCGTAGCAGAACGATGCACAAGTCAGAAGTACATTACAAGGATCATCAGAGGCGATTTCCGGAAGAACGATGGCTGCGGTTTTGGGGACTGAGGCCATCCGACCTTGTGTTGCCGGCCGCCATGAGAGCTGGTTAGCAGGCGGCATCAGCGGTTCGCACCGCTTTCGGCCCCGGATGGATGCTGCGATTCTCAAAGTCACTGCGACAGCGACCACAAAGACCAAGGCAATAAGCAAATTCAAGTGATACAAGGTACACCTCCCTATCGGCTGGCGTTTTCGTTCAAAGTACACTAGCGCACAAGTTCCTCGGTCAGGACACTGTGTTCCTGTTGCCAATGACCTACTAGCTAGGCTGTCGGCGATTCTCCTATCTCGGCGACACGACCTGAGTAAGATGCAATGTATCCCGTGATCAAAGCGACAGCCTCAAACGGTAGTTCATAGATCCAGACCGCGTTCACTGAGCGCTCCCCGCCTGCCGTGATACTGAAAGCCCGGCTTCCGCCGGGCTTTCGATTCCGCAACTGTGTCACCTTACTTCGAGGGATTGCCTACTACTTGGACGTTCACCGTTAGCTGTTTTGAGGCGGCTTCCTTGGCGGCGAGTTCGTTCGCCGCCGCATCCTTGGTAGCTTGTTCTTCAGGTGTGGAAGGTTTTGCGTCGGTCGCTTTGGCGGCCGCCGGAGTGCCGCCAGCACCTAAACCTCCAACGCCGGATCGAGGAGCTGGCTGTGAGCCTACGATTGAGAAATGATCTGAGCACTAAATGTCGACGCCAGGACCCGAGGACTTCAGCAAAACTACGCTCATGTGTGTGTCGTCGATGAACACTGGCGTTACTAAGAAGAGCTTTGCCTTGGACGCGGGTTCGTCAGCCGCTAACAAGTGGTAGTCGATGAAGCTCGGCGAAAAGACCATTACATACCCATTCGATGGCAAATGATACGCCGCTACGGCGCGGGCGTCTTAACACACGAAGATGGTTTCTTATCGGGTGGAGGGATATTCCCGGTCTGCAAATTGGCCTTGTTGATCCGCTTCACCGCTGGGCAATCGGCTTCGTGATAATACTGCGACCGTACACTCCAGGCGTACTTCGGCGTAGTCACGACCGCCGTCGCCGCCACCGCCCCACCACCGGTCGGTGCTTTGATGGGCCACGTGTCCACTGCTCCATTGCTATATGAAACGGTAAATGTCTTCGCTTTAGGAGCTACCTCGATTGATATGTCGCCACCAATCACGTCCACGGGTGGAGCCGGCTCCACGTCTTTGCCATTGCCTTTTTCAGTCCAATATATTTTCTGCAGGTCCGCCTCATAAAGTCGAGTCAGGCAATCTGCGGTGGGATGAAAATAGGCATTGCCGTCTCCAGTCGAGATCACCGCGACCGTGGGTTGAGTTGCCTTCAGCCATGTTTCATTCGTACTGTAGGCGCTGCAATGGTGATGCACCTTGTACACATCGATTGGGCCGACGGCAGCAGCAACGGGCGATTCGATGTCTTGGTAGTCGTTGGCCTTATCGCCCGAAAGATCCCCACCAATTTCTTCCTTGAATCCATCAAAGCTAACGAGCACCGCAACGCTCAGGTCATTCTCGTTGTTCGTTGTGATACTGCCACCTTTATAAGTCGCATCGAGAACGAACACGCTCAGTTTTACGGGGTCGGCAGTACCTTGATCCAAGTCAAGTTCTTGCCCGAGCGTCGCGGTCTTTCGTTTGGCACCGACCGCGGCGACGTATGCACCGTAAGTCGCTCCCGGATAGCTCTGGCCCCGATCAAATGAGTTGTGAACCAGCGGAAACTTCTTCAACACCGCCGGAATACACCCGATGTGGTCGAAGTGGTAATGGCTGACGAAGATGTAGTCGATCTGACGAACGCCAAGTTGGTCGAGATAATCGACCGCCCCTTGGCAATCTCTTCGTTTCATGTCTTCGCCCATGTCGAAAAGAACAACTTCGCCATTCGGGGAGATCAGCACCGCGCCATCTCCCTGCCCGACATCGATGTGATGAATTTGAAGCTTGCCGTTTGTACCTTGCGCGAACGCGCAGGCGGTGAGTAGGAAGATCGTCCAGGCTGCAAATAAGCGCGTCAAGTGCATTTGAACTCCTCGTGCGCTGCGTCTGCAGCGTAAATTCTCTGAGTTATCGGGAGAAAGACATGTTTATCCTGCAAGCTTGGTTTAACTGCGGTGCCAAACATGAGTCATGTATAAAGGGGCCGGATGCACAGCATACCCTTAGCCTGTCTTCGCAGCAATGTGAATTTTTCTTGCAGCTTCAGCCGATTTACCTCCACTTGCATACAGGCGCACAGCCGCGGAGGGCCCGGCCCAGCCTGACACTGATTCTGAGTGATCGCATTCGACCGAACGCTGGTCGATTGGACCCCTATCAGCGTCGATCAGCGAGTGAGAGGTTCTGTTATCGCCGATCGCGTATCGAGATGGACAGGCGGTGAATTCCGCTGGCTCTGAGCGGTATGCGCTGCTAAGTGTGCTGTACAGCCTGTTATCCGCTGCGCAATGACATTAGATCGACATCAGAGGCGCTGCGCGCCGGCAGAAGACAGGCGATCATAGAGACTAAACTCAGCGCGCAGCTTCCCGCCGGCAGTAGCATTAGGTCTTGCACATCACCGTCCACCCATGTCGCAAGCAAAGTGTTCATCGCCAGCGTGAGCACCACCCGCGCCAGCACTCCGGCGCCGATACTCAGCGCGGTTGACGCAAAGACGAGGAATGATCATGGCTCAAAATTCGGAAGCGCTGAAGGTTAGAAACATTGTGCTGGTGCAGGGAGCGTTCCCCGCTGGATCGAGCTGGTCCAAGGTTGTTCCGTTGCTTCGATTCGCCGCCCTGAGCACAAGGATGAAAGGAGTCTGCAGGCGTTCAGATACCCCTTAGGGACACGGATTCATCGCAGCCGCCAGCGTGAACTGCGCCGGAAAGCTCAGGCTCATCGCCGCCCGCGAGATCGTCACCGTCCCATCCTCGAGCGGCTGCCGCAGAACCTCCAGCACGTTCCGGGGAAACTCCGGCAGCTCATCCAGAAACAACCCATTGTGCGCCAGCGAAACTTCTCCCGGCCGCGGAACCATTCCGCCGCCGATCAGCCCCGCGTCCGAGATCGTATGATGCGGCGAACGAAACGGCCGGTGAGCAACCAAACCCTGCTCGCCGTCGAGAACGCCGGCAACCGAATGAATCTTCGTGGTCTCCAGCGCCTCCTCGAACTTCAGAGGAGCCAGAATCGAAGGCAGCCGCTTCGCCAGCATCGTCTTGCCCGAGCCCGGAGGACCGATCATCAAAATGTTATGTCCACCCGCGGCCGCAACCTCCAGCGCGCGCTTCGCCACATGCTGCCCGCGAACGTCCTTGAAGTCGAACGGAAAGTGCTGCGTCTCATTCAGCAACGCATTCGCCATCACCTCAAGCGGAGTCGCATGAATGCCGCCGTTCGCCGCCGAATTCAGCAACTCACGAACCTCCAGCAGACTCTTCACCGGATAAACATTCACGCCCTCAACCACCGCAGCCTCGCGAGCGTTGCTAGCCGGAACAATCACGTTCTTGATTCCATTCGCCCGCGCAACCGCAATCGGCAGCGTACCCGGAACAGCCCGCAGTGAACCGTCGAGTCCAAGCTCGCCGACCAGCAGAAAGTCCGTCAGATCCTGAATCGCAAGCGCCCCATAAGCGCCAAGAATGCCGACCGCAATCGGAAGATCGAAGCCCGATCCTTCCTTCTTCAGGTCCGCAGGAGCAAGATTGATCGTGATCTTCGTCGGTGGAATCTCAAAACCCGAGTTCCGGATCGCCGACTTCACGCGATCGCGGCTCACGAACCGCCGCATCCGGAAGTCCGACCGTGCTGAAGATCTCTTTGTCGAGCTTGATCTGCGAGAAATCGACCTCCACATCAATCAGGTGAGCGTCGATTCCGTAAACAGCAGCACTGCGGGCCTTGAAAAGCATGTGAGCCTGATGCGTCCTTGAGGCGGTGGAATGTTCGCCGAGTATAGCACTCACTCACCCTCTCCCCGCTCGCACAGAAGTCGCAGAACCACTCAGCACATCACGCCGCGTAGCAGCCTACACGCGCAAGCATTCGCGCCTACAATAGTCCCCGTGAACACCAGCCTCTTCGAACTCTTCAAGATCGGCATCGGCCCCTCCAGCTCTCACACCGTCGGACCCATGCGAGCCGCGCTGCGCTTCGCCCGCTCACTCGACACCGGCGACACGCTCGCGAACGTCGCCCACGTCACCGTCGATCTCTACGGCTCGCTCGCCCTCACCGGACACGGACACGGAACCGATCGCGCCATCCTCCTCGGCCTCAACGGCGAAGCGCCCGACACCGTCGATCCATCCATCATCGACACCGAGCTAGCCGCGATCCGCGACACCGGAACGCTCTACCTCCTCGATCGTGAAGCGATCCCCTTCACCGAAGCCGAACACCTCCGCTTCCACCGCGATCAGATGTATCCCGATCCCGGCAAACCAACGCACCCAAACGGCATGCGCTTCTCCGCCTTCGACGCCGCAGACAATCTCATCAGGCAGGAGATCTTCTACTCCATCGGAGGAGGCTTCATCCTCTCCGCAGCCGAGTTCGAAGCCCAGCAAAACTCCGCCGCCACAACGACGCGAACCGTTTCGCATCCTTTCCGCAGCGCCGCCCAACTACTCTCCACCGCCGCAGCCCACAACCTAACCATCGCCGACCTCCTCCTCGCCAACGAAGTCGCTCTCCTCAACGACCCAACGATCCATCGTCCCGCCTCGAATGCGGGTGCCCCAGGTCTCGATTCTGAGACCTGGGTTTCGCAGGATGCTCGAGTATCATCCCCGGAAGATCAGATCAGAGCCAGCATCCTCACCCTCTGGCGAACCATGCAGCAGTGCACCGAACGCGGTCTCGCCACCGAAGGCATCCTTCCCGGCGGCCTCAACGTCCGCCGCCGCGCACCGCGCCTAGCACGCCGTCTCGAGACAGAGGGATCAAAAGACCCGCTCGCCCCGATGGATTGGGTCACGGTCTACGCGATGGCCGTCAACGAAGAGAACGCCGCCGGAGGCCGCGTCGTCACTGCTCCCACCAACGGAGCCGCAGGCGTCATCCCCGCCATCGCGCACTACTACTTGCGCTTCGTCGACGACGTTCCGCCGCACCGGAAGGAAGCCGGCATCCTCCGCTACTTCCTCACCGCCGCCGCCATCGGCATCCTTTACAAAGAGAACGCCTCCATCTCCGGCGCCGAGGTCGGCTGCCAGGGCGAAGTCGGCGTCGCCTGCTCCATGGCCGCCGGAGGCCTCGTCGCCGCGCTCAACGGCACCAACGAGCAGGTCGAGCACGCCGCCGAGATCGCCATGGAGCACAACCTCGGCATGACCTGCGACCCCATCGGAGGCCTCGTCCAGATTCCCTGCATCGAGCGCAACGGCATGGGAGCCGTCAAGGCCATCAACGCCGCCCGCATGTCCATGCACGAGACCGGCGGCCATAAGGTCTCGCTCGACCAGGTCATCGCAACCATGTACCAGACCGGCCTCGACATGCAGTCCCGCTACAAAGAAACCTCGCTCGCCGGCCTCGCTCTCAACATCATCGAGTGCTAGCCGGCGCGAACCTCCCGCACGCGATCCGGCAGAGCGTCCGGATCGTAACGACTTCGTCCTTCTGCCGCTGTGCGAAGAACTCCTGCAGCGCCTTCTGCATGCCCTCATATTTCGGATGATCCGGCGACGGAGTCACCGAATACGATTGCGTCAGTCCGACAAGCTCCTCCAGCGTCAACCGCTGCTCGCCGGAGATCTCCCTCCGGAAGAGTTCTCCGCTGACGAAGAAGGCGTCCACCTTCGGCGCGATCTCGTAGCGCTCACGGTTCGCCGCATAGTCGATTCCGTGCTCGCGCAGCACCGCCTCGTAGTCCTGCGAAATCGGCGAGTCGTCCCGCACGCGGCTGTTGTTCACCAGCACCACCCAACCGCCTGGCTTCAGAATTCGCTGAAACTCCGGCCTGGTCCGCTCGAGATCGAACCAGTGAAACGCGCGTCCCACGGTGATGAAATCAACTGAAGCATTCTCGAGCCCCGTCTGCTCCGCGGTTCCCTCTTTCACTGTCAACCCCGGCCAAGCCGCCGCCAGCCTTTCGCATGCTGCGCGCATCTCATCGTTCGGCTCCACCGCAACAACAGCATTCCCATGTTGAAGAAACAGCTCGGCCAGCATCCCGGTGCCCGCGCCGATATCGGCCACAAGGTGCTCGAGCGTCAGCCCACACCGTTCCACCAGGACGTCGATCACCTGCGCCGGATACCGCGAGCGATATCTCTCATAGTCTGCGACGCGGCCCGAGAAGCGTTCCGTATGATCACTCATGCATCGGTTTGGATACTTTAAAGCGTCAGCGCTCCACCGCCAGCGCCACCGAGTTCCCTCCACCTAGGCAAAGCGCCGCAACTCCCTTCTTCACATCCCGCCGGATCATCTCGTGGATCAGCGTCACCAGCACGCGAGCGCCGCTGGCTCCAATCGGATGCCCGATCGCTACCGCTCCTCCATTGACGTTCACCTTATGGAGCGGCAGTCCCAACTCCTTCGTTACACCGAGCGCCTGCACACTGAAGGCCTCATTCAACTCATAGAGATCCACCTCGTCGCGATCCCACCCCGCCCGTTTGAGAACCCTTTGCACGCCGGTCACCGGAGCCAGCATCACCCACCTCGGCGCCACTCCGCTCGTCGCCTGCGCCTTGATCGTCACCATCGGCTTCAGTCCAAGTTCCTTCGCCTTCTCCGCCGACATCACCACAACCGCCGCCGCCGCATCGTTCACCCCCGGAGCATTGCCCGCCGTCACCGTTCCCTCCTTCTTGAACGCCGGCTTCAGCGCCGCCAGTGATTCCAGCGCCGCGGCGGGATTGTCAATCGCATCCTCGCGAACGCTCTCATCCCGCTTCACGACCGTCACCGCACCCTTCTTTCCCGGAACCTCCACGGGAACCACCTCCGCCTCGAACCGCCCTTCGCGCCAGGCCGCGCTCGCCCTCCGGTGCGATTCCAGCGCGTAACAGTCCTGCTGCTCGCGCGTGATGCCATGCTTCTCGGCCACCAGTTCACCCGTCATTCCCATGTGCCAGTCCTCGCACGTACACCACAAACCGTCTCTAATCATCGAATCGACAACGGCCGCGTCGCCCATTCGTAAACCCTTCCTCGCACTCGGCAGCAGATACGGCGCGTTCGTCATCGACTCCATTCCGCCGGCCACCACAATCTCCGTATCGCCCAACATCACGCTCTCGGCTGCAAGCGCCACCGCGCGCAGGCCGCTGCCGCACACCATGTTCACCGTCAGCGCCGAGACTGTATCCGCCAACCCGCCGCGCAGCGCCGCCTGTCGCGCCGGATTCTGCCCCAGCCCCGCAGGAAGCACGCATCCCATCACGCACTCGTCTACGCTCGACGCATCAATCCCCGCTCTGCGCGCGGCTTCTCGCACTGCAATCGCGCCAAGCTCCACCGCCGACAACTCGCTCAACGCACCCTGAAATTTACCCACTGGAGTTCGCACCGCCGAAACAATCACCACATCGTTCATCCCACACCTCACACTCATATCGGAAACAACAAACGCGCCAGTATATGCTTTCGCAACCTGCGCATGCACTTCCAGGAAGGCATCAACCCCTTCGCCTCACGAAGAGACCATCACTCCCTCGCTCCGAATCGCAAAACGCACCTAAAAAAAAATCTTCCGAACCTATCGATTTTTCTTGACAGTGAATTTTCGTAAATCTATACCTTCGTTAGCTGCAATGAAGCATGTTGCAGTGTCAATGTCTAATCACTAGGGAGAATAGGCAAAATGGCAACGAAGAAGGCAGCCAAAAAGGCACCCGCTAAGAAGGCAGCAAAGAAGACCGCGAAGAAAAAGTAAACCAACAGGCAAAGCAAAAACGGGGGACGCGATCAGCGTCCCCCGTTCTGCGTCTGCGCCAACGCCTCGCTACTGCGTCGCCGTCTTGTTCTTCGGCGTCGAAAGATATCCCGACACCTTGTTCTTGTCGATCGAGTTCACCACCAGCTCGAACAACGCGGGGTCCTTGCCGGAATAAAACTGCACCGGCTCATTCAAACCCTTATCCTTCTTCTCGATCATCCGGTCGTCCGCGCTCACATTCAGGGTGTAACGCGAGTGCTTCTGATCGGCCTTCTTCAACTGCAGCTTGATCGTCGACAGCAGCGTCGGCTGAGCCCCCTTCTGCAGCGTGAACTCGTAGTAGTTCCGGTCGCCCTTGTGCTTCAGTATCTCAAGCTCACTGTGGTTCGTGGCAATCAGGCCGCTCATCACGCCCGCATCGCCCATCACGCGGTTCAGCTGCGTCTTTGTCTGTTCCAGGTCGGTCTTGGTCGCAGCAACGTCCGTCTTCACTCCGCCCACGTCCGTCTTCACGCCCGAGACCTCGGTCGAGACGGCGCCGATCTGCTTCTGAGTTGCCGCCTGGGCCTCCTCCAGCTTCGCCTGGGCTGCCTTCTGCTGCGCCATGATGCTCTGCGCCTTCAACTCGATCTGCTTCTGAGTCATTCCCACGCTCTGGCCCAGAGTCGCGCTGGTCGCCCGAAGGCGGGCATTGGTTGCCTCCAGCTTCTCGTTCAGCTCCGCATTCCTCTGGTCGGCGGCCGTCAGCTTCACCTGGGCAACACCCAGGCTCTTCTGCAGCGAGTAGCACCACACCAGACCGCCCAAGGCAGCAAGAAGCGAGATTGCCACCGTCGCCAGCAGTGCACCAGATACTGACCGTTCTTCTACGTATCCTTCTTCTCTCATCGCTCTCTCCTCACAACTGCCTCAGTTTGGACGTTCCACCGAACGATACATCACTCCTGCCCGCTAAACGGGGAAACCGCCACAATCAGACTATATCGCGGCGAAAGCCATCTAGACTGATCTTATGTCTCACCCCGACATCTGCATCGCCGGAGCCGGCATCGTCGGCCTGTCGCTCGCTCTCGAACTTCACGGGCGCGGAATGCGCGTCGCCGTCCTCGATCGCGGCGAGCCGCTCGCCGAGGCCTCCACCGCAGCCGCCGGAATGCTCGCCGCGCACGATCCCGAAAATCCTCCCGAGCTGCTTCCGCTCTCCGAACTCAGCCTCTCTCTCTATCCCGACTTCCTCGAACGCCTCTTCGATCTCTCCGGCCTTCAGGTTCCCTTCCACACCAGCACCACCCTGCAGGCTCTCCCACCCGGCCATCATGAACTCGCGCGTCACGTTCCCGTCCTCGCCCCGGAGGCTCTCTCCCTCCTGCTGCCCGGCCTCACACCCGGAGACCATCGCTTTCTCCTGCTCAGCGAGCAAAGTCTCGATCCCCGAGAGCTAGCCCCCGCTCTTCTCGCCGCAGTCCGCTCCACCCCCATCGAGCTCCGCACCCACACCCCGATTCGCATCCTTCGCTCAAACGACGACTCGGTAGAGATTCACACCGCAGCCGACGTCCTCCACGCCTCCCGCTTCATCGACTGCACCGGCGCCTGGGGCTTCACCTCAACCCTTCCCTCGCATCTCCGCGTCTCTCCCCGCAAAGGCCAGATGCTTGCCGTCGCCCTTCCGCCCTCGCTGCCGCTTCATCTCGTCCTCCGCACTCCGGAGATCTACATCGTTCCGCGAACCAACAACGCCACCGCAGTCCGCGCCATCATTGGTGCGACGGTGGAGAGTGCCGGCTTCGACAAGACCATCTATCCCGCTGATATTGCGCGGCTGCGCGCCCTCGCTTCCCAGCTCCTTCCTCCCATCGCCGACGCGCCAGAGCTTGAGACCTGGGCAGGACTTCGCCCCTCGACCCTAGACAATCTTCCGCTCCTCGGCCCTGTCCCCGGATCCACCAATCACTACGTTGCCACCGGACACTTCCGCAACGGCATTCTGCTGGCCCCGGCGACGGCCCGCGTCATGGCCCAGCTCATTGCAGGCGAACGGCCTTCGGTCAATCTCGCTCCGTTTTCACCGCTCCGCCCCCCGCGCCCGCAGCAGTAGAAAGAAACTCGCACAGCGCTGACGATATTCGCCCGGCTGCCGTGACAATCGTTTCTCCACTGCGCTATAAACCAGATGTACTTTAGTTCTGCCTGGAGAAGTTCACATTATGTCTACCGCCGTCGCACCCAAGGGCCTGGAAGGCATCGTCGCCACCAACTCCTCAATCTGCTGGATCGACGGCGACGCCGGGGTCCTCTCCTATCGCGGAATCGACATCCACGAGCTCGCCGAGCACTCCACCTTCGAAGAGACCACCTACCTCCTCTGGTTCGGCAAGCTGCCCAACGCCGCCGAGCTCGCCGACTTCACCCGCAAGCTCGCCGAGGCCCGCAAGCTCGACCCCAAGATCATCGAACTGCTCCGCACCGTTCCCGCCAGCGGCTCACCGATGGAGGTTCTGCGCACCGCAGTCTCCATGCTCAGCCTCTACGACGCCGACGAGAAGGACAACTCGCACGACGCCAACGTTCGCAAGGCCTACCGGCTCACCGCGCAGATCGCGATGATCGTCGCCACCTTCGATCGCATCCGCAAGGGCAAGCCCGTCGTCGAAGCCGACCCCTCGCTCTCGCACGCGGCCAACTTCCTCTGGATGCTCAACGGTAAGAAGCCCTCCGAGACCGCCGTTCGCACCTTCGACATCGCCCTCATCCTTCACGCCGACCACGAGCTGAACGCCAGCACCTTCGCCGCGCGCGTCATCGCCGCCACCCTCGCCGACATTCACTCCGCCATCACCGGAGCCATCGGCGCACTCAAGGGCCCGCTGCACGGCGGAGCCAACGAAGCGACGATGCGCCTCCTTTTTGCCATCGACAAGGCAGGCGAGGATCCCGTCGAGCACGTCCGCAAGATGTTTGCCGAGAAGAAGAAGATCTCCGGCTTCGGCCACCGCGTCTACCACACCGAAGACCCCCGCGCCACGCACCTGCGGCGCATGTCCGAAGTGCTCAGCAAGACCTCCGGCAACATCAAATGGTTCGAGATGTCGCGCAAGATCGAGCTCTTCGTCAAGGAAGAAAAGAAGCTCAACGCCAACGTCGACTTCTACTCCGCCTCCACCTACACCCTGCTTGGCATCGACATCGACCTCTTCACACCTATCTTCGCCGTCAGCCGCATCGCAGGCTGGACCGCCCACGTCATCGAGCAGCACGACGACAACCGCCTCATCCGCCCGCGCGCCGAATACGTCGGGCCCACCTACCCGTCGCCCTACGTACCAATCGCCCAGCGCTAGATCTCTCTCAGAACAGCAAAAACGGGCCGGTATATCCGGCCCGTTCTGCTTAAGTCACGACTTACTTCTGGCTCGACGGCGGAATTAGACCATTCATCCGCAGATACTCCGCGAGATGCCCGAAGTGGTCGAACCCATGCGCCACCAGGAAGCCGGCCAAGCTCGCCCGTGTTCCATCTGCCCCAAACGGCTTGAACGTTACGCTCTCAAATGCGTTTTGCGTCGTCAGCGTCGCCATCGCCTTATGCGCAAAGTCGAAGGAGGCCTGAGCCGCCGCCACGATCTGGTCCTTATCCTTCAAGTCGGCAATCGCCTTGACGTCCACATCCGGCTTCATCCCGCCGACCATGCCGGCAAAGAAATAGTTCGCCTGCGCCACATGCTTTACCATCCCCGCAAACGTGCTGACACCCTTATTGTCCGGCGACAGGAAATCCGTCTTCTGCGACTCCGCAAAGATTGCCGCGCTCGGCGCGAAGTTATACTTCTCCGCCGGCATCGCCTTGGCAACACCCATGAACTCCTTTTCAAGGAGACTCAGCGTCGAATCGAAGCTCTTCGCTGGATCCACCATCGTCGGTGTAGCCTTCGGAGTTCCTCCCATCTGTGCCTGCATTCCCGTTGCGCAACAGGCCGCCAGGGCCATCGCCATAACCATCTGCTTGATCATCATCTCGTTCTCCGTTCCATTAGATGTGCGGTCAGCTTCCCCGCAGAAACCGCGCCCAGCCTACCAGAACCGCCATCCTCTCTCTACGGCATTCGTCCCGAAAACGCCTCTTTTCATCAGCGCGAAGTAAAATAGATCCATGCACCGCATCTACATGGACGCCAACGCCACCACGCCTCTCCTCCCTGAGGTCTTCGAGGCCATGCGTCCCTTCTACCTCGAGCACTACGGCAACGCCAGCTCCATCCACCAGCAGGGCCAGCACGCGCGCGCCGCCGTCGACCACGCCCGCGAGTCCATCGCCCGCCTGCTGCACTGCCGCCCCGCCGAGGTCGTCTTCACCTCCGGCGGCACCGAGAGCGACAACCTCGCCCTCTTCGGCGTCCTCGCCCCCGGCGACCACCTCATCACCACCGCCATCGAGCACCACGCCGTCCTCCACGCCGCCCAGGCACTCGCCTCGCGCGGCGTCGAGGTCACCTTCCTGCCCGTCACACCGCAAGGCATCATCGAGCCCACCACTCTTCTCGCCGCGCTCCAGCCCAACACCCGCCTCGTCAGCATCATGTACGCCAACAACGAGACCGGCGTCATCCAGCCCATCGACGCGCTCGCCGGAATCGCTCACGCCGGCGGCTCCCTCTTCCACACCGACGCCGTCCAGGCCGGCGGCAAGCTTCCTCTCGACGTCAGCCCCCACGGCTTCCTCAAGGACGTCGATCTCCTCACCCTCTCCGGCCACAAGATCTACGCCCCCAAGGGCATCGGAGTCCTCTACGTTCGCCGCAGCGTGCGTCTCTCGCCCATGTTCCACGGCGGCGCGCACGAGCGCCAGCGCCGCGCCGGCACCGAGAACGTCCCTGGCATCGTCGGCCTCGGCAAGGCCACAGATATCTCGGCCGACTGGATCAAGTCCGAAGGCCCCGCCAAGCTCGCCGCTCTCCGCGACCGCCTCGAACAAGGCATCGCCGCCCAGATCGACGAGACCGGCGTCAACGGCGCCGGCGCCCCGCGCGTCTGCAACACCAGCAGCATCTACTTCGACCACGTCGAGGCCGAGGCTCTGCTCATCGCGCTCGACCTCAAGGGCCTCTCCGTCAGCGGAGGCAGCGCCTGCCAGTCCGGCGCCTCCGAGCCCTCGCACGTCCTCACCGCCATGGGGCTCTCCGCCGCACGCGCCCGCGCCACCATCCGCTTCTCCCTCTCCAAGCTCACCACCGAAGAAGAAGTAGACGAAGCTCTGAAGCTCATCCCCGCCGCCGTCGCGCACCTGCGCGAGCTTTCGCCCACGTACAACAAGTCAGAGGCTCACAGCATCGCTTGATTGCGATTCTCTGGCTAGACCATAGGAGACTGGTTCGTGGGATAGGGTGGTGCGTAGACGCCTGGTTCCGGCACGGTTTTCAGCGCGAGAACGCCACAACGTAACCCACAACCAGATTGGCTAAATGGCACGATCATTGAAGTCCGAGTGACCCAGGAAAGCCTGCTTTCTTAAAAGATCTGCCAATACGGAACAATGACAACTGCGAATATTAGAAGAACCCCAAAAAGAACGATCAGATGAGCTGGCCCAATCAAATCTCGCATTGAGACGCTCCAAACAATGTAAAATGTGCCAGTAGCCGCAACAATTACGCAAAGACATCTCAGGCCCAGGTAGTCCCGATCATCCATACCACACGTGGAGCACCATCATGCACACGCCTCTGGATTCAGGGAAGCGCGCCCTTCGTCTGCCCCTGGTAGCATTCCTTCTCTGCTGCGTACTTCTTACTACTCAATCATCCCAGGCACAATCCGGCTTCGACGACGACCGGGTCATGCTACAGGGCTTCTACTGGGAGTCCTCCCGCTTCGGACATCCAGACAAGTTCCCCGACAAGGGCACAAAGCCCTGGTACGACATCGTCAAGTCCGATGCCGCCGCCATCGCCGCAGCCAACTTCGACCTCATCTGGCTTCCCCCACCCGAGTACGCCGGCAACTTCAGCGTCGGCTACAACCCCAAACAGCTCTTCGTCCTCGACAACGCCTACGGCAGCCGCAAGCAGCAACAGGCCGCGCTCGCCGCCCTCCTTCAGAACGGCGTCGAACCCATCGCCGACATCGTCATCAACCACCGCGACGGCACCAGCGGCTGGGCCGACTTCCAGAATCCGGCCTGGGGACTATGGGCCATCTGTGCCGACGATGAAGCCTTCTCCAACGCCATCTCCGGCATTACCACCACACCCGTCGATCAACGCGGCAAATGCGAAGAGACCGTCTCCTACCGTCCCGACGGAACCTACCGCTATCCCTCCTTCCGCGACATCGCCCAGACCGACATCCGCGTCCGCCGCGACATCGTCCGCTACCTGCTCGCGCTCCAGTCTCTCGGCTACCGCGGCTGGCGCTACGACATGGTCCACGGCTACGGCGCGCAGTGGATCGCCCAGTACAACAGTGTCACCCACCCCACCTTCTCCGTCGGCGAGTACGACTGGGACAAACAAGGCGAGGAGCGCGGCTGGATATGGGCCACCGCAACCAACTCCACTCCCACCGCCGGCGACCATCTCCGCACCTCCAGCGACGTCTTCGACTTCCAGACCCAGTTCTCCCTCAAGTCCATCGATAGCAGCAACTACACCGCGCTCTACGGCTTCGGCAACGGCATCGGCCTCGTCGGCGACACCACCGACGGCCTCCCCTGGAAGCAGCGCGCCGTCACCTTCGTTGAAAACCACGACACCGGCTTCCGCACCAACGAAGACGGCACGCCACAGTTCGACCACCAGTCCGACAACTTCGCCAACAACTGGCAGGTCGAGCAGGCTTACGCCTTCATCCTCACCCACCCCGGCATCCCCTGCGTCTACTGGAAGCACTTCTTCGAGTGGGGCCCGGACCTCCAGAGCCGAATCAAAGCCCTCATCAACGCGCGCAAGGTCGCAGGCGTGAACTCCGGCAGCGCCGCCGACCTTCAGGACAACGCGCGCCAGGCAGGCGTCTACGCCGCCCGTGTCCACGGAACCCACGGCGACCTTTACGTCCGCGTAGGCGGCGACGACACCAGATGGCAGCCCTCCGACTCCGGCTTCCAGAACTACCGCGAGTACGCCGCAGGCTCAGGCTGGCGAGTCTGGATCGCACTGCCGGGAAATCCGCCCGTCGTCACCGCACCGCACCACGCCGCCTTCCCTGTCCCGAAGTACAAACAGGCCAGCAAACAGAAGCCACCCTTCTAGCGCATCACAGATACCACGGAATGTTCACCACCACGATCCGCTGGTTCCCCTTCACCAGCAGCAGCAGCTTCAGCAGCTGCACGCGCTGATTGTGCAGCGCGTTCTCCCACCAGTGCCGCACCACCAGCTCCGGCAGCAACACTGCCACCTTTCTGCCCGGATTGCTCTGCTCCAGCTCCAGGATGTAGTCCATCAGCGGGTTAATGATGAAGCGATACGTCGAAGAGATCGTCACCAGCTCAGGTACCGGCAGACCCTCCTTCTTCAGAGGAGCTACGATCTTGTCCTCCCACTCCTGCTCCAACCCCGCCGGCTCGTCGTCCGAGTGAACGTGCACTACCTTCAACTCCTTCGACATGAGCAGCCCAAATCGGAGTGCCTTCTCCGCGATCCGGTCCCACCGCGCCATCGGGATCACTACCAGCGGCTGCTCCAGATTCGTCAGGCTCAACGGAGTCATGTCCTTCATCTCCCGCTTCACCCGCGTGTAGTGGCGCTTGACCACCATCATAAGCACGATCATCGTCGGAATCAGAAGAGCCGTCACCCAGGCCCCTGCCCTGAACTTCGCAATCAGCACCACGATCAGCGTGATGCCCGTCGCCACCGCACCAAAGCCGTTCACGAACATATGCCACATCCGGCCCGGATGCTTATCCATCTTCAGCCAGTGCACCACCATGCCTGCCTGCGACAGCGTAAACGCGAGAAACGCTCCGATCGCATAAAGCGGAATCAGTTTGTCCGTCACGCCGCCGAAGAGAATCAGGATCAGCGCCGTAAACCCCGTCAGCGCATACACGCCATGCGAGTACAGCAACCGCCGCCCGCGAATCGTAAACACATGCGGCAGGTAATCGTGCACCGAGATCGCACGCGCCAGCCGCGGAAAGTCCGCAAACGCCGTATTCGCGCTCAGCGACAGCGCCAGCAGCACGCTGCCCATCGTCAGGAAGTACACCCACCCGCGCCCGAAGACCGCCGTCGTCAGAATGCTCAGCACGCTCTGGTAGTTGTGCGCCTCCGGCTCCATCGCCGTAATCCCGTAGGCCTTCGACAGCCACGTGATCCCGAACAGCAGCACAATCAGCGTCACCACGATGATCGTCAGAGTCCGCTGCGCCCTCTTCGCTCGCGGCTCCTCAAACGCCATCACGCCGTTCGACACCGCCTCAACGCCCGTCATCGCCGCGCAGCCGCTGGCAAACGTCTTCAGCAGCAGCCATATGCTCAGGTATCGCACCAGCACTGGCCCCGGCGGAGGCGGAGGCGCCAGCGGTATCGGGTGCCCTCCGCTGGCCCACACCCGATACGTGCCCACGCCGATCACCGCCAGCAGCGTGCCCACAAACAGAAACGTCGGAATAATGAACGCCGCGCCCGTGTCCTTCACGCCGCGCAGATTGATCACAGCAAGAATCGCCAGAATCACCAGGCAGATCGCCAGCCTATGACGATGCAGATCCGGCACCGCTGAGGTCAGCGCCGTCACGCCCGCCGAGATCCCCACCGCAGCCGTCAGGATGTAGTCGATCATCAGCGCCGCAGCCGCCAGCAGCCCCGCGCCCTCACCCAGGTTCTCCGTCGCCACCGTGTAGCTGCCGCCGCCACTCGGATACGCCGCAATCGTCTGCCGGTAGCTGAAGTACACAATCACCAGCAGCGTCAGGATCGCCGTAATCACCGGAACGATATAGTCCAGTCCCACGATCCCCATCGGGATCAGAAGCGTCATCGCCGCCTCAGGCCCGTACGCCGCGCTCGTCAGAGCGTCCAGCCCAAAGATCGGAATTCCCGCAGCTACGCCGATATGCTCGGCACGTTCCTCGCTCGTCGCAAGTGGCCTTCCAAAAAGAACATCCGTAAATGACATATTTGTCTTCGATCTTACTTCCACTTGCGACCGCGACTCCGCAAAAATATCCCCATCGCACCCGTACGAATACCGAGACCGAACCCATAGCGATACACTCACTGCATGGCGAATCTCTACGACATTCCCGTCCAGCGCATCACCGGCGAGCCCGCGTCCCTCAACGACTACCGCGGTCACGTCCTGCTCATCGTCAACGTCGCCTCCAAGTGCGGCCTCACTCCACAGTACGAAGCCCTCGAGAAGATCTATTCGCGCTTCAAGGACCGCGGCCTCGTCGTCTGCGCATTCCCCGCCAACGACTTCGGAGCCCAGGAGCCCGGCACCAACCAGGAGATCTACAAGTTCTGCACCGGAACCTACTCCGTCGACTTCCCTCTCTTCTCGAAGATCGCAGTCACAGGCCCCGAAACCCACGCGCTCTACCAGGCCCTGATCGCCGCGCAGCCCAAGGCCATCGGCGACTCGCGCCCCGGCTTCCGCGACAACCTCAACAACTTCCTCGCCACCCACCACAACGGAGCCACCACCAACCCTGAGCCCGGCATCCTCTGGAACTTCGAGAAGTTCCTCATCGACCGCAACGGCCACGTCGTCGCCCGCTTCTCCCCCGAGATCACCCCTGACGACCCCGCCGTCATCGCCGCCATCGAATCCGCCCTCAACTCCTAGCCTGAGAGTCAAACCGCAGCCCGGCTTCAAAAATCAGAACCTACGTCAAAAGTTTCACGTTCAAGAGTGCAAATGGGCGTAGGCTGTGTTCCTGGGAGAGCCGACATGATTCTCGTTGTTGGTGCCACCGGCATGGTAGGAAGCGAGATTTGCCAAAGACTATCGAGACGAGGCGAAAAGGTTAGAGCGCTGGTTCGCACGACAAGTTCGACAGAAATGGTGGCACTTCTCCGGGGATGCGGTGCGGACGTATGCGTTGGCGACCTCAAAGATCCAGACTCGCTAGCTGGCGCTTGTCGCGGTGCCAATGCGGTCATCTCGACTGCGTCCTCGACCCTCTCCCGACAGGCAGGAGACTCGATCGAGTCGGTCGATGACACGGGACAACTGAACCTCGTGGAGGCGGCAAAGTCTGCTGGTATCAGTCGGTTTGTTTTTGTCTCATTTCGCCGTCCGGCCGGGATCTCCTTCCCGCTGGCAGACGCAAAAGCGCACGTCGCGCATGCGATCCGGGACCTGAACTTTACTACGATCCAGGCTAGCTGGTTCATGGAAGTGTGGCTGAGCCCGGCACTCGGATTCGATTACTCAGGTGCTTCTGCTCGCATCTATGGATCCGGGACCAGCCCCGTGAGTTGGGTTTCGTTCCCGGACGTCGCAGAAATGTGCGTTCTTGCTCTGCGGCATCCGGCGGCAGAGCGCAGGACAATCGAATTTGGCGGCCCCGACGCGCTGAGCCCAATTGAGGTTGTTGCCCGTTTCGAACAGATTGGTGGCAAGTCGTTCAAGCTCGAGCATATTCCTGATGAGACCCTACGCGCGCAGTTTGAGGGAGCCACGGACTCGATGCAAAAGAGCTTCGCCGCGCTAATGCTGGCTTATTCCTCTGGAGACGCGATCAACATGACGTCGATCCAGCAGGAGTTTGGGATCAAACTCACGAATATTGATCAATTCGCCCGCAATGTTCTTGGGCAGACAACTCCCCATTGAGATTCCGCGCCAGATTCGGGGCGAAAAGAGCCAGATTAAATCTCATTGGTTCCGTCTCGATCACGGGATGCCTGAACACAACCATTCAGCAGTAACTCTGTTCCAGCAGAAGCAAACTGGTCCAGTACCAAAGATCACCCTGCGTCCCCAACCTCTTCGCAATCGTCTACCCTTCTAATACTAAAAATCCCCCCTCACGCGAGAGGAAATCCTTGCTCATGATCCATCGCACCACTCTCCTGTCCATCGCTCTTCTTCTCAGCGCAACCGCCCTCCTGCAAGCCCAGAAGGCCCCCATCCTCATCACCGCCGACCTCTCCGACGCTCCCCGCAAGGTCTACCACGCCGACCTCGATATCCCCGTCAAAGCCGGCATCGTCTCCCTCACCACGCCCGAGTGGATCCCCGGCAACCACCGCCCCACCGGCCCCGTCAGCGACATCACCGGCATCGTCTTTACCGGCAACGGCAAACCGCTCACCTGGCGCCGCGACGATCAGGACCTCTACCAGTACCATGTCACCGTCCCCGCCGGCGTCACCACCCTCCACGCACACCTCGACTGCATCGTCACCGCACGCGTCACCCAGAAGATGGCCGTCCTCGAGTGGGAGAAGCTCCTCCTCTACCCCGCCAACACGCCCGTCAAAGAGATCGCCATCCAGCCCTCCGTCACCGTCCCCAAGGGCTGGGGCATCGGTACCGCGCTCACCCCCACTGACGGCTACGACCCCCAGCACCCCGCCGGCGGCACCACGCACTACGCCGCCACGACCGTCGAACAGCTAGAGGACTCCCCTGTGATCACCGGCGCATACTTCCGCGAGTTCGCCCTCGCCCCCGAGGTCACTCCGAAGCACTACATCGACGTCGTCTCCGACCAGCCCGAGGACTCCAACCTCCGCCCCGCTCTCCTCTCCGACCTCAACAACCTCGTCCGCGAGACTGGAGCCGCCTACAACTCGCGCCACTACAGCGTCTATCACTTCCTCCTCACGCTCTCCGACGTCGCCGGCGGTGAAGGCCTCGAGCACGGCCAATCCTCCGACAACGGCGTCGGCGAAAAAGGCTACTCCGACGACGCCCACCAGCTCGCCGAGGCCGACCTCCTCGCCCACGAGTTCACCCACTCCTGGAACGGCAAGTACCGCCGCCCCTTCAACCTCTACCAGGACGACTTCCACAAGATGCAACAGGGCTCGCTCCTCTGGACCTACGAGGGCATGACCCAGTACCTTGGCAACGTCCTCGCCGCGCGCTCCGGCCTCAAGTCGCAGGCCCAGTACCGCGACCTCCTCGCCATGTCCGCCGCCAACCTCGACAACAAGCCCGGCCGCCAGTGGCGCAGCACCGAAGACACCGCCATCGCCGCCAGCATCCTCCGCGGAGGCAACCCCGCCTGGTCCAACTGGCGCCGCGGCCAGGACTACTACCAGGAAGGCGAGCTCTTCTGGCTCGACGCCGACACCCTCATCCGTCAGAAGACCAACAACCAGAAGTCCCTTGACGACTTCCTCCACATCTTCCTCGGCAAGGGCGGCAACACCGGCCCGCTCATCGTCACCTACAACCGCGACGAGCTCATCGCCGACCTCAACCAGGTCCTCAAGTACGACTGGGCCACCTTCATTCACGAGCGCATCGACAACCCCAACCCCCACGCCGACCTCGACGGCATCGAGCGCGGAGGCTACAAGCTCGTCTACACCGACAAGCCCACTCCCTCCGAGCACACCATGGCCTCAGCCGGCGGACGTCGCGGCGGCGGCGTCAACCTCTGGTACTCCATCGGCCTCCGCGTCTCCAACGAAGGCACGATCGCCGACGTCCGCTGGGGAAGCTGCGCCGACAAGGCCAACCTCGCGCCCGGCCAGAAGGTCATCGCCGTCAACGGCAACATCTTCTCCGCCGAAGCCCTCCGTACCGCCATCAAGGAAGCCAAGGGCAAGACCGAGCCCATCCACCTCATCCTGCAATCCGACACCTTCGTCACCCTCGCCGACATCGACTACCACAACGGCGAACGCTACCCCGTCCTTCAGCGCATCGAAGGAACCCCAGCCTACCTCGACGACATCACCACTCCTCTAACCACCCCTGAGAAAGCTCCGGCCGAAAAGAAAGGGGAGTAGCCACAAGCCCCAACCCAAAGGAATGCGTCTGGCGAAGAGGCGCATTCCTCTTTTGCCGTCATTCTGAGCGAAGCGAAGAACCCCCGCATTTCGCTCGAACCGATCAATCGCTGGGCGCAAGCGCAGATCAAGTAAACCTATTGATCCTGCAAGACTTCCTCGTAATTTCCACACCGAACTTCTTGACACGCCTGATAACCTTAAATCAGAAGTAAAAGAGAAGCCCGGCCACCCGCCGGGCTTTTTCCTTCTACGGAGAATGGCAAGAGACGTGCACACAAGGTACCAAGCTAAGGTATCTGTTTAGAATAGTTTGCACAAAAAATTACGGGGGAGAGTACCACGAACATGAACCGAACGACGCAACTCAGGAAGCTCGCCACACTCGCCGCCATCCTCACGCTCTCCCTCTCCGCCCCCGCCCAAACGATGTCCGCCCCCACCGGCCAGGCTCCCAGACCAGCCACGAAATGGCCCGCCAAGGACAACGTCTACGTCATTAAAAACTTCCGCTTCGGCACCGGCGAAACCCTCCCCGAGCTGACCCTGCACTACCTCACCCTCGGCGAGCCGCACCGCAACGCCGCCGGCCACGTCGACAACGCCATCCTCCTGCTCCACGGCACCGGAGGCAACCGCCACACCCTCATGGTCCCGCAGTTCTCCGACGTCCTCTTCGGCCCCGGCCAACCCTTCGACATCACCAAGTACTTCCTCATCCTCCCCGACGACATCGGCCAGGGCGACTCCTCCAAGCCCTCCGACGGCGTCCACATGAAGTTCCCCCAGTACGACTACGACGACATGGTCCGCTCGCAGTACCTCATGCTCACCGAGGGCATGAACGTTGACCATCTCCGCCTTATCCTCGGCACCTCCATGGGCTGCATGCAGTCTTGGGTCTGGGGCGAAGCGTATCCCACGTTCATGGACGCCCTCGCCCCCTTCGCCTGTTACCCCACCGAGCTCGCCGGCCGCAACCGCATGACCCGCTACATCGCCATGGAGTCCATCAAGCACGACCCCAACTGGAAGAACGGCGAGTACACCACCGAGCCCATCGAGGGCCTCCGCGGAGCCGAAGCCATGCTCCTCGTCATGGGCTCCGCCCCCCTCCAGATGCAGAAGAACTACCCCACCCGCGCTCAGGCGGAAAAATACGTCGACGACTACATGGCCCGCACCATCCCCGCCACCGACGCCAACAACCTCCTCTACTACGTCAACGCCAGCCGCAACTACAACCCCGAACCAAAGCTCTCCACCATCGTCGCCCCCGCCCTCTGGATCAACTCCGCCGACGACGTCATCAACCCGCCCGAGCTAGGCGAAAAGATCATCAACCCGCGCGTTCTGCCCAAGATGCCCAAAACAAAGTTCATCCTCATCCCCATCTCCGATGCCACCCGAGGCCACGGAACCCACACCCAGGCCGCCGTCTGGAAGGACTACCTCATCAAGTTCATGGCCGAAACCGAACCCAAATAACCTACCTTTCAACGCCTCGTTACCGCAGCCCACTCACTAGCGTCGAGTCACCGTAGATCTGCCCGTCGAAGAGGAAGCCCAATGATTCTGCGTGAAGCGAGGAAGCGGCCGGCAAGCTGGAACAGTCTCTCCAGCCAGGTAAAGCACCGCTGGGCGATTCCGTTCCTCACATTGGAATGGCTGTGGGAGTGGGTGGCTTTCTTCCTGAGCAACTGGCGCTTTGTGGAAGTTCTCGAACGTCTTGGAAGTTTCTCCGTGCTCGCGGCAGTTATCTTCTACTTCAGCGAATCCGGCAACCGTGTCAAACAAAGGCACTATCAAGCCTGGCAGGTGATCAACACGGCGCAGGGTAAGGGTGGCAGCGGCGGTCGCATCGAAGCACTCCAGGAACTGAATGCAGACAAAGGTCCCCTTAGTTGGCGTCGATGTCTCATCCGCGTTCCTGCAAGGCCTTAAGCTTGAGCATGCAAATCTATTGAGGGCAGACTTCAGCGCGGCCGATCTACGGGGCAGCGACCTGAAATCCGCTGATTTCACAAGCGCCGATCTGCATTCTGCAAATCTCCGCCAGAGTAATCTCGAAGATGCCTCGTTCGAAGACGCTGAAATGAAAGATGTGGATCTGTGGGGATCCAATCTCTCTGGAGCCAGGCTTACCCACGCGGATATAAGTGGCGCAGACCTCAGCTTTGCAGACCTGCGAAATGCTGAATGGAAGCAACTGAAGAAAGTTACAGGGACAAACATCGCTTCCGTGAAGAATGCGCCGGAGGGATTTGTCGAGTGGGCTCTCGAAAACGGCGCAGTGCAAAAGCCTCCAGGGGAGAAATAGAAATCCGCCTGGCATCCTTCCCCTCTCCGGACTCCCTCACCAACGCGCATCCACACCGTCCCGTCGTTCGCGCCTCCGAACCATCCCGACTTCGATAGGCAGAAATTGATCTTCCCTCTGCGGACAAGCAGCGTCGAAATGCTCTAAGCTACGGTGTCGCCGCAAACCGTCCCGCGGACGGCTTCAAACTTGTTCCAAGGGAGTCCAGATGTCCGATCTCCACTACTTCTCCGGCTTCGGCAACGAGTTCGCCACCGAGGCCATTCCCAACGCCCTGCCCATCGGCCAGAACGCCCCGCAGAAGGCCCCACACGGCCTCTACACCGAGCAGCTCTCCGGCAGCCCCTTCACCGCTCCGCGACTTCTCAATCGCCGCACCTGGACCTACCGCATCCGCCCCTCCGTGATGCACAAGCCCTACCAGCGCATTCCCAACGGACTGGTCCGCTCAACACCATTCAATGAGATCGAGACTCCGCCCAACCAGCTCCGTTGGGACCCTCTGCCCCTCCCCGACGCCCCCACCGACTTCATCGACGGCCTCACCACCCTCGCCGGCAACGGTGACTCCTCCGTGCACTCCGGCGTCGCCATCCACGTCTACGCCGCCACCAAGAGCATGACCGACCGCTTCTTCTACTCCGCCGACGGCGAGTTCCTCTTCGTCCCTCAGCTCGGCAGCATCGTCCTCCACACCGAACTCGGCATCCTCGCGCTCACCCCCGGCGAAATCGCCGTCATCCCACGCGGCATCAAGTTCCGCGTCGAACTCAGCGAAACACAAGCCCGCGGCTACCTCCTCGAAAACTACGGCCAGCCCCTCCGCCTCCCCGACCTCGGTCCCATCGGAGCCAACGGCCTCGCCAACTCGCGCGACTTCCACACGCCGCACGCCGCCTACGACGATCGCGACAACGGCACCTTCCAGGTCATCGCAAAGTTCCTCGGCAATCTCTGGGCGACGGACTTCGACCACTCACCGCTGGACGTCGTCGCCTGGCACGGCAACTACGTGCCCTACAAGTACGACCTCCACCGCTTCAACTGCATCAACACCGTCAGCTTTGACCATCCCGACCCGTCCATCTTCACCGTCCTCACCTCGCCCAGCGAGATCCCCGGCACCGCCAACGTCGACTTTGTCCTCTTCCCCCCTCGCTGGATGGTCGCTGAGCACACCTTCCGCCCTCCCTGGTTCCACCGCAACTTCATGAACGAGTTCATGGGCCTCATCGAAGGCCAGTACGATGCGAAGGCCGAAGGCTTCGTCCCCGGCGGCGCCAGCCTGCACAACTGCATGTCCGGCCACGGCCCCGACGCCGAGACCTTCGAGCGCGCCTCCAACGCCGAGCTCAAGCCCGTCAAGCTATCCGACACGCTCGCGTTCATGTTCGAAACCCGCTTCGTCTGTCGTCCGACGAAGTTCGCGATGGACACGGCCTCTCTCCAGCACGAGTACTACACCTGCTGGCAGACGCTCAAAAAGAACTTCCACCCATAACCAACTTAAAGGCAAAGAGGGTCACGACAAAGAAGTGTGACCCTCCCCCTGAACTTCCGTCCTGCTCGCTAGTCTAAAAGTTGAACGAAGCCTGCAGCGAGATCGCTCGGACCGCCGTTCCGTTGCTGAACGGCCGAGGAGCCAGCGCCGTGAACTCGCCGAAGCGCTGCGAGGTAAGGGTGCTGGTTGGCGTGGCATACGGAACCATGTTGAAGAGATTCGAAACCTGCGCGCCCAGCGTCATCGTGTAGCGATGGCCGGAGCTTCCGCCGCTGCCAAAGGGTCCACCACCGAAGCCGCCACGAGCACCACCACCACCACCACCGGGACCTCCACGTCCTCCGCCCGAGCCCCCACGATTACCCTGACCACCGCCACCGGGAGCTGCCGAGCCCGTCCTCTCGCCAAATCCGAAGATCCTTGCGATACGAAGGTTGATCGTCGCGTTTGCGGGACCCGTGCAATAGTTGATCGGCACCGGCGTCAGGCTTCCGGTTTGCGTCGCGCTGAAATCCTGTGAGTTGAAGCAGTCGCCGCTGCTGCCATTCGCAAAATACGGCCGCGCGTTGTACACCGAGCTTCCCGTCGGATCGAGACCGCTGGTGATGTTATACGGAACGCCGGCGCGAGCAATGATGAACGGACTGGCCGTAAACGAATACGGGAGCTGGAAGCTTCCTCCAACGACGCCGAACTGGCGCTGCGCAAACGTCGCTCGGCCGTAATCGACTTTGGTGTTCGTGTTGCTCGTCGGAATAAAGGTTGCACCCGACGTATTCGCATTCGCAAAGTTGATCGAGTAGAACCCGAACAGCGTCGCACGGCGCAGGCGAATGTTCGAATTGATCAACAGCTGGTTCTGACGGAAGACGCCGGCCGACTGAAACTGAAAAGCATACGGCGAATTGCTCCCGGGATCGAAGTAATTCCTCGTCATGTACTCATGCACACCGCGAGCGTTCAGATAGTTCACCGAGATGGTTCCAATCCGTCCCAGCTGCTGGTCAACGCCCACCGCAGCCTGCATCGTGTACGAGCTGCGTGTATTCTGCCCAATCTGCGTCACGCTGATCCTGCTCGCCGCCGCCGTACCGCACCCCGTGGGGTTGGCCGGCGTGCAGGTCGCGCCCGGATTGATGTACGTCGACTTCATCTGCGCAAACCCGTTCTGCTGCAGCGTCGTGATGTAGTTGTCCAGCGAGAACCGATCGTAGAACATGCCATAGCCGCCGCGAATCACCGTAATCGGACTGCCCTTTCCGTGCGGCACGCCCCACGCGAACGACAGACGCGGAGCAAAATCGTGATTACTGTGGATGATGTTTTGCGCCTCGTATCGAATGCCGTAGCTGATCGTCAGGTTCGGCTTCACCTTCCAGTCGTCCTCCGCATACAGCCCTACATCCACGCCGCGGCCGTGAACCGTCGGCTGGTTGATCGTAGCCACGGTGTACTGTCCCGGCAGACCGCACTGGTACGAGGACAACGCACTGTTAACCTTGTCGCACGGTGTATTCGTCGGCTTGCAGGTGCTCGGCCTGCTCGTCAAATTCGGATCGGTGCAAGGATCGAGCAGATAGGAATAGAAGAACGTTCCGTTTTGATTTTGCGTCGAGGTTACATCCTCGCTGTTCGTCCGTATCCGCCCACCAAACCGGATGAAGTTCTTGCTCAGGGCAATCGAGGTGTAGTTCTGCCCCTCGAAGTGGGTGGTCGTACTCCGCTGCGTTCCCAGGCTCGAGCCACCGTACGTAAAGATACCCTGAACCGACAGCGCCGGCGCAGTGCTCAGAGGGTCCTGGGTCGAGTAGTCGCGCTGATATTCAAAGCGCGTCTCGTTGATCACTCGAGCGCTGAGAATCTGCGTGTCGCTCACCTGCACGGTGTGTTCCGTGGACTCGCTGTTATATCCCGTCGCCGGCAGGTTCGTGTTTTGAATGCCGTTGTTCTGCGAGCCACTGACCTCATACTGGTACCGCACTGTCAACGTGTTCTTCTCGCCGAGCGCGAAATCGACGCGCGGGCTGATATCGCTTCGCGTTGACGGATGCGGCACCGCACGCGCCGCCTCCGGATACGACGGGAAGTACGTGCAGGTCAGATCGCCGGGAGCGCACGGCACGGTGTCAGTAGCGGACTTCGCATAAAAGCCGCTCGGATTGACGATGCTGTTGTCGTCGATGTTGCGATGAGAACCAGAGACAGTAAAGGAAGTCCTATGGTTGATAGGGCCGCTGATGCTGCCCAGCATGAAGATCGTGTGATAGTCCGGCTGATTGTTCGACGGCCCAAGAAACGGGTTCGAGGTGTTGAACGGCTTCGTGTTTCCCTGGATGTTGAAGTTGCCGTGAAACTTGTCCGTTCCAGGCTTGGTGAACACCTCAACCCTGCCATAGCCCAGCCGGTCGTACTGCGCCGAAAACGGATTCTGGTTGATGCGGACCTCGCGGATCGAGGACTTCGGAGGAAGCTGCCCGCCGGTGAATCCATCAACGTAAATCTGGCCGCCATTCGGACCCGCAGCCGGTCCAGCCAGCGCACTCAACTCCGACGAAAGCTCGTCCGGATCATCAGAGAGTGCATCGAGGTCCTTCCCCTTGATCGTCGTCGTGCTTGCATTGCTGTCCTGATCAACACTCAGCTGCGTCGACTCTGCATTGACTTGGACCTCCTGGTTGGCCATCTGCAGCGCCATCTTCGCGTCCATCGTCAGCGCCTGCCCAGCCGCCACACGAACTCCCTGACGCACAAACGTCGCGAAACCATCCATCGTAACCGTGAGCGAGTAGGTTCCCGCCGGCACATTGCGAACGACGTAGCTTCCATCGGCGCCGGACTGCACAACCTTCGCCGCGCCCTTCGCCGGCGTCAGCGTCACCGTCGCGCCGGGAATCACCGCCTGATCCGGATCGGTAACCGTACCGCGAACCGTCGCATCTCCCTGCTGTGCTCTCGCAACCGCAGGAACCAGGGCGATCAAAAAAAGGAAAACAGTCCTCAAAAATAAACGAATAGACATACCACTCCTCAAGAACTCTGGTCGTTGCAGATTGGTGGGGCCCTACTGGCCGCCGCCACCCTCCGGGGCTGCTCCGCCCACGTTCCACGGCGAAAGCGTCATCGCCGGCGCGCCGCTTGGCGTAGCCGCCAGAATCGGCTCTACTCCAGACAGCATCGTCACCGCCGTCACCTTGTCACTACCCGGCGCAATCTCCGACGCCACGATCATCACCGCGTCGCCCACCTTCAGATCCCCGAGCGTCTCCGTCGGAAGCCTCGACAGCATCTGCGACAGGTCGCCGCCGGCAGAGTGTCCGGGCCCGCCCATGCCTCCCGGTCCACGCGGAGGTCCACCGGCCTGCGGCGCTGCGCCAGCACCAGCTCCCTGTGGACGCGACGCGCCGTTCGCACCGTTGGCTCCGCCCGTACCTCCGGCAGCCGCCTCTCCGCGTTGACGCGCAGCAAACCGCGCCGCCATCTCCGGAGGCAGCTTGCGAACGTCCGAGTGCGCAGTCACGCTCACAGTCATCGTCTTCTTCGTCGCGAGATCCTTGAGCGTTAGCGTGCCTCCCGCTGGGTTGATCGTCGCAATCGTCCCGGCAAGGTTCTTGAACGAGCCACTCACCACGTCTTCGGCCTGGATCGTCGAGCCGTCCTCGGACTTGTTGCCGCGTACGCGAAGCTGATCGTCCACCTGAATCTGCGCCAGCGTTCCAGGCTTCGCATCCTCAAACTTCACCGAGTCCCCCGCGTAGCGGCGAAACTTCGTCGCGGCCGTGGTCTCCACTTGGATCTTCTTAGCGCCCGCCGAGATCGTCACCGTCCCTCCATTCACCGCGGTCACGATCCCGCCCGAGCCGCGGCGCTGCCAGTCCAGCTTCTCCGCCTCGTTCTTCTGCGCGATATCGGTCGACTTCATCAGAATCACGCGCGTGGCCGCAAACGAGCCGTCATCCTCGCTCTTGCCCGTAATCAGCACGCGGTCGCCCACCGCAACATCGCCAAGCGTGATCTGCGCCGCAGACTTCAGGTCCGTGCTCCCCGGAGCAAGCTGCAGAACACGCGCGCCGTCTGCCACCGTCGCCGTTACCTGCGCTCCGCCATCGGTGGCCAGCGTCAGCGAGTTGCCCGAGATCGCCTTCACCGTTCCGATCTGTCGCGCTGCCGCCGGCGCCGCAGCCTGTGCCACGGCCGCGGTCCCCAGCCCCCCTGCCCCGCTTACCGGAAGCAGCGCCGCGGCAAGCGAAGCCGCGCGAACGATCCATCTCATCTGCGTCATACCTGTCTATCCTGTCCTCGTGCAAAAAATTCGTACTAACCTTCGGCCGCTGATTGCGTGCTTCAGCAAGGATGACTCATTGTTTCTGGGGCCTATACGGGAACAGACGATTCGGCGTTCCAAAAGTTTCCGCGAAAGAGCAGTTTCCACGGCCGCATCCGGGAGGAACACTCCTCGCCTTCGCATCCCGCGCTTAAGCCCACCTTAAAAAACCATCTCTCCCTGCGCAACATCGTCTCGCATCGTAAAACCGCAGCGACAAAGGACCTTATTCCGCGGAGAGAACAGCAAATCCGGCAGGCGGCAGAATCACCCTCTTACCCTCTGCCCGGACCTGGTCGCTCGATCCAAGGACCAGCCGATACCCCGCCTCGCCCGCAAGCTCCACCTGCGCCTCGCCCAGGTTGCACAACACCCTCACCCTTCCCCGGTCCATCACCAGCCAGCGTTTCTCCTCATCGAAGCGCACACGCGTCTGCCCCGGCTCTCCATCATTCAGCGAAGGCGAGCTGCGCCGCAGCGCGATCAGCCTCCGGCACCACGTCAGCATCTCCGCGCGGCTCCCCTCCTTCACCTCGTCCCACCTCAGCTTCGATCGCTCGAACGTCTCCCTGCTCTCCGGATCGGGAATCTCCTCCGGCCTCCACCCAAACGCTGCAAACTCTCTCCTCCGCCCCTCCGAGACAGCGCGCGCCATCTCCGGATCGTCATGGTGCGCAAAATACTGGAACGGAGACGACGCCGCGAACTCCTCCCCCTGAAACAACAGCGGCACAAACGGCGCCGTCATCACCAGGCCCAATCCAGCCTTCGCGCGATCGAGGCCGACGATGTGTTCCAGCCTGTCTCCCGTAGCGCGATTTCCCACCTGATCATGGTTCTGAATGAACCCCACAAACCTGTGCGTCGAAAGCCCCTCCACCGGCCTCCCATGCGACTTCCGCCGATACCCCGAATACATCCCGTCGTACACAAACACCTTCGTCAGCGCCTTTGCCAATTGCTCCATCGACCCGAAGTCGCCGTAGTACCCCTTGCCCTCATCTCCTGCATGCAGCACCGTAAACAGCGCGTGATGAAAGTCGTCGTTCCACTGCGCGTCCATCCCATACCCGCCCGCCTCACGCGGCTGCACCACGCGCGGATCGTTCAGGTCACTCTCTGCCACCAGCACCAGCCTGCGCCCCAGCACCGTCGACAGCTCCTCCACCTCCATCGAGAGCTGCTCCATAAAGTTAATCGCCGACCGGTCCACATACTCATGCACCGCATCCAGCCGCAGCCCATCGATATGAAACTCCCGCATCCACATCAGCGCGTTGTCGCAGAAGAACCGCCTGACCTCATCGCTCTCTTCAAACTCCAGGTTCACCGCATCGCCCCACGGCGTGCAGTGCCGGTTCGTCATGTACGGCCCGAACTTCCCCGAATAGTTCCCCACCGGGCCGAAGTGGTTGTACACCACGTCCAGCAGCACCGCGAGCCCATGCGCATGGCACGCATCCACGAACCGCTTCAATCCATCCGGCCCGCCATACTGCTCCCGCACCGCAAACAGCGCCACGCCGTCGTAGCCCCAGCCGAAGTCACCTGGAAACTCCGCCACCGGCATCAGCTCCACATGCGTCACGCCCGTCTCGGCTAAATGCCCTAGCCGCGAGATCGCTCCATCAAACGTCCCCTCCGGCGAGAACGTCCCCACATGCATCTCATACATCACCGCGCTCGCCAGCGGAGCCGCCTGCCATCGCTCATCGGTCCACGCAAACTCACCCGTGCCATACACCCGCGACGCACCATGCACACCATTCGGCATCCACATCGCCCGTGGGTCCGGATACGGCGTCGGATCATCGTCCACCAGAAACGAATAGTCGATCCCCGGCCCCGCCTGCTCCACCTGCGTGCTCCACCATCCGCGATCGCCCACCGCCCTCATCTCATGCCGCGCGTCCCCAATCTTCACCGCCACCCTGCCCACTCGCGGAGCCCACACCCGGAACTCATGCATCGGCGCGGTCCTCCCGCACCAGCAGAGCCACCGGAAACTCGCGCAGCAGCGACTTCATCGAGACCCCTCCTCCCGCCATCGCCGCACCCGTCAGCCGATTCGTCCACGTCCCCTCCGGCAGCACCACTGCCGTGTCGCGCCATGCGTCCATCACCTTCATCGTCAGCCTCGGCGTCACCGTCGCCACTGCATCGCCCCGCAGATACGCAACCACATGGTCGCCCCTGCTTCCCTCCACCCTCAGCGGCGTATACCCGGCCTCCGCGCCAAACCACTCCGGCCTCTCGCACCGCAGCCGCAGCGCCTGGTGGATCACCCACATCTTCGGCATCCCATCCTCCATGCGCGCCATCACGCGCGCCGCAACGTTCTCCCCCATCATCGACTTCATCTCCCGCAGCAGCGCCTTGCGCCGCTCATAGTCCACCGGTCTCCGGTTATCGGGATCCACCAGGCTCAGGTCCCACACCTCTGTCCCCTGGTACAGATCAGGAACTCCCGGCACCGTATGCTTCATCAGCGTCTGCGCCAGCGAGTTGATCCGCCCCGGCCCCTTCACGCGCTCCACAAACTGCTCCAGTTCGCGCAGGAATGGCTCATGTGCCATTGTCCGCGCGACAAACTCCATCAGCGCGTCCTCGAACTCCTTGTTGTTCGCCACCCACGACGTCTGCATCTTCGCCTCGCGCACAGCCTTCAGCATGTAGCCCTGCGCGCGCTCGATCGTCAGCGGCCACGCCCCAATCAGCGTCTGGTAGTACAGATACTCGGTGTTCGCATCCGGCATCGGTCCCGTCGCCGACTTATGCCGGAATGCCGTATTCATCCGCGCCCATCGCTGAATCGCCGAGCCGAACCGTCCCGGTATCTCCGACAGCACCGCCAGCCGTGCGCGAACATCACCGCTGCGCTTCGTATCGTGCGTCGTCAGCGCGGTCATCGTCAGCGGATGCGTCGCCTGCATCTTCGCGCAGTACTCGTGGAACTCCGCCACGCTCACGCCATTGCCTCCCGGATCGCCCCCCACCTCGTTCATCCCCGAGAGCCGGTTGTAACAGTAGTACGCCGTGTCCTCCACGCCCTTCGCCATCGCCGGTCCTGTGAACTGTTGGAACCGCAGCACAAACTCGCTCTCGTGCCGTCCCGTTACGACCATCGTCAACACGTCGCGCAGAAAGTTGAACAGGTCGCCGTCGATGTCCTGCCGCTTCGCCTTGGCGCACTCGGCCGCGTTCGCAATGTGCGCGCGGTCCTCGTCCGTAATCTCGTTCCGCCCCGGAACCACGTACGTCCGATAGATGTCCATGCACGCCGCCAGCTCGCGAATCGCCCTCCGCACCTCGGCCTGCGTGTAGTCGCGCCGGTCGCGGTTCGACTCGCAGATCTCCACAAACATCGTCGTCAGCCGGTTGACGTCGCTCCCCAGAGCCTCCTGCAGCACGTTGATCTTCTTGTCGTGGACGATCGCTCGATAGTCGGACAACTGCGCCGCCAGCTCTCTTCCCAGGTACCCCTGGTAGACACCCGTCAACTCCTGCAACCCCTGCGACGACAGCAGCACTCCTCCCACAGCATGCATGAAGTCGTAGCCGGTCGTCCCCTGGATCGGCCATCTCTCGCGCAGAAACTCTCCCGGCTCCAGGATCTTCTCGCCAATAATCCACGCCTCCGGAGCACGCTCGCGCAGCCTCGTCAGATACTCCAGCGGATCCCTCAGCCCGTCCGGATGGTCCACGCGAACTCCATCCAGCACCCCGCGCTTCAGCCAGTCCAGCACCAGCGCATGTGTCTCTTCGAACACATGCTCGCGCTCCACCCGCAGCCCCACCAGCGAGTTCACATCGAAGAACCTGCGATACCCCAGCTGCTGACCCGCCGTCTTCCAGTACGCCAGCCTGTAGTACTGCTGATTCAGAAAATCATCCAGCGCGTCCTTGTTCTCATTCAGCTCCTGGACCGACCGCGCGATCCCATCGCACACTCCCTGCTCCTCGCCGCACAGCCGCTCCAGCAGCGCGTACAGCACCACCTTGTCGTTGTGCCGTGCCAGAACCTTGCGGCGATCCTCAAACTCCGGCGCCGGCAGCCTCCCGAACGACGCCGCCAGAAAGCTCAGCGTCTTCGACCGCGCGTACTCCGCCGCCCGCGCCAGAATCGCCGGAAGCGTCTGCGGAGCCACGGGCAGCGTGTGACTCGCCGCCTCCACTTGAAATTTGTTCCCAACGCGCGACACGCATATCCCCCCGCGCTGCAGCACGCGGCCGTACTGGCCGTCGAGGACGGGCACCAGAATCTTGTCCCTCAGCCGCTCCTCCGCCGGCTGCCAGTCGATGTCGAAGAACGACGCATACCGGCTCGACGTCCCGTTCTCCAGCACATCCCACCAGTAACGGTTCTCCTTGCCCAGCGACATGTGGTTCGGCACGATGTCCTGCACCTGCCCCATCCCCAGTTCGCCCAGCCTCGCTGAAAACCGCTCGTGCCCCTCCGCTCCGCCCAGCTCCTGGTTCACGCTCTGGTGCGACACCACGTCGTACCCATGCATGCTCCCCGGAGCAGCCTGCAGGTACGGCGAACAATAGACATGCGATATCCCCAGCTCACGCAGATATCCCGCCACCTCTGCGGCGTCGTCAAACGTAAATTCCTTATGAAGTTGCAAACGATAGGTGGAGATCGGAACACGCAACATGGACAAACCAGTCGAAGAGCCGCAAGTTAAAAAAGTTTAGAGTTTAAACGACAAGTTTCTTCAGTCTTTCGCTGTTAGACCCTTGGTCCGTGAAAAGGGGTTGTACCCTGCTCCTATCGCATTGAAAATGTGTGCCCTGCAACCGACTGCACACTCCACGCATCTCCTAATCGAGAAAGAGAGAGCCGCCACCACGTGAAGAAAGCCGGAAGCGCCACAGACCCCCTCTGGTACAAAGACGCCGTCCTCTACGAACTGCACGTCCGCACCTTTCAGGACTCCAACGGTGATGGCATCGGCGACTTCCCCGGCCTCATCTCCCGCCTCGACTACCTCCAGGAGCTCGGCGTCACCTGCCTCTGGCTCCTCCCCTTCTTCCCCTCGCCCCTGCGCGACGACGGCTACGACATCGCCGATTACACCAGCGTCAACCCCTCCTACGGCACCATCGACGACTTCAAGCGATTCCTCGCCGCCGCCCACCTGCGCAACATGCAGGTCGTCATCGAGCTCGTCATCAATCACACCTCCGACCAGCACCCCTGGTTCCGGGCCGCGCGCCACGCCCCGCCCGGCTCCCCCGAGCGCGACTTCTACGTCTGGTCCCACACCGATCAGCTCTACAAAGGCGTGCCCATCATCTTCTCCGACACCGAAAAATCCAACTGGACCTGGGACGACACCGCCAAAGCCTTCTACTGGCATCGCTTCTTCTCCCACCAGCCCGACCTCAACTTCGACAACCCCGCAGTCATGGAAGAGGTCCTCAAAGCCATGCGCTTCTGGTTCGACCTCGGAGTCGACGGCCTCCGCCTCGACGCCATCCCCTACCTGGTCGAGCGTGACGGCACCACCTGCGAGTCCCTCCCCGAGACCCACGCCATCATTCGCCGCCTGCGCGCCGCCATCGACTCCGAGTACACCAATCGCTTCACCCTCGCCGAGGCCAACCAGTGGCCCCCCGAGGTCCGCCCATACTTCGGCGACGGCGACGAGTGCCACATGGCCTTTCACTTCCCGCTGATGCCGCGCATCTACATGGCCCTCCGTCAGGAAGACCGCCTCCCCATCGCCGACATCATGGCCCAGACGCCCCCCATTCCCGACTCCTGCCAGTGGGGCCTCTTCCTCCGCAATCACGACGAGCTCACCCTCGAGATGGTCACCTCCGACGAGCGTGACTACATGTACTTCGCCTACTCCGCCGACCCGCGTATGCGCGTCAACTCCGGAATCCGCCGTCGCCTCGCCCCCCTGCTCGACAACAACCGCCTGCGCATCCAGCTCCTCAACTCCATCCTCCTCAGCTTTCCCGGAACCCCCATCCTCTACTACGGCGACGAGATCGGCATGGGCGACAACATCTACCTCGGCGACCGCAACGCCGTCCGAACCCCCATGCAGTGGAACTCCGACCGCAACGCCGGCTTCTCCACCGCCAACCCCGCCCGCCTCAGCTTCCCCGTCGTCATGGACCCCGTCTTCGGTTACCAGGCCGTCAACGTCGAAGCCCAGCTCTCCGATCAGTCCTCCCTCCTCCACTGGACCCGCAACATGATCGCCCTGCGCAAGCTCTTCCAGGTCTTCGGCCGCGGAACCCTCGAGTTCCTCAACCCCGAAAACCGCAAGATCCTAGCCTACGTCCGCCACTACAACCCCACCTCGCCTTCTCGCGAAGCCACTCCCATCGGCGCCGCGCGCAACGTCACCTCTCCCGGAACCGAGACCGTCCTCTGCGTCGCCAACCTCTCCCGCTTCGCCCAGCCCGTCTCCCTCGACCTCTCCGAGTTCTCCGGCATGACCCCCGTCGAGATGCTCGGCTACGTCCCGTTCCCCCGCATCACCGGCCAGCCCTACGCCCTCACCCTCGCCCCTTACTCCTTCTTCTGGCTCGAGCTGCAGCCCTCGCCCGAGACAACCTAATGATCGCTCCGGTTCACCGGCGATTTCCACCATCTCCGCCGGCTTACCTTCCTCCCCCGCCCGCATCTCAACTCAGGTAACCTCATCTCTAACGCCCTACGCAAGGAAGAACCGTCCGCACGATGGCCTCAACGCCCACCAACACCGCAGCCGCCTCCCCCGAGACTGCCTTTCCCGCAGAGACCGACCTGCTCATTCATCTCTCAGCGGTCTCACCAGAAGCCCTTGAGCCGGCACTGTCCAACCTCGCCCTCGCCTTCCCCGGCCAGACCATCCCCGTCGCTGTTCCCGACATCGCCCCCAACCTCACCGCCTCCCAGTCCTTCAACACCCTTCGCCTGCTGCCCTACACCCCCGCCGCCTCCTCGACCGCCAACTGGGTCCTCACCGCAGCCGACTACTTCAACGCATTCAAGCTCGCTCAGGAACACAACGTCGCCGCCTGCCTCCTTCTCGGTGCCGAATCCCACACTCTGTCACCCCAGTCCCTCCGCAACCTCGCCTCCGCCACACTCTCCTCCAGCTCCGACCTCATCGTCTCCCACTACCATCCCGGCCCGCGCGAAGGCCTCCTCAACTCCGCAATCCTCTATCCCGTCACTCGCGCTCTCTTCGGAGCCCGCCCCCGATTTCCTCTCGCCATCGATCTCGGCATCTCGCTCCGCATGGCCCAGCGCCTCGCCACCGCGGCCCAGCGCTTCACTGCCTCCGACCACGAGGACGCCGTCCTCTGGCCCGTCGCCGAGGCCTCCGTCGCCGCCTTCTCCATCACCGAGGTCGACGTCCCTCAGCGCGCCGCCCCTCAACCCGCCGCCGCCGACCTCAACGCCATCCTCAACCTCATCGCCGGCTCCCTCTTCGCCGACATCGACGCCAGGGCCGCCTTCTGGCAGCGCCTCCGCGCCACCGTCCCCCCTCGCATCATCACCGCCCCTCCCCCGCCCACCGAACCCCTCGACGTCTCCCCCATGCTCGAGTCCTTCCATCTCGCCTACGCCAACCTGCAGGAGATCTGGGCCCTCGTCCTCCCACCGCACACCCTCCTCGGCCTCAAGCGGCTCTCCGCCATGCCTCTCGAGGCCTTCCGCATGGCCGACAGCCTCTGGGCTCGCATCGTCTACGACTTCATCCTCGCCTACCGCCTTCGCACCATCAACCGCGGACACCTCCTCGGCGCCCTCACGCCGCTCTACCTCGCCTGGGTCGCCTCGCACCTCATCCTCGTTCACAACGGAGTCCCGCCCGAACGCCACATTGAAGAGGTCGCCGCAGCCTTCGAAACCGACAAACCCTATCTCGTATCCCGCTGGCGCTGGCCCGACCGTTTCAACCCATAACAAACACTAACTCGCTGACCCGCTAACTCGCTGACTTGCTGACTCGCTGACTCGCTGACTAGCTCTCAAGCATCCAACCAAAGGAGACCAACCTCATGTGGCAACAAGTCGAACTCGCCCTGAGCCAATCCGCCCACCGGGCTCTCGTCACTCTGGCCAACTTTCTCCCCGGCCTCCTCGCGCTCATGCTCGCCGTCCTCATCCTCACCGGGTTAGGAGCCCTGCTCGCCACGCTCCTTCGCCGCTTCCTCACCGCCATACGTTTTGACGAACGCCTCTCCCGCAACTCCGTCATCCCGCTCGAATGGGCGCCCTCCCACAGCCCTACGCTTCTCGCCACGCGCCTCGTCTTCTGGGCGCACGTCGTGCTCGGCGGCCTCATCGGAATCTCCGCCTTCGACGCCGCCTACGCTGGCAACTCGCAGATGTCCTTCTTCCTGGTCCCCTACCTCACCCACTCCGTCGGAGCCATCCTTCTCTTCATCTTCGGCACCCTCATCGCCCGCTTCCTCGCCCGCACCGTCCTCATCGAGGCCGTCAACGCCCGCTTGCAGTACGCCCGCGCCCTCTCCATCGGCGTCAAATGGCTCGTCCTCATCCTCACCACCGCCATGGTCCTCGACCACCTCGAAATCGGCGGAACCATCGTCGATCTCGCCTTCGGAATCCTCTTCGGCGGCATCGTCTTCACCCTCTCCCTCGCCATCGGCCTCGGCTCCCGCGACATCGTCAGCCGCTCCCTCGAAAGAAACGTCGACACCGAAACCCTACCCCCCGACGCCACCTACAAAACCACCACCCACGAAACCCTCCGCCACTTCTAACCGCACCGTTGCTTTGGCTTTTGCTTTTGCCTTTTGCTTTTGCTTTTGCTTTTGCTCGTCATTCTGAGCCGAAGGCGAAGAATCGCAGCATTGCCTTTGTTTTTTGCCGTTGCTGTTGCCTTTGAGGTAGGCCTGGTCTACAGCCCAGGCGTCTCCGCCCTCCACAGATCAAGGCGCTTTACCCCACAACCAAATTTTCACCGCCGCACACCATCTTTCACCCTTCAAAACCAACTACGGTCCCGCTGCGCTATCATTCCCTCCATGCGCCGCATCCTCACCCTGCTCCTTCTCCTGCCTCTCTCCGCCCAAGCCCAGACCCAAAAACTAGCCCAGCACCCCTACATGGGCTGGAGCAGCTGGTCCTTCCTCCGCAGCAAGGTCTCCGAAGAAAAGGTCAAAGCCCAGGTCGACTCCCTCTTCGCCGCCCATCTCCCCGACTACGGATACCGCTACATCAACCTCGACGCCGGATGGACCGACGGCTACGACGACCACGGCATCCCCAAGCCCAACCTGACAACCTTCCCGAGCGGCATGGACGGCTTCGGCCAGTACCTCCACGCCAAAGGCCTCCTCTTCGGCATCTACATGAACCCCGGCATCGACCCCAAGCTCTACGACGCCAACCCCGTCATCGAAGGCACCACCGCCCACATCAAAGACATCACCATCACCACACTCCCCGGCAGCACCCACAAGGGCTCCTACAAGATCGACTTCACCAAACCCGCCGCCCGCGCCTACATCTTCTCCATCCTTCGCCAGTTCTCCCGCTGGAAGGTCGACTTCGTCAAGCTCGACTTCGTCGGCCCCGGCGGCGGCAATCTCCCCGCCGACAACCGCGAGGAGGTCCGCGTCTGGCACCAGGCCATCCTCGCCACCCACCGCCCCATCTGGCTCGAGCTCTCCAACTGGATGTCCATCGACCAGGCTCCGCTCTGGCGAGAGACCTCCAACGGCTGGCGCATCGAAAACGACGTCGAGTGCTATCCCTGCGGCCGCTCCACCGACCCCGCCATCAAAGGCAACCTCACCATCTGGTCCAAGGTCTCCGAACGCTTCGCCGACCTTCGCCCCTGGATCTCCTACGCCGGGCCGGGAACAAACGGCTCCGCGGGCGGCTGGAACGACCTCGACTCCCTCGAACTCGGCAATGGCGACAAGGACGGCATCACCCCCGCCGAGCGCCAGACCATGTTCATCCTCTGGGCCATCTCCTGCGCTCCGCTCTATCTCGGCACCGACCTCACCCGCATGGACCCCGCCGACCTCGCCATCATCACCAACCGCAGCCTCATCGCCATCAACCAGGCCGGCATCCCCGCAGCCCCCCTCGACCTCCAGCAACTCCACAACAAACCCCAACAAGCCTGGTTCACCAAAAACCGCGACGGTTCCTTTACCCTCGCCCTCTTCAACCTCGGCCCCGACTCCGCCCCCATCAAGTTCAGCTGGCGCGAACTCGACGCCCTCCGCGACACCCACTTCATGCACCACCCACCCACCCTCACCGACCTCGTCACCAACCTGACCGTCCCCACCCCACCCGAAGACATCGACTTCACCCTCGACTCCCACGCCTCCCGAGTCTTCCGCCTAACCCCGAAGCCCTGATCCCCCGAGAGAAAAACGGTTGTCGCAACCGTCGATCTCAATTGAAAGTGTCATCCTGAGCGAGCGCGCAGCGCGAAGTCGAAGGATCTGCGTTTGCCGTTGACGTTGCTGTTGCTGTTGCCTCTACTGTTGCCTTTGCTGTTGCCTTTGCTGTTGCCTTTGCTGTTGCTGTTGCCTTTGCTGTTGCTGTTGCCTTTGCTGTTGCTGTTGCCTTTGCTGTTGCTGTTGCTTTTGCTGTTGCTGTTGCTGTTGCCTTTGCTGTTGCTGTTGCCTTTGCTGTTGCTGTTGCTGTTACCTTTGCTGTTGCTGCGGCGTTTTCTGTTGCTGTTGCTGTTGTCTTTGCTCGTCATTCTGAGCCGAAGGCGAAGAACCCCCGCATTTCGCTTTTGCCTTTGTTGTTGCTGTTGCCGCTGCCTTTGCTCGTCATTCTGAGCGAAAGCGAAGAATCGCAGTATTTGCGCTGCCCGCCCAACCACTCGGTCCCGACCGCGCCCCTTCGCTCAAAGCGCAATGTCTCCACCGGCGCCCTTGACCCCGCTCCCCACGCCCGCGCCTTATTTCGCCCTTGACACCGTCAACGTCGTTAGAGATGTCAAGCCCCTAACGCTACGAAAATCCCCCTAAACCAAACAAACGAAACCATTAACCCCACAACCCAAAGTTGCCGATTAATTACCCTCAGCCTGTTAAACTAGAACCATAGAGAGCAAACAGAGATCCCCGGCCAGGACCGGGGATTTTCTTTGCCGTGAAAAGGAGGAAGTACCAACCTAACTCCAATCTTTCGAAGACCTTGCACAAAGAAGTACCGGGGGGGGACCTAGTACGCCGGCCCCGAAAGCAGCGTCCGCTGGGTCGACTGATAGAACCCATACACCGCCACACCCACAAACCCGGCCAGCGGAACGATGTACCCCAGCGCCATGCTCCCCGTCTGCCGAGCAATAAACCCGGCGACCGGTGGAAACACCGCCCCGCCGACGATCGCCATCACCAGAAGCGAGCCACCAAGCTTGGTATTCCGACCCAGCCCCTTCAGCCCCAGGGCGAAGATCGTCGGAAACATGATCGACAGGAAGAACCCGCTCGCGACCACCGACCAGGCTCCCAGCAGCCCCGGACGCAGCACCGTCACCAGCATCAGCACTGCATTGATCGCCCCATACGCCCCTAGCAGCAGGCTGGGACGCACATACCGCATCAGCCACGTCGAAACAAATCTGCCCACCGCCAGCGCAATCAGCGTCGCCGTCAGGTAGTGCGCCGCCGTCCGCTCGCTAGCCACCGTGTACTGCTTCATGTAAGGAATCAAACTGCTCCAAGACGAGATCTGAGCCCCCACGTTGCAGAAGTTCGCCGCAACCGCAACCCAGATCGACGGTGTCCGCAGCAGCTCTGCAAAGCTTCCATGGTCCTCGCCCGCGCCCTCATGCTCGGACTGGATCACCGGAAACTTCGTCAGCAGAAGAATCAGCGCAAACGCCAGCACCACGGCACCGAAGGCCATATACGTCGGAACCACCCGCATGATCTCGCCATGCAGAAACGCCTGATACGTCCCGTTCGCCTTCATCCCCGCAATCTCGGCCGCATTCGGCTCCACGCCCGAGAAGATGAAGTAAGTCCCGATCAGCACCCCGGTGATTGTCCCCGGAGGATTGAACGACTGCGAGAAGTTCAGCCGCTGCTCCGACGTCACCGGATCGCCGAACTGCGCAATAAACGGATTCGCCGCCGTCTCCAGGATCGAGGCGCCGCACCCGACCGTGAACAGCGCGATCAGGAACATCGCATACTCACCGCGCACCGCCGCCGGCAGAAACAGCAGCATCCCCGCGCCGAAGAGCACGAGGCCCGTCACCATGCCGGCCTTATACCCCCACCGCCGCATCAGCAACCCAGCCGGGATCGCCATGCAGAAGTAGCCAAAGAAATTCGCAGTCTGCACCAGCTGCGCCGAGAACTGCGAGAGTTCCAGCGACTTCCGGAACTGCTGCACCAGAATGTCCGTCAGGTTGTTCGACATCCCCCAAAGGAAGAACAACACCGTCACCAGAACAAAGGGCAGCATATGCCCCACCGGAAACACCGGATGCTTGCCTGTTGCGCCTGTCTTGCTCCCTGTCGTCACTGGTGCTGAGATCTGCATTCGTTCTCCGTTCCCTGAAACCTCTGTTTCATCCGCGACGAGAATCCTACATGCTCATCGCCACAACCGGCACCGCAGCCCGCTACAACCGATACACGCGCGCCGCCGTCCCGCCAAATACCGCGTCACGCTCCGCCTCGCTGAACCCGGCGAAGTACTCCTCAAGCACGCCGAACCACTGCGCATATCCGCAGGCCACCAGGCACACCGGCCAGTCCGACCCCGCCATCAGCCTCCCCGGCCCAAACGCCTCGACCACCGCGTCGAGATAAGGCCTCAATGTCTCCGCCGTCCACCCACCCCAGTCGGCCTCCGTAACCATCCCCGACACCTTGCACGAGACGTTCTCTCTCTTCGCCAGCTCGCGAATCCGCGAAGCCCACGGCTCCAGAACTCCCTCGCGAATCCTCGGCTTCGCAACATGATCCAGCACAAACGCCTGCTCCGGATGCAGGTCCACAAACTCGATCGCCTGCGGAAGCTGCCGCTCATAGATCAGCACGTCGTACACCAGCCCGCTCCCGAGCATCGTGCGAATCCCGCGATTGAACTCCTCGCACAACAGGAACCTCTCATCCGGCTCCGCCTGGACGATATGCCGCAGACCCTTCAGCTTGGGCCTTTCCGCAAACTCCTCCATCACACCCGCAAACTCCCGCGCGGCAATCGGAGCCCACCCCACGACGCCGCGGATCGCCTCGCACCTCTCGGCCAAATCCAGCAGCCACCGGGTCTCCTCCACCGTCTGCCGCGCCTGCACCGCGACCGCCCCATCCACCCCCACCGCCCGCATCTCCGCCCTCAGGTCTTCCGAAAGGAAGTCCCGCCGCAACATGCGCATCGCATCATTGATCCACCGGTACTCCTCCGCCGTGTACCGCCACAGGTGATGATGCGCATCGATCTTCTCCGTCACCCAGCCTCCTCCATCTCACATCCAAAAATACACTTCCAAAGATGAAAGTGGGAACCAGCTTCATCGCTTCTTTCGGGGCCCGCCGCCATCGGCCGCTTCTATACCCAAGCGCCATCGCCCTTTTCCCCGCACCCCAACAGGGATACCATGGTGCACGCACGCGCATCTCTCGGCTCTCTCATTTTGAGCACTACTTATAACCGGAGGAATTCATGGCGTCCAGGAAACCAACCGCTCGCTTCTCTATGCAGAGCCGCACCGCCCTTCCCGGAAGCGAGAAGGCTCCCGCGGCTCCAGCCGTAGCGGAGAAGGCAGCCCCCCTTGCAGGCAAGCTCACCGTCTCAGTCATCGTCCGGCGCAAAACGCCGCTCAAGGCAGCGCACACCTCCGGCAGACAGCGCCTTACCCGCGCCCAATTCCGCGCCAGCCACGCCGCCGATCCTGCCGCCGTCAAGGCCGTTCGTGCCTTTGCCAAAGAGTTCGCCCTGACGGTGCAGCCCGGCACACCCGCGCCCGGCCGCCGCACCATCAAGCTCACCGGAACCGTCGCCAACATGCAGCGAGCCTTCGGAGTCGCCCTCATGCATAAGACACTCGATGGAGGCACCTACCGGGTCCGCGAGGGCAGCATCACGCTCCCTTCTGAGCTCGCCGACTACGTCGTCGCCGTTCTCGGCCTCGACAACCGTCCCCAGGCGGAACCTCACTTCCGCGTCGCCGGCGAAGAGGACGGCCTCGCTGCCAGCATCGCCCAGGGCGAAGGCTTCGCCCGTCCCCACGCCGCAGCCAACGCCTCCTACACGCCTGTCCAGGTCGGCCAGCTCTACGGCTTCCCCGCAGGCGCCACCGCAACAAACCAGTCCATCGCCCTCATCGAGCTTGGAGGAGGCTTCCGTCAGGCCGACATCACCGCCTACTTCAAATCTATCGGTCAGAAGACTCCCAAGGTCGTCGCCGTCTCCGTCTCCGGAGGCAAGAACTCCCCCAGCAACGCCAACAGCGCCGACGGCGAGGTCATGCTCGACATCGAAGTCGCCGCTGCCGTAGCCCCCGGCGCACGCATCATCGTCTACTTCGCCCCCAACACCGACCAGGGCTTCATCGACGCCGTCGCCACCGCCATCCACGACTCCACCTACAACCCCAGCGTCATCTCCATCTCCTGGGGCGCGGCCGAGGTCAGATGGACCCCGCAAGCCATGGCCGCATTCGACGCCGCGTGCCAGTCCGCGGCCGCCCTCGGTGTCACCATTACCGTAGCCTCCGGCGACAACGGCTCGTCCGACGGAGTCACCGACGGCCAGAACCACGTCGACTTCCCATCCTCCAGCCCGCACGTTGTAGCCTGCGGCGGAACCAACCTGCAAGGCTCCGGTTCCACCATCACGTCAGAAGCCGTGTGGAATGCGCAGCCCCGCGGCGGAGCGACCGGCGGCGGAGTCTCGAACGTCTTCGCCCTGCCAACCTGGCAGTCCGGCGCCGGTGTCCCCAAACCAACGAACACCTCCGGAGGCCGCGGCGTCCCCGACGTCTCCGGCGACGCCGACCCCGCCACCGGCTACATTATTCGCGTCGACGGCCAGACGATGGTGATCGGAGGAACCAGCGCCGTCGCTCCCCTCTACGCCGGACTCCTCGCGCTCGCCAACCAGCAGAACGGCAAGTCCGCCGGCTTTATCAATCCGGTCATCTACAACGCCAAGGCGAAGACAGCCTTCCGCGACATCACCCAGGGAAACAACGGCAGCTTTCCTGCCTCCTCCGGATGGGACCCCTGCACCGGCCTCGGCTCGCCCATCGCCCCAAAGTTCATCACAGCCGTCAAGCCCGCGAAGTCTACATCAGGCAAGGGCAAGACGAAGACTGTGGCGCGACCGCCGAAGAGCCGCCCCTCGGCTGCACGCAAGAAGTCAGTCGCCGGCAGAGCTTCGATCGTACGAAGAGGCCGATAGCCTCCGGCCGTCATCGGCTCTGCTCACGCCGGTTGACGGCCAAACAACTCCTGCGCGCGCTTCAGGTCCTCTGGCGTATCCACATCCAGCTCCCCACCGGCAAGCTGCAGTGCTTTTGCATCCTTCAACAGCTCTCGCGCGCCCCCATCTCCGCGCAGCTTCTTTAACTCCTCAAAGATCGTTCGCGGGAAATAAGCAGGAACGCCGCGCCGTCCGGTATACGCCGAGGCCATCACCTCACCCGACGCCATCAAAGCGCGCAGATGCTCCGCCGTGACTGCAGGCTGATCGCACGTCACGATCACGCATCCGTCCACGTTCGGAGGCAACTCCCCGATTCCAGCGCGCACCGACGATCCCATCCCCTCGTCCCACGCGTCATTCATCACCACCACGGCATCCCCCAGCACGCAACGCTTGCGCACTTCATCTGCTGATGCTCCCAGCACGACGACCACTCGCGCGCACCCTGCCTCACGGCACACACGGACAGAGCGCTCCAGCAACGTCTCTCCACCGAGTCGAACCAGTTGCTTCGGTTCACCAAGCCGCTGCGAAGCCCCAGCCGCGAGTATGACCGCAGCAACACTCACCGCGCCTCATCCATCGCGCACTGCGTCTGCAGGTACCGCGAAGCCCCTCCCTCGCGCACATGCCTCGCGACGTCCACCGCTGACAGCCGTCGTGAACCCCCAAGCTTGCCCATGCACGCCGCCTGCGCCTCCGCCATCACCGCCAGCGCGATCGCCTCCGGCCCATCGCCTCCGAGATCCAGCCCCACAGGAGCCCATATCCTCTCGCAGCACGCTTCCACCGCCAACCCCGTCATCGCCGCCACCTCGCTCACCAGCAACGAGCTTCTGTGCCGCGCACCCAGCAGTCCCAGGTATCGCGGCGCAATCGGAAGCAGTGCAGCCAGCAGCCCGCGGTCCTGCTCATAGCTATGCGTCATCACCACAACAGCGTCGTCTGCGCCGATTCCCAGCCTCGTCACGCCATCGTCCGCCAGCGCCACCACGCGCTCTGCCTCTGCGAACCGCTCCGCCCGCGCCAGATGCGCCCTGCCATCCGCAACGATCACGCTCCATCCCATCATCGCCGCCATGGCAACCAGCGGCTTCGCATCATCCCCCGCTCCCAGCACAAAGAGCCTCTGCGGCCCGCACATCTCCTCCACAAACCGGCCCTCGTACTCCTCTCCCGGCCGCAGCCCCTGCGCGCACGCAAGCTTCTTCTCTCCCAGCCCTTCGCTTGCAAACACAACCTCGCCGCCTGCTCCCAGAACCACTCTTCGCAGCGACCTCCCTTCTCCCGGAAACCACGTCACCACAGTCGATCGCTCCCCACCAAGCGCACGCTCCATTGCATGCAGCAGCGCCGCACACTCCGGAGTCTCCACCGGCTCCAGCAGCAGATCCACTACTCCGCCGCAACCCAGCCCATACGGAACCTCCGCGGTGTCATCGAACATCGTCGAGTAGCGCTCCACCACCGCGCCCTCGCGTACCTTCCACTCCGCCTTGCGCGTGACCTCGGTCTCCAGGCATCCGCCGCTGATCGTCCCGGCGTACGCTCCCGCCCGCCCCAGCAGCAGCCTCGCGCCGGGCCTCCGATAACTCGATCCCTCCACCCGCACCACAGTCACCAGCACACGAGCCCCACCCCGTCGCCAAAGCCCGACGATCTGCCGCCGCTCCATCATGGAAAGAGCTTAGTCCTCACCAAGCACTCCAGCCAACCACAGCTCGCATTGCGTTTTTGTCGTCATTCTGAGCGAAGCGAAGAACCCCCGCATTTCGCCTTTGCAGTTGCTTTTACTCCGTACTCTATGCCTTCTCCGAAAACGTGTGGATGCCGCACTCCAGCTTCTTTCCACCCCAGCGTCCACTCCGCGCATCCGCACCCGCCTCCGGAATCGCCGTGCACGGCTCGCACCCGATGCTGGTATATCCGCGAGCATAGAGCGGCAGCTGTGGAATCCCCTCCCGCTCTGCATATTCGGTCACTTGCGCCCAGTCCCAGTCCGCCAGCACGCTCACCTTCTTCAGGTGCCGTCCCGTAGGAAGCCTATGATCTTCAACCTTCTTCAATCCAGCCCGCGTCGGCGACTGCTCCCTGCGCAAACCCGTAAACCACCAGTCGAACGGCTCCAGCGACCGCATCAGCGGCTCCACCTTACGCGCCTGGCAGCACGCCGCCGGCTCAACGATGTGCAGCTTGCCGAACTGTCCTTCAAACTCCTTCACCGTGGTCGTAGGCAAAGCGTTCACCAGGTTCAGCCCCCACTCTCTCGTCATGCGATCGCGATACTCGATCACCTCCGCGAAGTGATATCCCGTCTCCAGAAAGATCACCGGAACATCCGGCAGGTGCCGCCGGAGCATATGCAGCGCGACCATATCCTCCGTCTGAAAGCTAGACGTCAGACACACCGAGCCTTTCGCCGCGGCCTGCGCAACTTGCGCCACCAACTCCTCGGCAGCTAACGCTTCGTAGTCCACCGTTGCTTCGATCACACTCATTCCATCACTCCCGCAAGACGCAGAACCTCGTCCTCATGCAAACCTTCTCCCACCACGACCGCCCCGCCGGCGAATCCCTCAACCGCACGAACCACCTCGGCCAGCCTCTCCGCCGAGAACTCCCGCGCCGTGATCGCCGTCACGCCTGCCAGTCCAAGCGCCCGAACAACGGGCACCAAAGCATCGTCTGGAATCAGTGCATCGTCGATCATCGCCACTCGCTGCAACCGTAGCTCCAGCGCCTCACGAACCCGCTCTGCCAGCTGCGGCCTCCCCGGCACAAGCACCAGGGTGGCCCTCACGTGCTCGTTATCAGCTGCCTCCGCCGCGCCCACGATCATCGCCGCGCCAACGGTCGCATTCGTCACGCCATCGATCAGGATCATCGAGCCCGTAGTCCTGCTCTCGGCATAAGCATCGAAGAACAGCGGCAGATTCGTCTCCAGCTCCACCTCGGCGATCTCGTTCATCGCCAGCTCCTCCGCCTGCCCCTGCTCCAGCGATCCCACGTCCACGCGATAACGAATCGCCTTTACGGTCGCCCGCACCGTGCGTGTGGTGTGCTTCGCCACGTAGGTCCGCCCCACCACCAGCGGCTCCTCGTGCATCCACACCACCATCGTGCGCAGATGCCGGGAGATCTCCGGCGTGCCGTGCCCGCCCTCCGCCGCAACCAGCATCTCGCCACGGCTCAGGTCAATCTCGTCCTCAAGTTCCACCGTTACGCTCTGCGGGTAAGCTGCAGCCGGAAGATCACCGTCCCAGGTGACGATGCGCTTCACTACCGTCTCGCGCCGCGAAGGCAGCGCCGTCACTCGGTCACCAGCGCGCAGCACACCACGCGCCACCTGTCCGGCAAACCCGCGAAAACTCGCATCCGGCCGCTGCACCAGCTGCACCGGAAACCGAAGCGGACCATCCTGCCCGCCCGTGGCCAGCGGTACCGTCTCCAGAAACTCCAGCAACGTCGGCCCGTCGTACCACCTCATCTCCGCGCTCGGCGCAACAACGTTATCGCCCTCCAGCGCACTCACTGGAATCACCGTCACGCTCTTCAAGCCCAGCCGCGAGGCAAACTCCACAAACTCCCCGCGAATCGCCGCGAACGTCTCCTCCGCATAGCCGACCAGGTCCATCTTGTTCACCGCAGCAACCACATGCGGGATTCCCAACAGCGAAGCAATGTAGGTGTGCCTGCGCGACTGCGGCAGCAATCCGCCCTCGCGCAGATACGCCTTCGCGTCGATCAGCACCACCGCCACATCCGCCGTCGAAGCCCCCGTCGCCATGTTGCGTGTGTACTGCTCATGCCCCGGCGTGTCCGCGATGATGAACTTCCTTCGCGACGTCGAGAAATACCGGTACGCCACATCGATCGTGATGCCCTGCTCGCGCTCCGCCTTCAGCCCATCGGTTAGCAGGGACAGATCCACGTGCCCGTTCGCCGCGCGATTCACGCGACTCTTCTTCACCGCGGCCAGCTGATCCTCATACACGCTCTTGGTGTCGTGCAGCAGCCGCCCGATCAGCGTGCTCTTGCCGTCATCCACGCTCCCGGCCGTCGTGAACCGCAGCATCTCCTGCCCCAGATGCGCCTCCAGAAACTCCTCAAATCCAAGCGTCGTGCCTTCTACTCCCTGTTCCCTGTTCCCTGTTCCCTGCATTAGAAGTAGCCCTCCCGCTTCTTCACCTCCATCGACCCTTCCTCGTCATGGTCGATGGCGCGATTCTCCCGTTCGCTCCTGCGGAACGTCTGCAGCTCTTCGATAATCTTCGGCAGCGTGTCCGCCTCGCTGCGCATCGCGCCCGTGCACGGCAGGCAGCCCAGCGAGCGCATCCTTACCTTCACCCTCTCGACTTCCTCTCCGGGCAGCAGCTTCATTCCGTCGTGATAGAGCGTCATCTGCCCACCGCGCACCACCAGCGGCCGCTCCCTCGCAAAGTACAGCGGAACGATCGGAATCTTCTCCGCGTGCAGATAAAGCCATATATCCAGCTCCGTCCAGTTCGACAGCGGAAACACCCGTATGCTCTCGCCCTTCCTCAGCCGCGAGTTGTACAGGCTCCAAAGCTCCGGCCGCTGATTCTTCGGGTCCCACTGCCCCGCGGCATCGCGAAAGCTGTACACCCTCTCCTTCGCTCGGCTCTTCTCCTCGTCGCGCCGCGCACCGCCGAACGCCGCGTCGAACCCGCCCTCGGCGAGGGCATCCAGCAGGCTCCGCGTCTTCAGCAGCCCGCAGCAGCTCTGCGTCCCCAGCGTGTAAGGATTCGCCCCCGCCGCAATCGCCTCTTCGTTGCGGTGCACGATCAGCTCCGCGCCGATCTCCTTCGCATACGCATCGCGAAACGCAATCATCTCGGGAAACTTGTAGCTCGTGTCCACATGCAGCAGCGGAAACGGAATCTTCCCCGGATAAAACGCCTTCTGCGCCAGCCGCAGCATCACGCTCGAATCCTTGCCGATCGAATACAGCATCACCGGCCGCGCAAACTCCGCCACCGCCTCCCGCAGAATCGCGATGCTCTCCGCCTCAAGAGCCTGCAGATGGTTCAGCCTCGCCGGGCCCAGAGTTGTGTCCGTTTCAACAGCAATGGAAGTCATTGGAGTCGTCACCTCCAGAGGGTCCTGCGCGAAAGCTGCACCACAGGCCTCTGTGCTCAAGAGGAAATCAGTTGTCTGAAAGGAAGGAGAGGGGTCGCGTCAGCACGAACAACGACACGGACACAGGGGGAGCGTCCGGCAACAACAACAAGCGCGCTGAGCAAAAGCCAACATCTCCCTCTCACTATAGAGGTCCAATCGCCGCCCCGCAACCGTCCTCCGCGGCCAACGGCCTCCGATTTCGCGCATAAGAAGCTGCCTCCCATGAACCAAGGGAAAAACATTTTCCACTCCCTCGTCCGCGCCAAGTGGCAAAACTTTTCACACCCTTGTCAGCCGTAACCCGTTCCGAACGAGCTGCTTTGGTCACTCCAAGGGCCATCCATACCCGTCTTCACCCAAAAACCGGATTCGGTCCCTTGTTTTGCACAGACTCTGCAGAAATATGCCACTTGATCCGCCTTTGGCATCCGCCCTGCAACGAAAGTTGCAGCCGACGCGAGGCCCCAAAACACCAAGAGCCTCCCGGGCCTCGCGCCAGGCAAAGAACAACCCAGACGACAAAGCCTTACCTTGCAGCACTTTGCACCATCCGAACCCTAGGAGATCTGCCATGGCTTACCCTCGTACCCGCGGCTACGAAGTTGCAACTCTCGCCGCCATCGCCCTGCTGCTCTTTCCATCTCTCCTCTTTTCACAGGTCGCCGCCGCACCGGCCATCACGCGCTGGGCCGGCGGTGGCCCCTCTGTCTTCAACGGCGACCAGGGCCTCGCCGCCTCCATCAACCTCAACGCCCCGACAGTCGTCCTCCTCGACGCCACCGGCAACCAGTATCTCTCCGACACCGGCAACAACTGCGTCCGGCGCATCGACCCCTCCGGCAACATCACAACCATCGCCGGCCTCGACACCTCAGACAGCCCGGACACCTGTGACATCGCCTCCAATCTCGCTCCCTCACCCTCGCAGGGTCTTTCCCACCCCACCGGCCTCGCCCTCGACGCCGCCGGCCGCCTCTATATCGCCGATTCGCTCCACCACTGCATCCGCTCCCTTGCCCCCGGGTCCACCGGAACCGCCTCGCTCACCACCGTCGCCGGGACCTGCGGAGCCGACGCCTCTGCATCCATCACCCCAAACCCCCAGGGCCTCGCCCTCGACTCAAGCGGAAACCTCTACGTCGCCAGCCAGAGCCCAGGCACCACCTCCAGCGCTCCGGCCTATCAGGTCATCCGCCACGCCGCCTCCTTCGGCCCCTCCGATGCCTGCCTCATCGCCGGAACACCCTCGGCCCACCTCACCCTCTGCCCCAACATCTCCGGCATCGCGCGCCTCGACCACCCCACCGGCCTCGCCTTCGACTCTGCCGCAAACAACCTCTACATCGCCGACACCGGAAACCAGTGCGTCCGCATCCTCATCGGCCTCGCCGCACTCGAGACCGCCGCCGGTCAGTGCGCCAGCGACGGCACCGGCACATCGCTCACCACACTGCGCAACCCTTACGGACTCGCCCTAACGCCAACAGGCTCGCTGCTGATCACCCAATCCAGCCCAGACACCGTCGTCTCCCTCGCCCCCGGCGCCACCGCCCTCACCCTCATCGTCGGCCTTCCCAACGGAGCCGCCGGCCCCTACACCTCCTCCCAGGACGGCGCGCCCGCAACCTCCGTCCCGCTCTACGCGCCGCGCGGTCTCGCCGTCGATCGCCTCGGAGCCATCGTCCTCGCCGACTCCGGCAACAACATCCTCCGCCGCCTCGCTCCCACGCTCGCTCCCCTCACCATCGACGTATCGAGCGCCAGCCGGCTCTACGGCTCCCCCAACCCCGAGTTCACCGGAACCGTGACCGGCGCGCTCCCCACCGAGAAGATCGGCGACACCCTCGTCATCACCTACTCCACCGCCGCCACCGCCCGATCCGCAAGCGGACGCTACGCCATCACGGCCACCGTCTCCGGACCCTCGGCTGCCAGCTACGCCGTCACCATCCACCCCGGCACACTCGAGATCGACCCCGCCGCCACGTCCACCGCGCTCAACTCTTCCTCCGCGTCCCCAGTCGCAGGCTCGACCGTCACCTTCTCCGCCAGCGTCACCTCCGCAGCCGGGACCCCCGCCGGAGTCGTGGCCTTCTACGACAACGGCACGAAGCTCCTCGGGACCTCCACCCTCAGCTCTGCTGGGGCTGCCTTTTTCTCCACCTCCTCGCTCGCCGTCGGAGACCACGTCATCGCAGCCATCTTCCGCGACACGGCCAACTACACCACCAGCGCTGCCGTCCTCGACGAGACCATCACCGCAGCCACCGGCAGCTTCACCCTCGCCGCCTCCCAGCCCGTCCCCGCCGCACGCAGCGCCGGACAGTCCGTCTACCAACTCACCCTCAACTCCATCGGCATCTTCTCCGGAACCGTTGCGTTCTCCTGCGGTGGCCTGCCCGCCGGCGGCTCCTGCGCCTTCAGCTCGAACCCCACGCTCGCCCCCGGCAGCGCCGCAAACGTCACTCTCACCATCACCACGCCAACAACCCACGCCTCGCTTGCGCAACCATCTCCAACGGCCGGCCTCGCCCCCCTCGCCGCCACGGCCGTCTTCCCCTTTGAACTCCCCGCCCTCGGCGTCCTTCTCTCCACCCTCCGACGGCGCAAGCGCACCGGCGGACACACCCTCACTCTCCTTACCCTCGTAGCCTTCACCATTGCGCTCGCCGGCCTCACCGGCTGCGGGGCCGGAGGCTCCACCCCTGCTAACGCTGCGGCGACCCAGACCACCAGCTACACCGTAGTGGTCACCGGAACCAGCCTCACCTTCGCCGCGCCGCAGCAGACCGTCACCCTCACCATACCGGCGCAGTAGCAACCTTGATGTACTCGGGGAGGAGAACACTAGGGACTCCTCCCCCTCCTTTCTTCCTGCCGCTCTCCACGTCCCGCGACCGAAAATATCTGCTAAACTAATTCAGTCGGAAACAGCGCTCCAGCAGGCAGCACGCGGCGATCCCGAACCTCGCCCGCCACCCTGAGCATCGCGGACGCTCCTCTCTCCGGCACCCACCGCATCACAAGTCGGGGCGTAGCGCAGCCTGGTAGCGCACCTGCTTCGGGAGCAGGGGGTCGGAGGTTCGAATCCTCTCGCCCCGACCATTTACTTAGTTTTTTCCTTTCAATAATTTACGAGCGCACCCTTTGGTAGATTTGAACTGCGGAATGCATGCCGCTAGCCTGTCAGGCTAACGGCCCACGAAATTTCCGAAACGCCGACATTTGCAGGCAGGTGCGCGAAGGTAATTGCGTCGCCGCCGTCGCGATCCGTTCGAACGTCTTCAGACTAGCTTCTCTAAGAGCTTGTTGAATTTGACCACGGCGGTGCGGATTCCGTGGGGATTGGCGCTCTGTCGCCGATGCAGTTTGTTTGTAAGTGGTATTTCGGCTGTATTCACGGGGCATTGCTTGGCCTCCGGGAATCGCTCCCGGAGGCCGCGCCGGGTTTCAGGCGCACTGCTCCCTGAACCTCCCATGCTGTCGTTGCGCGATGAGCCTGGGCAGCCGGATCAGGTTGTGGGCGGCGCAGCTGAAGACGAACAGCCAGTCCACCTTCTCCAGGCCACGCAGCTTGACCTGGCGCAGTGGTCCGATCTGCTTCAGCCAACCAAAGCCTCTCTCAACCAGCCATCTGCGGCTGAGGCTGATGCCATAACCAGGCTGGCGTGTGGTCCGCCGATCCAGATTGCTACGGCGGCCCTTCTCGTTCTTCGTAACATGCGGAGTGACATTCATCTCACGCG
>NZ_JQKI01000040.1 GCF_000745965.1 Edaphobacter aggregans DSM 19364 | reverse complement strand
CCTGGAATCGCAGTGCAAACCGCCACAAGATCACCATCAAGTGGAAGTTCACAAGGAAGCTGGCGCGCCTGAAACTGAACTACTCATTCAAGCGGTCACAGTACTAGAAAGGCAAGTGGGGGAGAACTACTTGATAGAATCCGTAACTGACTATCGATCTTGTGGTGCGCAGATGACTTATTTGATCGACGAAGAAGCTACCTGTGCCATGTCCACTCAACGAGGTGTGGCACTCGGTTTCTGACTTCTGCGATGTCGCAGCTCCGTGTTGAGCTCTTATAGGAGAAGCCCTTCGCTGTGTATCGACACGTTCCTCGCACCGAGATTCTTGCAGCTCTTGCGCATCTCCGCGATCTGCATCGGCAGATCAGGCCGTCGAACGACCGCGAGCGCTACGCCTTCGAACGTCGTGAACTGGTCACGAAGAATCTATTCTCGAACCTGCGTCGCACGGGGGACCATCCCACACTGAGCATGCTGCTTGAGCTCGCGGATGTGTTCTCGTTGACGATCGAAGGCGCGCACCGGCTGTTTGGATATGATCTGGACGCGATGCGGGAGTACGACCTGCGCTTGAATGGTGGGCGAACCCATATCGTCGAGTCGTATGCCTTCGAGCGGGATTTGCTCATGGATGTCCCTTTAGATCTGGCTCCTTCCGAAGCCTTCGCATTAGATGGAACGCTGCGGGAGTTAGTGCGGGGTTGGCAGCGCGACGTCCCCATGCGCGCGTTGAAAGGGCCGGCTTGGCGCCGCCCGGGAGCGTTTTATGTACACGTCGGCACGGAGGACAGCCTGGGGTCAAGCCTACCTCCGGGGGCGTTGGCTCTTGTGGAGCCGATTGAGGAAGAGGAAACACGGCAACCCAATCCTCGATCCATCTATCTGCTTCAATTCGGGAACGGATATCGATGTAGTCGATGCGTGGTCACACGAGGCAGGCTGCAGTTATTGAACTCGGAGCGAGCCTATTCCGGTCCGCAGGAGTTCGCCTGTCCCAAGTCGGTACGGATTGCTGGCCGCATTCGCATGTTTGCTGTCCGGCTGCCGTTGCCTGAATATTCCCAACTTTCGCTTGCCCGCTATGAGGGAAGCGCCGAACTCGTTCTTCCCTGGGAACATCGCACGCGGGACCGATTGCTCGCCGCCAAGCACAGACGGTTTCGTCGATCGCAGGACGAAGAACAGTATGTCCGAGAGTTCCTTCAAGCGGAATTGCACTCGAAGTTCAGTGATCGTACGTGGCGGCGATACCGCAGCCCAGGCCCATCCGAGCCACATGTCCCTGCGCTCCTGCACCTGACATTGACCCACTTCGCGCGCTACACGGATTCTCTTCAGGCTGGCGGATACATGATCCGGGACGCAAGTCGATTTTCCCTCGAAACTCTGCTTGCAGCGAGGCACTATGCCGAGCTGTCGACCCCGCGTCCAGCGGCGAGCATTCCCATGCCGAGAGAGGTGTGGGAGACGAGGCGGAGTGAATTCGGCGAGTGGCCGCCGTTATTGGCCGTGAAGTTTCCCCAACTGCGTCTTTGGGATGACCGAGTGGTTCGACTGGCACAGGGGAGTCCGATCAGGGGTCTCCATCCACAGATCGCGCCTGGCTCGTGGGTGCTTCTGGAGAAGCTGCCGGGGATTCCCGATACGCGGAGCGATGGGACCAGGAAGGGGTGGTCACGACCGATCTACGTTCTCCGTGGAGGGGTGGAGATTCTTTGTGGCTACCTGGAACGAGATGGGAATGGTTTCGCGTTGTTGACGAACAACCAAGAGGAGAACGCGAAGGTGACGTTGCACTCTGACGAGCTTCTCAATGTAAGCCGAATCTGCGGCGTCGCAGTCCCCGTCTAGGCATTGCAGGACGGTTTGTTGCTCTTGCGCAGTAAATTTGGCCGAAACAGGCTCTATTCCTGCACAAAGCTTGTAGCACTTAGTGCATGCAAGTCCCGTGCTCTGCGATGTCACAGTATCTTTGGCCAACCGAGCAGTTTCCGCTTGCGCGATGAATCGATCGGGTTAAGCTCGTCTTCACCGCTGTTTCGATACAGCGCCGACCGTCGCGAGGTGTGCTCATGGTGAACGACAACTCCCATCTTCGGACCATCGTGAACCAGGATGGGGCCGCGGTGCTGGATACAAAGCTGGGATCGATTTCTACGCTCAACTCGACTGGAGCCTATGTGTGGCAAGGGTTGGAGCGTGGAGAGAGCCTGGAGACCATCGTTGCCAACTTGTCCCGAGAGACGGGAGAACAGCCCGAAGTCGTACGACGAGATGTGAGGGACTTCGTTGAGACCCTGAGAGCGCAGCAGTTGCTGTCCCATTGACGATCTAGAGGAACTCCTATGGCAGCGGCAATCCCGATCGACACCAACGAGTATCGCGTGCTCCTCGTAGACCCGGAATCTCGCGGCTTGTGCGCTCTGGAGAGAGGGGGCGAGTATCGTCTGATCCGCGTTGCCGTAGCGCAGAGGACGCGCCTTGCCAGAGAGTTGCAGAAGACTCTTCGCGATGCGTGGGGGCTCGCGGTTCTGATTCTGGACATCCTGACAACGGAGGACAGCATGTCGCCGTGTGCGGTCGCAGAACTGCTGCACGGCGAACTTCCTGCGGAGTTCAGGGGCATCCAACCGGAACAGCTTCCAAGCGATGAACTATCGGAACAGGAGCGCGCCTCATTCCTTGCCATGCTCGATGGCGATACGACGAGCCCACTTGGAGGAATCGGATGGATCGATGAAGCCATTGCATGGGTCGAGACTACGACGGACAGGAGAGTTTGCTCCAAGTCTGATGTGGAGCAGTACAACGCGGGCCGAGGATTCACGCTTGTTCGGCTTCGGATGGAACACGGATGCGACTACTGGCTCAAAGCAACCGGTGCTCCGAACACGCATGAGATTCGGGTTACATCGCTGTTGTCCAAGTTGTGCCGCGGCTATGCCCCTGAAGTGGTGGCGGAACGGCCTGCGTGGAACGCCTGGTTGATGTGTCACGACGGCGACAACATCGCGGCGTTGGCGCCTGACGCGTCCAGCGTAGCGCGAATGATGGAAGGCGCGGTCGAGTCCCTGGCTGAGCTGCAGATAAGAACAGTGGGAGCGGAGCTGGACTTGCTTGAGGCCGGTGCGCTCGACCATAGGACCCGTGTCTTGCGAGCCGATGCGGAAGCGCTCTTTGCCTACGTGGACGAGGCGATGGGCTTCCAAACCTCGACGAAGGTTGCGCGTATCGAGCCGAAGCGGCTGCGCGAACTTCAGAACCTCTTCGAGGATGCTTGCAGTTACATGGAGGACTTGGGTCTCTCCGATACGGTGCTGCACGGCGATATGAATCTCGGCAACGTCCTGATCGTGGGTGAGCGTTGCGTGTTCATCGACTGGTGTGAAGCCTACGTGGGGAACCCGCTCGTGACCTTCGAGCATCTTCTGCTGCTGAATCAGATCGAGGACCCATCCCTGAAGGCGTCCTGCAATCGACGTCTTCGAGAGACGTATCGCAGTGCCATGGCCAAGATGTGTGATTCCAGAGCGATTGACGCGGGCTTTGCGTGCATGCCGCTGATCGCTGCTGTGTCCACAATCCTTGGACGGAGAGACTGGCTTGGGACGCCTGAGCGGAACGATCCGCGACGGCAGGCGTATGTGCGAGGGATTGCCCGGCACATGGATCGAGCGGCACGAGAGCCCGCCTTGCTGGGGGCGCTTTCGGTTTGATCGAGAGTCAGGAGGGATTCATGATGCGACGTGTTGTCGAGAGCTGGCTTCTGCTGTTGTACTTCGATTGGCTTATGCACTTCCGTGGGTTTCAGCGCATTCACGCGGTAGTGCGTGCACAGAAACACCTGCGTGCGGCCAAGGTGCAGGAGAGCGACTGCGAGCTATCGCATGCTGTCGATCTTGCCTGCGTCTTCTATTTCAAGCCTGTGCTGTGTCTCCAGCGTTCCGCGGCGACGGCGGTCCTGCTGCGTCATCACGGCTGGAACGCGGAGATGGTTATCGGCGCGCAACTGCTTCCGTTACAGTCGCACGCATGGGTCGAGATCGACGGACGGGTGGTCAACGACAAGCCTTATATCACCGAGATCTTCCAGGTGTTGGAGCGCTGCTGAGCGAGGGCCTGTGATGAGCATCATTTACGGTTTGTTGAAAGAACACGGAGTCCGGGTGACCGAATCGGAGCTGCGGCATCTTGCCGCCGCCACGGAGCGATACGCCACCGGCGCAGGTTCGGTGCACATCCAAGGCAGGCTGGGCATGGGCTTTCAACCTTATTCCAGTCACCTACGCTCGGGATTGGAGCAAGGCCCGACCGGCAGCCCTCATGGTCATGCGCTCTGCTTCGATGGCCGCCTCGATAACCACAAGGCGCTCTCCGAGGAGCTTGGCCTCCACGATCCAGACGCTCTGTCGGACTCTCAGATTGTTCTTGCGGCTTTTGCCCGGTGGAGTGAGGCGTGCTTCTCACACTTCGTTGGAGACTGGGACTTAGCCCTGTGGTCAGAAAAGGATCAATCCCTTTATCTCGCCAGAGACCATGCAGGCACCCGGACGCTTTATTTCCGCTACGAGCAAGGCGCAGCGGTATGGGCAACCTATCTGGACGCATTCCACACAAGAGAGGCCAAGTCCCAACTCTCGCACGACTACGCAGCCTGCTACCTGGCCGGCCGCTTCGTTTGCGACCTCACCCCATACGAGGGGATTCGTTCGGTACCGCCTGCCCACTATCTCAGGATTCGTGATGGTGCGCTCAGTCGACACCAGCACTGGAGTCCCACGGTCGAGACCACCATCCGGTACGACAGAGACACGGAGTATGAAGGACGCTTTTTGACGCTCTTCCAACAGTCCGTCGAGCGACGTACTGGTCCTGGGGCACCGGTTCTCGCACAACTCAGTGGGGGCATGGATTCAACCGCCATCGTGTGTATGTCCGATCAGATACACCGCAGGAAGAATGCCAACTCCGAGATTCTCGATACGGTGTCGTTCTACGACGACTCGGAGACGTCACTAAACGAGAAACCGTATTTTTCAATCACGGAAGCGAAACGCGGAAAGGTGGGTACACACCTGGATATCGCCTTCTCCCAGCGGACGTTCGAGCCATACGACGGTACAGATGGAATCTATTTGATTCCCGGCGCGGACAGCTTCTCCATCGAACAGGAACGCAGATTCCGTGATGCCGTCTGGCGGAAGGGCTATCGAAGCGTCCTTTCGGGGATTGGGGGCGACGAGGTATTAGGTGGTATCCCAGACCCGCTGCCCGAACTCGCTGACTATCTGGTCTCAGGCAACGTGCGCAGATTGCTACGCCAATCCATTGCCTGGTCGCTCGTTGATCGCAGCCCGCTTCTGGGAACCCTTTGGCGTACGGCGAGCTACGTGGGCCGCCTCTATATAAATTCGAAACCGAAGGATGAAAATCTTCCGCCGTGGATTGCGGAATCTCTGCGGAAGCGGAGCCGGGAGATCGAGACCGTGAATCCCGTTCTTCGTTCCCGCGTAGGTATCGCCCCGCATCGCCTCGATAACAGCCTTGCATGGTGGTCTCTCATGGAGACCCTCCCTCATCTGTTTCCGCAGCTGCTTGTCCGGCCGGAATACCGGTATCCCTTCCTCGACAAGGATCTGGTGAATTACCTCTTTAGCATTCCGCGGGAGCAGATCCTGCGGCCCGGTCGACGACGTTCGCTCATGCGGAGGGCACTCGCAAACATTGTCCCTCATGAGGTTCTCGAGAGGCGTCGCAAGGCCTATCAGCTTCGCGCACCACTCCATGCTCTCCAGCAGGCACATGACGTTCTCGATAAGCTGTTCGCCAACCCCATGCTCGCCGACGCCGGCCTGATCGATGGGAAAACATTGCGGGTCTTCCTGCGCCGCACGGCAGAGGGAGACCCAGCTTGGTGGCAAGCGATGCTTCGGACTATCGCTCTTGAGCTATGGCTTCGATCCATCGTTCAAGGAAACAGGCACCGTGCCGGGAATCCGCCCCTAAGATTGACCGCCTGAAGGCGGCTCACAAGATCCGCCTACACCGGTGCAGGCTTTCCGATGGAGACGGAAATTCGAACACGAAACGAGGAACAACGCCATGCGCTATATCCAACCGAAAATCACAGGCAGGTTCAACGCCACGTCCACCATCAAGAGTGCGAAGATCGCACCCCAATCTGAAGTCGGCAGCAGCCTCCTGACGAACGGTGCTGCCTATCAGGCAGACGAGTAGGGGAGTCGGCATTTGCCGTTGAACCGGTCCAGTCTTTCCCGGATTCACGGGAGAGACTGGGCTGCTCTCTTGACGGTCGTATCGCTTACGGTCGAGGCCCCGCGGGGGGAACGGAGGGCGAAGTACGTTGTAACACTCGCCAACGTTCGTATTGGGTTTGCTTCGCTGGATCGGGGTCTTCATAACCTTGCAGCCAGAATCGGAACCAATCCACGTTTCCCTGTTGAGACTCCAGCCTCTCCAGGGGCTTCTGATGGATGTGGGTTCCATGCGGAAAATAGATGAGATCGACCGGCCTATTTTGCATGCGGAGTGACGCATACAGTTCCCACTCCTGCAGCACAGACCCCGGGTTGATCGCTTCGATACGAACGGGCGATTGCACCTGATCGAGATGGAAGCCTGGGGCCTCTTCCATCCACTTCTTCAGTCCGCCTCCAAATGGACTTGTCTCCCGGATACGCTCCATCTGGCGAAGAATGGGATAGGCACCCACGCCAAAGATCAGGTATTGCATATAGCTGTTATCCAGCCCATCGGCGATCGTCGCCGCCGCGAAGAGTTTTGGATCCTTGATCAGAGCGTTGACTGCATACCAACAGGTCCAACTGAATCCCACCACTCCGACTCGACTCCGATCGACCAGTCCATCCGCGTCAAGACTCTCTATCGCGCTGCGGTAGCCTTCCAGATGAACTTGCGGATCAGCTTCCGATAGGGTATCCGGCTTTTTCTTGATCTGCAGGACAACGAATCCCACGCTGGCAAGATGTCTCGCCGCAAAGGCAGTTGGGTAGAGTCCGTCGGTCAGGAACTGACCGTCGACGTAGGAGTACATCTGCACGACGAGGGGATATCTCTTCCCAGCCTGGTAGTCGACGGGCTTGACCAATACGCCGGACCATTCGCGGCCAGACTTATCCTTCCATTGGTACCGGGACGCCTCCCCGAAGCGCACATGGCTGAGTTGGGGATTGGGGTCCCATAGACGGCTGGCGTTCCCTGTCCGGCTGCTCGACACCCAAAGGGTCGGCGGATCGTTCAGGCTCTGTCGGACCGTGACCTCGATATCGCGGTTCTCCGGCGCATTCCGAAGTGCCAAGTCCGCAGATTCGCGGCTCGCTTCATTGACCGCACTTGATGCAATCAGACGCCACCCGTTCTCGCGCAAGCGATACCGCTGTATCACTTGCTCTTTCGAACCTCGCTTTAAGGTCACCGAGGCTTCATCGTCAGTAGTCCCGAAGGACACGTCTTGCACATGCAAGCCAGTCGGGTCGAGGTCTTTCCCCTCAAAGAAGAGGCATTGAGCGTTCAGCGACGGCAGATCGAAGCTCGCGACCGCGCAGGGTCTCTTTCTGTCGGAAGCATCCTTCTCTTCCATCGGAAGAAACGTGTTTGTCGCTAGCACGCGCTTCTCATCCGCAGCCCAGGTGACGTGGCTGCTGTCGAGGTAGTACGCCAGGCTACGGGCATTGGGAGCGTCCACGAGCGGAGTGTTCTTTCCTGTGGTGAGGTCGATCAGCATGTACTCCTGTGGCCGCATCAGGTTGTCGGCGCTCGTGAGGCGGCCGCCCACATTGGGCAGAAGACGCAGGTTTTCGAATCCTGTCACCGGCTCAAAATGCTTCCACTCATCGGGGATGCTGAGGACAGGAGCAAGCGTGATGAGTTTGGTTCCCTTTGGGGAGAGAGCAAACGGGAAGAAGGATGAGAGATAGGTCAAGTCCCGGGTGGAATAGTGCGGCACGTGCGTCGTGCTCCAGCGACCATTGGCATGCCGCAGAATGGAGAGCGTAAAGGACTCCGGTGCGATGGTGCTGAGCTGATCCGGAAAGATCACGTCCTGAATGCGAGAACCAGTCGCTACCAGTGCATCTACATTGATCGTGTTGCTCGGTGGACCATGCTTATCGCCGAGCATGGATGCTTTGTACACGATGGTGGTGTTTGCAACATCGAAGCGGTCGACACTCTGGTTTGCGGGGGTGAGAGATTGGAACCCGCTCCCGTCCAATTTGGCGAGGTAAAGTTGGTAGGCGCCCGCCCGGTTCTCTCCCCTGAAATAAATGCCCCTCCGGTCAGATGACCAACGAAGATCCTTGATTACTGGAGCATATGCGTTTGTTTGCTCGCGGTGCGGATACGAGACGATGGAGGCAATTACACGCGGCTGGGGCTGTTGCCCAGCGCCTTCGAGGAAGGCGGATACCTCCTTGAGACGGAAGATCGATAGATCGGATTCGATTTGGTCCGACTCCAGAAGTCCCTTGGTCGTAACAATCGCGACATAGTCTCCATCCGGGGACGGCTTTGCCATCTCGCTGCCTGCAACATCTGGATCAGACGATGGCTCGCTAAAGCGCGCCATCGCGATGTCGTCTTTGACGGAGAAGGAATGGCTCTGGCCTCTCGCGGCCAAGGGGGATAGTGTTGCGAGACCGATAGCAGCAAGAAACACACGGAGGTTCATTGTCTACTCCATGGAGTTGCGAACCGAGGGGAGGTTTAATTTCAGTCGGGAAAAGGGGATTCTCTCAAGTCTCAGAATGTGAGCTTGAGGGCGAATTGCATCGAACGGGCACCACCCTGTTGATACTGCGACGCGACGGTTCCGAGACTCGCATTCAGCATCTTGGTCGCCTGACCAAAGGTAGCGTTGGTGTAGGTGGGATCGACATACCCAAAGTTTGGATGGTTGAGCAGATTGAAGGTCTCCGCGCGGAAGTGGAGCACGACCACATCATGCAGAGGGAAGTCACGTCGGACAGCCAGATTGACTTGCGCAGCCCCGAAGCCTCGCACGAAGTTGCGGGGAGCATCTCCGGCTGTCCCAGTCGCCGGCAGGCTGAACGCCGCCTTATTGATGGAGCGGCCTCCGGGATATTGCGATCCGTAGAGATAGACCGGCTGGCCGGGTATGAGATTCAGGCCTCCGGAGTACTGGCTTCCGGTGGCAGGATCGGTTGTGAGCGCTCCGCCAAGCGTCACGGGAAATGCTGACCGGGAGCTGAGGCGTGCATCCACACCCCAGTTGTTCAGAAAGAGACCAGCGGATTTCGAATCCCGAAGAGCGGGAAGCTCCCAACTGACGCCTCCCTGCGGATTGTTGCGGACGTCGAAGTCGGCATCCCCTCGCTGAAGCGGCAGGGCGTTGGAGTTCGAGCCGAAATCGAGAGTATGTGACCAGGTATAGGATGCAAGTGCCTGGACACCTTTTGTGACCGAGCGTTGAAACTTCACCTGCAAGGCCTGGTAGTTCGAGGTGACGCCAGAAGCAAAATACTGGACCGTGCCGAAGTTGGGGTTGAGCTTGGTCAGGGACTTTTGCTGCAGACCAGTCAACCGTCGTCCCTCTGCTGCCACATAGGAAAACGTCAGCGATTGATTCTTTCCAAGCGCCTGTTGCAGACTGACGTTCCATTGCAGCGTGTAGGGCAGTTGCAGATGGGATGGGAATGCGATGATCGTTCCGCTGGTATAGGGCGCGGTCACCGTGACCGGAACGACGAGCTGGCTGGCGGTAAACGGAATCTGAGCGCCGCTCTGGAGTTGGAACGCTCGAAAGCCAAGACCGCTGTACCCTAGGGACGCAACTTCATTCGCGGAGTCGAAGAACACACCGCCGCCCACGCGGAACACTGTTTCGGCTCCGGGTTGATCGTGTGCGGCCCAAGCCAGACCCAACCGGGGAGCGAAGTTATACCAGGTTGTCCTCCACAAAGGGGTTCCTTGCGGCGCGAGCACGAGGGTAGAGGGGTTATTGATGTCTCCTAACAGCGTGTAAGCATCTCGACCGTGTTGCTCGGTCGGCGGTGGGTTAAGCTCCCAGCGCAGTCCAACGGAAAGGTTAAGTCGCGGATGCACGCGCCATTCGTCCTGTGCGAACAAGGCAGCCTGATGGAAGAGCGGTGTCGCGTGAACGAAGTTATAGACGTACGGCAGGCTTGGCGCACCGCTCATGACCTCCTGCGTGCTGAGGAAGATCGCATACGGTTCCACCGTCGGCGGAGCGATAGGAGACTTGATGTGGCGATAGTCGAAGCCAAACTTCAACGCGTGAAGCCCCTTCAGCAGGCTGACCGTGTTTACGGCATTCCATTGCCGGCTTGCGTTGCGTCCGTTGTACGGCGTCATCAACGGTGATCCGATTCCTGAGATCGAGATTGTGATCACCGGTTGCACTTGTTGATACGAACCAGCTCCCATCGCCGCCGCCAGATCGATTGGAGTTGCCCCACCAAAGCTGTCCAGAACTCCAAGCTGCGTGGAATCGGAACGTGCATATCCGAGCCGGAACTCATTCGTAAGCCGATTCGAAAACTGGACCGTCGCCCCGAGAGTGTAGCTCTGCGCATTGATGCTTGTGGTCGTTCGAGCGAAGTATGGCCTTGCCACCGTAGAACTTGGGGTGTTGCCGACACGGAAGAAGAGCGCAACTTTGGGACGAAGCGTATGGTCAATCCGGACACTGGTCGAGTTGATGGTGCTGGGCAGAGAGAAGGGCGCGATGAACTGCGCGAGGCTCGGGCTCGCAGCCGTACCGTAATCAACTCCGTTCGGCAAGGGAAAGGCATTCAGGATGGGACGCATGGCCGCAACCGCCTGTTGCCGCATGAACTGATCCGGAACATATTGAATCGTGGCGGCGGTGGGTTGCGTCAAACGGAGCCCTTCATACGAGGCGAAGAAGAAGGTTTGGTTTCTACCGTTATAGAGGTGAGGAATCCAGACCGGCCCGCCCACTGTACCGCCGAAATCATTCTGTCGAAGAGCAGGCGTCGGCTTACCGTAGTGCGCGTTGAACCAATCATTGGCATCGAAGACGTTATTGCGGAGGTAGTCGAAGGCGCTTCCGTGAACGAAGTTGGTCCCGGCGCGCGTTCCAAGGGAGAATTGTCCTCCCGGCGATCTGCCAAATTCGGCAGAGTAGGTCGAGCTTTGAACGCGGAACTCCTGCAGTGCGTCGACGGAGATCAGCGTCTGTGTCGTTCCCAGAGCCGTCGATCCTCCGAGCGTTCCTCCGGTGGCGGCTTCCCCTACGCCACCGCCATTGCCCGAACCTATATTGGCAGATACGCCGTCGACGGTGTAGTAGTTGGATTGCGTGCGCTGCCCATTGACGCTGAAATCTCCACCGACACCCACCACTTGGCTTGTGCTCTGAGGACTCTGAGTCACGACGCCTGGGGTCATCGAAATCAGGTCTTGGAAACTTCGTCCATTCAGGGGAAGATTTTCGACAAACTTCCGATCAACGACCGTACTGACGGTTGCGTCGGTTGTATTCATCGCCGGCGAGGTAGCGTCCACCGTCACGCTTTCCGAAGTTGCTCCGACCGGGAGAACGAAGTTCAGGGCGACTGCACTCTGCACATTCAGGACGACATCGGCTTTGATGATCGTCTTGAAACCCGGCTTCGAGACCTGGACGTGGTAATGGCCGGGAGGCAAGATTGGAACGAGGTACATGCCTGAGCCGTTTGTTCTCGCCGAGTAGATCACACCCGTTGCGTCGTTGGCGATTTCCACATCGGCATCCAGGATGAGATTGCCCGTGACGTCCGTCACTCCACCGCTGATTGTGGCATTCGTAGACTGACAGCGGGCAATGGAGGGGAGAAGAGCGATACAAAGGAGTAAGAACCCGCGTTTCATTGAGCAGCGCTCCGAAGAAGCAAGAGTGAATTGGGTACACTCCGTCTACGGATGGCCGCCCAAAGGTGTACCAATGCTTTCGCTTAATTAAGGATGATTCAGCATCAAGGATGATTCGGCTGAATCTGGAGGTACGCCCGGAGGAGCTGCTTGCCTGTAGGTTTTTCGCTCCCGCCTAGAGGCTCCACGGTCACAAAGACCATGTTCATCCGCGCCAGGGCCTTCGCATCGTTGCACCGCAACACCCATCTCCTGTGGCTATCGTCCTGGTAGAACAAGCCGAGGCTCGTGGGCTCCTTATCGCTGCCACTTCCCCATGCCTGGAACGCAACCGATTGCTTGAGACCCGCTTGCTTTTCGAGGTCGAACCCATAGAACACTAGTGACCGATCTTTGGTATAGAAGATACGACCGAATGGCTTCGCCGTCTTCCCGTTCTCGTTCGTGTCAAAGATGTCGGCGATGTACAGATTGCGTGCGCCGATCAGGTCTCGGATGTCCCGGTCGTGCGCGAGAAAGTCTTTGTCGAGAGCTAGGATGCGTTCTTTGTCACTGAGGGCTGTAGTGGTTTCGTCGAGAGCGACGTTGAGTTCGCGAACCTTGGCTTCAAGGGACGTAGTGCGTTCGGCCTGTTGGTCTGCGTTTGCCTGGGTGGATGCGATCTTGTCACGGAGCGATTGAACATCTGCCTGCGCAGCGGCGAGCTGTTGGCTGAGAGCATCTTTCTCTGAGGCGAGCTGTTGCTGTCGTACGTGGTCGGCTTCAATCTGACGTTGCAGAGTCGGGTCAGAGGACTTTGGTTGCGCATTCCGGTCATTCGCTGCGGCTAACTGCTGTTGGAGCTTCGTCACTTCCTGCTGTGCCCGTTCCATCGCCTCCCTCATATTCTCGTTTGAGCCCGCCGCTGCCGTTGATGCCGAAGGCATGGCAGCAGGGACACTCGGACTCGAGGGCGCCGGGGGCTGGGAGTTTTGACGGACCAGATGCACAGAGGCGAACGCCGCGACTACGAGAGCACAGGCGGCGAGAGCGCCGGTAAGCATCCGTCGCGATGGTTTCTGAGTGGCTGGTGGCCCCTTCGGATAGGGCGCGGCACCCAACTGGCCCATTAGACGCCGCTCTGCTTCCGTGAGGGCGCCCTCCGATTCCCTGGGCAGGCTATTGATCTCGGCAGCGGCGCTTGCCGCCATCACCGGAATCATATTCGTGGTGATGTGCTTGTATTGCTCAAACGTGTTCCGGCAGGTGTCGCAGTACGCAAGGTGTACCTGCAGTAACGCCCACTCTTCGTCTGTGAGTTCCCCGGAATAGAAAAGTGCAACCAGAGCAACGAACTCGTCATGAAGTTGAGGGTTCACCGGCTCAGTTCCCTTGCGGTTCAGTTTGCCAACCATTCTCTCACCCTAGCCACGCTTCTGGGGGAAGAGATGAGAGCGTAGGCGTTCCAAAGCCCGGTAATAATGATGCCTGACATTTCCGACCGTTTGCCCGTTCCTCTCTGCAATCTCGCGGAAGCTATATCCCTCGAAGAAATGAAGTTCCAATGTTTGCTGTTGCGCCTCGGTGAGTTGCTCTCTCAGACGATCTCGAATCGCTCTCCCATCGAGTGCATCTGGGGAAGGTTGTGCTGCCGTTGTGGGCATCCGCTGTTCGTCGAACTCTTCCGTGCTGTAGTGCTGCCGAAAATCCAGATAGCGTCGCCGGTCGATCGCACGATGGTACGTCACTTGCATGATCCAGGAAGCCCCGGAACCCTTCTGGGCGTCGAAGTATTGCGATCGCTGGGAAAGATAGAGGAAAACTTCCTGGCGGAGGTCGTCCGCTTCAGACTCGTCTCGAAGGATTCTCCAGGCGACATGGAACACGGCGCGAGCATGCCTGCGGAATAGGAGCCCAAGAGCATCTCTCGATCCCAAGCCAACCTGCGATAGCAACTGCTCGTCGGTTGTCTCAGCTATGGAGAAATTGCCGATCGCCTCATCGTGCGAATGATGCCGCTCATCTGCCACCTCACCGATATCGGAGGCGTCGGCTAGCCTATTCGCAAAGTAGGCGGCGGCGTCGGAACTCATAGGGCCTCATTCAGTTAAGAGAATGGAGTGGTGAAAATACCTGCAAGGACCGGCCCCGGTCCGCGCACCCTTTCACGCCATACGCACTATAGTGCCTCTCCATGTAGGCACTATAGTGCCTCTTAATTGTGTCGTCAATCTCGACCATGTATGGGTGGCGGATTTCCAAAAACCGGAATCATTGACTCTGGAACAGGCAATCGGCCGGGTCCTGCTTCATTTGCGGACCGAACGAAACCTCAACCAGATTGATGTCGCGGTTGCAACAAACTTTGGCTTAAGGTCCATCCGGACAATGGAACATGGCAGGCAAAGCATGACCATCCGGTCATTGGATGCGCTCGCGATGTTCTATCGCATTCCAATTGAAGAGATCATCATCCGAGCGAAGCGACTACGCGATGAGACGCTGTAGTGCGAATCAGAGCTAAGCTCTTTATGCATAGGTACTATAGTGCCTTACATCTGCGGTCAGGTCAGAAAAGATTGAGCCTGTGCCCAGGAGCAAAAACCAACGACCGGCGACTCTGGAGCAAGCCTTTGGTCAGGTTCTTTTGGCTCGTCGGGAGAAAAAAGGATTTTCCCAGATGGACCTTGCTGTGTCTGCTGGTTACAGCTTGCGCTACATGGGAGACGTCGAACGGGGTGCAAAGAGTCCGACTTTGCGCACAATGAACGATCTAGCAACGCTCCTTAATGTGTCGCTGGGAACGCTTATCGTTGAAGCGGAAGAGTTGCTCAATGGAAAGCCTAAACCCACGAAGAAATCTCTCCATCGGCCCAAGGGACAGTAGCCCACGAAATCCGTCGAATCGGGCACATGCTTGGCCGTTTCTTCGTCCAGCATTTCGATTCAAATATTGTCGCTGAGTTCAAAGCGATCACCGCCCCCAACAATGAGCAGTGAACTACACGTCTCCTGAAGCTGCTTGGGCCGAGACTAATATGCAACATGACATAGCAGCCTCGTGGCAGCACAACGAACTCCGAGGAGGCCAGTAGTGCTTCTGTTATCGCCTCTGCATACGCTCCGTTCTTCTTACTGGTTGTCGAAGAGACTCACTTGTTTGTTTGATATGTCGGACTTCTCAACGAGACTGGCACGAATTTCGGGCATTGAAGAGAAGACGGTCAGGCAGTTTGAATCCCCACCGCATGAGTTCGATCCGCCGTTCGCCGTCTTGGGTAGTGGCAACTACGGGCTGTATCGACCCCGGCGCAATATCGTCCTCGGGTCTGAGATCGAGTTCTTCGAGATCGAACACGTCAACGCGGATTCCATGTTTGCCCGAAAGCTGTTGAACGAATGCCGTCGGACTGCTGGATAGCTTTGAAGCGGATCTGTCACGCGGCAAGCGAACAATGTGAGAACGCAGCTCCGTGTCGCCTTCGGCTTGGACCCTGAGTCGGCGCAGAAGTTCGTGGTAAACCTATGATGGCGGGTCAGTAGCCTAACGGTAGGGCACCCCCCCAGCAAGGAAGTTTGTATATGCATCACGGCAGTTGGTACGTTCGCTATTGGGACACCGTCGAGAACGAAGACGGTACCCTCACGCGAAAGAACCCTGCCTATCGTTTGGCGAGCGTGAAGGACTATCCGAAGAAGTCGGAGGTCATTCCGCTCAAAAACCGTTTCATGGAAAGCTTGAACAGGATCGGGTTCACTCCCGAAGCCGGGATTTCGTTTATTGACTTTGTCGAAAAAACATTTATCCCGGCGAGCGAGAAGAGACTTTCAGGTGCCGGAGCGAAGTGCTACCGGGACACCTGGAGGTGCCATCTAAGCGCTCTCACCGATGGCCTTCGCCTTCGAGACGTTCGTCCCGTCCATCTCCAGAACATGCTGAATCGGGTTGAGGAGAAACACGGTACGAATCTTGCGCACGGAACGTACAAGACCATGAAGGTCACGCTCAGCGCGATCTTCACCGAGGCTCGCAACCTTGGCTTGTACGACGGCAGCAATCCCACTACAGGTGTCAGGATTCCCAAGGGCAGGAAGCACGGACGGAAACGTCTTGCCTACGGCCTGGACGAGATCCTTAAGCATCTGGAGCTGTTTTCGCAGGATCAGCCACTCATCGTTCCCCAGCGTCTTCCGCGCAAGCGTAAGACAAGCCTCGTCCGTTGCCGGCGAACGGGGATACGAGAAGACGTTCACGTACCGTCGATCAGCGCAAAGCAAGTCCGCGCAATCCTCGGTGTGGCGGGATTTGCGGGGCTTCGACAAGGGGAGATTCGAGGGCTGTGGTGGGACGATGATCGCAACGATGTGCTCTCCATATGCAGGAGTGTATGGCGAAGCACATTGAAGCACACCAAGACGGAAGAAGACGTCGATGAGCCGGGCTTTGTACCGATCATCGAGCCTCTTCGTCTGATGCTCGATGCGATCAAGCCGGAGCGCGCGGCGGGATTCATCTTCCCGAACAGCTTGGGAGGCGCCCTCGATCTTGATAACCTCGCCGATCGCGTAATCAAACCGATCTTCAAAGCGAACGGCATGGAGTGGAAGGGCTGGCATGCGTACCGCCGCGGCCTCGCAACCAACCTCAAGCAACTGGGCGTGGAGGACACCACGATCCAGTGCATCCTGAGGCATGAGGACGTGAGTACCACACAGCGCTTTTACATCAAGACCGCGCCTCAGGCGGCTCATGAAGCGATGCAAAAACTGGCAGAAAAAATCACTGGTACACCACTTGTACACCAAGCGATGGTCCAGTGACTCGTAAGTGCTTGAGAAAGATGGAGCCGACGATCGGACTTGAACCGATGACCTGCTGATTACGAATCAGCTGCTCTACCAACTGAGCTACGTCGGCATATCGGAGGATTCACTCGCACAGGCCACCCACCTGCAATCCGAGGATCAAAACTTCGATTGCTCCATTTATAAGTCTACCGGGAACAGCCGTGAGGCGCAACGCCCAGATACGCTGTGTTTCCGTCTCTCGATCAGCTACCCTCTAAGGCAACATGACACACGCCGAACGGCCATTCTCCAGGCTGAAGCTCCACTGCACTCTGCTCCTCGCAGCCTTGTTCCTCTTCATCACGATGCCAGCCGCCTTCGCCCACGCACAGGACAAAGTCATCATCGCCTACGTCTTCCCCCGCGACCGCGTCCTCTCCCCCGACGAGATCAACGCCCGCAAGCTCACCCGCATCAACTACGCCTTCGCCAATATTAAGGATGGAGAGATCGTCGAAGGCTTCCCCCACGACGCCGAAAACCTCGCCATCCTCAACGCCCTCAAACGCGACAACCCCGCGCTCCGCATCCTCGTCTCCGTCGGCGGCTGGACCTGGTCCGGCAACTTCTCCGACGCCGCTCTCACCCGCCAGTCGCGCACACGCTTCATCGCCAGCGCCGTCCGCTTCCTAGAGCGCTACCACCTCGACGGCCTCGACATCGACTGGGAGTATCCCAACCAGATCGGCAACGGCAACACCTTCCGCCCCGAGGACAAGCACAACTTCACCCTCCTGCTCGCCGAGCTGCGCCAGCGCTTTGACGCCGAGCAGAAGCGCCTCGGCCGCCGCCTCTACACCTCCATCGCCACCGGAGCCTCACAGAAGTTCCTCGACAACACCGAGATGGCCAAGGTGCAGCACTACGTCGACACCATCAATCTCATGACCTACGACTTCTACGTCGGCGGACCCACCACCGGGCACGACGCTCCGCTCTTCCACAACCCCGCCGACCCCAAGAACGTCTCCGCCGATCACTCCCTCGACCTCTACCTCCAGGCTGAGGTCTCGGAAAAGAAGATCGTCCTCGGCCTCCCCTTCTACGGACGCAGCTGGGGCGAGGTCCCCAACATCAACAACGGCCTCTTCCAGCCCGGCAAAGCCGCCCGCGGAGTGCACTTCTCCTACCCCGACCTCCCCAACCTCCTCGCCACCGGCTTCGCGCGCTACTGGGATCAGACCGCCTCCGTCCCCTTCCTCTACAATCCCTCCACGCAGGTCTTCGTCACCTACGAAGACCCACAGTCAATCGCCCGCAAGTGCCGCTACGTCCGTGAGCGCCACTTGGCCGGCGTCATGTTCTGGGAGTACTCCAACGACTCGACCGGCATCCTCCTCGATGCCCTCCACGCCGGTCTTCAGCCTCCGCCAGACTCCAACTCAGGAGCCGACTAACGTCATGGCCTCTACTCCTCAGCAGCTCGCCATCGAAACCCCCACCACCCTCCGCGCCCCGCGCGTCGCCTCCGTCGACATCTTCCGCGGCCTCACCATGATCGTCATGATCTTCGTCAACGACCTCGCCGAAGTGAAAGGTCTCCCCTGGTGGACCTATCACGCCCCCGGCAAGGTCGACGCCATGACCTACGTCGACATGGTCTTCCCTGCCTTCCTCTTCATCCTCGGCATGGCCGTCCCGCTCGCCTTCGAGCAGCGCCTGCGCAAGAATCCCTCGCAGCCCCACCTCTGGCTGCACGTCGTCATGCGCTCGCTCTCGCTCCTCGTCCTCGGCCTCATCCTCGCCAACGCCGGCGCCGGCGATCCCGCCCTCATCCACATGCCGCCCTACATCTGGGCGCTCCTCGCCCTCACCGGCGCCATCCTCTTCTGGAGCGTCTATCCGAACAACGACAGCCGCCGCACCCTCTACAACGTCCTGCGTTACTCCGGTCTCCCGCTGATGGTCGTGATGTTCGCCATCTTCCGCCGCACAACGAAGGACGGCAGCGTCGCCTGGATCAAGACCGCATACCCCGAGATCCTCGGCCTGCTCGCCTTCGCCTACCTCACCACCTGCATCCTCTATCTCCCCACGCGACGCTGGCGCTGGGCGCCATTCGCATGGTTCGTCGCCCTCACCGCCTTCTGCGCACTCTGCGCCGCGCATTGGGTCGAGTTCCCCCACCGCGCCGGCCTCTATCTCTGGCCCTTCGGCAACGGCTCCGACACCCTCATCTCCATGGCCGGTGTCGCCACCTCCATCCTCTTCATCGGTGAACAGAGCCGCCGCTGGCCCACCTTCCGCTCCAAGGCCACCTACGCCCTCGCCTTCGCAGCCATCGTGTTCATCGCCGGATACATCCTCACCCCACTCGGCATCTCGAAGATCCGCGCCACACCCACCTGGTCGCTCTACTGCGTCGGCTCATCCATTCTCATCTTCACGCTGCTCTACTACCTCTGCGATGTGCGCCAGAAGACTCGCTGGGCCGCCTTCACTCACGCCCCCGGATCGAACACCCTGCTCACCTACCTGCTCCCCGACCTCTGGTACTTCATCCTCGGAGCCCTCGGCATCACCTGGTTCCGCACCCACCTCGCCTGGGGATTCCCCGGGGTCATCCGCTCCATCGTCTTCACCGCAGTCATCGTCGCCATCGCCTCGCTGCTGACGCGATCGAAACTCCGCCTGCAGCTCTGACCGAACGCCTCACTGCATCGGAACAAACTTCCCTCGCACGAGTAAGGCTCAACCCGCTTCGGCGCCATCGGCGACCCTACCTTAATATGTCGCTGAAGGGGATATTCGTCCCGCCCGGCCCCAGCATATTGTTCACCGACTTCAGCGTCGTGCACGATCGCGGAATCTTCGGCTAAACCACCGTGCGCGTATCCTGCGCCGTCGCGCACAACGCCGTCGACACCACAACCACAGAAACAAAAAAGCATTTGCCGCAACGTTCGTCGCGACCCCCTCAAAGATCAAGTGCGACCCTAACACGTCCCGCCCACCAACAAAATCTTCCTCAAAGCCTTCACTCCAGTGCGTCCTCTTCCTCGAGGTCGATCCTGGGCGCCACCACACACGGCAGCACGAGCATCGCAAGCCATAGCAAAATAATGATCCGAAAACGGAGCATCTTGAGCGTCTCCAAGGAGAGAGCAAACATCTCTCTCGACACTCATCCATCGGCACGCGACAGCACCACATCACGGTCTCAGTCTCCGATATAGCCCTTTCGTAACATGCTCAACGTACGCTCGTTAGCTTCCGCCAAAAACGTGAAGAGGCCACCCGGCAACAGGGCAGCCTCTTCTTTAGGGAGAATAGTTCCAACGGAGGCAAAGCCATCAGAACTTTCTGGCGAAATACTATGGTCGTCAAAATGACGTGTCAAGGTTTAAACGGGAAATCTATAACTCTTTATTTTCCATATAGTTACTGGGGTTATCAAGTGAATAACGACCAGTATTCTATTCGCTCGATATTCGCTTTTGCCACGTCCCGCCAGCACTCAAAAGGCTATTGAATCAGCCGCTTACCCCCCGCGCTGCACCGTCGCCGGTGCAAGCTTCAAGCCGCTTTCGCGTTGGAAAATCTACCCTTTAGCTCCCGCCCCCGGGCCTTCCATATGGATCGGTGCCGCCCTCCCGCTCAAATCAATGCGCAGAAACTCCGGCTCCGTCGCCGCCGGCTTACCCTGCAGCACCCGGATGGCCGCCCGTCCCGCCCCCAGCGAAAGCCCCAGCACCACAGCCGCCAGCGCCCCGAAGCCGCAGAAGATCAGGATGCTGGACAGCAGGCTGTACGTCTTGCGAAGCTCCGCGTGAAACTCCGGTAGCTTCACCGGCATATCTTTGTGCCAACTCAGCTCGACCCGCGGCCTCACCCCCGCCACCAGCGCCTTCGCCTCCGCCAACTGCCATCTCCCCGTCGTCACCAGCAGCAGGTTGCCCGTCCGCCGCATCACCACCGTCCCCGCCGACAAGCCCCGCCGATGAATCTCCTCTTCGATCGCCCGCATCCTGTCGCCCGCAATCTCCGGCGTCGGATACAGCAGCATCGTCAACTCGCCCTTGCCCGCATACCTCGCCGTCACCGCCTCGGCGGCCTTATCGAAGCCCAGCAGCGAACCCGGCAGCACTCCCCCCATCGCCTCATAGCTCACCGGCCCCAGCGCGTACTTCACCGAGTCCCGCTCCAGCCCCCTCCCCGGCAGCAGCGTCGGAAGCATCGGAGCGATCGCCTTCGGCCCGCCCACCTTGGGCAGCCGCGCCTCGATCCCGTTCAGCAGAGCATCGACCTTCTCCCCGCGCGCGCCCGCGGCCTCCACCACGCTCACGCCGCTGCGAAACAGATAGCGGTCGCCGTTCAGACTCGTCTCTTCCCCCAGCCCAACTCCGCGGTACGCCGAGCCCGGCCGTTGATAGTAGCTATACGCCGCATGAGCGCCCGTAGCATCCACAAACTGCCGCGCCGAAACCGTCACCACCGGCCCCGAGCTCCCCACGCGATACGTCCCCTGCTCACTGCGCTTCAACCCGTCTTCCGTCAGGATCGCATCGGTCTTCTGATCATTCGCCGGATCATTCGCCGCCGCCTGCGCCGCGTTATCGGGCTGACGAACCCACTCCCCTACCTGCTGCGGCAGCAACGGCGCAGGCGGAACCACCAGGGTCGTCTTCGTGTCCTGTGCCGGAGCCATCGCTCCCGCCGCAAACACCATGCCCCACAGCACCAGCACCCAAAGCCGTCGCCCGACCTGAACCATAAACACCGCCCTGCTACCGGCAGATTACACCAGCACGAATACCCCACGCGAACCGCAGGGCGATTGACTCTTCTTCCATATAGACACCGCAAACCGCAGATTGGCTCCCGCTATCGCGGCATCATCCTGAAGAACAAGGCCTGCTCCGCAATCGGGGCCGTCTTCTCCGCCAGCTCCGTCATCTGCGCCTCGCTCAGTGGAGTAAACTCCTGTGCCAGCTTCACACACTCCTCCACCTGCGCCACCGAGTCGCAGCCGATGATCGCCGTCGAGAGCGGCAGCGACAGTGTGTAGAACGTCGTCTCCCGCTTCGTCAGCGTACCCGGCCGCGTCGCAATCGCACCGGTGCCCTCCCAGCTCTTCTTCTGCTGCTCTACCGGCGGCGGAGTCCAGCTCGAAAGAATCCTTCCCCGCGCCATCACCTTCATGCCGATCACGCCCATCTGCTTGCCTACCGCCATCGGCAGCAGCTCCTTTGCAAACGAGTAGTGATACTTGTCCGCAGCGTTCAGCCCCATCAGCACTGTGTCGAAGTCGAAGCGGCGTATGCACTCCATCAGCGCCTCCGGTCGAAACCTGCCCGTCACGCCAAGATGCTTTACCATCCCCTGCTCCTTCGCCGCCAGCAAGGCCTCCATCGCACCGCCCTTCGCGAAGATCTGGTCCACGTCCTCCTGGATCCCCACATCATGCAACTGCCACGAATCCACATGATCGGTCCCCAACAGCTTCAGAGAGACCTCGATGTTCCGCATCGCCGCATCACGCGTCCGCTCCTTCGTCTTCGTCGCGATAAACACATCGTTGCGATGTCCTTTCAGCGCCGTTCCGAGATACTGCTCGCTCCACCGCTCCGGCCCGCCATAGATCGCCGACGTGTCGAAGTAATTCACCCCCAGCTCTAGTGCACGCTCAATCACCGGAACAGCAACCGCCGCATTGTTCTTCGTCTCCAGAGCACCCTGACCACCCAGACCAAAGATCCCGGCCTTGAACCCCGTCTTCCCCAGGTTCCGCGTAGGCATCATCGCCTGCACGGCCTTTGCCGCGGCTGCTGCATCCAGAGCTTCAGCGGCCTCCGCGCCGTTCGCGCGGACCGGCATCGCCACCCCGGCCACCCCCACAGCCACCGCTCCAGCGCCACCCTTCAAAAAACCACGCCGCCCCAGACCACGCATCTTGTCACGTCCCATGATTGACCTCAGCAATACAAAATCTTACGCCGCCATCTTATAACTAAAAATTCTGCTGCAAAATCAGCTACAACTAAGCCCATGCGTCTCAAACTGCTCGTTGGTCTTCTGCTCTCCATTTCCCTGACTGCCCACTCTGAAGACAACGTCTCTCGCGTCCGCAAGGCCATCGAACGCAGTACGCTCGATCAACCAAAAACGCCACCCTTCCATCTCAAAGCCACACTGGTTCCATCGCTGGAACGTGACCGTGCCTCCAATCGCACCGGCACGATCGAAATTTGGTGGGCGTCCCCGACGCAGTGGAAGCGTGACCTCGCGGTCGCAGGCTTTCGCCTTATCGAGATCACCGATGGCTCCCGTCACTGGCAGCACACCGAAGGCGACTACTTTCCAGAGTGGCTCCGCGAGATCTCCATCGCCCTCATCGAGCCGGTTCCAAACCGCGATGCCGTGCTCGCCAAGGTCAAAACTGCTGAAGTCCATTCCATCCTGGGCACCACACATTTCAGCTGGATGGAGTTCAGCTCCAACGGAGACACCACGAAGGCGATGGGAGCAGGCATAACCATCAATGACAACTCCGGTCTGCTTGCTCATGGCGGCGGCTTTGACTGGGACTTCCAAAACAAGAGTTACTCCGCCTTCCATAGCCTCTTGATCGCTCGGATCGTCTCCGCCAGCGGCGGAAGCGATCCCGAAGTCACTGCCACCATCACAACGTTGGAAGACCTGAATCCCGTCGCTCAAGACATCTTCGACACAACTCAGCCTGGCTCCGATCCAAATCCACTCCGTACAGTACCCATCGACGAGGCCACCTTACGCAAAAAGCTTCTCCCGACAGCTCCGCCAATCTGGCCCACACTCAAGGACGGCCCACTTGAGGGGGTCACCACAACGACGGTCGTCGTCGACCGCAACGGCCAGGTCCACGACATCGGGTTCATGGTCTCCGACAATCCGGGAACCAATGCCGCGGCCCATGACTACATCGCCTCGATTCGTTTCGAGCCTTTTCTCCTCAATCGAGAACCCGTTCAGGCCTACTCCCGCATCACCATGCCATTCAAGACCACCCGGCCCCCCGGCGAGGATAGTTTTGACTCCGCTCGCAACTACTTCGAACATGGCCGCCGCCTCATCTCTCCTTCCGCCGGGACAACCGCTTCTCCGTACGTCCTCCACGCCACCTTCGAAGCCGGAACCAAGAACGGCGTTCAACAAGGCCAGTACAGCGACACGTGGAACTCCGATGCGCAATGGTGCCGTGAAGCGACCTTCGACAACAGTCACTTCTCCCGATGCCGCAACGGAGATAAGTGGTACCTCTTCTCGAAGGGAGAGCACGCGCCTCTGCTCCAGATTGTTCTCAAAGCCATCGAGCCAATCCCTGCGACCGACACCTTCGTCGAGTCTGACTGGCGTATCGACCGTAAAACGATCGATAACGTCTCGCTTATCCGCGTCGCCACCGGACATGAGTCTGCAGAGGGCACCCTCGACGGCCAATCACGTGGCCTCTGGTTCAACTCCGATGGCCTCCTCATCCGCTCCCACTTCCGCGGCCTCGATACGGTTCAATCTCAATTTCAGGACTTTCGCGGCGTTCAGGTCCCTCGTCTGATCGGTGTCCTCTCCGATGGCAAACTTGCCGTGCGGATCAGCATCACCTCGATCGAAGCAACTCAGCCAGCACCCTCAAGTTCCTTCACGCTCTCCGGTCACGACTGGAAGCGGCAGTTCACGGACGAGGCGCGTTAGGCCCGTGCAAACAGGCTGTCTTTCGGGTCAGCGAACTGAACTGACGCGCAAACGGACATCGCTTCCAGCGCCGCGCAAACAGAAGACCGACCGCAACAATGCCCGGCTGCTGCTGGAACTTCTGGAGCAAGACCGGTTCCCGCGCATTGGGGTTTCGGACCAGGCTACGCGCGACCTGCGCCGGTTGCTGATGCACCGCCACAAGCTGGCGACCATGCGCCGCGCCGTCTCCAAACTGCCTCCGGCGCAAGCAGCGTTAGAGAGATGTCGAGGCCCCGCATCCGCCCATGATTTCCGCAATCAACACAAACCAAACCACTTATCCCCAAAAAATCAACCCCTGAAAAAGCGCCGATTCATTTCCCTCAACTCGCTAAATAGAACCAGAGAAATAAAAAAAGGCCGGGATATTATCCCGGCCCTATCTCTTTTCGAATCAAGATTTTGACCCATAAACCGCATGGAATCAAGATTTTGCCCTACGCGAATCGCCTAACATCAACAAATCAGGCGGCTTGCCTCAATCCCCCCCCCTGGGGGGAGGGGTCAGAAGGTTGTGCTCACCGTCAACCGGAGCGTCTTTCTCGGCTCGCGCAGCGTGTAGTCCGATCCGTACAGCTGAATCGCCTGCAGGTACGTGTACTGGCCCGCTCCCGAGTTCGGGAAGAAGCTCCGGAAGGTCGCGGGGTCCGTCGCCAGCGCCTGCGGAACGTCCTTGTACAGGCGAAGCGAGTTATACGCGTAGTAGATACGGAACGGTGCATTCACGATCGGCAGGATCACCTGCAGCTCCGCACCGTTTGACATGCGCGGAACGTAGTTCGTGCCCGGAACCAGGCGCAGCGGATTCGGGAACGAAACCTTCTCGCCCCCAAAGCACGCGCCGTTGACGAAGTTCGGGCAGCCATAAAGCGGGCTCGAAATCTCCTGCTGGCCCGCGACGCTCTGCCGCAGCTGGTCTGTGCGCAGATCGAAGGTCATGTTGAAGTCCGTGAAGAACGCGAACGTCACCTGGTTGACGATCGGGATCCTGTACTCCAGGTTTGCGGTCATGCTGGTGTCGCCGCCTATCGAGACCAGACGGTACAGCGGCAGCGGAATCTGCACAGTTCCCAGCGCCGGATTCGTCGGATCGCGCGGAACCGTATTCCCATCCGGATTCGTCAGGTTGAACATCACACGGTTCGGAATGAACGTATACGGAGAGGCCGACCGGACGTCGAAGCCGCGCACGTCCGCCTCGCCGCCCGAGTAGATGCGGTTCGTCGGAGGAGCGACCTCGCCCGCGAAGCCCGAGATGTGCGCGACCTGCACGCGGTAACCCAGAACGTTGTGGCCCTCGCGGTTCACCTTCAGGTTCTTCATCGGGAAGAACTGCCGCCAGCTCGCCACCGGGTTGACGTACTTCACGTTGCCGCCCGCGCCCGCCACCTGCACCGCGATGTTGAAGTCCTTGCCCGAGTGCGGACCGACCGCGCGGTCGAGGCTCGAGAACGTGAAGCTCGGCGTGATCACCGAGGAGATGATGCCGTTCAGCTGGTTCTGCCCCTGCACGCCCGAGCGGAACGCCAGCGTCTGGAAGACGTTGCGCGTATTGTCGTTGAACGTCGTCACCGACGACCGCGACAGCGCATACGAGACGCCAACGCGCGTCACGCCCGTCCGCGCAAACAGGTGCCGCAAAGGCGAGCTCACCGACAGCGTAAAACCAGTCTGCGACTGGTTATAGTTCGTCAGCAGCGACTGCTGCGCATTGGTCAGGTTCTGGCTCGCGCCCTGCGCGATCGAGTAGCCCTTCGCGGGGTTGAAGTCATACTTGCTCGTGAAGACCTGAATGCCCAACGAGATCGGCTTGTTCCGGAAGTAAGGCTCCGTGAACCCGAAACTCAGGTTGCGCGACAGATCGCCGATGTTCGCCTGCACCGACAGCGTCTCGCCGAGGCCCAGGAAGTTGTTCGTCTCGTAGTTCAGACCGATGAACGTTCCCGAAAGGCCGCTGATGCCGCCGTTCAGGCCGATCGAGTTCTTGCCCTTCTCCTTCAGCTTCAGCAGCAGGTCAACCGTGTGGTCGTCCTGGTTCTGGCGGCTCTCGGAATCCTGCTCGGCCTTGAGCGGCTCGAAGTAGTTCAGCTGATTCAGTCGCAGGATCGACAGCTCCCACAGACGCGAGTTGTAGATCTGGCCTTCATCGAGCAGAAGCTCGCGGCGGATGACCTTGTCACGCGTGATCGAGTTGCCCTGGAACTCGATGCGCGACACGTAATATGGCTGTCCCTCGTCGATGTCGATATCGAGATAGATCAGCTGCTTCGCCTCGTCGATGCGCGGAACGGGCTGTCCGACGAAGTTGATGTATCCGCCCTCGCCGTAGGCCTTGCGCAGCTGCTCCAGTCCCTTGCCGAACAGCGTGGCGTTGAAGTACTCGCCGTCCTTCTGGGCAAACTGCGCGCGCAGCGCCTTCGTGTTCGGGTAGTTCTTGTTGCCCGTGAAGGTGATGCCGCCGAGCCGGTAACGCGAGCCCTCTTCCACCGGCATCAGGATGTCGATGCGCTTGCCCGTCGAAGGCCGCAACGTGAAGGGATTGATTCCGCCCGCGTCCCGCACATGCGTCGTCGGTGTGCTGGTCAGGGCCTTGAAGTAACCACGATCGCGATATGCCCCTCGCACCCGTTCCGTGTCCTCTTCGAGCTTGCTCTCGTCATAGGTGCGCGCGAACAGGTTCTCAAGGATGATCGAGTGTGGAATTCCGATCGGCTTCAGGTTCCTCATCGACGCCCGCAGCGTCCGATCGGGAACGCTGACGTTGCCGTCGAACTGAATCTTGCCCACCTTGACCGTCGGACCTTCCTTCACCGTGAAGGTCAGCGAAACCGCCGCCGGAGGAATCGTCTTTACCTCGGTCCTGATCGTTGCAAACTGGTGGCCGTGCTCGGCGAGCAGGTCCTTCAGCGTCACCTCGGCCTTCTTGATCTTCGTCGGATCGTACTGGCTCTCGACGGAGAGACCCACCTTCGCCTTTTTGAAGCGGTCCAGAATGTCAGACTGCGAGACGGCGTTCACGCCCTTGTAGTTGATCTCGCGGATCGTCGGCTTCTCGCGAACGTAGATCACTAGCTGCACGCACTTGTCGGTATCGACCCGCTCGATGCGGACGTCGTCGAAGTAGCCCGTGTTCCACAGCGAGTTGAAGTCCCGCTCCACCACCTGCGGATCGAACAGGTCGCCCTGATGCGAGAACAGCCGCGCGAGCACCGATTCCTTCGGAATCCTGCGGTTCCCCACCACCTGCGGCTGGCACAGCGTCTGGGCCGAGCCGGCAGCCTGCTGCGCCTTGAGCGAGGGAACCATCGCAAAGGCAAGAAGAGTTAACGACACGGCGTAAGCAATGCGGGAGCAGCTGGAGCGCGTGCACACAGGCCTGGTCACACTTTTCAGGGAGCTTCCGCTCTCTCGATCTACGGTAAAGATACGCACACCCTCACTGCTCTGAAAATCACGCCCCGCCGGTTCCTGATGGGGGAGTCTCGATTATATGGGAGCGCACAGGGCCTTAGCGAGTTCGAGCGCTCGATAAACCGTTCCCTTTGCCTAATTTGGCCCCGGTTCCGCCCGGGAGTCGCGCAAAAACGGTCGCACGCTCGCCATTTCAGCGTCGCGGATCGCCAGAATCTCAAGTTGCGTCACGCTTTCCGAACCTCGACCAGCGTGGAGTAGAACGTCGCGCCGCCGCCAAGGTCGGTCAGCCGCTCGCTGGTCAGCGCGTTGACATTAGCGCCGTCGCGGCTCAGCTTGTTCCAGTCCAGCCGTGCAGCCACAACGCCTGCGCCGACGTGACCGTTGACGTGCGCCCGCAGCGTAACCCTGCCGCGAGCGTTGAAGACTTCCACCTCGTGGCCGGACACAATCCCGCGCGGAGCCGCGTCCGAGGCATGCATCTCGAGCACGCCCGCCGTCTTCGCCTCCATCCGCTGGTGCAGAGGAATGTTGGCAAAGGTGGAGTTCATATAGTTGTCCGCCTTGCGCGGCAGAAACTCGAGCGGATACTGCTGCGCGTTGGCGCGTGACTCGACCGGCGCGGCGAAGACAGGGACAGGAACCAGCTCGCCTCTGCCGCTTGGCGTCCGGAACCACTCCGGCGAGGAGAACGGCAGCGTCACGCCAGCCTCATTCACCGGAAGCGTGAGCCGAACATGGCCCTCGCGCTCCAGCCGCTCCCGCGTGATGCCTTGGAACCACGGATTGCCGCTTCCGAGAGCCTGGTCGATCAGCTCGTCCTCGCGATCGTCAAAACAGCTCTCCTCGAAGCCCATCCGCCGGCCGAGTTCGCCGAAGAGACGGACGTTGTTCCGCGCCTCGCCCAGCGGAGCAATCGCCTGCGCGGAGACCTGGGCGTAGAGATGTCCGTAAGCTCCCTGCACGTCTTTCGTCTCGAGGAAGGTTGGCGCCGGCAGCACGATGTCGGCGTAGTCGGCCGTATCGGTGAAGAACTGCTCGTGGACCACCATAAAGAGATCGGCGCGGCGCATTCCGGTCAGCACGTCGTTCTGGTTGGGCGCGATAGCCGCGGGATTGGAGTTGTAGACGAAGAGCGCCTTCACCGGAGGTCCGCCGACGCCGGCGTCCGGCTGCGTGAGCGCCTGGCCCAGCCGGCTCATATTCACCACGCGCGCGGCGCGGCCGAGCGGACTTGCCTTCATCAGCTCCGGCATCTGCAGCGCATTGGAGTTGAACGGAAAGGAGCCCGAGGTCGAAAGCTGAAAACCGCCGCCGTGCTGCGTCCACGAGCCAGTGAGCAGCGGCAGCATCGCCACCGTGCGCGCCGCCGTCCCGCCGTTCTCGCTGCGCTGAATCCCGTAGTTCAGTCGGATCGCGGCCGGCTTGCGTCCGTTGCGTCCCGCAGCAGCGTAGACTCGCGCCAACCGCTCGATCGTTGCAGCATCGATTCCGGTGATCTTCGCCACTGCCTCGGGCGCGTGTTCAGGCTTCAGGGCATGAGCGCGAAGCTCCGCAAAGCCGCGCGTGCAGCGCTCGATGTACTCGCTGTCTTCGAGGCCCTCGCGAAGGATGACGTGCATCATCCCAAGCGCGAGTGCAGTGTCTGTCCCGGGATGAATGGCAAGGTGCTCGTCGGCCAGTGTAGCGGTGCGCGTCCTGTACGGATCGATGACTACGAGCCGAGCGCCGTTCCTGCGCGCCTCTTCAATGAACGGCCACAGGTGAATGTTGTTGCCGTGGATGTTCGCGCCCCACGCGATGATCAGACCAGCATGCGCGAAGTCCTCAGGCGACGTCCCCAACTTCACGCCATAGACGCTGAGCAGCGCCGTGCCGCCCGCCGAAGAACAGACCGTGCGGTCAAGCTGTGAGGCTCCCAGCCGGTGGAAGAAGCGGCGATCCATCGAACCGTAGCCAAGCTGGCCGATGGTTCCGGCGTAGCTGTATGGCAGAATGCTCTCCGGTCCGTGCTCCGCGGCGATCTTCTTCAGGCGCGCAGCAATTTCGTCGAGCGCCTCATCCCACGAGATGCGGTCAAAGGCCTCAGCCTCGCGCCCCTGCTCGAGCGGCCCCTTCGGGACGCCAGCCCTGCGCCGCATGGGATACAGCAGGCGATCCGGCGAGTAGACACGGTCCAGGTACTTCGCCACCTTGCCGCAGAGAAAGCCTCGCGTGACCGGGTGCGCAGGATCGCCCTGCACCTTTACGGCGCGGCCGCTCAGCTCGTCGACCGTCACCAGCACACCGCAGGAGTCCGGGCAGTCATGCGAGCAGACCGCATGCACCGTACGCGTCGCCGTCCGGGTTTCGCTTCGCGCGTCCACAAGCTCCTGGCTCATCGCTCCATTCTATTCCTGCCGCGCCAGCGTAGCGGCTGCGTTTATGACTCCCAAGGCGCAACCGCGATTTGCTACAGTGGAGCCAAACCCTGAGGTGACCCGTGTCCCTTCGCTTCCGCCTCTTTCCTGCTCTTCTTGCTCTGATGTTTGCGTGCTTTCCTGCTCTGGCCCAACAACAGCAGCTCACAACCGTTCCTAAGCAGGAGCTGGACATCATAAAGGTTCTGCTGGCGCAGGAGGCCGCGTGGAACCGAGGCGACCTCGACGGCTTCTCACAGGCGTATAAAGACTCGCCCGACACACTCTTTATCACCAATTCCGTCAACCGCGGCTTTGCCGGAATGGTCGATGCCTACCGCCGTGACTATCCCAACAAGGCGGCGATGGGCACGCTCTCCTTCTCCGAGCTCGAGGCCCACCCGCTCGATGAGCGCTTTGCCGTCGTGATTGGCCGCTATCACCTCGAGCGCAGCAAAAAGGAAGGCGGCAACACCGACGGCATCTTCTCTTTGGTACTGGAAAAGACGGAGAAGGGCTGGAAGATCATCGTCGACCACACGACGGGCTAGGCCCGCTTCCCCGCTGCTTCTGCCCTGTTTCATGATCAACTCCTAACGGAAAGGTTCATCATGCTCGTTACTCGCCGCCACTTTCTCGCGACCACCGCTGCTGCCGCCACGTGCTTCGCGTCACGCTCGCTCTTTGCCCAGCAGGAGCCCCAGCAGCCCGAGATGGTCCTCAAGGCCCGCGCCGGCGCCGCGAGCGCAAAGATCACCACCCAGAAGCTTCGCGGAAATATCAGCGTGGTGCAGGGTTCGGGAGGCAACATCGCCGTGCTGTCGGGGCCACAGGGCAAGCTGCTGGTCGACTCCGGCATCTCGAGTTCGCAGCCGCACATCCAGGAGGCGCTGGCTGCGATCAGCGCAGACCCGATCCAGCACCTGATCAATACGCACTGGCACTACGACCACACCGACGGCAACCTCTGGATGCACTCCGCCGGCGCGACCATCATCGCGCACGAGAAGACTCGCCAGCGCCTCGCCTCGCCGCAGAAGATTGAGCTCTTTCATGCGACCTTCCCCTCCGAACCGGCCGGCGCTCTGCCCACGCTGATCTTCACCGGCCAGCACACCCTGCAGATGAACGGGAACACGCTCTATCTTGAGCACTACGATCCTGCCCACACCGACACCGACATCTCAGTCCACTTCGCCGATGCCGACGTGCTGCATACCGGCGATACATGGTTCAACGGCGTCTATCCCTTCATCGACTACTCGACGGGTGGACACATCGACGGCATGATCCGCGCAACAAAGCGCACGCTGGCCACCGGAACCACATCGACGATTGTGATTCCGGGCCACGGTCCGGTGGGCGACAAGCAGCAGGTCTCAGAATCTCTGGAGATGCTGTCCGCAATTCGCGACAAGGTAGCCGATCTGAGGAAGCAGGGAAAGAGCATCGACGAGACCATCGCCGCCAAACCTACGGTCGCCTTCGACGAGAAGTGGGGCAAAGGATTTACTACGCCTGAGATGTTCACGCGCTTTGTGTATCAGGGCGTGTGAGATCGCCATTGCCTAGCCCCCGCGGCCTTCGAGAGCTTCGATCAGCGTCTCCAACTCGTCCTGCATTCGGGCGTTGAGACCGTCGAACAGAAATCCCGCGCCGGCTCCCATCCGCACCGCCCGCACGGTCGCCGCGGTGCGCAGCATTACACCGTTGGCGCGGAAGACCATTTCGACCGGTGTCCCGACGCCCATGCGCAGGCGCGCCCGCGTCTCGATGAAGCAGCCGGAGAGGCTGATGTCGCGAATCCTTCCGCGGAAGATTTGCGAGCTGTCGGCCACCAGCACGTCGGCATCGCCATCGACCGCGTAGCGCGCGTGGCGGCGGCGCTCCTCACCTCGCGGCTGCACGGTCTCCGGCTCCACGCCCGGTCGCTCGACGCCAAACTGGTTTTCGTTGAACACTCTCAAACCTCGTGCGCATTGTCCTGCAAAGTATCGCTGCCCAAAAACGAAGAGGCCGCAAGATCGTCAGCATTGCGGACGACAACCACATCGCCCTTTGCGCGGTCAGAGCTGTCACACTCATCGTTGGCGGACACGGAGTCTGTGACGAAGCCCGAGGGACGGTAATGATCGTCGCGGTGACCGGCTTGGCCAATCCGAAGTCCATCAGCTTCGCACCAGATTTGGTGAGCATGATGTTGCCAAGTTTCCAATCCCTATGGATGATGCCCTCCTGGTGAGCCTTGTCGAGAGCATCGGCAATCTCCACGACTATCTTCATCGCCTGCTGCAAGGGGAGCAGACCAGTTGCCAGCCGGTCAGCAAGGGTTTCGCCCTCCAAATACTCCATGACGATGAAATCAATTCCGTCCTGCGAGCAGATGTCATACAGACAGCAAATATTCGGATGTGTGAGCAGAGAGACGGCTCGCGCTTCGCGCTCAAACCGCCGTTCAGATCAGGATCGAACGAAAGATGGGTTGAAACAATTTTGACAGAGACGTCGCGGCCGAGACGCGTGTCACGCGCGCGATACACCTCTCCCATTCCACCAGCACCGACCGCTGCGAGGATCTCGTACGGCCAAGTCTGGTGCCTGGGGTCAGCGCAATGGTATGAGTGTGGATTCCGACCTTTGTAGGAAAATCGTAAGGAGGCTCTTTGAGGAAGCTGTCGGCGCGCTCGTCTTCCATCAATAGTTTGTTCGACCAGGTGCTTCAATTCCGGCTCATCCTGGCACGCGGCATCGAGAAACGCACGCCCGGCCTCGGGCGCCATATCCAGGGCGTCGCCGAACAACTTCTCAACGGACTGTCTTTGCTGACCCATCTTTGCCTGGAGTGCCCGGCAAATTGACGGCAGAAGTGTAAGACCGCTCGCACAGAGTACTCCCGCTGCGCAGCGTCCTCCCGGCACAACAGGAGATACGGCGCCACAAACGCCCACTCCTCGTCCGTCACATCGCTTGGATATCCAACCTGCCCCTTGTTCCCCATCCCTCCATGCTCATCAAACAAACCTCCACACGCAAAGAAGCTAGCTGGGTGCAACGTTCATAACAGACTCTAGATTCGAACTAGCGACCTCACCCACCCCAACCCTAGAAACGACGCAATTTGAATAGCTTAGCGAAACCTATCCATACGCTAAAGAGCGGAAAATAATCCGACGCAACGCTTATTGGACCCATAATGGACCCACGCTGTGAGGTGACCCCCTAAATCGTCACAAAAACCATGGGCACAATCCCATCGGTTACCAGTGCGATCTGAATCTCGGTGAGTGACAATCGCGAGTCACGTATTAAGACACATTGAATTAAGCGTTTCTTAGACTAGAGTTTACGGGACTGATGAGATGAATGGGGCTTTGGGGCACGGGTGCCAGTTCCCTAGAGATCGGCGTCAGATAGCGACAGTATTACCGGGAGGATCATCCTCTTGCCCCTCCTTGATGCGAAAAATAGCCTGGATGCGAAAAATAGCCTGCAGCTACAAGTGGAGATAACTTTTCCAACGGGACCACGGACCATTGAAGCGGACGCGGGAGAATATCTAACTCCCGGGTGGTCGGGATGGTTGAGTTTTTGATGAAACGGATGACAAGAATTTCCATTATCGAGATGAAGGACTGCGTCGATCCAACGTTCTCTCATGAACGTTGCTTGCTTCATAACTGTGACACCGTCTAGAGAATTTTCATGAATAGAGGCGACTGCGATGAAGAAGCTCATTCTTGCATTTTCGATATTTGTTGGGAGCGGCGCGTCTGGAACTGCACAGACCTGGGACATTGGAGTTGTGGTCAATAACCAGATTGCTTCGTTACCTACCGTGACTCAGAATTCACAAACATGGGCACAAGGGACGGTCACGATTCCTGCGGGCACCTATCGCCAATTCGCAACGATTGTCCTCAACTCCCCATATGTGAACTTGCGCTGCGAGCCCGGTACCATTCTGACGTATACAGGGTCGGGGGACGCTATACGCATTCTGCCCAGCGTACAGATTTCGGGGCCTGCCCCGACCCAGCCAAATCAAGGCCCGTCAGTCCAGAATTGCTCAATCTACAATGCGTCCTCAACAGCCACCAGCGGTATCCATGCCGGGGATATCTCCAACATCCACCTCACAAATGTAGCAGTGAATAATTTCAATGGAACACCCACATCGGCTGCCTATTGGTTTGACAACACGGTCTCCTTCACTGAGGGGATGGCTCTTGTGGACTTAATTGCGAACAATAACTCAATTGCAATGCGTTTTACCAATACTGCAGGTAACGTGCTCACTCAGAGCTTTGGCTACGCATCAATTCGGGGTTTCCGCGCACAGGTCAGAACGAATCAAATTGGCTTTTCCGTAGAGACCGCAACTCTTTTGTACCACAGTTATATCGACGCAATTGTCGCGACTTCTGACGCCACCGGCACGGCTATGTCAGTGAGTGGAACCGGAAAAGTAGGAGGGAACTGGGGTGACGACACTGTCTTCCTGCGGGGAGAGTGCATCAATACCTCTGGCCCCTGCACTGGGTCTACTTTGCTCAATCTTGGTCCGTCCGCTCAGTTTGTTGCGAACGGATTTGTGAATAGCTTAGGGGCCTCCATGACGAACACGATCGCCCCCGGTGCAGTGCTTACATGGAACGGGACGACGGAGATCAACCGTTCCACCTACAGCTTCGGATGGAACTCCGATAACAGCATCCTAATGCGATTTTCAAACATCCCAGCGCTCGCTATCTTTTCAAACAACATGAGGCTTGGCGGCCCTTATGTCTTAGGTTGGTCCACCGGACCGACGACTGCTGCAAACTATGTTGGTTTTTCTCCGTGCGTCACAGGGACCCCAGTACTCTGCCTTGGAAATGGAGTAAATGCCGACGCCTCCGGGGGGCTCAATGCCGGTACGCTCTCCGCGTCGCAGTTCGTTGGCAACTCTGCTCTTCCCTTGATCTCCGCTGGACCTGGCGCGGGCATGGTGCCGGAAAATGTATCACTCGCTCCCGGTAGCACGAACGTTTCCGGTTCAGTCGTGTTCAAAACGGGTTCGACTCCGGCAGCGTCCGCCATTGTAGCGACGATTACCTTTGCAACCCCTCTGGCTCAGCAACCAAATGTCTGTATCCCTGCAGCTCAGAATGCATCGGCAGTGGCGGCGCTAAAAAGCTTGTATATCAATCCGCCTACCACTACCGGATTTGTCCTGTCCACTGGACCGATACCGCTAAATGCAGCCACTGCATTTGTTGTTGGCTATGCCTGCTTCTAATTCATGGTTAGCTTTAGCACTTTAGAGCAGAAATCGATCGATACTAATGCGCATGAGAAGAACGATTCAGGTATTTCTCTTCATTGTCCGGGCTGCTGGCCCAACCATACTATCGTCGTGGACGCCGCATCGAGATTATGCACACATACAACCCAACATCCGATCCTGGCGAAGCAAGCCGCGGCCACGAAGACAAGTTGCAAATAAACGGCAATTCTGATTGTCGGTCCTCAGAGAGAAGTCCAGATACTAGCGGGATTTCGTTTTTTGGATTGACACTGCACCCCAAGTCCATGAATGAGTTGAATGACTTGACGGAGCGAGCAATTACTGAACAGCGGAAGTGGATAATCACAAACCACAACCTGCATAGTGTGTACCTGTTTCTCCGGTCGCCGAAGCTGCGCGACTTTTATGCAGGTGCACACTGGACATTCATTGATGGGATGCCATTGGTAGTATTGGGGCGCCTCTACGGCTATCCATTGAAGCGCAACCATCGGGTAACGCTTGCTGATTGGACCCATCCATTGATGGAGTTGGCTGCTTCCAAAGGCTGGCGCGTCTTCTATCTCGGATCGCCTAAAGGCGTTGCGGAGAAGGGTGCGGCGGTGCTACGCGGGCAGTACCCGACGCTTCAGATCGAAGTGAGCGACGGATACTTCGACGCGCGACAGGGCAGTCTGGAGAACGAATCATTGTTGCAACGGATCAATGCCTACAAGCCCGACATACTGATGGTGGGCATGAGCATGCCGCGGCAGGAGTACTGGACTCATGACAACTTCGCTCGAATAGAGGCGCATGTGATTTTGTCGTCAAGTGGCGCGGCTATGGATTACGTTGCGGGAGCGGTGAAGACGCCGCCACGTTGGATGGGGCGAGTGGGATTGGAGTGGGCTTCTCGGCTGGTGAATGAGCCGCGCCGCCTCTTCGGCCGCTATCTCGTCGAGCCTTGGTATATTTTGGCGCTGCTGATTATGGATTACCTGCGAGGTGGAGGAAAGCTGAAGGTCACGACACAGAGAGAAGGTTGAGGCAAATGTCCTGGAGTTGCTTTCCGTACGACCATCGCGTTCCGCTTCATCAACATTGCCCTCGCTGGCAACAAGCTCTCAGGAGGCCAACTCGCCATGAATCGCAGAGACTTTGTGACAATGCTAAGCGCGACGGCAGTCACGAAATGGGCTTCGCTTGAGACGGCAGTGCAGGCTGCGGCAGCCCCGCTAAAACAGCTAGCTGATCAAAAGGGGCTGATGTTCGGCTCATCCCTTGCACTCAAGTATTTCGAGCAATCGCCTGCATACAAACAATTGTTTGTATCGCAGTGCGATATTGCGACGCCAGAACTGCAGATGAAGTGGAACTCGCTTAGTCGTCAACCAGGTATATATGACTTCAGTACCGCCGACCAGCTTGTAGCATTCTGCGCAACAAATCGTATCAAGGTGCGCGGCCATACGTTGGTGTGGCACGATTCCCTGCCTGTATGGGTTCCAGGGCAGCTCTCGCCGGTAACGGCCCGGACCGTAATGTTAGACCATATTCAGAAGGTCGCTGGGCACTTCGCCGGCAAGCTGTACTCCTGGGATGTCGTGAACGAGGCGCTCGATCCAGGTAGTCAACGGCCGGATGGTCTTCGGTCTAATCTCTGGCTGCAAAACATTGGTGTCAGCTACATCGAGCAAGCGTTCCGCGCGACAGCGGCCGCCGATCCGAAAGCTCTTCTCGTGTGGAACGAAAACTACCTCGAAGTATCCAACGGTTTTGGTGACGCTAAGCGGAAGGCGATGCTCAACCAGCTGGATGCACTGCTTGCAAAGGGCGTTCCGATTCACGGTGTCGGGCTGGAGGCACATCTGCGAGGGGACCAGGCAAACGTGTTGGGTGATGCGAGTTACGAGGCCTTCCTTAGCGAGTTGACGCAACGCAAAATGAAGATCTTCATCACGGAATTGGACATACAAGATTCGAGTCTTCCAGCAGATGTCGGAGAACGTGACAAGATCGTTGCCGACATTTACAGGAAGTTTCTTACCGCAAGCTTGCGACAACCTGCGGTGAAAGGTGTAGTCGCGTGGGGACTCTCAGACGCCTTCAGTTGGATCTCCGGATATCGTCCGCGCAAGGATGGTTTGCCTGTGCGGCCCCTTGCATTCGACATAAATTGCCAGCCGAAGCCGGCGTACTTCGCTATCGCTGAGGCGCTCGAGGCGGCGCCTCGTCGTGTTTGATCCGTGATGCATTTTTAGAAAGCCCTAACGCTCTGCTAACACAAAGATCTTAAGGAGTTTTAGCTATGGCTCTTGTTTCGGCTGTCATTCCGACGCGCGGGCGACCTGAGCTCTTGCTGCGGGCGGTGCGGAGTGTGCTAGCTCAGACACTGCGTGATATTGAGGCGGTTATCGTCATCGACGGAGATGATCCGCCAACGGAGCGCGCTCTGGAAGATTTGGTGCGAGAGGACGCACGTGTGCGTGTGATCGCTTTAGAAACTAGTGTCGGAGGATCCGATGCACGCAATCGCGGTGTGGATGCGGCTTCAGGTGAATGGGTTGCGTTTCTCGATGATGATGATGAGTGGTTGCCGGGCAAACTCCAGGCTCAGCTTGAGGCGGTCACAGTATTGACGGCACCCGTCGTGATCGGAACCTGCAAGATTATCGCGCGTACGCCGGGTAGTGACTATGTGTGGCCACGTCGAATGCCGGAGCCGGAGGAGCAGATCTGCGAGTATCTGTTGGCGCGTCGCACACTTTCACGCGGCGAAGGGTCGATCCAGACGTCGACCTTCTTTGTACAGCGAGCGCTTATGCAGGCTCAGCCTTTCAAGAGTGGTCAGTTGAAACATCAGGATACCGAGTGGCTACTGCGAGTAGGGCGATTGCCTGGAGCGAAAGTTATGTTCGTGAACGAGGTTCTGGCGATTCACTACATCGAGGAGGAACGCGCCTCGGTAAGCAGTAGGGCGAACTGGCGATACTCGCTCGCATGGGTGCGTAGTGATCGGCATCTCTTTACGCCAAGGGCATTGACTGGATTTGTTTTTCACCAAATCGCTCCGGAAGCTTCGGAACAGGGAGAATGGCGTGCCTTCCCCACACTGCTCTTAGAAGTTTTACGCCATGGCAGGAGTACAGTCCGCGACTATGCGATTTTTTTGGCAATGTGGTTGCTTCCCCGTCGCCGTCGCCGTCGCCTGCGCGATTGGATGGCGCGCCGTCCCGTACTGGGCACATTAGTACACTCACGATGAAAATACTTCAACTAACGCGGCAGTTTCTTCCCTCCGAGGGTGGTATCGAGAGCGTCGTGGAGGGGCTGAGTTGTGCCCTGCAACAGAAGGGGCATACCGTGCGGGTGGCAACCCTTCGGTCGCTGTTTGCGACTAGCACAGCGGCGCCCGCGAAGTCGGTCGAGGCAGGTTTGGAGGTCCGGCGCATGCGTCATTGGGGACCTCGTCGTTATCCAGTTGCGCCTGCCGCGCTTACGGAAATCCGCGGCTACGACCTTGTGCATATTCATGCCATCGATTTCTTTGTGGACTACCTAAGCCTGATGCGCCTGATCCATCGAATCCCCCTGGTGGTCAGTACGCATGGAGGCATCTTTCACACGCAATGGGCAACTCGCTTTAAGCAGATGTACTTCAAGACCGTAACGCGCATGTCGCTGGCCGGGGTGGGAGCGGTGGTGTGCGTAAGCCAGCAGGATCGCGAAAAATTTGGGGAGATCGTGCCGTTGCGGAGCATCCACCTCATTGAAAACGGTGCCAACATAGATCGTTTCTGGAGCCTGCGGAAGAGAGTGGAGCCCGGCCTGATGTTGGGCATCTCGCGACTGGCCGAAAACAAGTGCGTTCACAAAGTATTGGAGGCGATGGCCCCCTTGAAGGATCGCTATCCACATATGCGGCTTGAGTGGGTTGGAGCGGATTACGCCGGGCTGCAGGCCTCCCTTGAGCGCCGTGCTGTTGAGCTTGGGCTGGGTGAAAGGGTGCGTTTCCACGGCGCGACCAGTCGTTCGACTCTGTATAGCTTATTGGAACGGGCGCATCTCTTTGTGTCTGCCTCGAACTACGAAGGATTTGGACTATCAACGATTGAAGCGATGAGTGCGGCGACAGTACCTGTAGTGACTGGAGTTGGAGCGCATCCCGACGTGATTCAGGATGGAGTGAGCGGCTTCTTGGCGGACGTAGATGCGACAGATCTCTCCACCCGGATTGAGCATGTGCTGGCGATGCCACAGGAAAAATTGCTGGCGATCGGGGAGGCAGCACGGGCGGCAACGCGGCGGTTCTCCTGGGCAGAGATCGCACCGCAGTACGAGCAGCTATACCACAAGGTAATAGGGACCGAACATAAGGCTGGAGTATGGGCGGCGCTATGAACGAGGGAGTCGTGATCTTCCGCATTCAACTATTGCCACGCTCCGAGACGTTTATCGTCACGCAGGCTGCGGCGATGAAACGGTTCGAGCCATACTTCGTCGGCTGGCGCAGAGTGGCCGGACTGGATCTGCCTGAGGACGGAAGCTGGACGGCTGATGACGGTGGCCGTAGGGGTCGATTGCGGGAGTTGCGTTTCCGATATTTAGGCCCTACCTTCGGTGAGATTGCGCAGCTACGGGCACAGTCGCCACGTCTCGTCTATGCGCACTTCGCACTGGACGGCTACGCAGCGATGCGGCTTGCCAAACAACTTGGAGTGCCCCTCGTGACTGCATTGCATGGTTATGACGTGACCATGAGCGACGAGGCCATCAGTGCAACGCGGCTTGGACGCGAGTACCTGAAGGGGCGCTCGCGGCTGCAAACGGAAGGAGCACTTTTCGTTGCATGCTCCGAGTACGTACGCTCGCGAGCGATTGAGCGAGGATATCCGGCTGACCGCACGATCGTTCACTATATTGGGGTCGATGTGACACGGTTTGAGCCGCCCCAGTCTGGGCTGCGCGAGCCGGTTATCTTGTTCGTCGGTCGTTTGGTGGAAAAGAAGGGTTGCCGAAGTCTGATCGAAGCGATGGTTGCGGTACAACGTTGCAATGCAAAGGCCGAGCTGATCGTAATTGGGGATGGCCCGTTGCGCGCCGAGTGCGAGGAGTTGGCTGCCACTCGACACATATGCTGCCGCTTTTTGGGCGCACAGCCAGCAACTGTGGTGCAGGAGTGGATGGCGCGGGCAGCGGTTTTTTGTGTGCCGAGTGTAATTGCGTCCTCAGGTGACGCGGAGGGCTTTGGCATTGTATTCATCGAAGCTCAGGCAATGGGACTTCCCGTTGTCAGCACCAGAAGCGGCGGAATCCCAGAGGCAGTAGATGACGGCCGTACCGGGTTGTTGGTAGCGGAAGGCGACCATGAGGCATTGGCAGAAGCGATTCTCAAGCTGTTGCAAGACGACCACCTATGGCAGCGTTTCAGTGTCGCCGGTCGGAAGCGCGTCCTAGAGAACTTCAACCTTGCACGGCAGACCGAGCGTCTGGAGGACCTCTTCGGATACTTGCTATCGTCGCGCGACTCTCGTCTCGACTATCACGCTATAAGGTCTTTGGAGTTCAATATCTCTATCGATAGAATGCCCAGCTCTTTACAGGTAGTTCAGAGTGATCTCCTGTATGAATCGCGGAACCAATACGGTAGAAGGAGCGTTGACGGTGGGTCTATCAACTGAAATCTTGAGCGAGGTTGCGTCATCGAGTGCGCCCGTTTCGCGCCGTTTCTACCAGCCGGAGCTGGATGGCTTGCGATACTACGCGTTCCTCGGAGTCTTCATCTGTCATACCTTGCCTTTCGAAGCATCGTTCTATCGTGGCCTCCATCTGCCATTGCCTTGGCTGTGGGGCGCGACAGTAAAATCCGGAGCGGCGGGTGTCGATCTTTTCTTCGCACTAAGTGCGTTCTTAATTACCTCACTCCTACTGAAGGAAAAGCAGGAGACAGGTGGAATCTCACTCCGATTCTTTTACTACAGAAGAATTCTGCGCATCTGGCCTTTGTATTTCCTGGTGATTGCATTGGGCGTTGTGCTCTCACATACGATGGCGAAGCAGAGCCTGCCGTGGTATTACGTTGCAGGATATCTTCTTTTCATTGGCAATTGGGTGCACGCGGCCTTCGGGCGGCCGGAGTCGATAGCCTTTCCGTTGTGGACAGTCTCAATTGAGGAGCAGTTCTATCTGATCTGGCCCGTGATGGTGAAGGCTCTTGATCGTCACGGCATGATCATATCCGGCATCATCCTGTTTCTACTCGCGACGGTGTGCCGAATCGGCTTTGTACTTGCCGGTGTCAGTGGAGGTTTCATCTATTACGGAAGTACGGCACGCTGTGACTCCATCGCTTTAGGCATTTTGCTTGCGTTGTTTGCGGATAGTCTGCCGAAGCTTACGCGCGGGGTGCGTCTCCTGCTAGTAGCGAGTGGACTCGCAGGGTGGATTGTCGCGTCAGCATGGCTTACCGATCAGCCGGGGCCAATCAGCATGCGTGAGGTGCTTGGGCGCCTGATCATTGCACTCTCCGCTGGAGCGATGTTGTACGGCTGCCTTCACAGCCGCAGTAAGTTGCTTACGGGGACATGGGTAGTGAGCCTGGGTAAGGTGAGCTACGGGCTCTATCTGTTGCATCTCATAGGGCTGCTCATTGCGAAGAGCCTCCTTCATCCGGTTTCGGGAACTGCACAGCTTGCTACGAAAGCGTTTGGGTTTGTTCTGACAACGATTCTGGCGTTTGCCTCTTATCGTTGGGTGGAATCGCCTTTCTTGCGTCTGAAGGACCGTTTCGCCAGAGTTCTCAGCCGGCCAGTCTGAGTGAATATTTTCTGTTACCACGCATCTCTGTCTCGGTGCTTGTCATCAATCTTGTGTTCACCGTAAAGGAAGGTCGATGTGGATAAGCTCGCATTCCAGTCCTCAAATGTTGTTGTTTCCGCGGGCTCGTCGCCGTCCGAACTCACGCTTCGAGAGATATGGATGATGCTGCGGCGCCGCCGGAGAATTATCTATGGCGCAATAGCAGTTTTCTTACTGCTCGGTATTCTGGCTCTCATGGTCTCAACCCGCCGCTATCGCTCCATCGGAGAGATCCAGGTTCAAAAGGACTCCGCTAGTTCGCTGGGGTTGCAGACAAATGCAGATGTTCCCTCCGATGCGCTTGAAGAGAACATGGTCCTTCATACGCAAGCGATGATTCTGCAATCGGACTCTCTAGCGCTGCGTGTGATCAACGAGCTCCACCTCGATCAAACGGCAGACTACCAGGAAAAATGGAGTCCGGTCGGTTGGGTCTTTGGGCTTCTAAGCTCGAAGGGAAGACCTGATCCTCAGGGAGCGTCACTCGATAACTCTCCCCACCGAAGAATGCAGGTTCTAAGGGTTTTTCATAGCAAGCTTACGGTGAAGGTTGTCGATGGTACACGGCTTATCGATGTGGAGTACCTAAGCCCCGACCCACAACTGGCAGCCGCAGTCGTGAATCGCATGCTGCAGGGGTTGATTGAGACAGGGTTTCAGACGCGCTTTGATGCGACGACACAGGCGTCGTCATGGTTAAGCGGACAACTTGATGATCTCCGCGCACAGACACAGGAGTTACAGGCGAAAGTAGTCAAACTACGACAGGACTCGGGAGTCTTTGCTCTGGGTGAAGTCGATCGACAAGGCAAGGATCAGGTTTACAGTCCGACGCTTGACAAGCTACAGATGGCAACGCAGGCGGTGGCGCAGGCACAATCAAATCGTATTCTGAAAGGAGCAATTTACGATGTCGTGAAGTCCGGCAATCCGGAGATGATCTCGGGATTGAGCGGAAATACGATCTTGGCAAGTTCGTCTTCGGGTATTGGCAGTTCGTTGACGCTCATTCAGAATCTTCGATTGCAGGAGGCGAATCTTCAAGGGCAACTGCAGGAACTTTCTGCGAAGTTTGGCGCCTCCTATCCGAAGCTTGCTGAGATTCGCGGCAACTTGGATGCAGTACAAGGAGCGATTCGAGCTGAGGTCGATCGTGTCGCGGGGCGCGCGCACAATGACTTTGTCGTCGCTCAGCAAACAGAGCAGAGTACACGCAAAGATTTCGAGATTGAGAAAGGTCAGGCAGAGGCGCTAAACAACAAGACCATTGAATATCAGATGGCCCGGCAGGAAGCCGACCAGAGCCGCACCCTCTACGAAGATCTTTTAAAGCATCTTAAGGAATCAGGACTGCTGGCAGGTCTACGCTCAACGAATATTTCCATCGTTGATCCGGCACGTGCAGCCGATAAGCCGGCCAAACCTGTGACAATCCTCTATTTATTTGGCTCGATCGTTGCAGGACTGTTTGTCGGTACGGCTTTGGCACTGCTGCGTGATGTGACAGACACCAAGGTTCAGGACGTACGGGAGATCTCACGAGAACTGGGAGAAATTCCGCTTTCTGTGTTGCCATATCAGAAAGAGCATGTGAATTTACCTGCAGGAAAACATTCGATAGCGAGCTCTCCGCTTATCTTTCTGCCAACGCTCGGTAGTCCACGCTCAATATTTGTGGAGTCGCTCCGCTCGCTCCGCACCTCTTTGATGCTGTCTCGCAGCGGAGCGCCTCCGCGATCGGTGTTGGTGACGAGCCCGCTGGCAGGAGAAGGTAAGAGTTTTATAAGCTGGAACCTTGCCATCCTCTTCGCTCAGCAAGGGAAGCGTGTGTTGCTATGTGATGCGGACCTGCGCAGGCCGCGACTGCACAGGGATCTGCAGATTGACGGGCAGACTGGGTTGAGCGCTGTGTTGACTGGGCTTTCAGACGATGGCGCCTCTGCGATGATTCCGGTGCCCGAGGTCCCGGGTCTCGATCTTATGCCCGCTGGACCTGTGCCACCATATCCTGCGGAGCTCCTGTCGTCAGGTCACATGGCGACTTTATTGAAAGTCTGGGAATCGCAGTATGATCTGGTGATTCTGGACGCTCCACCCATACTGCCAGTGACGGATTCAGTCATTCTGAGTTCGTTCGTTTCCTCGGTCCTGCTGATTGCCCGGCATCAAAAGACGCCCCTATCAGCGCTCGAGAGAAGCTACCAGATGTTGGAAGCAGTGCCATCGGAGAGCGGCCGCAAGATCAACATCCTCGTCAATGGCGTACGCGAACATCCCGCTGCGGGGCATGTATTTTACGAATATCTCGGAAGTAAATCTGTGAGGGCTTAGATGAATAATCTAAATCGAATTTGCACTCTGTTCTTCCTTACTCTCGGTCTTGCGACAAGTTCGCCGGCTCAGAAAGAGAGTCTATTGATTGGTCCTGGGGATGCACTGCACATTCAGGTCTACGATACACCGGAGATGGAGCAGCGTGCCAGAGTGACCGATACCGGGGAGATTCCGATTAGCTTTGTAGGAAATGTGAAGGTAGCCAATCTCACGCCTGGTCAGGCAGCGAAAGAGATTGAGCAGCGACTCATCGCCGCAGCTATCATGCTGCACCCGCAGGTGACAGTGCGAGTGGATGCATATGCCACCCAGAACGCCTCGGTGATGGGGCAGGTGCTGAAGCCGGGAGTATACGAAATCGACACGCGCCGCAAAGTCATCGAAGTGCTCGCGTTGGCAGGTGGATTGACTGATGTTGCAGATAGGCACATTACCATTGAGCGACATGGTGATCCGAACCAGAAGATTGAGTACTATTTCTCCAATGTCGCCGGAACAGCGTTGAGTGACGATCCAATGGTCTACCCTGGCGATACAGTGGTCGTGCCAAAGGCTGCGGTCGTCTATGTGCTCGGCGATGTATTGAAGCCAGGCGGCTACCCCATAAGCACCAACAATTCAAAGATGACTGTGCTTGAGGCCATTTCGCTTGCAGGCTCGGCAAACCACTCAGCAGCGGTTGGAAAATCAAAGCTTGTTCGCAAAACACCGACAGGTGTGGAGGAGATCGACCTGCCGATCAATGCGATGCAGAAAGGGAAAAAAGCGGATATCGCCTTGATGCCAGACGATGTGGTCTACGTTCCATTCAGCTTTTTGAGGAATGTTGCGGTGAATGGCCAATCGATACTGGCGTCGGCTACTTCCGCCGCAATATACATTCACTAGAATTGCTTCTGTGAACAAGGAGGGTGTGTTTGGCGACCTACCAAGCCCTGAGACCGGCCCTTATTGGCGGTCATATGAAAAAGGCGGCGAGTACTGAAGAAGGAGCGCTCCATTTCTGGCGTCGTGCTTCGACCTGGGGCCTCCTGCTACCACTGCTCTACTTCGCGCTCGATGGTGTTTCTCCGTTCGTGAACAGTGGGACCGCCATGCGTGCGGTTCAGACAAGCTCAGCAGGTGGTGTCTTTCTCGATCGATTTAGCAATATTTTGATTTTTGGCGTCTGCATGATTTTTGTGATTCGCCGCCATCATTCGGTCTCCGTGTTGAGTCTGAAGATGAAACTGATAACCAGCTTTCCAATATGTGCACTCCTTCTCTCACCTGTATCGCAGCAGATTACGCGAACGTTCAGCTCTGGTATCGTGCTGCTGGGCGGTATTCTGCTTATCTTTTACATCATGTCTCGATACACGTTGAATGAAGTGCTTGAGTTGTTTCTCGTTCTGGGTACAGGAACGATAGTGGCGAGTATCCTCTTCGCTATCGCTCTACCGCAGTACGGCCGTGATCTGATGGGAGGTCATTCGACAGCGTGGAAGGGTATCTTCAGTGCTAAAAACTATCTCGGCAATATGGCTTTATTTTTCTTAACCGTCGCAGTCTCGTATCGTCCGCGCACTAACTTTTGGAAATCCGTACGAGTCTCACAGATCCTATTCTGCCTGCTGGCGATCGCGTTTTCGCGAGCCGCGACAAGTTATCTATTGACTGCTGTCTATATTACCTACGCACTGACGTTGAAGATGGTGCGCGGCTTTCGAAAGAAAGATTACTTCGTTGCTTTTATCCTGCTGTTCGTGATCTTTGCCGCTGGAACAACAGTAGTTATCTTGCAGCCTGACTTCTTGATTAGCCTACTTGGGAAAGATGCGACGTTGACCGGTCGTACTGAGATATGGGATGAAGTGATGACTTCTATCGTCAAACATCCTCTCTTCGGTTATGGCTATCAGGCGTTCTGGTTAGGTTTCAAGGGCGAATCCTATCGCATTATTCTCGCAGTGACGTGGGCTTTAGGGCAGGCTCAGAACGGGTTTCTCGATGTCACACTTGAGATGGGCGTAGTAGGCTTGATAATTGTCTTGTCGCTCTTCGGCTTCGCCTTCCGTGATGGAGTCGTCTGCCTCTTGCGCTCATATAACCAATCCCAGCTTCGGGCCGTGGAGTGGTACATGGCGATCGTAATTCTTACTGCGATCTACAACCTGGATGAGAGCTTTCTCTTTGAGCCGAAGCATCTTGGTTCAATGATGTTTCTGCTTGCCTGTGTGGGGTTGAAGTTGGAGCGAATGCGGATGCAATCGTTCACCGAAGGGCAAAGACGAGCTATCAGGCGATCTGCATAGCGAGAACTGTCTTTCGCTCTCGTCGACGCAACCAAAACAGTACCGACCAGGTAAGCACGGCTAGCCCGGCGTCAGTTAAGAGGCTGGCGATCGCGGCGCCCCGCCACGAATAATGCGGAATCAGATAGAGGTTCAGACCAAAGTTCGACCCGGCTGCAATGATTTGACAGAGCAGGCGTAACTTCTGCTGACCAACACCGGCGATTGCGTCGCCAGCGCATAGGTGAAAGCTGCGGAAAAAAGGAATGAGGCACAGCCATCGCAAGGCGCTGATGCTAGGCGTAAAGCCTTTTCCGATAAAGAAAGGAACGATCGGGGCCAATAGGAAGATACCAGCGGCGGCAGCAAGGCCAAGCACGACAGTACGCTTCAAGATTTTCGTAGCGAGCGGCTGTACAGCGGTTATGCCCTTCGCTCCTTCACGAAAAAAACGAGGGAACGCCGCTGCCTCAATCGACTGGATAGGCATCGTCGCAATGTTGATTACACGATATGCCATCGAGTAGATGCCGTTGGCTACGGTCATGCCGTAGTGGCCAAGCATAACTTTGTCAAAGTCGTTGTAAGCCGAAGTCGTTGACCCCGAGACTGCGAATACGAAGCCTTCTGCACTACGTGTGAAAAGCAGTCGGGGTGTGAAGTGTGGCCAGCCAAAGTGCCGCGTAACAATGATGAAGGCGGCACACGTAGCGCAGAGTGAAATAATAAGCATCGCGACTGCCCATTGTCGGGCCACGGCATGATGCATGATGAGTAGCATCATGCAAGCGAGCGTGAGTCGAAATAGATTCGTGAGCAGATTGAGGGTAGCAGTCAGGCGCATTCGCTCAAAGGCTTGAAAGACCTGAGCGGCGCATGTGCTGAACTGTCCGCAGATGCAATCGGAGAAGGCGATGAGAGTTAACAGTGAGGCGCTCTCCGCGCCGACGAGCCAGTGCCCGGTGAGGTGCAAAATGAGCACGATGAGCGAGCCGTAGATGATGGTCGACATCAGTACATTGCCCCAGTACTCTGGGAACCGTCTTTGGTCCTGGCTTACATACCGAAGCAGAACCAGACCCGATCCCATCGTACTGTACTGACTGACAACTGTAACCAGGGCAACAGCACCTGCTAGTACGCCATACTGAGTGGGATTGAGAAGGCGGGCAAGAAAAACGAAGTACAACGCTTGGATAACGAAGGACAGGCCTTGGCCGGCAAAGATCCATGCAGCATTGCGGGCTAGCGTGTTTTGTCGAATCCGTTTAATCTGAGCTGCAATCATATGGAGAGGTCTCGTTGGATCTCTTGAACCTGCGTACGGGCAACTGACCATGTGAAGCGTTCGCGGAACGCGGCATAGCCTTGCGTACCCAAGTTGGAACGAAGCTTTGCGTCTTCCGCAAGTCGACGCAGAGCAGAGGCAAGCTGCTCGGCAGATCCGCGTTCCACAAGGATGCCACCACCGTGCGCAAAGATCTCGGAGGATCCTCCGCCATGCGTGCTGACAACCGGAATGCCCGAGGCGAACGCCTCTACATTGACGAGACCAAATGGCTCATCCCATATTGAGGGTGAGCAAAATATGTCGGCTTCCCGAAAGAGATCGCCTAGCGCAGCACCAGAACGATAAGGAAGAAAGGTGACGGTCTTAGGTGCATTCGCCTTAAGTTGAGTGATGTAGTCGGTCTCTCGACTATTGCCAAAGTTCGAAGATCCAACGATGCGGAGCTGAAGTTTGACGTTTTGTTGTGCGAGGAGCTTCATGGCGTCGACTAAAACGTGAACACCTTTATCTCGAACAATCCTCCCGGCGAACAGAACAATGGGTATTCTCGTCTCCTCTTTGTGGTCTGAGGAGGGGTAGAAGATTGTTTCGTCAGCACCGTTGTAAAGCACACAAGAGGTATCAAGTGATGTAAATTTTGCTTGCGCCTGATTCCGTAGAAATTCACTTACGAAGACAAGCCTATCTACGCGAACCCGTCTCATCAGTGCGGTTGGCCATTCGACCAGGTGAGCATTGTGCAGATGGAGAACAACTTTGCCTCCGACACAACGAATATGCGGCGTAAGCGCGATAGCGAAGTCCGGTCGGTTGTGAATCCACACGACATCACCGTGTCGCACACGTTTCAGAAGTGGACGAAATACTCGCTCAAGTACCATCCGATGGAGGGTCCATGGAAGCTGAAGAAGACGGCGACGAAGACGGTGATAGCGCTGTAAACCCTGAAGTACAAAGATGGCTTCTGAGGCAAAATCCCATGTATTGTCCGCTGAAGGGCAAACGACCACCGCTGGTGCATAGCGAAGTACATTGCCAGCCCAACGTGAAATTGCGCCTCCGTGAAACTCAGAGAAGGGTTCGGCCTCAGTCAGGAGATGGTAGGCAATGCCAGACAATATGACTCCATAAGAGCTAAGCCTTCACGAGGAGCTGTTTATCTACGCAGGCCTGAAAATAGGCAAGTGACAACTCCAGACCTTTACGTAACGTGATCTTCGGCTCCCATCCAAGAAGAGCCTTTGCCTTACTGATGTCCGGCCTGCGACGCGTCGGATCATCTTGTGGAAGGGGTTGGAAGGTAATATCTCGGTGGAGGCCAGTAACCTTCAGAACCTCTTCTGCGCAGTCGAGAATCGTCCACTCGTCTGAATTACCTATGTTGACTGGTAGATGTTCATCTGAATCCGCCAGTGCCAGAATGCCTGCGATCAGGTCTGAGACGTAACAAAAGCTGCGGGTCTGCGATCCGTCACCATAGATGGTTAGCGATTCTCCACGCAGAGCTTGGCTCATCAGGTTTGAAATTACCCGGCCATCGTTGACTTGCAAGCGTGGGCCGTAGGTGTTGAAGATTCGCACCAAGTGAGTGTTGACCCCATAGTAGCGGTGATAAGCCATCACCGCAGCCTCGGAGAATCTCTTAGCTTCGTCGTAAACAGAGCGTGGCCCAGTTGGATTGACGTTGCCCCAGTAGGTTTCGGACTGAGGGTGAACGGTGGGATCGCCGTAGCACTCCGAAGTAGAAGCATGAAGATAGCCGGCATTGTGCTTCTTTGCGATATCGAGAGTATTAATAGTCCCCGCCGATCCCACGAGCAGAGTCTCGATCCCCAGCCGGGAATAATCCACTGGGCTCGCAGGCGAAGCGAAGTTGAAGACAAAATCAACTGAGCCGACATCAAAAGGTTGACAGATGTCCTTTTGAACAAACTCGAACTGGGGCTCATTGGAAAGATGAGCTAAATTAACCTCATTTCCTGTGCTAAGGTTGTCGACGCCAACGACATGGTTTCCCTGATTGAGCAGGGAGTCACACAGGTGAGAGCCAAGAAAACCTGCTGCTCCGGTCACGAGAATTCTCTTGGCGTTCATCTCCACCTCTGAAAGGTTGATTTACATGCGTAGATCAGGACAGGCCTCTTTTCCACAGGCAATTCAAAGGTTGAATGTTTGTCGCCGTCGCTGGGGGCTTATGCAGTCGTGAGCTCATGCACATGTTGAGTTGCCGGTCTGCCCACGCTGAAATACGTGAATCCGTTCTGCGACATGACATCCGGATCGTAGAGATTACGACCATCTACTACGATGGGATAACGCATCAATCCATTGAGGCGGTGCAGATCCAGGTGGCTGAATTCTTCCCAGTCCGTCAAGATCAGCAAAGCTTCTGCATTATGGGCTACAGCGTACGCATCCGGCATATACCGCAGATTGGAGCCGGGAGGAAGTACTAGTTCGGCCCGCGCCATTGCTGCTGGATCAAACGCATTGATTGAACAGCCTTCCGCCAGCAGCATTTCGACAAGTTCGATTGCCGGCGATTCGCGGATATCATCGGTGCCCCCTTTGAAGGAAAGACCAAGCACGCCGATCTTCTTTCCTCGGAGTGTCCATAGGGCTGAACGCACTTTGTTGAGGAAGCGCTTCTTCTGATCAGCATTGATGTTTTCCACCTCGGTCAACAAGGCGAAGTCGACCCCGAGCTGCTCTGCCACAACTCGAAAAGCAGCGACATCTTTCGGAAAACAAGATCCGCCATAGCCGATACCAGGACGTAAAAATCTGGGGCCGATGCGGCTATCCAGTCCCATTCCTCTCGCCACCTGTTCGACATCAGCGTCGGCAGCTTCGCAGAGATTTGATACGGCGTTGATGAAAGATATTTTTAGCGCGAGGAAGGCATTAGAGGCATGCTTGATAATCTCCGCGCTCTTGGTAGAGGTGAATAACAACGGCGGTGGCGCGGCCGAGCTGCGGAAACCGTCAATTGAATCATCCTGCTCATAGTAGCTGCCATTCGTCAGCGGTTCGTATATCCTTGCTAGCAGCGCACGCGCAGGTTCACTGTCGGTTCCAACCACGATTCGGTCCGGATGAAGAAAGTCGCTAATGGCCGTGCCTTCTCTCAGAAACTCCGGGTTTGACACGACATCGAAGAGTCTCTGCGAAACCCCGTTACGCTCCATCACTCGCCGTATCCACTCATTTGTGTATACGGGAACCGTGCTTTTTTCGACGATGACTTTATAAGATGTAAGCGATCGCGCAATCTCATTGGCTACCGCTTCGACATAAGAAAGGTCTGCCTTACCGGAATCGCCTTGAGGTGTTCCGACAGCGATGAAGATTGCTTCAGCCTCACGCGTAGCCTCACCCAAGTCACTCGTAAACCTTACCTTTGAATTCCGATAACGTTCGAGCAACTCAGGCAGATGATTTTCGTGAATCAAGCTATCCCCGCTCCGCAGAGCGTCGACTTTTCGCTGGTCATTATCTACGCAAACAACACTATGCCCCATCTCAGCGAAGCAAACGGCGGCTACCAAGCCTACGTATCCAGAACCAACTACGGCAATTTGAATCGTGTCCTTCATAGATGTCCTAGTGGCCTCATTTTTCGTTGGATTACCTTGTGTGTGTTGTAACGTTGTACAAGTCTTAGCCAGTTCGAATCATCCGAACTTTGCTCGATACCATTTCTTTTGCAGTATCGTCGGAGACTGGAAGTGTATTGCGCGGAGTAAGTGCGTACAAAACCGCTTCCATTCGGTTCGATACACCAAGTTTGTCGTATATGCGGAAGAGGTGATTTTTGATGGTATGCTCACTCAGCCGCAACATTGTGGCCAGCTCGGAATTGCTCAGACCATCAGCCAATAAGTGCAAAACTTGTTGCTCCCTTGCCGTGAGCAGAGGTCTGCCGTTGGCGTCGGTGACATCGGTGGATTTTGGACGAGACACAGACGACACCAAGTATGCCAACTGTTGATTGCTAGCCCAGATCTGCCCCCGATGCACACACCGGATGCTCTTGCAGAGGAGATCGAATCGCAGGTCCTCGCTACAGACAATGCCTCTCACTCCAGCCCGGAACAGAGAAATGACCTCTGCATAGCCTGGTTTTTGGGTGAGCACTATCGCTTTCGCGCCCTTATGACGATCTGGAAGAGCATCAAGAATGGCGACAGCGCTGCAAATATTTTCTACTCGCGAAGACCCCAGAAGAATTACGTCGGCGGTGCCGCTCTTCGAGATATCCAAAAGATGCTGTACGTCATTAATCGGTTCAACAACTTGTATGTCTGGGACAGCCTCAAATGCGCCCTGCAAGAGGTCGCAAAGCATGAGTGGCAGACTAGCCATCAAGAGTCTGATGCCAATCGCCCCCTTTTTCCCCGTGAGTTCGTTCATGAGCACCTCCGGCCCTGAGGTTGCGCTTATTAGAGAACCAGTTTTCACCTTGAGGGATTTCAAATCCAAGGTGGATCGAGTGTGGAGCTAGCTGTCAAAAGGTTATGGGTTTATTGGCGCCACGTCCAGAGTACGAAGGTATTGCAACTTAATTCCTATCAGCATTTACGGACCCTGCTCGGGGTTGACCTGGGTGGCATATCGGCTGCGATGTTGAGGTGTCAGACAGCGGTTCACTGGAATGTGAGAAGTCGGATTGAGGTACTTCTCTTCATTGTCAAGATTACAGGCACGTCCTACGATCAGGCCAGACGTCGACATCGCAATCTCCTTGTTTCCACCCTAACCTGTGCCTACAGAAAGCACATGACAAGAGGCTTTTCTCGTGACACCTTCAAACAGAAAAACGATCTTAGAATTGGTTCGAGTTGTTGATATCGCCCTGCTGTTTTCCTGTCTGGGCGTTGCCTATGCACTGGAATCCCATCACAAGGTCCTCGATCTGCTTAATTCTCTCGAGACGCATCATCCAATTCAAGTATTTCTGGCTACGTTTTTACTGGCATTGGCCTGGCAGGGAACACTTCTGTCAAACGGGTTCTACCGTTCCCGCAGATTGGAGGGTTATTTCAAGCAATCTCTGGATATTTGTTTCGCCTGCTCAGTATGCGCATTGTTTACTCTTGCTTGGTTATGGCTGATCTCAACGCCATTCAAGCACAACATTGTAGGGTGGGGCATCATCAGTATCCTCTTTGGCATTTTGAGCTTCACTGTACTGATGTCTACTCGCCTGGCTGGCCGGGCGATAATGCACGCATTACGCTCACACGGACGCAATCTCAGAAACATATTGATTGTAGGGACCAATCACCGGTCCGATCGTTTTGCCCAAGACATCGGGCTACACCCTGAATGGGGCTATCGCGTGCAGGGGTTCATCGATGAACAGCGCTGGCACGATCGGACGTCCGATTTCGGGCCATTACTCGGAGGATTCGAGGCAATCCCCGCTGTCCTCAGAACCCTTTCGGTTGATGAAGTGATTATAACGCTGCCTCTTGCATCTTTTTACCAGCAGATAGCGGAGATCGTTGCGACTTGCCGGCATCACGGTATTGCAGTCCACTCCATAGGAACCTTTTTCGACCAGGAAGAGTCGAAGCGAACAACGTATCTGACGGGGCCTCTGGGAGCCATTACTCTGCATGATGAATCGTGGGACGCCCGAGCTTCGATGATTAAACGTGTAGCAGATATCGCCATCTCGGCCATTGTGCTTATTATTCTTGCGCCGGTATTACTCATGATAGCAGTCTTGATCAAGCTCACATCCGAGGGGCCGGTATTCTTCGCCCAGACGAGATTGGGGTACGGTAAGCGACCGTTTCAGATTCTGAAATTTCGCACAATGGTCCAAAACGCTGAAAAGCTCATTGCGCAAGTGGAGCACCTCAATGAGACTCAAGGGCCAACCTTCAAATTGAAAAATGATCCCCGTATAACGACCTTCGGCAAATTCTTGCGGAAGACGAGTCTTGATGAACTCCCTCAGCTCATTAATGTGCTCGTAGGAGATATGAGTTTAGTTGGCCCGCGGCCGCTCCCGCTTCGGGACTACCAGGGATTCTCACAGGATTGGCACCGGCGGCGGTTCAGCGTGAAACCTGGCATAACCTGCCTTTGGCAGGTTATGGGACGAAGCACAATTGGTTTTGACGAATGGATGGCCTTGGATATGCGATATATCGATCAGTGGTCGGTCTGGCTCGACATTAAAATACTATTGCAAACAATCCCCGCGGTTTTTCGCGGCTCTGGTGCCGTGTAGAATGCAATGAGAGTTCCAGGATCAAGCGAGACGGATGCCTTCGCTATCCGTCCAGGTCTCCGGCTTCCGTTGAGCTCAACTCTTCGCCTCCGAATGAGTGCCCGATGAGGATGGGTGACTTGAGCTGCAGCGAATCAAGTACTGCGATGACATCGTCTCCCAACCGCTCGGCGGAATAGTTGTTCGATGTGGGCATTGACACGCTTGATGCGCCGTAACCTCTCCGCTTGATCCTGTAGACGTGGACACTCTTGTTCAGATCAATCCGAAGGATTCAAACCTATACGCGGTTCTGGAAGGGCCCTCGATTACAACGACGGGGCGATTAGTCCGCCCCAATCCATGACTTCTAGCTCAACGCCCGGTTCAACTTCGATGAACTGAACTTTCGCTTTTGTCTCCTGTATCCGCGTGTGGGGCGTGTGGGCCGCGTCCTACGAATGGAGAGACCCTGAAAAGAGAATTGCGACGATGACCCCCGGCAATCCGAAGAAACATTTTCTGCTGTTCGCAAGCATTACCTCACTCATCGCTGGCTGCTGGTTCGACTCCACGGCTTGCCGTGATCGCACGCATCGTGTCGCCTGAGATTTCTGCGGGCTAACTCCGCCACGCTGGGGACTTCGTCTGAGAATAGGATGAAGCTGCTTTGGTCAGACGTGATTATGACCGGCCTACGCGGCAGCAATCCTCGAACGTCTATATCTGGTTGCTCAGGAAGACCTTTATCTCTTCCGGAGGTAAAGGACGCGATAAGAGAAAGCCTTGGATGCAATCGCACTTCAGCTCCCGAAGAAGCTGCAATTGATCTTCATCTTCGACTCCTTCTGCAATTACCTGCATTTTGAGGCTATGGGCCAACTCGACGATGGCCTTGACAATTGGATAGCTGCGACTGGACTCGCACAATCGCTGAATGAAGGAACGGTCAATCTTGAGCGTTGAAATTGGCAACCGATGCAGATGTTGCAGCGAGGCATAACCTGTGCCGAAATCATCGACGGCAAAACGAATCCCCAGGGCAGCAAGTTCCGTCATGCGCTTGGCAGTCTCGTCGAAATTCAAGATCACTCTCTCCGTGATCTCTATCTCCAGCAATGCTGGGTCGACATCCGACTCCAGTATGGCTTGCTGCACCTCTGCAGCAAATTCGCTGCGCATCAATTGCAGCGGAGATACGTTGATCGCAATTCGAACTGGTGTCATTCCCGCCTTGTTCCAGAGCATTAATTGTCGGCAAGCTTCTTTGATCACAAATTTTCCGAGAGGGTGAATCAATCCGCTCGCCTCTGCCAGTGGGATAAAGCGATCCGGACTTACATATCCGAGGGTCGGATGTGGCAATCGCAACAGCGCCTCCACTCCGCGGATTTGACCATTCATGTGGTATTGCAGCTGATAGTGCAGGCGAAGTCCCCCCTCCTGCAGCGTCGTACGTATATGGTCCTCAAGCTCCACGTTTTCGGCAACGTCCGTACTCGTGTCCTGTGCTGCCAAATGGTAACGGCCACCTCCATCTCGCTTGGCACGGCGCATTGCAGTGTCTGCGCCCTGCCATAGCTGCATCTCTCTCTCGCCGTGGTCCGGATATACAGCGCCACCTACACTTGCGCGGAGCAGAATCGGGCACTGCTCAACTTCCAAAGGTATTGCGAACAACTCCACGAGAGCTTTCGCCACAATGCCTGCAGCTCCCACACTTTCTATTTCACCCAAGACAATCGTGAACTCTTCTTCTCCGGTACGGACTACCAGATCCATTCCTCGCAAGCGCCGGGTTAGCATCGTTGCGATCCGCTTCATGCACTTGTCTTTCGCTATTTGTCCATGTCCATCGTCGCCCTGCTGAAATCGATCGATCGCCAGACAAAGAATGGCAGCGCGGTGTCCACTTTCTCTCGCCGAAGTCAAAGCACGGACCATCTGTTGCGCGAGCAATCTGCGATTTGGCAGCCCGGTCAAATCGTCGTACAAAGCTTGCTGATTGTCTTGGCCCCGATGATGTTTCACCGTAACATCCTCCATCACCGACAGGTGCCCGGCAGGTGGCGGAACTGCTCTTCTCGTGAATCTGGACATGGCGTAATTGCTTCCTGGAATCAGGCGAAAAAGGCCAGGCACTCTTTCCAGAGCACAGAGGTCGTCAAACATCTATTGCGGGCTCCATCCAAGAAGACGGTAACTCCCGGGAGACCGCCGTTCCTGTGAAGAACAACTGGGAGGGAAGTCACGGCAGGTCAAGACATAAGCAGTTGACGGTGAATCCTGAACGGCATAATACCATACGCCACACGCAAAGTAACCACCAAAAGTAACAGTAGTAACATTCTTGACTACCGACTGTAGCTATTGACTTCGTCGGAGTTCTCTCACTTGCTGAGAAAATCACCCATCATTTTCGCGACCTACTTTGAGAGCCGCTTCATGCCCGCAATCAAACGGATTCGTCGTAAATTTCGAGCCGAAACCGATCGGGGTTAAGTTTACAGCTTCGCGAGCGACGATCTTTCTCCCATTGAAAATAATGGAAATAATGATCGGCCCTAGTGGGACGATTTTCGAACTCTTGTCGTTTCAGATCTTGCCGAACCTCCCGGACCCATTGGGACTTCGTTCCGGCGTGGTCAATACATCGCCATGTTTTTCATCTGATTCGAGTTAATTGAAGTTGTTCCACGCGCAGCCCTATCTCGGCCTCCTCTTCGGCAGGATGCCGCCCGTCTTGTCGCCGGTTTTTTCTGAGACAGATCTCTGTATCGCCCCTTTTGCAGCGTTACCGGCCAAACTCCCTACGTCCGCAACAAAGCTCGGGTTCGATGATGTCCCTTGAATCCTGAAGGCCACACCTCCCCTATCGCCGCCCAGACCCGTTCTCTCCGCTCGTGCTTCGGATCTGTTGGTCTGCAAGTCGGCAATCATACTGAAATCGAGCGCCCCGTTTGGGCTAATCGTACCGGCTCCCGTCACCACGCCGAGGGATGGTATCGTCACATTGATGGCGTCAGCCCTCGTCATGTCAGGAGCAATGCGCACATTCGAGCTGGCATTCTGAACGGTCGTGTCGGGATTAGAGGAAGCCTTTCCACTAAAGACTGATAGAGCGCCCAATTTCGAACCCATATCGAAACCGGCCAACTTCGTGTTCGACATCCGCACCGGGCCGGCAATCACCAAGTTGTTGAGTGAACCGCTGATGGCCAAGTCGGCCGACAGTGTTCCACCACTCAACTTCGATCCTGAAGGAAGCACTACGCCAAGGGCTGGGAGCATCGCTTCCAGTTCATCGACCGACATGTTCGGGGCGCTGAGCTTCAGGTTCATCACTTGCGTTTCACCCTGGGTCTGAAATCCGCCCGTGAGCCGAGCGACTGACTTGCCGATTGCTATGTCCCCTTGGGTGATGGTGCCCGCCTGTCGGTCGAGGTCTTCGTCAATTGCGTATTTCACGGTCACGGCTTTCGGAGCCGGTGACCCCTTGGGTGAAAGCTCGAGCTTTTCGCAGGTGATCACGCCCGCCGCCTTGGCCTGACTGCCATTCGAGTTCAACGTTCCCTCAAGATCGACAGAGCCGGCGATGCCGCTCCCCGGATCGACGAAGCCCGAGGCTGCGAGATCCAAACCCTTCACCTTCACTGAGGCGCCGAAAGGAGTCTTGGCCGAGTCCTGCGGATTGACCGGTCCCACTTTGCCTGTGAGCTTGGCATCGCCGCCTCCAGGCAGGTTGACGGTCAGCTCGAACGGGAACTGAGAAGCTAAAGAGAAGTTCGAAATTTCTGCGTTTAGCTTGTCGTAAACCTGCGGCTTCGCCGTGGAGTTGACTTTGCCGACCGACAACTTTCCATCTTTGATCTCCAGCTTGGCAATCGAGAGGTTCTGTGAGCCACCCGACTCCGCCGGCTCAGGAGGTTTGTTTTTGTTTGCCCCGCCGATGCTGGAAAAGTTCCAGGTTCCGTTGGAAGCTTTGAGCAAAGTAATCTGGGGCTCTTCCAACTCGATCCCCGTTATGTTTAGTTGCCTGGAGAAGATAAGCGGCATTACCTCGACGCCGACCTCCAACGACTTCATTGTTATAAACGGTGATTGGCTGAAGGCCGGATCGTCGGCGATGCTGACATTCTCCACGCCGACTTTGCCGCTGAAGAGCGAAAGGCTCATCTCTCCCAGCGTCACGGGCCGTCCCAAGGCACTCGTCAGTTCCGATTCGATCTTCGGTCGAAAGCTGTTGATGTTGATGAAAAGCGGAAGCGCGATCAGGATTACCAGCACTGCCGCGACAACGATTCCAGCGATCTTCAGAGTACGTTTGTTTAATTGCATTGGTTTAATCGTGTCCTTCCGCACTTTCAAGAATGCTTGTCTACAGATCTGGCTGATGCAATTGCCGGTTGGAATCCTTTTTCGAAGTGACTTACCCTGACGCTTCCGCTCACGGTCAGCGACATAGCGGGAGTCATGGAAGCTCCACAGCCCAGGAAACAACCTTCCAACTCGCTTCCTCTTTGGTCCACAACAACAGAAGAGCGGGTGATTCTTCCTCTCCATAATTCAATCGACTGGCGGACAAGTAATAAGCTCCGTATTTTGCATCAGCAGGTTTCAAGTCCGGAGCACCTTCGTGCGGCTGACGATTTTGGCACAGAAAGCTATCGGCCATCTGGTCCGGCACGGCCATGATGGCGAAGGCCTTGGAGTTTTCCTGCTGGACTGGGGGCAGCAGGTCATTACGGGGCTGCAGACTCGACGTCATGTCTGAGAGATTCGCGCCGGATGGAATTCTCCCGAGCGGCTGTTGAAGCCCAGACTGGATTCTGGTGATGGGTGACACTTTCTTCTGGTCTTTGGAGGGTGAGGGCAAACATTGGTAGGAACGCTGTGAGGCAAAGGCGGAAGCCCGCATAACATCCCGTTTCATGATCCAAGTCTGGTAG
>NZ_KN050792.1:7307-59694 GCF_000745965.1 Edaphobacter aggregans DSM 19364 | reverse complement strand
GGCCGCCGTGCGACCTCGTCGCGGATGCGACCTGCAACTTCCGCAGTCACCCGCCGCTCGGGTCCATGCCGCCGTTGACGCACTCGCTCCAGCCGCCCGCTCCGTAGTTGCTGTTTGCGAATCTTCCGCACATACTCGAAGCTCACCGCGTAGCGCTCGGCCAGCAGTCGCAGCGACACCCCACCCCGCGCATACGCCTCTAGAATCCGGCAGCGCAAATCGTCGGAAAACGCTCGCCCCATCGTCTCGTGTCGCAGAAAACTCGCCAATACCACTCTGCCCTACGACACTACTCCCTGGGTATAACTACCTTGGAACTGCTCTAAACCTTTCCTAACGGAGCAGAACTCTACAAGCCAATAACATTCATCAAGGAGAAGCGCAATGAAGAAACGTTTAATGATTGCGGCATTGTGCGGCGTGTTCATGGCGTTTCCGGTCTCGCCGGAAGTCCATGCCAAAGGGTGAACCTCACCGGAACTTGGAAGGTAAAAAGTGATAAGGACCCCGGAGTAACAATCTTAAAGTTGAGCCAGTCAGGGGATTCTGTCTCGGGCACGTGGCAACCAGCTCAGGGCGATCCATCCGAGATCGAGAATGGCAAGGTCGTAGGCGAAACACTGACCTTCTCGTTCAGCCGCAACACCCATCCTATCAATGTGACGGGCCGGCTGAGCGGCGACACCATATCCTTCGATATCACTGGGCATAAGTGGGGCATGTGCAAAACGGTCCATCGCACCGCCACTCGAATAGCCTTGAACTAGGCTTCGAATGTTGTGGGCGAAGCTGCATGAAGCTATCGAGGCGGCGCTGACACGGATTCAATCACGAGAGGAGAATACCAGCATGCCGATTGAGAAACAGAACCAAAGCAAACCACGGGTCTGATTTTAGGAGCGACAGGGCGTACCGGGAGCAAAGTCATTGCCGAGCTTAAGCGAATTAATACCGTTCAGTTTGTCTACTCGTCCCGCAAACTGGAGCAGGTGGAAGCCCGGCGCCACGATGGGAGAGATCCACACGCGAGGAGCACAGCGAGCAACGCTCGGTCACGCTTTCCTTTCAGACGCTGACAACCGGGTGCTTGCCAAAGCGCGTGACCTTGCTCTGCCGTTAATCAGTTCCCGAGGCGCATACCTAACTTCTTCACCCCCCCCAAATCGGCGCTGAGAAGGCCGCAGTCAGCCGCTTCGTATGCGAGCCGACGCACGGCGCCCAGACGGAGATTGACGGTGCCTGGTGCGAGTTGACGAGATTCGAGATGAGAGCGGTCGCGCAAGACAACTATGCTGTTGAACGCCAATCGCGGTTCCGAGCAATACCAATCAACGAACTCATCGATGGCGTGACGATAGCCCCTCTTTGCGTCCGTGGAGTTAAGGCTGTTCAACACCGCGGCCTTGGCGTGTTCCAGGTCCGGCAGACGAAGGACGGACTTGGTGCTGCTGCGCTTTCTTCGCGAGCTGGGCTTCTGCTTCATGATCCGTGGCCTCCAAACCACCGATCAATGATCAGCGCAGCGCCAGACCTGTTAGATCAGGTTTGAACGTCACTCGGGAGCTAGATTCCGAGCCACTGCGAGTCAGCGATCTTGCAGCAGTCTCTTAGCTAATCTGGTCTCTTTACGACGTCGATCAGCGTCATAGGTCTCTTGCGCGGTTCGCACGGCAGCAGAGTATTGGCGGGTCCAGTTGTACAAGGCCGTGACCGGAGCTTCGAGCGTATCCCCTAACGGCGTAAAGGAGTATTCGACGCCGAGAGGAGAATCGGTAAGGACCCGTCGTGCGACAAGGCCGCTGCGCTCAAGCTGGCGCAGACACTGCGTAAGAGTCTTCTGGGAGATGCCGGGAACGGAGCGCTTCAAAGCATTGAATCGCGCCTTGCCTTCGTGATCGCAAAGTGCGCAGAGGATCAGAAGATGCCAGCGTCCGGCGATCTGGTCCACAAGCACACGGTCTAGTCGAACACTCATCTCGATTGCTTTACCCATGGCCAGTTACCTCGGTTCTCCTTAGTGTAGTTCAGGTGCGTAATTGACACTAGGTATTGTGCAGATACCATTATGGAGTGGTCAGAGCATGACGCGTGGAAACGATGAGGAAAGAAAATGGGCGTTTTAGACGGTAAGGTTGCACTCGTCACGGGAGCTTCAAAGGGTATAGGCGCAGGAATAGCAAAGGGATTGGCGGCAGCAGGCGCCTCCGTCGTGGTGAACTATGGCTCCAGCAAAGAGGACGCAAACCGGGTTGTGTCGGTGATTGCAGAACAGGGCGGCAAGGCGTTTGCGGCGCAAGGGGACGTCTCGAAGAGCGGCGATGTGAAACGACTCTTTGCGGAGGTAGTGCGCGAGTTCGGCGGACTGGATGTGCTGGTCAACAACGCCGGTGTGTATTCGTTCGGTCGGTTGGAGTCGGTCAGGGAGACGGAGTTTCACCGCCAGTACAACACGAATGTATTAGGAACGCTACTGGCGACGCAGGAAGCAGTGAAATTGTTTGGAGAGAAGGGCGGCAGCATTATCAACATTGGAACCGCGGGCACGCATAATCCTGGTCCAGCGATGGTTCTGTATTTGTCAACGAAGGGTTCAATCGACATAATCACCCAGGTTTTGGCGAAGGAGCTCGGGCCTAAGAAGATCCGCGTAAACTCGATCAATCCGGGCGGCACGGAGACCGAGGGTGCTCATGCGCTCGGCGTGATCGGCAGCGATTTTGAGAAGCACCTCATCTCGCAGACACCACTAGGTCGATTCGGGCAGCCCGAAGATATAGCGCCGGTTGCAGTTTTCCTATCTTCTGAAGCGTCGCGCTGGATCACAGGCGAGATCCTCCTCGCTTCAGGCGGCATGCGCTAGAAATTCAAAGAGCCTGCCTGATCGGAGTTACCTGGCACTGTTCGACGCCGGACTCGCGCGAGAGGAGACCGAGAACAGTTTCCTTAGGACGGGCGGTTGGAGATGGCGTTAGACAGAACATAGGAGAGTAAACGTGGATGAACTTCTTGATGTCGTCACCCGTGCTTACGAGTATCAACGTGTACGCCCCGCCGTAGTTGGAACGACGAGCGGCCTTGAGACGGTGCAGCTTACTTTGGAGGGTAAGCTACCGACTCCACCGATCATCGCCACGTTGGGCATCTCGCTTGTTGAGGCGGCCGAGGGCCGCGCGGTCCTTGAGGGTTCGCCGGCCGAGTGGCAATACAATCAGCTCGCAACCGTGCATGGAGGATGGCTCTCCGCGCTACTCGACTCAGCGCTCGGTACGCGGCCCAAAGCGTGCTGCCCGCAGGTCGCGGCTTCACCACCCTCGATTTGCATGTTCGGTTCGTGCGCGCCGTAACCGAGGCAGTATCTCGATTACGCACGGAGGCACATGTAACCCACGCAGGAAACCGAACTGTAACCGCCGAGGGTCGCATCGTTGGCCCGGATGGGAAGGTCTACGCCACCGGAACCACATCGTGCCTCGTGCTGAAGATGGAGCAATGAAGGGGACTTACCGCAAATATCTCCCACGGTGTTGTGTTCAGTAAAGAGTGAACAAATATGTCATGGAATCACGACGGAGTAAGCCAGGCCGACTCGATGGGCATCGAGTATCTCGACGGATTGTACAGCTACGCGCTGGTCTTGACCCGCAATCATGCAGATGCAGAGGACTTGGTACAGGAAACCTTTGTTCGTGCGTTGCAGGCGATGGGGAAGCTGCGAGCGGGCAGCAACATGAAGGGCTGGCTCTTCACGATCCTGAGGAATATATGGTTCAACCAACTGAGAAAGTTGCGCAATGGTCCTCAAATGATTGAGATCGAGATTGGTGACGGTGTTTCCAACAGTATTGCAGAGCCATCCAAAAACTCACATGATCTTTACGTGAGCAAGATGGAGACACAGCAGGTGCAGGCGGCGATTCAGGAACTGCCAATGCAATTTCGCGAGATTATCTTGCTGCGAGACTATGAAGAGCTCTCGTATCAGGAGATTGCAAGTATCTTGGACTGTCCTGCCGGAACCGTGATGTCACGTTTGTGGAGAGCACGCGCAAAACTTCGTGCGTCGCTGTCAGCAACGTTGAAGGAGTCGAATTCGTCGTCGGTGAGAGGTTCACAATGAAGGGTTGCAACGACTACGGCGCGAACATCCAGCTTTATCTTGACAAGGAATTAACTGGTCAGGATCTTGAAGAATTTCACGCTCATGTAGAAGAATGCTCCGCCTGCCGGCTGGAGCTTGAGGCGGAAGAGGAGTTATCAGGTCTCCTGCATCGATCACGGCCGTTGTACTCAGCTCCGGATGCTCTGCGCAAGCGAGTCATACGAGCGGCACAGCTGTTTCCCTCGGCCGCGACACATGCGCCTGTCCGCCTCCGAAAGCGTATCGCAAAGGTTTTAACACGACCATTGCAATCTGCTACACGTCCCTCTTGGCCGGCGCTAATCGCAGCAATTCTTCTGGTTGCTGTAGGGCTTCTCGTTGCGCCGGGAATTCTGCGGCAGTCGCGTGCAAATAGCTACATCGAAACCGCGATTGCGGCTCACCGCAGTTTTCTGAGCGGCAGTCTCCCCCTTGAGGTCCAGTCCGAATCGCCTGGCGTAGTCACCGCATGGTTTGCCGGTAAAGTGCCTCTCAATTTTCGTCTTCCCAATTCCGCAGAGGAATCGGGACATGAGCAAGTCTACCGACTAGTGGGTGGGCGTCTGGTGAACTACAAAGGTGAGTACGCTGCCTTGGTTGCTTATCAGGTGCAGCAACAAAAGATCAGTCTTCTCGTATCTTCGAATAGATCTGCGGTGGCTGCTGGAGGGGAGGAGGTCCCTTCCGGCGGGATCGTATTTCATTACAGCAAAAAAGCAAGCTTCAATGTCATTACTTGGAGCATTCACGGACTCACGTATGCTCTTGTCTCATCTTTACCTGGTTCTGGGCGGGAGTCCTGCTTGGTGTGCCACCAAAATATGGCGAATAGCGGCCACTTCAGCGCTCACCGATGAAACGCATTTAGTGATAAGTGTTGATAACCGCTCTGCCTAACAAGCACTGGCTCTCATAAACATGAGTAGAATAGTAGGAGAAACAACTTGTTAGTGACTACAACCACAATCAGGGAACGAAGGCCGAATTCGGGGATGGGGTTTGGATCGAGGTACAGGTCGCGCGCTGATTGTGAACGCTCGCGTGTGTGACCCACGCGAGAGAACCTCTTCCGTTGCGCTCGCGCTGAATCGAGAACTGGTCGTTGACGAGTCTGCAGCAACGGCTGGTGAAGACCGGAGGACGGCTGGTCAAACATGCGCGCTACGACTGGCTACTTTCAAAGGGAGGCCATTCTCGACCTCCTTCGAAAGCAACAATGCGCATAAAGGCAGACCAGCAGATGTTGAATGTGAACTGTAATGACACAGGTCTTACGGTTCAGAAATAACTGTAGTTAAAACCTGAAAGTTAAAGCAAGAACAACAGTCGGGTCGGTCCAGCCTGCATTGAAAATATATGTTGTGTAATTCAATGAACGGTAAGAGAAACCCACGGAGAATCCTCGCTGGACGTCGAGCGGTGTCTGGTATGCCTTTGTACGTTGTGCGACCAAGCCTACGTTGCACCAGTCCGTCAGCGAAAACGTTGCCTCATTCCACGAATAATAGAAGCTGTTATTACCCGGCCTATATCGGGGGTCCTATGAAACCTTCGGCTGCATTTGCACTTTTTCAGTCCTCGGCCAAGATTGAAAAAGCTGCGAACATCTTCGGTGGTGTTTATTTGATCTCCGACAAAGGCGTCTTCGAAAAAACAATTTCGGCCCGGCCTGACCCTAACGTTTTTCACGTTTACCTGGGATAGGTGTAGTGGCCACATCCAGCCGAAAACCTCCGTTAGCGTAGAGGCGCTTCTGCGAGGCGCTTCTGCAAATCATTGATTTTGTTGAGGGGCAATCAAGCAATTAAGGCAGCTCACGATCGATTCAATTGCTGATATTGAATACGAGAGCGGCGGGCGCGGCCCTTTCTGCAGCCCTTAGAATCAGAGGCTTACAAATTTTCGCAGTTCCCGGGAATGACCAAATGGAAGTTTTCGGCCGGATGTGTGACAGTACCCCATTACGTGCGCAGTAACAAAGAGCCATCTGCTTTTTGGAGCTAGTTCTAGGCTTCTGACGGAGTTTGAAATCTCCCCGCCCCGCCTGGCCTGAGGATGGACGCTCAAAGGGGAGCTGCATAAAATCAGCGTGATGAACATGGATGAAGATCTAAAGAATGGAAGGCCTGCGGCTTCCCGAGGTCGTCCACGCCAGTTCGACGCGCAGAATGCGCTGACCGCAGCTTTGAAGGTTTTTTGGCGGAAAGGTTTCGAAGGTACGTCATTAAGCGATCTCACAGAGGCGATGGGCATCAATCGAACAAGCATGTATGCCTCGTTCGGCAACAAGGAAGAATTGTTTCGCAAGGCTCTGGACCTCTACGAGAGGGAGAAGCAGGCGTTCATTCGCTCAGCCCTCGAATTGCCGACTGCGCGAGCAGTGGCCGAAGCGCTTCTGCGTGGCTCGCTCGATATCCAGACCAGCAGATCCGACCCTCACGGTTGCCTGAAGGTAATGAGCAGCGTGGCCTGTTCGGAGCAGTCTAAGTCGGTCCGCAAGGAGATCGTCGCCCGCAGGCTGGACGACGAGACCGCTTTGACCGCACGACTTCAACGCGCGCAGGCCGAAGGAGATTTGCCGGACGGGGTCGACCCGGCAGGTTTGTCACGATGCCTCTACGCAATCATCCAAGGCATGGCTGTTCAAGCTGCGAGTGGTGCCTCGCGCCACGATCTTGAACGTCTTGTGGAAACCGGTCTTTGGATGTGGCCGAGCCGATAATTACACCGATCGGTAAGAAATCAATTGACGCCCGATCTCGCCGGGGAGTATTAATGTACTGTTCGGTAAGAAATCCACAGATGGGAAACGTATCTTGAAGGGCAACATCCCACAAACACCACAAATCCTTATCGTTGGCGCGGGGGCCATGGGCTTGGTGGTCGGCTATCACTTGCAGCTTGCGGGAGCGGCCGTGGACTTCCTGGTTCGGCCCGCGAGGGTGCCAGAGATGTCCCGTTCACAGGTTTTTTACTCATACGACGACGTTTGCAGACTATAGGCTCATATCAGACGTCGCCGAGATATCGCGCAAATCCCACGACTATGTGATCGTTACGCTGGATGGTTTCACCACGCGCAGCCTTGAGGGAACAGCGCTCCTCAAATCCATCGGCGATGCGATCCGGGATTCTTCGACCGAGATTATCATCGGCGGAATCGGTGTTGGTCTGCACGACTATTATGTGCGCACCATGGCGCTTCCAGCGCGCCGCATCCTCAATGGGGCGCTGGGCTTGCTCTGCCACCAAGTTGCCAACTTCAGAGCGCTCCTACACGCTCCAACCGATCCAGTTTTGTTGTCGAGAGCGGATGTTGCGTATCGTCACGTCCACAAGTCCAGCTTCCTGCTAGACGACCGGTTCCCCGAAGCCGCGCAACGGTTTGCCGCAATCTACAATGCGTCCGAAGTATCCTCCTGCCAGATCATGAAGCGGCAGGAATTCGCAATGATGACGCTGTTCATGTTTCCGATCCTTGCGGCCAGCGAGCTGCTCAAATGGCCGCACGCGAAGGATCTGGGTAACAACAAAGAACTATGGGCCTTGACAATTCTATCGGTGCAGGAAATCCAGGGCTTTGAGGAGCATGGCGCGGCGGGCACGGCCGCCCGTGCTGCCACGACCGGAGACGGACTTCTGGAGATGTGGACGTCGCTGGAACAAGCGGCGTTTCCACTGGATTTTGCCGGGTTCAACAAATTCCATCATGGCGGCAAGGTCAGGGCACAAGATATCGAGTTGCTCAAGGACTGCGTGAAAGTCGGAGAACGGGAAGGCCAACCTATGTCCGCCTTAAAGGAGCTCTTAGACAGAGTGCAAACACAGTATTTGCGAGGCATCGTCGGTGATTTGCGGAGAATATTCCAATCTCATTACCCTTACTCCAGAAATACGGGCCGTTGCAAAACATCAGTTTTTGAGTTGCGAGCGCATTGCACGCGGCCTTCCTCCAACAAGCTGGCTTTTTGAATCTAATGTACAACTTTCGGAAGTGGTGTATTACCTCAGGCTTAGAAGCTGTTAATGACTTCAGTTGAGGATTTTGAAGATTCTGCTGAGCATGAGGCAGGCGAAGGCGAAGTAGTGAAAGGCGGCGAGGGTTTGCGAGAGGCGTTCGTAGTCTCTGGCCAGGCGGCGGAATCGTGCGGCCCAAGCGAAGCTTCTCTCGACGACCCATCGGCGCGGCAGCAGGACGAAGCCGCGTTTGGCCTCCGTGTGCTTGACGACCTCCAGTTGAATGCCGTGCCGGGCGGCCGCGCTGTCAGTGGCTTCTCCGGTGTAGCCCTGGTCGACGTAGGCAAGTTCCACATGGTCTCCGGTGATCTGCTGCACCGCTTCGGCGAGCTTCTCCACCTGGGCGCGGTCCTGCTCGTTGGCGGCGGTGACATGCAATGCGAGCAGGTTGCCCAGGGTGTCTACCGCAGCGTGCATCTTGGCTCCTTTGCGCCGCTTGGCGCCATCATATCCGGCCCGCGCACCCGACTCCGGCGTGGACTGCAGCGTCCGGCTGTCCACCACCATCGCCGTGGGCTGCGGCTTGCGCTCGGCAAACTCACGCAACAGAGAGCGCAGGTCTTCCACCATGATCTCGAAGCATCCGGCACCGATCCAGCGCCGCGTCTGCTGGTACACCGCCGGCCACGGCGGAAGATCGTTCGGCATCATCCGCCAGTGCGCCCCCGTCTTCACCAGCCAGCGCAGAGCGTTGAACACCGCACGCAAACTGTGCGACCGCTGCGCAGCGTCCTCCCGGCACAACGCCAGGTAGGGCGCCACAAACGCCCACTCCTCATCGCTCACATCGCTCGGATAACCAACCTGACCCTTATTCCCCATCCAAACTATGCTGCGCGATGACAACAACACAATCGCCGCCTTTCTACAGATGGGAATTAAAGTCATTAACAGCCTCTAGGGTCACTCACTGGGCCTTTCACGGCTATTTCATTTTTTGAGCGACGGGGGCAAGCCTATGCAGGATCGCACGCAAGATGCTTTCGGCCTGCACGGGAATTTAGGCACGTCTTCCGTGTTCTTACCAGTAAGGCGCGAACTCATTGTGAATATGGCTCGCTATGAAGAAAGAAGATTTCGAGTTAGAGATCACTCCGTTCCAGACTCGATTCTATTTGACAAGGTTTTTTATGCAATACAAAACACTGGGAAATGCCGGCTTACTGGATTCGAGGATAGGTTTGGGCACCATGACGTTCGGACATGGGCAAGATCAAATGGCCAATTTTGTCTCGAATCGTTGCCGTAACCCCTTTTCTTGTTACATCAATCCCTTTGTAGCTTCTATTCGGCGAAATTGTTGGAATATTTCAATAGATGGATTTTAGGCGCATAGGCAGGAAAAACCGGGGTTAGCGATCGTCATGAGTTGGCCCAGACCTAGAGCAATTGCAACAACGCTGATATCGGGGAAGGTGAGGACTTAGATGCCGCGAGGCTGTTGCAGTCGGCGAGGTTTCGGTCTTCGGCCGGATTTGGGAGTTTCGACAACAGCGTTGAGAGACTGAGAATCAGTTTATGCCCAGTTGTAATAATCGCACCACAGCGCACTATTTCGATCAAGATGACCTAGATAGCGCGCTCAGGCAAGGTGGAATTGCGTTGGATGTCCTTTCGGATGCGACGAATCCTCTTAACGTTGAGATTGGATTCAGGCATACGGCATGTGCTCGCGTGTTGACCGTCTCGGGAGACCCTACGCGAGTAGCTCGCGGATCACGACATGTGTCCCGCGACGATGGCGGATTTCTCGGCGTTCTCTTCCAGCGAATGGGCCACACGCTCTGCAGTCAACGAGGACAGCAACAGGTGATTAAGCCTGGTGAAATCACAGTATGGCACGGTAGACAATCCCTCGACTTTCGAATGCCGGAACGGTTCCGTAAGATGTGTTTGCTCGTACCCATCGAGCGATTCGAAGGCTTGATGCCAGACTCCGAACTCCATGTCGGAGCTCATCTCAAGGCAGGCACAAATCTGTCTAAGCTACTTGGTGCCTGTCTTAACACTCTTGCCGATAACGTGCTCATAAGCGATGAAGAGCCCGGCGATGCCGCCGTCGAGGTCACGCTAGAAATGCTCGGTGCAGCGCTGACAAGGAACAAGGAATCGCTGGACAGGAATCCCCGGACGAGCTTGTTCGAGCGTATTCGGGCATTCATTGAAAAGAGACTCGATGAACCGGATTTGTCTCCCTCCACGATTGCCGGGGCGCACGGTATTTCGGTTCGGTATCTGCATCTGGTTTTCAGCGAGCGTGGCGTAACCGTTGGAGAGTGGGTTCGATTGCGTCGTCTTGCGCAGTGTCGCGTCGCACTGACTGACGTTCGCCAGGATCGAACGATCACCGAAATCGCAATGAAATGGGGATTCAGCGACGCCGCCCATTTCAGCCGTTCGTTCAAGGCGGCCTTTGGCATTTCTCCAAACGCTTTCCGTCGCGCAAAGACATCGGCCTTGGGCGATGTTAGTCCATGTCTTGATATGTGAAGTGCGGCTCCGCGTTCAGGTAAGTGCATTGATAGACCAGGACATACCCAGATCCACATGTCCGTGCACAGTTCTTCAAGAAACACTGCGTTCCAATACAAGAAAACACACTTTACGGCGGCTAAGCTATCTTACAGCTGATTCAGCGTGCTGCATAAGCTCTCATTCATGTTCGTCTTTTGAAGAGGCATTGAGTCAGTGTCGTCGTTAGCCAAAGGAGCATCCATGTCACCTGACCATATAACCATAATCGATCGCATCTACGAAGCGTTCGAAACCAGGGATTTTCTCACCTTCTTCAATTTTTTATCTCCTACGATCCACATCACACAATGCCCTGAGGTTCCATGGGGCGGTGTCTACCATGGACAAGAGGAGACGAAGGTCTTCTTCGGAAAAGTAAACACGTACCTAGAAGATCATGTAGCCATCGAACGCGTTATCGATGGCAACGATCGCATCGCGGTAATCGGCCGAGGTCACGGCACGATCAAGGCTACTGGTCGCGGCTTCGATGTGCCAATTATGCACCTGTGGGGATTCCAGGACGGGCTGGCTGTCCGACTTGAGATTGTTCTCGACGTACCGATCATGCAGGCTGCGCTCGAGCCATAGCACAAGGCTCGTAGTGAGGTTCTGGTCTTTTCGGCCATAACGGCTACAGCGTTCCAGTAACGCCCGAATAAGTAGCCTGGTAGGTTGTTCGGGATAGTTCCAGGAAATTAGCGGAGGCACCTCTTTGCCGAAAAGTGACTACAAATTGCGATGGTCATCGCCGAAATGACTGGGCTGCGTCGATTGAACATATAGTCGTCCGTCTTATCCAACGATGCGCACAGTTTTATCGCATTGGCTAGGAATCGAGCTTCGCAATAAGGAGCCTACTGTGATTTTCCAGATACAGACGAGCATTAGTTGTGCTTTGGATAACACGGTCGACGGTAAAGCGGAGGAGCCGCGCACACCAGACAGTTACTTACAGTCGCGCAACACAGACAAGTGCCTACGGATGAGGTGGGGTGCAGTTGACGGCTCATTGTTGGCAAAGTGGGAGTTCCATAAGCCACAGTCCAAAGGACAACCTCAAGCAGGCCCACTGATCAGGTGAGCACGGCTGATCTTTCGATGAGTAGGAAGAACAAGGAAAGGACCGCCCAATGACCTCTGTAATTTCGCAACCCTCAAAGCGCAAGGTCGCTGTGCCTGCAACTAGGCTCTTGATCAACAATCGGTGGATCGCGAGCGAAACGGGTAAGACCTTTGCAGCCATCAACCCCTCCACTGGCGAAGAAATCTGCCAGGTTTCCGAAGCCGACGCCACCGACGTAGAGAAAGCGGTAAAGGCAGCGCGGACGGCGTTCGAACTTGGACCATGGCCCAAGACGCGCGCATCAGAGCGAGGACGTCTGCTCCACCGTCTCGCCGACCTTATTGAAGACAACGCCGATGATCTTGCCAGTCTTGAATCCCTGGACAACGGCATGCCATTCTCCATCGCGAAAGCCATCAATGTTGCTGCCACTGTAGCCTGCTATCGGTACTTCGCGGGCTGGGCTGACAAGGTTCAAGGCAAGACGATCCCAATCGACGGCGACTACTTTTGCTACACACGCCAAGAGCCGGTGGGCGTGGTCGGTCAGATCCTTCCCTGGAACTTTCCGCTGATGCTGCAAGCATGGAAGCTTGCACCCGCCCTTGCCACTGGGAACACGATAGTAATGAAGCCGGCCGAGCAAACGCCTCTATCCGCCTTACGCATGGGTGAGTTGATTTTGGAAGCCGGATTTCCGGAGGGAGTGGTCAACCTGCTGCCTGGATTCGGCCCGATCGCGGGCGCGGCCATTGCGCGCCATATGGATGTGGACAAGGTAGCGTTCACCGGTTCAACTGAAGTAGGTCGTCTCATCATGGAGGCAGCCGCAAAATCCAACCTAAAAAGAGTCGCTCTCGAACTTGGTAGCAAGAATCCGAATATCGTCTTCGCGGATGCCGATCTGGATGAAGCCGTCGACGGCGCACACTTCGGATTGTTCTTCAATCAGGGCCAAGCTTGTACCGCGGGGTTTCGGGTATTCGTCGAGCGGAAGATCTACGACCAGTTCGTGGAAAAGAGTGGCGCTCGAGCAAGAATTCGCACCGTGGGCGATCCGTTCGATCCTGGGACGGAACAAGGTCCCCAGAAAGATCAGGCACAGCTCGACAAGGTTATGGGCTACATCGAATCGGGGCAAAGTGAAGGCGCGAAGCTGGTTTGCGGCGGCAAACGTGTTGGAAATCGCGGGTACTTCATCCAGCCCACTGTTTTCTCCGATGTTCAAGACGATATGAAGATTGCTAAAGAAGAAATCTTCGGTCCAGTCATGAGCATCATTCCCTTCAAAGATATCGATGAGGTGATCGAACGAGCAAATCAGACGACCTATGGCTTGCTGGCCTGTCTGGACCCGTGACATCAAGAAGGCGCGCTCGGCTGCAGATAGGTTGCGTGCCGGCACGGTTTGGATGAATTGCTACAACGTCGTGAATGTCGGCGCTCCCTTTGGCGGTTTCAAGCAGTCTGGCATTGGACGCGAGTTGGGTGAATATGGACTGCAACAATACACCGAAGTGAAGACCGTCATTTCGACACTGTAAAAGCAAACGGACAATGCCCAGCCGAGCAACCATCTCCTGAAGGAATTAACAGATGGGCAAAAGCACTACAACCAGCCAAACTGCAGGCCACGCCGGTCACCGCCTACCCGTAGGTGGAGACCGCACCCGCATCGTTGTCTGGCTTCATCACAATCAGGCCCGGACCGAAGACCATCAGAAAAGTATAGAAATGCTTTTTGGCCACAACATATTTTTTGCCTGACTTCTCATTGCGTTTGTTGCTCGCGTTTGTGCCGGGCGGTCATGAGGCGGGCGGGTTTGACGTGGCACTGTTACACAAGAATCACACAATCTTTGCAGTAAGGAGTGAATCGGAATGAATGCTATTTTGGACTTACAATCGCGGAGTGAAGATAAGACCATAAGCACTTCGCAAGAGAAGCTTGAAGCGTTGGATATCATGTTTTCGCGATACCGTCGCGCTCTTTCTCTGGTCGCGTACCGCGTGCTCGGTAATCATGAAGAGGCCGAGGATGCCGTGCAGAACTGCTTGCGGACAGCTGCCGATAACGTTCCGCGGCTCGAAAATGAAGGTGCCTTCCGCTGCTGGCTGGTTAGAGTCGTTATCGATCAAGCTGTGCTACTTCTTAGAAAGCAAAGTGAGACACCTGTTACTTGGTGCGCACCATCTTGTGAAGAAGGCAACGGTCATCGGTCCCATCTTCGCCGCGAAGCTTCTGAACCGACGAGCCGTTGACGGTCAAAACGTGACTGTTTTCGCAGGGTATATGAGTCCATCACAATCGGAAGATGGGCTTACTTCCGAATTCCGATGACTCTATTGTTGAATGGCACGAGGGAATAACCTCCGCCGTTGTTTCGCGGCTACGTTTTCGAACTAAAGGTAGCGCGAGTTCAGCACGGGGGTCATAGCGAGAGGACGGTTAGCAGTGATTCTCAAGATTTGCGAAGTTGGCAATCCTGTTCTGCGCAAGGTTGCGCGTTCGTTATCTGCGGACGAGATCCGCAGCAAAGACATCCAGGGCTTGATTGAGTACATGCGAGACACCATGCGGGATGCTCCAGGTATAGGCCTGGCCGCCCCGCAGATTGGAGAATCGTTTCAGATCGCAGTGATTGAAGATAAGGCCGAATATCAGAAGGGCCTCACAGCCGAACAATTGAGCGAGCGCCAGCGAGTGCCCGTCGACCTCCATGCAATCATCAATCCGCAAAATAGATCTGCTCACACCTCCGGATGTGTCCTTCTATGAAGGCCGTCTCAGCATCCCGCGACTGATGGCAATGGTAGCGAGGTCGCGCTTCGTTCGAGTGACCTGCCTCGACGAGCATGGGGAACAGAGGGTAATCGAAGCGGCGGCTTGGTATGCGCGGATTCTGCAACACGAGATCGACCATCTCCACGGCCGGCTCTACACCAATATCATGCAGCCCGAGACGCTTACCACAATTGACAACCACCCGCGCAATAATCCGGCGTCAACCTCTGTGAAATAAACGATGGAATGGCCTGCTCATGATCTATCTATGGTTCATCGGAGAGATTCCTATCCATCGCCGTCGCACGTATCGTTGTCTTCCTTCATCACAATCGGGCCCGGACCGAAGACCATCAGGAAAGTAAGGATGCGCTCTGCCACGCGCTGCGGACCGCTACTCCTTTTGCGGATGTTCTTGTGATCTCAACTTCAGCCATCGGCTACCGTATGACACTAACGAAAAATTCCCCCAGCGCGGGAATAGATCCCAGGGTGTGTTGCTTCTTAAAGAGTGAATAAATATGTCATGGAACCACGACGGAACAGATCAAGCGAACGCCGTTGGTGTCGAGTATCTCGACGTGTTGTACAGCTACGCACTGGTCTTGACTCGCAATCAGGCGGAAGCAGCCGATTTAGTACAGGAAACCTACGTTCGCGCCATGCAGGCGATGGAGAGGCTGGCAGCGGACAGCAATATAAAGGGCTGGCTCTTGACCATCCTGAGGAATGTCTGGCTTAACCAAGTAAGAAGGCGACGACATGGTCCTCAAATGATTCAGACGGAGTTCGGCGATGATGTTGCAAGCAGCCTCATCGAGCCATCCAAAGGCCCTCATGATCTTTATGTCAGCAAGATCGAGGTAGAGCAGGTGCGAGCGGCGATCCAGGAGCTGCCACTACAATTTCGCGAAGTTATCCTGTTGCGAGAATATGAAGATCTCTCGTATCAGGAGATAGCGATCGTCTTGGGCTGCCCTATCGGGACGGTTATGTCACGCTTAGGAAGGGCACGTGCAAAGCTTCGTTCATTGCTACCAGCGACTGATTCACGGCGCTGATAATCACTTCCATTTGGTAAAGCGTCCTACCGCTGTCCCAATCTTCCTTCGATAGGGAATAAAGCGGGTGTTATGTGTCCTCTCTCTAGGCAACTTAATTTGGATGCAATGAGGAAGGGTTGAAAATGAAGCAGTGGCGGTTAGAACACTTTGGAAGCCCGAAGAAGGTATTAAGCATCCAGGAGGTTGCCTTGCCCGCCCCGTCGCCAAGTCACATCGCTATAAAAGTCAAAGCGGCAGGCTTGTCATTGCCAGATCTCTTGATGATCAAAGGCGAACATCCAATCATTCCTGCACCGCCTCTTTCACCAGGTATTGAGGTTGTCGGGGAGATCACTGCAGGAGGTGACGGTGCCGCTCCTTTCAAGGTCGGCGATCGGGTCATGACGATAACGTCCTTCCTGGAGGGATGGGGCGGACTTGCTGAGTATTGCATTGCTGAGGCTGGCAGAGCTGTTCTTGTCCCTCCGGGAATGTCGGACGTTGAAGCAGCTGGGTTTGTTGTTTCATTTACTAACGCCTACGTTGCGCTCGTGCGGCGGACTCTTTTAAGAAAGGGAGAAACACTTCTCGTCCTTGGGGCATCTGGCAGTTCGGGATCTACTGCCATTCAACGTGGTAAGGCTTTGGGCGCAAGGGTAATTGCCGTTTCTAGCAGCGACGCAAAACTAGAGTTCTGCAGAACGATGGGCGCTGAAGACGTGCTCAGTTATCGGGGTAGTGACATTGCTCCTAAAGTTAGGGATTTGACACGAGGCAGTGGAGTAGATGTAGTTTTCGATCCTGTAGGCGGAACTCTCGGCAATCAGGCTACGCAATGTATCGCACGACATAGACGGTTTGGACTTATAGGCTACGCAAGTGGCTCTTGGGTCAAGCTCAATCCGCTAGACATAGTCCTCAAGGATTATTCCGTTGTCGGTCTTCTTTCGGGCTTTTTGCCTCCGCAAGAGTTTAGTGCCGTCACCTCAGTTCTAATCGATTTTGTGAAGATAGGAAAGATCAGAACTCCTGTCACAAAAGTTCTTCCCTTTAGCGATGCTCCCAGTGCGCTTTCGGAAATGGAGAAGGGTGAACTACCGGGTAAGATCATTATTCCGTTGCAGAGTAATTGAACCTTCTTGGGAGCCAGCTCATCATTCGTCGTTGATCCTGCCTCTCCGCAGAGAGTCTTTGAACAAACATCCTCTTACGTGGGAAATAGGAATAAAGGAAGCGTCGACATGTTAATGCTCCATAGATAGGAGATTTGTTGAATGAAATCGACAACCACGACAGCTCTTAGTGCAAGCGCAGATCGTGAGCGCATTGCTGACGCATCTGATTCTGTTGAGCGAGCAGGCGTCGGCCAAAAGAGCCGCGCCACGGCTCTGAAATCCATTACGACTTCATCGTCTGCGGGTCAGGTTCTTCCGGCTCGGTGGTTGCGCGTCGGCTGGCTGAGAACCCGGCTGTCAGCGTGCTGCTGCTTGAGGCGGGTGGAAGCGACGATGTGCCCAGCGTCATGGAAGCGAATCAATGGCCTCTGAACCTTGGGAGCGAGCGCAACTGGGGCTTTTCGGGAAGTTATAACCTGCACCTCAACGGACGCTCCATGCCTCTCCCGATGGGCAAGGTGCTGGGAGGCGGTTCCAGCATCAACTTAATGGTTTGGTCGCACGGTCACAAACATGACTGGGATTTGTTCGCGGATGAGGTGGCCGATACCGCATGGAATTATGAGTCGGTCTTGAATATCTACCGCCGCATTGAAGATTAGCATGGAGTACCGGACTCGAAGTACCACGGAGACACTACACCGGCCAGGCGTGGATCTTCCGAAGTGGGAGCGTTGTCGACGATGGCCTCGGCCACAGATGAAGCGCCGACGACCTCGCTCGTCGTTCGGTTCAGTCCGAAACGCCTGAGTAGGCTCTGTGGTAGGTCGACTGCATACTTTGCGCGCGTCCACGGCAACATAGAGGAGTCGCAGCTCCGCCGCGATGCATTCCTGGTGATCAGAACGTGTCGATGGTGGACGCGTGGAGAGGAAATCGGGATCGATTTCGACGTACCCCCACTCTCTGCCTTTCGCTTTGTGTGTCGTTGAGCAGATGATCCGGGCATCCCCCTCGTTGGGAACACAACCGGCGATCGCCCTGAGCATCGTTTCTTCCCATACTCCTGGACGAGGTTGACCAGACCACGGAGGTATTCCCCCTCCGTGCGGGTGCTGAACGACATAACGTCCTTCCAGGTAGCAAAGCCCAGCAATTCAGGCGATTGTCCCGCTTGTCCCTGCTTGACGCGACGGACATCGGTCAACAACATCTCCAGGCCACTGGTTCCGCCAAGAACATGACAGGGTATCCTGCGGGAAAGGCATTTCAGAACATTCCCTATGACGCCGGCATTGGTGCGGGACAAAATGACCTGAGGATGGACCAGAGCAAGATGGGACTGTATCGCTTCCAATCCTCGCACCGGTTGCTTCGCTCCGAGTGAGCGAAGAATTGCAGTTGCAGCGGTGGCAATTGCCGGGCCGAACCGGTACGACTGGGAAAGGAGAACATAGTGAGGTGTCGCCACCTGGGCCATCGCGTTCACCGCTCCCCGCCATTCATAGATCTGTTGATAGGGGTCTCCGACATATACGACAGGACAGTCCATCCGTTTCAGGACGCCGAGCGGAACAGGATTCAGGTCCTGTGCTTCATCGACGAGGATGTTGGGGGTATGGTTCAGGTACCACTCCGTTGTCTTCCTAATAATGCGCTCTGTAACTCATACCTCTTGGATTTGAAAATCACAATGGGTGCAGCTTCCTGTTAAGTGGTCAGGGAAATGAAGGACAGACTCAGGCTAAAAGCCGGTTACGGAATTACATCTTAGCCATCTCGATCCTATCGGATTACCTAGTCTTAAATGCAAAAACGCTCGCACCGACGAGTTTAATCATCCACAAGCAGGATCTTGGCTGTAACTTGGCCAGGCCTGCCAATTGCGCTGGAAACGGAATAGACGGCCGCCTCAAGTGTTTTTACAGCAGAACAATATGAGGTGTATGTGAACACAATGTGTATTGCAACGCGGCAGATCGAGATCATCGGTGTGCCGCTTGACCTGGGACAACAACGTCGCGGGGTTGACATGGGCCCATCCGCCCTACGCGTTGCAGGTCTCATAGCAAAACTCGAAGCCCTCGGTCACACCGTCACCGACGGCGGCAATGTTCCCCTCACCGTCGCCGAAACTATGCACCGCGGCGACGACCATGCGCACTTTCTGAAAGAGATCGCACTGAGTGCGGAACAAACCTCAGAGTTCGTGCAACGCGCGCTTGCACACGGCGCAACGCCCATCGTCCTAGGCGGAGATCACTCGGTCGCAGCAGGTACCGTCGCCGGCGTGGCAAACTTCTTCCGCGCAAAGGACGAATCCATCGGTCTGATTTGGCTCGACGCACACTCCGACATCAACACACCCGAGACGTCGCCCTCCGGCAACGTCCACGGTATGCCCGTCGCCGCACTGCTTGGCATGGGTCCCGCTCCTCTGAGCGACCTTCTTGGATGGTCACCGAAGCTACGCCCCGAGCACACCGTCCTCGTTGGCATCCGCGATATAGACGAGACCGAAAAAGAGAATATCCGTCGCGTCGGCATCTCCAACATCTACACAATGCGTGATATCGACGAACTCGGTCTCCGCGTTGTAATGGAGAGGGCCACCCTCGCAGCCTCCACTGGCACAGCCGGTTATCACGTATCGATGGATATGGACTGGGTTGACCCCGAAGACGCCCCCGGCGTCGGCACTCCCGTACGAGGCGGAGCCACCTATCGCGAAGCCCATCTCGCAATGGAGATTCTTGCAGACCACGGCGGTATGCTCAGCTTCGAACTCGTCGAGGTAAACCCAATCCTCGACGAACGTAATCGCACCGCCGAACTCGCCGTGCAACTCACTTGCTCAGCCTTCGGCAAAAAAATCTTATAGAGTATTATCGGCTGATAAATAAATCGATCATAAGGTGAGCTTGTCCAAATTGATTGTTCCGACAGTAAACAAGTACTGAAACAGCGTACGAAGCTTTGCGCGTGCTCTCCCCAACCCCGACATGACGGTTCCGATAGGACAGTCCAGGACGCTCGCAATCTGCTGATACGATAGCTCTTCATATTCTCGCAGCGAAATGATCTCGCGAAACTTCACGGGTAGCTCCTGGATGGCAGTCCGCACCTGCTCTGTCTAAACCTTGATCACATAGATATCATGAGAGTCTTTGGAGAGTTCTACGATGCTATCCGCAACCGCGTCGCCTACATCAATCTCGACGATCTGGGGCGATTTCGCTGTCACTTCAACTGGTTAAGCCAGACATTCCGCAGAATCGTGAAGAGCCAACCCTTCATGTTACTGTCCGCTCGGAGCCGTCCCATTGCCTGCACGGCCCGAAGGTATGTCCCTTGCACCAAATCTTCTGCTTCCGCATGGTTGCGGGACAGGACCAGTGCATAGCCGTATAATCCGTCGAAATACTCGATGCCAGTCGCGTCCGTTTGGTCTGCTCCGGCGTGGTTCCGAGCAACGCAAAACACGCATGGCGAAACACGTCGAGCGAGCCAGCTGTGCAATTGATAACAACCACTCCCCAACTCGGGAGGTTCTTTGAGGAGATCGGAAGACCCGTCACCGCACGAGCCCCTCTGTCGCCCCCAACGCTTGATGAACTTAAACATTTCATGCGCGTAGCTGCCAAATACAACTATTGGCTCGGCAGCCCAGCAGAAAATGCCGCAATCGGGATTGTCTTGTCTTGAAGAGGTGAGACAGAGTCCAAAGACTTGATCGGCGAAGCCGGCGATGCTTGTGTAGTGCTCCTGGAACGTCAGATCGGCGCGCCTGCATACAGCTGGTCGCTGCGCACAGCCAGGTAGCGTCTCCATATCGTCGGACAACGCCCAAAGCGCCAGCAATTCGAGTTGCGCTCAATTGTTGCGTCAACCTAACACTTTCGCAATGGTCAGCCTACAAAGCCCAGTTCTGTGCAGCTGGCAAAGGCGATCAAAACGCCATGGAAATTCTGAACTGTCCCGCACCCTCAGGCACGAGCTAGGATCTCGCGTGCATCTTCCAGCAAAGTCGGAAACATGTCACGGGCCACCAGAGTCATTCCAAGTCTTCCATTCACAGTAAGCACTGACACTTTCTGCAGAGCCGGTATGATGGATGGACTACCTGTAAACAGGTTGTCGATTTTAAGATCTCCGTATTCTGTGCGCACTTTATACCCGGCATAGTTCGTCACCATCAACTCATGTACCAGGGGCCCATTCAAAACGGACCAGTATAGATCTCGTGCGCTAAGTTCGTCTGAAATCATAGACGACTGCGCACCCAAAAGATGGCGAGCTCCCTCGGCGCTCTGAGCAGGCAACATATCTTCCCGTACTGTTCTCGCAATGTCCCAGAACAGCGCCCCATCTGGAGTTAGAACGGACCCATGATGTAATGAGACCAACATGCCTACTGCATCTGGAATGTTTAGCGTCTTTCGCATATCGATCGGCGAGACGCAGCGTACCGGCCCCACATTCCACTTTTCCGAGTAACGCTTTCCTGCCAGGGTGAGCGCAGCAACCAGTGCGGCATGCACGGTAGTTCCTTCTTCCCTGGCACGCTTCAGCAAGGCCTCGCTCTCTTCCACACTCAGCTGCAGGCGCTGTGCGCTAACTTGAGGCATCTCAACGGGGACCCCGTCTTCCGGAGCAACCGATTTTCCCTCCAACTTCTTTCCATACTCAGCAGGTGTTGGCGATCCAAGCAGTTGGCCGAGACCGGGCTGCACCTCAAGCGGCTTCCCCAAATCTTCTCCTGCAACAGAAGCCAGCAAATCCTGTACGAGAAGCAGATGCGATTTTCCGTCCAGGCTGCTGTGGTGTGTCGCAAACATAACGACACAATGATCAGGAGCATGAAAGAGAGTTGCCCGCGTAAGTGGACCGCTTCCGTCTCCAAAAGGTTGCTGGAGTTCTTTTTCCATCTCCTCTTCCAACACCAGGGAATCCGTCAGAGGAGTGATTCGCAAGGGCATTGAAACTCCCTGCACCTTCTCAAAAAAAGGACGTTGGCCGGGGGTCTTCCGTATCGACGCAGACAGAAGAGGGTACCGAATCTGTATGGCATTGAGCGCGTCCTTCCATTGCTCAATAGTTGTCGCACCGTTCACTTCAGCGACAACGGCGTGAAACAGGGGAGCACTTTGCTCAAGGAGCCAGAAGAACTCCTCAAACGTGTCCAGATCGCGAAGCCTGATCGCATTCACAGATTTAGTGCGTGCAACCTCTGGGGAAAAAATGGCGGACATAAACAAAGACACCTCTTCTATTTTCAAGTGTGGTTCTGATGCGAACCAGTGGTATGAAGACATCTGGCGAAAGGTGTCTTGGTCAAAGATAAAGACCATCTTTGAACTCGGGGATCTATCGGATAACGGTCCTCTGCATTCGGTTTGAGCAAAGATAATTTCAATCATGGACAATGCATTCGTCCGTGATTGCATCGTGGATAACTATGCGCACCGAGCATCCGCACATCGCGATGTAGGTGCTCGCATGGAATAACAAGGATACCGGTCGTTTATTCCAGACACTTCTCCGGTTCTGGATGCGGCAATCGAGCCAAATTGATTTGCTTGGCTGGAAACTCCCATTTCATAAATCAGACTCACGTACGCGCTTGAACAGCTCACAAGAGCCATCGTGTGACCAGTTCCATAATGGCGACTAGTGCGTTGGAATGACGCACGCTGGATAGCACGTGAGGAAATGAAGTGGGTTCGCTTGTGTTCTGACATGCCCCGGAATATTTTGAGAGAACCGGAGGTGCAGGTTCGGGAGAGCTCTGTCTTGATCTCAGGGCTTCGGCTATTTCGGGGCCGATATGGGGAATCACAGTAAACCTCATTGGAGCTCAATGGATTTGCAACGAAGAATGCGATGGCGTATTTTTCGCTTGCATTGTCAACAAAACACCTCTATGGATCTGTTTATTCCCGAACCAATGACCCTTATAGGGTGGTGGTCCAGAGGGATGAAGCACAGCCAAGCCTTTCCGCAATCTCACGATGGCGGAACTTCGCGAAACATTCACTCCATCGTGCGGGCGCGCCAGCAACGGCTCTCGTCGCTCTCGCATTCAGCTATATGTCAATACTGCTGTCGCGCTGTACTTAACTTGTAGATAAGCGCGATTTGCTGCGCTTAGCCTGTAGATTTGGATGCCCCCGAACTGCACTGATCTTGTAGACAACCTAGACGATTCGGGAGTTCTGAGAACCGACAACGGCGGTTCAGTCCGCCACTGGCAAGTGATTGACTACACAGTGACGAGGCCAGCCCAATTTTTTTCAGTTGTGACAGTTCGTGCAGGGGACACTCCGCGATCCGAATAACTCAAAGATCAAAGATCAAGGCAGTCTACAAGTTAAGTGCAGGAAAATCGCCGCAATAATGTCTACAGGTTTAGGGCAGTAGTCTACAAATTATGTGCAGCGTCTACGGGTTAAGTGCAGCATACAAGCTGCTGAAAACACACGAATCTGGGTCTACGGGTTAAGTACAGCGCGACACCAGTCAAGTGCGGTCGAAGCAAGGATGTGTGTATCTCCACTGTCAGCGGCAACCCTGGCGAACGAACGAAGGTTGCGCGATGCATCGCGAAGTTTATAACCCAGTGTCTGGCGAAGCGACAGGTAGCGTTCTACATCTGCAATTAGCATGAGGGCACCTCCGGCCAAGGTTGCGCGATCTCTGACAGCAGTCCAAAATCCACCTTGGCATACTGAGCCGTCGTGATAGGAGATCGATGCCGCAGAACAGCACCGATCCCGGCCATAGGCGCACCCTGGCGGAGCATGCTCGTGGCGGCGGAGTGCCGCAGCACATGAGCACCGTTGATGGGCGCGTTGATCCCGGCCCGGGACAGCGCACTCCGGACGATCTGGGTGACAGCCGCACGGGTCAATGGGCGAAATGGAGCCAGAACCGATGCAAAGACTGCGGGCACCTTCAAGGATGGCCTGCCTCGCTTCAGATAAAGCAGGATCGCGTTGCCGACCTCCTGCGGCAGTGGCAGTGACTCCTGGCGGCGCCCCTTCCCGCACACAATCATGCTTCCGTTTTGCCAATCGATATCGAGAAGCTTGAGTTGAGCGACCTCGCTGGCGCGCAACCCGAGTCGGGACAAGAGCAGCAGAACTGCCCTATCGCGGAGTTCAAAAGCGTAACCGGTGCAAGATCCAATCACCCGCTCAACTTCATCTGCGGTCAGAAACCGGGGGTTGATGAGAGTTGCCAGGGGGCAAAGCCGGGAATGGCATGCTCCCTACCCGGAAGGCACCTCCCTGTCACGCCAAGAAAGCAGACAAAGGAGCGGACTGCGACGGCGATGGTTCTGGCACGGTGCATACCGTGAGGGCGTGCGCGTTCCAATACAAAGTTGCGCAGAGCCTCTGCGGAATAAGCGCCGACGTCATCGCCAAGAGCCTCTCGAAGTCCTACAAGAATGCCTTGATAGGTGTCGAGCGTCGACTTAGTCACTCCACGATGCTGATGCATCCACAAACGGAAGTCTCCCAATAGGGGCCATAGTTCGCCAGCGCATGAGGCCGGAGGGAGAGGTAGCTCACCCTGCTGTTGGAGGAAGCGGATGAACAGTGCGGCAGCCGTGATCGAATGGTGGTTGGGTCCGCGCTGGTGACGAACGCGCGGCGACTTATGAACCGCCAACTTGCACGCTTCAAGGCCGCGAAGAAAGTCACGTGCACTGAACCCGTTGGCGAGCATCCAGTCTGTCCAAGCGGCCAGAGAACGCAGCAAGCCCTCTACGGAGACGGGACGATATCCACTCAGGTTGAGCCAGTTGGCGAAGGCGTCGATGTGATCTGCGGCGAGACCCTCACGGAGCCGTCGTCGAGTTACAGGTGAATGTAGGTGTGCTTCCAGCATAGTTAACCTCCCGAAGATAAATGAGGTTAAGTATCCGCTAGGACTCTGGAAGCTTCGACGGGCTCTAAATGCTACGGTGCGGCCGGTTCAAGACACCGGAAGCGCTGATCGCTTCGCTCACCGATCCGGTATTATGCGAAGCGAAACGTCACTGATATGCAGGCCACAGCGCCACTCCACGGCTGTGGCTTCGCATAATCCCGAACTTTGCATAATGCTCAGTTCGAGAGGGAGCTGATCCGCGAGCGTCAGCGCGAGGGAATTGCGATCGCAAGGCGGGAAGGGAAGTACCGCGGCAGGAAGCCGTCTCTGACACCGGCGCGGGCGGCCGAGTTGCGACGGCGAGTTGCTGATGGCGACTCGAAGGCTGCGCTTGCTCGTGAGTTCGGCATCAGCCGGGATACGCTATATCGGTATGTTCCGGTCAAAAAGCGCCGGGCTGGGAAGCGTGGAAGATGAATTGTATGCAGGGAATCGGAGGAGAGAAACGATGAGCGCCGCCCGGAAGGATTGAGCTACCGACCCATGCCGTCTAGAGGCGGTTAATAACTTTAATTCCCATCTGTAGGAAAGCGGTGATTGTGTTGTTGTCATCGCGCAGCATAGTTTGGATGGGGAATAAGGGTCAGGTTGGTTATCCGAGCGATGTGAGCGATGAGGAGTGGGCGTTTGTGGCGCCCTATCTGGCGTTGTGTCGGGAGGATGCTGCGCAGCGGTCGCACCGTTTGCGTGCGGTGTTCAACGCTCTGCGCTGGCTGGTGAAGACGGGGGCGCACTGGCGGATGATGCCGAACGATCTTCCGCCGTGGCCGGTGGTGTACCAGCAGACGCGGCGCTGGATCGGTGCGGGATGCTTCGAGATCATGGTGGAGGACCTGCGCTCTCTATTGCGCGAGTTTGCCGAGCGCAAGCCGCAGCCCACGGCGATGGTGGTGGACAGCCGGACGCTGCAGTCCACGCCGGAGTCGGGTGCGCGGGCCGGATACGATGGCGCCAAGCGGCGCAAAGGAGCCAAGGTGCACGCTGCGGTGGACACCCTGGGCAACCTGCTCGCCTTGCATGTCACCGCCGCCAACGAGCAGGACCGCGCCCAGGTAGAGAAGCTCGCCGAAGCGGTGCAGCAGATGACCGGAGACCACGTGGAACTTGCCTACGTCGACCAGGGCTACACCGGAGAAGCCGCTGACAGCGCGGCCGCCCGGCACGGCATTCAACTGGAAGTGGTCAAGCACACAGAGGCCAAACGCGGCTTCGTCCTGCTGCCGCGCCGATGGGTCGTCGAGAGAAGCTTCGCCTGGGCCGCGCGATTCCGCAGGTTGGCTCGAGACTACGAACGCCTCTCGCAAACCCTCGCCGCCTTTCCATACTTCGCCTTCGCGTGCCTCATGCTCAGCAGAATCTTCAAAATGCTCAACTGAAGTCATTAACAGCCTCTAGGAACGTTAACACACGATTTGTGATGGTTGGTGTAGTGACCCCTAGTGTGGCGTGACGTTGATTGCATCTGACACGCAGTGTTAGTTGGGTTACCTTGGCGGGTGGCGTCGGCCAGGTTCGCCGCGCGGTCCTTAACGTGCTTTAAATTCCGTTTCGTGTCTTCTCCTCTTGTAGAGCCTCAAACTCGTTCGTAGGTTCCGATGAGGCAGCCGCGAGAGAACCGCGCCGTCCAGTTCCTTCAAGAGCTTCTTTCGATCAAAGAGGGTATGGCCCCAGCATCGGAGTCCTCCTCTGTCGAACCAAGGATGACGAGGTAGCCGAATATGCAATGAATCGACACCTATCGCCCGCGCTCGTCACCCAGTACGAGACCCAGATGATCCCGAAAGCCATACTGCGACAGAAGCTTCACGAACGGAGCCAGCTGCTACACAAATAGTCAGCTCCAAATCAATCTAGGAATAATCGTGCGAGTCGAGTGTTCTTACTTACGGAATTCGCGGTGATGCAAACCGCGAGAACCGAACTCAGTCCCTATTCGCAGTTACTCTTCGGCCTCTCAGTCTGGCAATGTGTCAATCGAAGAGGGCACGAGAACAGTGATGACTCACAACAAGTAGGAGGTTACATGATGAATATGTTTCGGCGTATTGCCCTAAGTAGTACCATGGCTCTCTCTTTGGGAGCAGTTTCGTTTGGGCAGCACTATACCCAAACCAACCTTCAGGCCAACACGTCAGGAGCTGCGGAGGCTACCGACCCGCAGTTGGTCAATTCGTGGGGTCTGACGCGTACCTCCGGCAGCGTATGGTGGGCTGCAGACAATGTGACTGGAGTCGCTACCCTATACAACGGCCCAGGAACGAAACAATCCTTGGTTGTCACTATTCCACCCGCAGATCCGAATAACAAGAAGACGCCGAACGGTTCCCCCACAGGCATCATCTCCAACGGCAGCACAACCGACTTTATGCTGCCGGGAGGGCCAGCCGTCTTCATCTTTGTCACGCTCGACGGGACGATCGCCGCATGGAACCCCAATGTTGGCTTGGCGAATGGAGCAACGCCTCCTTCCACCCACGCTATAACCGTGGTCAAGACCACCGACGGCTCGGTCTTCACGGGCCTGACCAGTGCCTTGATCGATGGTAAGCGTTACCTGTACCTCGCCAATTCCAGCAAAGGCCGCGTGGATGTTTACGACAACGCCTTTCATCTTGTAAAGCTAGACAACAACAACCCCGACCACGGCAACTTCGATAGTGATCATTTTTTACCCGGGGGGCAGTCATTTGAAGACCCTCAACTACCTCCCGATTACGTGCCCTTCAACGTGGCGGCCGTTGGCAATGACATTGTCGTGACCTATGTGCTGGCTCCCCCCGGACAACGCCCGTCCGCCGGCCCTGGCCTCGGCTATGTGGATATCTTCAACTCCAGTGGCCAGCTTGTGCAGCGCCTCGAACACGGCTCCTGGCTGAATGTCCCGTGGGGTGTGGCTCTGGCTCCGCTCGACTTTGGGCGGTTCAGCCATCACCTGTTGGTCGGACAATTTGCGAACGCCGGAAGCACCGAGTCCGCCGGCGTCATTGCTGCCTACAATCTGGCGACAGGCAAATTCGACGGACTGCTCCAGGATGCGACCGGCAAGCCACTCGCCATCCAAGGCATCTGGTCGCTTAAGCCGGGGAATGTCAGCCCCAGCAGTGTCGATCCCGACGCTTCACCTGCAGCGCAAATCTACTTCACCGCTGGCCCCAACGGGGAGACCGCTGGTCTGTTCGGTTATCTGACGGCAGTCCCGACGGAACTGACCCAAGGAAGCGACCAGTAAGCCATAACAGAGCAGAGCCAGGTGGAGTGCATTGGACCGTCAAGTTCGCTGCATTCCACCTGCCGTTCGAGTGCTCGGCTGGTAGGAGCAGTGGGTCTTTGCAGGCAATACACAGTTCTTGGAAGCTTGGACAAAAAGACCCGAGGTTGCGTTGCCGGTGGTGAAAGATAACACGCGGGTTCGTTTGGTAGTGGGCAGCCGGCAGGCGTTACGAGTCAGGGAAAGCGGGAGACAACGCGATGAGAAAAATTGCCATAGTGGGTGGCGGTCAAGCGGGATTGCAACTGGCGTTAGGGCTGCTGAAGAACAACTATGAAGTCACAATCGTCAGCGATCGCACGGCGCAGCAGATCTTCAACGGACGAGTGACGTCGAGCCAGTTCATGTTCCACGATTCTCTCCAGAATGAGCGCGACCTGGGCATCAATTTTTGGGAAAGGGAATGCCCGCTAACGGAAGGACTCGCGTTTACCATTCCTGGTCAGGACAAAATCAAAGCGCTGTTCTGGGAGGCGAAACTCGATCACCACGGGCAGTCGGTCGATCAGCGGGTGAAGTTTGCCGGCTGGATGAACGAATTTGCCAAACGTGGCGGAGATCTGGTGATTAAAGATGCAGCGCCTGCGGACGTTGACGAGTACAGCAAGACGCATGACCTGGTGATCGTGGCCGCAGGGAGGGGCGACGTCAACCGGATGTTCGAACGGGACGCGGAAAAGTCTCCGTATGACAAGCCGATGCGGGCGCTGGCGCTGACGTATGTGAAGAAGATGGAGCCGCGGGCGCCCTTCACGGCGGTGTCTTTCAATCTGGTTCCGGGCGTGGGCGAATATTTTGTCTTCCCCGCACTGACCACGACCGGCGCGTGCGAAATCATGGTATTCGAGGGAGTCCCGGGCGGGCCGATGGATTGCTGGAACGAAGTGAAGACGCCGCAGGAACACCTGACCAAGAGCAAATGGATCCTGGAGAATTTCATACCGCTGGAGGCGGAGCGTTGCAAGAACGTGGAAGTGACGGATGACAACGGGACTCTGGTGGGAAGATTTGCGCCGACGGTTCGCAAGCCAGTGAGCAAGCTTTCCGGGGGTTGCCTGGCCCTGGGAATGGGCGACGTAGTGGCGACCAACGACCCGATCACGGGGCAGGGCTCGAATACTGCGGCGAAGGCAGCCACGATCTATTTGAAGAGAATCCTGGAGCACGGCGACAAACCATTCGACGGACCATGGATGCAGGAAACATTCGACACCTTCTGGGATTACGCGCAATGGGTAGTGAGCTGGACGAATTCGCTGCTGATTCCTCCGGCGCCGCAAATTCTCAAGTTGATGGGAGCCGCTAGCCAGTTTCCGCCGCTGGCGAGCCGCATCGCAAATGGATTCAACAATCCACCGGACTACGCGCCGTGGTGGTTCGACTCCGGAAAAGCGCAGGAGGTGATCAAAGGCCTGGCAGGTGCGGCCGTCTAGTGTCGGTCCCGTGGAGAGAGTGCGAGAGCGGTGGTCGCCGGCTCGAAGTTACCCTCTTCGATGCGGTGATCGGAAGAAGGGTGAACACTGCTTGATTGTCCGATCGCCATAACAGACTCCCTGGGGCATGAAGTCGCGGCGCGGGGTTTCCAGCGATGACGAATCAAACGCGGCAACAGGGCGGCTCCACGACTGGAACCGCCGAGCCGTACAAAGAAAGTTGGGGCTGTGCGATCCTTAGCTTATTGCGTGGTGCAGTTATTAGCTCATTCTGTTGCACGCGCCTTCGCAGCCGGGCATTAGCGATTCTGGCTGCGTGATTAGACCCCCTTTCCAATCGTCTATCACGCTCGCCTATCCAAATCTAAATTGAAGCTGCCCAGCCCGACCCGTGCCGTTCAATTCGCCACTTTAGGAATTCTCCGACGGCTTGTAGGTCATAAGCCTGGCGGTTGGGTGATATCCGACGCGCTTGTACACAGGAAATCCGGCACCTGTCGCGTGCAGAATTGTTCTCTTTAGCCCCGTCGCTTCGTGGGCTGTCTGCAGGGCGTGCCGCACGACAGCCTCGGCATATCCTTTGTTGCGTGCGTCCGGCCTCGTCGCAACCAGGGCCAGATAAAGATATTCCTCATTGACGATGGCTGAAGCGGTAGAGACGGCTCTGCCGTTCTCGTAACCGAGGAAGGTATAAGCCTCTTTCCAGAGATTCGATCCACGCAGGGCGGTTTGGCCCCATTCCAAGAGAAATCCGTATGCTTCGCAGTTGATGTTTGCATACTTCTGCAACATCGCCTCGTCGATCACTCTCTCTATGCGTAGGGGTGGACGCGATAACGTTTGTAGGGGAAGGACATTGCCCGCCATGCCGGTAATAGGAATGGCGGCCTCAAGCCGTTCCTGTTCTAGAATCGCCGGGAGGTTTTCCTTAGCGGTCCCGCTTAAGTAATCTTCGCAGACGTAGATAAGTCCTGAATGACGCTTCTTCCGCACGTAGGCAGCGGCCTCTTTCAGGCGAGTCTCCAATAGGTCCGGATCCGCGAGTTGCTCGGTAAGGAAGACAGCATTCCAGAAAGGAAAGGGTTGTCTGCCCAACTTATGGATAATCCAGGTCTGTCTGCGAGATCGGCGTTGGGAAGTTCGTTGACCAGCAACTTCCACACCGATGCGTACTGCACCACCGATTCAACAATTTCACTTGTCTGTTTCATAGAGCTCTCCCGATTGGACCTTCAGTTCACTCGAAGTACTTGACTGCTTCGGACAAAATTCACGCGCGCCACCTCGTCGGCAGACAATGAGTCAGGGTAACGGCCATAAAACGCTGCCTCTGCACAGGCGTCAGAAAGTCGACAGGCATAGGTGTTCCCCGATCTCGAAAAGCTGTAGAATTTTAAGAAGTCAGGTCGATAAAACGACCGTTTCTCTGGACCTTCAATAAACGCTGCGAACACCTTGCGCCGCAGAACCGTATCAGTGCAAAATGCTCCTTAATTCTCGTCGAGAATTTGAGACTTTATCGTTCCAAATTACCTTGGAAGCAGTCCTACCGCAGAAGTCTCATTTTGAACCACTATAGATGCGAGAGCTGCCCTGAATCCCTTCGACGGGAGCTTACCGTACCATTTAGACGTTTGGTGTGTGATCCCTTAAGTCGGTTCACTGTTCCATTGATCCCCAGACCCCCTTTCCGTGAGGCCGACGAGCAGCCCCGCTTTGCGGTAGGTCTCCTTCATTGCTCCATCTTCAGCACGAGGCACGATGTGGTTCCGGTGGCGTAGACCTTACCATCCGGGCCAACGATCCGACCCTCGGCGGTTACAGTTCGGTTTCCAGCGTGGGTTACTTGTGCCTCCACGCGTAATCGAGATACTGCCCTTTCAATTACCCACAACGCGGTCGTATAGCGGAGGTCGCTTCCATGACGATCAGGACAGGGCTAAAGACCATCAGGAAGGTGAGCATATGCTTCTGACAGGTGCAGGGGTCCTCAAGCTGTTGCGCGAGAGAGCTAGTGGACGCGCCGTAAACGGATAGACATGCGAGAGATTTGAGTCAACTCCCGTCAGCGGGTTCGCCGGTCGCCCGCTATCAATGCTCAAGATCGGAGCAACTTCAATACTGGAGAAGGCGCGAATGAATGGGTTCGTGCTGGGACCGGCTGCGCCCGCATCGTCAGCATCGCCAATAGGGATATCCCAAAGCGCGCTCATCACGAACCGGTGGGTGACGGGCGACAATTAGAGTTCCCGGCCAACGACAAACAAAATTCCCGATCGACGACAATCAGGCCAAACGGAAACCGGTTCTTTGGAGCGGGGGCGATTGGTCACAGACAAGCAGGTTCGGAGGTTGTTTGCGTTGATGACATCAGGGGAGAACCGAGAGATAGCTGCTTCGAAGGCTGGGATGGATGCGAAGACGGCGCGGAAGTACCGTCGGCTGGGCAAGATGCCGAGCGAGTTGTCGTTGGCGGTGCGAGGGCGAACGCGGCCTGACCCGTTCGTCGATGTTTGGGACGAGGTTCAGGAGTTGTTTCGAGCGAACCCTGGCCTTGAGGCCAAGACGGTATTCGAGTACCTGCAGCGGCAGTATCCCGGCCGATTTCAGGACGGGCAGTTGCGCACGCTGCAGCGCCGGGTGAAAGGGTGGCGTGCGACGGATGGTCCTGCGCGGGAGGTGTTTTTCGTGCAGCAGCATCCGCCGGGTCGTCTGGGCGCGTCGGACTTCACGCACATGGAAGAGCTGGGCGTGACCATCGCGGGGCAGAGTTATCCGCACCTGATCTATCACTTCGTGCTGACGTACTCGAACTGGGAAGCCGGGACGGTGTGTTATTCGGAGAGCTTCGAGAGCCTGAGCGAAGGGCTGCAGAACGCGTTGTGGAAGCTGGGCCGAGTGCCGCAGCGTCATCGCACCGACCGGCTTTCGACAGCGGTCAACAACACGAGCAATCCCGCCGAGTTCACGGATCGCTACACGGGTCTGATGCGCTACTACGGGCTGGAGAGCGAGAAGACGCAGGCCGGACATGGCAACGAGAATGGCGATGTGGAACAGCGGCATCATCGCTTCAAGCGGGCGGTGGCGCAAGAGTTGATGCTACGCGGCAGTCTGGATTTTCGGAGTGTGGACGAGTACCGGGGTTTTCTGGATGCGATGTTCGAGCGGTTGAACGCCGGGCGCAGACAACGGCTAGCCGAAGAGATGGCGGTGATGCGGGAGTTGCCGGAACGGCGCATGGAATCGGCCAAGCGCGAGCGGGTGAAGGTGGACTCGGGCAGCCTGATCTATGCGGATCGCAACGTGTACTCGGTGCCGAGCCGGTTGATCGGCGAGCAGGTGGAGGTGCGGCTGCACATGGACCACGTGGAGGTCTGGTACGGGCAGAAGAAGGTCGAGCAGATGCCGCGCTTGCGCGGGCGGCGGAAGCATCGCGTGGACTACCGCCACATCATCGACTGGCTGGTGCGCAAGCCTGGTGCCTTCGAGCACTACCGCTATCGCGACGAGCTGTTCCCGACCAGCCGGTTCCGCATGGCCTTCGATCTTCTTCAGGAACAGTTGGGCCGATCGCATGGCAGTAAGGAGTACCTGAGGATCCTGGAGTTGGCCGCCAAGGATGGGGAGGTCAGAGTAGACGCGGCGTTGCGTGCCATGCTGGAAACCGGTGATGCGCAGATCAGCGCCAAGGGGATCGAGGCGATGCTGGAGACCGAGCACAGCACGGTCGTTCGTGATGTTCAGGTGGCGGCAGTGGATCTTCGCCTCTTCGACCAGTTGTTCGGTGCGCGGGAGGTGCTGCAATGAGCGCGGCCCCACAGATCAGAACGGCGTTGCTGGAGAACCTGAAAACACTGCATCTGCCAGCGATGCGTGACTGCTTCGAGCAGGCCGCGCAGCATGCAGAGAAAGAGACGCTCAGTTACGAACAGTACCTTCTCGAGTTATCCGAACGGGAGTGCGAATCCCGGCGGCACAACCGCATCGCCGCTCTGCTGCGTGAGTCGGGGCTGCCGCGGGAGAAGACGATGGCGAACTTCGACCTGAAGCGTCTCCCGGTAAAAGCCGGACGGCAACTGAAGGCGCTGGTGGACGGAGGCTTCCTGGATCGCAAGGAAAATCTACTTCTGTTCGGCAATCCCGGCGCAGGCAAGAGCCACTTACTGTGTGCCCTGGCCCATGAACTGATCGCACAAGGACGCAGGATGAAGTACACCAGTTGCGCCCTGATGGTGCGTATCGTGTCACAGGAAAGTTTGTATCCTGATTCCCGAAGGCCTGCTCGAAATAATCCGGTGCTCCAGCAACTAGCTTTTGCAGGGAAGAGAAAACATACAGCCCGCCAAAGCCGTCTCCAATTGCGGCGCGTTCATGAATTCGATTGATCGAAGCCCCAGTCTTGAAGAGATGATTGCCGCGCTGGATTGAGTAATCGTCACTTCCTTCATAGTGGTTCTCATGGCGTGTTCCGTTACCATCAAACGGCCTGCCCAACTTAACCACTCCGGGCACTTCGATGCCCGGTCCAGATGAATCTCCTGTCCGCAGCGTTGCCCTGCGTGCTGCGATCTGGAAACGGTAGTCATTCACGGATCGTGCATTGAGCACACTGGACAGTCCGCCAATCAGCAAGTGGCGTGGTTTGGTTTCCGAACAGAGTCAGAGTGGGCAGAGCGTGGTGGCGTTTTGCGGGCCTGGTAGTTGTACCAGTGGAAGAAGCGGCTGCGGGAGTCCGAGGCGGCGAGGTTTGTCGAAGTGCAGATACCTCTGCGGCTGCTCCGATTGCTACCGGCTGGAGCGACAGCTGCCGGGCGGGATTCGCACCCGCTGAAAAACCGTGCCTTTGCACGGATCTCGACTCTACACGTTTGGTGTGATGCCCCCAAGAAGATTCGTGAGATTTTGGTGTATGAGGTTTCCTAAGTGCTCTGAATTTAAACCCAGACTTGCGGCGAGTTCATGCACGGTCTGATGAATGTCAGCGGGGCTCGAAGGCCTGCCTAGACACTCTGTGAATGGACCATCCGTCTCCGTCAACAGCCGTTCTAGAGGCATCTGTTTAAGCAAGGCTTTTCCGCGTTCTCCCGAGATCATCTGAGCGTTCACCGAAAAGTGGCAACCGAGTTCCGAGGCTCGCCTCAATTCGGAGGCACTTCCGGTAAACCAATGGAGGACTACCGAATGTTCAGCCATCGGGAGGAAGCGCTCTAAGTAGTCGAGGACAACCTTCACCGCACTTACCGAATGGATAGAGAGTATCTTCGGTCCACTCAGTGCACAACGTTTCAGGATATGTTCAAAGACGTCTCTCTGGACGTCAATGGATTTGTAATATCTCGGTCCAGCATCCACCCCGACCTCACCAATGAAGGGGGTCTGATCGACGTACCTGGCCCACTGATCGACATCATTCGGATAATCGGCAACCAGTTGCGGGTGAAAGCCGAGCGCTGCACGGACGAACTTCGTGTCTCGCGTCAATTCGTAGTTCATGGGCCAAGACCTCGGGGTGGTGGTCACCGCCAGCGTATAGACTTGCGCGGCTTCCGCTGCTCTCACTGCGGCAGCAAAGTCTGGATAAAGGTCGAGATGGCAATGGAAGTCAACGAAGTGCACAATTCAGTATCGCCCAGCTTAGGGCTGGGTTACGACCCCCTCAGGCAGCTTTGCGAATCGAATCATCAACGTCGTACAGGGACATCGTTACCCGCCAATAGCTCTCAAATTTGCAGGTGATAGCTGTCGTTGAGGCGATCGATGCCTGGCTTCTCCCTGATAGGGCAACATAATGGCTGGCCGGATTACTTCTGGATCGCCGACTAACCAGGACTTGGCCGTTCGTCGGGGGGCAGGCCTGAACTCGCATCGGGTGAGATGGTCTGTGGATGTTGAAAAAGTCGGCGGCGCTTGGGTGTTCTGGGGTTGAGACCACAGGAGAGCGAGGCGGTGCTGCGGTTGCCCGCACCTAAGCAGTGGCAGGTATCGAGGATGTTGTTGACCCACTCAGGAACCGGATCAGTCGCTTGATGTTCTGGGCAGTGGCCGCCAGGAAGCACTGCTCCTGGACGAACTCAACCGACGCAGGCGCAGGCGCCGGAGCCGATGTAACTCTTCAGTTCTGCGAACAGTGCCTCGACCTTCTTCCGCTGTCGTTGAGCAAGCGCCGCGCAACTTGCCAACAACGTCGGGATCAGGTGTGACGCCTTACGGTATGAGCACAAACCTACAGACCGAGGTCGCTCAGTCCCGGATGGTCATCTGGACGACGACTCTGAGGCCAGTGGAAGAGCCGATCCGATTCGGCGATCCGCACATCATTGATGCTGGCATACCGATGATGCATGATGCCTTCGGGGTCAAACTCCCAGTTCTCATTGCCGTAGGCTCGATACCATTGACCGGAATCGTCGTGGTACTCGTAGGCAAATCGCACAGCAATGCGGTTATCGTCAAAAGCCCAAAGCTCTTTGATGAGACGATACTCAAACTCCCTCTGCCATTTGCGCATGAGGAACCGCACAATTTCCTCTCGCCCAGTAACGAATTCTGCTCGATTACGCCATTTGCTATCAGGCGTATAGGCGAGGGAAACTTGCTGGGGGTTGCGAGAGTTCCAGCCATCCTCGGCTCTGCGTACTTTCTGGATTGCCGTCTCGCGCGTAAAAGGCGGGACCAACTTCGATGCTGGCTGTGTCGTCATTTTCATGCTCCTGTAGATCTGTGTGAACTGCGAATGTTTTAACTATCCATGGGTGGGATCGACCACTGACGGATTTTGCTGTCCCGTGTCAACTCCTGCGGGTTGTATAACGAAAAGGAAGGTACGATGCCTCGATCCAGTGAAAAGTCGACGACCCTTTGCAGCCTCGAACGAGTGATCTAATTTCCTTAGCGTGCGATTTTTTTTGACGTTTAGTGTAGTGACCCCTACTAGGAAGATCAGGTTTCCAACTTTGCTCCTGAGGTGTCCAGTCTTCCCTGAAGAGTGCCGGTCCATTACCGGTGGCACGCTGAGTTGCTATGGATTAGCTGTGGTCACGTGATGCACGACGCTAAACAGCGATGAGCAAAGACGTAGTTCAGTTATGTCGTATTCGAGGGCTCCTTTGCGGACTAATTCTGTATCTGACTGCAATCTCGTATGGATCTCTCGATCAGCATTGCTTTGCGGGACGCGAAGGTCGGGCGATTCAGCATCGACCTGCGCTGCAGCAATGTGCAGAAGTTCCGAACAACGTTTTTGAACTTCTATTACAACTTCTCTTTGACATTGATTCCCAGACACAAGCCGGTGATGGATCAAGCCGGCTTTGAGGAGAAGCGCGGCGCGAAGCTGTGGCAAGTAGTCCCGCGTGTGCTGAAGTAGGATTTCATCGGGCAGCGCCTTCGGAAATGCTTCGAAGATAGAGACGTCGACCAGTGATCGTAGCCTCTCGAATTTGCGCATAACCGCGTCCGTTTTCCCTTCGAGGATCCTTTCATACGCAACACCCGCGTGTTCCTCAAGCCCAATGTCGAGATCCGCGATGCCCCGGACAGTACGGCCAAGCAGGCTTCGCAAGGATTCTGTCGAAGCCTTGGCCCAGAGATGGTCAAATATGAGCCACATCGCCGCAATTCCTAGAACGATTCCCAAAACGGTGTCCCGGGCGGGAACCAGCGATGGATTGATTGAAAAGCGATTGAGGTTTACCAATTCATACGCGAGAACAATCTGTGCACCACAGAACGCGATGCGTGGCCCGGACGTCGCGACCCAGGCACCCAGGAAGATAACGAAGGAAAACAGAAGCGTGTGGCTAAGAATGGAGTCAATCTGTGGCAGAATGATTGTCTGTACTGTGAAGCCAAGCGCGCACGCTCCTAGAACAACTCCCGCGAACCGCATTAATTGCTTATGCCTGGCCGCGCCCGTAGTTGGAAGAGCTGTCAAGATGCATGTGGCGATCGATGAACTGAGACCGGTCCAACCAACACTCATATAGAAGAAGTAGCATGCTATCGCACTAATGCCCCCACGAATAGCGAACTTCACGTTCTCCTTGCTGCTAAAAGTGTCTGCTATGAAGATACGCGACCCTTGACCGTTCGCCAGATCAGGAGCAACTGCCGTATCGATGCCGTCCCAGATCGGCTGCGACAAACTTTGGGCGAGGAGAGCAACCGTGCGCTCGATCTCAATGAGAATTGGAACGCCGACCACGTGCATATCGTCGATGTCGACCCACTCCGAGGTCTCCCGATGCGAAAGGCGATCTCGAATAAGCATTACATTCTTCCCAATAGCAGAAAAGAGTTCCTGATCTTGCACCGACAGAGAGGGACCCATCTCGGTTAGCGTGGCAACAAGGTCAACCAACCTACCTGACAGCGCTACCACAGTGGATAGCCGCTGGCGTTCCTCAAATGTATATCCACCTTGTTCGATCAGTTCTCGGAGCGTCCCAGTCCCTCTTTCCGAATGGCGTTTTACCGCGTATTGAGCCTCTACCCAGTCCGGATCTGAACCACGATTGACGTACCCTCGCAGTATCCTGCCGACCAAAACCAGACGCTGTTCGACCCTCTCGAGGAGAGTGTCCGGAGGGTGAGTGTGAGCAAGTAGATACTCGACCAATATTGTCACTGCACAGCCCATAAGAATCGCGAGCAAAGTGAAGAGGGTCTGTCGAATCCTCTGATCGGCTGATACCGGCTGATCCCATACAGTGATTGCGTTCGTAATCATGAGACCTAAAGCAACCGCAGCCTCGTAGACCTTTAGACAACTAATGAGATAGAAGACAGCGACGATGCTCCCGCAAACCCAAAGGAGATGCAGAAATGGAGAACCAGCGAACAACATCCCACCAAATACCACTTCACCTGTGCCAGATAGACATGTAGCTGCGATCCAGAGTGCGGAGCGTCTCGTCGAATGCAGATTATCCCTGGAGACAAGTAGAGGGTAATACGCCCCGAGAGCGGCTCCCGGTATCCTAAATACCATAATGAGGAACATCGTCAAAGTGCACGACAAGATGATTCGAAATGCAAGAAGCGGACGTCCCGGATAAGTGGAGAGCTCTGCTTGAAGTAATGTCCAAAGAGAACCAGATCTCGAGAGTGATGCAGCATCTTGAGACTTTTTATTGCCTTGGAGATTGACGATATCACTCATGATCGTGTCCTCGCACCCCGACGAGTGCAACTTCGCCAACTCTTAGGCCTCCTGGGGGAGGGTCAACGATCTTAATTCGGACTGGATAACGCGATGCGAGGCGCACCCAATTAAGCGTCCTCTGAACATCGGGAAGGCCTTGGGAGAGCTTGCCGACAACATCCGGATCGGGGGTTACGCCATACCCGGCGCTTTCGACGGTACCGTGCATTTTTTGCCCTAGGTTTGCCATGAGATAGATATCTGCCGGTGTTCCAACCTGGAGCCGTTGAATCTGTGTTTCACGAAAGTTCGCCAGGACCCACCACGTCCGGGTGTCGATCAGCGTAAAGAGCTGCTGGCCGATCTTGGCATACTCTCCTTCGGATATGGTCAGATTTGTGACACGAGCGTCGAACGGCGCCACGACACTGCATTGCTCATAGTTGTAGCGCGCAAGGCGAACGGCAGCCGCTCTGCTCTCCCGTTGCGCAATCAAAGGGGACAGTACCAGCACAGCTTGAGAGGATTCCTGCACTTGGGCCTCTGTTTGCGACAGCTGTGCAACGGCCTGCTGCTTCTGTGCCGTTGCAGAAAGCAGTTTGGCTTTAGCAAGGCTAAGGTTCGACTGAGCCTGTTCTACGGCAGCAGTCTTGGCATCCGCCAGCGATCGGGCACGCTGCATATCATCCGGAGTAACGAATTCTTTTGCCAGGAGGGGTTCGATCCGATGCAGATTTCCCACCGCATAGTCGGCATCGGCGTGAGCTTGTGTTAGTGCCGCGTTCGCCTGGGCAACAGCAGCCTCGCTCACCTTGATTTCATCGTCAGCCCTGGTTTCGTTCGCGACGGCATTTTGTCTACCGGCACTCGCTACGTCGACACTGCTCTCCTGTGCAGAGATGCGACGGGTTTCATTTTCGATATCGCCCTCAAGGCGCGCCTGCGCTGCTAACGCGTCCTGTAGTGCGAACAGGTAGGGGCGATCGTCGATCTTATAGAGAAGGCTCCCTTTGTGAACAAAGTCGTTGTCATGAACGGGAAGTTCGACTACAGGACCCGCTACAAGAGGTGCTATGCCGATGAGGTTGGCAACGACTTCCGCATCGTCGGTGCGTGGGTACCTTGTTACCGCATGTATGACCAGCATCCCCGTCAAAGCTGCTCCGAGAACAATGAACACGCTAATCAGGTGCCCGCGTCTACTGTACTTCGATGATTGTTTATTGTGCTCCACGCAAACCTCACTTTCAAAGGAAGATCAGCCACAGGCTGCAGCTGACAAAGCAGGTTAGAGCGAGATAAAGCAACGGCAAGGGCCAGAGCTCATCGAGGATCTTCCAGCGCGTGAAGAGCGCATGGACCGAGGCCGTTACGCCGATACCTGCCACGCAACAAACGATCCATGATGGGAAATACGATCCCATGATATTTATCGATGGGGAGAAGGAACATCCACTTAGGACAAGAACTAAACTTGAAAGTCCCGCAGCTGCGATTATCTGTCGGTCTAGTCTCATGGATTGTTTCCTTTCGGGTGTTGCGTCATCAGATCGCCAGTTCTGAATGCAAGGTTCATAAAAGCTTGGAGCACCTGAGTACGAGCGGTGACGTCTACAGCTCGCGCACGGGCAAGTTCTCTTTCCGCAGAGAGGACATCAAGAATATTTCGAACCCCGTCCCTGTAGGACTCGACAGCTGCGGAGTAGGACTCCGTCGAAGCAGTCAGAAGCGATGCCGCCGCCTTACGCTCGTGTAGTGCCGTAACCGCATTGGCATAGTCGCTCCAGACATGGTCTGCTATCTGGTCTTCTCGTTCTCTAACTTCATGTTCTGCCGCCGCGCGTTCAGCCTTGACTCGCGCTAATCGACTCTCACGTTTAAAGCCATCGAAGAGGGTCCAGGTGAGGCTTAGGCGTGCATCGTACGTGGATGTCTTTGCGTAGGTTCCGCCGAATTGTTCTTGCTGTCCCCATGCGCGAAGCCATCCCTTCGACCCATCAAACTCAAGTTTTGGGAAATAGGCGGACCGTGCGTACTTGACCTCTGCGTCTGCTGCTCGGACCCGCTCAATGTCGGCTAGAAGGTCCGGCCGGGTCTTGTATGCGCTCTCGATTGCATCCTCAACACTTTGATCCAATGCCTCTGGGATATGAATGTCTTCCAGTTCCTGGACCTTGAAAGACCTGGTTGGAGAAGCAGTCATAGTGGTTGCCAAGTCACCGTACGCAGTTCGCTCGGCACCCAGTGCACTTTGCAGATCGTAGTCCGCCTTCGCGGCCGCGGCCCGCGCCTCCAGTACGTCTGGGAGCGTGGCTAGACCATTCGCTTTTCGCTCGCTCGCTGCATCTTCAATTGCCTGGGCATCATGCACATTCACTTCTGCCGCTTCTCTCAAGCCCGTTGCGTTGAGAAGGTTGTAGTATGCCGAACTGACTTGCTGGATCAGGATTAGGTGTTCATTGTTGAAGTTCAGATTCGCTGCAAGCAGACGAGCTTGAGTTAGCGAGATTTCATCTCTGCGCGCACCAAAATCCACTAGGGTGTAGTTGAGAGTCAGAGCAGTTTCGAAGGTGCCGATGTCCTGAAGTACAAACGATTGATATAGAAGAGGAGGGTTCTTGAACGTTCTTCCTCCAGCTGCCGCCAATACGGTCGGATAGAGTTCACTTTTTGCGATGCCGACAGATGCAGCTGCTACTCGAGCTCGTTCCCATGCGGCATGTGTCGATGGGTTATTCGATTCGGCTATATCGATGAGCTGACCCAGCGTATAGAGGTTTTTCTCGTTTAGAAGAGCTTCATGGCGATAGAGAGGAATCGGGCCACTGGAAAAAATATCGTGGGCTGGTTGCCATGGCGTTTCGGGGGAGTTGGGGGCATGTTGTGCTCGGGAGGATGTGAAAGCGACGCAGTTCAAAAAAAAGAGAATTACCATGACCCGGAAATACGGAATCCATTCCCGAAACTCGTCGGCTAGGCTTTTGAACAGCGCAGATCGTTTCGGGAAAGCATCGGGACGAAAGTTCAGAAATCCGTCAATGATATCTCGCATGGTGGACCTCCTCGTCCGTACTGCATGCAGTAAGGATGGTTCTGCTGATCTATAATGTCCAAGACTTGTTCATAATGAAGTCGATTGCTATTGGCTATAGCTGAATGCCATGCTCCTGCGACACCTTCGTTACCTACTTTCGGTGGTTGAACACCATAACTTCACGCGCGCTGCTGAAGCCTTGCATGTGTCGCAACCTACTTTGTCGTTGCAGATCATGCAGCTCGAGGAGGTGTTGCAGGTGCAACTGCTGGATCGCTCCGGACGGACCGTACGCCCCACCGATGTGGGAGAGGTCTATCTGCAATATGCCCGCAATGCTTTGCGTGAACTCGAAGCGGGGCGGCGTGCAATCCATGATGTCCACAACCTGAGCCGTGGTTCGCTTCGGATTGCAATGACGCCGACTTTCACCACCTATCTCATTGGTCCCCTGATGGAGCGCTTTAGCACCCGCTATCCCGGTATCGTATTGAAAATTCGAGAGATGACCCAAGACAAGATGGAGTCTTCGCTTGGGGAAGATAGTCTGGATCTTGGAATCGCATTCTCCGAGGTGCGTTCGCCGGATATCGATGCCAAACCGCTTTTTGTCGAGAGGCTGAGTTTAATGGTCGGCACCTCGCATCCGCTTGCCAATCAAAACGCGACTCTTCCCCTCAAGGACCTGCAGACGCGGTCGCTCGCACTTCTGACTAACGATTTTGCAACCCGGCAGTATCTCGATCTGTTTTTCCAAGCGCAGGGGATCGATCCGCATGTCTCGATCGAGGCGAATTCAATCGGCGCGATCGTCGAGATCATTCGCCGGGGCCAACTCGCCACGATTCTTCCGGATCCAATTGCCCATGAGCATGTGGGGCTTCGCCGTATCTCGCTGAAGCCGGCGCTTCCAAACCGCACTGCAGCTCTGCTCAGTCGAAAAGGCGCTTACGAGACCGTGGCGGCGCGAGCGTTCCGAGAATTGCTGGCGACTGTTTGATCGACTATCGAATACTCCTGTAGCGCCAGAGACTAGCAACAGTTCGAAGCACTTCCGGCTGAATACGCTTTCCAATTCGCCAATAAAGAGCGGTCAGGCCAATATTCGAGGATCGCCGTCGCGATCGGCGTATCTCGTTCTTGATCCCCGGAATTGAGGGGAGCTCCTATCTCTCTGGGAGAATCGAGAATGTTATACAGTCGAACGGGAGAGGAGGCCGCACCCCTAATCGTGACGCGGCCCCGACTGCTTTTCAGACCTGGGTCATGCCGCCATCGACAACCAGTTCAGCCGCGTTGACGAAGCTGGGCGGATTGGGAACGATGAGTCGGCCATTGTTCGGGAATGTGATGGGCGCCAGTCGTTTAACTGGCGCATTCAGACCAGCGCTCAGCGAAGAACGTGAGGTCATTCGATTGGCTCTGTGAGCGCTCTATTCTCAAGAAGAGGAAGTGGCGCTTCGCTCGGGCTGATTCGAACTGCAAATGCAGTACTGAACGGGCGTTAAGTGCAGGGTTTTCGCTGGGAACATCTACTTACGTACTCTGCTGGTCGAGTGTGCCAACCATGTGCTCGGTCCGCAGGGGAGAGATTCGAGCTTACGACAGTGGGGTCTGCACCTGGCCACGCGCGGAGGCAAGCAGTCCCGCAATCGGGCCATCGTCGCCGTCGCTCGCAAACTGGCAGTAGGCGATGGCTCGTTCAACCTTAGGTTCGCCCACAAACCAGTTGAGGTTCGCTGCTGCCGTGATTTCCACATGGTCCCCAAGATATAGGGCTTGCGCCTCCTCAGATTATCTTCGCGACGCTTTCCGATGGCAGTTCAGCGAAACTTCCGTCTCGCAGGATGGCCTGCAGTATCTCCAATCCAGTGACCAGCCGTGGCCCTGGTCTTGAAAAGTAAGCTGTACCGTCCACTGCATACACTCGCCGGTGCCTAACGGCTGATACGTTCATCCAATCCTTCGGGAAGCAGCCGTTCCTATACTGTGCGATCGCCTCTTCGAGATGGAAGCCGCACGGCATGACAACCACCACCTCAGGATCGGACTCCAGGACCTGTTCCCATGAGATATTGGTGCTCCTCTCCCCTGGAGTCGCCAGTAGAGCATCCCCGCCGGCAATTGCCACCATTTCAGGTATCCAATGGCCTCCCTGGAAGAGAGGTGAGAGCCATTCGAGGCAAAGTACCCGTGGCGGCTTTACCTGCCTGACGTTGCTCCTGACGCGTTCGATTCGCCGTCGGAGTCCGTCGATAAGATCTCTCGCTTCGGATTGGCGGCCGATTGCCCCGCCAACGGTCTCGACACTCTGAAGGACCTGCTCAAGAGTGTGGGGCGTTAAGGAAATTACATGCGGCCGGGAAGGCAGTTCGCTTATAGCCTTTGCCAAATCGGACTCGCTGATCGCGCAGACGTGACAAAGATCCTGGGTGACAACTACGTCCGGGTGGATCGCCTTCAATTTTGGCAGATCCACGAAATAAAGACTCCCGCCTGCGGCTACCTGCCTTCTGACAGCCTCGTCGATTTCTTGCGGCGTAAGGTCACCATGGATCAATGTATCCACAATGATGGCCTTCTGCCTTGCCTCCGGAGGATAGTCGCACTCGAAGGTCACGCCGGAGACGCTTTCGCCCATTCCGAGAGCATAGAGGATCTCCGTGGCTGATGGGAGAAAGGAGCAAATCTGCATGGCAGTCCCAGAATATATGAAAGCTGGAGGATGCAGCCTTCTAGGAGGCCACGTATGAACTCAAAGTGCGTACAGAGCCGGACGGGGTCATCGGCACCAATGAGTCATCGCCTCCCTCAGTCCCATGTAACTGGATAACCTCACACGAGACCTTCCTTTCGGCATCTACGCCGATACTGCGATCGCTAGGAAACCGCACCGATGGCCGCGGAAAAATGCTGCAACATTTACACGTGAGCATGGCCGAATTGAGCATGGAAGTCGGCTTGACGGCAGATGCGGTGAGTTCTGCTTCGCTTCTCCGAGAACCCGGTTTATCGGTAACTTGAAATCACTAGAGGAGCTAGGCGTTGCTGTTGGTAGGCCAGCCTGATGTGGTTCATGCACTAGAGCAGGATGCAGAGTCGGACTAACGTTTCCTCGGCAGCCAGACTTCGAGTTGGCCCTTCGGGGAGGGCAAGCCGATCCTAACGGCGCGGGCGTTCGGATACGCCTGCTTCAATATCTCAACGCATCGATTCGCAAACACCTCATCCGAGGCATTGAAATATCTAACCTGAGCTACATCTGGCATCTTCTGGGTCGGAATCTTCTGTACCTGAGACTCTACGTTCGCTGTGGGCCATCCTTTGCGAAGCAGTTGTACGACCTTCGTACCGGCTTCGGGAGTGTCCGTTGCATCCTCCTGAACATACATATGTGCTCTGACATCGACAGACGCTGGAGAACGGTTGGGAACAGCAGCTTCGACGGGTTTCGGTGTCGTGGGAGACACAGAGGCATTCTGGCTAGTTCCGAATTCTGAAAGCAGCAGTACGATTGGCTGGCTCTCGTTGTCAGCGATACTCAGCGTCGACGAACCTGGATTGTCATTGAAGCTGAATCCGCCGATCTTTGCCAGCTGGGCTTTCACTGCAGCGGGATTATCTACCTTCACAGTGAAGGTCATCTTTCCGAGCACGGTGCCGCGGATCAGTCGCATCCCGGGGTGGCTGGAGATGAACTTCCCGCAATCGCCCTGGGCGGTGACGTGTTCCACGGACTTGTCGTCCATGATCTGAATCTGCGCGTCCGCGATCGTGTATTGGATGTTTTGCGACTGCTTGAGGTTCACGCCCGCGCTATCGAGTCCCTGAAGTGCGCCGGATCCAAGGTTTGCCGCGAGAGCGGTATCGCTAGACATCGTATAGGAAGGAAACAGATGCTGCGCCGCGAAGGGCTTAGGAAGAGGTGCGGGAACGCAATCCTCCAGATCCGCAGGGACCGAACCGGTCGCGCGGAGCAAGGTGCCCAACGGATACGCGGTTGTCGCCACGATAACGCTGAAGTCGCTGCCGCCACCAAATTGCTTTAGCACCCGATTAGCCAGGTCCTGCTGAAATTGATCGAAGTCGCCCACATTCTGCGTAGATGGCTGATCTCCATTGCGATTCGTGGTAACGAGCGGGTTCTTCGGCCGATGAGCGAAGTGCCATGCGACAATGATGGCGACCAGAACGGCTATGACAGCAATTGGTCCAACAACCTTCTTACCTGTGGAATTCATTTATCGAGTCCTCAGCAAAGCCCAACCTCACAAAAGCAGAGCCATTCCCTCATCGTCTCAGAAAAAGCGATTCGACCAGTGAGATTATTCAGCAGCAGCCCTGGACACCCTGTCGACGGGAGTCTATGCAGGTAAACCCCAGTCGGAGCGAGGGTGTACCGGGGTGAAAAGCGGGGTTTTCGGCAACCTCGATTCCTGATCCGCACCTCAAGGCAGGCGAGAAGAGGTATTTAGAAGCAAGAGCAAAGACCAGCCCCGGTCCCAATCTAAGCGCTACTAACCGGAAGCTGCATGTTGTGCGCTTCCAACAGCTCTATCTTCATCTCATCTGCGGGTAGTATGCGAAGCAAATGCACGGGCGGTCTATCAGAAGGCGATAGCCACTCCGTGTAGTCCCTCGGCTCAAGAATGACAGGCTGCCTGTCGTGAACTTCTGCCATCGCCTCGTTGGGCTCTGAAGTGATGACTGAGACCGTGGGCAGGGAATCGCCGTCTTTGTTCTTCCAGATGCTCCAGATACCTGCGAGTGCGAAGGGCTCACGGCCAGGAACGGAGATTTCATATTTCGGATTGTTCTTCTTATGGAGGCGCTTCCACTCGAAGAAGCGGTCTGCCGGAACAATGCAGCGACGATTCTCAAAAGAACTCTTCCAAAGACCAGTGTTAAGAATGCCATCAGAGCGTGTAGTGAACGTGAGTCGTTTAGGGAAGGTGAAGCCCCAATACATCAGCTCGATGTCACGCTCTCCTTCGTCGTTCGAGAAGACGACGGGCTGCATGGTTCCAGGCGTGATGTCGTCATTGGGCATGAAGTCGATATCATCGAGGCTGGCTTTCGCGTGAAAGGCCTCGGCGATCTTCTGCTTGTCGGAGCGTCTTCCGTAGCGGCCGCACATTATTCGTTGGTCTCGTCGATCCTGACGGTGGCATTCCGGTCAAGATCAGCTCTGCGCTTGGCGATGTACTCCTCGGAAAAATCGCGTTTCCGGAACATGTCCGCTACCTGGCTCCAGTCCTTGAAGCTGCCAATGATGTCGCCATAATTATCTGTCACCTCAAAGCCATGACCGGTCTTGGTGATGATTGCTGTTTCCAGTTCGTCCATTTCAGTTCCTCACATCAGTTGATGGACAGGCGCGTCGACTTCGTTGCACTTCGGACATTCTGACCGATGAGCCGTAAGTTCCTTGTGCGCGCGTATCAGGGCGTTACGCGTGGCAATCACTTCGCTCTGGTCGAGTTTATCGACTCACCGGCACGTAACAGAAAGCGGCGCGCGAGTTCCATGCCTTCATCGCAGGCGGGAAGTTCGTCGAGTTTCCAGAGCGAGAGGAACGCCTGTTTGTCGATGGCCACGTCGTTCATCTTATCTTTTTCAGCTTTCGGTATTGATCGTCGGTCAGGTTCAACCACACACTACCTCGTCCCATCTGAATCCCGTATTCAATTGCCTGCACGTCTTCCAACTTCATCTCTGCGCCGCCGCGACGTGCGAGTTCGATTATCTTCTCCGGTGCTGCCAGTGTCAGCGGCTTGCCCGCAGACGTCTTTAGATCCTGCTCCAAAAACTGACAGTGCCAGCTTTCTCCCAACATGAAATGCATATAGACCTTCCGCTTCGGAGAACACTTGGCACAGTAGGTTTCGCGGCCGGTATGCGGAGCGGGAAGGAACACTTTGCAGTTGCAGCAGATTTGCCCTGCAATGCGCATCCTCGCCGTTGATCCCCGTTCACCGCCCACAGGAGATACTATAGGAGAATAAAAGGCGAATATCGCTGTGGAAGATTAATTCCTTTGGAGTCAGGTCTCCCGAACGACTTTCTTCGGGTCTTTATCTTCGCGCAGCGCCACGAACTTGGTATGCCTGAGGTGATCGCCTCCGGTCCACTCAAGAAAATCGATCTGAGCCACCGCCTCCGGCTTCAGCCACAATGTCGAATGCCGGACTATGCCGCATCCATTGTGGGCAAACGATTTCGGAGGCAGTTTCATGGGAATCTGCAGCGGGTGGTCCTGATTTTTCGCGGCATAGTCCGTTCCTTTAAAGGTCTCGCAGAAATGACAGCAACTGATCGTCTGGCTTGAACCGTCCGACTCTGGCGTTCAAAGGCGACGTCTTCTTAAGGGCGTCTTCCTTCAACGCAAGATTCGCGTCAAGATAGATTTGCGTCGTTTCAACTGACTCATGTCCCAGCCAGAGGGCGATCACCGAGCGATCCACACCCGCCTGCAATAGTTCCATCGCGGTGGTGTGCCGCAACACGTGAGGGCTCACCCGCTTCTTTCGCAGCGTCGGGCAGGATATCGCCGCAGATGTGGCGTACTTTGCAACCAAGTATTGAACGCTGTCATGGCTCAATTGCCCACCGAGAGTGCTGGGGAAAAGGAATTTGGTTTCGTTTCTCCCCTGTTCGCGCACCCATGCCCTGAGAGCCTGTACCGTCGTCCGAGTAAGCGGAGTGCAGCGCTGCTTTCGCCCCTTACCTTCGCAACGGACGTGGGCACCGCGACCCAAGTAGATGTCACCCTGTCGGAGTCCGATGAGTTCCGACACCCGAAGCCCTGTCTGAATGGCGAACAGCAACAAGCCGCGATCTCGTCTACCAAGCCAAGTCGTTTGATCCGGTGCGGCCACGAGAGCCTCAATCTCAGGTCTCGTCAGGAAATCCACCAATCGGCTGGATTGCCGTTTTGGTGGGATCGCGAGTACGCGCTGGATTCCAGCCGAGTGCTCTGGGCACTCCATCGCCGTATAGCGAAAGAAGGACCTGATCGCGGTGAGCCGAAGATTTCGGCTGCGCGAGCCATTGGCTCGAGTTTTCTCTAGGTTGTCAAGGAACGCGCCAATGAGTGTCGTATTCAGATCGGTCATTGCGAGTTTGGATGGCGACTTCCCCAACTCCTTCTGAGCAAATTGCAGCAGCAGGCGGAATGTGTCCCGATACGATGCCACTGTGTGAGGACTGACTCGCCGTTGAGCAATCAGCCTGTCTGTGAAGAATGTCTCAAGCAATGCCGCGAAATTCGCCGAACTCATTGTGAACTCCCCCATCGTGTTTCGAGCCGCTCACAAGCGGCGCCCAGCAACTCTGGCGTGGACGTTAGGTACCAGTAGGTGTTTGCAATGTGGCTGTGCCCGAGGAAAGTTGAAAGAATCGGCAGATTACGCTCGACATCTGCACCGTTGCGGTACCAGGCGAGTAGCATCTGGACAGCGAACGTGTGACGTAGATCATGCATCCTGGGAGGAATTCCATTGCGGGTTTTCTCCAGTCCCGCCGCCCGACGGATCTCGCGGAAGCTTTCATGGGGACTGCTGATTGGCCCGCGACTCTCGCTGATAAAGAACCTAGGCGCCTCGACTTTATTGAGAAATGCATCCCTACGAGCCTTATACGCGGCCAGTGATTTTACCGTCGTGGAATGAAGCGGGACAACGCGCGACTTGCCGAACTTGCTTTCACGGATCGTTATCAGTCCCTCGGCCAAGTTCACGTCGCTGTTTGCGAGTCGAACCGCTTCGCCGCTGCGCATGCCGGTCGTGGCGAGTAATCCTATCAGATGGTAGTACGTGTGACAGCGGAGTTTGCGCGGTGAAAACAGGTTGCGTGCCGCTGCCATGAGCCGGCCGATCTCTTCCCGCGTATAGATATAGGGCCGGAGAGCGATGTCCGACCGCCGCATCGTGCCTGTTGGCGGAATTTCCGTTCGAGCATCCACCGAGCTCACGTATGTGGCAAAGGATCGAATGAAGCTCAGCCTTTCAAAGCAACTGTGTTTGTAGCCTTTCGAAGACTCCGTTGCCCAGGCGATGGCTAGTTTGGTGGTGATATGGTCGGTGCGCCTCGCTTCGAGAAATGTGATGAACTCGCTCAGCCGCGGCTCGTGTTTGCGCAGTTTATATCCAAGGGCCCGGCGAAGGTCGATGTATTCCCGCAGATTTTTTCGCAGATTTCTCATCGGGTACCTCCTGGCCACGGCTGAGCGAGGTTTCGCAACGCAGGAAAGTCTACCTTGGCGTAGATCCGTGTTGTATCTGCCTTCCGGTGACGCAACACTTCACCGATTTCACGCAAAGATGCTCCCCGGCCGAGCATCTCGGTCGCCAACGTATGGCGGAACAGGTAACCGCCTTTCCGCTCAGAGACGATGCCAGCCCTGGTCAGGGCACGGGTTACCGTCTTGACAATTGCGCCCCCGGTGGACAGGCCCGTAATCGGGGCGCGTTGGGTGACGAATAAGCGGCGAGTTGAGCAGCGCGGGCGGTCGTGCTGCAAATAGGCGGCAAGGGATTGCCCAACATCGGGCGGCAACGGCAGTTTGGACCACCTTCCGCCCTTACCCCGAACTGTGATTTGGCCGAGTTCCCAATCGAAATCTTCAAGATCCAAGCGGACGACTTCGGAAGTGCGGAGTCCAAATCTGGCGAGCAGCATCAGAATGGCGTAATCACGCCGTCCGCGCGGAGTGCTCCGGTCGGTGCACCGTAGGATTTTCTCAATGCTGCCAGCTGGCAGAAATTTCGGAACTGCGGAGAACGAATAATCCGGAACACGAGGGACACAGCCGGCGAGGTCGGTATCGATCTCGCCGCAATGCCGCAGATATCGGAAAAAGCTGCGGAGTGCTGTTACCAGGTGTTTGGCCTGTACCGAACTCAGATCAGTCGCCTGCCGTCGAACGAAGGTTGTGATGTCGCCAACCGCTAGTGCTGCAAAATCGAGATGCTCTCGCGGATACTTCTCCACAAGAAAACGATCGACGAACATCAGCATGTTGCGGAGTGAGGCGTCGGAAAGGCCGCGTTCCTCGCGCAGATATCGCCGGTACTTCTCAAGCAATATCTCCCGTGCGGTCGGTGTCGCCTCGACGTTGCGGCGGGGCGTTACGCCTTGCTCCCGCAGTAGATCGAGTAGCCGGACCAATGTGCATACATCTTCAGAACGAACCCGCTTCCGGCGCTTCAGGTAGCGCCGATAACGCTCGATTACGTCCTCGTCGAGTTGTTCTGCGGTGAGGCGCTTCTGCTCAAGCCAACGATTGAAATGCCCGACCAGCCGAAGCTGAATCCGGCTGTGGACCCGAGAATAGCCGTGGGTTGCCAGCCGGGCAGCGAGCAGATCGATGTGCCCTGCCAAAGGTCCCTGTCGTAGACGATCTATCGTGCACGAACGCTTGAAGAATGTCTGTACCAAGTCATTTCCTCCAGAGTGCGACCTGACTGAGGGACACTCGCTACGGCTCCCGATTTCTACAAGACAGACGATGGGCGTTGGGATTAAACTGGGCGCCCGGGAGTGCATTATGGCAGAACAATACAAGGGTGTTCCCGAGGGGGCCTCAGCGGTCATTCCGAGGCTGGTCTGTCGCGACGTGGAGGCACAGATCGAATTTTGCTGCGAAGCACTGGGCGCGGTGGAGGCCCTCCGCCGACCTGGGCCAGATGGGCGAGCAGCACATGCGATGCTGAAATTCGGACATGCCATGCTCATGCTGGAAGCTGAGTGGCCTACATTACCAAGCCGAGCTCCGAACACTGACGGCAGCTCTCCCGTCGTGATTTACCTGTACGTCGAGGATGTGGATGCCACGGTAGAGCGCGCCTTAAAGCGCGGTGGCAAGCTTGTGGTTCCGGTTGAGACCCACTTCTGGGGCGACCGAATGGGCTGGATTCAGGACCCCGCTGGGCACATGTGGACAATCGCAACGCGCGTCGAAGTGACAACGGAAGACCAGCGACGCGAGCGATGGTCGAAAACTATGGCGGAGAAAAGCTGATCGGAATTCAATAGATAACGGTGAGTCGCCTAGCGTTTACTGACGCGAGCAAGTGGGTACGATTCCGTTGACGCATACTCAGTCTGATTATGCCGAACAAAATGACGCTGAACGCAGTAATGACAACACTCGCAACAACCTATGCGGCATAGTCCGACATTCGACATTGTGGCTGCTATGCCGAATGCGGCATAGCAGCCAGAGGCATTCCTTCATCTTCTCGGCAGTTAGCCCCTGGCCCCATCGCCCGGCTTCCTTCTCCGGCAGATTCACGAAGGGGCACTTCTTCGTTTCGAGGTGTTTGATCTGGTTGAAGACCTGCCGGCGAGTGGCCGGGACGAAGCCAGCTCGTACGCGGGCAGCATAGTGAAGCTCCTTGCCGCGGTAGAAGCCTATGACGATTGAGTCGAGACCAAGGTTGCTGGGGATGTAACCGCCTATGACGAATTCCTGGCCGAGATTGATCCGGTGCTTACTCCAGAGACCGCTGCGTTTGCCTGGCTCGTAGACGCTGTCTGCGCGCTTCGCGATGACGCCTTCCAACCCATGTTCGCGTACAAAGGCAAGCATCTCTTTGGCTGGCCTGTTGGAGACCGCCGAGTGCTCCACGTGGTCGCTTTGCTTGACGACGGAAAGGAGGATTTCGCGACGCTTCGACAGCGGAAGCTGAGTCAGGTCCTTGTTCTTATGGATGAGAATGTCAAATGCGTAATAGTGGATATGGGTTTCGGCCGAGCGGAAATTCTGGAGCATATTGAAATTGGGCCAGCCACCTCCTCCAGAGGGGCGAGCACGTTGGACGGTGCGGTTGCTGACCGAAGAAGTGATCAAGCGCAAACTCGTTCCGCACGTCGGCCGGGAGACCATCCGGGT
>NZ_KN050792.1:0-6787 GCF_000745965.1 Edaphobacter aggregans DSM 19364 | reverse complement strand
TCGGGGATATCGTCACCCTCCGCCGCCAAGCCAAAGCCTGGAATCGCAGTGCAAACCGCCACAAGATCACCATCAAGTGGAAGTTCACAAGGAAGCTGGCACGCCTGAAACTGAACTACTCATTCAAGCGGTCACAGTACTAGCCGCAAAAACCAACTAAGACTGGCCAAGATCAACGAGACGCAAATCACCGTCAGAAGGTGGCACAGGCTCGGCCCACTTGCGACGCTATTGCAGCTCAATCGCGGAGACAACCGCGTCTCCTTTGGTCGGTCTGAACTCAAGAATCACCATGCCATCCCTGGCATTCACTTCGAAACGCTGTTGATACGCGGTCAGCGCACCTCCCGCGGCCGCTGCCACATCCAGATTGGCCACAATCTTCTGCCCGTTCGCGAAAACGTCGAAGATGCGGTCGCCGGGATGTAGAGACGGCTCCACGAACGTGAGCACTACGCTGTGCGGACCATCAGCGACGGGAACACGATAGGTAAAAAAACCGGCACGGTAAGTGGCCGCAACCTCCGGGCTGCTGGTCCCAGCCATTGACGGCGGAGCCGGAGCTCTGCCCCGAGTTCCCGGACCGGAGATAACCTGCGCCGTTCCGCCCTCGAAGAACGTATCCGATCCAAAGCGTTTGTCCGGGCTTGTGCCAGCAACCAGCGCGCCGCAATCGATAAAAGTATTCTTCGCGGCTACGTCGGAAAGATGCCACTGAACTCTATCCTCTACATCTCCCTTGGAGAAGGAGCCAATTGCGATGCTGTTGTTGGCACCAGGGCTAAGGACGACGCCATTCCAGACACAGATGCGATCCGGGCAGTCTGCAAGCACTCCAATGAGCTTTCCATTGACTTTCAGCGAGGTCTTTGGCGCGTTGCTGTACACCCGCACATCTGCTATCCGGTAGGCTCGCTCGGTGTAAAGCCTGGAGTTGATGTGCACCGTTGGCGTCGCCGTCCAGTTGGCTTTGTAAAAGAAGTACGCGTCCTTCCTATACTTATGGTCAAAGGTAACGATGCCCTTGGTATTGATGTCCTGGGCATTGCCCTCGCTGCGAGTAGTGCTTCCGAAGTCGAAGGAATTCCAGAGAAACGTACCCCATAGGTACAGTTTGCTGCGCAGCGTGGACCAGTTCTGTTCGTGAATGTGGGATTCGTATTCTTCCGCCTGGGGCCGGTTGCGCGACTCCGGGCCACCGAGCGCATTGTCAGAGTGCAGCGAGACAGCGCCGCCGGCACCGTATTCCGTTACCGCCATGGGCTGTGCGGGCCGGGTGTGGTGCAGGGCGTCAAGATGAGGGCCCAAGTCGGAGGGCGTGTCGTAGTACCAGCCGAAGTAGCGGTTCGCACCGGAGAGGTCGGTGACCGAGGCCGTGATGGGCACCACAGTATCGGGTGCGTAGCGTATTCGCTCACAGCAAGTCGCCAGTGTTGTCGGCCTGCCTGGGTCCAGTTCGTGCGCCAACTGATTCAACTCATTGAGTAAGGGCAGGGGATCAGGAACGGCGCCTGTTTTGTTCCCCACAAAGGCCGGTATGCTGTTTCCAAAATCGATCTCATTGCCGATGGACCAGGTGATGACCGAGGGATGATTGAAGTCCTGCGCGATGAGCTCGCGCAATTGCTGGCGGGCGTTCTCACGAAGCGCTTCGGTCGGTTGGAGGCTCTCGCCCAACGTCCACTGGCTTACCAGGGGAATCTCGTCCCAGAGCACGAGTCCGTCGCGGTCCGCGAGGTCGTGAATCGGCTGGCCGTGCTGGTAGTGGGTGAGGCGTATGCCGGTCACCCCCATCTCACGCATCATCGCCTCGTCCGCGGCAATGTCCTCCGGATCCGACGCCCAACCTTTGCCTTCACGATCCTGGTGATAGCCGACGCCGTGGACGGCGTCGTGTTTTCCGTTGAGGAACAGTCCTTGATCCGGATCGAAGCGAACCTGCCGGATGCCGAAGGGGAGCGAGACTCGATCGACGAGTTGGGAGGACTTGTTTGAGAGTTCAACCACCAGGCGGTACAGATAAGGACCCTCCACACCTTGCCAGAGATGCGGATGCGGCACAGCGACGTTGACGGTGCTCTCTACGACGCTCGCTGGGGCCACGGTGACGGACTGCTCTTGTTGTGCCGCGACCTTGCCGTTCGCATCAACGAGCAGGGTTCGAAGCAGAACGGTGCTGCTTTGCTCACTGTCGTTGCGTACGCGTGCGCGCACCTGCACCTGCGCTCCGGCAGACGCGACGGACGTCGTCTTCGCATAGACACCGGAGGAGCCGTAGTCCATCAGATCAAGGTGCGTCTTCCTGGTGAAGACGAGGCTTACTGGACGATATAAACCGCCGTACACGAAGAAGTCTCCGGTAAGCGGCAACACGTCGGCGGTCCAGCTTCCTAGCGCGGGTTTCGTGTTGTCAACCTTCACCGTAAGCGTGTTCTCCTGGCCCAGCTTAAGTGCTGCCGTGGTGTCCAGGCGAAAACGCGAGAAGCCTCCCCGGTGCGTGCCAAGCGTGGTTCCGTTCAACCAGACGGTTGCGATGCGGCTTGCGGCGTCAAATTGCAGAAAGCTTTCCATACCAGCCACGTTCGCTGGAGGCGTGAAGACGAGCTTGTACCAGCCGACGCCTTGCGTGGTTACCACGTTCTGCGCGGTGTTGATGTGGGACGCGGGTGCGTCCTTGTAGTAGCCCACACGGTTCCAGGTGTGTGGCACGCTAACGGTTGTCCATGTCGCATCCGGTTCAGCGTGGAGCTCTGTCGTAGATTCTGGTCCCAGTTTGAAGTGCCATCCATCGCGGAGCGACATCTCGACGCGAGGGTCTACCGCCGTGGAACGGTGCGTTGTGCTCGTCTGTGTCTTCTGTGCCTGATTCTCCACGGCGAGCGGCAAGAGGCACAGCATAAGCAGACAAAGAGGGCGGGGCATAGGCAAGCTCCTGCAAGCCCCATGTGCTTGCGTGGCTAAAGAGACAGCGCAATTTTAGACATCACACGAACCGTTGTCACCAAGACTATGTGGAAGCGGCGTCGAGCGAGCCTGAGTACCGTGCTTACAGTCTCTACAAGTCGGCCATCAGTGTACCGGGATAACATAATCCGGTCGGGGCAGGAAAATCGGACACTGGGGCGTTTGTCGGTACTCGTCAGTGCTCCGCCGTAATCAGGTGAGAAATCTGAAGGATTGGACACCATCATGTTGTTGATCGATGATACTCGTCACGAGATTTCTATGGCTAAGTTGCGAGTCTGTCTCTGCTTTAGCGTTATCGGCCTGCTTCTCTCCGGAACAGCAGAAGCCCAAGCCCCCATTTCGCGCAACGATACAGATCGTGCCAACGCGCTTCTGAAGGAAATGACGACTGAGGAGAAGATTGGTCAACTGAACCAGCCCTTCTACCTAAAGCTTCCCATTACCGGTATGAAGATCGATCCAGTGGCCTACGAAGACCGAGTGCGTCGCGGCGAGGTCGGCTCCTTTCTGTTCCTCACCGACCCAAAGGAGATCAATCGTCTACAGAAGATCGCAATGACCGAGCAGCGCTTGCACATTCCAATCCTTTTTGGCTTCGACGTGATTCACGGCTTTGATACGGAATTTCCCGTACCTCTGGCTATGGCTGCCTCCTGGGATCCGGCAATGGCCGAACAAGCGCAGGGGATCGCCGCGGAAGAAGCGGCCCATGCCGGGCTGCGTTGGAGCTTTGCACCGATGTTGGACATTGCAAGAGACCCGCGATGGGGCCGGATCTCCGAAGGAGCGGGTGAGGATCCCTATCTTGGCGCGGCAATGGCACGCGCTCAGGTACGAGGTTTTCAAGGAACGCCAGAGAATCCGCGGCCCTTCATGGCAACCTTGAAGCATTTCGCGGGTTACGGAGCTGCGGAAGGTGGCAGGGACTACGACGCTGTTTACATTCCGGAAGAGCGGATGCAGAACGTCTACCTTCCTCCGTTTCGTGCAGGAGTGGAAGCGGGCGCGGACACCGTCATGAGCGCGTACATGGACCTAAACGACGTTCCCGCGAGCGGCAACATACACCTTCTACGGGATATTCTGCGAACAGAATTGGGATTCAAAGGATTCGTGGTGAGCGATGCCTTTGCCGTCGGCAGTCTGGTCACGCAAGGCTTCGCACGCGACAGCACGGACGCGGCGCTACGTGGGGCTACGGCCGGCGTGAATATGGATATGGGGAGCGCAACCTATTTGGAGCGCATGAAATCTCTGCTCGATCAAGGGCAACTCACCCTTACCCAGCTCGATGATCTCGTCCGCCCCATACTGGTTGCGAAGTATCGTCTTGGACTCTTTGAGAACCCTTATGCGGATGCTACCGAACAGACCCACGCTGAGATGCTAGCGAAGCATCGTCAGATAGCGAGAGTTGCAGCCACGCGTTCTGTTGTATTGCTTCGGAACGAAGGCGATCTTCTGCCGCTGGCAAAGACGACAAAGCGAATTGCCGTGATTGGACCGCTCGGCAACAGCAAAGGCGACATGAACGGGCCGTGGAGCCTGACCGCAAAAGCAGAAGACGCAGTCTCTGTCTTCGAAGGTATCCGCGCAAAACTTCCTGGCTCCCAAGTGGCCTATGCAGGGGGCGTGCAAATAGCCAAGGCATTCCCCTCCTCGTTCGATGGGCTTATTGGTCCGAAGATACAGACGCCCTGGACACCAGAAGAGGCGGATCGTCAGATGAAGAGCGCGCTCCAGCTAGCCGGGAAATCCGACGTGGTGATCATGGCCCTTGGAGAGCTAACCATCATGGACTTCGAGTACTCCTCACGTTCGTCGCTCAGCCTTCCCGGCAAGCAACAGGAGCTTCTCGAGAAGATTCAAGCGCTCGGTAAGCCTATCGTGTTGCTGCTCTTCAGCACCCGGCCGCTCGATCTTTCGTGGGCTTCAGAACATATCCCAGCGATTATGGATTGCTACTTCGGCGGCACGGAAACTGGGAATGCAGTTGCTGATCTTCTGGTGGGTGATGCGGTACCCGGCGGCAAGCTGCCGGTCACGTGGCCCCGCGCTGTTGGTCAGATTCCAATCTATTACGCGCATACGACGTCGCATAAGCCTTATGATTCGCCCGAATTTACCTCTCGCTATTGGGATGCTCCAACCTCACCTCTCTACCCCTTTGGCTATGGGTTGAGCTATTCGACCTTCTCTATCTCCGATCTTCGCCTAAGCACTAAAACCGCTCCCCTTGACGGTTCGATCACGGCAACGGTCACGGTTGCAAATACTGGCGCAAGAGCAGCCGACGAAGTGGTGCAGATTTATCTCCATCAGCGATTCGGTTCGGCATCGAGACCTGTTCGTGAGTTGAAGGGGTTCCGTCGTGTCACGCTGCAGCCTGGGCAAAAACAGGAGATCAGCTTCACGGTCGGCCCCGCGGAGCGAACCTATTGGAGCGCCGCAAAGAACGGATGGGTTGCAGAATCTTCCAACTTCGACGTATGGGTCGGCAACAGTTCGACAGCCACACTGCACGAGAGCTTCTCGGTAGTGCAGTAAGGAACAGAAGCATTCGTTTGGAACGAGGACAGTCTCTCTCGAAGTGTGGAACTAGTAGGGCAGTGATGCGCAGAGTCTGCGGGAAATTTGCCGTAAATCACTAATCTCGCCTGGAGCTCTGTCCACTGTGCCGACCGCTCTTCCGTAGTGAGCCAAGGAAATCCCTCCCATGATGAGAGCAGACGTAAGATCTTCCTTACTCGCGAATCTGCGGGTCACTCCAAGAAAGCCCATCAGCTCTCTCCTACGATCGAGCAGGACACCGCGTAGGGATCTCGCCCCTCGTCCCGTCGAAGGTGATCAGAAAATGCGCACAATTTAATTTGATTCGACATGGAGACATCTCCAGCTAATTGGATGCTGTCGACGACTGTGGCTTCACCTTTCGGAATTTGAAAGCCTTTTAGACACCCATTCTAGACTAGGACCTTCTTACGCCTCATAGCTGTTCCTTTGTTAGGCTATCCGCCTGAACGAGGACTCCTGCGAGCTGCGGCATCCCGCGTCAGCATCGGCCCAGCCAGCTCGCCAGCCTCGTGTTGCTCCGCGACACTGTGGTTCACCGGAAAGGCGGGCGAGATAGCCCGCGTCGAATTCGTTGGAGTCGAACGGAGCGGTGTCATCATCGAGCGGCGTGATGCGCGGTATATTCATGTGAATCCTCCTGCTCTGTGATCGGATATCAAAAACGACGGTTTATGGAACGTTTCTGGACCGTCTTTTGATACGAGTTCTGAATCCTTCTAAATCATGCCACAACTCACGTCACAAACAAATAGAATATGACATGATTTGTGATATCTTTTTCTCATGGTGATTGGATACGCACGCGTTTCGACGGACGACCAGACGAACGCGGCACAGCTCGCGGAGCTGAAGAAAGCCGGTTGCAAAAGGATTTACGAAGAGAAGATCAGTGGGCGGAATGTCGATCGGCCCGAGCTGACCCGATGCCTTGAGCGGCTGGATGAGGGAGACACGCTCGTAGTTTGGCGTCTCGATCGTCTGGGAAGATCGTTAGCCGACTTGTTGGAGATTGTGAATACTCTCCAGCGGCGCAAGGTCGCTTTCGTCTCGCTGAAGGAGAAGTTCGATACGAGCCATGCCGCAGGACGCTTGATCTTTCACGTCTTCGCATCACTGGCAGAGTTTGAGAGGGAACTGATCCGTGAGCGCACTATGGCGGGACTAGTACTGTGACCGCTTGAATGAGTAGTTCAGTTTCAGGCGTGCCAGCTTCCTTGTGAACTTCCACTTGATGGTGATCTTGTGG
>NZ_JQKI01000037.1 GCF_000745965.1 Edaphobacter aggregans DSM 19364 | reverse complement strand
GCCAATGCCGATACCATCTACACTGTCGCCACTCTCGACCTGACGAAAGGCCCGTTGGTCATCGAGGTGCCCCCAATGGCCCTTGGCACTCTCAACGACATGTGGTTCGGCTGGATCATCGACATCGGTGCTCCTGGCCCCGACCGTGGAGAAGGGGGCAAGTATCTGATCCTGCCACCGGACTATGACGGTCCGATACCAGACGGCGGTTTCTATGTTGCGCGTTCGAAAACAAACCATGTCCTCTATGCGGTCCGCGCCTTCATGGACAACAACGATCCAAAGCCTTCCGTTGCCCTGATCAAGAAGTCGCTGAAGATCTATCCGTACACGCCGGGTGGTGTCGGGACCAGCATTGCCTCGGCACTTCAAGGTCATGTCATGCTGGCGCCAAACCCGCCTGTACCGGAGACGAAGTTTGTCGAAGCCAGTGGAAAATCCTTCAACACGATTCCCCCCAACGACTTTTCCTATTTCGAGATGCTCAATGAACTGGTGCAGTTGGAGCCGGCGACTTCGTTCAACCCGGAACTCATGGGCCAGTTGGCAGCCATTGGCATCGTGAAGGGTAAGCCTTTCAGTCCGGACGCAAAGACGCGCAAGATCCTCACCGATGCAGCGGCCGTAGGCAATGCTGCCGGACGGGCGCTGAACTGGCGTGCCTCCGAATATCCCGGTTGGGCATACTACCCAGATTCGATGTGGGCCAACATGTTGTGGCAGGGTGGTTACAATTTCGAGACGCCACCTCCTGATTACCAAGGAGGGGTTCAAACCGTTTCCGCCGACTGGCGCGCGGACGCTCGACTCCCGAACGGCCTTCTACTATGGCTACACGATGGACTCGCCGGGCATGATCATGCGGTTACCCATGGTCGGCTCGCAGTATCTGATGGGCTTCCTCGATTCCGATAAGAACCCCTATGACGGTGGCAAGACCTACAAGGGGGTGTTGCCGCCAGACATACCCGCTGCCAAGTTTTGGTCGTTCACCCTGTACGACAATCAGACGCGCTCGATGCTGCATACGCCGCAACGCTACCCGCGTGCAGGGAGTCAGACGTACCCCTCACCCGCCGCAGTTGCGAACTCGGACGGCTCCACGACAATTTACTTTGGCCCCTCCAAACCAGCTGACGCTAAGGGCGGGAACTGGATTCAGACCATGCCGGGGAAGGGCTGGTTCATGCTTCTGCGCCTTTACAGCCCGAAACCGTCATTTTTCGACAAGACTTGGCGCCCGAGTGAGGTCGAACTGGTGAAGTAGGAAGCGATTTATGGGCCATTGAGATTTCTTAGGCCCTACTCGCTCGGTATAGCAAAACGAACGCGCGTAACGGCTCTGGGATGTAAAAAGGCCCCGAGAGACTCGGCGACTCCTATTGTTCGTTGATCTATTTTTTCTTCGCACTCAACTATTTGCGCTAGTAACCAAATCCCCGAGCCATCTGTAGGGTCGAAGGGCTCCTCTGTTGCAGTTCAGTCGTGAAAGGAGAATATTATGCAGATCCGTTCGAATCTTTCTAAGACAGTCACTATCAGTCTCATGGTTGCTGGATTACTTACGATCGTTGTTGCTCCAGTTTCGGCCAGAGACAAGTACGAAACCATCGATGCCCAGGCGTTTGGTACCGGCACTCAAATGGGACAAAATATCGGCATCACCCTGAATATCTACGAGTTCTCGACGCCGGCGGACAGAACAGTCCTCGTGCAGGCATTCGAGAAAGGACAGAACCAGGGTCTGGTGACCGCGCTGAGCAAGATGAAAGCCGTAGGTCATATCGAGATCACGGGCACGCTCGGATATGACTGCGCTTACATCAAGATGACCCCGACCCCGACTGGTAGAAAGATTGTTTTTGTAACAAATCGTCAGATCACGTTTGGTGAAGCCTGGGCCGACAGCCAATCGCAGTCGTTCAATCTAACCGCTGGACAGTTCGACCTCAACGACCAGGACAAGAGCAAGAGCACAGGGCAACTCTATCCCCTGGCACAGTTAATCCTGAACAAGGAAGGCGAGTTGCAGTTGGAACTGAATCAAAACCCCTGGAGGCTGTCCGGCATTATCGACTGGAAGGGAACAGCCAGCAACTGAGGTGTGATGCGGCTGCCGGCATGTGCCAATTTCTTCATGGAATGATGCTCGACATTCCTAAGTGTCAGATCTGCGGCGTGGGTATAAACGGAACCTTGTGAGGTTGCTATGGAAATGAAGCAATGTATCGTAAACAGCTCCGCAGCACTCCTGCTATCGGTCATTTCCCTGACCAACTATGGAAGCGCCCAATCGAAGAGCAGCAAATATGCTTGCCCAGAGACAAATCCTGCACAACTGTGCAATGCGGGTAACACCTGCGGATCAGCTTCGAATCCATGTGTCGTCGACGTGAAAAGGACTTCGAGTGCGGCTTCCGCCACAGCGATGACCCAGAACGCCAAAGGGAATGCACTCTTCTGCGTGAAGACAGGAACAACCGTGCAATGGAAGAGCACAGATAAGGAGATAGGTTTCGTTGTCGACCTGGGACCCGCATCGCCGTTTGAACCGGCAGGAGCCATAATCGGCGGCTCTGATCGTTCCGTTTCCGTAGTGGCAAAAAAGACTGGATGTTACAAGTATTCCGCCGGAGCATGCAAGTCGGGAGCGATCTATGGGATGTGCGGAACTGGGTATGCAAGGCTCATTGTTGTTGACGGTCACTAAGTGAACTCAAGTGCTTCTTGAAAAATCGGCCAGGACCATTTCGGTCACTATTGAAACGCCGCGCCAATCTTCTTTATATACGGAGGTGTCGAACCCGCAGTTGGGCTCAAGCTCAATCGCTGTTTGTTCGCAAAAGCGCTGCGGTTCTGATTCTTGCTGCGGTGTTCATCTATTGGTATCGGCGCCGGGCCTCCAGCTAGTCATTCACTCGTTCCCGCCCTGCCGCGCCACGGCACGCTCCGGCCATCGACTCCCTAGAACAAAGTCGCGACAAGCTGAACAAGATGAAGGAGCCGTACTGGGCCAACCAGGTAGCAATCCAGCGCCAGGAAGTCGCGGCGTGGTTAGCCTTTGCTGAAGGAGTGCCACTGATCCGCTCGCAGCGATGCGCACCGCCGCCGAAGTGGAAGATCAGACCGAAAGGAGCGCTGCCACCCCGGGACCGCTCGCCCCAGCGCGTGAACAGTTAGGAGAGATGCTACTGGAACTAAAGCAACCCTCCGAAGCTCTCAAGTCAGTCATGGCTGCATAGGTTCCCTGAAGAGGGAAAGTTAGCGTCTACAGGATGCCTTACGGTCGCGTAGCCGGTCTCTTGAAGAGTCTGAGTGCCATGACTTGTCCAGAGAACGACGACAGACCGAGGCCCCGCCCTATAAGTACGGTCCAGAATTGCAGGTGCTTTTTGCCACTCGACGATATCTTGCGGAGAATCCAGGTAAGTATCAATCCATAGGTGCCAGGACGTCTGATCGTTCGCGATTACTGGAAGTTCAAATTCGAGCTGCTCCCAATAGGCATTGAAGATGAAATAGACAAGTAGATTCTCCTCGGGCAACTCTACGCTGAGGGCGACACTATGCGAATAATCACTCCAGTCCGGCTGATCGAGTTTTACTCCATGCCAGCCTTTTAAGCCCCGGCTGATCAACTGGGTCAAAGTCATTCGCTGACGCTCGGGACCAATATCCCGCAATAGCCGTCTCTGTATCAATAACTTCACAAACCGGTGCACATCCCCGTGCTCTTCAAGGGATGCCCAATCGAACCACACGCTCTCGTCATTGTGGCAATACGCATTGTTGTTGCCATGCTGCGTGCGCCGGACTTCGTCGCCCATCGTGATCATGGGCATGCCGAACGAAAGCAAAGTGACGGTCAGGAAGTTCTTAACCTGTCGATTCCTGAGTTTCTCGATAGCAGGATCGTCGGCAGGGCCCTCGACGCCGCAGTTCCAACTACGATTATCGTCCGCTCCGTCACGGTTGCCCTCACCATTGGCTTCGTTATGTTTCAAGTTAAAGGAGACCAGATCGTTAAGAGTAAATCCATCATGGCACGTTACGAAGTTCACGCTCTGCTCGGCTTCACGTTCTTTCCAGCGATATATTTCGCTGCTGCCAAGAATCCTGTCAACGAAACGCCGCAAGGAGCCGTCCTCGCTGCGAAAGAAACTTCTTACATCGTCACGAAAGCGCCCGTTCCACTCTCTCCAACTATCCCCGACAAAACTGCCCACTTGGTAGAGCCCAGCCGCATCCCAGGCTTCGGCGATCATCTTTGTCCCGGCAAGAGCCGGATCCGACTCGATATCCCAAAGAATGGGTGGATTGGACATCAACTTCCCGCTGGTATCGCGTGCGAGGATAGACGCTAGATCGAAGCGGAACCCGTCCACGTGCATTTCTTCAACCCAATAGCGAAGACTATCCACGATCATGCGGCGCACGATGGGATGATTGGCATTGAGCGTGTTTCCAGTCCCGCTGTAGTTGGCATATCGTGAACGGTCTTGATCCAATAGGTAATATGCGCTGTTGCCGATCCCGCGAAAACAGAGCGTTGGCCCGTCGTGCCCACCTTCCGCGGTGTGATTGAACACGACGTCGAGGATGACTTCGATTCCTGCGCGGTGCAGTGCTTTCACCATGTCACGAAACTCGTTGACTGGGCTTAGAGAGTCCTTACATGAGCTATAGGCTTGATGCGGCGCAAAGAACGAGATGGGTGCGTAACCCCAATAATTGACAAGCCCCGGTGGGCAATCCTGGGCATCGAACTGGAACACGGGCAAGAGTTCCACTGCGGTGATCCCGAGTTCATGAAGATACGGGATCTTCTCGATCAATCCCCTATAGGTGCCGCGGGTCTTCTCATCAACGCCTGAACTAGGGTGAAGGGTGAACCCCGCTACATGCATCTCATAGATAATCGTCAGCGTTGATGGTTGGCGGAGCGGTTTATCGCCTTCCCAGTCGTATGCCGAGGGATCAACTACGACACTCTTCATCGCGGTTGCAGTATTGTCTCCTCGCTGGCGTGCAGCCTCTCGGTTGTAGTTTTGTGGGACAACCACGCCGCGCCCATAGGGATCGAGAAGAACCTTGTCCGCATCGAAACGCAGACCGCTATCAGGGTCGAATGGGCCGTGGACTCGATACCCGTAGAGCTGTCCGGGGCGAATGCCGGGCACAAACACATGCCAATAGTGATATGTGCGGTTCTCAAACGGATCGAAACTGATCACATTCGTAGGCCGCGCATCAGCTTCATCGTTGAAGAGCAGCAACTCAACAGCTGAAGCCTTGCGGGAGAAAAGGCTAAAGTTAACGCCCTCGTGAGAGACCGTGGCCCCGAGAGGAGCGGCTCTCCCGATCGTCGTAACAATCAAAGGGGAGCGAGAGACATTCGATGACGATTCGGTTGTCGGCATGTTCGTCTCTGCCTTTCTCCGTCACGCAGAGAAGATCGTGATCGGACCTACATGTGCTGCCGCGTTCATACCACTGGGCACGGTACGGCGTTCCATATGTCTTCTGCATACTGCCTGATCGTTCTATCACTCGAGAACCTGCCCGAACTCGCGATATTCAAAATGGCCTTGCCCGCCCACTCGTCTTGCTGAGCGTACAAGCCAAGCATCCTCTGGTCTGCCTCAAGATAAGATCTGAAGTCCGCGAGGTGCATGTAGTAGTCCCCATTAATCAGCAGTACGTCGCGGAGGGATGAGAAGATTCCCGGTTCGTAGCGGCTGAAGAAGTCAGAGAAAATCAAGTCCAATGCAGCGCGCGTTTCCGGTTCGTTTTCGTAGTGCCAGCGCGGGCTATACCACGCGCGGCTTTCCGCGACCTGACCTGCTGTCAGCCCAAACAGAAAGAAATTTTCCTCGCCCGCCTCTTCGACCATTTCGATCGTAGCGCCGTCTCGTGTACCAATGGTCAAAGCACCATTCATCATGAATTTCATGTTGCTCGTACCACTGGCTTCGTAGCCAGCCGTTGAAATCTGATTTGATACATCGGCAGCTGGAATCAACCGCTCTGCAAGCGAGACGCGATAGTCCGGTAAAAAGATAACCTTCAGACGGCCGCGAACGGCAGGGTCACCGTCGATCGTGCTGGCAACGTTGTTGATGAATTTAATGATCAGCTTTGCCAGTTGATACGCCGGCGCTGCCTTGCCGGCGAAGAAAAACGTTCGTGGCGCTATGGCAATGTCTGGGTTTTCCCGGATACGGTTGTAAAGCACGACAACCCGCAGGGCATTCAGCAGCTGCCGCTTGTATTCGTGAATCCGTTTGACCTGACAATCAAATATCGAGTCCGGATTCACCGTTTGCCCGGTGCTCGTCACCAGCCATTCTGCAAACCGAACTTTGGCTTCGCGTTTAGCCTTGAGGAATGCGTCTCGAAAGGCCCGATCAGTGGCAAGCGGCTTGAGGTTGCTTAGCTGGTCGAGATCTGTAATCCAGCCACTTCCAATAGCTTCGGTGATGGTTGCGGAGAGAGAGGGATTGGCGAGGATTAACCAGCGTCGAGGCGTGACGCCATTTGTTTTGTTATTGAACCGTTCCGGAAACATCTCGGCGAGGTCTCTTACCGTCGTCGCCCTCAGCAGGTTGGAATGAATCGCGGCGACCCCATTGGTGCTGTGCGAACCGACGATGGCTAGATTGGCCATGCGAATCTTGCGCTGAGGACCTTCTTCCACCAGGCTCATGCTCGCAACGCGTTGACTATCGCCGGGGAACCGGTTCTGGATCGCAAGAAGCAAACGACGGTTGATTTCGTAAATGATCTCCAGATGACGCGGTAGCAATATCTCAAACCATTCAACGGGCCACCTCTCGAGAGCTTCGGGGAGTAGCGTGTGGTTCGTATAGGCTAACGTCTGCTGCGTGAGCTCCCATGCGTGATCCCATTCAAGGTGTGCGTCATCCAACAAGATGCGCATCATCTCGGGGACCGCCATTGCCGGGTGCGTGTCATTCAACTGGATCGAGACCTTTTCTGGTAACGTGCTCCAATCTGCGTTATTCCGGCGGAAGCGTCGGATGAGATCCGCCAGTGAGCAAGCCACTAGAAAATATTCCTGTACGAGCCGCAACGTTCTGCCCAAACTTGTAGTGTCGTCTGGATACAGAACACGCGTTATCGACTCAGCCGCAAGATCCCCCGTTTGTGCAGCAACAAAATCGCCGCGGCTAAAGCTCTGGAAGTCGAAAAAATCTGTACTCTTCGCTGCCCAGAGCCGAAGTGTGTTTACGTTCTTACCCCCATAGCCAACTACTGGACGGTCAAAAGGTATGCCCCACAACGTGGACGGTCTTCCGCGAATCAGTCGAAAGGATCCACTCTGCAACTCAAACGAAGAATTCAGCTTGATTTCGACCTTCTCGTGCGGCCGCGCGACTTCCCAAGGATCCGGATGACGCAACCAATTGTCCGGCTTCTCTTGTTGCCAGCCGTCTTCAATGAGTTGTTTGAACATGCCATATTCATATCTCAGGCCGTAGCCCATGGCCGGAAGCTGCAGAGTGGCCATGGAATCAAGAAAACAGGCTGCCAAACGGCCAAGTCCTCCGTTACCCAGGCCTGCATCATCCTCTTGTTCCAGCAGCGAAAGGAGATCCACATCGTTTTTCTTTGCCGTTTCTGCGACAAGAGAATCGAGAAGAAGGTTAGTGAAATTGTTTGCCAGGGAGCGGCCGAGAAGAAACTCCATCGAGAGGTAGTACACACGTTTGGCATTCTTCTCTTCGTAGGTTTTCTCGGTAAGCACCCATCGTTGCGAAAGAACGTCCCGCACAGAACGCGCGGCAGCGTCAAAGCGTTCGCGTGGTCCGATGTCTTTGTCGTCTGTAACATTGTCGAAGTGGAGATGTCGTTGGTATAGCCCGTCCTCTGCCATGAACTGGATAGGGCCACATCCGTAATGTTCGAGGAGTCTTGCAGCATCTATCTTCACTATCTTCGGTTTTGGTGCCACGCGCGCGCTTGTACCCATCTGTTCCTCCTTCGTGAGGATTGGTGCGCCGGCTCATTCGGAGCTTCCCTCTTGCAGAAATCGTCCACTTCCTCGGGCCGTGCATGAGAGCATCAGTGAAGGGACTCTAGTGCGGCCATCTCCAGCCAGCCACCTCGGGTATATCGGTCCCGTGCTCGTAAGCGTAGTTCCGGCATGCAATCTGCATATTGCGGAAGCGTTCCATGGCGTGCGCTCCGACAGGCTGCAACCTCGGCACACGCTTGATGACGTCCATTGCCAGGCTGAAGCGGTCAATTTCGTTAGATATCGCTAGCTCCAGCGGTGTATTGATGTTGCCTCGTTCCTTATAGCCACGCACATGCATGTTGTCGTGATTTTTTCGCCGGTAAGCCAAACGGTGAATGAGCCACGGATACCCGTGGAAGTTGAAGATGATCGGCTTGTCGACGGTGAAGAGCGAATCGAAGTCGTGATCGGACAAGCCGTGGGGGTGTTCCGTACTGGGCTGGAGTTTAAAGAGATCAATCACATTGATATAACGGACCTTGATATCGGGAAACTCGTCCCGCAGCAGGCAAATCGACGCAAGAGCTTCCTGTGTGGGTATATCGCCGGCGGAGACCATTACCACATCTGGTTCGCTACCCTCATCAGTACACGCCCATTCCCAGATTCCGATGCCCTTAGTGCAGTGGGCGATTGCCGCGTCCATATCCATGTACTGAAGATGCAGCTGTTTGTCACAAACGATAACGTTGACGTAGTTCTCACTCTTCAGACAGTGGTTGGCCACGGATAAGAGGCAATTAACGTCAGGCGGTAAATAGATGCGTGTGACTTCCGCGCTCTTATTCACGACTACATCGAGGAACCCGGGATCCTGATGAGTGAAACCGTTGTGGTCCTGCCGCCAAACCGTGGATGTGACAAACATGTTCAGCGACGCAATGCTATCGCGCCATGACAGATGATTACAAATGGAGAGCCACTTAGCATGCTGATTGAACATAGAGTCAATCACATGAATGAATGCCTCATAAGAAGAGAAGAATCCATGGCGCCCGGTGAGCAAGTAGCCTTCGAGCATGCCTTCAAGGGTATGTTCGCTAAGCATCTCGATCACTCGTCCGTCAGGAGCTAGCTCGCCGCCATCAGCATCTTCGGGAAAATATTCCTCTATCCAGAACTTTTTGCTAACCGCGTAGATATCATTCAGCTTGTTCGACGTGTTTTCGTCCGGGCCGAAGACACGAAAGTTCTTCATGTTCAGCTTCATCACGTCGCGGAGGAAAGCGCCCAGCGGACGCGCGTTTTCTGCCTCCTGTGTGCCTGGTTTATCTACCTTGCAAGCGTATTCCTGGAATGCCGGCAGACGGAGAGCCTTCTTCAGGTGCCCTCCATTCGCGTGAGGATTAGCGCCCATTCTTCGCGCGCCAGTCGGTGCCAGTTCTTTGAGCTCCGGAACTAAGGTTCCGCGTTCGTCGAAGAGCTCTTCCGGCTTGTACCCCCGCATCCAGTTTTCCAGTTGATGTAGACGTTCTGGGTTCTTCTTCACATCCGCCATCGGAACTTGATGCGCCCGCCAGGAGCCTTCCAATTTGTGCCCGTCGATCTCACTTGGAGCGGTCCATCCCTTTGGCGTCCGTAACACGATCATGGGCCAGCGCACCCGTTCAGCTACTCCGGAATGGCGAGCTTCGTTTTGAGATTTCCTGATCTCGGAAACGCAGTGTTCGATGGTCGCAGCCATCGCCTGGTGCATACTCTCTGGATCGGAGCCCTCCACAAAGTACGGCGTCCACCCGTAGCCTCGGAAAAAACTCTCCAGTTCTTCGTGGCTTATGCGTGAGAGGAGCGTCGGGTTATTGATCTTGTAGCCATTCAAGTGCAGCACGGGGAGGACTGCACCGTCTCGGATCGGGTTCAGGAACTTATTGATCTGCCACGACGTGGCAAGTGGCCCGGTTTCCGACTCTCCATCGCCGACAACGGCTGCAACAATCAGTTCCGGATTATCGAAGGCAGCGCCACACGCGTGCGAGAGTACGTACCCAAGTTCTCCTCCTTCGTGGATTGACCCGGGTGTTTCCGGCGTGCAGTGACTTCCGATGCCGCCCGGAAAGGAAAATTGTTTGAAGAACGCCCGCAGGCCATCTTCGTCTTCGCTCTTATCCGTATAGATTTCCGAATATGCACCTTCCAAATAAACTGGAGCGAGAACTCCCGGCGCTCCGTGTCCAGGCCCCGCGAGGAAGATCATGTCTAGATCGTATTTCTTGATCAGGCGGTTCAGGTGAATATAGATAAATGCCAACCCGGGACTCGCGCCCCAATGCCCCAGAAGCCGACTCTTGATGTGCTCCGTTCTAAGAGGCTCCTTCAGCAGCGGATTGTCCTGTAGGTAGATCATGCCCAGCATCAGGTAATTACAGGCGCGCCAATAGGCGTGGGTTTTGTGCAACTCGTCCGCGTTGAGAGGTGTTCCTGCAATGGTGGATCTCGCGGGTCCATATGTACTCAAGGGATGGTGGACTTGTTCAGGTGCTGCCACGGGTGTCATAGTCGTGCTCCTTTTTGGCCGGATTCGCGGACTAAGGCTGTCAAAAGATATCCGCAACTTTTCAAAAACTGACGGCGGTCGAGGTGTGCCCCTCACAGAATCGTGTGGCGCCAGCAGAAGGGATTCGATCTCATAAGCATTCTTGCTCTGCTTGCTCTTTACGCCATTTGGATTTGGCCCGCTCTTCGAGCGCGATCCGACTGGTAGAACAGCTGAAAGGCCCCAGCAATTGGGTCAGATGATAGACCGAGGTCAGGACGGAAATCAAGGCGCTTGAGATCGCGGTGCAAACCCCGTTTTTACAATCTTCGGGGAACTTCCATTGTCAGTCAGTCTTACGCCGGACAACCTGTGAAATCAATTAGGGAAACCCCTAAGTCTGTAGATTCGCTTAACACACTGGCAGCTAGCTTGCTGGGCCATCGCGGTTCGCCCGGAGGTGTGGTCCGCGAGAGCAGCCCTGTTCATTTCTTGCTACTACTTTTCCACTCTATGCCACACGTATTTAGACACATCATGCAAGGGGCGTGAGACTTTGCACTTCTGCAGTTCTGGTCACAAGGTACAGCCCTGGTATTACAGCGGAGCACCATTACAGCAGCCGCGCGTGTGTAATGCTCCTCGCGGATCGAACCACGCGCTAAATCCAGAGTCTCAGTTGTGTCCAACGCTTCGTCACCCTTTAGGCGGACGGTAGCTTCGTATTTACCGCCTCTCTTGCGTTTGAAGTCAACAGGTTCTCCGTTGAATCCTACTGTAATGGTTTTTGGCAATCCCTCTTTCTCGCGCATCTCTTCACTGGTTCTGATAACGACGGAAACGCGCTTTCCACCTTCGCCGACGGGTTTGAAAGTGATCGATTTGAGATTGTCCGCTGTCGATGTAGGTTCGTTCTTATTGGTCTGCCCTTCCGTCTTGAACTGCTGAGCGACACCCAGTGTTGAGACCAACAGAAGTAAACAAACCAGAGGGAGAAGTCTTGTATCTCTGAGTTGCAGTTCCATGGATGCCCCCTTTTGTGCTCGTGTAAAGGAACGATGTTCCCGGTACATGTGAAACTGCGACCGACGGAGGCACAATCATACCGCTGCCCTTACCTGCGAAAGACCTAGCAGAAATGCCAGTAGACGATATTTAAAGCTGTGAGACACCGGTGTCAAGATTCACAGTTCTTTCTCCCACAATGCTTGCGTAGCCAATATCTCGGGCGTCCAGCATACTGGGGATTTCCCCAGTGGCGGAAGGCCGCACATTGCTCTAGGAATAATCCGAGGGTTCTTTGGCGCGACGAAATGCTCTGCCCTAACCGAGGCGAACTTTGATGCGGTTCGCAGCAGGAATCCTTCCGTGTGCTGGTCGATGTGGTAAGCACTGCGAATGGAGCGAGTCGCGCGTCGCATCAAGGACGACTGACAATCGCAACCATGCGGCGCGGTCTGGTGCTTGACAAACCGATGACCACCGACCCGAAGGACGTCATGTTTTGAGTTCGACCTCGCGGAAGGGGAATCCTCTCGCGGGCAGTACCGCGTGAAACTCTCGGAAATGCTGAAAACATCCAAGGTGTGATTCCTCCAACTTCGATTTTCTGAGCCCGACATTCAATATTTCTCGGGTACGAATCTTCTCCCTTTAAGAGAAACCTGATCATCGTACGCTCGCTTCATCGATCTTTTAGGCAGCTTGATTTTCTTCCGCGGGAGCTTTTTGTATGGAATCAAGCCTAAGAGGTGGCTGATGCAGTTGAGGCGCAACCGCTTCTTGTCGTCCGACCGCGCAATATACCACGGAGAATCCCTTGTATCTGTAGCTTGGAACATCTGATCCCGTGCCCGCGAGTAGTCGTACCACCGTTCGCGGGATGGGAGGTCCGTCGGGCTAAGCTTCCACTGGCGCAGCGGGTCCTCGATGCGTGCTTTAAACCGCCGCTCTTGCTCCTCGTTGCTTACTTCCAGCCAGAGTTTGACTAGCCTGATCCCTCCTTCCACAACGTACTTTTCAAACATGGCGCAAAGTTCAAGAAAGCGGCGATGGTCTTTCTCAGTGCAAAATCCCATCACCGGTTCCACTCCGGCGCGGTTGTACCAACTGCGGTCGAAGATCACAATTTCACCGGCGGCTGGAAAATGCGGAATATAGCGCTGCATATACATCTGGCTTTTCTCTCGATCGGAGGGGGCGGGCAGCGCCACTACACGGAAAACGCGGGAGCTCACGCGCTCTGTGATTGCCTTAATGGCCCCACCCTTTCCAGCACCGTCGCGGCCTTCGAAGACAATGATGATGCGCTCGCCTTCGTGTTTGACCCATTCCTGCAAATGGCAGAGTTCGGCCTGCAGTCCCACGAGTTCCTTTTCGTATTCCTTCCGTGCCAGCTTTAGCTTGATGCTGGCGTTGCCTTTGACTTGCTTTGCCATATGGTTGCCTCCTGACAAGCTACTTTCCGTTCTAGCGTTACTTCCGGAATCCTCACGGTTACGCATATCTGGTGTCGTGTCCCTGATTATTTCGTGACTGCGATCGACTTGCGGAAGAGCGCAACGCTATATGAGAAGAACGCCAGTCCAATCACCGCTACCATTGCGAAGTTGCGCCACACGGCCGCTAGTCCGCCGCCGCGGTAGATGATGATCTGCGAGAAACTGACGAAGTGCCGTGACGGCAGGAAATACGTGATCGCCTGCAACCAGCCGGGCTGGCTTTCAACGGGAGTCGATCCGCCTGAAAGAAGCTGAACCACCATAACCACCAGGACGATCAGCAGCGCGAACTGCGCCATTGACCGCGAAATGGTTCCGAGGAACACGCCGAGCGCCGTCGCAAAGAACAGATATAACAGAACGCCAACGAACCACAGTGCCACCGATCCTTGGACGGGCACCTTTAGAACCATTCGTACAACGAGGAACAGCGAAAGCATCGTTGCGACGAGAATCACCAGACCATTCGCCAAGACCTTCGCCATTGCAATCTCGAAGGGGGTGAGCGGCATCACCAAGAGGTGTTCGAGCGTGCCGTGCTCGCGCTCGCGGATCACCGCGGCTCCCGTGAGCACGATCGTGAGCAGCGATATCTGGTTCATGATGGCCACGATGCTCGAGAACCATGCCGAGACACCGTTCGGATTGAACAACTTGCGCTGCACGAGGTTCACGGGGCCGCTTGTGTCGACATCCGTGCGTTTGAGATAGGTCGCGAGCCGTTGGGTGATGATGTTGTGGATGTAGCCGGCGCCGATGCCTGCCTGCTGCATGGCGGTCGCGTCGATGTTCACCTGGACGTCCGGCTGGCGTCCGGCACGCAAATCCCGTTCAAACTGGGGTGGAATCACGACGACGAACATGAAGCGGCCTTCGTCCATGACTCGCTCGATTTCGTCGGTTCGAATCCTCACTGGATGCTGAAAGCGAGGGGGATAGAATGCATTGATCAGCTCCTCCGACAGCGCGGACTGGTCCTCGTCCGCGAAGGCGATCGAGGCATTGTTGACCTCGTTCGACGTGCCGCTCGCCTGCTGGTAGATGGTCCACGTGAATGCGTAGAGCACGAACATCACCAGTACCTTGTCGCTCAGGACGCTACGAAGCTCCTTGATCGCAAGCCAGAAGATGTTCTTGAGCGAGTCCATTCTCTACTTCTCCTGCTTCTTCAGCCCGAGCATGCTTACGAACAGGAGCACGGGGATCCAGCAGAGGAGAATGAGCATGTCGTTCCACATGAGATCGGCTCCTAGGCCTTTCGTGTAGGCGCCCAGGCTCGAGTGCATGTAGTACGTTGTGGGCCAGATGGAGCCCACCGCACCAGCACTGCCCTCCAGTGTCGATACCGGCTGCAACATTCCTGAGAACTGGACCGATGGCTGAATCGTGAGAATAGCCGTGACGAACACGGCGGCGACTTGAGTGCTTGTGAATGTCGAAGTCGCCATTCCAATTCCTGTTGTGACAAAGACATAAATCAGCGTGCAAAGCGCCAGAAGCAGAAAGCTTCCCTTTATAGGGACACCGAACACGATCAAGGCAAGCGTCACAAGAATGAAGAAGTTGATCATGGCAATGACAAGATACGGCAGTTGCTTACCGAGCAGATATTCAAGCCGTCCTGTTGGCGTTACGTAAAAATTGATGATCGAACCCAGTTCCTTTTCGCGCACGATGCTGACCGTCATCAAAACCGCTGGAATCAGGATGAGGAGTATCGCCGGCACGCTGGGGACAATCGAGTAGATACTCTCGAACGTGGGGTTATAAATGTAGCGATCCTGGAAGTTGGCGGTGTACTTGGTCGGCCCTTGATAGAGCCGATTGTCCGGGTCTGCAAGAAGTGTGTTCTGGACCCCCTCCATGTACCCCCTGATCGTTTCGGCACGGAAGGGATTCGCGCCATCGATCTGCATGAAGACGTCTGGAGTGTTGCCGCGACGCAGGTCACGGCTGAAGTTCGGAGGGATCTCGACCACGGCTGCGACTTCGTCCCGCTGCATACGTTTAAGAGCATCCTCGTCGGAGAATGTTGGAGGTTGCCACATGAAATATCGGGGTATTGATCGGAACTGCTCGAGGTACGTCCGGCTGTCCTGAGATTGATCGCGATCCAAGGCAGCCACTTTAATATGCTCAACATCGGACGTAATGCCGAAGCCGCAGACCAGCATTAGGACGGCCGATCCCAGGAAGGCAAAAGTCAGCCGGATGGGATCGCGCATGATCTGAATCGCCTCGTTACGCGCATAGGCCATCAGCCTGCGCAGCGGCAGAGGAAACGCCGCTTTCTCGTGTGCCGGAGCGGCAGTGGACGCTGCGGCCACAGGTACCTCGCTCGCAATCTTCGCCTGTATCGAACCTTTTGCCTCCTGCGCGATCCCGTCTTCCATGTAGCCTATGAACGCCTCCTCGAGATCCTTGGCGCCGCGCGCCTCGATCAACTTCTGCGGCGCATCGCAGGCGAGCACCTTGCCGGCATTCATCAGCGAAATGCGATCGCAGCGCAGGCCTTCGTTCATGAAGTGCGTCGTGACAAAAATCGTCACACCCTGCTCACGAGAGAGCTGGACCAGCAGCTCCCAGAAGCTGTCGCGCGCAACCGGATCGACTCCTGAGGTGGGTTCGTCGAGGATCAGCAATATGGGGTCGTGGAGCACAGCGACGGCCAGCGAGAGCCGTTGCCGCACGCCCATGGGCAGCGAGTCAGCCAGCGCATCGAGATGTGGACCTAGGCCGAATCGTTCGACGAGGTCCTCGATGCGCGCCTTGGCTTTGTCGGGCGGGATGTGAAAGAGACGTGCATCCAGTATGAGGTTCTCGCGCACCGTGAGCTCGCCCCAAAGCGAGAACGCCTGCGTCATGTACCCGATGTTGCGGCGAACCTCCATGCTGCCGGCTTCGACCGATTTACCAAAGATCTTCGCCGTGCCTTCGGTGGGAGGCAGGAGTCCAACCAACATCTTCATCGTCGTCGACTTGCCGCAGCCGTTGGAGCCGAGAAAGCCGAAAATTTCTCCGCGCTCGATCTGCAGGCTCACGTGATCGACGGCTGTGAAACTGCCGAAGCGCTTGGTCAGGCCGTTCGCCTCGATAGCGATTTCGGGTTTGTCGCTTACGGAGCGTGGCGGAATCACGAGCTCCACATGTCCCTTGCGTTTTTCTTCCGGGAGCAGACCGACGAAGCAGTGCTCCAGATCTTTGGATCCCGTGCGCTCCATGAGTTCAGCTGGCGTTCCTGTCGCGAGGACTTTCCCCTCGTCCATCGCGACGATCCAATCCCATTGCTGCGCCTCGTCCATATAGGCTGTCGCGATGACGACGCTCATGCTCGGCTGAGTCTTACGAATATCATTGATGAGCGCCCAGAACTGGCGCCGTGAGAGCGGATCTACGCCTGTGGTCGGCTCATCAAGAATGAGGAGATCCGGGTCGTGGACCAAGGCTCCGCATAGCCCTACCTTCTGCTTCATGCCTCCCGAGAGCTTTCCCGCCGGACGATCGGGAAAGGGCCCAAGCCCGGTGGCATCGAGCAGCTCTTTGACTTTAACGGGGCGCTCACTCGGGGAGAGGCCGAAGAGCTGCGCCATGAAGTCCACGTTGTCGTGGACGCTGAGCTCCAGGTACAGGTTCTTGCCGAGACCCTGCGGCATGTACGCGATCTTGGGGCACACGGCGCGCCGGTGCCGCAGTTGCCTCATGTCGCCGCCGAGCACGTCGATCTGTCCCTCCTGCATCCTTTTCGATCCCGCCATCAGCCCTAAAAGCGTCGACTTGCCGGCGCCGTCCGGACCGATGACGCCGACCATGATCCCCGATGGAATGTCGACCGAAATTCGATCGAGCGCGAGCACTTTGCCGTAGTGGTGCGTGACATCTCGAATCGAGGCGACCGGTTTGATCTGCGAGGACGGGTATTCAACCGCTGTTGCCATAGAGCACCTTAGTTGGACTTCACTGAAGAATGAGATGACTCCAACGCGGACGTCTTCGTCTTCGGATTTATGAGGCCTTTTTCCAGCCAGTCCGGAAACGTGGCGTCGGGGGTTACCTTCACATAGCCGACACCGCGCACGCCAGTCTTGATGCGTTCGATGTAGTGCGTGACAAGCTCGGGAGGTATCTGAATCTTGACGCGAAACATCAGCTTCTCGCGCTCGCTCTTTGTCTCGACCTGTTTTGGTGTGAACTGTGCTTCAGGCGACACGAAGCTAACATACGCGGCAGCGGCTTGGTTTGGTTCGTAGTCGACGGTAATGCGCGCGGGCGCGCCTGTCTTCAACCGGGCGGCCTGATCGGACGGGAGGTAGATCTCCATATAAACGTCGCTCAGGTCCACGATCGTCAATGCCTTACCGCCAGAGCCGAGGACTTCGCCCGGTTCAACCAAACGATAGAGCACCCGGCCGGTCACAGGCGAGATCAGGGTTGCATCCTTAATGCGGCTTTTGGTCACTTCTACCTGACCCTGAGCCACTCCGATCTGCTGCTGTGCAGCGTCAGCTCGTGCTTGTGCGGCGGCCGCCCGTGCTTGTGCGGCGCCCTCTTTTGCTTGTGCGGCGCCCACCCGCGCCTGCGCGGCGATCTCGCGCGCTTGTACGTCCTTAAGCGTTGCCTTCGTCGTAAGCACGGCAGTCTGGCGGACGTCATACACGGCCTTTGACGTCGCATTCTCCGCAAGCATCCTGCTCTGGCGGTCGGCCTCGGTCTGCGCGAGTTGGACCTCGCTCTGTTGCTGCTCGATGGCGGCGTTGGCCGAGGCGACGTCTGCCTTGGTGCCAGCAATGTCTGCGTTGGCCACAGCGATATCCGCCTTGGCCTCGGCGATGGCTGAGTTAGCCGCGGCGAAATCCTCCCTGGCGGATGCGACGGCGGCCTCGTCCTTTGCCAGTTCCTGGTCGATCGTCGAGGTGTCCAATTGCACTAGCACTTGACCAGGCTGGACCAGGTCACCCTCGTCTACCAGAACTTTCTTGACCCTGAGCGGCTCCTTCGCAGAGGCGTCGGAGAGCTTGGCTTCGATACGGCCGTTGCCAGACGCGATTCCCTCGGGCAGGGCCGATTGCTTTGACTTCCAATATTGGTAGGCCAGGATGCCAACGGCCACGATGACGACTGCAATGATGATCCACTTCTTGGAAAATCTGCTGGCCATGATGTTCTTACCTCACGGGTGGTGCCGGTTACTTTTTGGACGAGTCCGTCGTCGGCTGCGTCGAGAACAAATTGCCCCAATTGGTGCGATTCTCCATCTCGATCCTGATTACGTTGGGGACGAAAGGCTGACCGACGCTCATCTCCCAACCGCCGCCGAGGGCCTTGTACAGACTGATGACGTTCGTCGCGGCGTTCGAGCGCAGATTGACAAGATTGTTCTCCTCCTGCAAGAGCGTTCGTTCGGAATCGAGCACACGCTGGTAATCGACTGCACCTTCCCGATATTGGATGGAGGCCAGTTCGACCGACCGGCGTGCCGCCGTCACCGCGTTTTGCTCGGCAGACGTCGCCTCGAGTGTTTTGGTGAATCCTATAATGCTGTCATCCACCTCTTGCGACGCCTTGAGTACGCTGTTCTGGAATGTGGTGAGAGCTTGTTGAAATCGCGCATCCTCGACACGCACTTGATTCCTGATGCGGCCGTAAGAGAAGGGTTGCCAATACACACGCGGACCCACGGCATAGAACAGGCTGGCGGGGTCGAGAAAGTTGAAGGGCGATACACCAGGGTTGGTCGAGTGCACTCCCAGTGCACCTGAGAGAACGAAGTGCGGATAGAGCTCCGTCTTTGCGATACCAATGCGTTCGAATTGTGCCATTGCGACGAGTTCTGCACTTCGGATATCCGGACGGCGCTGCAGCATATCTGCAGGAATACTCACCGCCACTTGGGGCGGTGCCGCCGGGATCGTCCGCGGTCCTTGCAACAGATTCTGGAGCGAGCCTGTGGGCTGACCGAGCAAGGTGGAGAGCGCGTTTTGCGATTGAGCGAGGCCGATCTCGAACTGAGGAATCGACGCTCGTGTGCTCTCGAGCAGCTCCCGCGCCTGCGCTACGTCTAATTCGGACGTAGCCCCATTACGGAAGCGCACATCCGTGATGCGCAGCGATTCTTCCTGAATGCGCACGTTCTGGCGGCCCTGCTCGATCAGCTCTTCGAAGGTGCGAATAGCCACGTAGGTCCGCGCGACTTCGGCGCACAACGAGACGAGTGCGTTCTGGTAGTCGTCAATGGAGCTCACATAAACGGCCTTCTGCTCCTTGACGGCTCTGCGGTACTTGCCCCAGAAGTCCGCTTCCCAGGATGCGTCAAAACCGACCTGCTGATTCCAGTAATCTCGAGTGAAATCAGGTGGTCTGTTAACCGTATTGTTGCTGAGACCTACTCGGCTTACTCTCGCAGACACCTCGTTCTGCGGATATTGATTGCCGATCGCGACACCGAGCGCGGCCCGAGCTTCCATGATCCGAAGTCCCGCAACCTGCAACGTCAGGTTCTGACTGTAGGCGAGCTGGATCAATTGTTCAAGCGTTGGATCGTTGAAGGCTTTCCACCATGCGCTGTCCGAAGGAGGCTGCGCAGAGATCTGTGGGCTGGTCACGCCCCAAGTGTCGTTTACCTTCAGTACCGGCTTTTTGTAGTTCGGCCCTACCAAGCAACCAGTCAGCGTCAGCGCCGCGCCCAAGAGCATAACGGCAGAGCTGGCGTCTCGACATCGATAACCGGAGCAGAGTTCCGATTTGCGCTCAGTAGGCATGGCGACATTCGCTAAGCAAAATTTAAAGCTACGAACTGGTCAATGAAAGAGATCCTAGAAAACCATGTAATCAGGGTCAACTAGGGTTTTCCCCAGTTGTAGGTTCTCTGGCACCCGCTTATACCAACACATGAAGCGACAAAAAGTGGACTTCAAGTAACAAAAAGACTTCCAAAGACGGGTTAAGCGGTATCTGAAGTGCTCTGTTAGAGAGCAGCAACATGCGGCGCGAACTTCAGCGTCAGTCGCACGGACGTATATGGCAGAGGTAAGAGCACAATTAGAAAGCCGGCCGCAGACTGGGAAGAGCCTGGGAATAGCTGTCCTTGCATGGGTGCTGACCGCGATCTACTACTTTTATCAGTATTCACTCCGCTCGGCTCCCTCTGTCATGATGCCGCAATTATCGGAAGCCTTCGGGGTGAGCGCACTCGGCGTGGCCTCGATCGTAGGCCTGTTCTATTACGGGTATTCTCCGTTCAGCCTGGTGGCGGGCGCTGCTATGGACCAGCTTGGGCCGCGAAGAGTTCTGCCGGTCGCCGCAGCTGTGGTTGGGTTAGGGGCGCTGCTATTCGCTACTGGCCGCAGCGACGTCGCGAGCCTGGGCAGAGTGCTTCAGGGTGCGGGCGGCGTTTTTGCACTTGTAGGTGCGATCTACATCGCGACCAAGAATTTTCCGGCTTCCAACGCGGCCACTTTGGTCGGTGCCACACAAATGTTTGGAATGGCCGGTGGGTCGGCTGGGCAGTTCGTGGTAGGACCCATGATCGGCGGCGGCCTCGCGTGGAACCGTTTCTGGATCGGCATGGGCATTGCCGGCCTGGGGATTGGCCTCCTCCTTGCCGTTTTCTTACCAAAGGAAAAACAGGAAAAGCGGCTCGACAACTGGTTGAGTACCACCGTCGCGTCTTTCCGCGTTGTCTTCAGCAATCCGCAGTCGATCCTGTGCGGTTTGATCGCCGGGCTGCTCTTTATCCCAACCACGATCTTCGACATGGTTTGGGGGGTGCGCTATCTCCAGGAAGCCCATGGCCTCGACTACGCATCTGCGGTTATGCGCTCGTCCGCGGTTCCCTTTGGTTGGATCATCGGTTGCCCGCTCCTGGGTTTCATCTCCGATCGGCTCGGGCGACGGAAGCCAGTAATCATCGGAGGCGCGGCTGCGCTTATGGCATGCATGGCCTGGATACTCTTCGGTCGCACAGGAGTGTTCCCTCCTTACGTCGTCGGTCTGATGGCCGGAGTGGCATCCGGTGCAGCGATGCTGCCTTACAGCGTGATCAAGGAAGCTAACCCTCCGCAGTTTGGAGGGACGGCGACCGGGGTCGTCAATTTTCTGAACTTTACCTTCAGCGCTCTGCTCGGTCCGGTCTTCGCATGGATTCTTCAACACATGTCTGGCGGCGCCGGTCGTATGGAAAAGGAACATTATCAGGTGGCTTTTGCGCCGTTGCTCCTGGGGGTCGCGGTTGCTATTATACTGTCGTTCTTCCTGAGGGAAACCGGCCCCGCAGCCCGAGCATCGTCTTCGCGAGTAGTGCAGGGGATGAAAGCGTGACTGACCAAACCGGAACCGGAAAATATGAACAGATATTGGCGACATGCAAGAACATGAAGCCGATTCCAACCGCGGTAGCACATCCATGCGAGGAGTCGGCGCTGTCTGGTGCAGTCGAGGCAGCGAACCTGGGAATCATCATTCCCATCTTGGTTGGGCCTCGCGACAAGATAGCTGCCACCGCCAAGTCCGCGGGAATTAACCTCAACAGCTTTCAAATCGTGGACACGCCACACAGCAATGCATCCGCGGCGAAGGCCGTCGAATTAGTGCGTTCGGCACAGGCAGAACTTCTGATGAAGGGCAGCCTTCATACTGACGAATTGATGGCAGCGGTCGTGTCACGCGAAGGAGGACTGCGGACAGGCCGTCGCATCAGTCACGTCTTTGTGATGGATATTCCGACGTATCACAAGGTCCTGATTGTTACAGACGGTGCGATCAATATATCCCCCACGTTGGAAGACAAGGTAGACATCTGCCAGAACGCTGTTGATCTCGCCATCTCACTCGGCGTGAACAAACCAAAGGTCGCAATTCTGGCAGCGGTCGAAACCGTGACTTCGAAGATGCCGGCCACGATCGACGCCGCAGCGCTTTGCAAGATGGCGGAGCGAGGACAGATCACCGGCGCGATCCTCGACGGTCCACTGGCATTTGACAACGCCATCAGCAAGGAGGCCGCCCTAACCAAAGGTATTCACTCTGAGGTTGCTGGTGATCCTGACATCCTTCTGGCGCCGGACCTCGAAGCAGGAAACATCCTTGCCAAGCAACTAAGCTTCCTGGCCAAAGCCGACAGTGCCGGATTGGTGCTTGGCGCTAAAGTGCCGATCATCCTGACCAGCCGGGCCGATAGCGTGCGGTCGCGAATTGCAAGTTGTGCCGTCGCGATGCTGGCGGCGCATGCCCGCCGAAGCAAACCGTAGGAGTTACAGATGGACGACTACGCACTTGTGCTCAACGCCGGCTCATCAAGCCTGAAGTTTTGCGTCTACCAGCGACCTCGTGACAACGACTGGGAAATCGCGGCGCGCGGCCAGATTGAGGGGATTGGAACCTCGCCTCGGCTTAGTGCGAAGGATGCTCAGGGTGCAGTCCTTGTAAACAACAGCTTGGATGCCAGCGTCGCTGATGGCCATGCAGCCATCGAGGCGCTTGCGTCGTGGCTGCGGTCAAAGTGGCCCGGCGCGCATGTGCTCGGTGTTGGACATCGTGTAGTTCACGGCGGGACACGATACGGCCAACCGGTGCTGTTGACGCGGCAGACGCTTTCTGATCTTTACGAGCTCGTCCCGCTGGCCCCGTTGCACCAGCCATACAACCTCGCAGCCATCGATGCCGTCTTCGAACGCCTGCCTGGTGTGCCGCAGGTCGCCTGTTTTGATACGGGTTTTCATGCCGGTCATTCGCAAGTCGTCGAACTGATCCCGCTGCCAAAGGAGATTTGCAAATCGGGTCTGCGGCGATACGGTTTCCACGGGCTGTCCTATGAGTACATTGCCTCCGTTTTGCCTACGGTAGCACCCGCGATTGCCAAAGCCAGGGTCATAGTCGCGCATCTTGGAAGCGGTGCGAGCCTATGCGCGTTAAAGGATGGAAGAAGCCTGGACAGCACTCTGGGCTTTACAGCCCTGGACGGACTCTGCATGGGAACAAGGCCGGGCGCGATTGATCCAGGGGTCCTTTTGTATCTTTTTCAAAACCTCGAGCTCAGCGCCAAAGAGGTGGAGACGATGCTTTACAAGCAGTCGGGTTTGCTGGGGATCTCAGGGATAAGCAACGACATGCGCGATCTGCTCGGCAGAAGCGAACCCGAAGCTCGTCTGGCGGTGGATTACTTCGTATATCGCGCGGCAAAAGAAATCGGAGCTCTGGCCGCGGTGCTCGGTGGAGTCGATGCACTCGTCTTTACGGCAGGAATCGGGGAAAATTCGTCGGAAATCCGCCGCCGAATCTGCGAGGCATCTTCGTGGCTGGGTTTGGACTTGGACGCCCAGGCGAACACCAGCGGTAACTCGCGAATATCGACTGAGCAAAGCAGAGTGTCGGCATGGGTGGTTCCGACTAACGAGGAACTCATGATCGCGCGCCATACATGGTCATTACTTGGATTTATGCAGCCCGTTTCATAACGGCAGAAGCAGGGGGAACTACAAATGACGATTGCCACTTCACAGCAGATCGCGCCAGAAGCAGCGACCTCTCCATGGACTGGATTCAGCAAGGGTCTCTGGCAAAAGGAGATCAACGTTCGCGATTTTATACAGCAGAACTATGAGCCATACGAGGGAGATGGATCTTTCCTTGCAGCAGCGACGGAACGGACTAGGAAAATATGGGATGGGTTGAGCCAACTGTTTATTGAAGAGCGCAAGAAGGGCGTGCTCGACATCTCTCAGGTCCCCAGTTCGATCACGGCGCACGGTCCGGGCTACATCGATCGAGAGAACGAAGTGATTGTTGGCCTTCAGACCGAGGCGCCGTTGAAGCGGGCAATCATGCCGAACGGCGGCCTTCGGATGGTTCTGACCGCCCTCAAGGCTTATGGGTACGAGCCCGATCCTCAGGTCGTCGAGACCTTTTCGAAGTACCGCAAGACGCACAATGAAGGAGTCTTCGATGCGTACACTGCAGACGTGAGGCGGTGTCGCAGCTCTCACGTTCTAACCGGTTTGCCCGATGCCTACGGGCGCGGACGAATTATCGGCGACTACCGCCGAGTGGCTCTCTACGGTGTTTCCCGGCTCATCAAGCACAAGCAGGAGGAGAAACTCAGCCTCGATTCGGCCATGTCGACCGAAGACATCATCCGCGACCGCGAGGAACTCAGCGAACAGATTCGCTCCCTGAACGAACTGAAGCAGATGGCGTTCAGTTATGGATTCGATATCTCGGAGCCCGCCCGCAACGCGCACGAAGCCGTGCAGTGGTTGTACTTCGGCTACCTCGCAGCCGTGAAGGAACAAAACGGAGCGGCCATGTCGCTTGGCCGAACGTCAACGTTCCTCGACATCTACTTCGACCGGGACCTCGCAAGTGGTACGCTCACCGAGCAGCAGGCGCAGGAGATCATCGATGACTTCGTCATCAAGCTGCGCATTGTTCGATTTCTACGCACACCGGAATACGACGATCTCTTCGCAGGCGATCCGACCTGGGTGACCGAGTCGATTGCCGGCATGGGAGATGATGGGCGATCGCTGGCAACCAAAACAAGCTTTCGATTTCTTCAGACGCTGTATAACCTCGGCCCGGCGCCGGAACCCAATCTCACCATCTGGTATTCACCGCAGTTGCCTGACGGATTTCGCAATTTCGCCGTCAAGGTGGCGATAGACACCAGCTCCATTCAATTCGAGAGTGACGAAATCATGCGCCGCTCTCTGGGAGATGACGGAGCCATCGCTTGCTGTGTGTCACCGATGCTCATGGGCAAGCAGATGCAGTTTTTTGGTGCGCGCGCAAACCTCGCCAAATGTCTGCTGTATGCCATCAACGGCGGCAGAGATGAAATTACAGGTGAGCAGGTGGGACCGGCGGTCGACGGCGTGAAGGGCGAGTACCTTGATTTCGATGACGTGCTTGACAAGTACGAAAAGATGATGGATTGGCTCGCCCGCGTGTACGTCAACGCCATGAACATCATCCACTACATGCACGACAAGTACGCATACGAGCGCCTGGAAATGGCGCTTCACGATTACGCCCCCCTGCGTACCATGGCCTTCGGCATGGCAGGCATGTCGGTAGTTTCCGACAGTCTTTCGGCGATACGGTATGCGAGAGTTCGGGCGATTCGCGATGAGTCCGGGCTCGTCATCGACTACGCGATTGAAGGCGATTTTCCCGTCTTCGGCAATAACGACAATCGAGTTGACCAACTCGCTTCCTGGGTTGTCAGCACGTTCATGAGCAAACTGAGGAAGTATTCTACCTACCGGCACGCTGTTCACACTCAGTCGATCCTGACCATTACATCGAACGTGGTGTACGGCAAGAGTACAGGCAACACTCCTGACGGAAGGCGTCGCGGAGAGCCGTTCGCTCCGGGCGCCAACCCTATGCATGGGCGCGACAGCCATGGCATTCATGCTGCAGGCGCGTCGGTCGCAAAAATCCCCTTTCGCGATGCTGCCGATGGCATTTCTCTCACCGCGACGCTACTCCCCGAGGGACTCGGAAGAATCGCCCAGGACCGGATCGCGAATTTGCGAAGCATGCTTGACGCGTTTTTCAGTGCTACGGGTTATCACATGAACGTGAACGTGATCAATCGCGAAACACTCCTGAATGCGATGGATCATCCGGAGAAGTATCCGCACCTGACGATCCGCGTCTCAGGATACGCCGTCAACTTCGTCCGATTGACTCGCGAACAACAGATGGATGTAATCAACCGGACTTTCCACGGAAGCCAGGCGACGACATGAGCCAAGGTCTAAAAACTATCTCTCTCGAAGCGAGAAACCCCTTCGAACTGCGTGTCAACCTCGGGGCGGACACGCCCGAATCGGACGTGCGGACAGCCCTAGCCACTGGGAACATGGGCTTCCTTCATTCCTTTACTACCGGCTCGACAGTCGATGGTCCTGGTGTGCGAGTCGTCGGATGGACGACAGGTTGCCAATGGCGGTGCCTATACTGCCATAACCCCGACACCTGGAATATGAGCAACGGCATCCCCGTTACACTCGCTCACGCAACAGAGGAGCTTCGCAAGTATCGTCATGGTCTGAAGATCATGTCTGGCGGATTCACATTGAGCGGCGGTGAGCCTCTCATGCAGGACCGATTTGCCGTCAAGCTGTTTACAGCTGCTAAATCGATGGGAATCCATACCGCGCTGGATACTAATGGCTTTTTCGGTAATCGTCTCAGCGATACAGAACTCGAGCAAATCGACCTGGTGCTCCTTGACATCAAGATGTGGGATCCGGAGCGACATCGTCATCTTACCGGCATGGATAATGCCCCAGTTCTGGATTTCGCACGCCGGCTGGCGGAGCACAAAAGGCCCGTCTGGGTGCGATTCGTGCTGGTCCCGGGACTAAGCGACGATGCAGAGAACGTCGCGCACATTGCCAGATTCTCCGCGGGCTTGGGAAACGTAGAGCGAGTCGACGTTCTGCCGTTCCATCAAATGGGTCGTTTTAAATGGAAAGAGCTCAAACTCAACTACACTCTCGACGATGTCCAGCCACCGAGTGTCGACACGATTGAACGTGTCTGTGCGCAGTTTCGTTCGGAGGGTCTCCGGGTTTACTGATCGAATATGACGACACTTGAAATCGTCAAGATAGTCAGCTAGTCGAAGTGAGCATCAAAACTCAGGCTCCTAACGGAGCTTGCCGGAAGGAGAGAAACATGTCTACCAAAGAAGGCAATAGTGATCGTCAGGCGGCGATGAGCCAGCTTAATGAATCAGAACGAGAGAATCCAATTGGCACCTCCACCGACGTGCTTTCCCAGGAGATTCCAGTCGGCGTTGATCGGCGTACCTTTCTCATGCGGAGCGCTGTAGTCGGAGCTGCCGCGGTGATCGTCGGCACCCCCATCTCAGCCCAGGAGAGAACGGAGAGATCCACGGCAGCACCTCCAAAGGCGCCTCCCGGTGGAACGAAGGTCTCTCCTGATCTGAATGTCGTAAAACAATCAAAAGGTCCGGTGATGACGACATTGGATGAGTTCTACAAGGTGGGACCCGGGCCTTCCAGCTCGCACACGATTGGGCCGATGCGTATTACATATGACTTCTATCAGCGTTGTACCAAGCTACCTCCGGATCAGCTCAATCAGGCGACAGCACTCAAAGTTCGTCTGTTCGGAAGTCTCAGTGCCACAGGCAAGGGACATGGCACAGAGCGGGCCTCGCTTGCAGGATTGGTCGGAAAGGAACCCGCAACGGTCGATCCGAAATTTCTCGACAGCATGAAAGATAATCCCGATCAGTCCTACCCTGTGACGTTCGGTTCGAAGACCGTTGATGTCACGCTTAAGGATGTTGTCTTTGACGCCGTCAAAGGCAACTTCCCGCACCCGAACACGATGACTTGCAGCCTGATGGCTGGAAACAAAGTGCTTCTTGAGCAGGAGTACTACTCAGTGGGTGGCGGATTCATTGAGTGGAAAGGTTACACGCCACCCAAGAAGAATCCACCGAAGTATCCCTACAGCACCATGAAAGAGTTGCGGCAGCACGCAGAGCAAAACAAGCTCACGATCGCGCAAGTGGTTCTGGCCAACGAAATGTCGATCTCGGGCAAGAGTCAGGAGGAGGTCTATGCCTTTGTCGATAAGATCAGTGGCGCGATGGTGGCCATCGTGAAATCAGGACTAAGCGCTCCCGAAGAGGTATTGCCGGGTCCGGCGAAGTTGAAGACGAAGGCATCTACGGTCTACAAGCGCGCGCAGGACGAGCAGTACGAGTCGGACCGCGGGATTGGTTCGCTTTCGGCATATGCTCTTGCAGGATCGGAAGAAAACGGGCGCGGCCATCTGGTCGTCACAGCTCCAACAGGAGGCTCCGCCGGCGTGATGCCGGCCCTCGTCTACGGACTTGGCGAAGGAGGACGCAAGCTATCCTCGGAGAAGATTCGCGACGGCATGATCACCGCAGCTGCGATCGGGTATCTGTGCAAACATAACGCAACGCTGTCCGCCGCCGAGGGAGGTTGTCAGGCCGAGATTGGCGTCGCCTCTGCAATGGCTGCAGCGATGATTGCGGAGGCTCATGGCGCTGAACCAAGGGTTATCGAAAACGCTGCGGAGTCGGCGCTTGAGCATCATCTTGGGATGACCTGCGACCCGGTTGCCGGATACGTGCAGATTCCGTGTATCGAGCGCTGCGCTTTTGGCGCGGTCAAGGCATGGACGGCTTATGCGATTGCAAGTAACGAAATCGCAGCAAGCCACCGCGTCAGCCTAGACGAGACCATCCTGGCGATGGCTCAGACCGCAAAGGATATGAACAGCAAGTACAAGGAAACCAGTGAGGCAGGCCTTGCCCTCTCAGTGGTTCTCTGTTGAATAAGGCGGGGCTCCGATGGAACTCGAAGTTACACCGGCGTTTCCCACCCTCATCGGTCAATTGCGGGTACCGGATTCCGATGCGATGAACCAGGAACTCCGAGAGTTGATTCTCGCGGAGGAGACGAAACACGCTACCCTGGGTCGTAGCAATATCGGAGGATGGCACTCGCGGCCGGACTTCCTCAACGGCTCGGAGGCATCCATTGGGGCACTGACTGCATGGATTACCTGGGCGGTGAAGCATATGGTGGATGCCTCTGCCGGCCCAGGCGTGTTCAACGGAACGATATCGCTTTCGGCATGGGCGACTACCTGCCGCGATGGTGCGTACCATGCTCCGCACTCCCATCCTGACAGTGCCTGGTCCGGCGTTTATTACGTGGATCCGGGAGTTGGTAATCCGGAACGTCCCCTGAGCGGGGTGCTGGAATTTTTAGATCCGCGCGCCGGTGTGGAAGCTGTAAGCGCGCCTGGCGACCCATACGGAGAACCTGTTCGAATCAAACCCAAACCCGGTCTACTCGTGATCTTCCCCAGCTGGCTCTACCACTGGGTCCATCCCTATATGGGCGAGACGCCGCGCGTAGCGGTCTCATTCAATGCATCCTTAGGAAATCCGTCACAGTAGGCGTGACTTACGGTGGCCGTCAACGACGCTCAAATCCAGCGGTCGTTCGTTGGTTTTGTGGCCTGCCCGATCTCCCCGGACTAAGCGACGATGCAGAGAACATCGCACACATTGCCAGATTCTCCGCGGACTGGGAAACGTGGAGCGGGTCGACGTTCTGCCGTTCCATCAAATGGGCCGATTTAAGTGGAAAGAGCTCAAACTCAACTACACCCTCGACGATGTCCAGCCACCGAGTGTCGACACGATTGAACGTGTCTGTGCGCAGTTTCGTTCGGAGGGTCTCCCGGCTTACTGATCGAATGTGACGACACTTGAAATCATCAAGATCGTCTTCTGGTCGAAGTGAGCTATCAAATCTCAGTAAGCGGGCCTCCTTTCGGGGTTCACTGCGCCTCCATGCCGGCCTTGTTCCAGTCGATGATGTTCACCAGCTTCAAGGAATTCCTACGGAGCTCAAATTGAAGTTCGCCCTTTTTGTTGATAATCAGCCGGCAAGCAGGAAAAAGAACGCCGGTGCTCTTGCCCTAGTCGGCGTCGTCAGGCGTAAATTACACCTCCGATTCGGCCTCCGTATCGACGTGACGAGTGTCGTTCCAGAATCGAATTACCGGTCGGCTAAGATCTTTTTCGTAGCCCAGCGCACTCAGGCTCGACGTACTTAACATGAGATATCTGCTATTGGCAGTTGGTTCAAGTCCGAGCCACCGCACGGCCAACACACGAATGAAATGCCCGCTTGTAAACAGCAATACGTCGCCGGAAATCGCGCGTACTTGGTTAACCACATTGTCTGCTCGAGCACTTACCTGCTTCGGCGTTTCACCTCCTGGGCATCCATCCCGAAACAGATTCCAGTCCGGGCGCTCCAATCGGATGTCCGCGCCGCGGCGGCCTTCATATTCACCGTAATTCCACTCCACAAGATCGGAGTCAATCTCGGCCACGGAACCGAATCCCGCTAACTCGCAAGTCCGGCGTGCGCGCTGCAAGGGACTGGTGAACGCCCTTGCAAAGACAAGTCCCTTGAGACGTTCCCCCAGTCGCCGAGCGGTATGCTCGCCATCTTCCGTGAGGGGCAGGTCCGTAAGCCCGGTGTGCTGCCCTGTAATGGTCCAGGCCGTTTCTCCGTGCCGGGCCAGATAGACGATAGGAAGACGATCACTCATTCCGAGGCCTCCAGTTTCCTTTGTGGCTGTCCGCGTACCAGCCGACTAGGCTACTGTCTTCCTCGACCGACGTCCAGGATTGATCCGGGTTAAAAAGTTCCATCTTCTAGAATTCTTCTTGAATTCATCGAGGGTCGTAGACCCAAAATCCTTCTGGTAGATCACACCCGTCGTTGCTGACAATCAAAGTTTTTACTCCTGTCACGGGGTATTCGTCGGCGCCGCCAGCAGCGCAAGGCCCGCGAGTGTCGTCTGCCAGGGTATCCCCCGTTACGATAGCAATTGCACAAACCAGCGCCAGAGGACCTCGTCTAACGCCTGTAGTCGGTATTCTGGTTTGGAATTCATGACTACTTCCCCCCAAGTTTTGTGTGGAATCCGATGGATTGCTACTATTGCAGCGGTGATTATAGATCGCACCGCTGGTCTGCGCGCCGGTCGAAATAGAATAGAGAGGTGCTGGGGTTCACGTGCACGCGCGGACAGGGTACTACCTGCAAATTGCTGGGCCCTGTTCCAATTGACAGTTGGCAATCTGGCATGGTGGCTACCGGCTCCATGCTGCTCAAGTACGTTCGCTGGCAGTATCGCGCTGCTTGGGAATTCCGACAAATTCAGCTCTTAACTGAAGACCGAAACCGACTAGCGCATATTGACGAGCCACTACACCGCATTAAAGAAAAACTCCCCGCGAACAACAGCGATCGGTCGACTTCTGCAGCCGGTACCCTCCTAAGAGGAGGGCTTGAATGAGCCAAAACTATCAGCACGGCTACCTAAGGCGTGCAAAACAAAAATCCGGACCGCATCGTTGGGAATTTCTCTGGCGAGAACATGACGAAACAGGAAAATGGGTACGCCGAACCACGATTATCGGAACCGTTGAGCAATATCCGACAGAAGAACAAGCTCTGGCGGCGGCGAATGGGCTGAAAATGCAGATCAATGCAGATCGCAACCGCCATCCAGTGCACTCTATCTCAATCGGGAATTTAATCGACCATTATGTGCAGACGGAGCTCTTAGCGGAGGCAGGCTGGCATTCTCATGCGACGAAAACTGTATATCGTTATTTTCTGAAGAAGTGGATCCGTCCGCACTGGGGCGAGATGGCCCTTCGTTGCGTTCGAACCATAGCCGTTGAGCATTGGTTGAGACAATTACAGCGTGCGGATGGAATTCCGTTGGCGAATCCGACCAAAGCAAAGATCCGCAATATTTTCAGCGTGCTATTCAATCATGCGATCCGCTGTGAATGGCTCGAACAGGGCGAAAATCCTATCACTCTCGTTCGACAGAGTGCGATGCGCATGAACGTTCCGGAAGTGCTGGAATCCAGTGACATCCAAGCTCTCTTGGTGCAGCTGGATTCGCGCTCCCGCCTAATGGTCACGCTGGCTGTGACGACGGGACTGCGACGCAGCGAACTCTTTGCTCTCCGATGGGGCGACGTGAACTTTTCTGATCTGGAGATCTCCGTGCGACGTTCGATTTACCTCGGCACCATCGGGGATTGCAAAACAGAAGCTTCCGCAAACCGGTTCCCGTGAATGAACGCATTGCTGCCGATCTCTGGCTCTGGAAAGAGACATCCAAGTACAGTGGTTCGGACGATTGGATCTTTGCCAGCTCTCGCAACGACGGCAAAGATCCGCTCTGGCCGGGTGTCGTACTACAGAAGATGATTCGGCCAGCAGCAATGAGAGCCGGCATCCGGAAGAGGATTGGCTGGCATACCTTCCGCCACACCTACTCAACACTTCTCATCGCAAATGGGGAGAACGTAAAGGTGGTGCAGGAGCTCATGCGGCATGCGAACAGTCGGTTCACATTGGAAATCTACTCACAAGCTGGCCTCATCGCAAAGAGAGAAGCCCAACGGCGTCTAGTACAAGCAATTCTTCCCGAAGGGGTGGAGGAGTTCGCACCTGCGATCGGACAATCGAGCTCCATCTGTGATCAATAAAATGAACACTATAGGCTGCGATTGGAGCAAGCTGGAGCAACGGCCAATTCCCTATCCGCAGCTAAGTTGTTGAAAGATTTGGTGGGCACAGCAGGATTCGAACCTACGACTTCCACCGTGTGAAGGTGGCACTCTACGGGCATTTTATTGACGGTAAAGGGTTTATTAGCCGGATGAGTCGGCAAAACCGGCACAATCGGCGCTATTTGCCACAAAAATGCCACAAACTCTTTCAGTGATCTAACCAAGTGGGCCATGGGCTGGCCGTGGCGGAACAGCCCAGCTTTCCTCCCGTTCGAACGGCATTAAGTACTTGCTCCATGTGATGTTGCTGGCCGACAACCGGTTCCAGTGTGAGGGAATATTCGATTGATTTTCAAACTAATCGGATGCGCCTCCAAGGGGTCGAAACCTACTCGACTACAACCCTTCGGTTAACAGCCAGCGAATTCCCTTCCCTTCCCCTGCTATACACAAAAATGGGTACAGTCATTTCAATCGCTTTAGGATCGCTTCTACAAGATGCTACAAATCGAAAATGCCAGCCATAATTTTCGCGTCACTGGAACGAAGCCAGCCCTGAAAAGGGCGGCATCGGCGGTTCGATCCCGTCTCTGGCCACCATTAGAATCAATGACTTACGAGGAATAAACTATTAGGTCTCCCGGACGGGAGGCCTTTAGGTGTTTTGGGTAAATGCCCTGTTTTGAATAACATGACACTTTTTGGGTGTGGTCGCGTATTGGTCATGCGCCGCCTTGCTCATTGAAGACGATCTTCCAACTCTTTTGGAATGTGCAAAATACGAATACCGCAGAATTGGCGACGCCAGCCTTTCTCAAGGCCGCGCTCTACCTGTTGGTCGGTGGTGTTCTGATACGAACTCCGCTCAAGACGGTCTCAGCACGTTCTGTCCATTTGCCTTGCAACAGTTCGGCGACCCCTTGAAATCCTTAGTGTTTAGGAGATATCAAATCCACTCACGCTTTGCTCCCGAAATCATCGGCGGCGACTAGTTTCACTTCGAGCTTCGCTTGATCGACAAGTTCGGCGCACGTGTTCGGCCGCTCGCTCAAACGAAGCGATAACGCGATGCACGGCTACGGAATCTTCAAAGCGTTTTCTTAGGCGATAGAAGTACTCTCCAGTTACGAGTGCCTCAGGTTGATCGCTTGCTGCAAGCCAAACCTGGGTGCGACGTGCCTCGTCCAGATCACCCGTTGCCTCGGTGCCACCCGTCTTCGTCGGGACCCAGCCTGGCTCCAGTGCAGTGCATTCGAGAGGACTCTGGACCAACGTCGTGCGATACCAATGGCGAGGAGCACGTCAGGTCCTCAAGGGTCGATCGCCGTTCTGGTGAAGCATGGAGCTGAGACAGCCGAGTCGCTTGGGCTTCGCGATCAGGGCTGTCAGGATGTAGGGAGCGGGTCATAATCTGCATGGCAGCACGACCACCGGACTATGCGGTGCTACCGAAAGCTGGCCATCTCGCATGCTCGACTCCGCTTCTCCTAGGATGGGGGAACGAGGAGTGCAACCCTCGAGCGCTGTGTTGCGGATGTCGACAGTTATTGGCACGGAGCCATTACGCTCCAGCAGAATCAGCAACGGAACCTGCTCCGCTGAGCCGTCAGGTTTGACACAGCCCTTTGAATCGAAGCGTGCATAGATTATGGCATCCGGCCCGGCGGAGAGTACCTGCTCTTCGCCACAGGCCAGCACATCGTGCTCACGGCGTAGAGCGAGCAGGCGCTTGATCCAGGCATAGCTGCGCTGCTCTTCAGGCGTTCTGCCCGCGGCCAAAAAGGCATTCGGGCCTGGGTTCACCGAGGCAAAACCTCCCGGAAAATCTGCCCGATTGCCGGGGTCGTCACCACCGCGCATCGAGATCTCGTCGCCGGCGTAGATTTGCGGCGTTCCCCTCGTCGTCAGGAGGTACGCAAAGGCAAGTTCTCTGAGAGCAGGATCTCGCACGACCTCTGCCAGGCGTGACGTGTCATGGTTACCGGCAAAGGGGACGAGTCGTTCGGGATGGGGATACAGCGCATCCGCTGCAAGTACGTCGGCAAGCTCGCTCATCGGTTTGCCCTTGCCAAAAACGTCCCGGATCGCAAAGTAGGTCGGGAAGTCGAAGGGAGTATAGAGTCGCGTGTCGGCTCCGGCACGGATGACGCCGTCTGCAAAGGCAGAGGTGATCTCCGGGTGGGGGTTGAAGATCTCACCAACCTCGGTCAAATGCGGGAACAGCTCAGCGAGCTCACCGTTGAAGTCATGCCAGAAGGGTCGGTTAACGAACGCGAAGGTGTCGATGCGCAGAGCGTCCGCCCCAGTCTGCTCGACCCACCAGACCGCGTTCTGACGAAGGTATTGCGCCACGATCGGATCATCTGTGTTCATGTCCGGAAGTGCATTCGCGAACCAGCCATGAAGCGTGTTGACTCGGTCGCGTTCCGGGGCGTGCGGGTTGATTAGGGCTGAGAAGTCAAAGGTGGCCGGGCTGTGATTGGCCGGCGTGCCATGGAACCAATCTGGTGTCGGCTCGTCGGCCACCCAGGGATGTCCAGGACCCACATGATTGGGGACGGTGTCCAGTACAAGTTTCATGCCGCGAGCGTGCAGCGCCTTCGCGAGTTGTTCGAGATCGCTCAGCCTTCCCAGGTGCGGGTCCACTCCGTAGTAGTCCGTAGAATGGTAGCCGTGGTAGGCCGCCGGTTCAGCGTTCGTGTATACGGGGGTGATCCAGACAGCGGTGATGCCGAGCTGCTGCAGATAGTCGAGGTGCTGGAGTACACCTTGTAGATCGCCGCCATGCCAGCCTCTGGGCTTGCTCCGCTCTGCCAGAGCCGCCGGACTGCTGGCATCGCTTTGCGCATCCAAACCGTCGTTGTGGAGGTCGCCGTCCGCAAAGCGATCGGTCATGATCAGGTAGATAACGTCGTGCCCTGAGAACCCTTGCATGCCATCACTGGTCGCCCGCGCTGTGTCGAACCTATATGGTAGGCGCAGCTTAGTGCCTGAGCGCTCGATCTGAATCTCTACCGACTCCGCGGCGGCCGGCGCTGCGTTCAGTTGTAACTGCGCCCAATGACCGTTCGCCGAGATCGAGCTGCGTTCCACGTGCAGGGAATGGTCGCTGAAGGCGAAGCGCGCTCCAGTCAGGCCGGTTCCGCGCAGTAATAGCATAGGGCTCGGCAGCCCGCTGTACCAGTTCGGTGGATCGATCTTGTTGACTGTGAGCGGCTCAGCAGACGCGGGCGACTGCGTCTGGGCCTGCGATACGCCTGCGCCGAGCAGTGCCAGATAGAACGCGGGAACAACCATAAAGCCGCGAGTTGACAGCAGAGCCATAAGAAGTCCTTTAAAAATTCGGGTGAGAAGGAGGCGGGTGCGCCGTAATGCGAACCCGCCCGGTGAAATTTACTCCTGATGGGCGACAAAGACTGCAGTGGTGAGCGCAGGGATGGTAGCCGTGCCCTCTCTTCTATCGAACTTCGACTGCAGCAACGTCGCGTCAGATGATGCGGTCTCCAATGGGTCAAGCTGTAGATTCATCCCCTGCAGGCTGGCGTTGGTAAAGCTCACCGCAGCATTTGTAGCGTTAAAGAACACGACCACGTGGTGGATACCGCCGCCGTAGTCGTGGCCGTGGTCATCAAGCCGCATGACGATGAGTCCTGGGATCTGGCTGGGCCCGGTGTTCAGAAAGCTGAGGTTCGCTTGCACCTCAGCGAACGTCGCCATGCGGAAGAGGCCAGTGCTATAGCGGATGCGCAGGAAGTGCTGGAACTCCTGCGTCGCAGAGGCGATTTCCTGCGGCGAGGGCTTCAGGGCGGTGTTGGCCAACAAGGGCTGCATGACCGGCCACTGCGCCTGATTCTGGTTGGCGACCGGCAGGCCGATTCCCCAGTTGTTGGCCGTGCCAGAGAAGTCGATCTTGTTGAACCAGTCGCCGGAGTTGAAGGCGTTGTTATCCATGTCCTTCGATCGCAGCAGGTCATCCGCCCCCTGGTAGAAAGGGACACCCTGGGCGAGCGCCACGAGACTCATGGCCAACACCTGCCGCCGCACCCGTGTGGCGATGCTGTCCGCGGCAGAGCTCTTGATCTGGATGGCATCAAAGAGCGACTGGTTGTCATGCACGGAGCAGTAATTGACATCCTCAATCGGCGACGCCGTGTATCCTGCCGGCTGACCTGAGTAGGAGAGTTGTGCACCGGTGACGGTCTGTCCCGTAGCGTCGGTGAGAGTGTAGTTCCGGAGCGCTCCCGCGAGGCTGAGACGGATCAGGTCCGCCTGCGAAAGAAGCGTAGCAAGCTGGTCAGACCGAGCAGTGCCTTGGCTGGTAAACGCGCTCGAATCGGTGAACTGACCTGTGGCAAAGCCCTGATCCTGTTGATCCGTGCCGAAGGCATTTCCGCCACGGATGGAATCCCGGATGCGGTCATTGAAGCTGCCCACGCCCGTTCCGAAGAGGTTCAACTGGCTGGCGTTCGGTCCGATGGCGTTGTGGGCCGCCTCGGCGATCTGGAAGCCCTCACCGTAGATGTAAATCTTGCTTCCATCAACGCCATCCTTCTCCGGCGTCAGCGCGTTCAGCGCGTTGCGGATGTCCACCATGTTGTAGACAAAGTGCAGACCCATGGCGTCGAAGCGGAAGCCGTCGATCTTGTACTCCCTGGCGTTCAGCACGACGGAGTCGATCATCAGCTTCTCCATCATCTTGTGTTCACTGGCCGTGTCCGCGCAGCAGGAGCCCGTCTCGAGTACACCGTTCGCGTCCAGACGGTGGTAGTAGTTCGGCACTAGTTCGTCCAGGTTCGCTCGCGGGTCCTCGCCACTCGCAAAAGTGTGATTGAAGACCACGTCCTGGATGACTCGGAGCCCGGCGAGGTGCAAGGCGCCGACCATGTCGCGATACTCACGCACACGATTGCTGGGATCAGTGGCATACGCTCCCTCGGGAGCCATGTAGTGCACCGGATCGTAGCCCCAGTTGTACGGATCGTTTGCCTGGACAGCTTCGACGGCAGCTTGCTGCTGCTCTCCGTCGGGCGGATTGCTAGACAAATTTTCGGTATTCTGCCACGTAGTCTTGTCCTCATTGACCGTGCCGAAGTGGAAGCTGGGCAGCAGATGCACAGCTTTAATTCCGGCCTGCGCCAACGTGTGAAGGTGCCGCATGCCGTCGCTAGTCAGGTCGGTAAAGGCCTCGTAGGTGCCGCGACGATCCGCGGGAACTGTGTTGTCACCCACGCTGAAGTCGCGAATGTGCAGTTCGTAGATGCTGATGTCGTTCAGGCTGGCGAGCGTGGGCGAAGGCAGTAGATCCCAGAAGGCTGGTTTGGTCTTCACGTCGTCCAGGTCAGTGATGCGCGTCATCAATCCATTGAGCGCAATATCGACCGAGTAAGGATCGGTGGTGGTATTGGTGTCGATCGCCTGATCGGCGGAGACATAAACCTGTGCGCGGAGCTGATAGTATTTGCCAATCCAGTTGGCTTCGCCGTCGGCGACCCACACACCGTTGTGCTCGTGCATGGCGACAGTTTTCTCAGGCGTCGTATCGGTGCTGTTGGCAAACAGGAGAAGCGAAAGACTCTGCGCCGTGGGAGCCCAGACCTTTACCTTGAGTGGGCAGGAATCATCGTCCTCCCAGTCGAACCAGCCTGGATCGAGGTTATGGTGAAAGACAACTCCCAGCCTGCCGTTGTAGGCAAGCAGAGCATCGAGTGCGCCGAAACTCTGCACGCCGGTCGTGTACTTCAGGCTGCCGTCCGCGGCGATGGCGGTTACCTCCAGCTGACCTTTGAGCGCTTTGTCGAGCGTGGCCGCCTGGACGGTCGCAGGCAGCTTCAGTAAAGCGTAGCCTGCGAGCTGCGGAAAGCGGGTGAGCTCCTCGGCAGTAAGCGTGCCGGAGAAGGGTGTCAGCGCAAGCGAGATGTCAGAGCCTGTCAGTCCTGTCGCCGTGATGGCGAGGCTCGCCGACAGGCTCGATTGAAGCGTGTAGGTAGAGCCCGATTGCATGAATTGCGGCTGGATGGCCACCGTCGTTGCGTCGATCCAGTACGCCTGCAGTTGACGGAATGGACCATTGAGCAGCTGCGCCTGACTGGGCAACTGGGTGAACACGGTCGGGTCACCCGAGACGACCCAGCCCTGCTGAAACTGTGGGATCTGCAGGAACTGGTCCGGGCCCGGATCCTTCACGCCCGTGGAGCAGTTATGGATGATGAAGCCGAGCTGTCCAGTGCTGACTCCGACATCGAAGTAAGGTCCATAGCTGTCATAGCCGCTATAGAAATCCTCCGTAGAGCAAAAGGTTCCGGTTGGGTCCGTGGTGGCACCGAAGGGGAACAGGCTCCAGTTGTCATAGTTGACATCTGGCCGGAAGTAGTGAATACGCGCATGCCCGGTGGGGATTGCGGGATCGGCGCCTGTAGCGGGCCGGGTTGTCCTTAGCTTGTCGCTTCCGGAAAGCTCCCAGAACTCGTTGCCCTGAGTGGCGGGATCGACAAATTGATCGGGTCCCGGATCCTTGGTGTTGCCGTTATGCAGGATGAGCCCAACGTTGGCCGCGCCGGTCGTGACACTTACGTCGAAGTACGCCCCGAAGCTGTCCGTACCCGTGACCGGGACCGGTCCGCCGGCGAAGTTGTTGGGCTCTGTGGTATCGCCAAAGGCATAGATCGTCCATCCCGCATAGTTTCCATCCGGGCGAAAGTAGTGGACGCGGATGTCGCCTGCGGGGATTGGGGGATCCGACTGCGCATGCACGTCCACGTTGGAGAAAATGCCGAACAGCAAGAGACAGGAGCAAAGCGACCGAAGCAAACCGCGAGAAGAAACCATGAGACACCTCTCAAGAGACCAAAGCTGAAAACGTGAGTTGAGCGAAGTGAATGGCAGCGCCTTCGACCGTCGAACTCGGTACGAGGCAAGTGGCATGTCTATTGAATTTGCACGGTTCCTCCGTTCGGCTTGGCGGGAAAGCTCACGGTCCATGCGCTCCCTGCAGCTGTGAGCGGTAGCTTGCTCGAGTCCGTGGATGCTGTGTGCCTTGTGGGCGTCCAACCGTAGATCTCGAGCCTGTACTCGGTCCACCAGGGATGAAAACGGCCCTGCTGCGGTGCGACGGTAAACGTCATCGAGCCATCCTGCTGAAGGGCACAGGAGAAGTTGACCCGGGCGTAGTCGCCCTGCCTGAAGTTGAAGCTGTGACCGTCATCGGCATAAACCTCGCCGGTGCAGGGAGTGGTGCGATCCGTGGCGGGGTAGACCCGCAAGGTCAGTGGGCCCTTAGGCGTCTCCTCCGTGCTCTGGGTCAGGGGCTCGATGGGGACGATGCTGCCGCCATGAACATACACAGGCAGCGCATCGAGCGTGGGTGTGATCATCAGGGGCTGGACGGAATGCAGCTGATCGCGTTGTTCCAGGTCGCGAGTGGCTATCTTCGCAGCACGCTCGAAGCGCTCACCTGTCCAGTAGTCGTACCAGGTGCCGGGTGGCAAATGGACCTCATACGGAGCGATCTCTTCAGGAGAAGGATTAGGCGCCACCAGCAGATCAGGACCGACCAAGAACTCACTGCCTCCCGCCTCCAGATCGAAGGGGTGTCCATCGGTCGTAGCCTCCGGAAACTCCACAAAGAGCGGACGCATCATTGGGACGCCGTCATGGGCCGTGTGCTCGGTCGTTGTGTACAGGTAAGGCAGAAGCCGATAACGCTCCTCGATGAAGTGCCGCCGGATCGCCTCCTGCGCTGGGCCGTCCACCCAGACCTCATGACGTCGTGTGCCCTTGGCGGAGTGATCGCGATCGATGGGCTGGAAGGCGGAGACCTCAAGCCATTTGGTCAGCAGGTCGGCCGGTGGAGAGCCTGCAAAACCGCCCACATCCGCACCCGCCATGGAGAAGCCACTCAGACCAAGGTTCATCAGCTGCGGCATGGTCATCCGGAGGTGATTCCACGTAGAGCTGTTGTCGCCGGTCCAGGTGACAGCGTAGCGCTGGCCGCCCGCGAAACTGGCGCGCGTCATAACAAAAGGCCGTTCATTCGGCCGTGCCGCAAGCATTCCGTCGTAGGTGCCTTCCGAATTCAGCATGCCGTAGACGTTGTGTATCTCGCGATGATCGGTCGTGCGCTTGAGCAAGCCCGGCATGTCGATGCGGTGCTGCACGTCATCAGGCATCGTCTTGGTGGGTGTGTTGAAGACGGCAGGCTCGTTCATGTCGTTCCAGAAGCCGGCGATACCTTCTGCGATGAATGGCTTGTACAGCGAACCCCACCATGCCAGAGATCTCTGCTGCGTGAAATCGGGAAAGACAGCGGGGCCCGGCCAGACGGTGCCGACATAGGTGCTGCCATCGGGCATCTTGAGGAAATGATCGCCCGCCACGCCGGAATCGTACGGATCGTAGCCGATGCCCGGCTGCCGCGCGATATGCAGATCCGTAATTACCACAAGGTGGAACTGGTCCGCTGCGAGGTTCTTCACTAGCTGCGGAAAGTTGGGAAAGCACTCCGGATCGATGGTGAATGGCATGTTGTTCTTCTGAAAGTGGATATCGAGCCAAAGCACATCCGTCGGAATCTTGTCGGCGCGCAGGCGGTGGTCGACCTCCACCAGTTCTGATTCCGGCGAGTAGGTGTAGCGCGATTGCTGAAAGCCAAGCGACCATAGTGGCGGCAGCGGCGTCGGCCCGGTCAGCCAGGCATAGTCCGAAAGCACCTGCTTGGGCGTTGGACCGTACAGCAGGAAGTAATCCGCCGGACCGTCTACCGAGCCGAAGCTGTATTCGTCTGCCTTCTCACGGCCAAAGTCAAAGAAGCTGCGGAAGGTGTTGTTGAAGAAGACACCGAGCGTGCGGCCCTGTCTAACGTCGAGAAAGAATGGGATGCTCTTGTAGATCGGATCGGTTGACTCCTGCCAGCCAAATTGGTCGGTGTTCCATAGAGTGAACGCCTCACCGGAGCGGTCGAGCGGACCGGGCTTGTCTCCAAGACCGAAGAAGTGGTCGTCTCTGGTGCGGTGCTTGTAGATGCGGAAATCTGTGCCACGGCACACCATGGGCTCGGCATCCTGCTCGAGGATGTTGCCGATGTTGTCCGTCACGGTGAACATGAGGCCAGGGCCGAGCGCAACATGGAGCTTGCCGGTGCTGAAGCCGGCAGGCTCTGGCGTCGCCTGTCCCGTACTGCGGAGCGCCTCAGGCAGTACGGCCCAGGAGCTGTTCTCGGGCTCCGACGTGCCTTGCCATGAGCGCACGCGGATGACATCGTCGCGCAACGTGGTGATCTCCATCGTCTGGTCTCCACGATGGACACGCACCCCGTTGGCGAGCCGCTCCAGATCGGCGCCGGCCGGGGTCTGTGCTGCCGCCGCGAGGGTCACCACGGACAAAAAGGCAACGCTCAAGGTCACGCAGCGAAGACGGCGAGAGGGAGCTGCTGCGATGAACCACGGGACAATCGAGGCAAAGAAATGAGACACAATATCTCCTTAGGGCTGGGTCGGCGCGGGTAGCCGAAAGATGCGGACCTGAAAGGCATCGAGGGAGAGAGCTGGTAAGGCCGGAGGGAGCGATGCTGTGGCAGCCGCACTCGCAGGGTGTCTCCTTGAGCCGGCAGGAGGTGTCAACGAGACCTCTTGCCACGGCTGGTTGCCTGACGCAGCCACCTCAACACTGCCGCGAAATGGAGTGTTCGAAAGATTGACTGCGACGAGATCGGTCTCCTCAGGGCTGCGGCGGATAAAGCTGACCACATGCTGCTCGTCTGAATTGTGCAGCCAGATCAGGTCACCGTGGCGAAGCGCGGTTGAGCTGGCACGAAGCGGGATGATGGCACGATAAAAGGCCGCAAACTGGGGCCGCTGTTTTCCGGCTCCCCAGTACAGGTGAAACTTCTCGAACAACGCGGGAGCGCCCGAAGGCGTAGCATCGCCCACCTCCATGCCGTTGTACAGCAGAGGCACCCCCGGCAGCGTGAATACTAGCGCCGACACAGCCAGGGCACCGCCGGTTCCGTACCGTACCGTCGCCCGCTGTTCATCGTGGTCGTCCGAGATCAGCATGTGCTCGGTGCCGCGGGGAAAGCGAACCTGCTGCTCGTTCCACGTGGCCTCGATGGCTGTTGCTGGTTTGCCGTGCTCGACAACCTCGTTGAACGTGGCAAGTAGCGGCCATCCATAGTCCAGGTCAAAGGCTTTGGTCATCAGTTCAGGCTTTGAAGCCTCCGCGAGCAGAAGCACATCGGGACGAACCGCCTGAAGGGTCGGCCGTAGTTGTTCCCAGAAGCTGGTCGGGACGAATCCTGCCGCGTCGCAGCGGAAGCCGTCAAGGTTGAAGGTCTTCAGCCAGTACGTGAACATCTGGACCATGTACTCGCGCAATGCCGGATTGTCGTAGTTCAGACCGGCGACATCGCTCCAGCCGTGCGGCGAGACGATGTGTCCCGCCGCATCATGCATGTAGAACTCCGGATGTGCCATCATCACGCTGTCCCACGCGGTATGATCGGCGGCTATATCGAGAATGACGCGCATGCCGAGTGCGTGCGCCGCCTCGACCAGGCGCGTGAAATCGGCCTTCGTTCCCAGCGCAGGGTCGATAGCATAGAAGTCGCGCGCGGCATATGGGCTTCCCAGCGCACCCAGCCGGTGTACCTCCCCAATGGGATGCACTGGCATGATCCAGAGCACGTTGACGCCCAGCGTATGCAGGGTATTCAACCGCGCCGTCACAGCATTGAGCGTACCCTCGGGGGAGAAGTGCCTGGGGAAAATCTCATAGATGACGGCTTGGTCCATCCAGGCGGGGGCAGACCGAGCCGGCGCGAGCGGGACTGCCTCGGATTGCGGCTCCTGTGCCCGTAAGGCTGAGCTCGAATACAGAAGACCAAGAACAAGTGCGAGGCCGCACACCGTACGAAGGGCAGGGTGCGCCGCGGATGAATTCGCTCTGCCGGGAAGAATCAGCTCGCGAAGCAGGGTAGGCACCGGCATAAATGGTCGGGAACTCCAAGCAGGGTGATTTAGTTGCTGATGAGCAGGCGCAGAAAGTATGCGCAGGAAGGCGAACCGTAAACCGGCTGCCTCCCTGCGCTTTCGGACTTAGAACGTCAGACGAGTGGCAAGCTGGATCTGACGGGCAGAGTTTGCCTTCAGCCCGGTAATCACACCAAACGTGGTGAGGTTGTTGAGACTACCCCCAGGATTGGTGAACTGGGGAGTGTTCAGGACGTTGAAGGCATCGCCATGTAGCTCCAGCGCGATGCGCTCGGTTAGGTGGAGATTCTTCTGCACGCCAAAGTTCACAACGCGGGATGAAGGTCCGAAGATGATATTGCGGCCCGCCGTGCCCACACGTGTGTAGACGGTCTGGTCCTTACCGTCGGTTGAGGTAATCGAGGGGATGTTGGCGGAGAATGCATTGGGGTTGAACCAGTGACCCGCGATTTGCTTGGGATACTGAAGCGTACCGACCAGGTCTGGATGGTTTCCGGGCGTGTTGACGCCGGTGCTGAGATCATCGGGCTGACCGGTTGCAAGCAACGCTATGAGATTAAGTTGGAAGCCCCCGATCAGCAGGTCCGTGACCCTGGAAGCGTTTGCGCCAAACCGCTTGCCGCGGCCGAAAGGAAGGATGTAAAGAGCCGAGGTCGAGAAGTTGTGGCGAACATCTTGGTTGGAGTTGCCATAGTTAAGAAGGGGGTTATTGGGCTGGCTGACGGTTGAGCCTTCAAAGGCGCCCGGTGAGTCATCCAGCGAATGCGACCAGGCATAAGACCCCGTCACCAGCAGGTCTTCTGCGCGGTGCTCGTAGTGCACCTGCAGGCCGTCGTAGTTGGAGATGCCGTCATATCGATTGAGGGAAATTCCCCCGAGATTCTCAAAGGGCAGCGTGGGGGTATTGAAGTAGTAGCTGTTCAGCGGATAGTACGAAGACAGCCGGTCGCTGTGCACACCAACATAGGCCACGCTGAACACGTCGCGTGGGCCGAACTGCTGTTGCAACTGCAGGTTGAACTCCTGCAGACGGGCGTGCTTGTTATCGCGGTCCACGGCCAGGCCACTCAAGCCCAGCGGAGGGCTGTTCGGGTTGAAGTTGGGGAAGCCTGGCGCCGGAAGAGCCGTGGTCACGGCAGCAGGCGAGGTGTATCCCGGGCAGGTATATGGCGCGCCCTGACCGGAGGTTTGGCCGGTGAAAGTAATGCAGTAGCCATTGTTTGCCAGGTAAGTGACGCTACCTCCAAAGGGTGGTTGCTGGCCCAGTTGGTTGCTGATGCCACCATAATCGGGGAAGTAGAAGATTCCGTAACCACCATGCAAAGAAGCGCGGCCGTCGGGCGTAAGCGCGTATGCGAATCCAACCCGCGGCGCGAAGTTGCCATAATCCTGATTGATAATGCTGCGTGGAATTCCATTCTGCCCTGCAAGATAAATGGTGCCATTTGTCGGGTTGAACGCGGCGGCTTGGTTGTGCTGCTCATACGGCCAGGTCAGCAGGTCCCAGCGGATGCCAAGATTGAGGGTGAGGCGTGGGCTGAGGCGCCAGTCATCCTGGATGAAGAGAGCGTCCTCCTGGCTGTTGTTCGCGAAGTAGCCACTCTGTGCGCCGATCTGATAATTATCGACGGCTCCCACTAGAAGCTCGGTAGGCTCGAACCCGGTATAGTCGACGCCGTTCCCGGCGATATTGTAGAAGCCCTTACCCGCGATGGGCCGGAAGAATTCCACCTGCCGACGCAGAAAGGTCCCGCCGGTCTGGATCACGTGCTTGCCGAGTGTCAGATTGACAGTGTCGGTTAGCTCGTATGTGTTCTCCGGTACGGCGTAGAGGCCGTAGTCGCCCGTGTATTCAATCTCTGTATTATTGCCACCGATCAGTGCGCCGCCACTGGTCTCAAGGTTGCGATTCGCGTTCACGATGCCGAGATTGGCGGAGACGTTCTCTCCGAAATTGGGCGGCTGGTAGCCAAAGTTATCGCGATTGTAAGCAATGCGGAGCTCGTTTACGACGCGGGGCGAAAAAGTGTGCGTGGAGCCCAGATCGTAGCCGCGCCCATGCACGTAATTAGAGCCGGAACCGCTGCCGGCCGGCAGGGCCGGGCCAAGTACTGACGTCAGCGTGTTCGTCGAGTTATCGTAGGAGAAGCGGAAGAAGAGCAGGTCCTTGCTGGTTGGATGCCAGTCCATACGAGTATCAAAAGTGTTGTATTTGTTTGCCGCCCGCTGCTGGGCCAGGTAGTTCTGGAGCACGCGGTCGGTGCGGGTGGGCATCGGGTAGGCATTCAGATAGTTCACAGCTGCTGGGTTGAGCCGGTTCGAGGGTATCTTGTTGCCGGAAAAAGGCGTACACGTCTCAGGATCATAGATTTGACCCTTGCTGAACATACTTAAATTGTTGTTCATTGCGCCGTTGTTCGGAACGCACTTGGGGAACGTCGTAATGAAGGTCCCGCCCGTGCGCGCCGGGTTGAGCAGCTCCGAAAAGTCACCCGTACGCATCAGCGCCGTGGGCACGGTGTGATACGAGGCAGCCACTGGCAAAGCCTCGCGGTAACCTGCATAGTCGCCAAAGATGAACAGCTTGTCCTTGATGATTGGCAGCCCCACGGAACCGCCGAACTGGTTTCTGTTGTACGACGGGTTTGGAGTGAAGGGAGCATCCAGGAACTGGTAGTTCGGGTTCGCGTCAAAGTGACCGCTACGGTAAAACTCAAAGGCCGAGCCATGAATCTGGTTGGTGCCGGAGCGAATGGAGGCGATCACCAAGGCGCCGCCTGCCCGGCCGTATTGCGCGGGGGCCACACTGGTGGTCACCTGAAACTCCTGGGTGGCCTCCACCGGCGGGAAGAACAGGATGTCGTTCTGCAGGCCATCATTATTGTCTACGCCGTCCAAGATGAAGTTATTGGCTTGCAACCGGGTGCCGTTGACCGAGAGCGCGCCACCGCCGCTCTCCCCGTTGCGATTTACGGTGTCCTGGCTGCTATCTCCGTAACGTCCCTGAGTCACCCCGGGCGTAAGCAGGGCGAGATTGAGGGCATTGCGGCCGTTCAATGGAAGCTCAGTGATCTGTTTGCCTTGGATCGTCTCCCCTAGTGTGGCGTCGGTCGTGTCGACCAGGGCGGCAGCTCCGGTCACTTCGATGGTTGTCGTTGCCGCGCCCGGCAGCAACTTGAAGTTGAGGGTCAGGTTTTGAGTCACGGCAACCGTGACTTGCTGCGTCTGGGCCTGAAACCCGGTCGCGATTACCCTTGCTGTATAGGTGCCCTGGGGCACAGCGGGAATATTCAACTCACCGCTGTCGTTTGAGGCGCCGGAGAGCTTAAGCCCCGTCTGCGGGTTGACCAGAGTGATGATGGCGTTCGGGATGGCAGCGCCGGTTGAATCGGTGATGGTGCCGGCAATGCGACCGGAGTCGGCCTGGGCATAGGCGTGGGGCATCTCAACGGAAAACACGGCAGATACCGCAAGACAGACCACGGCTGCTCTGCATAGCTGATATATAGACTGCAATTTCATAGGACGGCCTCAATGTGAATCGTTTGCTTGGCTGTGATTACGCGGCTAAGTCTCGTTCGATTGCAAACTCTCTTCGTTCTTTGCGGCTTAGCGCAATAGCGGCGCCCAGATTTTTGTATTGAATGTGTATAACCAGATAAGTCTCTTTGTTTGAGTTCGATAGTGGATTTCTTTACGTGACGGCAACCGCAGATTAGAATCATTAGCGGATAGATACCAGATACCATGGCTGTTGGAACAAGACACAAGATCGTCTCGTTCGGCACATTTGAAGTCGACATCGATGCGGGCGAAATTCGCAAGTCGGGGATGCGCGTCCGCCTTCCTGGCCAGCCCTTTCGGCTGCTGGCCGCACTGCTTGCCCGTCCGGGGGAAATACTCACCCGGGAGGAGCTTCAGCGCGAGATCTGGGGTGCCAACACTAACGTCGATTTCGAGCAGGGCCTCGCCAGCGCCGTCAACAAGTTACGCGAAGCCTTGGGTGACTCCGCGGAACAACCCCGCTACGTTGAGACCTTGGCTCGCAGGGGATATCGATTCATTGCACCGATAAGCGTTAACGACGGGCGGGTGGCCGGGGAGGAGCACGCTCAACCAGGGCCACCCGCGATCCAGGTTGCGGACAGTTCGCCAAGCCACACTGAAAGTCTTGTAAGCACCTCACCAACAGTCGAAGCCCCGCAGCAGGGACAGCTTCTGCAGGCTGACAGGAGGCTCCGGCGGTACGTGTCAGCTCCTCGGCTCTGGCAGACAATGGTGCTTGGGTACGGAGCTGTTGCATTGGTGCTCCTTACCGCCCTACTTGCCCGCGGTTGGGGACGGAGCAAAGGGAAGTCGGCGCCCCCGCATATCGAGCAGCTCACACAAGCAACGGATATATATACCGGACCGCCTAATCCGGAGACATTCCTGTCAATCGCCACGGATGGACCCCGGCTATATGTCCCGGTACTTGTGAACGGCCAATCGCAGCTCTCATCGTTGGCTCTGAATGGCACGGAGTCCGAGCCGATCAGCATGCCCAGGGATCTGAGTTCCGGCGCTATCACCGGCATCTCCCACGATGGCTCAAGACTTCTGGTGCGTAGTCTGCGGACGCGAGCACCAGAGCAACCACTTTGGATTGTCCCCACGGACGGGTCTGGAGCGTCACGGGTAGGCGAGGTCTTAGCTCACGACGCCACCTGGATGCCAGATGATGAGTGCATCCTGTTCGCGTCTGGCAATGACCTGGCCGTCGTGCAGATCAGCAACGGCGCGATATCCCCCTACGCATCGCTTCCGGGGCGGGCTTTCTGGATGCGCTGGTCGCCTGACGGAAAGAAGCTCCGCTTTACACTTCTGGAACCGACGAGTCATACCTCTTCCCTTTGGGAACTCGATGCAGCGACGCGAAAGACTCATCGACTGTCTTTTCCGGCTCTGAGCAACATGGACCTTTGCTGTGGGACATGGACACCGTCCGGGGACCAGTTCACCTTTCAAAGCGGTGATGTTCACGAGAGCAATCTCTGGGTCGTTGGAAGCGGTGAACAGGCATGGCCGGTGCAGCTTACCAACGGACCGATTCGCTTCACCTCGCCGCTGCCCAGCCGCGAGGGCCGGACCGTCTTCGCTTTTGGCGTGGCTCAGCCCGCAGGCACGCGCATCTACGACGGTGCTCTTCATCGATTCGCCCCCGCACCGCACTTCCTCCAGAGCGCGCAACGCGTAACCTTTTCGCGCGACGGCGCATGGGTGGCCTGGACCGACCCTCAAGAGCAACTTTGGCGCGCTCGCAGCAAGGATGGCGCGGACCTCTTACGACTCAGCGGCAGTGACCTTGAAGTATTTGCCGCCAACTGGTCGCCTGACGGAAAGCAGTTGCTACTGATGGCTCGACAACCCGGAAAGACCTGGCAGATCTTCACGATTAGCGCCTACGGTGGCGCGCTTCATCTTGTGCTCGATGACGGGCAGAATCTTGCAGACCCGCAATGGTCTGCAGATGGAAGCCAGATCGTCTTTGGCCGGGAGGCGGATCTCATGGGCATGGAGATCGGACCTCATGACATCCGGCTGCTTGATCTTCGCAATCATCAAATCCGGTCTCTTCTTGGCTCCAAGGATCTCTTCAGCCCTCGCTGGTCTCCGGATGGGCTTTGGATCGCTGCGCTCTCGCGAGATCAGTCCCGGCTTGTGGTCTACAACACGAACGAACGAACATGGAAGACGCTCTTTACGGGCGGCGCCGCCGACCCCGTCTGGAGCGTGGATAGCCGGTCTATCTACTTCCATGCCTTCGCCAAGCCGAATTCAGCCATTATGAGGGCCGGCGTGGACGGCAAAGTAACAACTGTCGCCGATCTCTCAAAGCTCGGCTCGTCCACGGCTGAAAGCTACTTCTTCAGCGGCATCACGCCCGACGGCTCACCTCTGATTGAAATCCGTGTGGGAACCGGAAACCTGTACTCAGTCGAATTGCCACTACTAGAAGATCGTAGGTAGTTCGAGCTGGACAACCGAAGAACGAGTGCAGCGCCCGACTTCTTTTGTGCAAATCGAATTGATACAAACTGGATGAAAGAGCTTCTCTATGTCCATCTACGGCTGCGGGGCCATAAAATTGCGCATGAGTGAAGACGTTGAATGCCTCTGCACGGAACTCCAGAGATCTCGCCTCAGATAAGCGCAAACCCTTTTGCAACGTCATGTCGAGATTCTCGATCGCTGCACCATAGAAGATTCGGCGTTTGGCGTCCGAGATTTTCTTCGGGAAACAAGGCTGTGTTGAAGCATACAAGCAGCTCGCGTTCAGCTTCCGGGTGATTGCGATGTTGCGCGAGACCGTAGACCGAAAACTTTCTCCGAAGTGAACCGTCTAGTGGATCGTAAATCCCGCGGTTGCTCAAGCTCTCCTTCACATCCGAGCGAACCGGCAGGGCGACTTGTCGAGGAGAGGTGCCCGATGGGTCAACGGCACGACCAAAACACGACCATCGTACAGTCGAAACCATCACAAATGGTCCTAAACCATCCTAATTGGAGGAGGCCACAACGCTAATCGTCTCAATGATATCCGCTGATTCCAGACCACTTAGTTAGCTTGCGAGGCGGCCCTGAAAAGGCCGGCGTCGGCGGTTCGATCCCGTCTCTGGCCACCAATTTAGCAAGAAACACTTAGTTCCCTTCTCTACTTAAAATAAAAGGATGCGCCGTGTCCCTGAACGAGAGTAGTGCCGGGAGGGGAGTGGAACCCCACGGGCCGAAGCCCGGCGGATTTTGAGTCCGCATCTGGATCTCCTTAAGTTCTGTATTTTCCTTGTTTCCAAATACTTACGTGCAGTGGAGAGTTACGTTCCATTAGGTTCGGTGAGGTTCGATCGAGACTGATTAGCCAAAGTATAGCCAAAGTCAAAACGCACTTCCCTATCCGCTGTAATCGTAGACAGAATACACCTCGACCGACGACGCTGCACCACCTTGCAGCCCTTCGATTGGAGAGTCCGATGCACCTTCAGTTTTCTAAAGGTGGGGACGCCTCTTTGTCACCGGGTTACGCCCGTCTCCGCACGGCACGCACCGGAGCTTACTACTCCGGTGGCTCCGTTCTTTGGCGCCAACCACCCAGCAGAAACAAGCCCCAGCACGCAGAAGGCAGGCATCGATGCTCTTCCATGCCATGGAATGAGTCAAACCGCAAATTATAGACGGCACAGCGCTTACGAGTCGGCTGAGTCGGCAAAACCGGCACAATCGGCGCTATTTGCGACAAAAATGCGACAAGCTTCTTTAGCAGCGGGCCATCGGGCTGATCCGTGTGGGATCAGCCCAAACTCTTTTCATTATGTTCCCGGCAATGGTGCAACAGCCCGTTGCCCAGTTGCCGGGGAATACTCGAGCCAATAACTCCGCAAGTTGTTGATCGAGATCCGTACTTTGATAGGAGACTTCCTCCCTCAGGGGGCTTTAGGTCAGGTCTGTATTGAACCAGCTAGGCGAACAAGAGGCGAATATGATTGAATGGATGCGAGGTGATTTCGCTGACTCGACAACCTCAAAACTCAACCGGTCCGGTATGGACAGGCGATGACCTTCCTGCTTGTCCTGTTGGAATGGATTTGCTGCGCCGATTTGAAGAGGCACGTCCCAAGGATTACGCCTTTCTTCAGGCGCAGGACTTTGCCGATCTGAATACATCCGCGTTCGCTGGCATCCTGGAGTGGGACGCTTTCACCGAGCATTGCGAGACGTGTGAAGACTGCAAGGAGTAGCGTGCAGCGTTCGCGGAACGATGACAGCATCCAACGCCCAAAACGTAGTCGTCGCTGACACCTCCGCTCCCCTTCGCAAGATCGTTCATGTAGACATGGACGCTTTCTACGCCTCGGTCGAACAACGAGACAATCCAGAGCTTCGAGGGAAGCCGGTCGTGGTCGCTTGGCGCGGTAATCGTTCTGTGGTCTGCGCCGCCTCCTATGAAGCTCGCCGTTATGGCGTTCGCTCTGCGATGCCCGCGGTGCGTGCCGAGCGACTGTGCCCGGAAGCAATTTTCATTCCGCCTGATTTCGTGCGCTACAAAGCTGCTTCGGCCGCTGTGCGTGAAATCTTTCAGCGGCATACCGATCTGATCGAACCGCTGTCTCTCGATGAAGCGTATCTGGACGTGACCGAGAACAAGATGCAGCTTCCGACAGCGACGCGCGTTGCGAAGATGATTCGTGAGCAGATACGCGAGGAGCTGAACCTCACCGCTTCCGCCGGCGTGGCACCTAACAAATTCCTGGCGAAGATCGCATCTGATTGGAAGAAGCCCAATGGTCTGTTCGTGATTCAACCGCACGAGGTACAGAGTTTTCTTCTGCCGCTGCCGGTGGGCCGCATCCCTGGAGTGGGGCAGGTCACAGAGAGCCGTATGAAGGCGGTTGGAATCGCAACCGTCGGCGATCTCTATGCCCTTGAACTCTCCATCCTTGAAAGTCACTTCGGAAGCTACGGTCTTCGCTTATATCAACTCGCCCGTGGTATCGACCACAATCCCGTCGTACCGAACCGAGTCAGCAAGTCAATCTCCGCCGAAGACACGTTTCCCGAAGACATTCCGCTCGCGGACACCGAGCTACAGATTCGGCGTCTGGCTGAGAAGGTCTGGAAATCCTCGCACGGCAATGCGCGAGCAGCAAAGACGGTTGTTCTGAAGCTGAAGACGAAAGAGTTCAGTAGCCTCACGCGAAGTCTCACACTTCCGGCTCCGCCCTCATCCTGCGACGAACTTACACGTATCGCACTCGCGCTGCGCGAACGTGTTGAGTTGGGACCAAAGCAGCTCTACCGTTTGGTGGGAGTTGGCTTCAGTAACTTTCAAACAGCCGAGGACCCGGCTTCGCCTCTCTTTGTCGAGGAGCCTGTGCAGGACCAATTGATATGAAGTTACACAAGGAGATCAGATGGATAAATTGTTCGGCACGATCAGTGCAGGCAGCCAATTGCCGCACTCGTAGCCAAGGAGTTGCGGGATACCGGCTTCGTCGTGATTCCTGGTCCGGTGTCGGCCGAGCGCCTGCCGCTGCGTACGATGCAGCCATGCAGTCTGGGAACGAAGCGGACGTGAAGGTGGCCCGCACGACTACGCGCATGTATGACTTCGTCAATCGAGGCGCGGAGTTTACGACGTGTATGTCTACTGCTCCCGGAACGGATGCGCGCGGCGCTCGTTGAAAATCGGACATTCCTAACAAGCAAGTGAGCCAGTTCGATAGTCAGTGAAGCCTACAATTGCGGTTCTATAGGGATTTGCTCGTTGGTCTCCAGAGCCGGGAATGCTCTTTGAGCAGGGCTTCGATTTCCTTGTCTTCAACGCCGAGGATGCGCAGCGACTTCTCTAGTTCGTTGGGAAAGCACCATTCCATATACTTGCTAAGGCTGCCTGAGTGCTTTACGTGCTGGTAGAAAGTTCCGAGCGCCGGATAGCCAGAACCTCCGGTATATCGCTCCCAGGCTGCTCTCTTCGACATTCCTGCAAACCGGGCCAGCCAATTTTCGAGATAACGATCGGTTGCGAGTTGCTTCGCTCTGCGTAGAAGCTCATCTCTTCGCTTCTCTCGCGCCCGGTCTGCTTTCAGTTCCCGAGACCGCTTTTCCTCACATGCGGGACAGTGGATTTCGGTTGAACTCCGTGTCGGGTTCCAGTCGTCCATCTCCATGACGTGAATCATCGTTCCGGCTCCACAGTCGCAGGGGCCTGTCTCGGAACGCATAATCTCCCAGCTCATCGCTTTATCCTCGTTCAGCAACGTTCCATCATTTCACTTTTGGGATAAGGGAGGAAATCTCCTCGCTCACTCCAGCCGCCGGCGATGCCGGACGGTTTCCGCTACTCATTTTGTGGTTGTCCAATTCGTTCAGTGCTGCTTCGCCTCAGATTCCTCAGCTCTAAACTTTGCTTCCTCGCGATAGAGCTTCTGGTGGGCTCGCGGGAATGCCGGGTCAATCTCCTACCTCAACAGGCTCATTGTCCGGACCGCGCACTTGGTGATCGAAGGTCGGCGATAGAGATAACAAAGTCGCAGAGATCATGGTGAGGGAATTTCACGAAGCAGTTCCCAGGCAAAGGAGGGCACCTTGGACGGGAAACGGACGCACGCAGTGGTGGTCAAGTAGTGGCTGGGGTTCCCTGTATCAATCTTGTAGAGTTTTACTTTTTGGTGTTGGCGACGGCGTTCCGAATGCGACGCCCAGCAGCAGCGATCAAGGTCTCAGCCTGCAAAAGAGCGCAAAATCTCCCTCAAATTTAGCCCTGACTCCCCCTGGTCTCAGCGAAAGTCTAATGTTCCCAATACTTTCGTAGAGATAATGCTCTAAAATTGGTGCACGGAGAATCCCTAGCGCTAATGAACATGACCGACTATCACGCCAAGCTCTTTGCCCACGAGCTGACGAAGCGGTCCAGTTCTGACAACGTCGACAAATTGGCATCCGCGCTTTCTGATGCTCAAGTTGATCTAAATCCCCACCAGATTGAAGCCGCTCTCTTTGCTTTCCGCTCTCCACTCTCAAAAGGCGCGATTCTCGCCGACGAGGTTGGACTCGGAAAGACAATCGAGGCGGGTATTTTGCTGGCGCAACGTTGGGCCGAGCGACGGCGCACCTTGTTGGTGATCTGTCCGGCAAACCTCCGCAAACAGTGGAGCCAGGAGTTACAAGACAAATTCTTTCTTCCTAGTGTCATTCTGGAAGCCAAGACTTTCAATGAGGCCGTCCGAGCGGGCAATTTAAATCCCTTCGAGCAGCCGAAGATCATCATTTGCTCGTTCCAATTTGCTCGTTCCAAAGAGCCCTACCTACGAACAACGCCTTGGAATCTCGTCGTGATAGACGAAGCCCACCGGCTCAGGAATGTCTACAAACCCGGCAACAAGGTTGCGAACGCGATCAAGCAGGCGCTCACTGGACATCAAAAACTTCTGCTAACCGCAACTCCGCTTCAGAACTCCCTTCTTGAGCTATATGGCTTGGTCAGCATCGTTGACGAATTTACCTTCGGCGATCTGCGACGTTTTAGGGCGCAATTTGCCCGCCTAGCCGGAAAAGCAGACTTCGACGCGTTGAAGCAGCGTCTCCGTCCGATTTGTCAGCGGACGCTTAGGAGGCAGGTACTCGCCTACGTTCCGTACACCAACCGTCACGCGATGGTGCAGGAGTTCGTTCCCAGTCCCGCAGAGCAAGAACTCTACGATCTTGTCTCGGATTACCTCAAAGGCGAGAAACTATACGCGCTCCCTGCCAGCCAACGTCAGCTCATGACGCTCATCTTGCGGAAACTGCTTGCTTCCTCAACTTATGCGATTTCCGACACGCTTCTCGGACTCGCCAACAAGCTCGAGTCAGCCGAAGTAGAGCAACACCAAGCCGCAGAACCGGTCGCCATCATGGCTGAGGGACTTTGAGACCCTTGCCCGAAATGCAGGAGGAGTGGGTTGATGATGACGAAGGTTCAGAATCGGAGGACGCTTTCGGCGACGAGAAAAAGGTACCCGAAAGGCTAAGCAAGGAACAGCTCGCTGAGCTTCGCTCCGAGAAGGAAAAGCTGCGAAAATTCCACGATCTAGCCAAGGCAATCCGTACGAATTCAAAGGGCGAGGTGCTACTCACCGCCCTTCGCCGAGGATTTGAGGCCGCCCGAACTGTTCAAGCGGATGCACAGACAGGCGCCCTCCAGCAAAAAGCCATCATCTTTACCGAGTCCCGCCGGACTCAGGAATACCTATACAACCTGTTACAGAAGACAGACTTTGCGGGCAAGGTCGTTCTCTTTAATGGTACGAACACCGACCCAGGCAGCCGCGAAATCTACCAGAATTGGATGAAGCAGCACGCCGGAACAGACCGTATCACCGGCTCGCCCACCGCCGACAAACGCGCCGCTCTCGTGGAGTATTTCCGCGATCAAGCGAACATCATGATTGCGACGGAGGCGGCTGCCGAAGGCATCAATCTCCAGTTCTGCAATCTGGTCGTCAACTACGACATGCCGTGGAACCCCCAGCGGATCGAGCAGCGAATCGGCCGATGCCATCGCTACGGTCAGAAGTACGACGTTGTAGTCGTCAACTTCCTCAACAAGTCGAATGCCGCCGACGTGCGGGTGTATCAGTTGCTTGCGGAGAAGTTCAAACTTTTCGACGGCGTCTTTGGGGCGAGCGATGAAGTCATCGGAGCGATTGAGTCCGGTGTCGACTTCGAGAAGCGCATCGTCGGCATCTACCAACAGTGCCGCACGACCGAACAGATCGAGTTTCAGTTCGATCAGTTGCAGAAAGAACTTGAATCCCAGATCAGCCAGGCACGGAGTGACGCAAGCGAACAGCTCCTCAACAACTTTGACCAGGAGGTCATCGAGCGGGTTCGCGTCGCCAGCGCGAAATCGCTCGGACGCTTTGAAGAACTGCTTTGGCGACTAACTGCTTTCTATCTCGCGCCCTATGCCCGGTTTGAATCTTCCTGCCACAGCTTCTACTTGGAACACGACCCGTTTGCAGCAGCCGAACAAAAGCAGCACCCGATCCATCCAGGTCCATACCGCATGGGTAAGCAGATCGAAGAAGCCAACACCTACCGCATCGGTCATCCCCTTGCTCAACAGGTTTTGACCAATTGCTGCGCACTCCCTACGCCAAAGGTTGAGCTTCGCTTCGATCTCAGCGGTAGCGGCAAACGTATTGCCCTTCTGGAATCTCTGCCGGTCCGCAGCGGTTGGCTCACAAGTGCTCGCTTTACATTGAACGGATTGGAGACCGAAGACCACATCCTGCTTGCTGGCGTTCTGGATAACGGGCAGCCGATGGACGCCGTCGCATGTAAGCGCCTCTTCGATCTAACTGCCGAAGCCGGCCAACCGCTGCTTTTGGAAGCACCCGATGGTTTGACCAACGGGGTTCAAAGCGAACAGCAACGGGTACTTCGAGAGCTTGAGGAACGTAACGGCAAGTGGCTTGATGCGGAAATCGAGAAGCTTGACCGATGGACGGAAGACCTGAAGTTCGGCCTGGAGCAGGAGATCAAAGACTTGGACAAAGAGATTCGCGAGATACGACGTGATTCTGTCGCGGCATTAGGCTTGCAGGAGAAGCTAGAGCACCAGAGGCAACTGAAGGACCTCACTGTCGCACGCAATCAGCGTAGGAAAGACCTGTTCGTCGCTCAGGATGAGGTTGAGGCAAGGCGTGAAGCGCTGATCGCGGACATTGAAGGCAAGCTCAAACAGCAGCAGGAGCTGTCCCCGCTGTTTACCATTCGCTGGAGTCTCGCATGAGAAATGAACGAATCAGCAGTGGTTGAAGGAATCCCGACAGGCTAAGTAATGGAAATAAAGTGAATCTCAAGAGTCTCATACGACCAGCTAATTCTTAGCTTCCGACTGACTCAAAGCATCCATAACAGAGTTTCAGACAACTGGGGACCAATGACAGAACCGACAATTACCTGCCCAAAATGCAGAAGCGAAATTCGGTTAACAGAATCTCTTGCCGCACCACTGATCGAAGCGACTCGTCACCAATTTGAGAAGCAACTATCTCAGAAAGATGAGGAGATAGCCCACCGCGAACAGGTAGTGCGTGACAAGGAGAAGCAGGTCCTCGAAGAGAAGCGCTTGCTTGGACAGCACGTCGCGGATCAAGTGGCGGAGCAACTCAAAACCGAACGAGCGCGAGTGGTCGAAGAAGAGTCGAAAAAGGCCAAACTCGCCAGCGCGGCAGAACTTGAGACAAAAGCGCGAGAATTGACCGAGCTTCAAGAAATTCTCAAAGCCCGCGGCGAGAAGCTCGCCGAGGCTCAGAAAGCCCAAGCCGAGCTAATCAAGAAACAGCGTGAGCTGGATGACGCAAAACGTGAATTGGAGCTGACCGTAGAGACGCGTGTACAGGAAGGCCTTACCGAAGTCCGCTCTCAGGCAAAGCAGGAGGCCGAAGAAGGGCACAAGCTCAAGGTGATGGAAAAGGATCAAGCCATTGCCGCGATGCAACAAAACATCGAAGAATTCAAGCAGAAGGACGAGCTGATAGCCCAACGTGAACAGGCAGTACGCGACAATGAAAAGCGGATCCTCGAAGAGAAGCGAACGCTTGAACAGCAAGTGACAGATCAGGTGGCAGAGCAACTCAAAACAGAACGAGCGCGAGTGGTTGATGAGGAGTGGAAAAAGGCCAAGCTCGCCAGTGCGGCAGAACTTGAGTCGAAAGCCCAGGAGTTGACAGAGCTACAAGAAGTTCTCAAGGTGCGTGACGAAAAGCTGGCCGAAGCCCAGAAGGCGCAAGCAGAGCTAATCAAGAAGCAGCGTGAGTTGGACGACGCAAAACGCGAGCTGGAATTGACCGTGGAGAAGCGCGTACAGGATGGCCTTACCGAAGTCCGCTCACAGGCAAAGAGGGAAGCCGAAGAAGGTCTCAGGCTCAAGGTGATGGAAAAGGATCAAACCATTGCCTCAATGCAGCAGAAGATCGAGGAGCTGAAACAAAAGGCCGAGCAAGGTTCCCAGCAGTTGCAGGGTGAGGTTCAGGAGCTAGAATTGGAAAATCTCCTCCGAGCCAGATTCCCATACGACGCAATTGAGCCTGTTCCCAAGGGGGAATTCGGAGGCGACACGCTCCAGCGAGTAATCAGTTCAAGCGGCCTGACGAGCGGCACGATTCTTTGGGAAACGAAGCGCACGAAGAATTGGAGTAACGGATGGCTCCCGAAGTTGCGCGACGATCAGCGCACAGCCAAGGCAGATATATCCGTGCTCATCTCCAAGACCTTACCCGAAGGCATCGAGACCTTCGATGTTATTGATGGCGTTTGGATCACACATCCTCGCTCTCTTTTGCCTGTTGCCACCATCCTGCGCCATACGCTCCTTCAGGTGAGCACAGCGAAACTCATCACCGAAGGGCAGCAAACAAAGGCTGAGATGGTCTACCAATATCTAACAGGACCACGCTTCCGCCAACGCGTTGAGGCGATAGTTGAGGCGTTTTCCTCCATGCAGGAAGACTTGGACAAGGAACGAAAGGCGATCATGAAGCAATGGGCGAAGCGCGAAGAACAAATCGAGCGAGTAATAGGTGCAACGGTTGGGATGTATGGTGATCTCCAAGGAATTGCAGGCAAGTCTCTGCGCGAAATAGAAGGCTTGGAGTTGCCTGGAATTTCAGCGCTGAGTGTAGGCTAACTTGCTCCAAAGGATCTTCTGTAAGGGGCAATGAGGACAATAAGACGATGACGGTAGATTCAAATATCTGGCCACGAGGGGCAGAATGGCGTCGACGGGATTTGCATGTTCACACACCAGCAAGTCTTCTTGGAACCTCATTCGTAAATGTGCAATGGGACGACTACGTAAACGCGCTTGAGGAGGCGGTGGCCCGTCACAAAATTGCCGTCATAGGCATAACAGACTACATGTCCATCGACGGCTATGAAAGACTTGTCGCTCTTCAGCAAGATACGAAACACCCGAGATTGTCATCTGTCCTTCTTTTGCCCAACATCGAATTCAGGAGCCTGCCCCACACCAAAACGGGTCAGGCTTTGAATATCCATTTGCTTGTAAATGCTGCAGACCCTCTCCATATTGACAAACTAAAGAAGTCTCTTAGAAATCTGAAATTTAAGTACAAACAGCAAGACTATGGTTGCATTCGTGAGGAGTTGATTCAATTTGCGAGACAACAAGACCCCTCGCTGCACGACGAAACGGCTGCTTATAGGCTTGGGGTGGAGCAATTCAAGCCATCCCACACTGACATTTTCGAATGGCTCCAAAACGATAAATGGTTAACAGATAACAGCGTTGTCGGTATCGCTAATGGAAGTGATGGGATCAGCGGCCTGCCGCTAGATAGCTTTGCCGCAACTCGAGATGAACTGCTGTGCCGTTCCGACTTCATCTTTAGTGGGAACCCTTCAGACCGGAAGCACTACCTTGGGCAGAAACCGGGTATTCCTGCGACAAGCATAAAAAGCCAATACAAGACGCTGAAGCCTTGCTTTCACGGTTCCGACGCTCACGAGATTGCCAGACTCTTTGAACCAGACGAAAAGCGGTATTGCTGGGTAAAGGCCGACCCCAGTTTTCTTGGTCTCTTACAGGCCATAAAGGAGCCAGAGTCACGTACTTTCATTGGCGAAGTACCGTCCAAGCTACTTGAGGTGGCTGGACAAAAGAGATATTTCATTGACAAAGTGGAAATCGCCAAAGTTGCCGGCAGTGCATTGACTGACAAGTGGCTAGACGGATGCTCTGTGCCCCTGAACACTGACCTTGTCGCCATCATCGGCAATAAGGGAAGCGGGAAAAGCGCGCTTGCCGATGTTATCGCTCTGCTCGGCCATTCTCACCAGAGGGTGCATTTTACATTTCTCAAGAAAGAGCGTTTCCGGGGGAAATCGGGAGAGCCTGCAAAGCACTTCGTTGGAAGGCTTGTCTGGTGCGACTCAAGCGATGAAGGAGGCCAGAACCTCAATGATGACACGCCCTCAGAGAAGGTAGAACTTGTTCGCTATATCCCTCAAGGTCGCTTTGAGGAGCTTTGCAACGAACCTGTGTCTGGTAGGTCCAATGCGTTTGAACGCGAACTAAAGGCAGTGATCTTCTCACATGCCGGAGACTCCATCCGGCTTGGAGCATTGGATTTTGATCAGCTAATTGAACAGCAAGAGAGAAGTTACAGAGACCAACTCGCTGACTTCAGGAAACAGCTCAACCGATTGAACCAAGACATCTCCGGTATAGAGGATCAACTACAGCCAGAGATAAGAAAGAATCTGAACGAGAAGCTAGGCCTTCAGATAAAGGAGATTGCAGAGCACCAGAAGCTACGACCTGAAACGCTTACCAAACCAACCGATGAACTGAGTCCGGACCAAGCTCTGGCAGCCAACGAACTGGACTCGACCTCAGATGCCCTCGCAAATCTTGATGAGCGCGCTGGTCGGCATTCTGCTGCTCAGTTAGTTATCGCAGCGCGGATCAAGGCAATTCAAAACATCCGAGAGCGGATCCGCCTGCTGAAGCGCGCATATGACCAATTTCAAGAAGAAACCGTAAAAGACTTTCAGACATTGGGTCTCAACCTGTCTGATGTCGTGAAGACCACAATCACAGAGACATCATTGCTGGATATCGAGAAGGAAATCCCAACGCTGCAATCCCAATTGAGCGCCGAAATCTCCAAAGATTCAATCGCGAAGGAAAATCTTCAGAAACAGCAGGAAGGAACAAACTCCAGTTTCAAGCAACGCCGAGACGCTGCATCAGGCCTCGGCGCGCTGACTTGGGCCTCTGAGGCGCTGAATCGTTGGTGTGAGTTGCGATCAAAGCAGCTGGGTACGTTTGCGAGATTTTCATTTCTTTCTCCTTAGTTGTCTCAAGATTGAATCCAAAGTTGGTCACGCTCTGGCCGCAATCACTAGCTGGCGAGCACCGAGGGGCAACGCGGATCGATGAGGACACCGTCCACGATGGGTTGATATTGCGGTTGTTGCGCATCCGCTGGGATAAGCGACGGGGTGGTCGTTGCATTTTGTGGCTTTGCGCTTTCGATCGCCTCGATCTCCTGTATCAGCGACGACAACGGTCATCTCGCGGAGTTGTTAGAGCCGCGTCTCCGCATACCTCCTCCTCCGCAACCAGAATCAGCTCTTTTTACTAGTTACGTTTTTTGCGTGACGAGGATTGGCGGTGCGATCCCTTGCCTGAGCGGGAACAGGAACGGCCTCGACTCTCTGAACGCCTAGCCCCTGCTCCGCCGCAAGTCCGCTGCCTGTGGTGCCGCCGCGTCGGCGCCGCGTACTCTTTCGCTCGAGCTGCTTCCACCCTGTAACCACAAGGGTCCTCCCGTGTCATGGCAATCGCCACCTCACGCGCAGGCCGGAACCTAACGGCGGCGGGCTCCGATGATGAAAGAAGCCAGGGTGGCCGGCACGTCCCCAACGACGCGCCAACGGTGCCGAGTTCCGTTCTCGATCAGGACATCGCCGGGAGACAGCACCACCTCCGCGCCATCGTCGAGCTCGAGTGCCATGTTGCCGGAGAGAAGGACCCCGAAATCCGTCGTGTCAGTCCTGTGAAAGCCGTCGTTAGCTCCACCGGGTTCGTCGCCATCCTCGAGGTGCATCTCGGGAGTGGGTTCTGGTGCAATCACGCCGGGCAAGTACGTCCCTATGATGTAGCGGATGCCACCTACGGGTGGGAATATACCGGGCGCCGCCGGATTGTTCCCCACGTTCGGGTAGGTTGCGGGCTCATCGGCATTCCAGAGGAAGGCGAGCTCTCCTAAGCCAGGGATGGGCGTCCCATCGACTTGCTCGTCCCGCACAAAAACAGCCCGGCCCTTGGCGTCATGGCCGGTGACAACCGTGCGTACCTTCATCCCCTGTCTCTTCTCGTCCGGGTTGTTCGTGGTCACGTTCTTGGATACTTGTGATTTCGTTTTCATTTTTAAGTTTCCTTTCGTGTTGTTGAAGTCTCCACTCTCTACAACGAGACTCAGGCGCCCACGCCCGAAATGGCCGTGACCCCGCCGTCGATCAAGAAGTCTGCCCCAACGACGTACGCAGAATCGTCCGACGCGAGGTAAACTGCCAGCTTTGCGATTTCCAACGGATCGGCCATCCGCTTGCTTGGATTGTTGGCTCGGAGGACGCCCTTAACCGCCTCGCCCTGCTCTTCGCCTGGGAAGCGACCGAACATTGCCGTGTCCGTCGGGCCCGGGCTTAGGGTATTCACGCGAATACCGCGTTCCACGAGTTCGGCGCTGAGAATGTGAGCGAGATGGACGACTGCTGCCTTGCAGGTCGAGACGGTCGAGGTTGTCGGCCACCCCTTGCGCGCGCCAACCGACGCATTGATGATTACAGACGAGCCTTCCCTGAGTAGCGGCAATGCCTTTTGAATCGTGAAGTAAGCCCCTTTGAAATTGACGGCTATCACCTTGTCGAAGCTTTGCTCCGTCACGTCTTCGAACAACAGGAACTCGCTGTAACCCGCATTTACGAAGACGGCGTCCAGGTGCCCGAACTCCCGCTCGATCGTGGCGAACATCGTGTCGAGGTCGCGGAGATTGCTCACGTCCGCGCGAACGGCGAGACTTCCGGCTCCAAGCGTCTCCTTCGCTGCCTGCAGCGACCGCTCATTCAAGCCGCAGATGGCGACGCGCGCACCCTCTCGGTCGAATTCCTGCGCTGCGGCCAGCCCGATTCCGCTATTGCCGCCTGTGATGAGGATGTTCTTGTCCGTTAGCCTACCCATTGTCTTTGCTCCTTCGGATTAAACATGTTCGTGTCGGTTACAGTTTCTAGCCGACGCCGCGTACCAGCTCCGCGAGATTCGTTTTGCTCAGAGCCTGTTCAACGACGTCTCTTGCAGGTATGACGCTCGTCATGTATGATGATGATCATGCAAAAGGGATTCTCTTTTTTGCGGAAAGGGCCTTTCTGCGCTATCCAGCAACCGAAACGGCCGAGAAGCACGACCGCATCGTGCAAGAGGCCTCGCGTCTCTTTCGCGAACGCGGTTTTGAAGATGTGACCGTCGCCGAGGTCATGAAAAAAGCGGGGCTGACCCACGGCGCGTTCTACAGCCACTTTGAATCCAAGGAAGCTCTTATGGTGGCGGCAGTGGACTATGCCATGCAAGGGGTACTCCGTGGCGTGAAGAAAAGTTTCCCAACGCTGGAGGGAAGACGGGCCTATCTGGATCGGTATCTAACCGTAAGGCACAGGGACACGCCTGGAACTGGGTGCCCGATGGCTGCATTGTCGGGCGAAATACGGAACGAGCCGGAAGTGAAAGGTAGGTTCACCGCAAATCTTAAGGAGATTATCTCAGCGATGGTAGGCGAACGCAGAGAGGCGATGGCGACCCTAGCAACCCTAGTAGGAGCGATTTCGCTTGCCAGGGCGGTCGATGACGAAGCGTTCTCACGAGAGATACTGCGGGAGGTGCAAAAGAAATTAGATGGAGAGATGGCTGGCTAAAGAAGGAATGGAAAATGACGCCCCGGCTTGAGCCGACGATCGCAAGACGGGCCGAGGTGGATACGCAATGTAGACATTGCTCGGGAGGTGGAGCCTGTCTGCTGAGCGGACACCAATTGCCAAACCACGAATCCCCCTCTCTAACATCGAGCACTGGAGGAGAGGCTATTGCACCCGATGGAGGTATCGTTGTTCCCGGCCTGGGCCGGAAACAAACAACCTCGGCTTGCTCACCTGGAGAGAAACACGTTGCGACTCAGTACCGAAGGTCCAGTTCAGTCTGGTGGTCAAAAGGTGATGATGTTTCTCGTTTGGCAACGCGCTCCACTAACAACTGATGGTTCACGACACCCCTCACGAAGAAAGGCTATCTGGAATATGGCAACCGAAAATGCATTGATCGATGGAGCACTTCGCAATTGGCACTCAAATATGGACCGGGTTGGAAGATTCTTCCGTTCGTTATCGGATGACGATTTACAAAAGGAGATCGCGCCTGGCAAGAATCGCTTGATCTACATTTGGGGACACCTCTCTGCGACCAACGACAGGATGATTCCGCTTCTTGGCTTCGGTGAACGTCGCTATCCCGAATTGGATCTGATCTTCATCTCTCAGCCTGATCGTGCTGTTCCCCATAATTTCGCGGGTGAGGCCATGGGCGACATGTGGAGCCAATTGGGCGATCTGCTTTGGAGTGAATTTGCAAAGCTGACACCGGCCGAGTGGCTGGACAGGCATCAAGCAGTATCACCAGAGGACTTTGAACGTGAGCCGCACCGAAACCGTTACGCGATACTGCTGGGCCGGACGACACACCTGGCTTATCACCTCGGTCAAGCCATCCTCGTAAAACGCTAACAACAGTAAGGTCATCCGGCTCGCAGTGAGCGAACAAAAGATCTCTCGCGCGGTGGACTTCGGACACTGTCAGGGTGCTTGCCACCGCCCGCTCGATTCATGTCGCGGAGGGGGTGAGTGTCGATGGTTGAACCCCAAGATAGTGCGGCGAGGATTCGTATCCAAACTGATGGAACCGGCCGCAACCCACGAGCCCTGAGAAAAGGCAATCCTTCATCTTTCAAGAGCAATTCTGGAGCTACGTAATCCCATGGCCAGGGCAGCGACAACAACCGACGTCTTCAACGCTATCGCGGAAGCGAAGCGACGAGAGATGATCGGACTCCTGAACAATGGCAAGTACTGGACTGTCAGCGAAATCGTCGGTCGCATGAAAATTACGCAACCCACCGCTTCCAAGCACCTTCGAGTGCTGCGCAAGGTTGGTATTGTTACGGTCGTAAAACACGGTCGGTATAGGCAGTATCGGCTAAACGCGCAGAGCTTACGGCCCCAATTTGATTGGGCGAGAATATCCAAAGGTAAATGGAATTGTCCTCTGGACAGCAATTGCAAACGTGCTTCGTGAGAGAAAACGGGAGCAGGGACCCATCGAACGCTCACGAAGTGGGCAATCGCCTCACGAGAAGATGGTGAACGGGCAATGGGGTCAGCGACGAACGAGTGCCACCGAGCAGTCCGCTGCGATTACACATAATCGAGCGTAATCAAGTCAACATTTGGGAGGGCACTCGCTCCTCGAACTCTACCTCAAATACCATCACAAATAGGTGATTCTATTTGTATTGGTGCCCGGAGGGGCACTCGAACCCCCACTCGATTTCTCGATGCGAATTTTAAGTCTCTGAAGAACCCCGTAAGTCTATGATAAATAAGCGAAACTAGGCGTAATTAGTGGACTAGCTAAACCCATTACTATCTGTAATTTAGCGTAGTTTCCGCAATCAGGGCGAACTGATGTCTGTACCCGAACGTGTACCCGAAAACTTTGCACTCTGGCGCCCTTCCAGTAGCGCATTTGCCGTTCGAATCAACCGCAGCGAAGCGCCACTTCCCTTCCTTCTGTATTACGCGTTCTGGTTGAGTACTCCTCCAAGTACAGTTCCGTCGCCACATCAGTTTCGTAGGGAAAGTCTCGGCGGCCCAAAATCGTTTGAGTCTGAACAGGCGCTCGCGGAGCCACTGGAATGACCTCGGGCTCTCTTCGCTGAGCGCATTGATCTGTTATCGCCAATGAAGGTTTGGGCGATAACCCGCCTCAGCGCACAGCGGCCCCGGAGCGCGACGAGCGCTCCGGCTGGTGACAAGCGGTCATCAGCGCCGACCATAGTTTCTTGCTAGGCTTGGTTTCGTATGCCCCGCTCATAGGTTAGCGAGTCAGCGGTCTATGCGTGTTTGGTGGCGGCGACCGCTCTAATTGGTGTGCATGTTGCACTCGAAGCTCCTGAGGACAAATCTCTGAGCAGTGTTGAGCTGGTGGTTCACTACCTAGGGCCTCATAGTCGCATTTTGCCGGTTACCGGGAGCGGCGTCGCGACGATGGGTGCGGCGGAACTGAAGAAGACCTTTGAGCTGTCGTCGGAGGGATGGTTCGGCGCGGAGGCTTGCAGGCAGCCTGTTGATTGGAGCTCCTGCCACCGTCACACGCGTTGACTTGATGCGTATCACGTACGCAGACGACAGCACGTGGAGGGCGGGCGCGTCTGGCTGCAGCGTGAGTCCCAGTCTCTTTGTGCTTGTGCAGGCGCGTCCCCCGGGCTAAATTCCCTCGTATTTTCGCGGCTTCACGGCACCCATTCGACTTCGTTCAGGGCGGGCTCTCTTGTTTCTCATTCTTTCGGGCCATGCAGGCAGAACAGCAAATGCATCCTAACTAAGAAGCTTCAGAATAGAATAAGGAGGCGAACGGATCTGCAATGGAAGAAAGATCGCAGTTGGAAGTTGATTATGTAGAACTGAAATCCGGCTTGAAGTTAAGGAGAATGATCGGGCGCAATTCAAATGCAAAAGGCATTGTGCTTTGTCTGCACGGATTCCCGGAGACGATCTATGCCTGGAGCGGAGCTGCGAAATTCCTTGTTAAGGAATTTGAGGTTCACGCTTTTGATTGGCCAGGTTATGGACTCTCATCAAGACCATCGAGTGACAAATTTTCATACTCACCCAAAGATTATGCGAATGTTCTGAAAGATTACATTCAGACTGCGGGGTTGGATTCAAAAAGACTTTTGGTTTATGCAACGGACATTGGTGGGTTGCCTGCACTGCTGCTTGCGTTAGAAGAGCCTCACATGATGAGAAAGATCATTGTTGGGGCTTTTGCTCCTTTTGATAGGCCGCAGTATATGTATGACAATTTACGCCACTTAAAGCTAAGTGGATCTGCCGAAAAGATCCGGGAATATATGAACGCAAATAAACGTGGAATTCTAGAGAATATCTTCAGAAATGGTTTGGCGAAAGAGCATCAGTTTGAAGTCTCCAAGGAATATAAGGGCGATTTGAGTGAGGGGTGGGACGGGCCTGACATGACCTCGGTAGACGCTTTTTATCATTACTATTCTTTTTTTACGAGAGACCAAAACTATTTCGAGGCAAACCTAAGTCGCCTTAAGACGCCGGTCAAAGTTGTATGGGGCGCAATTGACTTCTACATAAAGAAAGAAATGGGAATAGAGCTGGCTGAGAGGATCAAAGCACCAATCGATCTTTTGGATGGAGTAAGTCATTTTCCACATTTGCAAGATCCGAAGCATGTTTATGAGGCAGTCAATTCATTTGTTGAATGATCCGCCCTCACTGAATGCCCAGTACTCCGTGATACCTAATTAGGTGTGCACTGGTTCCGTCTCGCCATGGGCGTTTCAAAACGATAGAGGAGCCGCCGATCAGGCAATTCAGTCAGGCGTTCCGTGGCCACGGCGGGCCGGCCTGTATACCGGCACAGCCTTTCAAGTCGCATCCTATCGCGTGCTTCAATACAGACGTTTGCATCGGTGGCTGGATCGCGACGCCATCCTCTACAAACGTGCCGTCGGTCGTTGAGCTTGCGGTCTACCTGCGCCACTGCGCGCGCGTCCCGAGGCTCGATGACGTGCTCTCGATGCTGGGGAATGCTGAACAGTTCGGTCGGGCGTTCGTGCAGCTCGCGTTCGGGTACCGGCTTCTTCGGCTCGGCGTCGATGGTCTGGAGTTCGAACCGCCGAACCGGAGTCCGGCGGTGGCTCCCGGCGAAGTCGTCCCGCTCACGTCGCGCGCAGAGCGTAGAGCGAGCCGACGACGCTCGGCCCATAGTTTCCCGGCGCAAACGCATGCGCGAGCGCCGCCTTGGCACGCCAGCCGGTACAGTGCCCCGGCGCGACGACACGAGGCCTGACACGATTGGCGAGGTCGTGGACGGTCGGCTCGATCCGCGGCTCCATGCCCTCGCCTGCCAGATGATAGCCGCCGAGGATGACGTCGATCGGCTCGCCCCCGAACGCGCCCAGCGCGCCGAGCGCTGCGTTGACGACGCCTGCGTGCGAGCACGACGAGAGCACACTGACGCCGCGGCCGCGCACGCGCGCCGCGAGGAATCGCTCGTCGAGGATCAAGGGATCCGGCACAGTGCCCATCGCGCACCGTGTGGTGCCCGACGAACCCCGCCTCGTACGACGTCACGCGCTCGATCTCGCCGCTGACGAAGAAGAAGCCCGCAAGTACGTGCGCCTCGGCGTGCTTCGTGACGCGCCCACCGGCGCTCTCGATCGCCTCGAACGTCGGCTCCGGGTTCAACAGCACCAGCGTCCCGGCCGGGGTCATGATGCCACGCTGGTCGGGCCGGTCTGGGTGTAGATCGACGATCGGCGGCGGGAGCCCTTCGTCGAGGCGGGACCGACTGATGGCAGCCACCGCCCCCGGGAGCCCGCCGCTGTGGTCCGTGTGCCAGTGCGAGAGGCACACGGCTTCGATGGACGCGAGCCGGACGCCGAGCCGACGCGCGTTCTCCAGCCAGACCTCGGCGGAGGGTCCGACGTCGAAGAGGACCGAGCGCTCTTCGGAGCCGCGCCGCCCCGTGACCAGCGCCGAGAAGCCGTGGCAGGCGAGGCACAGGTGCCCCCAGGGCTCGACGCAGTCATGGCCGTCCTTGGGCGCAAGATGGGGAACACGCGCGACCAGTCGCCCGAGCTCGGGAAGCTGCGGCACACGTTTATCCACGCTGGATAGCGTGTCGCTCTCGTTGTCCACGACGACGAGCAGGTCCAGCGCGTCGAGCGCCGCGATCTCCACAGGATTCATTGCTCTCTCCTGCCGACTGGTGCTATTGCTTCTGCAGTTGAGAAATTCTCTGTCGACGACTGGCTAAACAAACATACCGCCGTCTCCGACGAAGACTTCTCTAAGAATCCCACACGAAACCGGCTTGCCGTCTTCCTCAACCGCACCAATCACGCATCGTTTCACACAGGACAGATTGCACTCACCAAATAGTTTCGTAATGTCGCTAGCAGATCCAGGGCTTACTTACCCTGGATCAGTAGGCCGGAGCGGTTTAAGCGGCCCGACTGGAATGAATTCGAACCCAAGGAAGCCGTTCGCGGCAAGCGGCAGCTCGTGGATTATCGACTTAGCTTGATCGAGCGACTCGGTATTCATCAGGAAGATCACGCCTGGCTTATCCTCGCGGAACCAGAATTGCTCGATCTTGCCTTCAAGATAAAGTTTGAGTGTGTCCGGAACTTCCTTCCGCATAATCCGCTGCCTCTCTTCGTCCGTGATCGGCTTGGCGAATGATCCGATAGCGAAAACCTTCATGACTATTCTCCTTGTCAGATGTGGATTTCGATGTCTGACGAGGACTAATCTAGCTAATCGACGAGCTAGATGCACGCCGAAATTGAAGCCAGATTGGGTTATTGTTCCGACGGTGCGATGTTGAGAACACTTTTACGTGAACGCTTGGGACGAGGAGTGCGCGATCTTCGAGCGCAGCTGCGATAGGCCATGTCGAAGAGGCATTGGTCTCCTAAAACGCGCTTTGCCTAAGTGAAGTTACTCAATGAGCGATAAATCGCCAAGTCACGCATCGACAAATGAGATCGAGGCAAGTTGCCGAATAGTCGCCTTTCCGGACAAGTAGCCCTTGGCTCAACTGTTGCCTTCAGGGCTTAGCGCTCATTGACCGGCAAGTTGCTGTATAACCGCCCAACCGGACATTAGCTTTCCGTTACTGCCGGTTGGCCGACAACACTCCCGCGATCCGGGTTTTATCCTCAATAGGTGAGATCTGCGGCCCATGCGCCTTAATCCTGAACAGCTTGCGGTTCGGTACTATTATGACGATCTACAGTATTGAAAGCTTCCGCGAATTGCTGTCGACGCGCTCGAAGAGGGCTATGACGGCCCTGCGTTGAGATCCTGACGTGCCAGAAGGTTCGAGGTCTGGAGTGATCGGAAGCGGGACAACAGAAATCTCGGGTCGGACCGCTAGAAAAAATCGGCTAATCTCCTCTGGGAAGGATACCGATCATGTCGCTGCGCAAAGGGTTGCTGTTCGCAATGCTGTTCGCGATCGTTGGCTTGGCGGAGCCCGGAAGGGTCAACGTTTACAAGGCGGAATTTGATGTGCCGAAACCGAATACGTTGTTGCGCGCTTCTGCGCCTGCCACTCGGGCATTGCCTTGGTACGGCAGCTGGCCTGCAAACAAGCCAAGGCGATGGCTCAAGGCATTCCACAGGAAAGGCGAATTGCTGCCGGCGTCCTTTCTTCCGATTCAATTCAAGAACCCCAAAGATTTAGGTACTGGAAAGTTGCTCGTCGCGAGCCGCGGCCTCGGCGACCCGCATTTCGTTGGAACAGTAATCCTGCTAGTTCACTACGATGATAATGGCGTAGTCGGACTATTTCTCAACCGGCGCACCGATGTGCCGCTTTCTCAAGTTCTTGATCTCAAGGCCGCGAAAGACCGCTCCGACCCGGTCTATATCGGGGGTCCTATGAAACCTTCGGCTGCATTTGCACTTTTTCAGTCCTCGGCCAAGATTGAAAAAGCTGAGAACATCTTCGGTGGTGTTTATTTGATCTCCGACAAA
>NZ_JQKI01000036.1 GCF_000745965.1 Edaphobacter aggregans DSM 19364 | reverse complement strand
ATGCGTTGGCGATCATCAAAGCGCAACAGGATCTCAAGTATGCTCCGAAGGTAAAGACCAACAGTGAGAAAAACGGCTATCGTAAGCGAGGACGGAAGATCTACGGACCACCGGAGCTGCCGGCGAACGCGCCGGGCCCGAAAGCGGTGGAAATGACGGCCTGATGGAAAGCATGGAAGACCGGACGATGAAGCTGTCCGGTCTCCCACCCTTCCCACAGTCCTTGGAAATCCCTGCGGGATTACCACATTCCCCCCGCACGACGACGACGGACATTTCTACTTTGCAGAGATTAGGACATTTCAACTTTGCAGCAACACCGGGCTTTCGATTGAGCAACAACATACACCTCCCACAATAGGGTTGCGAGGGCAAAGATAGACCATGTCGCCAGCGATTGACCTGAAGCAAGTTGGCTGTGTGCGAAATACAATTTGGTAATCAGATGGTACGTGGCGAGCGGCTGGACGATTCCAGTAATCATCCATCAGTGGCCTCGAAAACCTTAGCAAGCATAGACGTGCCGGTGAACCCGCTTTCACAAAATACATATTCGGGGCGATCATTCCGTTCCGGTTCGACTTTCTCCTGGAAATCGGAACGAATTGTCGGCCCGAAGTTCGATCACGTGGTGAACAGTGCCGTTCTCCTTCCCGCGTCAACGACGGCGTCGCCGGATAGGTAGGTCAATTGTGTAGGTGCGGCTAGCCGAGTACCCGCGGCTTCGACAATCTCAGCGATCTTGAGGATGACGTCCTGGCGAATGGCCGTGAACTCTGTCCAGTTATTCGTTTTAACGTACGCCCACAACTCCAGATCGAAGGAAGCACCGGCGAAATTCGCGACGCGAATTCTCGAGGTTCCCGTCTCGATCGCAGGTTGTTGATCGAGCATGCTCTGCACGCGATCGAGCACAAGGCGTAACTTTTCGGCCTGCGTCTCAATTCGCAGTGAAAAGTGCTGATTGAGGAGGCATTTTTGGCGAGGCCCAAAATTCTCGACCTGCATTTGGGAGAGCAATCCGTTCGGAACCACAAGGAGGCTTTGATCGAGGGTTCGCAGCTTTATAGAGCGCAGGCCGATGTCTTCGACCGTGCCGACTTGAATGCCGATTTTGCAAAAATTGCCAATATTTAAAGCCTTGTCCATTAGCAACGAGACCCCGCCCAGGAGATTCTCAAGCGATTGTTGCGCAGCCAAGGCTATCGCCAGTCCTCCAATACCGAGGCCAGCGAGTGCGGTCCCGACGTTCAATCCGAACAGAGCCAATGCGGCCACGAAGGCGATGATGAACATCACTACGCGCGTCAGTCGCTGCACCACGATCAGAATCGACTCCCCGCCGCGGCGGTGCGCCTGGGTTTGTTTCACTGCGTGGTTGAAGCCCCGGTCAGTGATGTTGCTCACAAGCCACGCCACACTAGCCACCAGGAGAGCCGCAATAAAACGAACGTAGTAGACGCGATACAGAAGCGGCGGCTGAAGCAGGTAAACAAAGAAGCTATGCAGCAGGATTGCAATGATGCACCGGAGCGGCATTCCGAGCGGTGTGTCCCAGATTGTTATGCAGGGCCCTTCGGAATTTGCACCAGACCCGCCTGAGCATGCTCAGCAGAAACGCCAGCAGCCATGCCAGCAACCAAGAGACCAAGATCGAGAGCAGCCACCCGAGCCATTGCCTGACTGACATTCCCAGCAGTTGCCGGCCGCCCAGGGTGAAAGCCGTGATTCGATCCTTCAACGCCGGCTTTTCGGTTTCCATCTGGGCGTAGAGCCCGGGTATTTTCGCTACCGTCTCTTTGGAAAGCAGCCAGATTTTTCCTGACTGCGGATCATCCACACGTGCGAGGATCACGTCTACGGTCGTGCTACCTACTTTAAACACGCCAGCACGCACCTCGTCGCGCGGCAGTCCAGCCTCAACCCAGCTGCTGGGCTCATCGCTCAACAATTCGATGTTGCCTTTGAACTTTGTTCGCAGTGCCAGAAGTTCTTTGCCTAGCTGCACCGGGTCCGCTCGCTGGCCAGGATCCAGTTGCATATAACGAGCAGCGGCCGCATAGTCGTGGTGTTCTTCTCCGTACTTCGCAAGGCCCATCATGGTGCCACGGGGGGTTTCCCGTCCGAGCGGATCGGCGATTGGAGCAGGCTCAGCTTTGGCGGGCGGAGGCGCAGAAGCCGGAATCTGGGCGAGAGACTGCGCACTTAATCCTACGAGCAGGAAAACAGGCAGGACTATGCGGAGAGCACAGAAACCGCTAAGCGGTTGGCTTACCCCTCGTCGTTGCTTTCTGGGAAAAACCATCTCCCTCATCCGCGCTGGCCCGCATCCATTGTCTGTCAGTTCACGAGTGCGGAGCCATCCGCTCACCGACTCATCTACAGTGGCCCGAGGCTGCACAATCTGGTAAGCACCGTCGTTGGCTCGAAAGCCTTGAGTCAACGAGGGTGGCGCGAAGCGGTCTTTATCTATTACATAGCACCAGCCTGCTTCAACTTTGTCGGCGGCGCTAGCCGCTAGGCAGCCGCGTGTTCGACCTCTTCGGTTCGCCCCTTCGCAAAGCCGCCTGCTTTGCCGGCATCCAGAAGCTGTTGGGCATCGATACGGCCAAATAGCTCGATCAGTTTCGCAACCACGCCGGTCCATCCCGTCTGATGGCTGGCACCGAGGCCAGCCCCGTTATCCCCATGGAAGTACTCATAGAACAGGATGTAGTCCTTCCATTGGGGATCGCTCTGGAATTTCTCAGTACCTCCGTACACTGGCCTTCGGCCGGATTTATCCCGCAGGAAGATCTGCTCCAAACGATTGGCTATTTCGTGGGCGACCTCGAACAGATTCATCAGTTTGCCCGAACCGGTCGGACATTCGATCTTGAAGTTGTCGCCATAATACAAATAGAACGACAACAAAGCGCGGATCAGAATTACGTTCACCGGCATCCAGATCGGTCCGCGCCAGTTGGAGTTGCCGCCGAACATGCCGGTATCTGATTCCGCAGGAAGATAATTCACCCGGTATTCCTGTCCTCCGACATTGACGATAAAGGGATGGTCGTTGTGGTAGCGGGAGAGGGCCCGGATGCCGTAAGGACTGAGGAATTCGTTCTCGTCCAGCATGCGGGTCAGAATCCGGCGTAACCGTTCCTCATTCACCAGCGCCGCGATACCGCGTTCGGCATACCCCAAATGTCCCTTGCCGGTTGCGTGGATGCTATTGCGTAGTTCGGGCATACGTTCCCAGCGTTCACGCAACATGTCCGTCACTCGCGGTATCCGCTCGCGCTGCCAGGGCTCGATCACGGTAGTGGCACACAAGGGCAACAGGCCCACCATGGAGCGAACCTTGAGCCGCCTGGCGCTGCCGTCCGGAAGGCGCAGGACGTCGTAGTAGAAACCGTCCTCTTCGTCCCACATGCCTTCAGGCCCCACTTGATTCATGGCCATCGCAATCCAGATAAAATGCTCCGCAAACTTCAGAGCCATGTCTTCGTACATTTGGTCGTAGGCCGCCAACTCGACGGCGATCTCCAGCATGTTCTGGGCGAACATGGAGACCCATGCCGTGCCATCCGCCTGTTCCAGGCTGCCACCGGTGGGCAGCGGAGCGCTGCGGTCGAAGACGCCGATGTTGTCCAGGCCGAGGAAGCCGCCTTCAAACAGGTTCTTGCCAAACCTGTCTTTGCGGTTTACCCACCAACTGAAGTTCAACATCAGCTTCGCAAATGACCGCTTGAGGAACTCAATGTCGCCTTTGCCGTGCAGCGCCTGCTCTGTCCTGTACAGGAAGATGGTGGCCCAGGCGTGTACCGGCGGGTTCACATCGCTGAAATTCCATTCGTAGGCCGGGATCTGACCGGTTGGATGGAGGAAAAACTCCTGTAGCATCAGGTCTAGCTGTTGTTTGGCGAATTCCGCATCGACCGTGGAAAGCGCGATGGTGTGGAACGCCAGATCCCATGCCGCATACCACGGATACTCCCACTTGTCGGGCATCGAGATGATGTGCTGATTCACCATGTGGAACCATTCGCGGTTCCGCATGGAGCGTCCGCCCGGCTTAAATGGCTCGATCCCATGTTCCTCGAGCCATTTGTCAACGTCGAAGAAGAAATACTGCTTGCTCCAGAGCATACCGGCCAGCGCCTGGCGCATGACCCGGGCCTCGTCTTCGCTGACACGGCTTGGGGTAATGGACTTGTAGAAGTCATCGGCCTCGCGCTGGCGGGCCTGCACGATTTCGGCAAAGTTCTTGAAGGGATCGCCCAACGCCGTAGGCAGCAGATCGCTCAGCCGTAGGCGGACGGTGGCTGTCTGTCCCGCGCCCACATTCAACTGATAGTGTGCCGCAGATTTAGTCCCCGTGTTCTGCGGATTCACGACGTCGCGCTGTCCCTGCACCACGTAGTTGTTGATTCCGTCTTTGACATAAGGAGAGGCGTTGGGCGTACCGAAGATCCGTTCATTGTTGGTTTCGTTTTCCGTAAACAGCAGCGGGACGTCTCCCTCACAGTACAGGTAACGCTCTCCGAGATCGGCGTGCGAGGCTGCAACCGCCTGGACACCCTTCGGGCCAGAGAACTGCTTCAGGGACGGCTTGGGTGTGCCTGGCCACCATGTCCAGGTGTTGCGAAACCATAGTGCGGGAAGGACATGTAACGTGGCCGGCTCAGGTCCGCGATTCACCACGGTGATCTGGATCAGGATGTCCTCAGGCGATTGCTTGGCATATTCGACAAAAACGTCAAAGTAGCGGTCTTCGTTGAAAACACCTGTATCCAGGAGTTCGTACTCCATGTCGCCGCGATTGCGACGCCTGTTTGTCTCGATCAGGTCGAGGTAGGGGAAAGCCGCCTGCGGATACTTGTACAGGTACTTCATGTAGGAATGCGCGGGGGTGCTGTCGAGGTAGAAGTAGTATTCCTTCGCGTCTTCGCCGTGATTGGCCTCGCTGTTCGTCAGCCCGAAGATACGTTCCTTCAGAATGGGGTCTTTGCCATTCCACAGGGCCACGCTAAAGCACAGCAACTGCTTGTCATCGCTGACCCCAGCAAGACCGTCCTCGCCCCAGTGGTAGGCGCGGGATCGGGCCTGGTCATGAGTGAAGTAGTCCCAGGCATTTCCGTCCTCGCTATAGTCCTCGCGAACCGTGCCCCACTGCCGTTCGCTCAAATAGGGTCCCCATTTTCTCCAGGGAGTTTTTGCTGTTCGGGCCGCTTCGAGTCTGGCTGATTCCGCATTCTGTGACATTTTTCCCCTCCTGCTGTTTGGCCGATTGGCCTCAAGAGACATGTCATCCGGCCCGGATTTGTGTTATCCAAACCTTCTCGAATTTCTGCATGCAGTCGATCTTCGTTATCCCCGTACCAGCTGGGCGCCACTCACATCGAGATTCTTTGCCAGGACGACGATGCGGCTAACGGCATCGCTGGGCATTGCGAGCCCAGCTCGACGTTTTGGAAACTCTAGACCTGTTTACTCCTGAATGCAAACTGTCAAAACTAACAGCACGCACGGCGCTCCGACTGTCAGGCGCTGTGGACGCGCTGACGCAGGCGGCGGGCATTTCTTCATAGAAAGGAAACACTCCAGTTGCTAATCGAGCCCAGGAAGATGGTGCCACGCGTCTGGGAATGAAAACTCGTGGTGTCGGTCTTGTCTGTGGCAAACTCCAAGCTGCTGGCCGCCCAGGACTTGGCAATATCGATTCGAAGACGAACACGGCCAGTAACGCTCAGGGAGTTGTTTGAGGACAAGGAAACTCTTATCGTCTACAACTACATGTTGGGTCCTCAACGAAGAGTCCTGTCCAGTGTGCACCTCGTTCATGGTGACGTGGGATGGAAGATACAGGACGTCGAGCAGCGGCTAGCCTTGTCTTTGTAGCGCGATCGCCAATCGATCGAACGGGTAATCGAGCGAAAAGAATTTCGATCTACCCCTTCGCACTATCACTTTTGTCATTTTTCTCGCCGCGGGGGTAAACTGCTCTGCTACAAGCTAGAGTTTGTCATGTTACCGGCGCAGCATCGGGTCCGAGTGAGCAAATAGGAGTTCGCCATGAGGTTCAAAACCGGTGGAATCGCAATCCTTCTCATTGATCGGGTAAACGAGCCTGGCGATTCTCTCAACCGTGGCGCAGGCGAAGCGTGGACTTTGGCAACCGCATCGATGGGCGGGATGGTGCATACAAGTTCCCAATATTCTTGAGTTAGTGGGGTACAAGGCCTGTTAGTCGTGCCATTAGGCAAGACGGAGGCAATTGATGAGGACGAGAGTTCCGGCAACAACGAGCTTGGCGTTGGTCCTTCTCAGTGTCGGCACACTGATTTCCTGCAAGAAATCTAAAAGCCCACAACCGGCACAATCAACCGGCCAGACGTCGAATGCCGAGCAACTGCCGCCTCCCAACCCTGATCGCAACGCCTACTTCGGTGAGGAGCACATCCACACTAGTTGGTCAGTTGATGCCTGGGTGATGGGCAACCGCATCACGGGACCTGACGACGCTCTCCAGTATGCTCAGGGGCAAACCATCAAGCATCCACTGGGCTACGATATCAAGATCGACACGCCAATGGACTTCATGGGTGTGACCGACCACTCCGAGTATGTGGGCGTGACAAAAGAAGCGAACACCCCGGGGTCGGCGATCAGTAAGATGCCCGAAGCGCAGCCCTTAATCCTCAAGGATCCGAACAATTCGGAAGAACAGCAGAGGGTCTTTCTGTACCTGCTCACTCTCACCAGTCAGCCGCCGGTCAAGGCATTTATGGCTCCCGCAGTGGCAGGCACAATCTGGAAAGAGAACGTGAAGATCGCTGAGGAGAATAATCATCCGGGTAAGTTCACTGCGTTCTGTTCTTACGAGTGGACCTCCATGCCAAACAACCGCAACCTGCATCGCAACATCTTCTTCCGCGACTGCGCCCATGTGCCGGAGATGCCCTTCAGCTCGATGAATGACAATCATCCCGAGGCCCTCTGGAACTGGATGGACATCCAGCGCAAGGCTGGCAACGAGTTATTGGCCATTTCCCATAACGCCAACGTGAGTGACGGCTGGATGTATCCCGTCGATCTCGACAGCTTCGGCAGGCCCATTGACGCGGCCTGGGCAGCGTCGCGCGACCGCAACGAGCGGCTCGTCGAGATCAAGCAGATCAAGGGACAATCCGAAACTCATCCCTTGTTATCTCCCAACGACGAGTTCGCCAACTATGAGATTTTCTCCGGTCTCCTAGGTCTTCCCCCAGACGTGGGCCGTGTTGACCACATTTACGGCAGCTTTGCCCGGCAGGCATACAAGGACGGCATAGCGATGCAGGACACCCGCGGCTACAACCCGTACAAGTTCGGCATGGCGGCGGGTTCTGACTCGCACAATACCGGCAGCCCTTACCGCCAGGACAATTTCTATGGTGGTCACGCGGAGGCTGACGGAACCATTGAGAGGCGGCTAGCAGGCGTCCTGCTGGGAAACACCATTGATGTGCGCCTGGAGAACCCGGGCGGCCTGACCGGCGTGTGGGCCGAGGAAAACACCCGCGCTTCCATCTGGGATGCCATGTATCGCAAGGAAACCTTCGGTACCAGCGGCGTCCATGTCAAAGTGCGCTTCTTCGGCGGATGGGGCTACAACAAGGACCTCCTGAACGCCAGCGACTGGGTGCATCAATCCTATGCGAACGGAGTCCCTATGGGCGCCGACCTGCCTCCGATGAAGGGCATTGCTCCCACGTTCGTTGTCTGGGCGGTGAAAGACCCCACATCCGCTAATCTCGATCGCATACAGATCATCAAGGGCTGGACCAAGAACGGCCAAGGTTTCGAGAAGATCTTCGACGTGGCATGGTACGGCGACCGGAAGCCCGACAAGTGGTCGGGCAGGGTTCCAGCGATCAGGAGCACCGTGGACATGGAGAAGGCCACCTATACTAACGACGTCGGTTCGACGGAACTCAAAACCGTCTGGACCGATCCGGAGTTCGATGCCAGCCTGCATGCGTTCTACTACGCCCGCGTACTGGAGATCCCCACGCCACGCTGGACCTTTATGCAGGCAGTGAAGGCCGGGGTTCCGCCGCCCGACATAGTGCCGCTCACAGGCCAGGAGCGCGCCTGGACCTCACCTATCTGGTACACGCCCAGCGCTGATGCGCGCAAGAATGCACCCGCAGGCATGACCGTTGCCGGCCTAAAGGCGAAGGGAGCGATTGCATTGAGTGATGCACCGCTGAAGGCGCTGATCGTGGGCAAGGCCTTCTGGGTGCGCAATAACGTGACTGGTGAGCTGTTCAGTGTCACCTACACTGCCGACGGTCAGAGCAACGTCTGGCACGTTGGCAGGAGCGCCACGATCCCGAGCAGCGTTGGTAACCCAATACGCGACGGCTACCAGGGAACCACTACGCCGTACAAGATTGAGAACGGCAAAGTGGTGACAACGATTTCCCAGGATCCCTTTGCGGTCACGATATACAAACTGGGCGACACCTATTACGGTGCGCACAGCAACGAATTCGGCTATGCCAACTACGAGATAATCCCAACGCCGCAGATTGTCGTCAATCCGCTTACCGAAATGCTCAAGCAGTTCACCCTTGAGCTGGGGCTGACGGAACAACAGAAAGCGCAGATTGTCCCGTTCCTGAAGCAGGAGGCCCCGAAACTGGAGGCGCTCAAGAAAAACACTGCTCTCAGTCCATTGCAGAAGATCGAGCAATTGAAACAAATCGCTGACGAAGTCGAAGGGAAAATTACCCCTCTCCTGGATCAGCAGCAACAGCAGAAGTTCCAGGCGATACGCACAGAGCGCAGGCGTGAGTTGATTGAGAAGATGGCGAGCCAAGTGTTGCAGAAGGTTACGGCTGGCATAGGGTAGGAGATCTAGAGACGGAAGTGAGAAGAGCCGCGCGGCTCGTCGGCTCCGTTTGGCCCGAAGGGAGTTCGTATGGCAGACACTTCTCCAACTACAGGCGTACAAAAGAAATCGAAGCGCAACTACACTCTCATTGCTCTGCTCATCATCGCGGTCGTTGCCCTGGCCTGGTACATGTTCGGCGGTGGCCAGCAGGAGATCAGCGAAGAGGAGGCCTACATTCGCGGCATGGAGTCGTGGGTGTACGGTTATCCCATCGTGTTGATGGACGTGACTCGGCAGGTATTGACTGCCGCTCCCGCTCCCAACGAGGAGGGCACGGCGGCTCCGATCGGCCAGTTCGCCAAGATGCCGCACTATGTCCGTCCCGACGTCAAGGTGGTCGTGCGCATCAGTCTGAACTCGCTGTGGTGCACCGGATGGATGGACCTAGGACAGGAGCCGGTGGTTCTTTCGGTCCCCGATACCCATGACCGTTACTACGCGATGTCCGTCATGAACATGTGGACGAATGTGTTCGCCTCCGTAGGCAAGCGCACCACCGGAACCAAACCTGGCAACTTCCTCTTTGTCGGACCGAACTGGCAGGTCACACGACCCGCTGACATCAAGCAGGTCTTCAAGTCTTCCACTCGATATGCCTGGATACTCGGACAGACCCAGGTCAATGGGCCCAGCGATTTCGCGTACGTGAATGCCATCCAGGCCGACTACAAGCTCACACCGTTGAGCCAGTGGGGAAAGCCGTACACGCCGCCGACGAACGCGCAAGTGGACAAATCGGTGGACCTGTCCAGGATTCCTCCAGACCAGGTCGCTGCCATGGATGCCGGAACGTTTTTCAACCGGCTGGCGATGCTCATGAAGGACAACCCTCCCGCCGCGGAAGATGCTGAGGCGCTGCGCAAGTTGAAGGACATTGGCGTCGAGCCAGGCCAGCCCTTCGACATTAGCAAGGTGAGTCCAGCCATCGCGCGCGGTCTGGAACGAGCAATGAAAGAAGCTCCAGTCAAGTTGCAGGAAGGCGTCCTCAAGATGAAGACGGTGAACGGGTGGATGCAACCGAACGACATCGGACGCTATGGCAAGGATTACGATACCCGCGCCGGTATTGCATGGGTGGGACTCGGCGCCAACCAGCCGGAGGACACCATCTATCCAACGGCCTTCAAAGATGGTGACGGCAACCCGCTCGACAGCGCCAACAAGTACGTCATGCATTACGACAAGGGGACGCTCCAACCCACGAACGCCTCCTGGTCCATCTCGCAATACAAGGGAAACTTCTACGAAGTCAACGCGCTGAACCGCTACGTGATCGCTCCCTGGATGCCTCTCAAGTTCAACGAAGACGGCTCGCTGGACGTCTACCTGCAGGCTGACCCGCCGGGCAAAGACAAGGAATCCAACTGGCTGCCGACTCCTCCAGGAGCGTTCAACAGATTCGCAATTATTGGCCCAAAGAAGATGCTCTGAACGGCACCTACAAGAATCCGCCAATCAAGAAGGTGCAATGAAGAAGGTCCTTGCCACAGCGGCGGTCGCGGAAGCAGGCACTGGAGTGATTCTGCTTGCGTACCCGCCTATTGTAGTTCAGATGCTGTTCGGTGCAGAGATCAGCGGGGCCGGCGTCGTAATGAGCCGCTTAGCCGGCATCTGCCTCATTGGCCTGGGTGTGTCCTGCTGGCCGGGGAACTCCGCCTTCCAGCCTCTCAACGGAATGCTGGCCTACAGCACATTGGCGATGCTGTACCTCATCCTTATCGGCGTTCGCGGTGAAGGGGTCGGGCTGCTGTTGTGGCCAGGGGTTGTCGTCCATGCGATCCTGGTCGTTCTTCTGGCAGGCGGGTGGTTGAAACAGCGAAAGAGTCCGGCCACATACGGCACATCCATGAATTGATACTCAAATCGATTGCGAGGGGACGATATGATTCGACGTTTATCTCTTGGATTGAGACGCATGGCGCTAGCCTTGGCCGTCGCCAACTCGGCAGGCTTATTCGCGATCACGCCGGCGGCGGCGCAGAGCCCACAGATGGAACAGAAGCTAATGGCCATCAAGGAGGCGCAGGCGGCCAACAAGCAGAAGCTCGCCCAGTATACCTGGACGGAAACCGAAACCATCGCCATCAAGGGCGACGTGAAAGACACGAAGACCTACCAGGTCCAGGTGGTCAATGGTCAGCAGCAGAAGAGCCTCGTCAACGACCAGAAGGCGGGTTCCGGCGGAGGACGCGAAGGTCGCATCAAGGAACACGTCATCGAGAAGAAGACCGAGGAGTATAAAGAGTACGGCCAGTCCATCGGCGCGCTGGCCAAGCAGTACACCACGCCCAATCCCGAAGCCCTGATGCAGGCCAGGCAGGCAGGCAATATCTCGCTGCAACCCGGCGCGGGCACCGTGAGCCTGGTGATCAAGAATTACGTAAAGCAGGGCGACTCGATGACCATGACCATCAGTGAGCAGACTCATTCGCCGGTGAGCGTGCAGGTCAACTCGTACCTGAACGATCCCAAGGATGCCATCACCATCTCCGCGCAGTTCACGCAGCTACCGGATGGCACTAACCACGTCGCGACAACAACCATTAACGGCGTGAGCAAGGAGCTGACGGTAAATGAGCAGAATTCGAACTACCAGAAGCAGTGACGAAAAACTGATCATTCTTCGGCAAGCCTGTGGTTGAAACAAAGTGGCACGTTCACGGGTTGCCAAGAAGGCCGAAAAATAGGAGTTGTTCTGAATGAATGAGGTTGGCGTTGAACCCACCGCGGATCGGCAAAGAACGCTGTCACACCCGGAATCGCGGAATTCTTTCTTTCCACGGTTGAAGGGTCTACTGCGCGAGCCGCTGCTGCAGTTCCTGTTGATGGGCGTGGCGCTGTTTGTCATTTACGCCTACATGCATCGGGGCCGTGGCGGTGTCGAGTCTTCGAAGCAGATTGCGCTCACCGTGGACGACCTTCAGCTCATGGAGTCGTACTTCGAATCGCAGTGGCATCGTCCGCCTACGCCCGCCGAGTTTCAGGCTATGATCGAGGACAAGGTGCGCGAGGAGGTTCTCTACCGCGAGGCGCTAGCCCAGGGGCTGGATAAGGACGACACCATTGTCAAACGCCGCATGGCGCAGAAGATGCAGTTCCTTGCCGAAGATGTGGCCGCCGCGCATGAGCCATCCCCAACAGAGTTGAAGGCCTGGTTTGAGAAGCACCGCAGCAAGTTCTCCCTGCCCAGCCGCTACAGCTTCCGCCATCTTTATTTCTCTCCCGACAAGCGCGGTAAGAGTGCTCAAGAAGATGCGGCCAGGGTGTTGGCCAAGATCGCGGGCCAGCCGGGAGACTCCAGGCTCACGGTTTCGTCCGGCGATTCGTTCATGTTCCAGGACTACTATGGTGATCGCACGCCGGAAGCGATTGCCAAGGAGTTCGGGCCGCCCTTCGCGGTGGCGGTCGAGAAGTTGAAGCCGGGCTCGTGGCAGGGCCCAATTGAGTCAGGCTATGGATGGCATCTGGTTTTTGTCGATACTGTCATTCCCGGTCGCATCCCGGCGCTTGAAGAGATCGAGTCAGACGTGAAGACCGCGTGGCTTGGCGAGCAAAAGGTGACTGCGTGGCAAAGGACTTACGCGGAAATGCGTGCCAAGTACACCGTACTGCTGCCCACCCCCCCGGACAAAGATGCCTTGCGGAATCCAGCGCCCCCTCCGAAAAGACCGGTGCCTGCTCCATCAGGCGAGGGGCCATTGTGACTATCCTGCGTTCTCACCGAACCTGGATTCTTTCATGTTTGCTGGTGGCGGCCTCGGTCGCCTGGGCTCACGACGCGCGCCCGGCGTACCTGGAAATCAAAGAGACTGCGCCCGGCCAATACTCCGTTCTCTGGCGCACACCAGAGATGGCAGGTATGCGCCTGCCAATTGAACTCAGGATGCCCGGTGACATAAAAGAAGTACGAGAGCCGAGCATCCAGGAATTGGCTGATTCGCTCGTCGAGCGGCATTGGATCGACGCCGGCCCCAACGGCCTGGCCGGCAAGCGCATCGACTTCGTCGGTCTCCAGGCCACCATCACCGATGTTGTGGTTCACGTCGAGATGCTCGACCGACGAAAATGGATGACAATAGCTCACCCGTCGCAACCCTGGGTCGAGCTCGCCGCTACTCAGTCCACGCTGGGTGTAATGGGCACCTATATCGTCCAGGGTGTACGGCACATTCTGTTCGGTGCCGATCACATGCTGTTCGTACTCGGCCTGCTGTTGATCATCAAGGACCGATGGATGCTGATGAAGACCGTTACATCCTTTACCGTTGCTCATAGCATCACTCTGGCCATTGCGACGATGGGGTATGCGGAAGTACCCATCCTTCCTCTGAATGCCGCGATTGCGCTCAGCATACTATTTCTCGGCCCCGAAATCGTGCGTTCCTGGCGGGGCGAAACCAGCTTCACTCTTCGGCAGCCGTGGGTAGTGGCCTTCGCCTTTGGACTGCTGCACGGCTTTGGCTTTGCCAGCGCTCTCACCAACGCAGGCTTGCCGCGGCAAGAGCTGCCGTTGGCGCTCGTCAGTTTCAACGTCGGCGTAGAGCTCGGACAGCTCGGTTTCATCGCATTGATCCTGGCTCTTGAGCGCTCGTTCCGCATACTCGAAGTCCGTTGGCCGCGGTGGGCTCAGGCCCTTCCGGGCTATACCATCGGTTCGCTCGGCGCGTTTTGGACCGTGCAGCGCCTTGCAATCCTCCTTGGAGGCGCCCGATGAGCACAATACGACAGCGCGGTTTTTTCCGCGCGATGACACTGGTTGTATTCATGCTTCTGAATGCTGACTCTGCCTTTGCACATCCTCTGAAGGGCGAAGCTGTCGGCTTCCTGACAGGCTTTCGACATCCCGTCTCCGGACTGGATCATGTGCTGGCGATGGTAGCCGTCGGATTGTGGGGTGCTCAGCTCGGGGCGCCTGCCGTGTGGGTTTTGCCGGTAGCCTTTCCGATGGTCATGGCGTTCGGCGGAATGCTGGGCCTGATGGGCATACCACTCCCCGGAACGGAGTATGGCATCGCCTTATCCGCCATCCTGCTAGGAGCTGCGATCATGTTCGAAGTGCGACCTCCTCTTGCGCCGGCAGCTATGCTGGTTGGGTTCTTCGCCATCTTCCACGGGCATGCGCACGGAACCGAACTGCCGCCCGGCCAAAGCGCGCTGCTTTATAGCATGGGATTTGTCGTCGCTACTGGGTGCCTTCACGCCTTGGGGATCGGTATCGGTGCGGTCCATCGGTGGGCGTGGGGACAGAAACTGCTGCGAGCCGCGGGAGCATTGGTCGCTGTCGGGGGCACGTTTTTTATGTGGAGGGCGGTCCCATGAAAGATGCCACCCCATCTCGGCTGCCCTTCGTTGCCTTTGTTGTCTTCGTCTTTCTTATGTACGCGCTCCCCGCCGAGGCCCACCTCAACTCCACCGGTATGGGCCCCTTCTACGACGGACTGATGCACTTCCTGATGAGCCCCGAGGATATTGCTCCCGTGTTCGCACTGGCGCTACTGGCCGGACTGCGCGGCACCTGTTACGGACGGCGAGCACTGTTCACCCTTCCCATTGCATGGTTGGTCGGAGGTCTCACCGGACTAAGCGCCATGACGGCGAAGCCACATCCGTTTGTGGCGGCGGCCTGGTTTCTGCTGCTCGGAGGATTACTGGCCGCAGACGCGAGAGTTTCATTGCGTATGACTACTGCTCTTGCCGCTCTACTGGGTATCTATCACGGCTACTTGAATGGAATCGGCATGGGACAGTTCGACACTGCCGCAGTAGCGCTTCTCGGAATGATGTTCGCCGTGTTTGTCTTGATCGCGCTCTCTGCAGCGTTCGTAGTCCGGCTGCGCGGGCAGTGGGCTCGCATTGCCGTCCGCGTCGCTGGAAGCTGGATCGCAGCCAGCGGTCTTTTGATGCTCGGCTGGGCAGTTCGAACACGCTAGCCAAAAAGACTGACATTTTTGACAGTTTGCGCAATCCAGTCAAAAGAGTAGGCTTACTGGTCGTAGTCTTCGGGGGGATGTGTGCGTGGCGCAGGTTCCCAGGCTCGAAATCATGAAAGGACAAATCGCACTCTTCCCTCGCCATCACCGCCGATGTAGACGTTCCTCAGGCATGAGCCAAGGGAGTGATCATTGCACAGGCCGGTCGTTTCAGCGGATGGAGCCTCTACCTCAAGGACGGCAATCCAACCTACACCTACAACTACCTCGGCCTGCAGCGTTTCACCGTCGCCTCACTTCAATCCCTTCCCGCCGGCAAAGCGCGCCTCTCTCCTGTCCGAGGTCTCCGCGGATTCCCTCTGCCTCACGCCATTCTGGTAGTACTGAATCCACCAGATGGAGCATTTCACTCTCCTGACGCTGTGCAGCACCATAGAGGTCGTCGCCAGAAGCGAGCCGCCGTCAGCGAGGTACGGGGACCGTCTTCCAGCCCGAAGGCAGCACCGGCGCCGGACGCCAGCCATCGGAATCGCCAAATCGATGTTTGTTGTTCTCGATGTAGGCATCGAGATCGCGTAGGTCGAGAAGAAAGGGTCCGCCGCGCTGGTCCTGCACGATCGGGATAATCTCGTCCTGAATGAGCCGTCTTAGCTTCCACTCACTCATGGACAGATACGCGGCTGCCTCTTTGGTACGCAGCAGCCGGTGGGTCAGTATCGGCTCATCGGCCATAACACATTCCTCCGTAGCCTGGGAAGACATTTTCCGTGCGCTCGCAGTCGCACGCGAGCATGTCGGAGTTTGCGGCCAACTTGAATCTCGGTCAAATCGGCTTCGGACTACCCTTATGCGCGGAGGAGCTATGGCGTGGTGAGGAACGGTCGTGAGGGGTGGCGTCTCGCTGCTGCAGCCAGTGAGAGTGCTCGATCGAAAGGAACGACGACTCGCCGGAGACGAAGCTTTTGACGAGGAGGCGAGGCCAAACTTTTGGAGTTTAGCCAAAGAATAGCCAAAGTCGCTCTCTTCGGAAGGGCGACGGTTACAGCTAACTATTTGATTCTGTTGGTGCCGGGAGGGGGGGTCGAACCCCCACGGGCCGAAGCCCGGCGGATTTTGAGTCCGCTGCGTCTGCCAGTTCCGCCATCCCGGCTTCTTTGAACGGAGCACTCACGTCAGCGCTTCGCGCCCAAATCGTGCGCCTGAACCTCATGCCTCATTCAGTATCGCACAGGTATGTCCTGCTATCGAACCATCGGCCACAGCCATGCCGCGCCGCGCACACCGCTCGAATCGCCAAACTTCGCCTGCACTACAGTCGTGTCCGCCTCGCCGCCGAACACATAGGACGCCAGCCGCTTCGGCACGCTTTCGTAGAGATGGCTGGCCCGCGAGGCGCCGCCGCCAATCACGATCACATCCGGATCCAGAGTGTTGATGACGTTGGACAGCCCTCGTGCAAGGCGGTCCTCCCATCGATCGACCATCACCGCTGCATCCTTGTCGCCGGCCTCGAAGTCCGTAATGATCTCGCGCGCCGTGCGGCTCCTGCCCGTCATCTGCTTGTAGTCGCGCGCGAGGCCCGTTCCCGAGACCCACATCTCCATGCACCCGCGCTTGCCACAGTAGCACACCGGACCCGGATACTCCTCTTCCGTCGGCCACGGAAGCGGATTGTGCCCCCACTCTCCGCCCACACCGTTCTGTCCCGCATGCACCCTGCCATCGATCGCCACGCCTCCGCCGCATCCCGTCCCCAGAATCACGCCGAAGACGACATGGCTGCCCACCGCGGCGCCATCGGTCGCCTCCGAGACCGCAAAGCAGTTCGCATCGTTCGAAATCCGCACATCTCTACCAAGCGCCGCAGTCAGATCCTTATCCAGCGGGCGTCCGTTCAGCCACGTCGAGTTCGCATTCTTCACCAATCCCGTCTTCGCCGAGATGCTCCCTGGAATCCCCGCGCCAACGCTGCCGGTCGTACCCGTCTCCGCCTCCAGCCTGTGCACCAACCCCACCATGGCATCGATCGTACCTCGATAGTCGTCCCGAGGCGTATCCACCCGGTGCCGCACCAGCTCTCTACCATCCTTGTCGATCGCCAACGCTTCAATCTTCGTCCCACCCAGATCGATCCCGATTCGCATCTCCGGCTTTCCATCGCTTGCTGGCAATTCCCGTTCTCCATTCCTCGATCTCGCGCAGTGAACCTGTTTCAACCGCGTCGTCGCCGCACAACCATATCAGCATCGCATATGCGCTGCTCGTCTATTGCACTTTTCCGGATGGCCGCAGCCGCCGTAGCTCGGCCGCGCAGGCAATCGCATTCAGCGCCGCCAGTTTCAGGTTGTCCGACGCCATCCAGAGCCAGAACCTCGTCCCACGCTCCGCCTCCTCAAAGTCCCCCATCACCCGCACCATGATGTCCTCCTGACCGGCGGCGCTCAGGTTGCTCGGCGGCTCCGACGCTCCAGTCACCAGGTCGATGTGATCTCCCTCCAACGCTCCCTCTACCTCCTTGACTGTCGCCGGTTTCCTCAACTCCACCAGCACCGAGACGACATAGCCATGAAACACCGGCGCCTGCACCATCTGCAGAGCCAGCGGAGGCAGCGCACCATCGGAAAACCCTGCATACTCGCTGCGGATCCGCCGCTCCGTCGGCCCCAGCCTCACCCTCGCTCCCTCTCCCAGCGTGGGCAGCAGATTGAACGATACCTGCGCGTCATACTGCTCGCGAGGCAGGCTCTGAAACGAGAGCAGGCTCACCGTCTGCTGGTGCATCTCGTCCATCGCCGCCCGGCCGTGCTCCGATGCAGGCTCGAGCACCGTCGCAGCCACGCTTGCAATCTCCATCCGCGCACTCAGCCTCGCCGCAATCATCGCAAGCATGACCGCTGCCGGATGCGCCGCCACCACCGCCGGCGTTCGCAGATCGGGTTCCCGCCCCCGCGCTCTCTCTCCCAAGGCCTCGTTCACCCACGGAGACAGCACCAGCACATCCTTCTCCCGCTCCAGCGCATAGGTCAGGTCGACGATGCTCGCCCCTGCCCGTCGCGCCTCCTGCCAATGCCGCCGGGTGATCTCCGCATCACCGGTGAAGAAGACAAAATCCATCCGCTCAAACGACTCCGATTCGATTCGCTGAATAAACGCAGGCTCTTCTCCTGCCGTCGTCACCTGCCCGGCTGCGTCCTCTTCGTCATCCAGCAGAACGACATTCGAGGTTGCCAGAAGCGACTCCGCCAACTCATCGCTCAACTCTTTCCCCGCCAGCGACGAAGCACCGACGATCCCGATTCGATACAGTTTGTTCGCCATGTTCACCTGCAATCCCTTGTCTTCGTCTGGAACCCGCACCGCGTCTCACGATCGTGCTAATTTGCAGAACTACTGGCTGATTACGCCCGCCCGCCGTCTTTTCTGGCCCCACGAGTAGGCCAGCCGCGCCAGCACTCCCGACACCAGGTATCCCAACGCAATAATGATCAGCACATACTCTGAGTAAAGAGCAATCAGAGCGCCCACCGCCACGATCACCGCCACCAGTTGGAATGGATGCCGCTGCCCCAGTGCCGCCTCCTTGCCGCTCCAGAAACGCCACGTGCTCACCATCAGAAAGCCAGTAAACAAAATCAGGCAGAGCCACACAATCGCCAGCCGAGGGTCCGAGATCGGCGAGCCGCTCTCATAGTGAACCACTGACGCGATCACCCCCGCACCTGCCGGAATCGGCATCCCAACAAAGTACTTCTTCCCCGGACGCCCCGGATTCCGCGGCTGCGGATTCACGCTGATGTTGAACCGCGCCAGCCGGCTCGCTCCGCAGATCAGAAACAGAAAGCAGATGAAGACGCCCAGATGCACAATGCGATCCCGCAGTAGCGGATAATCCGTCGCCGGCAGCATTCGAAAGCCCCAGATGTACGCCAGCAAACTCGGCGCCACTCCAAACGTAATCACATCGGCCAGCGAGTCCAGTTCCCTGCCAAAGTCGCTCGCCGTGTTCGTCAGTCTCGCGATCATTCCGTCCACGCCATCGAAGAGCACCGCAAAGCCGATCGCCAGCGCAGCCCGGTCGAAGAACGCAGGCTCGCTCGCCGAACCCTGGATGCTCTGCGTAATCGCGTAATACCCCGCTGCAATATTGCCCGCAGTGAACAGCGACGGCAGCACATACATGCCCCGGCTTGGACGGCGTCGCGGCCTCCCGCTTGCGTCCACCTGCGCCACCTCGGGCACCCCGGCTGCCATCATGCCACCACTGCCGCCGCGGAGACGGTCGAACGCCCCACGGGCTCTGCAATCTCAGCCAGCACCGACGAGCCTCCGCGCACCCGCGCGCCCGTCTTCACCTTCAGGTTCGCCTCCGCAGGAAGCAGAACGTCCACCCTCGAGCCGAACTTGATCAGGCCTACGCGCTGCCCGCGTTCCACGCGATCCCCAGCCTTAAGGTCGCACACAATCCGCCGCGCCAGCAGTCCGGCAATCTGCTTGAAGCTCACCTCATAGTCCCCGGCGTCGATCACAATCAGCGTCTGTTCGTTGCTCAACACCGACTCTGCCTTCATCGCATTCAGAAACTTGCCCCTGCGAAACTCCACCAGCTTCACCGTGCCCGCCACCGGCGAACGGTTCACATGCACATCAAACACATTCAGAAAGATGCTCAGCCGCAGCCGGCTGCCACTGGTCGTCTCAATCCACTCCGCATCGGTCACCAACCCATCCGCAGGTGAAACAATCTGTCCAGGACCTGAAGGAATCACGCGCTCCGGATCGCGGAAGAACCACAGAAAAAACGCCGCCAGCACCAGCGGAAGCGCAAGCAGAACATGGGAGTGCGTCAGCAGCCACACCAGAACCGCCACCGCTCCCAGACCAAGCGCGTAGAAGAATCCGTCTCGAACCATAAGTGACTCGATTATACGGCCCAACGCACACACCACTCCTCTGCGTCGCTGGCCCTGACTCCACGGCCCGCCGTCAGCGTGCGCTCAGCCCTCCGATGCGGAGGCTTCCATCCGTCTGAGCCGCTCTATCTCGTCTTTCAGGCTCAGCTTCAGCTTCTTCAATCGCACCTCTTCCAGCTTCTCCGGCTCAGTCAGAAACAGCTTCGAACGCAGCGTGTCGAGCCTGCGATCATACAGGCTGTGCTCCTGTGCCAGCTGCTGGATGGTGGGGTGAAGGGCGGCCTTTGGAAGCTCCGTAAATCTGGCAGTCTGCATGAGACAGATACCTCCCGCTCAGACAACTTTCCCAATGCTTAGCTCATGAAACTACCACACGCTGACAAAGCGAGGCAAAGCCAGTTATCCACCGCCTGAGATCCCTCCACTTCTAAAGAAGTTACCCTCGCGTCCCCCAAAATCGCTCATCATTTCGACTGGAGCGGCCGAGCCGCGCAACGGAAAAACCCGCCTCTTGACCGCTCAGCCGCGCACGTCGATCCGCATCAGCACCGCATCGTCCGCAGGCTCGCGATAGTACCCCTTCCGCATCCCCACGCGAACAAAACCCAGCCTCTCGTAAAGCGCAATCGCACCATGATTCGCCGACCGCACTTCAAGCTCCACCGCATCAGCTCCCTGCCCCCTGCTCCACGCAATCACCGCCTCGCACAGTGCTCTGCCAGTCCCCGCACGCCGCGCCCCGGTCGCCACCGCCACGCTCTCCAACTCCCCGGAGACCTCTTCCCTTCCGATCGCCCGGCCCACCGCAAACCCAGCCAGTTCCCCACCGCTCTCCGCCACCAGCAGGCACCGCCGCACTCCCTCGCCCGCCGAACTCTCGACCATCGCCCCATACTCTCGCTCAGCCCAGTGCGGAGCCTCCGCCACCCCCCGCTCCAGCGCAACCACTGCGCCCACATCCTCCAGCCGCGCGGGCCGAATCGTCACTCCCACCGCACTCACTTGCCGCTCACCGCAGGCTTCGCAAAGATCTCCGCATCCGTCCGCCGCAGATAGTTCGCATCCAGCGTCGCTACATCATCAAACTGTTTGGCTGCAATCCTCTCCACAGCGAACTGCAGCGCATCTCCCGCAACAGGCTCCGCCACCAGCCGCGGCTTCAGCGCACTCAGCGCCTCCGCGACGCGCGCCTCGCACACCACTACCGCGCTCGCATCCGCCACAGCAGCAGCAACCGCTTCGCCGCTCAACAGAGCCTCCCGTACACACCTTCTCCCCACATACACCCCGCAGTAAAACTCTCCCCGCCCCGCATCCATCACCGCGCACACCTGCCCCGCAGCCTCGCCCGCAGCCGCAGCCAACACAGCCAGCCGCGACACCGCAATCACGCCCACGCCGCCCGCCTCGCTCAACCCCTTAGCCGCGCTCACCCCCACACGCACACCCGTAAATGACCCCGGCCCATGCACCACCACGATCCCAGCCAGCTCCCTCAGCCTCCACCCCGCGGCCTTCATCATCTCGCGCACCACCGGCACCAGCCGCTCCGAAGCACTCCGCCCCGGCAGCGACTCGCTCGACACAACAGCTCCACCCTCAGCCAGCGCAACACTGCCCTCCATCCCGCATGTATCCATCAGCAGCAGCTTCATCACGCCTCGCCCACAATCTCCAGCAGCACACCTCCCGTGCTCGCCGGATGCACAAAGAAGTAGCGGTGCCCTCCCGCGCCCACCCGCACCGCATCGCTCGCCAGCCGCACCCCATCCGCCTTCAACTTCGCAAACATCGCGTCGATCTCCTCCACCTGCACCGCAATGTGATGCAGCCCCTCTCCCCGCTTCGCAAGAAACTTCCCGATCACCGAGTCCTCCACCGTCGGCTCCAGCAGCTCAATCCTGCTCTCCCCCAGCGGAAGCATCGCCGTCTTCACCTGCTCAAACTCCACCGTCTCCTCATGCGCCACCTCCATCCCCAGCGCCTCATAAAAACCCTTCGCCGCGGCGATACTCTTCACCGCCACTCCCAGATGATCCAGCCGCAGCCCGCGAGCTTCCCCACTCCCCTTCCTCTGCGCCCCGCGCTTCGCATCCGCGCATCGCAGCACCGCCTCCATCAACTCCGCCACGCCCTCGCCCGTCGTGGCCACCGTCTTCACCACCGGAGCAACCCACCTGTCACTCGCCGCACCGAGCCCCTGCATCGACACAATCTCCGCGGCCACGCGATCCGCGCCCTCGCGATCGCTCTTGTTCACCACAAAGACGTCGGCCATCTCCATCACTCCCGCCTTCATGCTCTGAACGTCATCGCCCATCCCCGGCACCAGCACCAGCACCGTCACATCGGCCAGCCGAGCCACATCCACCTCGTCCTGCCCCACCCCCACCGTCTCGATCACAATCGCTCCACGCCCCGACGCCGCCAGCACATCGCACACATCTCCGACGGCGCGCGAGAGCCCACCCATCGCTCCCCGAGAAGCCATACTCCTCACATACACTCCCTCATCGTCCGCGATCCCCTGCATCCGTATCCGATCTCCCAGCAGAGCCCCACCCGTATAAGGACTCGTGGGATCGACCGCCACCACCCCCACCCTCTCCCCACGCCCGCGAAGCCACCGCACCATCTGCTCCACCAGTGTGCTCTTCCCCGCCCCCGGAGGCCCCGTCACCCCAATCCTCACCGCGTGGCTCTCGTGCACTCGCACCGCTGCCAGAAGCTGCGCCGCACCCGCACCGCCATCCTCTACCAGAGACACGGCTCTAGCCAGCGCCCGCACATCTCCCGCCCTCAGCCGCTCCAGCATCTGCCGCGCCTCTCTGCCCTCCGTCTTTACCTCTGCGCTCACCAAGTGCGATCATACCTCCCGCAGCCGCGCTGCCTTTCGACATACGCCGAACTACTTCCAGCCATGAATGCACTCTTTCACCTATAATTCCCGTGCCGTCATATCACCCCAAGGACTCAGCGTGAATCTACTGCACCGCTCCATCGCCACAGGACTCCTGCTCGCCTCCGCCTCTCTCGCCCACGCCCAGCTCCAAGGCTCCAAGCCCGACGAAACTCCCGTGAACCATCCCGTCCCCGCAATCCAGGACACCGAGACCCCCGCCCAGCGCGACGCCCGCATGGCCTGGTGGCGCGAGGCCCGCTTCGGCATGTTCATCCACTGGGGCCTCTACTCCATCCCCGCCGGCGAGTGGCACGGCCAGCGCACGACCCACATCGGCGAGTGGATCATGAACGACCTCTCCATCCCCGTCGCCGACTACAAGGCCTTCGCCACCCAGTTCAACCCCACCGGCTTCTCCGCACACGACATCGTCGCCCTCGCCAAATCCGCCGGCATGAAGTACATCGTCATCACCGCCAAGCACCACGACGGCTTCGCCATGTTCGACTCCAAGGCCGACCCCTTCAACATCGTCGTCGCCACACCCTTCAAGCGCGACCCCCTCAAGGAGCTCGCCGAAGAGTGCCGCAAGCAGGGCGTCAAGCTTGGCTTCTACTACTCGCAAGCCCAGGACTGGACCGCTCCCGGCGGTGCCGCCGCCGTACGTGGCGATCACAACAAAGAGACCGGCCACTGGGACAAAGCACAGGATGGCTCCTTCGACGAGTACCTCCACAAGAAGTCCATCCCCCAGATCAAAGAGCTGCTTGAGAACTACAAGGGCTACCCCGTCGTCGTCTGGTTCGATACCCCCACCAAAGCCATGACACCCGAGCGCGCCGCCGAGGTCGTCAAGCTCCTCAACAAATACCCCAACCTCATCTGGAACAACCGTCTCGGCGGAACCTACAAGGGCGACACCGAAACTCCCGAGCAGTACATCCCCGCCCAGGGCTACCCCGGCCGCGACTGGGAGTCCTGCATGACCATGAACGACACCTGGGGCTTCAAGTACTACGACACCAACTTCAAGTCAACCGAGACCCTCCTCCGCAACCTCATCGACATCGCCTCCAAGGGCGGCAACTACCTCCTCAACATCGGTCCTGACTCCAAGGGCATCGTTCCGCAACCGGAGGTAGAACGCCTCCAGCAGATGGGCCAGTGGCTCAAGGTCAACGGCGAGGCCATCTACGGAACCTCCGCAACCATCTTCGACACACCCACCGGAACCTTCTCCACCACCGAAAAGGGACGCAACGGCCAGCCCAAGTTCATCCCCACCTGGAACTGGCGCTCCACCACCAAGGGCAACAAAGTCTACGTCGAGATCTTCGACTGGAAGAACACCTTCCACGTAGACAAGATGCCCCGCAAGGTCACCAGCACCTACCTCCTCGCCGACCCCGCGCACAAGCCGCTCAAGTTCACCCAGAACGGCACCGCCCTCGACGTCCAGCTCCCCGAAAAAGCCCTCGACCCCATCGCCACCGTTCTCGTCCTCAACACCGCAAGCTGACTCTAAAGAATCAACGCAGGGTGCCCCACTCATGCCAAAGCGCTATGAGTGGGGTTTTGCTTTTGCTCTTCTTGTTGTCATCCCCGAAGGGGACCTGCTTTTTCATAAGTCTCGAAGGCTAGCCCCCAAACACACTGGTCGCAAGCAGTCGCTCGCTATTTCGACAGCCGTAGCGAATAGTCCTCTTGACTCTTCGAATTAATCCCGCTCGCGATTGCGGACAGAATCGCCAGAAAAAAGACGATAGCGAATAAATACTCGATCCCGCTGAGCACGATCAGAACTGCGCAACAGCCTGTGAGACTCCACATTGCGGCCGCCGCCACGCTGCTCCACCTCAAAGTCAGAAGAAAAATGGGATCATGAGCACTGAGAGATAACGGCGGCAAATGCACAAGAACCTCTGAAGCCAGGGACGGGACCAATTCCAAAGCCCGACGTCATCACGGCAAGAAAAGTGGCAAACAGAGAAAGCGGAATACCAACGCAAAGCAAAGTGATGTTGGCCCGGGAATAACGTGTATGAGTGACTTTCATCAGCAGGAAAAATATAACCTTCGAGACTTCCACCGTTAGTGATTTTTCCCCGCCTAGCAGCGGAAGAAGCTAAGTCCTGAATAAACAAGCATCTACTACTCCTTTTCCACACGGGGAGGCCTCCTACTTCACCTTCGTCGGATCCCACCCATCACTTCCCCGCAGATAAATATCCAAACCCTCCCGGCCACCGTCGAGAGCAGCCTAACGGGCCTTCGCACTGAACGCAAGAAGTGGACCGACCACTTATCCGCGACCCTCTGCGCATTACCCTTGACACACCTTACCTGCCAGCGACTATCCTCATCGACGACGCGTTCTCTTCCAATCCAACGGCCGACGCCGGCCCCAATTCCGCAATGGTCAGACCAGCATTGCCGCCGGAGCACCTTATTTCATGAACACTGCTGCCCGCTTACCCGAATCAGGCTCCTTCACCTCGGCCCCCGAAAAGTCCAACATCCGATGGTTCGTCTGCCTCCTTCTCTTCCTCGCGACCACCATCAACTACATGGACCGCAACGTCTTCGGCTACGTCGAGCCGCTCCTCCACAACGCTGCCTTCATGGGCTGGGATCACAACGCCGACAAGTTCCATCAGCCCGTCTTCGATAACAACTTCGGCGACGTCCTCATCTACTTCCAGATCGCCTACGGCTTCGGCTTCCTCTTCGCCGGCCGCATCATCGACAAGCTCGGCACCAAGACCGGCTACGCCCTCGCCATCGGCGTCTGGGCGCTCTCCTCCATGAGCCACTCGCTCGTCACCTCCGTCGCCGGCTTCTGCATCGCCCGTGTCTTTCTCGGATTAGGAGAATCCGGCAACTTCCCCGCCGCCATCAAGGCCGTCGCCGAGTGGTTCCCCACCGAAGAGCGCGCCAAGGCCGTCGGCCTCTTCAACTCCGGAGCCAACGCCTCCGCCCTCATCGCTCCCGCTCTCGTCGCCTGGGTCACCTCCCGCTTCGGCTGGCAGGCGGCCTTCCTCACCACCGGCTCGCTCGGCATGATCTGGCTCGTCATCTGGCTCGCCTTCCCATACAACAAGCTCCGCCGCGGAGCCACCCTCACCCAACAGAACCTCGAGCCCGTCACCGCAGGAAAGCCTCTCTATAGCACCCTCTTCAGCCACCGCGGCCTCTACGCCTTCGCCCTCGCCAAGGGACTCACCGACGGCGTCTGGTGGTTCTATCTCTTCTATCTCCCCCAGTTCCTCAATCGCAACTATGGCCTCTCGCTCGCGGACGCCTACTGGTACATCGTCACCGTGTACCTCGTCTCCTCCGTCGGCTCCATCTTCGGAGGAGCCCTCTCCGGCTGGCTCATGAATCGCGGCATGTCGGTCAACAACGGACGCAAGACCGCCATGCTCATCACCGCGCTTTGCGTTCTCCCCGTCATCCTCGTGCCGCACATGAGCGCACTGTTCCCCTCGAACGCCTGGCCCGCGACGCTGCTCATCGCGCTCGCCGCCGCCGCGCATCAGGGCTGGAGCGCCAATCTCTTCTCCACTCCCGCCGACATGTTCCCCTCCACCGCCGTCTCCACCGTCGTCGGCATCGGCGGTGCAGCCGGAGCACTCGGCGGAGCCGCCTTCACCTGGATCGTCAAGCACAACCTCTCCCTGCATCAGCTCCTCGTCTTCTCCATGGCCGCAGGTGCCTACGTCGTCGCGCTCGCCATCTTCCAACTCCTCGTCCCGCGTCTCGGCCAGCCCCGAACCGCATGACGTTCCACCTCAACGCGCAGAGCGTCGTCCTGCACTCCACGCGGCGTGCAGGACGACGCTTCAATCAACAGCAACCCGCGGCAGCAAACCGGCAAGCGCCGCACGGTCCGTGTTACCCTGTTTCGCAATTCGGGCAGGAGCCTTTAACGGCGTGAAAAAAGTGGTCCACGACAAACTCCAGGACGACCCCACCCCTCATAGCCAACTCACCATGCAGGTCGTCGAGCATGTCCGCTCGCTCATCGCCTCCGGTGAGGTCAAACCAGGCGACCGCCTGCCCCCCGAGCGCGAGCTAGCCCGCAAGCTCAAGATCAGCCGCTCCAGCCTACGCGCCGGCATCGGCTTCCTCTCCGCCATGGGCGTCCTCAAGAGCCGCCACGGCGCCGGAACCTTCGTCTCCTCCGGGCCTCCCGCGCTCGACTCCAACTCCCTCACCGTCCTCGGCGCCCTCCACGGCTTCCTCCCCTGGCAGATGTTCGAGGCCCGCCTCGTCCTCGAGTCCTCCGTCGCCGCCCTCGCCGCCGAGCGCGCCACCGACGAGCACATCGCCGAGCTCGCCGAAGAGGTCGCCGAGATGTACGCCTCCCTCACCGATCCCCAGGAGTACCTCATCCACGATGTGCGTTTCCACCGCACCATCGCCCGCGCCGCTGGCAATCCCATCCTCGGCGCCCTAATGGAGACCATCACGGCCAACCTCTACGACTACCGCTCCAAGACCGTCCAGAACGCACAGGACCTCAAGGAGTCCGCCGAGATGCACCGCGAGATCTACCGCGCCATCCGCTCCCACAACCCCACCCTCGCCCGCCAGACCATGGAGCAGCACCTCAACCTCGCCCGCACCGCCCAGGCCGCCGAGACCAACACCCCCGCCCCCGTCGTCGAAGATGACGCCGCCGACCTCGCCACCGAATCCAAAACCTCCGCGGCCTCGTAAGTCCGCGCCCCTCCACCAATCCGTCATACTGAGCCGAAGGCGAAGAACCCCCGCATTTTGCCTTTCTCGCGCCGAGTGCCCGGGTGCCGCATTCATGCAGCTGCATCGCATGAGCGGGGCAACCGCGCGAAGCGCGACCCGTCCTCTCCCAACATCTCCCCAAATTGTCATTTCGACCGGAGCGACTTGAGCCGCGCAGCGGAGAAACCCGCTTCTCTACCACAGGCGATCCCCCCACCCTGCTAAACTGGCCTTTACCGCCCCATGTCTGACACAGCGAAGAAGTTCTACCTCACCACCCCGATCTACTATGTCAACGCGCGCCCCCACATCGGCCACGCCTACACCACCATCGCGGCCGACGTCATCGCCCGCCGCCAGCGCACGCTCCTCGGCAACGAAAACGTCTGGTTCCTCACCGGAACCGACGAGCACGGCCAGAAGGTCCAGCGCTCCGCCCAGGCCGCCGGAATCACCCCGCAGCAGTTCACCGACGAGGTCTCCCAGCAGTTCCGCGATCTCTGGCAGCGCATGGGAATCACCAACAACGACTACATCCGCACCACCGAACCCCGCCACGTGCACGGCGTCCAGAAGCTCTTCAATGAGCTCTACCAGCGCGGCCACATCTACCTCGACACCTACACCGGCCAGTACTCCGTAGGCGAAGAGATGTTCGTCGAGGGTCCCCCAGGCACCATCGGCCCCGACGGCAAACCCACCGAGACCGTCACCGAAGAGAACTTCTACTTCCGCCTCTCCGCCTTCCAGGCCGAGCTCATCGATAGAATCGAAGCCGACGAAGACGACCCCAAGGCCTTCCGCATCGAACCCGAAGCCCGCCGCAACGAAGTCCTGAGCTTTCTCCGCGGCGATCTCAACAACGGCGCGGAGACCAAGCTCTCCGCCAAAGGTACCCCCTACGTCCCCGGCGCCCTCAAAGATCTCTCCATCTCCCGCAGTTCTTTCGACTGGGGCATCCCCGTCCCCGAGCCAGCCGCCTCGACTACGCAGAAGAAGCACGTCATCTACGTCTGGCTCGACGCCCTCGCCAACTACATGACCGCCGTTGGCTACGGCAGCGAAGACCCCGCTCAACAAGCGCAATTCAAAAAATTCTGGCCAGCCGACCTCCACCTCGTCGGCAAGGAGATCATCCGCTTCCACTGCGTCTACTGGCCCGCCTTCCTCCTCGCCGCCGGGCTTCCACTGCCAAAGAAAGTGCAAGCCCACGGCTGGCTCCTCTTCGAAGAGTCGAAGATGTCCAAATCGCGCGGCAACATCGTCCGCACCGAGACCATCCTCGACGCCTTCGGCTCACTCAAGCCCAAGCCCATCGGCTGGCCCGGCGCGCCCCTCAGCGACGAATGCTGGAAGCACGAGCAGGACCTCTTCGCCTCCGACGTCCTCCGCTACTTCCTGCTTCGCGAGATACCCTTCGGCCAGGACGGCTCCTTCTCCTTCGACGCCCTCGTCCAGCGCTACAACTCCGACCTAGCCAACGGCTACGGAAACTTAGTCAGCCGTACACTGACGATGATCGAGAAGAACCACGAAGGCGCACACCCTGGCCTCACGACACCAGCCAGCGATGCTCTCGCCGAAATGGCAAACAAGCTCGCAGGCTCCGCCATCGCTCTCATCGATGCCGTCGCCGACGACTTCGCCGCTCTGCGCTTCACTCGCATCCTCACCAACATCTCTGCCTACATCACCGAGGTCGACGGCTTCTTCTCCTTCGGCACACCGTGGAAGCTCGCCAAGTCCGACGACCCCGCAGCGAAACAGGATCTCCGCGCTATCCTCTCCACCACAGCCGAAGCGATCCGCGTCATCACCGTCCTGCTCTACCCAATCCTCCCCTGCTCAACCGCTCAGGTCTGGGAGCAACTAGGCCTCGGAGACATCGAAGCCGCCGCGCGCAACGGCGAGTTCAACAACCTCACATGGGGAGGCCTCACCCCCGGCACAAAGCTCGGCCCCCTCGGCCCCATCTTCCCCCGCGCCCCCAAGGAACTCATCCAGGTCATGACCGACGCCGAAAACACTACCACTACTCCCACGCCCTCAAGGCTAGTCGACGAGAAGGCCAATCACACCACCGCTGCCCCGGATGAATCCACCCACCCCGGCGCAGCCCCGCGCACCAGCGCCCTTCCGTCCGACAACCCCGGCACACAGGTCGGCGCCTCATCCGCCGTCGTCCCTGAGCTCTCCAAGCCGCCTGCGCCCCACACTGAAGCTCACGCCTCCGGGGTCTTCTCGGCAGATGCCGCCGCGGCCACCCCGCAGATCGCCATCGACGACTTCGCCAAGGTCGACCTCCGAGTCGCCAGGGTCCTCGTCGCCGAGCGCATCCCCAAAGCCGACAAGCTCCTCCGCCTCGAGGTCGACCTCGGCACCGAGCGCCGCCAGATCCTCTCCGGCATCGCCGAGTGGTACACCCCCGAAGAGCTCATCGGCCGCCGCATCATCGTCATCGCCAATCTCGCCCCCCGCAAGATGCGCGGCCTCGAGTCCCACGGCATGCTCCTCGCCGCCTCCCACGGCGAAAACGGCAAGCCCATCCTCGCCACCTTCGCCGAAGGGGACGACATCGCCCCCGGCTCCCGCCTCAGGTAAGGCGGCAGTTGCAGCTTAGAGGTTGTTCGGACGAAACTCTCATGGACGACCTGCAACCGGCACCCCACAGGAGGAAGCGATGAAAGCATGGCAGCTCCGGGCCTTCGGCCGCGAAAACCTCTCCCTCAACGAAGTCCCCGACCCCACCCCTGGCCCCGGCGAGGCCCTCGTCCGCATCTCCTCCGTCTCGCTCAACTACCGCGACAAGCTCCTCTACGAGGGCAACTACAACCCGCACCTCGAGTTCCCCATCACCCAGGTCGCCGACGCCGTCGGCGAGGTCGTCGCCCTCGGTCCCAACACCACGCGCGTCAAGGTCGGCGACCGCGTCGTCACCAACTACTGCACACGCTGGATCGACGGCCCTCCCACCACCAAGGAGTCCCTCTACAGCCTCGGCAACATCATCCCCGGCGCCCTCGCCGAGTACCTCGTCCTCAGCGAAAACGCCATCGCCCTCGCCCCCTCCTACCTCACCAACGACGAAGCCGCCGCCCTTCCCTGCGCCGGCCTCACCGCCTGGTACTCCCTCGTCGAAAAGGGCGGCCTTACCACGGGCCAGACCGTCCTCGTCCAGGGCACCGGCGGAGTCTCCCTCTTCGGCCTCCAGATCGCCCACGCCCTCGGCGCTACCGTCATCGCCACCTCATCCAGCGACAAAAAGCTCCAGCGCGCAAAATTCCTCGGCGCCACCGACACTATCAACTACAAGACCCACCCCGAATGGCAGGACGAAGCCCTCGCCCTCACCAACAAACAGGGCGTCGATCACATCCTCGAGGTCGTCGGCGGCCCCAACCTCGCCCGCTCCATCAAGGCCATCCGCCCCCAGGGCCAGATCTCCATCATTGGCATCATCGAAGGCTTCGACGCCACCATCCCCCTCTTCGGCATCATCCAGAAACAGGCCATCATCCGCGGAATCTCCGTCGGCCCCCTCCGCGCCCTCGAACGCATGCTCAAAAAGTTCAACGAGCTCAAACTCCACCCCGTCATCGACACGGTCTACGCCTTCAACGACGCCCGCGCCGCCTTCGACCACCTCGAACGCGGAGCCTTCGGCAAGATCGTCATCCGCGTCCGCGACTAGTGACTCCGCCACCTCACCGTCACGCCAACACCTCAATCTCGACGCATCGCCGAAACATGAATCTCGACCGATCGGCCGAACCATCATCTCGACTAATCACGGGAAAACAGTCATCTCGACCGAAGCAGCGGACGGCCTTATCGTCCGCTGCGAAGTGGAGAGACCCTGTATTTGTCTTTCGCGCCACCACCCACTTCGTAAAGCTGGCGACCCATCTTCGGCGCGGCTTCATCACCGAAGATGGTCATCCGCGCAAAGACGCGAACCGCTCGCCACAAACGTTGTCATTTTTCGACCGGAGTGGCTTGAGCCGCGGAGTGGAGAAACCCGCTTCTCTACCACTGCCCTCTCCCAACAGAAAGCCGCTCCTCACCCCTCCGCGCGGCTGATCGCAATCACAAAATAATTCGCCGGAGTCGTCCCGACATTCTTCAGCCCATGCATCACGTTCGAAGCATTAAAGATCACTCCACCCGGGCCCACGCGGCTCTTCGTCCCATTGCTGTCCACCTCAAGATCGCCTTCCCGGATAAACAGAAACTCCGAGTGCCGATGCTTGTGCGGCGGATGCGGCATCTGTCCCGGAGGCAGCGTTGTCTCATGCACCTCCACCGGCTCGCCCGTAGTCAGAACGCCCTGCACCACTGCCCGCGAAGCCCCTCCGTTGGCATTGTTCTTCACCGGAAGCGAATCGAACGTCCACGTCTTCGACTCCGACAGCACATCGTTCGTCCTAGCCTGCGCCCCAGCCAGAGGCCCACCAGCCCCAACGGCCGCCAGCGCCGAAAGGGCTACACAAAGTTCACGACGGTTCAGATCTTTCATGCCCGCCATCCTACTCCACCGGTCCGACCTCTCGCTTCACAAAAAGCTGCCATGCGACGATCGTGTTTCCGTTCCACCAGGCGGTAGCCCTTCTCACTCAACCGTCATTCTGAGCGAAGCGAAGAATCTCAGCAGTTCGCCCGAAGCGCCACTAACGCCAACTGGGGGAACTCTCTTCGAGGGTGTCATCCCTGACCGTAGCGGCAAAGCCGCGAAGTCGAAGGATCCGCGGCCGAGTCGCACATCATCTATTACGCATTCGACGTTCTTGTTCACAAGGGGCACGACCTTACCCAAATTCCGCTCGCAGAACGAAGAGACATTCTGCGCTCCATCATTCAACCCACGGAACACGTCGATCTTTCAGCCGTCGCAGATAAAACTGCAGCGGAGATGCTTGCCTTCGTTCGCGAGCATGGCCTAGAAGGGATTGTCGCGAAGCGCGCCGATAGCGTGTATCAGCCGGGGAAGCGATCAGGACTATGGGTCAAGCACCGAATCAGCCTCGGCCAGGAGTTCGTTGTGGGGGCTACGTTTTCAAGCAATCTTGGTCTTGATTCCTTGGTGGCGGGTTTTTATCGCGGAACGGATCTCATATACGCCTCCCGCGTTCGAGCAGGCTTCACCCTGAAACCAGGCGGGAGGTGTTCGAGAGAATCAAACACCTGCAGACCTCACGCTCCCCCTTCGTGAATCTTCCCGAGATCGCCGCAGGGCGATGGGGATAGGGGCTAACGGCGGAGAAGATGAAGGAATGCGTGTGACTTAAACCAGAGGCCCGTAGCCCGCATAGACTTTTTGGAACGGACAGACGCAAACCATCTTCGTCACACGAAGTTTGTTGCGCTTCGAGACGACAAAGAGCTCAGGAAAGTCGTCCGGGAAAACTAAGAGGCCTCTTGAGAACCGCAATGTACTCGATAATGATGCTTACCTTCCGGCCGTCTCTCTCAGCAGTGCTGGTTGAAATGGAATGCTGCCACTGAGTACAACATTATGCTGCCACTGGCGGCATTCCCCGATGAACAATTATCCTACCGCCCCGATGCAATCCAATCTTTCCATTTAATTCAAGGCGGTCTCGATTGCCAAATCCCGTTTGCCCAATGCACTGGAGACCCTTTTCATGGGCAACTTCTGGTTTGCCGGTGATTCGGAAGCCAGGCGGCTCGCTTCCGACACTAAGCGTTCGGGGTACCGAGCCCGGGCGCACTCTGGGAGCACCGGGGCTCACTCAGTTTATTTTGGGACACGTATCGGTGCAAACGACCGAGCGCTACCTCGGCTGCAAGCAGCGGATTCGTGCAGCAGTCAATGATCGCATCGGTATCGGACCGAGCCGCTAAGCCGCTCGGCGGTTCTAGAAGGTTTACCGACAATCCAGACGAGAAGCCGGTTTTACGGCCATTTGGAACTGTTTTCTTGGGAGCCTCTATTCTCTGATGCACCCCATAAAACGAATTGTAGCCACCAACCACCAAAAACAGCTTGATGCAGCCGAGTTCATAGATTCTGGAAATGAGTCGTCTGCCCAACGTGGCTAGTGCAAGGACCGTGGATAATTTGGATATGCGTATATAATTTGAGCGCTTCACAATTGTCAAGCGGGCCCCTCTCAAAAGTAATCTCCTTCTACAATTCGACCCACGCGATAAAGGAGTTTTATATGAGCAGGCACAGACTATGGACGTACGTCCTACTTCTCGCCTCCGCTGCCACAGCCATCTTGTTGGTTGTGTCCTACACGCGGACAGGCGACGCCTCAGTGTTAGCCAAAAGTCAGGAACAGCAAAGTAGCAACCATGATGAACGTGACGACACGCGAGATGACCAAAAGCATGGTCAGATGTCTTCAACGCGGTCGAGCCCCATCGCGATCACCGCTGACAACAAGTTTGTCTGGAGCGTGAACCCGGACAACAACTCAGTATCCGTATTTTCCGTAGCTAAAGACGCGAATCAGAAAATTGCAGAGATCCCGGTTGGGAAAGAACCTTGGTGCGTGGCTATCAAAGAGAATGGGCGGGACGATGAGTCAAAGAAAAACGATGAGTCAAAGAAAAACGATGACGATGACGATGATGTCAAGGTCTTCGTAACAAACATGGTAAGCGGCACGGTCTCGGTCATCGATTCCAAGAAGAAAAAGGTGGTTGACACCATCCCGGTCGGAGCTGAGCCTTTCGGCTGCGCGCTGACTCCGGATGGGAAAAAACTCTATGTGGCCAACCAGTCCTCCGACAGCGTATCCATCATCGACGCTGAACGGGATTATGTGATCAAGACCATCAGGCGCGTCGGAACCAAGCCCCACGGCATCGCAATTACGGCTGATGGAAAGAAAATCTACGTAACCCAGTTGCTCTCCGAGCGGCCCGCGCCCGGTGAGACTCGCCCTCTGACCCAGACTGAGGGGGCAGATAATGGCCGCGTCGGACGTGTCACCGTGATCGACGGGCATACAAACGATGTGATCAACACCGTGATTTTGAATCCGCTCCCGAATGTGGGGGACGCATTCAAGTCAGACGGAAATACGCTGGCTCGCGAGCCGCTCAGCACACCACCGGTGTTCGATAACGTAACAGGGGCATTTCCCAATTTGCTGGAGTCCATTATTGTGCGAGGCAACCTTGCGTACGTCTCCGGTACGTGTTCGTCGCCAAACGGTCCGTTCCGTTTCAACGTGAACGTCCAGAGCTGTCTCTCGATAATCGACACTACTCGAGATGTTGAGGCTTTTGGGGCGGGGACGACGCTCAACATGAACGTTGGTGTCAACTTCGAGCCAGTTGGCGTGAAACTCTTCAACACCAACCCGTTCGCTGTGGACTTCAAGCACTCGGTCGCTGAAGGATTCGTTGCTCTGGGTGCGACCGATCGGCTCCTTCGCGTCACACTCGGTAGTGACGGCAAGCCGACCATCAACCCGCCGTCCGGTGTGGGCGACCCCGGGAACATCGTTCGGATTCAACTGAAAGATCCGAACGAAATTCAGCAGCCCGACCCAGCGGACGTGATCGGCGGCATGAACCCGCGGGGTCTGGTCATCGATTCCAAAGATACCCGCGCTTATGTAATGGACTTCGTCTCGCGAGACGTTGCTGTGGTTGACATCTCGGGCGACGATCCGACTCTGTACAGGACGATTGCGCGCATCCAGTCGGCAGACCTGCCGGCGACTGGCACTACGGACGCGATTGTTCAGCGGGGAAAGCAGCTCTTTAACAGCGCCATTGGGCCAGTGGGAGAGCAGCCCAACTCAGTGCGACCGGCCGGACGCCTGTCGGACACAGGCTGGGGCACTTGCTATAGCTGTCATGTAAACGGCCTGGTCGACAGCGTTACATGGATGTTCCCGGATGGACCGCGGCAATCGATCTCCATGCAAAGTACATTTACGCTCGCAGACGTGGTCATCGAAAATGGTAAGCCCAAGCTCCCGGAATCGCATCAACGGGTGCTAAACTGGTCGGCTGTTCGTGACGAGGTGCAGGACTTCACACGTAACATAAGGGCGGTTTCCGGTGGTGGAGGTTTAATCCGCGTTGACGCCAATGGTATGGCCGTTCCCGAGGGCGCGGCTGGACTAGCTCAACTTCCCGATCTTCGTCCGACAGCCAATGCAGGCCTGAACGCGGACCTGGACGCCATCGCGACATATTTAGCGTTGGGAGTACGGGCCCCGATCTCTCCTCGAGGCAGCAACGGCGTTAGGGAGGGTCGTCATCTCTTCGGAAATGCGGGTTGCCAGAACTGCCACGGCGGTCCTGACTGGACGACCAGCATCGTCGATTTCACTCCGCCACCGGCGGCAACAGAGATCGTTGACGCTCAACTCGTCAGATTCCTCTGCCGAGTGGGTACCTTCGACCCGGCACTGTTCACGGATGGCGTGAGCAATGAGATCCGGGCAAACAATGTGGCGAACGTCCAGGCCCGTGGGGCGCTCGGCATTAACGTGCCGTCACTTCTCTCGGTGTTCGCCAGCGCACCTTATCTTCACAGCGGGGCGGCCCCGACCCTCGACGCGGTACTTGAGAACGTAGCCCATCGAAGTGCCGGTAGCGGCGGCGTGGACACGCTGACCAACGCGAGCGACCGGAAGGAAGTGGTTCGCTTTCTAAAGTCAATCGATCGCGATACTGAACCATTCCCGGCGGGAACTCCGCCTGGGAACTTATGTGGACCCATGGCGATGGCCACGCCGTAACAGTAGAATCACCAGCAGCAGGTGTGTCAGAACCTTCGTCGTAAGCCTCACGATTCATAGAGCAACAGTGACCAAACGAGGTTGCTGTTGCTCTCTTTGCTGTCATCTACTTTCGAGCTCGAGATCGACAACGGCGCGGGCAACAGCACAGGAATCTCCGGAGCGAACATCGATGTGCAGAGCGCCACGTCGTTAACCTCGTCGCAAGGCTATGGATTGAATCTTTCCGGTGTGAATAATAACGGCGAGTCGGATTGGATCTCCGAGTTTACCGCTACCAGTAACAATATGACTGGACTCTACGACGCGAATAATTTCGGCTTCATAGCCTCAGACCTTAATCTCGGTACCGGCAACTATTCATTAAATTCCAATGGCCGTGGCACTATGTCATTCCCCTGGTCTGCAGACAAACGGAAACTCGTTTATCTCTGCGCTCAATCTTAATTTCTATGTCGTGGATAGCTCGACCGCGGTTTTCCTCGAAACTGGCGACCGGCGCATCCTATTACAAACCTCCTCCGGCGGACCGCCCTTAGCCCAAGCCCGCTCTGCGTTCATGCGACCGACATCGCAATGCGAACTTCGCGCCGCATTTCCGGCAATAGAGAGTTCTGGATCGGACCTTTCGAGGGTTGATCGTTATCGTTGATCACAAGATCGAAGCGACACGGTCAATTCTCGAAAGGACTTGGTAGATTCGTGGCATATCTGTAATCAAGGAAAGACCGTAAATTGCATAGACAAATTGGAGTCGAGAATCTTCTTCCTGGAGGCGAGAAGGTCACCGAAGTGCCTGTATGCATAATTCGTGAGCGGTCTGTGAACCGCAGGGTTACAGGTTCAGCAGGCGTGAAGTCTGACCGATCCGGTCGCCGCGCCACATGGCGGCGAGTCTATTCTGGACCTGCTCGACCGTGTAGGGCGTTCGATGGATGAACGCCGCGATGACGGCCATATAATGGCCGTGACACTCCAGCCGCGATCCGAAGTACTATCGTTCACGCCTTGGACGCTCCGGCCCAGTCATCCTGGCGCATAGATATCGCGCCTCTGTCTTTGAGAGATCTACGGTTCAACGGCAGGGCCTTGGGCAATGCGTTTGAGTGCTTGTCCATTAAGGAATTTCGAAGAAAAAACTGAGCAAGCCTGAACGACGGATATACGAACGAAAATGACGCCATCCTGACATCTCCATTTCGGCAATCTGATAACTTGCGGTAGAGTAATACCATCTTGGGTGCCCGCGAGGGCGTAAAAGGGAAGCCGGTGAGAGTCCGGCATGGTCCCGCCACTGTGATCAGGAAAAAGGACTTTCCACTAGCCACTCGGTCTTAGACCGGGGAAGGCGGAAAGTCAGGCGCTTGCAAATAGAAGCTCCGCCTGTAAATCAGGAGACCTACCCAGGATGAGTTGAGACACTTCTCCGCGTGGAAACGGGAAGCGATTGCTCAGTCCTTGAGCTTTTGTGCCTCTTTCCCGTTATTTCAGGATTGTGAGGCGCATTTGTTCCGACCGACTTCGATTTCTCCAGATACTGTCACTAGATCGAACCTCTCTCTTCTGGCAATCGTATTTCTCCTGCTGGCTTCAGTATCCTCCTGGGCGGCGACAGGGGGCAGCATCTCTGGCATGGCTACGGACCAAAGTGCTGCTGTAGTTCCAGGAGCCATGCTGAAGCTTGTCAATACTGCTCAGCAGAGGACGTATCAAACGGTCTCCGACAAGCAAGGACTCTACTCCTTCCCAAATCTTCCGGTTGGCCGCTACGATCTCATCATTGAAGCCAACGGCTTTGCTCCACAGCGGACGACAAACTTGACAGTGGACACGGCTTCGTCCATTCGAGTGGATTTCAGGCTCGTCATCGGCTCACAATCGGATACCGTGACGGTCACGAGCGAGAATGGAGTACAGGTCGAAACTGCTGCGACGAACCTCGGAGAAGTTGTCTCGGGCAGGCAGATGACGGCGCTTCCACTGAATGGGCGCAGCTATACCGACCTGCTGGCGATTCAACCGGGAGTGGCTCCAATCTCGACCCTTATGCCCAGCTCCGTCATCATGGCGGGTGTGACCGGCAGCATTGATCCATCAGGAGACCTGAATCCTGGCAATCTCTCCATCAACGGTCAACGCGAGTCAGCCAACGGGTTTCTGGTGAATGGAATCGATGTGCAGGAGCACATGAACGGCGGCACTTCGATTATTCCGGACCTGGATTCGATCGAGCAGTTCCGCGTCCTAACGACGAATTTCGATCCCGAGTATGGCAACTACAACGGCGGAATCGTCACGGTGATCAGCAAGTCGGGAACCGGTCAATTTCACGGCAGAGCGTTCGAGTTCTTTCGCAACACGCATTTGGATGCGAGAGGATATTTCGATCCTACCCGCTCGGCCTTTAATCAGAATCAGTTCGGCGGAGCCATTGGCGGGCCGATCAAGCAGGATAAGCTATTCTTCTTCACCGACTATCAGGGGACGCGCACGACTCAAGGTGTTTCGACGGGGAACATCTCTGTCCCCAGTGTCGCGCAGCGCAACGGCAATTTTCTCGATCCCATCACGCAGTCGAGCATGCTCACAGGGAACGTAAGCGGTCCCTATCTGGCGTCTCTGCTGACGCAGGAACTTGGCTATACAGTCACTGCGGGAGAAGCATACTCCGCTGTCTTTCCGAATGGGGTTATCCCGCAAAGCGCATGGTCCGCACCCGCAAAAAAACTGCTGCAATACATCCCCTCTCCCAATACCGGTTCGAGTCAGTTTTCGACGTCAGCATTCTCGCAGACGGTTCGAGATGATAAGGGATCAGTACGCATCGATCTAAATAGCCGGTTCGGCCAATTGTCCGCCTATTACTTCTTAGACGACTACCGGCTGGACAATCCCTATCCTGGATCTGTGGCCGGGGCGAGCATTCCCGGCTTCGACGCACTGACGATCGGGCGAGCGCAACTCTTCTGTCTTGGAGATACGAAGGTCCTTGGCGCAAATACGGTCAATGAATTTCATGTCGGCTATCTCCGCAATGCAAATATCATCGGTCAGCCGAAGGGCGGTCTCGGAGTCACCGTGGCCTCGCAAGGCTTTGCGCCAGCCGCCGACGGTGGCATCTTCGTGCAAGCGCCGCAGTTCGGGGGTGTTGAGAACATCACCTTCCCGACTTTTGTCATGGGAGTGCCAATCACTAATCTGACACAGATAAATAACACCTGGTACGTCAGTGATGGAATCTCCAAAGCGATGGGGCTCCACATGCTGAAGGTTGGCGGCCAGTTCCATGCAGATCAGGTGAATATTCATCCGAACGCCACCTTCAACGGAACATTCAACATCAACGGCACTGAAACAGGTAATCCATATGCTGACTTTCTGTTGGGAACTCCTAGCAATTACACACAGTCCTCCGGCCAACCGTTCTATCTTCGGAATCGATATTTCGGCCTGTATGCGCAGGACAGCTGGCGGGCGCGAACTGACCTGACAATCAATGTTGGTCTACGTTGGGATGTCATTGCGCCATGGTGGGAAAAATTCAATCAAATTCAAACCTCTATACCCGGAGCACAGTCCACGCTCTACCCCGGAGCGCCCCCAGGACTCGTAGTTGCTGGTGATCCCGGCGTCCCAAAGACACAAGCCCCCATCGACTATAAGAACTTTGCCCCGAGAATCGGACTTGCTTATTCGCCACGCTTCGAACAAGGACTCTGGAGCAAAATCTTTGGAAGCAACGGACAAAGCAGCATTCGAGCCAGCTATGGCCTCTTCTACACAGCCTTTCAGGGCCTGTCGGCAGGCATCATGTATGCGGTTCCTCCGTTTGGTTTCAATTATCTCAGCCCTGGTCCCCCATTACTGGCACAACCGTTCATTACGGCCGCAACGGGAGTCAACAACGGGCAGCGGTTTCCATTTCCCTTTCCGTCACACAGCGTCTCCTCCTCCAACCCGGATACAACGGTCAACTGGGCCAACTTTCTTCCCCTTGCGGCAGACCCGTTCTTCAACCACAACAATCGTGCCGCCTACACCGGCAACTATATGCTTTCGATCCAACGGCAAATTACGAGAGATACCTTGTTGACCGTAAGCTACGTCGGAAATCAGGGGCATCGCATCCTTGCCCTCGTTTCGGCTAATCCAGGCGACCCGGTCCTCTGCCTTAGTCTCCCCGGCTGTGGCCCCTTCGGCGAGGACTCGCCTTATACGAATAGCGCCGGGCAAACGATCCAGGGAACCCGCGTCGGTCAAGGGCCGAACTACGGAGAGAATACCTCCGATAGCTCCATCGCCAACTCGAACTATAACGCCCTGGAAACCACTCTTCGTTATCAGCATCATGGATCGCAGTTCCTGTTGAGCTACACGTATGCGAAGTCGATCGATCAGGGATCAAATCTCGGAGAACAACTGAACCCAATCGACCCCCGCCAGAGCCGGGCCATCTCTGCATGGGATATGAAACACGCCTTCGTCGGGAGCTATACCGTGGCGCTTCCGGTTGCCGAGCTATTGCCTAAAAGCAATCGCCTTACAGCGCAATGGAGTCTCTCCGGCACAGCCCGCTTCACCACCGGCTTTCCTGTAACGCTGTTCGACAACACCGACAACTCGCTACTAGGCACTCTGGGCAATGGAGCCAATAACTACCTGCTCGATACGCCGCAATATCTTCCGGGTTCGCTCAAAATCAATACCCACGCCCGCAAAGGTCTTCCGGCTTTCAATACAGCGCTGTTTCCGGAAGAAAACCTTGGACAGCTTGGCAACGCCAAACGCCGAATCTTCTATGGTCCAGGGATCGAGAACTTCGACATGACCCTTCAGAAGGGATTACGCCTGGCCGATACAAAATCGCTGGAGTTCCGTATGGAAGCATTCAACGTCTTTAATCATGCTCAGTTTTATGGCCCCGCAGCAGTAGACGGACAGAGAGAAGATCCCAGTTTTGGACAGATCGAAAGCGCCGCTGCTCCTCGTCGCGTGCAACTCGCAGCAAAATTTTCGTTTTAGAGGAGACTGTAATTTCTTGGGGGCCGGTTGACGCCCAAATGCCGCAATAGCATCTTCTAACTCGTCCAGAATGTGAGGAGAGACGGTGAGCGCCACGTGAACCATATGCCTAGGCAGCAGGCGGGGCGGAGCATTGGAGGTTAGCGATCCTTGTGGCCTGAAGTTCCTTCCATTGATCCGGCAGCCAAGCCGAAAGTTCGTTCATGCGCGCCTCGGGCACGTTGATCAACAACTGGGTGAGGTAGAGCTACGGGTCCACGTCATGACGGACGGCAGCTGCAGGCCACCGCGCGCATTGCCGACGCACAACCAGTTCTTTCGGTTCAGCACTACGCGTTTCATCTCGCGTTCCCTTACGTTGTTGTCGATCGGCACCGTTCCATCGGAATAGAAGACGTTCAACTCCGCCCACTGGGCGAGGGCATAGTTCAGCGCCTCGGCCATGGGATGCTTGGGCAGCAACTGCTCCTTCCAAGCCTCGGCAATTCATTTTGATCGGCAACTCCATCCCGTCACTTTTGGTGGCAGTTCGCGAAACGCCAATAATGGGAGTCCGCGGTGGCGAGTCATCGCAGGTCACGTGATCAATAAGCAATGCGGCGTTGGTGACAGTCTTTGCCCGGATGTGGGGCACGCCGGCAACTTACATCAGGCTGCTGGCCAGCCTAGAGTTCACACCTCTTTACGTCGGCTGCTCATCACACATGGCGATAAGTGTAGTCCTTACTCCCTCCAGGAGGTGTGGGAGGGGTGAGTATGCTGTGTGCAACAAGTGGAGGCACTCATTGATAGTGATTGCGCCTACTAGCTGTTCCCCTTCGAACCCGAGCAAGTTCGATGGTCCCCACATGGAAGTAATGCGAACTGCAGACGCCTTGCCGGGAGGCAGGAACTCTCCTACATTCGAAACGGCAACCTGGTATGCAAATACAGGTTCGATAAAATCTAAAGCGCCATTGACGTCTGATACCTCCGATACGGCATCACTGATCATCTGGAGCGCAAGGGTGAGACCTGACCGGGAACGGGGCCCCGCGTGTTCTGACTTGATACGTCGCGCCAAGCTCCAAAGATCGAGCTCCTGCCCGGGAGTGACCGGGATGATCGCGGCACCAATACACATCGAAGATGTGTCATCTATCTCGCACTGATTCCGGCCGCTAATGGGAGAGAGAAGTCGAATCGTCTCTTGCCTCCAGGCAGACGATGTCGTTCTGGAAGCACGAATCACGGCCGCGCAAAGAGCACCATGTAGGGTAGTCTCCTCCGCACGGGCACGCCTCCGAATGCTGCTGGTCAGTGCTTCGTCGAGGCGTAAGCTCTCGACCGTAAACGGTTTTATGTAGCTTCGCGCAAAGCTGGTCCGGTCGTTTCCTTTAGCTACAGCGCGCTCAGTTTGGTCTTGGACTGTAGAGGTTTTGGATACGGCGCCGAGTAGGTGCTCCGGACTCGGCAGCATAGGACGCCGCCCTAATCGTTCACCAGACAAAGCCCGCACTAGCTCGCAAAGAGCTGCCGCCATGGAAACTCCGTCACTGATCGAGTGATGAGCTGTGATGATGAAGATCGAACGCTCCGCTTCGTGGATGAGAACTGTCCGAAGAAGGGGGGCGTGATCCGCCGAGATCATCATGGACACTTCCTTGCCCATCTCGTCTTCCCAACTCGCAGCAAAATTACCGTCAAGCACTCGCATTGGGATGGGTGAGCCATTAACTCGACGAAAGTAGGGCCTATTGTCATCGTCTACGTCGATTAGGACGGAGAAAAATGGCTGGCTTAGCTGCAATGCATCGAGTGCGGCACGCCATTGCTTCACCGTCGTTGTGCCCGTCACCTCCATGGCATGTGCGAAGGCGCGAGGTCCGCTCTGGCTGAACAGCCAATGCAGATGTTCAAATCCTCCCAAGTAGCGCACAAAGCTACCTGCCGATGGGAGAATTTTTTGTTCGTTGACGGTTGCTCTCATGATTTTCCTCTGAGGTAATAAACGGAAATGTCGCGTCACGCGCCAAAGTGCGTCATCACAATTCCGCCCAGCGCGAGGGTGCCACCCCCGCTTGGAACAAGGCCTTGTGGTTATCTGAATGCCAGATCGAGGATGAACGCGAAACGGGGCCCCAGTGTTGAGAGCGCCCCTGGCATAACTCCTCGACAGAGATAGCGGATGTCAGTTTGTCGACACTTCTGCACGTCCATTCAAGAACAAACACTATTCAGAGGCGCGGCCAGGCACAAACCTGCGCAGGTCCAAAGATCTGGCTGCGCGCTTCGACGACTGCATCTCGGAGCCTGCTCTCAAGCCCTTCCATTTCGATTGTCCTCGCCGGCATAATCTTCATTCTTTCTAGTTGAGGTTGCAGGCTTTGTAGAAGTTCAACGAGCCAAACATAAAGAGGTGAATCCGCGCTACCCCCGACTAGTTTCTCGCAGAACAAATGGGGATACGGCAGGCCGGCCTCGGAAAAATGCTTACGAGGCGATCGGCGGCATAGTAGTTCAGCATCGAGGATTGGAAAGCGGTTCGAATAAGGTTTGCAGACAGATCCCATAGCGGAACGTACGGAAAGGATCCGGTATCGTCGCCCACACGAACCTCATGGAAGGCTAATGCCCCTCCCGGCCGGACTAGGCGCGCAGCCTTACGCAACAGCGTGACGGGCTCTGACTGGTGGATCAAAATGTATCGACCAATTACGAGATCGAAGGGTTCGCGGGCGGAGAACGCTTCGATCGAAGATTGTACAAAGCTAATCTGCCGCAATCCTCCCTCTCGGGCCCGCTCCTTGGCCAGGTTGAGAACTTCCTGACCGCGATCAACACCAACAATGGGCCCTTCTGGGCCTACCAGTTCGGCAGCGAGCATGGAGACATCGCCTGCACCACAGCCCAAGTCCAAGACCCGCATGCCCGCGTCGATTCCCGCGTTGCGCAGAAGACGCTCGGTGATCGATCGTAACATGGCCCCCTGATTCCTTAGACGCTGAATCTCTGCCGGCGAATGTCCAAGTGCATAAGTTGTCTCGCTCATGCTGTGTTCGCATTCCTTTCGGATCCAACGATTTGGTATTTCATCTTCACGAATTGCACAGTGGGGAATGCGGGCAGTACCCCTGCATATGCAACAAAAGCAGTACCTGTTTATTCCAAAATAAGAAAGGACATTTGTTGCCCTAACTAATGACTTGACCGGCTTCTCTGCACCAGCGGGAGGGAGAGAGAATTCACCGTGCAAAATCCGGAAGACTTGTGCCTACCAGATCGTCCTGATCGGCTTCTTGAAAGAACATATTAAGTCCCCCAAAGGAATCGCCCGCCTTTCCGATTCGACTTGACCTCACGCGTTATGTGTTACGCCCCAAACGGAATGACTTCAGGAAACATCGCGCAGGTCAAGGGGCGGGAATAAATTAATCATCCTCGTGTTTTGTCCAACAGATGAGCAGAGTGTGTTTCAGCACTGCAATATCACCTTGAGCACAAGCAGGAAAAGGCATGCTTCCCTATATCGGTTTCGAAATAAATGATGTGCTTCGACACCACTCGCGCACATTCTCTAGCCCACCAGCGAGCTCATTCCGGCCGCCGTACGTCAAGATCTCGGACGAAACAAACTCCGTTGTCGCTAGTTGCGTCGCGACGAAGCCCTCCGGTTTCAACAAATTATGGACGATCGTTCCGCGATCAACAATGGCCAGAGCGATTAGGTTTGCACTTTATCTGTTACGCCTATAGGCGCATCAGCTGCGCGTTGTGCCAAGGTTCGTTGCTCGCTCTCGCGCCCGTACGTTGAACTGGCTTAAAAAGCGCGTTCCGTAGAGAATGCAAGAATGATGTCTCGCAAATTCGCCCGAAACGGTGAGCAAAAAGGTTTCGGCATAGAATATATAAACGCGCTTTATGGCTATGCCCTAATGCTCACTCGTAATAAAGTTGAGGCGGAAGATCTGGTGCAGGAGACCTATGCCCGGGCTTTGGAGGCGCAGCATAGACTCCGTGATGATAGCAACATCAAGGGCTGGTTTTTCACCATCCTTCGAAATATCTGGCTAAACCAAATGCGGAAGCGCAAGTTGGGACCGCAGCTTGTCGATGTAGATGGCGAGGAGTGTGGCGCCGATCTTCTGCCAGGGCACACGCGCAACTCGCAGGAGATTCTCATTAGCAAAGAAAATGCAGAACAGGTCCAGAGTGCTATTGGTCGACTCTCAGCTGAATTTCGTGAAGTGATTCTGTTGCGCGAGTTTGAGGAGTTGTCATATCAGGAAATCGCAAACGTGCTTAACTGTCCAGCTGGCACCGTGATGTCGCGGCTGGGGAGAGCGCGTGCTAAATTGCGAACGTTGTTAGCTGAAATGTCGAGCCAGCCGCTGAATTCTGGAAAGGACTCACGATGATCAAGAATCACGATGATTACGGCGTCATGATTCAGCTCCTGATTGATGACGAACTGACGGGCCACGAACGGGAAGATCTGATCTCCCATATCAACGATTGCGCCAGTTGTCAGGAAGAACTGGAAGAGGCACAAGCATTCTCGGCGAGAGTGAGAAGTGCGCGTCCTCAAGTGGAGGCGCCGGCAGCCCTACGCGAGAAAATCCTGAGCAATATCAACAATTCCACCAATCGGTCCGTTCGAGCCTATTGGAGGCCGCTGGCTGCTGCCGCTATGTTCTTGGTCACGGTTGGCGTGGTTTTATCGCTTTCCTATCTCCGACGGGAATCACGCGCCATGAGCTTCGTCGAGGCAGCAATCGCCGAACACCGTATTTCCAGCAACGACAGATCGCTCGATGTGGAATCTAGTTCACCAGAGGTGGTTGCCACGTGGTTTGCGCAGCGAGTCTCGTTCCCGTTTCGAATGCCCAATGAGGGCATCGCTGCAGATGACCGGGCGAAGTATACTCTTGCCGGCGGTCGCCTGGTGACATTTAGCGGCCAACCCGCAGCTCTCGTGGAATTTCGAATGCAAAACAATCGCATCACTCTGCTTGTCACCTCGGACAAGCTAGTCACTGCCACCGGAGGAAAGATTACAAGTTCTGGGGGGCTGCGCTTCCATGCCAGCGATCGGGGCGAACTTCATGTAGCGACGTGGAACAATAAAGGCCTAACTTATGCACTCATCTCCGCGGTTGCGATGGGAAGCAGCCGCTCTTGTTCTTTTTGCCATAGGGATTCGCCTGCTGCGACCACCACGATGAAGAGCCCGCACGATACGTTCTTGTATCCGCAGCCTATGCCAGAGATAAGCGCCAATCAAGTCGATCGGTTCTTAAACTGATATCCGCACGGGCGTTTGTCCGATCAGAACGGAGCTGCGTCTAGCTAGTGTGTCCCCGCTTTGATAAGCCCTCGCACTTTCAGCGATGTCCTCGCGAAGTTTTCGCTGTCTGATTCACTGATATGTGAACGACTTCGTGTTTTGAACCAACGTGGCTATTGGTGCGCCACATAGAACAGATAGCTGGCGGTATACGAAACTCGTAGTTCTGCTTTGCCCTTACACGTCGTGGATGGTGCCGCGCCACCGTGTGTGTCACGGCGCTGAATAAACATCACGGCTTTGAACTCGCCTGTGCCGGAAGATGCCTTAAGAAGTAGCCATGGCACAGATTGCGCATCCGAAGGAGCAGTCTTCGCGATTGCCTTTCCCGTCACCAGACTCCCATCTTTCAACTGCCATGTGGGCCCCGCGTAGTGCCTGCCTATCACATACCCCTGCTCATTGAATAGTCTGGCATCGGGACCGATCAGCATCCAGTTTCCCTCCACGCATCCATAGATCTGGTCGCCTTTGCCTTGGGCCTTGAGCATGAGCACGCCATCACCCTTAGGTACATCAATAGAACCAGGGAGCGTCTGAGCATAAGCTTGCGGCAGGAAGCAGATAGCAACTAGACAGATAGAGCGAAGAAAGTGCTTTCGCTGTTTTCGTGCACGTGTTTCATTTTGCGGTGTGTTGAGCATGGAAGGGGCGTGCGAAGTGTCGGCGAAGCCGCGCGTTACCTCTTCGATACTTCTTATCGGCCGACCTCGGCGCGACATAAAAATGATCTTCATTGCAGATTTGACCTTCAGAGAATGGATGGCTTTGCCGCTTACGAGTTAGAACACGGACTGTGTCTACTTGTTTCCCTGCCCAACCAACAATCTGTATGGAAATCACTGCGGGTGCTACCTGACAAATAACGAGAAGCCTCCATGCGCGCCCATCTCGCACTAGATAGCAACACCGCTTTTAGCGATGCGATAACTCCATCGCAAGGTTTGATTTCGCAACTCGGCACAAGTGTGCGGGAAATCAAATTATGACAAGGTGAAAAGTGACCGTATCCTCCACAAGCACGCAATATCACGACCAATCTATTCCACCTAACGATACGAAAAGCCCCGGAGTGGCCGATCTTTCCTCCCCGCAATCTCAGGGCGTCGTGACGGCTCGTCACGAAGATGGAGCTCCCCATGCAGAGGCTTCTTCAGCAAACGAATCGTCTGCTGAATTCCTTAAGGGCGTTTCTGCTGACCAAGCGGAGTCCGGACGAGCAAATAATTCGGGCGCCGTAGGCCTCGGGTCTTTGCAGCGCCCGCCCCATCCAGGGGGAGAACAGGTTCAGACGTCGAACATCGATCATCCGATTCGCCCGTCTTCTGAAGCTACGAAGCCGCAGGCTTTTGAAGGTCCACCTAAAGAACAGCTGCAAGAGTTTATCGATGGGGCTGATCCTTACCCGAGTCAGAGACCAAGCGTGGTGGAGCACGACATCGCCAACACTGGCCTAAAGCTCTATGATCCGAAGAATTCGCATGATAGTGGAACCCCAAGTAACGTGCGTGAGGGGAGTCCGGGCTTCATTCCTACTGATGAAAAACGCCTGACCACCCATCCTGACTATGCAGATTACAAGCAGAGGCGCCCGGAACAGACTCTTTCCCACTTCTCATCAGTGATGTTGTATCACGCGAACAAGGCGAAGACGAACCCGACAGAGGTCCAATATGGCTATCTTCGCGACGGAAACAACAATCTGAAATTATATAGCAGTGCAAATAGCTACAGAGGACAGCAGTGGCTGAAAGAGAACTCCAGCGTAGATAAGCTCCTGCAGAACGTGAAAGAGGCTGCGGCACAAGACGAGAACCCTGATGTCAAGCGTCATGCGCTCAAGCTCCTCAACTTCCAGGAGAATCAACAGGCAAGAAGAAACGATGTAAAAAACGACCCGAACTTGTCAAAAGAAGACAAGAAGAAACAGCTTAGCGAATTGGACCAGAGTGACGAACTGCACAAGGAGTTCTTTACGGGTACCCACCACGTGGTGACGAACACCGCCGCAGCAACACAGACGGAAGAGGGCAAAAAAAGCAAAAAGAAGGCTGGCAAGGGGCAGGAAAGTGGCTCGCCTGTGGAAGTCGGCAAAGCAGCTGATAAGAAAGTTCAAAGACATGCGGAGCAGAACATCGCAGAGCAAATGCATGCAGATGCTCCTACGGGTGGACTTGCAGAGATCGCCGGAACCAAAATTCGTTGCGGGAGCTGCAACTCAGCTTTGGGCCCCAGCATGAAAGACGATAAAGAAGGGTATTACATCACGGGACAGTACTATGGCGGCCAGTCCTCGAAGAGCAGCATAGAGAAGACAGTCGCAAGGGACGTTGGACGTGGAAGACCCGTCTTCAAGACCAGTACGAAGACAGGTGCTCGTTCCTCGTCAACCAGCCCTGCTCGACTTGGAGAAGTCAGTGGCAGCAATGCCTACTATCAGTTTCGACCCGACATCAAGCCACCCGGCAAACCGAAAGCCTAGTCGCCACTCTCATAGCCGGTGTCTGGCATTTGAAGCATACTGACATTTCTGCGGAATAAATCGGCGCGTACTGTGTTTCAAGCTAGAGAGTCGTTGTGAGTTGGGCAGAACTCTCTAGCTCGTGTCCAGGATCAGCAGAACGGAACCTTGATGACCACTGAAGGATCAACGAAAACGATAGAAAAGATCGGACGATACCGCATCACTGGAGAGCTCGGACGGGGTGGCATGGGAATCGTGTACCGCGGCGAAGACCGGCTGATCGGCCGTCGCGTGGCCATCAAAACCCTGACTGAGGTCACACCGGAATTGCGGGAGCGCTTCTACGTTGAGGCCAGGTCCGGAATCCTGAGCCACCAAAATATTGTCACCATCTATGAACTGGGCGAGCATGAAGGAAGCCCGTTCATCGCAATGGAGTATATTGAAGGCGACTCTCTTGAGAAGGTATTGCGCGAGCGAAAGCGTTTGCCACTGCTTGAGGCGATCTCCATAGTAGAGCAACTTTGTGCGGGACTCGGCTACGCACATGGGCACGGCGTGGTGCACCGCGATGTGAAGCCCGCCAACATCCTCGTGCGTCCAGATGGACGCGTTACGATCGTAGATTTTGGGATCGCCCGGCTTGCTGATCAAACGCGACAGCTAACCAGGACGGATACACTGCTCGGCACCTTCCACTACATTGCGCCGGAACGCCTAAAGGGCGAAGCCAGCGACGGAAGGGCCGACGTCTGGTCTGTAGGCGTGATGCTCTACGAGATGCTTACGGGCGAGCTGCCGTTCAAGGGCAGTGATGTCTCCTCACTGTACCGTGTAATCCATGAGCCGTATGTTCCGCTAACAGAGCATTTGCAAGACTTACCAGACGGCCTTAATGTGGTGCTCGATAAGGCCCTGGCAAAACAGGTTGAAACGCGATATGCAACTGCCGAGGAGATGTCGTTTGATCTGCAAGTGCTGGCCGAAGGCCTGAAGCACGACCGCGTGGGCTCGCTCCTTGATACAGCTCGACGACTCACAGAAGAGAATCAATACACCAGTGCGCGGACGGTGCTGCTACAAGCGCAGCGAATTGACCCAGCCAACGTCGATGCAAAGGCGTTGCTGGGCGACGTTCAGGACCGGATAAGCCAGGTGCAACGAGAGAGCCAACTGCGTCAGATTATCGAGCAGGCCCAGGATGCAGCTGCCAATCGACGCTGGAATGATGCCGTCATCCTTTTTCAGCAGGCACGAAAGCTTGATACAGAAGATGCACTCAATTTGGGCACCCGTCTGCAACATGCGCAACAGGAAAAGGAGCAGCAGCAAAGAGTGCTGGCCTTGTCCATGCAGGCCGACGAAGCACGCAGCCTCGGAGACCTTAAAAAGGCTCAGAACTACTTGGGCCAAGCCCTGCAAATCGATGATCGCAGCACGGAAGTACGGAATGCATATGCTGATGTGCTGCGCGAGATGAAGGGCAAGCAACAGCAACAGCGCGTCGAGAGTCTGTTACGAGTCGCCCAAGACGAGAGCAGCAGACAGCGGTACACAGAGCCCATCTCCCGACTGCGCGAAGCGGCAGAGATCGATCCGGTTCATGCAGAGGTCCAGGGGCCTCTGCTTTCCACGGCAGCCAGGCAGAAGGAAGCAGGCAGGCAGCAGGTGCTGGAAAAAGCCGGCCCTGGTGTCCAGGAGTCGCTTGATCGTGAGGAGTTCGTAGCATCAGCTGAGGACCGTGTGACCCGTCCCCTGGAACCTTTGTCCGGCGACGAATCGCTATTTATGCTCAGATCGGAGATAAAAGACAAGAGTCACGATAGCGAGACTGTACGTGTGGATCGAAACCATACCTCGACAGAAGAGCCTGCAACGCAGAAAGCCGGGAAGCGCGGTGACGTTCAGAACGTGCCAGAAGCTTCAGTGTCCGCGAACGACCTAGGCGAAGACTTTCGGCGAACACTTTCACCTGCGACATCAGATAAGCCTAAGCGAGAGCAGAACGGAGAACACGACGCCGCGCTGACGGAGCCACAACAGCGTGTCATCGACCAGACTGAGCTGCTCGCGCCTGCAAACAGGGACGCCGAACTGACGGCGTTGTTGCAGCAGCCGCGGCATGAGCACGAAAACGCAGAAAGACAGGCAGGACTGACCGCACAGCTCACAGAGGTACTTCTCAAACCCGAATCTGGCACAATGCCACACCTACAAGCACAGTCGCCAAAACAATTCGGTGCCAAGAAAGATACACTCAGACCAAAACACGGGCCTCGCAAGGTGGCAGAGATTCGCAAAGCTACCGAGAAGCCGCCGGCGACGAAGAGCAGTACGCCTGCGAAGCGCGCGGGAACTCGGTGGTACATCGTAGGCTCGGCGGTGGTGGCGGCGGTAGTTGTGGCAGTTGCGGTGATGGAACTTTCACATCGTCAGCATCAAACGCCTGTTGTTCAAAGCGACGTGGTTGTAAATGCATCAACCCCAGCCCCAGCCGCCCCCCCTACTGATATGGAAATAAACGCTTCGCCCTGGGCAACTGTCGTGACTATTCAAGATCAATCGGGTAAAAGAATTCCCTTGCCCAGCGTAGATCTTACAACCCCACTTCGTCTCGATGGATTGAATAGCGGCAGCTACAAAGTCACGGTCGCCAGTGCGGACGGCAAGCAACTGACGGTGGAGTGCAATGTGTCCGCAGCAGAGCATCTATGCGTAGCCGATATGGGGTCGCCAGAGATCAGGCACGTCCTGATGGGGGAACAGCGATGAAGGCCAAACTGAGCGCGGTGTTGTTTCTCGCGGCGACTGCAATGCTTGCCCAGGTTCCGGATGGCGGTAGGAGCACCCATGATCTGCAGGACTTTGCAAACCGCGCAAAAAATGCCGGCGACCTGCAAAGTGAAGCAAATTATCTTTGCCAGGCTGCTGCCGTTGATGCGAAAAAGTACCAGAAGAAGTGCGATCGAGTGAAGAATGACGCATCCAAAGCGCTCGCACAATTTCAGGCGGATTTTGAGACAGGGCTAACAGAGATGCAGCACAAAGATTATTCTGGCGCGTTGAGGGATCTTGGAAAGATCACGTTCGGTCCAGACAAGGCAGCCGCACAGGCGTGGATGCGGCAGGCGCGCATCGGAATCAGCGGTGGCATCGCTGTGGATCCGCTAAGCGTGGCGGCTTTCAAAGCAACTCGCGACGCCTATTTGCGCGGCGACTTCGATGGCGCGGAATCGCTTGCAAGACGTGTCCAGTCACCGTTGCTTCAGACTGCGACGAACCAGTTGCTGAATAACATCAAGGTTTATCGCGACACTATGCAGCAGGCCGATGCCATGGCGCGCAAAGGAGACCTGAAGGGAGCGGAAGGGCAATATCAGTTCGCCGCAAGCATCCAGCAGAATGGACCCGGCCGGCCGCAGGATCGCTTGCGGGAGACACGGGCAGCGGAGGCACAAACCGCGGCGGCTAAGCCACAACCTGTCGCACCTGTTCAGACAGCGCCACAAGCTAACGCAACGCCGCCATCAACCAAGGTGAACATTGCCAAGAGCAAGAAGACTCTCGACACGCCGCATCGGGAGGAAACACAGGGGATGGCTAAACATTCGCCACAAAACTCCGACACCACATCGCAACCGGCTGCTCGGCAGGATATTGCCGGAAAGAAACCCGGAGTGGAAGGCGTACAGGAAGATCCGAAGGCCATGGAAGACAGCCTGACAGAGGGGATTGCTGATTTCAATGCATCGCACTTTTCGCATGCGGACGATGCATTCGGTAGGTACCTGCAGGGCAATGCAAAGCCATATGCTGGCGCCGCGCACTTCTACCTGGGAGCTTCGCTCCTTACACAGGCGATCCTGACCTCGCCTAAAAATCAACCCAGGGTCGATGCACTTCGCCGGCGGGCGCGAGAAGAGTTTGTTCTCGCAAAGCAACTTCACTACAAACCCATAGTGTCAGCTGTGTCACCGAAGATCTTCACGCAGTGGACGCAGGTAGGTGAGCAGTAATGATGGATCGACAGAAAGAAGACTTCGACCCGCAACACCATGGTATCCAGTCAACGACGACCGGACGGAAGACCAGAACAACGGAGTTGCGGATGGGCATAGCGGTGCTTTCAGATATTGGCTCCTGTCGCCAGAACAACGAAGACAGTTTCGGGTATGACCTGGACTCGAACATCTTCGTCGTGTGCGATGGCATGGGTGGCGTCGCAGCCGGGGAGGTCGCGAGCAGTACTGCAGTCGAACTCACACTCCGAACCTACAAAGATCTATGCAATGGCGAAATGGACCTGGAGGAGAGGCTTTACACGGCCATTAACAGCGCGAACGGGGCCGTCTGGAACATGGCCCAACAGGACCGCAGGTTGCACGGCATGGGGACCACATTGGTCGCAGCATGCATTCTCCGCAACAGGCTCATCATCGGCAATGTTGGCGATAGCCGTGCGTATCTCTTAAGAGACGACGATTGCATACAGATCACGGAAGATCATTCACTTGCTGCAGAGCAGATACGGCGAGGGGGCACCGGGGGTGGGGGTGTATCTACGCGACTGCAGCAGCTCATCACGCGCGCAGTGGGCGTGGGCGCGGCAGTAAAACCGGATTTCTTCTTTATTGATCTGGAGCCCGGAGATACCGTGCTGCTGGCGACTGATGGTCTCACTCGTTATGCCGACGCGGAGAAGCTCGCGAAGCAGATCGACACGCACACGGATCTGGACGAAATATGCCGCAGGTTGATCAGGGTCGCGTACGAAGGCGGGGCAGAAGACAACGTTACCTGCCTTTTATTGCGCGTGCGCTGATGCGCACAATCCACATCGGCCTCTACGTTTGCCATGCGTGCTCGGTTCTGTAAGAGCCCACAATCCTAGTAGCTGTTATCGTTCTCAGAAATGCAACAAGTTGTTTGGAATAGAAATGTGTTCCTTGGGTTATTAGGAGTGAGTGCACTGAGCGGGCCGCAGCGACCGAACTCCAAAGCTCCAAGGCCAAGGGACACGAATGACATACAATGATCTTCGGACGCAACTTAGTTCAACGAATCACACCACCCCGGCCTACCCGGAGAAGCAACGTAGCGGGCACGATCTCAGTCAGCTTCTGTCTTCCGCGCCCGCGCCCACGGGTCTCGTCATTCCGAGTTTCCTCAGCGTGATCGCAGCGGTACAAGAAGCACAGAGTGCAGGCAAAGGTCCTTGCAACCTGGACCCACGAAGGATCTTCTTCAGAAACGACGGCACCATTGAGCTATCGCACCTGACCTCTCTCAAATCCGGGATGACCTTCGTTCTGAGTTCTTCGAAGTACTCCGCACCAGAGATGGTGGAAGAAACGGAAAGAGAACTCGAAAACGCCTGCCTGGACAGTTACGTGCTTGGATTTGTGTTCTACGAGATATTTCTCGGCACAAATCTGTTCGGGCAACAGTTTCAAGATGTAATCGGGCATGGAGACTTTGGCTGGCTGAGCTGGCATGCAGATAAGACCAGACATGCAAAGCCGCTTTATGAATTGTTAAGCGGATTTCCCTCCGTACTTTCCAGCTTGATTGACGGAATGATGACGAAAGAGGCTTTGGACAGGATCACGGATCTCGATCGGATCGCTGACACGATCGGTGGTGCCTCGCAGGCGACCATGCTGATTACCAATCTTTCGGCGTTGCAGCACGGCGATCAATCGTACGCCCCTCTAAGGCAGTCCTTTCTGCAGAAGGTGGATTCCTTTTGGCGCAGGCTTATGAGCGCAGCACGCCGATGTCTCCGAAAGCCGATGTGAGGACGCATCTTTACCAAGACGCGTCAATACCCCCTTCGAGCGGCACGACGTACAAAGGTTTCCAGACAAGGAGGAGCAGGAAAGTCCGCTCCGCTAAAGCTTAACCCTCCCCAGATATAACGAAAGGATTCGAACTCGAACGATGAACGAGTTAATTGAAAATCATCTTGGATATGCTCACGCAATTGCCGCAGATCTTGTCGGCAAATATCCGCCTCATATCACCCGTGCTGATCTGGAAGGAGCCGCCGAGTACGGGCTCGTACAAGCCGCTCGTAGCTACGATCCAGCCAAATGCGTCTCTTTCTCGACCTTCGCATTCTACCGGGTGCGTGGCGCCATCTTCGATGAAGTTCGAAAGGCGTGGCGGGCCTCTCATCTGAAAGACGGCTCCGACAGGTCCGTTACCGGGGAATCCACGGAAGTCTCTCAGTCCCGGGAGACAGACATGTCCTGGGATGAGGTTGAAAATCACACCACCTCTGGAGGTGGTACGTATCTAATCTCCCTGGACAGTACCTGCGCGGAGCAGGTGGCAGCCTCGACCGAGTCGCCGGCACGTTCGGTCCTGCGAAAAGAAGAGTCCGAAACGATCCAGGCAGCGATGCGGCGGTTACCCAAACGATATCGCTTTGTGCTGCACGCCCATTACTACGAAGACCTGTCGCTGGTCAGCATCGGGAAGCGGCTCAATCTGTCGAAGTCGTGGGTGTCACGAATTCACGCGCAAGCTCTTGCAATGCTTCGAAAAATTCTGTTGGAGTCTCAACGGCCATCTATTGTCTGACCAGCTTCACTCCATCGGAGAGAAACGCAATTCTCTTCACGCAACCTTTTCTAAGATCAAACGATAACTAAACAACATGGACCCTGTATCCACCAAGCTAGCCACGACACTCCCGGACTCATCCAATTCGCAAGCCGGAGGTCAACCTGGAAAAACCGGGGCATCGAAGTTCGATACCGTAAGGAGCCAGTTGCATGACAAAGTCGGCACTGGCCCGTTGCCTACAGAGTCGACTTCACCGGCGAACCCTTCAGCAGCGAACACCGACCCGAGCGTCGACAGGGTGCAACACGGAGCTGTAACGCCATCAGATCGAGTTCAGCAGAGTCTCTCAGCGAGCCAACACCACTTGGCTCGCTTGAGAGAGAGGATCGAGTCAGAGCGTGCGACCAGTTCGATGCAAGGCCTTCAAAGCAGGCTGACTAGCGCTGAACAGCAGTACATGCGACTTAATTCAGCTGTGAATTCCCTGCCGCCAAACGCTAGTGCTCAACAATGGCTGGCGCTGCAACAACAGGCGTACAGCATGAATGAAAATATTGGTGTGCTTTCGAAGCTGGTTGGTCAAGCTGCAAATGGCGTGAAGACGGTTCTGCAGACCCAGGTATAACTGGAAGGACGGATGAGAAAAGTATTTGCTGGTTCCTTGCTGATGATGTGCCTGCTATCTCTCGCCGGTTGCTCCCGGCAGTTGGAGACAGGTTTAACCGAGGATGTTGCGCAACAAATCGTCGTGGTTCTCCGCGAGAACGGAATCAATGCGACAGCAGAACTCGACCCCACTCAAAAGAAAGACGCTGCGGCCTGGCTGGTAAATGTGCGCGGTCAGAGCGATACGGTTGTGACAGCATGGAAGATTCTTAGCGAGAACGGCCTGCCACGCAAAAAAGTAAAGGGCTTGGATGACGTATTCGCGAATGCCGGCATGATCCCAACCGCCGGGGAAGAGAAGGCGCGGTTACTCTCCGGTCTCAACGGAGAGTTGACACGCACGCTGGATTCGCTTCCAGGAGTTGTCGATGCCAGGGTGCAGGTAGTTCTTCCAGACAATACGCCCCTCTTGGATAAGAGTGAACAGCCTCCTCCCACAGCCTCTGCGCTTATCCAATTCCGTGGCGATCAGCCGCCGCTGAAGGAAGCGGAAGTGAAGAGCCTCATGGCAAAAAGCATCGAAGGCCTTACGCCTGAAAACGTTGCAGTTGTGTTTAAACAAGTTGAGATCAATCCGATCCCGAAGCAAGCACTGGGCCCATTCTCGGTGAATGTGTGGCTCGAAGTCGCCGCATTTGGACTAGCTGGGGTAGCGGGTATTGCTTCCCTGTTGGTTCTCTCGTTGAGTCAACAGAGGAAGTTCAAGATCAAAGCTCTCGAGAAGCAACTGGCGAATGCGAAAGCATCTTCTTCAGCCGTGGTGAAGGCTTAATCGATTATGAGCGCCAGTGCGTTTGCCTATATTCTCCTTCTGCGCGGAGCCGAATCGAGGAACGAACTCATGGCTCTGCTTCCACGGGACCGGCGCGCGGACGTACAAGCCGTTCTGGATCAAACACAACAGCTGCCACCGGATGAGATTCGCAGGCAACTCAAGAACCTTCGAGACGAACAGCTAGCCCGGCAAAGTGAGAGTGCGAAACATCGAGTCGGTCTTCAGGTCGATCATGTCTCGCCCAAACTATACGCCTGGTTGACCCGGCCTTTTTGAGGAACACATGATGAGCGCTAACGTAATCAAGGTTCGTACAAACAACGCGTCCCCATCTGTCGTCAAAATAACGAAAGAAACCCATGCGGCATCGCTCGAAGCCAAGGACATCCTCGCGAAGGCGCAGCAAGAGGCCACGCAGTTGCTTGAGGACGCCAGGCAGGAGAAGGACGAGGTGCTGGCGGAAAGCACCAAACGTGGCTATGCCGCAGGCCTTGACCAATGGACCGATACTCTCGCCGATGCATGGAAGCAGCGCGAAGACTATCTAGCTGGGCATGAGGCTGAGCTTGTAAAGCTGGCCGTGGCTGTTGCCAGAAAGATAATTGGCCAAAGCGCAGAAGTGAATCCACACACGGTCCTTCAGACTGCGAAAGAGGTGCTTCAATCTGTCCGCAACGGAAGGAGAGTCACCATAAAAGTGAACCCTTCGGATGAAGCGGCACTTCATGAACAAGCGGGCTCTCTGAAGATGCTTGACACTCAGGTAGGCGAGCTCCTTGTCGTCGGAAGTTCCTCGATCGAACCCGGCGGGTGCATCGTTGAAAGCGATCTGGGCATTATCGATGCTCAGATCGGCACGCAACTTGCGTCGATCGAAAAGGCCTTGCTGAGGAGGTTTGATGCAAGCAAATAGTAATTTCGAGCTCGGCACATATTTGTCGGAACTAGAAGACTGCTCTCCGTTTATCAGCAAGGGTCACGTAAAGGCGTTGGTAGGCCTAATCATTCGAGCCACTGTTCCCGACGTCTGGATTGGGGAGCTGTGCCTGATCTACAACCCGCGCTCTACGAATCCTATAAAGGCAGAGGTCGTAGGTTTTGAAGATGGCGATGTACTCCTTATGCCGCTTGGGGCTCTGATGGATATTGGGCCGCAAAGCGAAGTGGTTCCAACCGGCAAGTATCTGAGTGTGAAGGTCGGTGATGAGTTGCTGGGCCGCGTACTGAACGGCTTGGGTGAACCTATGGACACTGAGTTCAAGGGCCCTCTTGGCGCCACTAAGGAGTACGCTGTCTATCAAGAAGCGCCGGACCCGTTACACCGCAAACGGGTGAACCAACCTATCTCCGTAGGAGTGCGTGCCATAGATTCAATGCTGGCCTGCGGCGAAGGACAGCGTATCGGTCTGTTCGCCGCGGCGGGTGTTGGCAAGAGTACGCTCCTGGGCATGATCGCTCGGAACACCGAAGCCGATGTCAACGTGATTACGCTTGTAGGCGAGCGCGGACGAGAAGTTCGGGATTTTCTCGAGCAAGATCTTGGACCAGAGGGCTTGACGCGTTCGGTTATTGTCTGCGCCACCTCAAATGAGCCTTCACTCGTCCGACTCAAGGCTGCCTATGTCGGCACCGCCATTGCCGAATATTTCCGCAATCAAGGCAAGAGGGTCATGCTCATGATGGATTCAGTGACCCGCTTTGCAAGGGCACAGCGTGAGGTGGGACTTGCCTGCGGTGAGCCGCCAGCTCGAGCTGGTTATACCCCATCGGTCTTTGCGGAGCTGCCTAAGTTGTTGGAGCGCGCCGGGAACTCTGACAAGGGATCGATCACCGCATTCTATACCGTCCTCGTTGCCGGTGACGATATGAACGAGCCCGTAGCGGATGAGGTTCGTTCGATTCTGGACGGCCACATCATTTTGTCGCGAGAGATGGCGGGAGCGGGCCACTTTCCCGCCATTGATGTTCTCGAAAGTGTAAGTCGCGTAATGAATGCAGTCAGCACGAAAGAGCATCGTTCGGCCGCTACCGCCATGCGCAGCGTACTCGCGACCTACAACAAGCAAAAGGACCTCATCACACTAGGCGCCTACCAAGCAGGCTCCGATCCGCGAGTGGACGATGCGATCCGCAGAATCGATGATGTCAATCGCTTTCTGAAACAGCCCACTGACGAAAAGATGCCGCGGATGGAATCAATCGAGAAACTCTGCGCCATGTTTGTGGAATAACATGACGGTTTTTCAATTTCGTCTTCAAGCTGTTCTCGATCAGCGGACGGAAGACAAACAACAAGCCATAAATTTACTGGCCGCACGCGAGCGCGAGCTCGCAGTTGAGCAACGGACGATGAAGGAACTGGAAGGCGAAGTACAGCGTGCAGAGGAACGTTATCAGAGGAAACGCGCCGAGCGCTTCGCTCTAGGCGTCCATGAGGGTTCGACGTTTTCGAAGCGAAGTGACTTGCTGAACGGACTGAGACTTGATGTACAAGCTGCGCAGGCGGGGGTTCTTTCGCAGCAGGTTTTCGTCGATCAAGCAACCGACCTGATAAGAGAAGCGCAGTTAGCTCTCAAAGAGCGTCAGCGCGAAGTAGATGTCCTGGAGAAATACCGGCAAAAAACAGAGAAGCGATTTCTTCAAGAAGCCGCCTATCGCGAAGAGCTGGAGCAGGACGAAATTGGCAACGTGATGCACATAAGTCGGCGGGCGAGGGCATGAGAATTACTACAGAATCTGTGAATGAGTCCGCTCGAAGCGCCCGGAATCGGACCGACGAGCAGAAGACTTCTGACCGCTTCTCACAATTGCTGAAAAGCAAGAAGGAAGAGAGCCGGGCAAATCAGACGGCCACCAAGGAAGACAGCGTTGATGCTCTGAAGGAAAAGGGCCCCGCGACGCTCGACCCGCTGTCTGCGAATCCTCTTGGGGCAGACGTTGGAACGAGTTTCTCTCAATCATCGACAACCGCGAATGCGGGGAAGGTCGCCCAGCCGGATGCCAGCGCTCCCTCGCAGATTGATAAGTTGGCCACAGAGGTCAGCTACCAAATCGAAATCCTTCGGCAAGGTGGAAAGACGGAGGCAATCAACATCACCTTCGACTCCAAGACTCTCGAAGGGCTGCAGGTGCAGATTCGACAACAAGACGGGCAGTTGGCAATCCGCTTCGTAACACAGTCCGACAATGTATCCAATCTGCTCAGCCGCCATACTGGGGAGCTTCAGGAAACCTTGACCAGCAAAGGAGTAAAGATTTGGAACATCGCGATCTCCAAATCTCACACCTCATCGGGAATGCAGCGGAACAGAGATGCCAGTGCTTGAACCGAAGCATCAATACACCGGACTGAAAGTCTTTCGGAATCTGCCGAAGTACACACCGAGCCAGGTAGCTTCGATCAATTTTTCCAGAAGTCTGTTTGGGAACGCCTTTTCCTGGAAGACCTGGGTAGAGGATGCACTGCGGGAGTTGCTCGAAGTTCCTTCCGGCCGAAGGCTTGAGATTACACAGTCTAGTGAGTTCCACGGTGAGCAGACTCAGAGGTACGTATTTGAACAAAAGGATATATCCATCGGCAGAGCCACCGACAACGACATTGCCCTTCCGCAGCGCTCCATCAGCCGAAAGCATGCGCGCATTGTGGAGCGCGAAGAAGGCTTTTACATCGAGGATCTGGAGAGCTCCAGCGGCACCTACGTCAATCGCCAAAGGCTCGAGCCAGGAAATGCGCGGAGACTGTTGAGCGGAGACGAGGTGCTCATTTTTCCTTACATCCTTCGAATGAGCCCGCAGGAACTATGGACACGCGACAATGAAGTTGAACTGGCTTACTCGTGCCGCTTCAGCCCAACGGCGGCATCTGAATTCGTTTCCACATTAGGCTCAGACTTGTGCCTGTTCCAGTTTCGTATTCATCCGGAGATGGGCTATGGGGTGCTTGCACTCGCTCGGCCTTTTTTGACGACCATACTTTCTCGGCTCACGCGTAATACGCTCTCCGAGCTTGCTGAGGCTGATTCAGGTTTGTTTGAGTTTGTTGTAGTCAGTATTCTCGAACGTGCGAACCGGGAACTTCAGTTCCCTTTCCAATGTGCCTTGGTGCCCAGTAGCCGGTTCGCATTACAGGATGAGCCGGGTGTCACATTCGAAGCGTCAGTGCGCATGACTCATGCGCATGGCAGCATTTTGCTGTTTCTGCCAGACACATGCCTTCAGAAGCTGCAAGGCAAACCATGGACCAAACTTCCCGATAGCGCGAAAGAACAACTTACTTGGCAGGTGATGGTTCGTATAGGTTTCGTCGATGCTGCCATCGGCGAGCTTGAGGATCTGGAACCAGCTGACACACTGCTCTACACCTCAAAGGTGGAACTGGTCCTGCCGCCCGCTGTTGGCACGCATGTATCGGAACGCGGCTGGCGTGCTGTACGAGACGAAGACAATCCCCGTTGCTTCGAAGTTAAAGAATTCTTTGAAAGGAATGCTGATATGGAGCAAAGTACGAATCCTCAGGAACAAGTGGAAACAGCAGGAAAGATCGACTTGGCGGCGCTTCCCGTTCGAATCCATGTCGTACTCAGTCAGGTCGAGTTGTCACTCAAGGACTTGGAAGGCCTGGCAGACGGAAGCATTATCGAACTTGATGAAGAGCAGCACGCTGAGGTTCAGCTGGTCTCAAACGGCAGAGTTGTGGGCACTGGAGATCTGGTCGAGATAGATGAGCGCCTCGGGGTTCAGATCACGCGCTGGGGGATGGCCTGAATGTCTATCTTCAGTCTCCCCGTGTCTGACTCCCCTGCCTTATCGACGAACCTTTGGCTCGACTATGCCAAGACACTGCTCGTTCTCGTCGGTATTTGTTTGCTCGCGCTCGTCGCTGCAAAGGTTCTACTCCCGAAACTTACGGGCTTATCGACGCCGGCTTCAAGCCAGATTCAGGTGATCGCGAAATACCCGCTTGAGCCTAGAAAAATGCTCTATCTGGTAAAAGCCGGAAAGACAGTCGTTCTTCTGGCGGGTTCAGCAGAGACAGTTCAATTTATGACAACGCTCAACCCAGGAGACTTCGAAGAACTGCCTGTCCCTGCCCACACCGGTATGACGCGCGGCTCTGTCTTTCGGCACATTGCCCAGGCCGTCGCGGATCGTAGCCAGGAGAAGGCATTGTGACACCAAATTCACTACCAAATCCGGTTGTGATGGTCATTGTCCTTGGTGCGCTTAGCTTGGCCCCGTTTGTCCTAGTGATGTTGACGTCGTTTGTCAAAATTTCAGTTGTTCTTTCTATTTTGCGCAATGCTCTCGGCACGCAGTCTGTACCACCAAACCAAGTGATCACCGGACTCGCTTTCGTTCTGAGCTTCTTTATCATGACACCGGTCGCTAACCAGATGTATGCCGCTGCTGGTACGGTCTCCGACACTCGTGATATCTTTTCCGAGGCAAGCGTAAAAAATCTTTTTGAAGCAGCGGGGCGAGGAAGGGAGCCTCTTCGCCACTTCCTGATCAAGCACGCACATAATGAGGATCGAATTCTCTTCATTCAGCTCGCGAAACGCCTGGAGGAAGGGGCCAGCGAACCTCATGCGAAAGTCAGGATAGCAAATCCTCCGGCTCAGCCCGAAACGATAGCACCGATTTCCGCAACGGCAACTGTCACAACCCCAGCGAACTACTCCAGTCTCTCATCGGCCGCACCGCCTCCCACATCTGCATCTTCCTCTCTCTCAAAGGATGATTTCCAGGTAATTGTTCCTGCGTTTGTGACAAGCCAGTTGAAAGAGGCATTTGAGACGGGATTTCTTATCTTCATTCCATTCGTCGTTATTGACATGGTAATCGCAAATATTCTGCTCGCGATGGGCATGAGTATGCTCTCTCCGAGCGTTATCTCATTACCTTTCAAACTCCTGCTTTTCGTACTCGTCGATGGATGGTTTCTTATCATCCGTGGTCTGGTTCTGAGCTACGTTTGAGTCGAGACGAGGAAAGGCACTTATGGATACGGAAGCGATCATCACAATTTTGCGCGAAGCGCTCATGCTGGTTCTGCTGCTGTCCGCAGGCCCCATGCTCGTGAGTCTCCTGGTTGGAGTCGTCGTCAGCATTCTTCAGGCGACAACCCAGATTCAGGAGCAGACCCTGAGCTACGTCCCTAAGTTGATCAGCGTTTTTCTGACGATTGCTGTCCTAAGCCCCTGGATGTTGAGGCAAGCAGTTCAGTTCACGCAGATGATCCTTAACTCGATCGTGGTGGTGCGTTGATGGCATTTCTGCCCATGCTGCAAAGTCTGCTGCAGAGCGCCGGAATCCACGTCAATATACAGTCGTTTCTACTGCTGTTTTTTCTCATCGTCGCCCGTTTGATTGCTGCTCTGAGCCTGGCGCCTTTCATGGGCGGCCAAGCCCTTCCCAGTCAAGCCAAGATGGGTTTAGCGGCCGTAATCGCAGCGCTTTTGTATCCGGGTCTTGCCAAAGCCTCTGGTCCGATACCCGGATCGTCCATGTTTTATTTCGCTCTGTTGGCTAAGGAATTCGTGGTCGGTATGATGATCGGATTCATCTCTCAAATGATCTTTTTCGGTGTCCAGATTGCCGGAATTGTGATCGACACGCAACGAGGATTGAACCAGATCACCTATCTGGCCCCGCAACTACCGGGTAACGTTTCAGCACTTGGAAACCTTCAGGTTCAGGCTTCCATCGTGCTATTCCTCCTTCTGGGTGGGCATCTTCTATTTTTGCGCAGCATCGCGCACAGCTTTTTGGTTATCCCTCTGCTCCAAGTGCCCCACTTTGGTAGCGGCTGGTTACCGTTGGCCAATGGATTCACGCGCATCAGCGCGTCCGCCATACTCGTAGGCGCTCAACTCTGCGCGCCCGTTGTCCTGACGATCTTTCTGGTCGACATATCATTCGGGAGCATTCAAAAGGTCGCCTCTTCAATTCGCATTAGCAGTGATTCGAACATCGCGAAATCCTGGATCGGTCTTGCCGTCTTTCTCCTCTCGGCCGGGTTCTTCTTCGATCGACTGCAGCAGTTCCTCGCATCGGTAATTCCAACCATCAACTACTTCGTCGCAAGTATGCGGTAACCGTCTAGCAACCGATCTGGAGTGGCGACGATAACTGATGCGAGTTCGCAGATGGCCGACGACAAAACAGAGAAACCTACACCCAAAAGGCTTCGGGATGCACGAAAGAAGGGGCAGGTCTCCAAGAGTTCAGATCTGACTCAATCTGTGCTCTTTCTGACCGCGGCCACGGTGCTGTCCTTTACCGGACCTGCTCTTGTCGAACAGCTAAAAGCGTTCATGATTGAGTCGTTCAGTCCAAAGCTGATGGCCGGATCCCTGGATCCAGGTATGCTCATGACTCGTATCGGCAACGCTTCGATCAAGTTCCTGCTGCTTTCCATGCCACTCCTTGCGGCACTCGCTATTGCCGCCATCGCGGTTAATTTTCTTCAACTCCAGGGATTCCTCTTCGCACCCGAAGCACTGACGCCCAACTTTACGAAGCTGAATCCCGTGACGGGGCTGCAGAATATTCTGTTCAAGCCAAAGACCTATCTCGAGTTGGTCAAGAACCTCCTCAAGTTCATCATCATCCTTTGGCTCGCATACTCGACCCTCTCATCTTTCCTTCGCGACCTCATCGTCTCCGGTCGACTGGGCATCGCACAAATTGCCGGCATCGGCCCACCGCTTCTGTTTCATCTACTCTTCAAAGTGGGCGGGGTATTTCTGCTCTTTGGAGCAGCTGATTTCGCGATGCAGAAGCAGCTCTTCATGAAGGGTCTCATGATGTCCAAGGAAGAGATCAAGCGGGAGTACAAGGAAGAGGAAGGCGACCCACACGTAAAGGGCCATCGCAAAGCCTTATATATGGCGCTTCTACGGGAGAACGCCACCAAACAAGTGCCTAAGGCAAAGGCTGTGGTCGTCAATCCGACCCACATCGCCGTCGCGTTGCAGTATGAAGACACTCACATGAACGCACCACGGGTAGTTGCCAAAGGCGAAATGCTATTAGCTCAAAAGATTATTCAAATAGCCAAGAGCCATAATGTGCCGGTTATTAGAAATATAAAGCTGGCACGTAGCCTCTTCACTCTTGAACTTGAGGAAGAGATTCCTGAAGAACTGTACGAGACTGTCGCAGAGATCCTGAACCTCGCGTCGAGACTTGAAAATGAAAACTAATATCGATGAACTAAATACGTGCTACCTCATTCCCGGCCTTGAAATGGGACCTGCTGCCGCGACGGATCCAGAAGGGTTCGAGGAAGATTACTCAGAAGCCCCTTATAGCCAAACGTCACCTGTGGGAGACATGCCGTCGCCGACAGGCTGGCAGGATCTGCTGGGCCTGAATCAGATGTCACCAAGTCCCAGCCAGATCGATCCCCCGCCCCGGCCGGCTTGTCTCGGTAACGGGACCACTGCAGGTGGGACAGGTGGTTCACTTCGCTTTCCAGGCAACACTTCCAGCAACGGCGCGAGCGTGTCATCAGCTTCTCCGAAATTTGATCGAATGCTGGGAATTCTAGCTACGTACTACCAAGCGGCGCGCCGGATCCGCGCACGTGCATCTGAGGGAGGCGGACAATGAGCGTATTTTCGGCGAGTTGGAACGAACACTCAGCCTACCTGGCAGGTGAGCGGGCCTACTTACTGCATACCGAAGGACGTTTTCGGGAATCTCTTGCCCTCTTCGAGGGTCTGCTTGAGGTGGATTCCGACAATCTCTATTACAGAGACGCTGTAAGTGCGCTTCACCTATCTTTAGGAAACCCTGAAGAGGCCATTCGATATGCCTCGAGTGTCATTGCCTCTGAATCCACTTACACCAATGCCTTTGTAAGGCGCTGTGAAGGATTTCTGCAGCTAGGAATGATTGAAGACGCCATACGGGATCTGGAGCGAATGGAGGAACTTCAGGCCTACGGTGCAGCACAGCGCATGAAGCTGCGACTGAGGGCTGTCAGAGCAAAGCAGATGGAACGTACGAGTCGCGACATTGAAAAATAGATGATGTTGCACGCAACTCGATAAGAGCGACCGACGATAACCGGTCAGCGAAGTTTGTTAGTTACCAGGAGGAGTTAAGTTATGTCTTTAATATCGTCGGTGGGTCATGGATTCAAGGAAGCCGCGGAAGTCGCAGGAGACGTCGCTGGAGCTGGTGAAGAGGCAGCTGGGGCAGTCAGAAGCCTTAGAGGCGGCCCCGGCTTGGAACAACCATCTGGCTTTGGAAATAGTGGTTCCGGCGAGACGGGCTCAATTCAAGATCAGTCGGGCGGCATCACGCAGGATGCAAATAGCGGTGTTGCTTCCAATCAGCAGACCTCGCAGGCGCAGAGCGCTCAGCAGAACGAGAGTTCCTTAGATAGATCTGCGGGAGCCCACCAAACAAATGAACAGAACGCTGCAGCGGCTAATGCCCAGCAGGCCGTTGCTGACGAATCGAACCAGGACGAAGAGCAGGCTCAATTAAATGCCGCACTGGAAAAGGCTCGTGACGAGGAAATCAAAGCTGCCATTGGTTCGATGGCGTAAAAGCGCTTGAACCTGCTGAAGCCCGCATAGACAGGACCTGATCCTTCATCTCTGCGGGCTTCATCTGTCGATGAACATTCTTTCATTCGGCGGATATCCGCCGAATCGCTGTCTCCGGGCGTGTATGCTAACTAAGTTTTTTGTGCAGTTGTCAAGTGTCAAGCAAGAGATTCGAGTGGGTAATTTCAACACCGTCCTGACTCGCTTTAGCGACCTGATCTTGGTTGCTTGCATAACGTTTATCGTCGGTCTGATGATCGTGCCATTGCCGACGTTCATGCTTGATATCTTTCTTACGGTCAACATTACCGTCGCGATTACGATCTTGATGGTGTCCGTCTATGTGTCGAACGGCGCGCAAATTGCCTCCTATCCCACAATTTTGCTGCTAACGACACTGTATCGGCTCGCGTTGGAGATATCGTCGACAAGACTGATTCTGCTACAGGCCGACGCCGGAGAGGTCATCAAGGCGTTCGGTCAGTTCGTGGTCGGTGGCAACTTCGTAGTCGGCGCTGTTATTTTTCTGATCATCACCCTGGTGCAGTTCATAGTCATCACAAAGGGTTCCGAGCGCGTGGCTGAAGTCGCAGCCCGCTTCACTCTGGATGCGATGCCTGGCAAACAGATGAGCATTGATGCGGATCTGCGGGCTGGCAGCATCGACTTCAAAGTAGCTCGCAAACGACGCCAGATGTTGGCGAAGGAATCGCAATTCTACGGCGCGATGGATGGCGCAATGAAGTTCGTGAAGGGCGACGCCATCGCCGGCATCATCATCACGGTCATCAATATCGTTGGTGGTTTGATTATCGGTGTTGCGATGAACGGCATGCCTGCGGGTGAAGCTGTTCAGACCTACTCTATCCTCACGATCGGCGACGGATTGGTTGCGCAGATTCCGGCGCTCCTCATCTCCATATCTGCCGGCATGATAGTGACGCGTGTAGCTTCCGAAGATGAGGAGACGAACCTCGGCAGCGATATCGCCGGCCAAATTCTTGCACAGCCAAAGGCCATTGGCGTTGCCTCCGTCATCCTGCTGGTGCTCGGATTAGTACCAGGAATGCCCAAGTTCGCATTCCTCCTTCTCACGGTGGTGACCGGCGGTCTATCCTACAGCCTCTACCAGGCGAAGCGACTCAAAGCGCAGTCGCAGACCCAAAAGCCGAAGAACCTTGTACAGGTTGTACCGCCTCCCTCCGCCAATCCGGAGCTGGTAAGAACATTCCCTCTCATCCTCGAGGTGGGCGGCGATTTAGCGCCTCTTGTGTCTCTGGAATGCAAAGAAGGCAAGGCATTCTTCGACAAGCTAGTCAATTTGAGAAATGCGCTTTACAGGCAATTAGGTGTTATCTTCCCGCCATTGCGAGTGGACCAGGTGCAGCTTGCATTTGAAGAAAGCAACAACTACCGCTTCTGGCTTAACGAAGCACCGATCACTACCGGATGGATTCGTTCTGATCGCCTCCTGGTAAACGCAGCCTCAGATCGATTGGCTGACTACGGGATAGAAGCGGAGGCTACAGTCAATCCCGCGGATCACAAGCCGGCTTGCTGGATCAACAGGACAGATCTGGAACGCGCCTCCGCATTGGAGATGAAGATCTGGGACACGGATGAGATCCTTCTACTGCAGATCTCCGCATTTCTACGCTCGCACGCTATGGACTTCATCACGATTCAGGAAGTTCAGTGGATGATCGGCGAAGCGCGTAAGTTCTATCCGGCGCTCGTCGATGAGGTTGTGCCCAAAGTGCTCTCGCTGCAGCAGCTTACGGAAGTCCTGCAGAGGCTCCTCAGCGAGCAGGTTCCCATCAAGGATCTTCGAGCAATTCTGCAAGCCATCGGAGAATGGAGTCGTACCGATTCGGGCGATACCGCTGCGCTCGCTGAGCATGCGCGCTTTGCCTTGAGAAGACGGATTTGTTTCGGCCTAAGTGGCGGTAAACCGCGACTGATCGTCTATCAGCTTGATCCAGAGATTGAAGATATGATTCGCGCTTCGATTCGGCAGGGACCTGCAGGAGCATTCCTTGCAATGGATCCGGAACAGAACGATGCACTGATCGGAGCGATTCGAAGCCAGATTGGGGAAGTGCCTACGCGTACTCAGAATCCAGTACTGGTGGTAGACGGCTCGGTTCGGCGCTTCATCAAGACCGCAGTGGGCAGCAGCTTGCCCGAGCTTCACGCCCTCAGCTACAACGAGCTGGCGGCTGAGATTGCGGTGGAACCTATTGGGACGATATCCCTAAGCCGTCCCGCGGAATCAGAGATCGCAATGCCAGCCCTCTCATAAACGATGCACCAGGTGAATCAAATGCTCAAAGAGACCTACATAAAAACGACGGCAATTCCGCGAGAAACATCATCGACGGCTCTGCCGGACTGGATGAGTTTCCCTATGCTGGCGGAGGTCTTCGATCAGTCCCCGTCAAAGACAATCTCTCGCTTAACGGCAAAACACAAAGAGTATCAATCGCAGGAAGTAACAGGCACCGCCGCTGACCGAGTGCGTGCGCGGTTGATTTCTGCAAGCTACCTCCGCACTTGCGCATTACTGCAAGAACTGGAGATTCAAATCGAACTCAACAAGAAACAATCCACAGCGTCGGCGAAGCGATAACAGGTCATCATGAGTGAAACGTTAAATCCCAATGGTGGTGTCAACTCCCGGGCTTCCAACCAGGAGTTGAATCTGCTTGAGCGTCGAGCTCAGCTTGAGCAGTCCCAGTTTCAGCAGCTTCAGGCTCACCAGCCAGGTATGTTCAGGCGGGTTTTGGGCGGCCTAACCGGAGTGGCAGCGAACGCCTTTGCTCCGGGGCTGGGAGGCGCGTTAGGAAATTTGATTGGCGGTGGTTCCGCCTTCTCCGCCGATCTTGCCGCCTCCGGTTTCGCCGCCAATGCCTCCAACCTTGCCGCCGCCAATGCGCTTCAGGCGGTGGCCACACAAGCAAATCAGGATGAAGAAATGACGGAATTAGCTTCGAACCTTGAGAAATCGAAGCACGAAACCTTCATGGCAGTAATTCAAAACATTACATAGGCGGAAACAATGCTTAGAGGCAAAGAAGTGCAGGCGCCCGTCAAAGACGTCATGTTGATGCTGGAAGCCGGTTGTGTCTATCGCTATGCCGGACGGTTTCGAGAAGCGCGAGACATCTTTCAGGGTGTGCGGGCACTCCTTCCGACGCGAGAGGTAGCCGATTTGGCTCTCGCGGGCGTTTCCGTAGACGAGAGAAAGTTGGACGAGGCGGAGGCACACTGCCGCCGCGCGCTCGAACTGAACAGTTCAAGTGCGGCAGCGTACGCGCAGCTTGGCGAGATTCAACTGCTTCAGAACCAGAGAACCAATGCTATCCGTAGCCTTCAAAGATCCATGGAGATAAGTCAGAACGGTCCAACTGCCAATCTCGCGAAGTCGCTCTTGAAACTGGCCTCGATGATGGAACCGAAGCCGTAAACCATCGGCTGTTCTTCAGCGCTCAATGAGCATAAACCCCATCGCTCTATTCTTATTTCCCTGCCGAAGGCAGGCAAGATGAAATCGAATTAATTGCCTATTAGCTGCACGACATTGTGCAGCAGCCAGGAGAAGTTGGTTTACACATGCAACTCCAATTTGTCGTCACGAACAAAGCCTTGAATGAGTCGAGCAATCGCGATCTGGTTGTCGAAGAGAAGATCACGATTGGTCGACACTTAGGAAGCCCGATCGCTCTCCAGGGGGACAGGCTTTCTCGTCACCATTTCTCACTCATGGTCGTTGATGGTGTTCTGACCATTGAGAATCTCAGCAGCAACGGCACATGGCTAAACGGATCGATGCTCAGTGCCAAGATGTCGGCTCTTGTGAAGTCCGGAGATATCATCGAAGTTCCTGGCTACGAGATGCGTGTCATGGTTCAAGAGGCGGGGGCAGCTCCGAAATCACAAGTGCAGGCTTCGCCAGCCTCAACAGAGAAAGAGGTAAGACCCGCCGGGAAGCTACCGTTGACAGCTCTGCAGATTCTTGAACCCCGCGAAGTTACGCTTCTGCTCTTTGCAATTGCGAGCCTCGCACTCATCCTGTTTTTTCTATATCGATGAGAGCTACGTTGGTTCTGGAAAGCGACTCTGTCACCTCGCCTGCACAAAGCAAAGTTAGTTTACCACCGCAGCAACTTCAGGCACGGCTTCGCCGATAACTCAACTAGACAGGTTTTGGCAGCTAATCAGCGAACCTGTTGCAGTCAAGCTATAACGAACGATCACTGAGGACACAAAATGCCATTCATTCCTGCTCTTGTAGAAGCCGCAGTAGGTATAGGAGAGGCTGTAGCAGCAGGAGTTGAAGCTGGTGCTACAGCAGCGTCAGTCGGCGGAGAAGCCGCCGCAGTGGGCGCCGAAGCAGGAGCTACGGGTGCCGAAGTGGGCGCTACAGGCGCCGAAGTGGGTAGCGAAGTAGGAGAGGTTGGCGCAGAAATCGGTGGCGAAGGATCCTCGGAGGCTCGGTCTGTTGGCGATATGGCAAAGCAGATCTACAAAGGGGCAAAGAAGGCCAACGACATCAATGACGACATCAATAGCAATAACAACAATAATGACGGTGACAATAGAGGCAGCGTCGGCATAAATCCCCTATCGTCTGCTATCGACAGCATGAACGGTGTCTCCTCGCTGGGTGCCAGCGACAGTTTGTTCCTAAATCCCGAAAGTGAGAGCGCGAACTCTCTCGGAACATTCCCGCACCACGAGCAGGAACACGCGAACGCTGCAGAAAACCCCATTGCAGGGCCTGAAGAAAATTCCGGCTACATGGCCGATATTGGTCCGACACATGGGTCTGGAAATATGAGAATCTGACAAGCACAAAGTGTAGTCGCGGCTAGATTAGGACAAGAACGTTTTGCAAAGACGGCAGTTCTGCTCGGGTACTTGCGCTGCAACATCATGTTGCTCACCCCTCGAAGGAGCATGATTAGAGATGGTTGTTGTTCGTCGTTGTGAAGATCGGAATGCTCTCGCTGAGTTTTTATTTACTATCTGTGTAGATGATCTCAAACCTAAACTCCCCCTCCAGCACCTAACACCCGAATTCCTTGCCGCAGCTATCGCATCATGGGATATCGTAGAGTTCTTTGACCAAGGAAAAAAGATCATCATCGGTGCGGCCGCCCGTGAGCCGAACGGCTACATGCATATCTATATAGATAGCTGCAGGCGAGTGTCCTGGGCGCCGCATACATCATTACAAGCTGCGCTCGACATCTTTCTATCGAATTATGACAAACTATATGCAGCGATACCCACTGCGAACAGAGCGACCATCAATATGGTTCGTAAGTTAGGATTTGTTTATACAAATGCGGCGGGCGGCTTTGCCTTCCATGTATTAACTGCACAAACCCGCCGAGAAGCATATACCCAATCAGGTAGGCGTTTTTCGTTGCAAAGCCTAAGAAAACAAACGAAAACTTTGACCGAAGTGACCTGCCCCGGAAAACTCTGCCGCGCGAGGTTGGAAATTTCGGCTTGCGTAACTCAGTTTGTGCCTGTTTGGCGGGCACGATTGCGGTTAATGTAGCTCAAGTGATGGTCTCCAGCAAGAGGCTTGAGACCGGAGCGTAGGTCAATTCACTGCCAGCAGCCGCCGTGCGGTGGGAATATGTATGGTCCGCCGTCAGATTGCAAGCTAAATCTTTGTAGCGAGTGTTTGGGTCTGCGCTAATGTATCCGGCCTGTTTGCGGAGCTGAGCTCCTGCCCATAATGGAGTCCGCGCGTTGCTGGTCTACAAAGTGGGTCGAACTCCTAAGGGTTCTCATTCCCACACAGGCTTGAGCAACGCCGGTTGAGACCGTTCACTCACACATCGATTTGTCTCGCAAACTTGAGAGGAAAACTTCGTCGTCGGAGGGTTGGAAAAGTGTGGAATCGCGAAGCGATTTCCAAGCCCGTACGGCGGGCGTCTTTTCCAAGCCTCGGTTCAGGCCGCCACGAAGGCCGGTGCAGAGTAGTGTGTGCCTTTGCTCAAGATGGCCCATGCAATTCGAGCCATCTTGTTGGCCAAAGCGACGACCGTTACGTTGCGATGACGTCGCGGCGAAAGGCTGGTCAGCCATTCGCCGAGAGCGGAAGGCTTTCGTTCCATCTGCATCACCACGGATCGGGCGCCGTGAAGCATCATGCGTCGCAGATATTCATTGCCCAGCTTACTGATGCCGAGCAGTCTGGTCTTGCCGCCTGTCGAGTGTTGCCGCGGAACCAGCCCTAACCAAGCGGCTAGGTCCCGCCCTTTTCTGAAGCTGATGCCGTTACCAATCGCCGCAACGAGTGCTGTCGAGACAATTGGCCCGAAGCCCGGCACCTCCATCAAGCGATGGCAGCCATCATCCTTCTTCGCGATGCGGGCGAGCTCAGCACTGACTTCTGGCTTCCTCGATCTTCCTTTCGAGCTCGTCCCATTTCATGCTTCAACTCACGAATCAAGTGCAGCAGCCTTCCGGAAAAGGAAGAATCGCCCTCGGTGAGGATGACCTGCAGTTGCGTCACCAGGTAAGAAGGCCCTTTTCGGATAGCCATCCCACGTTCCAGGAGAAATCCGCGTATCTGATTCATCACGGCCGTTCTTCTCGCGACCCAGCGATCGCGCACGCGGTGTAGCGCTTGCAGATCCAGCCTGCTCGTCGTTCTTGATCGGCACGAAACGCATCGTCGGCCGCTGCACGGCTTCCGCAATCGCTTCCGCGTCCAGGTAGTCGTTCTTGTCGTCTTGACGTAGGGCTTCACATACTGCGCCGGCACGAGTCTGGCATCGTGCCCCTGATCCCGAAGGGCGCGAGCGAGATAATGAGCACCTGCGCAGGCTTCCATCCCGATCAGCATCGGCTTGCGGGTGCTGTGTAAGTCAGGAGCTGCTTCCGTGAGAGCTTCTTGCGAAGCACAATATCACCACGAGGGCTGAGGCCAATCAGGTGAAAGGTGGTCTTGCTCAGGTCGATGCCGATGGTCGAAATCTCCATGGTGAAACCTCCTGCCAGCTAAGATAATCGTCCGGATGTCCAGGCGGCGGACCATCCAATAGTGGGAAACGCGAAGCGTTTTCCAAGGCGGTCTTACCGCCGTCATTTCCACCGCTGCATACGGCTGCGAACTCAGCAGGCGTGCGATCTACCACGCGATCCTTGCGATGCGACCGGAGCACGCAGATGCTCTGATCAAACTTGGGACGATTCTTTACAACCGGCACCGCTACGAGCAGGCCGAACAGCACTACCGGAGGGCGACCCTTGCTGACCCCGAGTATGCGCTCGCATTCTTCGACCTCTGCAACGTGCTCGATGAGATGCAGCGTCTGACCGAAGCGACTGCGGCCTACCAGAAGGCCCTAGTGTTCTGAGTCTAAAATACTTTGAATAACTAAGGATGGGTCTGTCATCGGATAGAGTGAGGAGTAAGTCCGATGGCAGCGGGTCGTCCCTTAGTTCCATTCACTCTCGGCGCGGAGCAGCGGGAGCAGTTGCAGGC
>NZ_JQKI01000035.1 GCF_000745965.1 Edaphobacter aggregans DSM 19364 | reverse complement strand
GCCCGCTCCAGCCCGCCATCAAGATACCGCTTGCCGATCTGCCATACCGCCTTGGCGGAAAGCCCCAGGTTGGCTCCCACCGCAGGCGTGGACTGTCCCTGATCCAATTGACGCAAGGCCAAGGCGCGCAATGTCGTGCGTACCGACTGCAACCCGCCTCCTAACAACTGATCGATCTGCTGTCGATCTCGCTGCTTGAGTTCAATCTGAAGTCGTATGCCTCTGCTCACTCCCCAGATATACAGCCAGCACCAGAACCCAACAAGCGCCTACATTGGTTACCTATACATACGGCCACAGTACTAGTGTGTCCTCAGGTGCGTGATGTTCCCAGAAACCAATGACAACGCAGTAGATGAACCCAATGGCTCCCCCGAGTGAGGGGAGGCTCGTGCTCACTAGAATCATTCCGCCAATGAAGGTCAGAATGGCAACGCTGAGGACACGCGCCATCGGATCATTGTCACTGACAATTACAACAACCATCTCGACGACGATCACGAGCACTATGGTCACAACAAGAACAAAGGCCGTACGGAGGGATACCGAAGGACTCTCTCGTCCCATGAGAAACATGAAGTACAAACCATAGGCGATGTATGGCATTTGGAGCACCAGCATCAAGACCAGCACGAGGATGGACGCCAATGTCATCCGAAGAGAACTGTTGAGACGTCCGGGCGTGGGCTGGAGATCCTGCCAGATACGTTGCAGCCACGGTGTGTGGTTCGGAAATGAGAAGTCTTTGACCATCCGGCTATCTCACGACCGTTACGGCCGTTGCTCCGACCCGGAACAAATCAGGATCGGGGTTCTGAACACGAATGCGAACCGGGAATCGCGATGACAGATGCACCCAATTGAGGGTCCTTTCGATATTGGGGAGCCCAGCGACCACGCTTCCGTCCTCAGGAAACACGCCATACCCAATACTCTCCACCAGCCCGGTGAACTTTCTTTCCGGATGTCCCATGAGGTACACATCGACCGGCGAGCCAATGCGAATGTTCTTCACCTTCCCTTCACGATAGTTTGCGACGACCCACCACTTACGGGTGTCGATTAGCGTGAACATTGGAGAACCCGGTCGAGCGTACGCGCCCTCGGAGATGTTCATGTTGGTCACATAGGCATCGAAAGGCGCGACGACGCGGCATCGCTCAAGGTCGAGCCGGGCGCGATCAACCTTTGCGGCCAGACCGGGCCGTTGCGACTCAAGAATATCCAGGGTGTCGATAATATGAATCGATTGCCCCAGTTTTGCGCGTGTCTCGGATGCCTGGTCGTCGGCTTCCTGCTGGCGAAGAACCGCCTGGGTCTCCTGGGCCTGTACCTCGCTGAGCGCGGCTAAGGCTGCATCGTAGCTGCCGCGAGCTACTCGCACAGCCGTGTTGGCTTGATCTACTTGATCGACCGTCACGTATTGCTTTTGTAGCAGGGGCTCAATGCGATGCAGGTCATTGGTCGCGTATTTCAATTGGGCCTCGGCGGCATTGGCTGCAGCCTGGGCACGTAACACCGTTGCTTTGGCTAAATCCACCCCGCTTCCAGCGGTGCGTATCGCGGTGGTGGAGTTATGGACCGCTGCAGTTGCTGCGTCGACGGCGCTATTCTGCGCCGCGATTTTACGTTTCGTATCGATGATCCTCTGTTCCAGATTCTCCTGGTCGGAAAGCGCCTGCCGTAGCGCGTACTCGTAGTCGCGTGGATCAATGACGAAAAGTAACTCGCCCTGCTTCACATAGGCATTGTCTTTGACCGGCAACTGGGCGAGGCGTCCACTGACCTCAGGGGCTATTTCGATGAAGTTTGCCCGTACGCTAGCGTCATCTGTCCGGGGATTTCGCTCTGTATCCAAAGTGACGAGCAGCAATGCCACGATAGCAGCCACGACAACTCCGATAGAGATCCGGCGTCCTAGTTGCTTGCGATTGAGGTTCTCAGAGTCCTGTGTCATACATTGTCCTATCGGAAGAAAACCAACCACAACAGGCAGGTAAAGAGCGCAACGACGCTTGGATAGAAGAGAGCAACCGGACCCATGTCAGATTCCAGGCGGTAGCGCAGCAGTAGAAAACGAACGGCGAAAGCCAGAATCACACTGGCGACGAGGCAAACCATCCATACTGGGAAAAAAGAGCCGATGATAGAGATCGAAGGCGCGCGGCTGCATCCGGTGCATAACAGGCACGCGACTGTAACGCCGAAGAGTCGCTCTTTAGTCATTGCTTTTGGCCATCCTGTGTCTGTAGTTTGGTCGCGGGTGGCAAGCTTCGCAGCAGATTCCCCGTTACGAATTCGAGTTGTACTGCTTCCAGAAAAAGTTGAGAGCGAGCGGAAACAGAGGAGAGCCGGGCCAGCGCGAGCTGTTTCTCTGCCGTCACCACATCGACCAAATTCTTGACGCCGTACTTATAGGCATCGAGCGATGCCGAGTACGAAGTGCTGGCCGAATCGAGCAGTGCCACTGCCGCCTGTTCCTGCCTCTGGGCTGTGCGAAAGGCGATAAAAGCGGTCCAGACTTCGCGTTGAGCTTGGTCATGCTTGTCGGTGAATGCGTCCTGCACTTCACGCTTTTTTGATTCAGCTATGGCCAGCCGATTCTTTCGCTCGCCCCCGTCAAAGATTCGCCACTCGACGCCAAGCGAAGCAGACCATACGGGTTCATTCGCTGCTCCGAGCTGACCATAGTCGGCAGATGGCCAAATGGCCTGTTGCGCCCCCGAACCCGAGAGCACGATCTTTGGCCGGTATTCCGCCTTGGCCGAGCGGACCTCATTATCCGCGGCGCGGATTTCTGCGACCTGCGCCATCAGGTCGGGGCGGTCGGCCATCGCGCGATTGATCAGCTCATCGATGGAAATGGTCAGCGATTCAGGCAGAGGAGCATTTTTTTGAGCGGCAATCACGATGTTCGGCGACGGCTCGACGCCGATCTCCTCTGCCAAAGTGACCCGCGCTATTTTTTCGTCGCCGGCCGCCGATTCCAGATCGAAGACAGCTTGCGATGTTTCCGCTCTGGCATTGAGAACATCCGGCATCGTGGCTCGTCCGTTCTGGAGCCGGTCTTCGGCAGCGTCCTGCGTCGTTTGTGCGGTCTTCAGAGTTTCCTGGGCGGCTTGAAGACGCTCTTGTGCGGTGACCAGCTTGTAATAGCCGCTTGTGACCTGGAAGGCTACTTCCTGGTTGGCCTGGATGAAATTGGCCCCGGCAGCCAGAGCCTCGGCTTTCGCTGCGCCTATGTTGGCCTCCCTCTTGCCAAAGTCGAAGATAAGATACTGCAGCGCAACTTCGGGCTGCACAACAGTGGCTTCGACCATAATGTAGCCGCGTGGGGCCAACGGTTTTGGAAAGGGCTCGATCGCTCGTTCATCTGCGAATGTTGCGATACCAGTCAAAACGGGATAATAGGCGCTTTTCGCGATGCCGAGTTGTTCCGCCTTCTGCTTGGCGCGCTCCCAAACGACGCGCGTGCGCGGATTGTTGTGTTCCGCAATATCGACGAGGTCAGCTAATGAATGAGCGTGGGTCGGGTCAAGTGTCACGATCTTTCCCACAGGTATCTCACGAGCGGCGCAGTTGAATGCTGCGAGCGGAGTCGAAGCTACCCCGGCGCACTGCGACCATCCCTGTTCTCGCAAGAATAAGAAAAGGAAGAGCAACAAGGACAGCGGGCCGAATTGGCGCATCGAAGGAATGTACATCGACCTTATCGAAGGGAAGGAGTCAAACTTACTGGAAGATTCAAGCGCGCGAGACGGGTGGCCCGCCTGCCGATTGTTGTGCCACTGCAAGGGGCCTCCTGCTCAAGTGCTAGGCATGCTAGGCGCGGAGTGCTCTACGACGGTGACCGTCTGTAGTTCGGCGCCAAGCGTCTTGGCAAGAGAAATTGTTGAAGCCAGGGGCCCCCAGCGATTCGTCAACGACTACAGCGATCCTTTTGAACATATGCTCTCCTACAGCTACGCTTAAGAGCGTCGGCTTGCCGTTCTGCGCGATCTACTTTTTTCGCTCACAGAATGCAAGAAACGTGGCTGCGTCGTCACCAACTCGTGTCAATTCTGAAAGGTCGAGAAGGGCCTTGGTGTATTCCATTTCGATCAGTTCCTTGATCGTGTTCATAAATTCGATTTGCATCCGTCCACACACGTACACACGATGGCAACCACCTCGCTGTCGAGCCATTCGATCGAGAAGTTCCTTGGCATCGCCTCTCCGGCGAACCGAAAGTTACGGCATCCTGCACGTTTAGCAATGCAAGCCGCATGCCATTCATAAGTGCTTGAAAAGGAGTCGAAGCAGGCTCATTTGTTATCGGGGATTTCGCGGATTTCGCGGATTTCGTGTTGCCGTCGGCGCGACGGCTTCGCAGAGTTTGAAACAGCTCTTGTGGATTTCCAATTTCTTGATCTTGGAATCAAGAGCGGCGGTGGATTAGTCGCTTCCGTTCCGAGGTAAGTTTGCCTGATCGGTGTGCGCGATAGGGGACACAACATTGGCATCCTGATGCCGTGATCGCAAGTTGTCGGGTTGGTTCGGACTCTTGTGGTTGTGGTGACGATGGCGCCTTCCCGAAGGGAAAAGTTCCAGAACAGAGCGACCTTCTGAACCAACTTGAGTTGCTTCTGATTGTTTATGGGCCAATCGGCAGGCTGTATCGCCGGCATTCTGACGTTGTATGCAATCTACGTTCGGCCGATGAAGCACAACAAGCCATACTCGCGAATGCCCGCGTCAGATGCTGGTTGCAACGGAATGCTGCCACGGAGTGCAACATTATTATGCTGCCAGTGGCCGCATTCCCAATGCACTATTATCCTGCCGCCCGGTGCAATCCAATCTTGCCATTCAATGCGAAGGGTCTCGATGGCCAAATCCAGCGGTCCCCGGCTGCATGGCAAACTCCGGTCGGAGCAACCAGGCAGTAAGGTGCGGTTTGACCGTTAACCGCCCAGAACACCAAAGCGCATAATTGTTTCGCCCCGCAGTGGGTCGCTGAGCGCATTGGCGATTTTGCATCAATTGAGAAACGAAATATCCACACCAATCACTGTACCTGCTGGCGCCCTACTGCAGGACCACATAAATTACGTAGGCGAAGCGCATGGAGTCCGGAGCCACGAGTTGACGTTCATCGTTCCCTGTCCGCCGATGGCCTTCACCAGCGTCTTCTGGGACGTGGCGACCTTGCCATGGTTGATCGCGACGAGTTTTAGCTCAATTTGGACATTGCGCGGGTAGTGGGTTGGCGTACCGGCGGGATAGTCGATATGCACCATCTTCTTGCCGTCCGGCGAGTAGTCCGGCCCATCATCCTGGTGAATATTGGAGGTGAGCTGCTTCTCCGCGCCTCCATCGGCGGGCATGCCGTAAATGTCGTATTGGCCGCTGCCGTTGCGCTGGGCCACGAAGGCAAGCGTCGTGTTATTCGGCGACCAACCGTGAAAATGGCTGGGCGACTCGGACGCCACAAGCAAACTGTTCTCACGGTCTACAGCCTGTGGCCGATGAGGCTCGAGCCCAAGACCGCCAGCACAATCAAGGCCACGGCCACATACAGCCAATCCTGTTCGAGAGCATATCCGATCCCCACGAACAGCACACGAATCACCGGCGTCGCGATGAGCAGCAGAATTCCGAACTGCACTATGGCCAAGGCGTGCCCTTGGAGTGCACCTGACACAATCTGCGGAACGAGCCGTAGTGAAGTCGGTTCGCCAAGAAAGGTATGAAAGCTAGTGATAGCGTTCCCCTGACGAACCAACAGAAGTATTCCGCCAACAAGAATCATCATGCCCGCAACAACCGTTAGGAGTCGCAGGATAGCCGTCATCCTCTGATGAATCGCAGAATCGCAGGGCTCGAGAATTTCCACGGATTTCATGACAGTTTCCCTGTAAGTCCATTGAAGATCATCTCTGCCCCAAGCAACCCGATCACAATGGCAAAGATGATGCGCACGGACTTCACTCTTGCTTTAACCAGGAAACGTGCTCCAAGAAGCGAGCCAAGTAGCACACCGATCGTCACCGGCATGGCAACCGCCGGGTTGATGTAGCCCCGGCTCAGATATACGCCCGCACTCGCCGCCGCCGTCACACCGATCATGAAATTACTAGTCGCTGTCGATACCTTGAACGGGATTTGCATCGCTTCATCCATCGCCAGTACCTTCACAGCGCCCGACCCGATCCCCAGCAGTCCCGAGAGCGTTCCTGCCCCGAACATCAAACCAAAGCCCAGTGGCACGCGCCGCGCGGAGTAGGGCACCAGCTTTCCTCCATGGGAATAGGCTCCGTTCAGGCGGAGCTTCGTGGCGAGCACATCAGGAGGCCGATGCACAGTTGCCTCTTGCTTTGGGCGCATTGAGGAGAAAGCAGAGTAGAGCAGCACAACCCCAAAAATGATGGCTATCCACTTAGTCGGCGTGCTCGTTGAGAGAAAAGCTCCACATATTGCACCCAGGGTTGTGGCAATCTCCAGAAAGAGGCCAATGCGGGTATTCGAAAAGCTTTCCTTCCCATGCGCCGCCTGCGCACCGGCAGATGTACCTATGACCGAGATGAGTGAGGCTCCCACTGCATAATGCACGTCCACGTGGAAGCCGAGCACAAGCATGGGCACAATCACCACGCCTCCGCCGAGTCCCGCGAGAGAACCGAGAAACCCGGCAAACAGAGACCCTGCCCACGCCAACTCCGCAAACTCCAGCTGAGTCATTCTTTCCCCCAGCCGGTGCTTGCTTGCGTTTGGAGTTTCAAGCTCCCACCACTGGGAGGTTTTGGCTCTTCCACGCGCTCATCCCGCCATCTACGTTTGTTAGCTGTGTAAGGCCCGAGTGAACAAGGACGCTTGCCGCAATGCTGGAACGGTATCCGCTACCGCAGATCACGTAAAGCGGCTTATCAACAGGAACGCCCGCAACATGCTTTGGCAAGTCACCGCCCGAGATATGCACTGCTCCGTCAATATGGCCGTCCTTCCACTCGCCCGGGCTCCGGACATCCAGCAGAGTAACCTTGTTCGATTCACCGAGAATTGCACGCAGTTCCTGAACAGAAATCTGAGGCACATGTCCCTGCTTTCCGCCCGACTCCAACCATTCGCTGATGCCTCCGCGCAGCGATCCAATCGCCGTGTCCAGACCCACACGAATCAGCGACCGCCGTGCCGCCTCCATATCGGTGTTGGCATCGCCGATCAGCAAGATGGGCCGATCATAGGGCAGCACCCACGCCGCCCACATGGACAGATTCGGACCAGCGCCGATATTGATGGACCCAGGAATATGCGCGCCGCCAAACGACTCCGGCCTGCGCAAATCAAGCAGGATCGCATCCAGTTCCTTCTGTTTCTCCTCGAACTCCTTCCCGGACATGCGCGCTGCACCTGGGACTTCGTTAAGCAGAGGTGCCCCCTCTGAGTTGAGTTTCTTCATCCTCCGGTAATAGTCCGGAAACTCCGGTACGGTGCCCAGCACCGTATCTATAAAAGTCTGCTCCGTCTGCTTCTTGAAAAATGGGTTTGTAGCACGTTCATAGCCCAGAGTCGACTGCTCCCGCTGCGCCATGCCCGCACCGCACAGCGAGCCTGCGCCATGCCCGGGAAATACCATCGTTCCATCCGGCAAAGCCGCCAAGTTCTGCACGCTACGGTATAGCGCCTTCGCCAATTCCCGCTTCTCCGCTTCGCCCAGCAGATCCGGTCGGCCTACAGATCCGATAAATAGAAAATCTCCGCTGAAGAGTGCCAGCGGTTCCCCGCTTCGATCTGGTTCAGACAAGAGAAAACTGATGTGCTCGGGAGTGTGCCCTGGAGTATGCATCGTGCGGAGCGTTAGTTTCCCCAACACGAGTTCGTCTCCATCTCGCAATTCTCTGTGGGCAAATGTGTAGCGATACGTCTCGCTTTCGTCGTGTCCACTCAGGCAGAGTTCGGCTCCGCATGCGTCTGCTAAGGCGCGTGCTCCCGATGCAAAGTCCGCATGGATATGCGTTTCGAGCACATACCCAATACGCAATCCCTTGTTATCCGCATAGTCGAGATACGTGTCGATGTCGCGCTTCGGATCGATGACTGCCACCACGCCGCCGTCGCCAACAATGTAGGAATACTGGGAAAGCCCAGGAACATCAAAACGCTCAAAAACCACGATCACTCACTTTCCGGCAAAGCTGCCTGTCGCCTTGCGCATCACAATTGCCTGCCGTGCTCCCTGTTTACTCTTCGACCGGCATACAAGCTCACACAATAGAAATACGACCGGGTCCGCAATCGCGTATAGGACGTTATTGCCGTCTCGTCTTCGTTCGATTAATCCACCGTCAAACAAGGCAGCTAAATGCTTCGACACATTCGGCTGAGTTGCGCCTGTGCGCGCGCACAGCGCCCCTACGGAAAGCTCGCCTGCTTCCAGCGCCTGCAGAATACGCAGCCGCTGGGGCTCGCCCAGCAGTCGGAAGCGTTGCGCTACCATTTCCAACGCGCTGTCACTCAACGGAAGTCTCTTTTTTGTCGCCACAGTTACAATATAACTGTATGCTCATATAGTTGGAAAGGGAGATCAATACCCATGCGCACAGTTACTGCTTCAGAAATCCGGTTCGGCAACCCAACCCTGATCGATGTCCGTGAGTATCCTGAGTTCGCAGCAGGTTTTATCCAGGGGACGCAGCTTGTGCCTCTGTCGCAAGTAGCCGGTCGCGCTTCCAAGTGGACAAAGAGTGCGTCCTTCGTCATGATCTGCAAGAGCGGTCGCCGTGCGACCAGTGCCGCCGAAAAACTCGAAGCCATGGGGTTCTCCAATGTCTCCGTGCTAGACGGAGGTGTCGAAGCATGGAGGGAGCAGGGACTTCCTCTTCAGACCGTCTGCCGCCGCCCGTGGGCTATCGAACGGCAGGTTCGAGTCGCAGCGGGCACCCTTGTCGTTATCTTTAGTCTGCTTGGCTTGGTGGTCTCACCGCAGTTTCTTATAGGTGCAGCGCTCGTTGGCGCGGGCCTTATCTTCGCCGGCATATCCAATACCTGCATGATGGGCTCGGTCCTCGGTAAGATGCCCTGGAATCGAGCGGGCCGCGATGGTCGCTGTTGCGAATAGGGAGAACCGCGCACCACTGAACATTCGGTCACTCAATATCCTTTGTAGGATTCGTTAAACTTCGGTCGAGGCATCGCATGTAGATAAGCCGCGACATCAAATGCTTGTTGAGTTGTTAATGTTCCGGGGTGGTTCTGCGGCATGTTATGTAGCAGAAACGCCGCCGTTTTCTCGGGATTGTTCATTCCCGCGCCATTATTGTAGGAGTCAGGTCCCCATACCGGCGGCAGCACCGGCGGTACACCCGCACCATCCGCACCGTGGCAACCTGCACACTGGGACGCATACTCCTGCTTACCCCTCGATATGTTGCCTACCATTTCCGGGAGTTTTACTAGGCCACGTCCCTTGTAAGGTGCCCCTTTCACTCCGTCGCGGGAGAGCCAGTTGATATAAGCAACCAGCGACAACATCTCCTGCGAGTTTGGTGGCAACGGTTTACCATTCTCGCTGCGAGTAAAGCATTCCTGAATACGCTCTTCAAGCCCGATGACGCGCCCGGCACGCTGGTTGTACATCGGAAACATTCCCGCCAGGTCCACCATCGGCGCTGCATATGCTGCCGTGCCGCTCTGAGTGTGGCAGTCTCCGCAGGAGATTTTTGCTCCCGTATATGCCGGTGCAAAGCCCGGCGTCTCATCGAAGATCGCGCGTCCAAAACGAATGCGCTCACCTTGCGCATCCGCGGGGATCGCCGACAGGGAATACGACGGTGGTACAGCTGGCGATGGTTCACGGTCCGCTTTCTTGCAGCCGGCTAACAACAGTGCACCTGCACTGGCAGCCAGCAGCAGTCCCATCACCTTGTCCATCACTGTCTCCGTTTCTCGACAGATTTGAAGCCGAACTGGTGATACGCGCCCTGAGCCTCTGAGCTCGCGAGGTACGCAAGCCACTGTCGCGCCGCCTCCGCATGCGGTGCATTTATCAGTGCTCCGGCTGCATAGGTCGCGGTCTCGTTTTGCGCTTCCGGAATCGCCACTCCCGTAACCGGATTGCCCACGTTTTCCTGGAACTTCACCTCCGAAGCCCAGACCACGCCCGCGTCCGCCTTACCTTCCATTATCCGCATCGGCGTCTGCCGATGATGAATCTCCGTCAAGATGCTCGTCCCATCCTTCACTTTGTCCTGATACACCGCCTGATACAGATCCTCTCCGCCGGCCTTTCGCAGGGCCTGCTCAATCTGGTTCGCCACACCTTCCCACTCCGGATTCGGCATGGAGAGTCTCACATCCGGACGCCCAAGGTCCTTCAGAGACTCGATGTGTTTTGGATTGGAAGCGGGCAGCATAATCGCAAGCGTGTTCGTGGCATACTCCACCACGCTCTCGATCTGCCCCTGTTGCGCCATGTCATGCAGCACTCGTGCACCTGCTTCGTAGACGTCCGGCTTTACCGCCAGGGTAAGGTTTCCCAGCGTGACCACTCCTCCGGCAGCTATCTGTTTGCGCAGGATACCCGGCGGCAGCGTCTCATAAAAAATCTTCCCCTTAAGTTCCGGATGCTTCGCTTCGAACCCCGAAATCAGCTGTGGCAGCACAAAGAACTGGTTCCCGCCAATAAGCAGAACCAGCTCCGCTCCTGCGGGGTTGCCGTGCAGGTCGGGAATATTGTCGACATCCGGCACCTGGAACACGTAGCCCTTGTCCGTGGCAGGGTCGTTTGCTCCCTTGCTCCATGGCGGCGCGGTTTGGGCCTGCCCCTGCGCGCCAAGCGCGGGGGCGAGCAGTAGTGCAAGCAATGGCGTCCATCTGTTCCACATAGCGATCCTTTCGTTGCTGCCCTAAACTGTTATGTAGCTGTAACGCCCGTCCGTCTGCAGAAGCGCGATCGCTGCGACCATCGACGGTACAACCTGTACACCCGGCAGTGTGTGTGTCAGCATCTCCTTCACGATCTCTTCCGGCTGTTGCGTCAGGTTGTTGTGCGCAATCAGCGCCCTGGCCTGCTCCTCGGTCGCCGTATGGCAACTGAGCATCTTCACGCCCCGGTGCTGAAGCGCCTGAATGCTCGTGTCCTGGTAGATTGAATCGCGGCTGTCCGGGTCTTTCGTACTGTAGTGCAGCGCCGCCCCTGCCTTGCTCGGATAGTACGGGTTCTTCACTGTGGGCTGGCTCGTGGAAGGATCATTTACCTTCAGCCACGCACCAATCTGGTATTTGTTCCAGATAAAGTCGTCGTAGTTCAGCATGTTCGCCGGCCCGTGCAATGCAGCAACAACCTTGATCTGTTCCTCTGGTATGCCGAAGCCGAAGTGCATCCCATTCAGCGAGTTCTTGATGTTATTCAGGAATCTGCCCTCCGCAATCGGGATAATGTCATACACCTGCTTTACCCGCGCCGGGTTCTTCGCCAGCTGGTTGAATTCGCTTATCTTCCAGTCAGCCTTGGTATACACCAACTGTGCTTCGGCGTTGCCGCCTGCGGTGCCCAGCGTTGCCAACGCGGCTACGCTCGTGGCAGCGGTGCTTACAAACGATCTTCGACTCATTCTGTTCATGACTTCCTTTCAGGGTTAAGCTTCGGTGTATTTTTTTTCGTTTTCCTTCATCTGCTGCTGTTTCACCGCATGCTCGTCCTCACCGATATTGGAGAGAAATTGATATTTTGGCTGTTCTGACTTGCGACGCATCGCCGAGGAAGAACGCCTGCCTAGAATCAGGACGACCAGGATCAAAGTAATTGCGCCAATCAGCCACGCGATCACTTAAGGCCTCCCATATCCATCCCGGATACCGCAGCAGGTGCTGCAGGTTGTTCCTTCGCCGGGCGGCCTGCATAGAACGATCGCATGTAGAAGGTCACCGCCTGGATCTCTGCAGGCGTCAGCAGCGGCCACGCCGGCATCCCGCTGCCCGGCACACCCTCGCGCACAATATGTGCGGACGCCTCGTAGGAAGGTAGAATCTCGTGGAAATTCGCCGGTCGTGGTAGAAACTGGGCTGCATCCGGCCCATTCCCATCCAGGGCTTCGCCGTGGCAGCGCACACAATGAGTCTCGAACACGCGCCGCCCAGCTCCCATCAGCACCGCATCGGTTGCAATTTGATCGGATTGCGCAAGCCCTCCTGCGCGGCCAACCGTCTGCACATACCGCATGACTGCGCTGAACTCCGAGTTCGGCAGGAGCCTCCAGGCAGGCATCGATGAGCCCCGAACCCCCTGCTCCAGCGCCCGCCACACTGCTGCATTCGTGAACTGGAAGCCGGCCAAGTCAAATGCGACGGGCCGCAGCGCACGTCCTCCCGGAGATCGCCCGTCGGCGTTGATTCCGTGACATCCTGAGCAGTTTTTGAGAAACACCTCGTGCCCATCAGCCACGCTTATATCGTCGAGCGACGGCGGCTGCGAAAACACTGCCGACTTCACGGCCGGCTGCATCTGTGCCGCCGGCCGCCCCAGCGTGTTCAGGTACGCAACCATGTCCACAGCGTCTCGTGTCGGTGCATTTGGGTCGCCGTAGAAGAGCCATGGATATGACGGCATCATGGAGTCCGGCACGACGTACTGCGGGTTATAAAGATGAACCAGTTGCCAGTCCTTGGTTCGCTTCTCAGCCTCGCGCGCCAGGTCCGGCCCAATGCGGCGCGTACCCCACATCTGTGGAAACTCATTCTGCGTCTCCCATGCCTGGGTCGGCGTTCCGAATCGCCACTTGTCTGCGTCGGTAAAGCGCACCTGCTGCGAGTGGCAGTACGCGCAGCCGTCCACTGCGTACAGCTTTGCCCCACGCTTCTCCGATGCTGTAAGCTCCAACCGCGCGCCGCTCGGCGTGGTGCGCGCAATCTGCGCATGCAACCGGATTGCCGGGTAGATCGCCAGCGCGACAAAGGAAATGACGAAGAAGCCGATGCCCGCTCCAAACGTGGTCGCGTAGGCAGTCGTGATCCAAAGATGCGCTCTGCCCTCGCCCGGCGAGTGAGGACTCACCTCGGCCACGTTGACCTTCAACCCGCTGCCACTATTGCGCGGCCCCACAAAGAAACTTGCGGCAAACGCCCCGAAGCCCGCCAGCAGTACCATGCCGGACACAGTCCGGAACGCCCAATACGGCTCCGACGCCCGGACTGACTCGATCCAGGGCAGATGCTGCCGCCATAGGCTCGCCTGCACCAGTCCCGCTCCCGTCAGATCGATAAACATCAGCGCTAGGCCAACCACTAATAGCCAATACGACCACGCCAGCATCCGCCGGCTATACCGCACTCCCGGCATCCGCTGCCAGATGTGCGACAACCCGCCCATCGCGGCGAATGACGCAAAGCCGATCATCGCCAGGTGCGAGTGGGCAATCACCCAATCGGTGAAATGGATAAAGCTGTTGAACGACATCACCGCCTGGATCGAGCCCTGAATACTGACAATCAGGTACAGGACCACGCTCGTCCAGACAAAGCGTAGCGGCACATCTCGAAGCGTCGCACCGTCGGTCATGGCCGTGATCGACAGTAACAAGTTCGTGACGACGAGAATCACGTCTACACCCTGATAGATCGATGCGATCTCCGAGGCGTGCTGCGCACCCATTGGGAGCGACGAGTATACGTAATGGTGGATTCCGTTCAGGGGATATACGAGGAAGAGCAGCCAGAATCCCACCATCGAGTAAAAATGACTATAAATGGGCTTGCGGGTCACCGCCGGAATCACAAAATATGCAATCGCGGTTGCAAAAGGCGTAACGAAGATACCCACCGCGTCATGGATCCACAAACCGCTGAACGCCGCGCCCATCGCGCCAGGCACCATCTGCGGCACAATGTTCCCTACGGGGTACGCCAGGAACGTGAAAGTCGTCCCGCCCAGCAGGTACCACCCCGCCACGTACAGGTCCGCCGCGCCGCAGGCCATGAAGGGCAGTGCGAACTGCACAATCAATAGCCCGAGACCAAGCTCGATGCACGCTGCAATCAGCAGCGGAAACTCTGCCCATTCGAGCGGCTGGCTATGCCCGGTGAGTACCAGTGACCATCCACCCAGCACTGCCATCACATTCCATATGACAAAGAGCCACCAGCCCAGCCGTTCACTCGTAAAGGGCCGTCGCGTGAGGTACGGTACCGCATAGTACATGAACGCTATAAATGCATTCCCAAGCCATGCATAGAGGATGCCTTGCGTATGGTCATAGCGAAGCCTGCCCCATGTCGACCATGCATGCTGCGAAAGAAACTCCGGAGCATTGAACTTAATTGAAACGAGCAGCCCAAACAGCGCCGACACAAGAAGGCCGCCAAAGGCAGCAAAAGTATGCGCCGCCACCAACCGTGTATTCACTGTTACATCCGCCGACGGGCCTTTTGCAGACGCTGTATTCATCGCGCGTTCCGCCAGGCTTGAGAACAAGCATCGAAACGCGTGCGCCCGAAGTTTCCGGGAAACGGCTCTGCGCTTTTGCCATTTGCCTTTGCAATGACTTCGTACATCAATGCTCCTGGAACGCCGAGTAACATTGTGCGCTATATCCCAGCACACGCCCAATTACCATTTCCTATGAGATATAAGCACCTTCCAAGCGGCAGAGGTGAATACTTCAACGAAGGTTTGGCAATCTCACCAACCTATGTACTCGCAAGTCCCGCCTATTGAGGCGAGGCTGCAACTAAGCTCGGCCCTTCAGCATGAACTGCCAGTAAAGACGCGGCAGCACATACTTCTTCACCAGATACATGCTGTACCGCTCCTTTGATTGGTCGATTGGGAACGTCTCCGCGGGGTTCTGGTCGTAATCGAACTCGGCCATGACCAAACTGTTGTACCCAGTTACCAGCGGACACGATGTGTACCCGTTATAGGTAGACGTGAGCGGCTGCTTCTTCATCTCAGCCACAAGATTCTGAGCAACAACGGAAGCCTGTTTGCGAACTGCGGCGCCCGTCTTCGAGGTAGGCAGGTTGCTGGCATCGCCGAGTGCAAACACGTTTGGATAACGCACATGCTGCAACTTCTCCTTGTCGACCTCCACCCATCCCTCTTTGTTTGCCAACGGAGAGTTCCGCACAAAGTCGCACGGGCTCTGCGGTGGCGTCACATGGATCATGTCGTAGTGCATGATCACTTCTTCATTTGTATCCAGATTTTTAAAGACTGCTTCTTTTACATCCGTGCGTAGGGCTGTAAGGTTATGCTTATAACGTGTCACGATCTCCTTGCGCTGAAGGACCTTGTTGAGTGTGTCAGCGTATTTCTTGACCGAGAAAATCGTTCCCGCTGCGCTGCAGAATACTACGTCTGATTTTTTTCGCACACCGCTCGTACGGAAATAGCTGTCAGCCAGATACATAATCTTTTGCGGCGCCCCACCACACTTGATTGGCGGCAGCGGTTGCGTGAAGATCGCCGTACCGCCTGTGAATTCTCGAATGTTCTTCCAGGTCGATTCGACGGTCTCATATGAGTAGTTGCTGCAAACTCCATTCTTGCCCACACTCTCCGCCAGGCCTGGAATCTTCTCCCAATCCAGCTTCAACCCAGTGCATACCACCAGGTATCGATAGCTCACCCTGGCCCCCTGCTTCGTCCTCACTTCATTCATGTGAGGTATGAATTCGCTTACCGCTTCCTGTAGCCAGATCACCCCGCTGGGAATAAGGTCTCGCTCTTTTCTCGTAGAGACCTCCTTCGGATACACACCTGCGCCTACAAGCGTCCAGATTGGCTGGTAGTAGTGGTTCTCCGCCGGATCAATAATCAAGATGCGAGCGTTCGGCTTCTCTTTGCGGAGCTGTTTCACAAGGTGTGCGGCCGTTGTGATTCCGGCGCTCCCGCCGCCAACCAGAACGATGTCGTAGCTGTGGCTCTCGCTTTGTATCTCTTTCGGGGCCATGGTTCTCCTTGTGTCACAAGGCGCTAGGCACATGCGCGGGTGTGCGCGATAGTACCTTGTTTCCTATCTTTCGGAGGCTATGGCTTTGGTGGGACGCCCGTCTTGTACGTTGTTGCGCTGTGATGTCGAGCAGGGTGCAGACTTCTTCCCGGTTCCAGACCACAAGAAGCCTGTGGCACCCTAGTCACCGCCTTCTGGACATCACCCCCAACCGTCAACACTTGATTTCAAGATCAAGAAACTGGAAATCCGTAAGAGCCACTTCAAACTCTAATAAAGCCGCCTACCTGTAGGTGGAAACACGAATTCCCCGAAATCCGCGAAATCCCCGATAACAAATGCGCCTGCTTCGACTCCTTTTCAAGCACCTACGAATGGTACTCGGCTTGCTTTAGTGAGCATGCATTCTGGCCGTAACGTACGCTTCGGTGGGTAGACGAGTACGAACACGTCGCACGACTGCATTCTCCCAGCTGACGAGCCGTTCGATCTCGAAGCTCATTGGCATGCGTATCAACAATCTCAAGAACAAGTAGTGAAGGTAGTCACGAACTCTTTTCAACTCGTTAGAAAGCTTCGATTTTTTAATCTCTCGTCTCAAGGAGGCCGTATGTATTTATTGAAAACGGAGTCGTAAGGTACTGACACTTCAGATCGACAGCAACTTCATCCAAGACGCAACTTGCTGAGATCCGCTAATCAATAGATCAGAAGGCATATGTCATCTGCCAAGGTTCGAGGATTGTTGCAAGGCAATTTCTTATCCACTGAAAGGAGATTTATATCCTGAATTGGCGCCCTATTGTCGTCGTTGCCACGGCTCTCTTACTGAGCCAGCCTGTGGTGGGGAGCGCTCAATCGCCAACCAGCATCTTCTCTCCGGCTGCAACACCTGCAAGCGAGGTGCGTAGTCTCTCCTTTTTTGTACTAACCGTCACGGGCTGCATCTTTCTGACGGTGGCGGCTCTATTGACCTACGTACTCGTGCGGTATCGTGGTCGGGCAGGTGACCACGCCGAGCCGCCTCAGGTATTTGGCAGTACGCAGATTGAGCTTGCATGGACAATTATCCCGACCCTGCTCTTAACTGTTCTCTTTCTCGGCACAGCGCGCATCCTGTTCTCCGTTCAGGATGCACCAAAGTCAACTCCTGCGCTCGATGTGGTTGCGATCGGACACCAGTTCTGGTGGGAGTTTCGATATCCGAAGTACAACGTGGTGACCGCCAACGAGCTGCATGTGCCGGTCAACGATCCGAAGCACCCTACCACTACCTTTATCAAATTGACCTCAGCAGACGTGATTCATAGCTTCTGGGTTCCAGAGCTAGCTGGCAAAACCGATCTTGTTCCGAACCGTGTAAACGAAATGTGGATCGATCCGCATACACCCGGCATGTACGAGGGGCAATGCGCCCAGTTCTGCGGTTCGCAGCATGCAAAGATGCTACTGCGCGTTTATGTCGACACTCCGGAAGAGTTTCGCAAGTGGATCGAAAACCAGCAGAAAACACAAGAATCGGGTACGACGCCTCAATCTGAGGCTTCACTGCAGAAGCCCAATCCGGGACCTCAGGCGGGCATACCGCCGAATACGCCTCAAACCTTTATGAGAGTTTCGCAAGACGACCTGCGGGCAATCACACCGGAAAATGGGCGGCGCGTGTTCGAGCAGCAGGCGTGCATCAATTGTCATACCATCTCCGGCACTGTTGCCAATGGACGCTATGGTCCTGATCTAACGCACCTGATGAGCCGTGACACGATAGCTTCCGGTGCGGCCTTGAATACTCCTGCAAATTTGAAGCTGTGGATCACCGATCCGAACATTTTCAAGCCGGGCTCGCTCATGCCGGCGATGCACTTGACCGACCGCCAGAATGAGCAGATCACCGCATATATGACAACGCTGAAATGAACCCAGCTGGAGAGACGAATGTCTAGTTCAAGCATGCCAGTGCCAGGCGATATCGAAGATGCGGTTGACAAGACGCATCCGTCGCGGTCGCGCGGGACCTATCTCGAGACGGTCCATAGCTGGGTGACAACTGTTGACCATAAGAAACTCGGCATTCTCTATATCTGTTATGCCTTGATTTTTATGCTAGCCGCGGGCGTGGAGGCGTTGGTCATCCGCTTGCAGCTTGCAGGCCCCAATAAGACGGTCGTCAGTCCCGAGGCGTACAACCGCATCTTCACCATGCACGGAACCACCATGATTTTTCTGGTTGGCATGTTTTTCGTGTTTGGATTTGGTAATTACCTCGTCCCGCTGATGATCGGTGCACGGGACATGGCCTTTCCGCGGCTGAACGCATTCAGCTTTTGGATCAGTGCAGCTGCGGGCATTCTGCTTTATTACAGCTTTATCGGCGGTCTTGGCCTCACAGGTGTAGGCACGGCTCCGGACGTGGGTTGGTTTGCCTACGCTCCTCTGACTGAGCGGGCTTTCTCTCCTGGGCATCCGGTGGACTACTGGGCCGTGGCGTTGATGGTTAACGGCATCGGCAGCATCGGAACAGCGATTAACATTTTGGCTACCATCTTCTGCATGCGTTGCAAGGGCATGACGCTCCTTCGTATGCCCCTGCTTACATGGCTCTATGCCACAGTGGCCTTCATGACGCTGATCGCTGTAAGCCCACTGACTGCAGCGCAAGCGATGCTGATGATCGACCGATATCTGGGAGGACACTTCTTCGATACTCAGGCCGGCGGTTCTGCCGTCCTTTGGGCTCATTTCTTCTGGATCTTTGGCCATCCGGAGGTGTACATTCTGGTGCTCCCCGCATTCGCCTTTGCCAACGAAATCATCCCGGTTTTCTCGCGGAAAGCGATCTTTGGGTATCCGGCGATGGTCGCCGCCAGCGTTGGCATTGGGTTCATCAGTATGGGCGTGTGGGCCCACCACATGTTCACCATTGGCATGACCACATTTGGCAATGCGTTCTTTACGCTGTCCACCATGCTGGTCTCCATACCCACGGGGATCAAGACATTCAACTGGCTAGCGACGATGTGGGGCGGCAAGATCCGATTCCTCACGCCGATGCTCTTCTGCATCGGGTTTCTCTTCCAATGGGTTATCGCGGGGCTGACCGGAATCATGCTTTCAGTGAGCCCTTGGAATTGGCAGCTACACAATTCATATTTCGTAGTCGCGCACTTTCATTATGTTCTGGTCGGCGCCATTCTGTTCATGGTCTTCGCAGCGATCTATTATTGGTATCCGAAAATGACCGGGCGAATGCTCAACGAGCGTCTGGGCAAGTGGCACTTCTGGCTCATGGTCATTGGGTTCCACGTCACCTTTGACTTCATGCATATTCCAGGTCTGCTGGGTATGCCACGGCAGATCTACACGTATGAAGCAGACCGCGGATGGACTGGTTGGAACCAGATAGTCTCCGCAGGCTCGGTTGTTCAGGCGGTAGCGATCGCAATCTTTGTCTATAACCTCGTGCATTCCTATTTTCGGGGAGAGCCGGCCGGACCGGATCCCTGGGATGGATGGACGCTGGAATGGTCGACTCATTCGCCACCTCCAGCTTATAACTTCGCGGTTGACCCGGTGGTAGCGAGCCGCCGTCCATTGTGGGACTTGAAGCACCCGGAAGATCCCGATTCAGCATTCGAGTAGCGCAGACAGGAAACCATGACAACTGTTCCGCTTGAACATATCGAGCATGAGGAAGTCTGGCACTTGCCGTCGCGGGGACGCGTCGCCATGGCTGGGCTCATCATTGCGGAAACTGCGATCTTCACGATCTTTGTCGTCGCATATGTTTTTTATCTTGGTCGCGACGTAAACGGGCCGACACCCCACGACGTGCTCGAGCTTCCGATCTTCAATACCGTCTGTCTGCTCTCCAGCAGCTTATTTATCTGGTTTGCGGAGCGCGCGATCGAGCACGGCAAAATGGCCGCATTCCGCTTGTGGTGGGCCATCACATTTCTTCTTGGTGCGATTTTCCTGGCAGGGACGGGAATGGAGTGGCACAAGCTGATTACGCATGACCATCTGACAATCGGCACGAATCTGTTCGGAACTACGTTTTACTCGCTGGTAGGTCTTCATGCCTCCCACGTCATTATTGGCCTGTTCATGCTGTTGCTGGTGCTGCTCTTTTCACTGACAGGTCGGCTGCGGCCGGAGCATAGTGAGCGCGTTCAGGTGTTGGCCCTCTACTGGCATTTTGTCGATGCCGTTTGGGTCGTGGTATTCACCGTGGTGTACGTGGTGGGGCGATAAATGCAGACACATCCGCAAATCAAGACGGTACCGGACAGAGAAGGGATGGAGCGCGCGACCGTTCAGCTGCCGAAATCGACAGCGTGGCCGTTCCTGTTATCACTCGGGATCACGCTGATTTTCACCGGGCTACTCACCAATGTCGGTATTGGAATTCTCGGACTCGTTCTCAGCGTAGCTTCCGGCATCGGGTGGTTTTGTAATGTGCTCCCACATGAGAAGCATGAAGATGTGCCAGTCGAGCTTGAAGTCGTGGAGATTCTGCCCTCGCAGGCACCTGTGGCCCGCATTGAGGCGGACGTGACACACCGTGCACAACTCCCGCTCCAGACCTACCCGGTTTCGAGCGGCATCAAGGGAGGCATCCTTGGTGGTCTTGTGATGTTGATTCCAGCCGAGATCTATAGCATCCTTCGTTATCACAGCATCTGGTACGTAGTGAACCTGCTTGGAGGTGCTGGCGTAGGAGAATGGGTTAACCCGACACCGGCACAAATTGCACACTTCCGGCTGGGTGCTTTCATCACCGCAAATATCATCCAGGGCCTCACGACGCTGTTGGTTGGTTTGCTATACGGGGCATTGCTTCCGATATGGCCGAAACGACCAATTCTGCTGGGCGGTATCGTCGCGCCGGTGCTGTGGACCGGGTTCCTGCATAGCGTCCTTGGCATCGTGAATCCTTACCTTCAACAGCACATCGACTGGTGGTCGTTCGCCGCTTCGCAAGTCCTGTTTGGTTTGGTGGCAGGTTACACCGTAACGAAGCTTGGCCGAATCAAACGGCTCGCTCAATCGCCGCTCCCGGTGCGACTTGGCGTGGAGGCGCCAGGTCTTCATCCCGGCGAGCACGGGAAAGAGCCGAAGCTATGAGCGCAGGCCGGAATACCATTGCCATTGCAGGGGTTCTTATCGCTTTGCTAACCGGCTGCCATCTGCCTGGAAGGCCTGGTCCGGGGCCGGAGGTGCCACGGCCAGAAGAGATCACAAATTTCAAACAGCTCTATGGGGAAAACTGTGCGGGATGTCATGGCGAAAACGGAGAGAACGGACCCGCAACCAACCTCGCCAATCCCGAGTACGAGGCGTTGATCGACGACGCGTCTCTGAGGAACGTGATTACAAATGGCGAGAAGGGCACGCTGATGCCAAGCTTCAGTGTGCATAGCGGCGGCGATCTGACAGATATCCAGATCGATGCAATCATTCGAGGGATGCGCGCGCATTGGTTCAAGGGCAATGTACTAGCTGCTCAGAACGCTCCGCCCTATAAGGCAACTCGCCCTGGCAACATCGGTGATGGTCAAGCGGTGTATTCAGAAGCCTGCGCCCGTTGCCATGGTGCAACGGCACAGCACCCCGGACCGGCAGGTTCCATCGTGGATGGAGCATTCCTCAGCCTAATCAATCAACACACGATCCGCACCACGATCATCGCAGGACGGCCAGATGTGGGCCAGCCGGACTGGCGCAATCTAATCCCGGGACGGCCGCTGACGGACGCCGAAGTGACCGATGTCTCTGCCTGGCTGGTCGCCCAAACGCCGGCCAACCCGGGACAGCCTTACCTCGACAGCCACGGTACTCGACCCACCAGCGAAAAGCCTGATGAGGCACAGCCAAAAGCAGTAAAGAGGACGCAGCCCTAACCATCGCGGCATTTTATGGAGGAGTATCAAATGGACGAGAAGCTACCATCGCCATCCCCCGACGAACAGGAGGAGCGGCTCGAGAAAAAGCGGGTTACGCGTCGGACGTTCCTTATGAATGTGGGCATTGCGCTGAACGCGATCGTAGCACTTGCAATCGCGACACCAGTTGCGGCGTACTTGCTGGGTCCTGTAACTCGCCGCAAGGAGTACCTCGCGTGGGTGCCGATAGGTAGCCCGGACGATTTTCCACCGGGGGAGACGAAGCTCATTACCTTCAAAAATCCGTTTACAAACCCATGGGACGGCGATACAGCGATGGTCCCAGCTTATGTGCGTTCCACCGCGCCAGGAGACTATACGGTCTTCGCAATCAATTGCGCGCACCTTGGCTGTCCGGTGCGCTGGTTCTCCGAGTCGCAACTCTTCATGTGTCCCTGCCACGGCGGAGTATATTACGCGGACGGAAGCCGCGCCTCTGGTCCGCCTGAGCGGGGATTGTTTACCTATGAGCAAAGGATAGAAAACGGCAAATTGATGATCAATGCGGGGCAGATGCCTACACTTCAGAATCGTGCTGGCGTTACACCCTGTCCGAAACCGGGTGAACCACGGAATGGCACCGCCCTCGTACAGATTACTTAGCAGGATCGGAGCAGGAGGGCACTATGCCTTGGTATAAGCGGACCTACGACTGGTTAGAACGGCGAATTCAAATCGAAGGCCCCGTTAAAGAAGCGGCGCTGCACTATGTGCCGAAGAGCACAGCCAGTTGGTGGTATGTCTTCGGCAGCGCTAGCCTGACCCTCCTCATCCTCCAGGTAGTCACCGGCATTTTGCTGGCGCTCGTGTACGTACCGTCGGCGGGGCACTCATGGCAGTCTTTGGAAATATTGAATCACCAACTCCCGCTTGGATGGTTCCTGCACGCGATGCATGGTTGGGGATCGAACTTCATGGTTGCCGTCGTGCTCATCCACATGGCGCAGGTGTTTCTCTTCGGCGCATACAAATTCCCCCGTGAACTCACTTGGATCCTTGGCGTGTTCATGCTGCTGATGACACTCGGCATGGCATTTACTGGCCAGGTCCTTCGTTTCGATCAGGATGCGTATTGGGGTCTCGGCATTGGTGCATCCATCATGGGGCGCATACCGTTCGTCGGCGGACAGCTCGTACATTTGATGCTGGGCGGCCCGATGATCAACGGTGCGACGCTTACGCGGTTCTTTGCCCTGCATGTCTTCGTGATTCCAGGTATGTTGCTCGCGTTCACAGGTCTCCATGTATGGATGGTGTTGAAGCTGGGTGTCAACGAGTGGCCGATGCCTGGCCGCATCGTACGCCGCGAAACATACATCAAGGAGTACAACGAACTCGCGCACAGTGACGGAATCCCGTTTGTGCCTGGCGCCGTCTGGAAAGACCTAGTGTTTTCCGCCGCGATTCTTTTTGCGGTTGCGTTCTGTGCGGCGGTCTTCGGTCCGTTTGGGCCGAAGGGCGTGCCAGATCCCACCATTATCCAGACGGTCCCTAAGCCAGATTTCTTCTTCCTTTGGATATATACGGTGCTCTCGTTCCTTCCGCCGGAGATGGAGACACCATTCATCCTGATCGCGCCGATGATCGGGGTTGCCGTGTTGATCGCGTTGCCATTCGTTGCCGGCGTCGGTGAAAAGAGCTGGTGGCGCCGGCCGGTCGCGGTCTTTTCGGTGATGTTCCTCGCTATCTGCTGGGCTGTGTTCACCCAGTTGGGAACATATACGCCTTGGAGCCCAAAGATGAATGCGTGGAGCGGCGATGCAGTACCGGTCAAATACCTGCAGCATCGAACACCCCTGGAGCGTCAGGGTGCGAACGTCTTTCAGGAGAAGCAGTGCCGCAACTGCCATTCCGTCGGAGGCCTGGGAGGTCAGCGCGGTCCGGCACTCGATGACGTGGCCACTCGCCTGACAGAGGATCAGATGATCCGTCAGGTGCTCCTGGGCGGGGGCAACATGCCGGCATATGGTGGCGCGCTCTCACCATCAGAGACAACCGCCCTCGTTCACTTTCTGGACACATTGCACCCCAACTACCAACCAGCAGCGGGCGATGCCTCGCGATATGTGGCAGCTCATGGCACATTGCCGGAGAGCACGACGATGGAGCGTGGTGTCGGCCAGACGAAGGCCCCACGATGATAGGAACCTGCATTCCACTACATGGAAACGCGGCGTGCAGTCGCTGCAGGATCGTGCAGCTGTGAGCGAATTTCCCGGAGGCATTCTTCGGCAGTGGTCGTTCCCGGTCCTGCCGTTTGCCTGCCTTCTGATCGTGACATTCATCTATTTTCGGGGATGGGTGCTCGCGTCTCGAACGCGGCCCCAGCAACTGCCGAGTTGGCGAGCCTTTTGTTTCGTCGGCGGGATTTTTTCGCTGTGGATCGCAATCGCGTCTCCCATCGACGCGTTGGACGATTACCTGCTCACCGCACATATGGTGCAGCATTTCATCCTCATGTCGATCGCGCCGCCGTTGATCGTATTGAGTGCCCCCACGGTACCAATGCTTCGCGGACTGCCGCGCGTTCTCATTCGTCGTGTGCTGCGCCCGCTATTCGCGGCTAGGTGGTTCCATGGATTGCTCCGCTTCACCGCACATCCGGTCGTGGCTTGGCTTGCTATGAACCTCGCCTATCTCGGTTGGCACACGCCTGCCGCATTCGAACTGACTTTCCAGTCGGAAAACTGGCACGATTTCGAGCACCTCTGCTTTTTCGGAACATCCGTCATGTATTGGTGGAGGGTGCTGAATCCCTGGCCAAGCCGTCCACGCTGGCCGCGGTGGGCAGTGATTCCTTACCTGCTGAGCGGAGATGTGGTGAACACCATGTTATCGGCGTTTCTGGCATTCTGCGGTCGTGTCCTATATTCCTCGTACGCCGCAGCACCACGTATATGTCGGCTTACACCATTGCAGGACCAGGTCGCCGCTGGATCGGAAATGTGGGTTCTGAATTCCATCGTCTTCCTTGTTCCTGCATTTATTTTGACGATGCGTATGCTCGCACCCCGCTCTCTTAACGCCAAGGAAGAAACTGGTTTGCACACGAGAGCTAAACAGGTTCTTCTTTGACCAGTTGGTTCGTGGGATCGCGCATCATCATTGCGAGTACCTGATGGAGACCTGATGAGAGGAAGTTAATTCTCGAATTGGTATTGACCTCTACGGGGCCACACACAATAGTGCCCCGGTTCTTGTCTCTCGAAGGCTATGGCGTTTGCGGGATGTCCGTCTTGTACACTGTTGCGCTGCGGTAGGCTCCCGGCGTCACACCGGTCAGCTTCTTGAAGTGGCGGTTCAAGTGGCTTTGATCGGTAAAACCCAGATCCACCGCCACATCCACAATAGCCAGGCCTTCCTTCAGCAGCCGCCGTGCCCGGTGGATCCGTACCTGTTCGAAATAAGCATGGGGCGACAGCCCTAACTCCTGCCGAAATACGCGTATCAAGTGGTACGGGCTAAGCCCGCTCAACGCCGATAGATCTTCCAGAGCCACGTTCCGTCGCGTATTTGCATCCAGGTACTCGCGTACCCGTCGCACTGCTTGTCTTTCCAAGCCCCGGTTAGGTTCCACGAGTTTCACATCTGCATGCCGCTTCGCAAGCTCCGCGAATGTCAACAGGAATAGTTCCTGTCGCGTCAGCCTCGACTCTTCGATCTCGAGCACAGCGTGCAAACTGCATATCTGTAAAGCCAACTCGGGGTCGTCAATGATCGGATTTCTGAAAGCAGGTAAGTTAACCTGCTTTCCACTTGCCAGGGAGGCCGCGGTCCGTAGCAGTTCCGAATCGAAGTAAAATATACGGAACTCCCAGCCTTTCTCATCAGCCGCCTCCCCCGTGTGCACTTCTTCCGGGTTAAAGACGATGATCTGGTCCGCTACTGCATAGTGTCCGCTGCCCATACAGGTAAAACTTTCCACTCCATGTCGGATTACGCCGACCGCCAATCCCTCATGAGTATGCCGTCCAAAGGAGTGCTTAAGATACCGCGCATGCAGGAGTTCGACGTCACCGATATCATCAGCGCGCCAGAACTTCGTCCGTTCTCCCTGAAGCAATTGCTCTTTTCTACAATCCATACCGGCCCTCCTTCGATTCTAATCCTTCGGAAGTTGCGCCGTATCCCACCCACCACCAAGCGCCATGACCAGCTGAACGCTTGAAACGACTCGACTAGTGGAGATCGCTGCCAGGGCGCGTTCGTCGGTCAGAGCAACTGTCTGGTTGGTTAAAACCTCGAGGTACGAAGACAGGCCACGCTTGTAACGTGCTGTCCAGAGTGCGACCGAATTTCGCGCCGCCGTGACTGCGGCTTGTTCAGTGCCAGCCCTCCATCTCGAGGACTCGTAGAGCGAGAACAGCGCTTATCGCTCATTGAGAGAGTAGTGGACGGTGTCGGCAACACCGATATTTGGGCCGGCTTCCAGGGGCTGGCAAGGCCGCTCCGGGTTATTTCCGTATGGTCGGCTACTTTTCCATAATCGGATTGGGAGAAGAGTAGCTCGTTATCTTGGTACCTCTCCGAGGAGCCACTGATCGGCTGCGGCGGAGGCAACGCGCTTGCAGATTGCTCACCGCGCTCTGATTCCGCTTATAGGGCAGCTCGGGCCTAAGCAGCTCGACTGATCTCTTCCCCACTCTTCTTGGCGATCACGCCCAGGGCCAGCGGAATCGTAGTAAGGCCTCCGACCAGGACCAGAGCCCATCCGGCAGCTTTGCGTTGATCATTGTTGAGCCGGGCGGCAAGCAAAAGCCCAATACCGGTGCCCAATGCAACGCGGGTTCCAGCGATGAGCATGATCTCGACGAGGGTAAGCTTCCGCTCTATCATTTCTCGACCTCACTTTCCTTCCCCGCACGGCAGTCGGCGGGAGAACAAGTTTACTCCTGGTCAGCATGGTGGGCGACGAGGGCGCGGCAGCCTTCTCATGGAGTATGTCCCAACGGCCTCATCGGGGCCGCCTGCCGCAATCACGCCAGAGGCGGGATTTTCGCCTATTCAGCCCCACCTTTCGCGTCTTATGGAGCAGCAGTGTTCGCCGGCCTGCGGCCGTGGGCACATCCGGGCGGAGGTACTTGGCCAGCGTCCACCTCGTCATAGAAGTGGCGACTGTCGCAAGTTCGCCCAGCGCATCACTCTCCAGACCGCCGCCTGCGCCCAGATCGAGGTTTGGATAATAGGCCGCTTTGGCTACACCGATCCGAGGGTTGGAAGAGGCAACCCGCCGTTCGGCCGCGGCAATATCGGGTACTGCGTTCGAGCAAGTGCGAAGGCACGCCTACCAGGAATGCGGGGAGGAAGAGCATTCAGCGGACGAAAGGCAATATGGAAGGTTGAGGCTGGCTGACCCACGAAAACAGCAATCGCATGCTCGTACTGCGCTCGTTGCACTCTAAGGGCCGTCTTCTCCGCGCGTGCGGTCTCCAATTGGGCCTTTGCCTCCTCCACGTCCGTGTCGGAGGCAAGACCACGACGACCGAGATCGAGCGTGAGATTGAGTGAGTCCTGGTAAGCGTTGAGAGTGTCGTCAAGAAGCTGCGTCTGAAGGTCCACTCCCCGAAGCTGAAAGAAGATAGCAGCCAACTGGCCCTGCAGGCTCATGCGAACATCGGCGAGGTCAGCAGAGGAGGCTTGTGCGGCCGTCGCTGCACTTTCGATATTCCGCCGAATACGGCCCCACAAGTCGGGATCCCAGGAGACTACGCGCGTTGCTCGGGCGAAGAGGACGATTGGCAGAGATGCGCTGACGCCCTCCCAGATCAATCTGGGTTCCAGCCTGCAGGGCGAGCGCGTAGGAACTCGCAAAGACCGCCACGCCGCTCATCTTGAATCCAGGGAACCATCTCGAATTGAACCTTGACGACAAGACGATCGAGGCAATGCGCATTGTCGCCCAGGTTGGAACGCCCGACGAACAAGAGAATCTCCGTTCGACGAACGGGCAAGCCTGCTGCTCTCGGTGTCCCTCCCGGACCGACATATTGCCTTCAATAGGCGGAGCAGCATGTCAACGAGCCTGTGATGTCACCCGGCGTGCCTGGTCGCAGCCGATGTGCCCATGGCAATTGACACATCCGGGCTAATCCGGAACCGGAGATAAAGGAAGAGAGCTTCTCGAAGGCAGCGGAATCGGCTCCGCCATGTTTTTCGAGGCTATCGAAGACGCGCGCTCGGAGTTGGTCCAATGTCCAGCCGGCTTTCGCAACCCCGATAACGGGCACATTGAGGTGACCACGCTTGAGCATTGCCTGCAATGCGGGAAAGATCTTTTTATACGCCAGGTCGCCGGTTACTCCGAAGAAAACAAGCGCGTCCGAATGAGAATTGTTCACAACTGTCTCCTTATGTCACCTTGGGTTCGTCTTCGGAGTTTTCAGGTGCCCGCCGTCAGGCACGTCTGCCCTGGACCGTGCTCCTATAGCACTGGGCATGATCCCCCTTCCAAATGTCGGATGCCTTGATCTTAGGAGACAGCCCGGGAAATCAGTTTTCGGACTTTAGAATCTAGATCCTTAGCTATCTCCAATGCTTTCGCGTTTCCATAAGGAGACAGAAAGCTTGCCATTGTGTCGTAAGCGAGATGTATCCCGTCCTGACTCTCGTAGATGAGAATGGTGACCGGAGCGTAAGAGCCAACGTCGGGAACATGCTCCGCCATTCGCTTCATGATCAGAGGATTGCCTGCGATGATGCGTATCATCTTGTAGGCTGTTGCTGCGGGGTCCTTCCGCAAGGCCATACCCAAATCCAGGCGGAGGAATTCCATTAAGTCAGCAGTGCCTACCGCTCCATTGACGAGCTGTTCAAACTCCGAAAAAGACTCGGCCGCAGCCAACCTTGGCGCAAGCGAACTCATTTCGGGGCGGCCGATCCCTGCGTTGAGCCCGGCGAGAGTCTCCTCAAAGGATTTTGTCGATACTACGTTGAATCGCTCCACCCGAATCTCTGTAGATTTCATGCCTCTGCTCCATTCTTCTTCGTAGGCTATTGGCCTGGTTGACTGTCGAAAGCCTAGTGTTGACCGCATAACCTTGTCCATTAACCGTGCTCGCATATCCAAGTTGGCACAGTGTGTACAGACATTTTCTGACAGCCGCGCGGCTGAGACCTGTTACGGCGCCGATTTTTGCGATCGTCGGGCATTTGATTTCCGAGCCGAAAGCCTCAAGAACAGCCAAGCCTTTGGCGAAGGAGAGCATGAAATCAGGGTCGCCAGTGAATCGCCTGAATTTCATGGCTTTGTTTTCGGGGTCGTTGATATCAGTGCCTGAAGCCGTTCATATCTCCTTCTGACTGACGTGCAGCGAAACTGCGGGGGACCGACCGAGAGTATCCCGCGCTTTGTTCGTGGACGTCTCATGCAGCAATCAGTGACGAGCGTAAGACATGGTCCATACTGCCTTATCGCCCTCGTGGTATTCATTGCCTGCCCACGGGCTGCCGCAGACGTGCAGATACGCATAGGGGGTTCCCGCGAACATCACCCAAGCGCCTGTGTCGCGAACTGTGGTCGGAAGCCCATTTGCCGCGGCATCGAAAGGCCACGTGATCATCCAGTGTGGTCCTATGGGAATGGCGGGACTGGTTTTATCCGCAGGATTGGTGTTGCTTCTCTGTGTGGCACCGCACAGCATGTAAATCATTCCGGGCGCGGTGTTCGTCGGCTTCGGCTTTCCCTGCATGGCATCCATCATCCATCGCATACCCATGGGGTTCATGCACATCGGTGGGTCGCCGATTTTGTTTTCGTTCCCCGGTGTGCAAACCCACTCGGTGTTTCCTTTTACTAGAACTGTCAAAGTGCCATCGGCAGCCATTTCGGCAACCGTCGCGTCTTTGGTCACCTGCTCAGGGCCGGAGAGACGCGCCCTCGTAATTCTTGGATCTTCCCCTTTATATGTCATGTATTGGTCTCCTGGAGTTGGGCCATTGGACACCATATCTTTCCGTCCGGTTTCATCCATAGTAGAGAGTCCAGACAGAGCCGCAGTTTGGCCGGAACTGTTGGTCAGTAAAGCCGCAACAGCTATCGTAGTCGCGAGAAAGTCTCTTCGTGTTTTCATCGATGCTCATCGCTCCCGGTCAGCGATCTTCGTCCGCCCGCAAAACCAAATCAAGAAGCTCACTCATGTGCATCTCCTAAACTTCGGCTTGCTTGCCTCTCAGAGGCAAGATCGCAGCAGTAGGTAGTCCGACGTTCCTTGGCAACAGGTCTCACGTCTCAAACCGCACGTTGCTGATATCGATTGAAACCATCAGCATTTCCAGGATCGGCCGGCGATCGGGCCCACGCGTGTAGGCGCGTCGCTTGGTTGGCAGACGGATGCCATCCGCCACCACATAATCCGAAGTCAACTGCGCCGCATTAAAGCCGCCTGCGATATTCACGTTATAGTCATGGCGGCGCAGCATCAGATCCTCACCGAAGAAAAAATCCTGAATGAGGCTGTGCGTCTCGATCGAACCAGGAAAGTATCCGCGCAACACGCGCCACGTCTCTGTGCCTTCGCGCCAGGCTTCGGTCTCCTTGACTTGTACGCCATCCATCTCGAGAAGGAAGGGCGTGGTGAGATAGGTCCACAGGGCGTAGCCATTGAAATAGGCACGATGTAGCGCGTCCCAGGGCGTGCTCATCTGATGGCCGGCGAACAAGTCTCTGGGCGCACCGCGCTCGGCAACAAGCGTGCCATCGAGTTTCTCAATGGCGATCCTGTCTGGCGTGAACATCGTGCGCTGATCAAGCGCTCCGTACGGAGAGACTGACGAGCGTTCCTCCTGCAACCAAACGGTCATGCGACGCGGGCTTGGGTCCTGTACGACTCCCTTGAGTGGAAACAAACCGCCGCCACTCACAATCGTTGCCTCGACTTTTTCGTATCGATTCCAGCGATCCATGCCGCCGTGCGCGTCAAAAATTCGAGCAAGCAGTTCGTTCATCAGGTGTCTCCTTCAGATACAGTTGATTCATCAGTGGACTGGCGCACTCTGCGCAGCTCCGTTCTTTGTAACCAGCACCATGCGGAACCGCGCTTTGCCTTGCATCATACGAGCGTAAGCATCCGCTGCCTCTTCGAGAGGAACTGTTTCGATCATCGGACGGATGTTCTCTAGGACGCTGAAGGCGAGGGCATCCTCAGTTTCAATTGCCGTTCCGGTCAGCGAGCCATAGACCGAGCGTCCTCCAAAGACGAGCGGAAACGCATTCAGTTGCATCGGGTCCTGCGGCACACCCACAACGATGAGCTTGCCGCGGGCAGCAAGACCGGATACCAGTAGTCCCATAGCATCACCACTGGGAGCTGTTGCAAGTATCGCCCTGGCTCCTCCCATACGCTGCAGTAGCGCCGCGGAATCGTCGACGGCGGTATCGATGTAGACGTGCGCGCCGAGATCTTTCGCAAGCTTTTCTTTCTCGCTTCCACGTCCGATTGCAACAGTATGGAACCCCATTTGCCGCGCAAACTGGATGCCAAGATGCCCAAGACCACCAATGCCCTGCACGGCGACCAGATCCCCACCGCGCAGGCCGGCATTACGAAGAGCATTGTAGGTCGTGATGCCAGCGCAGAGGAGAGGGGCGGCTTCTGCGGACCCAAGCTCATCGGGAATGGAGGCGAGGCCGCGCGCTTCAGCAATCATTACTTCCGCATATCCTCCATCTACGGTGACTCCCGAGACCACAGGATTCTGACAATTCACCATGTCCCCGCGTCGGCACGGTTCGCACGTCCCGTCTTCGCCAGCGATGAGGCCGACACCCACCCGTTGACCGATCTTCCACCGGGATACGCCTGCACCCAACGCCTCAATGCGGCCAATAACTTCATGCCCCGGAACGCGCGGCAGGGTTAGGCCCGGGTAAGTGCCAGTGACTGTGGCGGCATCGGTGTGACAGATTCCACATGCTTCGACTCGAATCCGGACCTGACCCGCTCCGGGCTCGGAGATTTGCCGTTCCACTGCTCGAAGCACGCCGGGTGCGGAGACTTCCACTGCTTTGTATGTATCTTTCATGTGTGTCTCCCATTTGAAGTGATCGTGGGTTGTGGCGAAGAGTCAAGTAGCCGATGTAGGCACAGGTTCGGCAAATTGCTACGAGGTAATGCATTCTTGTTCTTTGTCAATCCACCCACGAAGAAAAGCGGGGCACTTCCTCGCTCGCAAGCTGCAAGAAACGTCGTTGCGTCGCGACTAGCAAGCGTCACTTCTGAAAGGTTGAGGGCGAGCATAGTCGTTTTCTCCTCCGTCAGCTCCTTGATCGTGTTCACACATTCCACATCTACCCGTCCAGACACGTGCAACACGATGACGTTCTCCTCGCTGACGAGCCGGTCGACCCTGAAGGTCATTGGCACCATTGCCTCCACGCCGAAGCGTAATTTGTGGCCGTGATGCACATTTACTAATGCATGTTGACTGCCATTCGTAGGTGTCTGAAAAGGCGGAGGAGGAAGGCGGATATGCTTTCGGGGTTTTCGTGGAATTCGTGTTTCCACCCAGCGTAGACATCTCTAGCAGGGTGAAGTGGCGCTTATGGATTTGCAGTTTCTTGATCCTGGAATCAAGAGGCATTCGGTTTGCATTAGTAGATTGCGGCAGAGACGAAATAGATGAAATCCAATGTTCAGCAAAGTACGCAGGAGGCAACTGTGATCGATGGCGCAAAAGATCGTGGTACCGAGTCCACCCATTCAGACGAACCCGCGTTGGTGAGATTTACCAGCTTGATTACAGATACTCCGGATCCGGACCAGGCTGACAGAATGGCGGATATGCTGCTGCTCTTCCTGGCTGCTGGTGGTACCGTTCTTGGCACCATCTTAGGAGCCATATTGTTCCTTTACTTCTCTATGCCCCAAGCTCCAGCGTTCGTTCGGATATGCGCATTGATCGTTAGTGTCGGACTCGGCGGACTGTGTGGCTGTGCGGTAGTGATGGTCGTGTTACACAACAAAGGAATGATCGCCTGGGAACATTGACGGAAACATTGATGCCCTTCATTAGCTCTTAGGATCAACTTCCGGAAGGCCACTTCAAACTCTACTGGAGCCGCCTACCCATAGTTGGAAACACGATTTCCGCGAATTCCGCGAAAACCCCGACAACGAATCAGCCTAATTCAGCGCCTTTTCAAGCATTTAGGAACGGCAATTGGCTTGCATTGGTAAACGCGCGTCCTGGCAGCAACTTAGGCTCGGCAGGGAGCGATGCCAATGACCTTCAAGATCAAACGGCTCTTCAACAAGGAGAATGCCATCGTGTTGCATGTGTGTGGACGAGTGGATATCGAATGTTTGAGCACGCTCAAGGAACTGATCGAAACGGAAGACGCCAAGATTGTACTCGACCTTTCAGAGGTGACGCTTGCTGGTCGCGACGCAGCCACATTTCTTGCAGGTTGCGAGCTCAAGGGTATCGAACTCAGAAATAGCCCCCCTTTTCTTCGCGGATGGATCGACAACGAGACGATATGACAACGATTCGTAACTATTCTGTTCCCAGGCTTGTTCTTCTTATTTCTGGAAGTGAGGGACCATGAGGACTATGCAGCAGTTAGTGAAAGCCGCCGGCTTGGTGAGTGCCGGTATCGTTGGTGCATATTTTCTGGGCGGCAACCTAGTTTCTGCCGCAGGCCAGGATACGCAACCCGTCAAGAACAGCTACGCGCCAGTGGATGATAAGGAGAGTTTCGTCACGGTCCATGGTCGGATGGTCGCTGCCAAAGCTGGGATCATGAAGCGACAGATTGATCTATTGGAAGAGCGGTATGATCTGAGCGACCATCCAGCGAGCGGCGTGGTGATGGATCGCGCAAAGCCAGTACAGGAAGGGGTGCGGGTCAAGCTACCGCAAGGTGTGACTTGGGCCGAGTTGTCCAAGGAGACGCCGGAGCAGATTCGCGAGAAGGGAACGTATCCGAAGGGGTTCCTGCCGTTGCCTCATGCGAACCATCCTGAGGGCGGTATGGTGTTTCCTAAGTCGGAGATTCAGGAGGTGCTGAAGCAAGAGGATCGCGACCTGACGCGCTTCGACCTGGACTTCGATATTCCGGAGCGGTTTCTGGCGGAATTTCCTGCGGCAATGTACCTGACGACGCGGCCTGACCTGGGCGATGTCTCGAAGGGCCAGTTGGTGACCATGGACAACTACTACGAGTTGTTCAGCGGCATTCTGAACCCAAAGCAGCTTGATGGCCTGCGGCTGTTGATGACACCGTTTCCGCAGCAACAGTTCAATGAGACGATCGATCGGCGCTCAGAGAAACCAAGCCGTGGAGTCGCGTGCTTGGACTGTCATACGAATGGCGGAACCAACGGTGCGTTCCACCTGGTAGGTGATATCCGGCCACAGGAGTTCCGTCATCGCATCGAGACGCCGGCACTGCGTGGTGCGAATATTCAGCGGCTCTTCGGTTCACAGAGGGCGCTGAAGACGGTAGAGGATTTCACGGAGTTCGAGCAGAGGGCAGCCTACTTCGATGGCGATCATGTGATTGCGGCGAAGAAGGGCGTGAATCTACTGGATCGCGGAAGCCAGGTACACTTCATGGCTGAGTTCGAGGATATTCTCGACTTTCCTCCTGCGCCGAAGTTGGGATGGGATGGCAAGCTCGATCCCACGAAGGCGACCCCTGCCGAGTTACATGGGCAAGAGGTCTTCTTCGGCAAAGGCCGATGCGCAGAGTGCCACTCAGGCCCATATTTCACGGACAACACCATGCACGACCTGCATGCAGAGCGTTTTTACAAGCAGCATTTAGTGAACGGCATGATGATGGCCCGCGACGGCGCGATCAAGACGTTCCCGCTGCGCGGAATCAAGGACACGCCGCCGTATATGCATGACGGACGACTGCTGACGCTGGATGACACGGTGGAGTACTTTAACCTCGTGCTTGGCACTAAGCTGACTGACCAGGAGAAGAAGGATCTGGTGGCGTTTATGCGTGCTTTGTAACGTGACGATTTGCTGTTCCCATACGCTCAAAAGGGGCATCGGCCACTCCGCCCATGCCCTTCACTTTGATCTCACTGAGGCATTATGCAATTAGCTCGAGCCCGATTGAAGCAAGTGCCTGGCCGTCCGCAAAGAGAGCCTCGGGTTCCCTCCGCTGTCCTATACGCTCAGAACGGAAAAGGGAGAATCCTCACAATTGCATACGTCAGGTCGGTCAAGCGGCCAGTCGACCCAGTTGGGGAGCTTCGGCCGATGATCAGGACATCGGCCTCAGTGTGATCGACAAAGTCAAGGATGGTGTCCTTCGGAGACCCGATAGCGATTAGGGCAGAAGTGAGTACGCCATGTCGATGCGTGAGCGCTTCCAGCATGCCGGAAGCTCGGCGGACCTCATCGAGAGCCTCGCAGCGGGCCATGAGGAGCACTTCAGCGAAGTGGGAAAGGGTCATCGGTGAGGCATCTGGAGACCCACTCGCAGCTCTGGCAAAGGACTATTTGTCCACCCGGCACCAGGATCATCCTGAGACCGGCTGCCTGTTTGCAGCTCTCGCGCTCAAGGACCCAATTTGGGCACATCCAACCACTGGCCGCCACCGAATGAGGCAGACGATAACACTTAAGAGAGATTTTCGGCAGGAGGTGGCTACTGCCTCTGTTTTGCGCGAGTCTCCATCGCGAGCTGCTTTGTAAGTTCTCCAGCCGGGAGTTCCCTCCCCAGACGAGCTGATTGACCTGACCACAATTGCACGAAGTCTTCCGCTCCTGCCGCCTCTGATTTCGACCTAGGGGCGCCACGGCTGGCACCAGCAAGGGGAAAGGGTGGCGCCAAGTCGCACATCGGTCCAAGTTCGCGGATAATCCGATTGACAATTGCGCGCGCCGGACGACCTGAGAATACGTTCGTCAGAGCAGTCTTCATGATGCGCTGCTCTCCTCAGTGCTTGCGGACGTACCCGACCCAATCGTGGATTCCGGGCAAAACAAATAGGTCGTGCCCATTTGAACCGGCGACGCGCCGAGGCCGGACGCCGCTACAATTCCTCGCGCATCCGCGATGCCCCCGGCCGCGATAACTGGCCCCTTCACAGCATCGACCACTTGAGGCACCAGCGCGAAGGTGCCTAGCTGCGTAGATATATCCTGCGTGAGAAACATTCCGCGATGGCCGGCCGCTTCATAGCCCTGTGCAACAATCGTGTCGCAGCCCGCGTCCTCGAGCCATCGCGCCTCGTCCACGGTTGTTGCGGAAGATTGGATCTTCTCGCCCGTATCCTTGACGTGCGCAAGAAGCTCCTTGTCCGGAAGACCAAAGTGAAAGCTGACCACCTCCGGCCTAAGTTCGACCACTAGATCCCACATCGCGCCATCGAACGGCGTGCGGGTAGTACTTTGAACCGGTGCCTTAAGATCCAGACCAAGCTCAAGATAATAGCCTGACAAGCGCTCTCTCCAGGCCATCTCCCACTGCAGATCGACCGCAGGCGAATGGTGGCAGAAGAAGTTGAGATTGATGGGACGCGCGGTGCGCTGCCGGATTCTTGCCAGCTCGGCTCGTACCTGACCGGTGCTCAGCATCGCGCAAGGAAGAGAGCCACGTCTTCCGGCCTCAGCCACAGCAATCGCCAATTCGGACGAAACGGCTCCCGCCATAGGCGCCAGAAGAGTCGGAAGTTCAATGCCCAGCAGATCCTGAATGCGCGTATCCGGTCCCATGATCTCAGCCCTTCTCCGTGTCGCCTATCGAATACGAGCGACTCCGCCATATCGAATTTGTGTTCACTTCGCCCCGAAGGGCCCTGCCCTTGTGGTGCCTTTCCCACAACGCGGAATCATTAGCAGGCTTTCTTGTGGAACTAGCACCCACGCTAGGAGTTTATTCGCAGCTCCCAAATCTTGACTTGTCCGAGGATCGGCCTCTTTGCTGGAGTCGGCTCGGCTGTGTCTCTTCCTTTCTTGCCTTGGATGACGTGCAGGAAGCTAGCGGTGAATCGGGTTGGCCCGCAGTTCAATTTTTACTCTGCGCAGTTCATTGGCTGGTGCGGCAAACGAAGAACATCCTTCGGCTGGGTTGACTCCCACAATGTCAGCCCAGATTTATCCCGATGGCTGCGTTCTCTGATGGTGAGCCGATCCAATACTCATAACGCGCAGCCACTTCAAAAAGCTTCTGCATTGCCTCCGGTGTCGGGGCTGATGGCGGGGCGTTAGGATCAAGAGGCTCCGCCAACTCACGGAAAAAGCAGTAAAGTTGTCGTTCACTCACCGAAACCATCCTCACCAGCGTTGAGTTTGGGTTACGAAGCGCGTGTTTGACCCCTTTCGCGATCGTTACGACTTCACCGGCGCTAGATGTCTGCCATCCTGAAGATATTTCGTCGTCTTGATAGACGTCCATCGCTCCTTCAAGCACGTAGAATATTTCCGCGTCGTTGTGGCTGTGTAGTGGGATGACAGCTTGTGGCGGTAATCCGGCGCGCATCACGCTCAGATCTCCGCCGTTCTGATCAGGTGTCGATACAAACTGCAGCAAAATTCCTACTACCGTAAACATGGGTTCGTCCGTTGTTTTGATAACTCGGTTGAAAAGTCCTTTTTGTGAGGTATGCATTCGATATCCTTCCAACTGTAATGATGTCCCAAAGACCCGTGCCTTTTTTTCTCTGGTTGATAAAGCTATTCAGGAACCTGGTCGGCGATTGCTCACATCGGACAGCCGTTGGGTCCAATGAGTCGCCGTAGCTCCGTCTCATGAGAGCCTCGCCACGACGCTGTCTTTCCTGTCGTTTCGAAGGGCAGCTGCCGGTGCCATAAACATCGCTACAAGACCTAACATTGTTACAACCGCGATGTAGTGTGCCGGGCTGAACCGGTCGGCGTGAGCGAGCCACGAAACGACTAACGGAGTCAAACCGCCGAAGACCGCCTAAGCAATGTTGTAGGAGAATGAGACACCCGTAAAGCGCACCTGCGGTGGAAACGCGCGAACCATAAGAATGAGAGTCAGCACCACTCCGCCTGCGCCGATACCGAGCGAGTAAAGCGAGAGTAGTGCGGAGGGTACATGTTCAGCGCCGAAATAGAGTCCATAAGTCGCGGCAATCAGCAACAACAGGATTGGGATGGAGACGCGCCGAATGCCGAACTGGTCTGTTGCGGCTCCTATCGCTACTGTCGAGAGGCAAAGCGCTGCTGTGCCGACGAGGTTTGCCATCTGGGTCTCACGAGGCGAAAGCCCGAAGAGTTTCTGCAACAGCAACGGTGTCATTAAAATTACGACTACGATGGCTGCTGTCAGCATCCAGGTGCTGATTACGGAGGTAGCTACAGCTCGCCCGTGGCTTTTTAATAAGCACGTAGAGGCAGTTCGCGAGATAGCGCCGCCCGCCGTCGCATCCCTTCAAAAACGGGCGTCTCGTTGAGCCAACGCCGCAGGAACATCGCAATAAAGCCAAAGACACCTCCAAGCACAAATGGAATTCGCCAAAAAACCACTTGCTATCTCTGCCTGACTGAACTTGGCATTGAGGCCGACTGCTACCAAAGATCCCAGCAGTATTCCTAAGCTCAAACCACCGGTGAGCAGTCCAATGGCAAGTCCGACCCGCTGCGGTCGTGCGTGCTCGGCGACAAACACCCAACCTCCAGGCGCTTCGCCGCCGATTGCGACTCCTTGCAATAGCCGCATCGCAATGAGGAGCAAGGGTGCTACCACTCCTGCCGCATGATATGTTGGCAAACACCCGATCAGTAAGGTAGGAATTGCCATCAGCAGAATGCTCAACGTGAACATGCGTTTGCGGCCGTGTATGTCGCCGAAATGTGCCATAACAACGCCGCACAAAGGGCGTGCCAGGTAACCTGCGGCAAAAGATGCCAAAGGTCTGAATTTCCCGCATCCACTCTGGAAGACTGGAAGAGAAAAACAGCTTGCCAATCACAGCGGTAAAGAAAACGAAGATGACGAAATCATAGAACTCTAGGGCCCCACCAAGGGACGCGAGAGCAAGCGTCCGGATTTCTGCGAGCGTCAAAGGCCTAGGAGATGGGGAATAACTGGTTTGCATAAAAGTCCTATTTCACCGGTTATCAGAATTAATGGGTCGGTCAATTGGGGTTTCCCCTCTCGTCGGGCGGCGAGGACAATTTGGCGACAAGTAGTCACATCCATATTCTGGTTTCGAGATAGATTCGTATGCGCAACGTCTGATCTGCTCGTCAAGTGCGGCGTTCCCACCTATTTTTCGTATTGTGCCTTACCGTTTCCAAACGACCAGTTCTCTTTGGTGATTTCGACCAGACGAATGAACACGCCTTCCCTGCGCAGGCTGTGACGCTCGTGCGATCCGTCCGCGATTGCTTTGCAAAAGGCACGTTTCTGATCCACGGCTAGCCCAGCATTGAGCGTACCTGGATAAAAATGCAGCTCTCGATCGCTGAATGCCCAAGAAGCTGGGATCAAAGTTGAAATCTTGGGCTGGATGCTCCGCGATGAGCTCGAAGCGATCGTCCTTCGGGCGTTCAAGACTAAACCCGTGCGTCATAGAGCACTTCTCCGATGGTCCTGTGGTAGTTGGCAGTCTTACCCTCCGCAAGATCCTTTCGAGCGAGTGGCACGATAGATCTTCTTTACAGTACTAATTGACTTAGCTGGCGGCTGCACGTCCGCCAGGCCATGTGCAGAAGCAACTGGGCCGCTGGAACCTTCACACCTTAGATAAAGTGCTCGCCTGTACGTGAATGGATTGGTCCTAGAAGCCAAGATCGCTTAGTCCCGGATGATCATCCGGGCGGCGCCCGAGTGCCCAGTGGTACTTGCGCTCCGTCTCCTTGATTGTCAGATCGTTGATTGAAGCAAGCCTCAAGCGCATCAACCCGTTTTCATCGAACTCCCAATTCTCATTGCCATACGAGCGAAACCAATTCTCGGAGGCATCGTGCCATTCATAGGCAAAGCGCACGGCGATACGGTTTCCCTCGAACGCCCAAAGCTCTTTGATCAGTCGATAGTCCAGCTCTTTCGCCCATTTGCGTCTGAGAAACGCGACGATTTCTTGCCTTCCGTTCACAAATTCCGAGCGGTTTCTCCAGCGTGAGTCAACTGTGTAAGCCAGGGCTACCCTTTCCGGATCACGAGAGTTCCAGGCATCTTCTGCCAGTCGAACCTTCTCAATAGCCGTTTCGCGTGTAAATGACGGCAACGGAGGACGTTGAGTTGTTGCTTTGGCGACGGACATCGTATTTCTCCCTTTTGAAGTTCCTTTTTTATGGGCGTCCCATGTTGTGCACACGCGCGCCGGTCGGTTTGTGCGTGGTCGGCAGTCCGGTGGCTTTCGGATCAAAAAGCACATGATCATCCAGTGGGGACCTGCCGTGATGGAATATCTGAAAGGCCGTTAGGAAGCATCGCACGGGCACTAACAATGATGTCGAGAAATTCCCGCATAACTTGACCTTTCCGTGTCATCGACAACCCTTCGGGTCGTCGGCAAATAAATCAAGAAATGATTCGATATCGTTTATCCCGATCAAAGTATTGACGGAGAACGATGCTGGCTTTGGTCCTGCCACTATCCTTCCGCGGAAGAGATCGGTGGTTCACTAGTTCACATTCGATATGCACCGGTCACACGCACGCGACACGATGACATTCTCCCGGCGACGAGCCGTTCAATCCTGAAGGCCATTTGCATCGCTCTCCGCCGAACCGTAAGTTACGGCCAGAATGTGCGATTACTAATGCAAGTCGATTGCCATTCCTAAGTGCCTGAAAAGGCACTCGATGTAGGCTGATTTGTTATCGGGGTTTTCACGGAAGTCGCGGATTTCGCGGAAATATCGTGTTTCTATCTGAGTAGATGGGTTAGCAGAATTTTAAGTTTGAAGCGGCTCCCCGCCTCTCGGAACATCCTAAAACGCTGCTCACAAATCTCGCCGCAAACCGACGTATCGAGTCAATCCTCGAAGCACACCTTCCCTAAATTTCGCCCATCAGCATAGATAAATGTGAAGAGCCGAGTGCGAGCCTGACGATCGCCATAACCTTGATTTCGCTCAGTGAGCGCAAGTAATCGGCATCCGCTTTCGCTTCTCTTTTTGGGGCTTACTCGTGCTTACTCTTTCCGCAGGTCGCTATTGAGCAGTGTGAAGGGATAGATTCTTTGAGTTGAAAAGCGTTGCGCAAAATCCGTCTGGCGCGTAACAATGTGAGACGGATGCTCCGGTAATCCGGAGCATCCGTCCAAGCATGGCTTTTCACGATCTTTTATGCATCTCCTCTAATGCAGCAAGGTGTAATCGCTCCATCAGATTTTCGGGCTATCTCCTCCGCGCGGATCCCGGTCCTCATCAAACTCGTAGAATCGCTTGTCATCCTCGAGCATTTTGTACTTTGGAAACTCGAACCATTCTCGGGCGACAGGCCGAAATATCCAAAATATGAGAATGCCGAAAGCGATAGCGGTTATGGCTCCAACAATTGTATTGATCATTGGTCTTGCGCCTCCTTCTGCCCGCTGTCGTACATGCTTTGGACGTACTTCACCAGCAAGCGTCGTTCGTCATCACTCAGGCGGCTTTTCCATGCGGGCATGGAACTCCCGGGAATTCCCCGTTCAATCGCCGACCATGCTCTGTCTGCCGTAGGCTGACGAACGTGGAAGTTGACTGGAGATGGCTTGAGTGCACCGGCTGACGGTCCATCGCCGTCACCGTGCTCTCCATGGCAGCTCACGCAATTAGCCGCAAACAGTTTGGACGCGGCATCCAAATCCTGTGGCGACATGGACACTGTTGTAATCGGCGCCTGCAACGATTCCACATAGGCAGCCACGGCTACCAGGTCTGCCTTGTCCAACTGCCTCCACGTCGGCATCGCGGAACCATAGACTCCGTCCCAGAGAATAGTCGCCAGGTCTGCGTCGGAATAGTGATGATGGAACAGATTCGCGGGAGCTGGCAATAATCCCGGACGCGCTATGCCGTGGTCGTCTGCATTCACACCATGACATCCGGAGCAATTATGCTGAAAGACGCTTCTTCCACGTGCTTTGTTTGCTGCATCTGACATTCCAGCCATTGCGAAAATGGGCGCATCCGGATTAATGCCTCCTACGTCGATGAGCGGCCTGGTATCCGGAATGCCTTGCGCGGTGTAACCCGAAGTCATCTCCATTGCCATACCGTGATCGACTTGCTCATTGCCCGAATCTCCAGCAAGTTCCCGCTCCCGCCCCAGCGATCGTAGGTAAGCGACTAAGTCCAAAGCATCCCGGTTCGGCTTGGCGGCAGATCCGTTGAACATCCATGAGTAAGCAGGCATGATCGAGTCGGGCACCGTCGCGCGCGGATCAAAAAGGTGAGCAAAGTGCCAGTCATCGGCGCGCAGCCCATGCTCCCTGGAAAGATCCGGTCCAATGCGTCGAGTTCCCCACAGGTGCGGATAGTCATACTGTGTCTCCCATGGGGCAGTGGGACCACCGAAGCGCACTACATCAGCGGTGATCACGCGCACTTGTTCTGTATGACAATAAGCACATCCCTCTCGTCCATATATCTCGCGACCATGCTGTTCAGCAGCTGTCAACGGCTGCATCGCATGTGGCGCCGTGCGCTTGATCTCCGCCTCGAGTTGTCGCGCGGGCAGAATGCCCAGGACCACAAAGGAAAGGATGAAAAAGCCAAACCCAGCTACAAATGCAATCACAAACGCATAGCCGAGGATCGATGGAGTTCCGTGAAAGATATGCTTGTCCTGAAGATCGTCCTGGCCAGTCCCTGCGCTGCCATCGAGGGTGCTCTTGATATTCGCGGGCGCTGGCCGCGCTGCATTCCTGGGCCCGGTCACGAGGCCAATCCAGAACAACAGAAAGCCAGCAAGAATTGGAATGCCCGATATAGTTCGCGTCAGCCAGTATGGATACATAGCCCGAACCGAATCGATCCATGGTGCGCGACTGACCCACAACTGACCTTCCACTAATCCAGCCGCAGTAAGATCAATCACCATCAGGCTAAGTCCTATAGCGAGCAACCAATAGGCCCAGCTTATCGCCTCCACGTTGTAGCGTGCGCCGGGGAGGCTGCTCCAGACGTGCGCCAAAGCGCCGGCGGCAATGAAGCTCGCAAATCCAATCATGGCGAGATGCGAGTGGCCGATCACCCAGTCTGAAAAGTGAATGAACCGATTTACCGGCATAATCGACTGCATCGATCCCTGCAGGCTCACGAGCAGATACGCCACCACGCCAAACCATACAAAGCGTAAAGGCACGTTTCCGCCGACTTTATCTGACGAGCCGCGTAGCGACAGGAGAAGATTGGTCACTACCAGAGTTACGGTTAGGCCGAGATAGATCGATGCGATGATCGCGCCACGCTGGGCGCTCATTGGAATCGCGGAGTACACGTAGTGATGAGTTCCGTTCAGCGGATAGATGAAGAAGAGCAGCCAGAATCCCATCATCGAGATAAAGTGGCTGTAGATCGGTCTTCGCGTCACCGAGGGGATCACGTAATACGCCATCGAAAGCGCCAAAGGAGTAACGAACAGCCCCACCGCATCATGAATCCACAGTCCGCTAAAGGCCGCACCCTTTGCCCCCGATGCCAGCTCTGGAACAAGATTTCCGATCGGGTAGGCCAGGGTGGTAAATACCAGGCCGCCGACGATATACCAGCCCGAAACGTAGAGATCTCCTGCAGGCACACGAAGAATTGGCCTTGCGAACTGCACCAGCATCAGCACAAATGCGAGGATCACGAACAGATCAACGATGATGGGAAACTCAGCCCACTCGAGCGGCTGACTGAAGCCTGCGCATACCAGAATCCATCCCGGCAGCACAACGGCAAAGTTCCACACCCAAAAGATGCCCCAGCCAAGTCTGCGGCTGGTGACCGGACGGTTTGTCAATCGGGGTACAACGTAGTAGCAGAAGGCAATGAACACATTCCCAAGCCAACCGAAGAAGATACCCTGGGTGTGGTTGTAACGGAGCCTTCCCCAGGTCTCCCATGCGTGGCCGCCCAGGAAGGTTGGGAAATTGAACTTCGTTGCCACCAGAATTCCGAATAGCGCCGAGATAAGAACCGTAATCAACGCGGCATGGCCGTGCCATCGAATGAGGTCGTAGTCGACGCGCGGCAGCTCTGCCCTCATCATTGGCTCGTCAGCGGTGTACTTGTTGTCTGCAGTATGCTGTCTACCGTTCAAAGCTCCCTCCAAAACGTGTTTGCTGTGTCCAACGAAGGGGGTGGCTACTTCACCTTGGAATTCGATTGAGCCGGCATATCTTCCTTGCCATGCCAGGAAACCAGATAGTTGACAATCTCTTTTTCCTGTTCTGGGGCGATCGGCGCTCCATACGCCTTGACCATCTTGTGTACTTCAGCCGTCCAGGTCTTGCGCGGAAAGGCGGGCTGGTTGAGCACATATCGAGGTGAATGGCAGATGACACACTGCGTCGCAAAGACGTCTTGCCCAGGCCCCGGTGGCAGATCGGGCGAATGATACTCCAAGTCAATTTCCTTTACGGGCTTGACTTCTGTCAGGCGAGAGACCGGAATCACCGGCGTTGGTGTCGGCAACGCGGCACTGCGTTCGCGTCCTGACCGCCCCCACAGGGCATAGGCCAGCATCGCCACAGCAACGATCAACAACACGACGACCACACGCAGAGTCTGCATTACGCTACTATGTCCACATCGAGTGTTTGGATGACATTGCGGCAATATCCGCCGTGGTTCCACTCATAGGCCGACTGCGTCTCTCCGGTGGCATTCGTCGCACGGCATTGCAGGCTGTACCGACCAACTTCCGTCGGACGCCAGTTCATTCGCCATCGCCGCCACGAGTACTTATCGATCACGCGGTCGAGGGCCGCATCGGTCCAGGCGCGCCCACCGTCTGTCGATACTTCCACGCGTCGAATGCCTGTGCCATCATCGACGGCTATGCCTTGGATTTCCACCTGAGAGCCTTTTCTCAATTGCGCGGAGGGCTCTGGTGTTACAAATACCGATCGTGTCGGATGTCTGGTGATTGGGGTAGTCTGCTCGTTGGGGTGATGTGGGTCTTCGGAGTAGCCCGGCGTCGTCGGAACTCGGTACGCGGTATCCACCCAGAAGTTATGCAGCGTCTCCCTACGGACGGTGATCTGGCTGAGAGCTTTGACCCAGTACGTGGCGAACCAGCCGGGCACTATCAAACGCACGGGAAATCCATTCAGCATCGGTAGCGGCTCGCCGTTCATCTCGTAAGCAATGATCGATTCCCCATTCAGCGCGTGATCGATCGTAAGGGGCTTCTCAAAGTGAGGAGATGACTGCAGGGGAGGCACATCCAAGCCGCGAAAGCTCGCCTCCACGGCTCCGGCCTTGACTCCCGCGGCCTTCAGCACATCCTTCAATCGGGCTCCAACATAGCGTGCATTTCCCATCGCACCGTTGGTCCACTGCGCGCCCGGCACCTGCGGACGAAAGAAGCTGCGCGAGTTGCCCGAACACTGGCTGAAGGCGGTCATCGTAACGGGTTCAAACTTCGTTCGTAAGTCTTCAAACGATAGCTGCAGCGGTCGATCGACTGCACCGGTCACCTGCGTTCTGAATGTTCGCAAGTCGACACGCGTTGGTAGTCCAGCGTAGTGCCAGCGAACAAAATAAGCATCATTGGGGGTTAGATCCTTCAAAAAGTAACGCAGGGGTGTTTCAAGAAGTGGCGGTCGATCAGCCAACATCATCAGATCAACTTTCTCCGGATACCTCGCCCAGGTCCTGAGATTCGATCCCGTCCCTTTGGATTCAGGGACGCCTGTATCGATCACTGTCCACGCTATTGTGCCGTTCTTGCAAGCGGCAACAAAAGCACTGAGTCCCAGCATTCCCGTGGCTTTGAGAAAATCCCGACGTACGCTTTTCACCTCAAGTCAACTCCCTTCTTTCCCTTTGATCATGAGATACCTCACGCGACTGCAGAGCCCTTTAGGACACCCCGCCAGTGTCGCGCTCGTACCCAACGCAACCTTGGCCTTCGGCAGGTTTCGCATCGCCATGACTATGTCGCATACTGTTACTCCTGCGGAATCCGCCCGATCTAGCTAACGGTATAAGCTGCAATCGCAACGACAGATGCGATAAGGAAAAGCATCATAAAGAGAGAAAGCCCAAAGGCAACGTCGTCGAAATGAGGACGCGCCATGGCCCCATACTGCTCTGTGTCGACTACATGCTTGCCTTCGACATTCACATCCCTGGCAAAGTCGGATATGAGATGGTTCGCTTTACTTGTCTCGTCCGTCCTAAGCTGCTGAATGTTCATGGCCGTCTCTAGCGAAGTTTCTTAATCAAAAGTCCGTAATTGGGGAGAAGGTTACCGTGCATAGCACCCTCCCCGCTGCGGTTTAGTTAGAAGACATCTGCATCAGGTGTGTCTTGTAGTCATTTTCGACGCTGGTGCGCCGAACTACCGTCAACCCTTCGCTACCTAGCAGGAACGTAGTGCCAGTATCGTCTCTCACCACTTGGTGCCTGACCTCCTTAACCGTTGTCAGCAGCACAGGCTCGGAGGGCAAGGAGATATCGACCACCTGATAATCCCGGGGAGTTGCGCGCACGTAGTTGTAGGGTTCATCCACCATGAGCAAGCCAGTCTCACCAAGTGACTGTGTAGAGCCAGACTCAGATAGACCACTGATCATTCGCAACGACGGTGCCTTCACATTGTGCAAATCGAGAACAGCGACTCCCTTACTATCGCGGAATCGTACAAGTTCTCCATGACCATCGAGCGGACGAACGAAGTCGAACGCGCTGGGAACGGTTAGCGTGATCGACCCCACCAGCTTGATCTTGCTTGGGTCGGTGACATCAAAGGTCGTGAGGCGCGCACCCTGCTGCTGCTCGATGTAAAGATAGGTTTCACCAGAACCGTCTGAATGTAGAAATAACGAATTGCCAGGCATCTGCGCCACTTCTGGCAGGTCGCGTGGCTGGACGACGATCAATCCCTGCGACTTTGAGCGGATTTCTGCATGAAGGGTGAATGTTATGCCCAATGCCGTGAACGCTACAAAAACCGACTTAGCCAGTTGATGTGAGGTTGCTGCTTTCATGGTGCGTCTCCTTTTCAATCCCGAGTATCGGCCGCTAATCGCGACACGTCCAAACAGTTATTCTTATCCCCTATAAGCCAATGCCTACCCAAAGCAAATGCAAAGTGAACGTGACGACCAATCTCGTGACCGAGACGGGTACATTGTCTAAGCCCGGGACGAATGGAATACTTATCGATACTTTTCTTGAACAACGGGGCATTGCTTCTCTCGTCTTTCCACCAAATCCTTACGCAGGGCTCTTCTGGCGCGTAACAAACGAGACTTAGTTGCGGCAACAGAGAGGACTGCGAGATCGGCGATTTCCTTTACCGACCTATGATTCGATTGATGAATCTCAACCACATTTCGCAGAGGCGTCTGTAGACGACAGATTGCTCGCTTCGAGCGCTCTATTCTTTCGTGCCTTGCGTATCGCTCTTCAACATTCTTCGTTTTGGTCTGCAATCTCCCATTGCTGCCGGGTCTTGCCGTCAGCAATCTCCATAGAAGTCTCAGGGCGAGTGTCTTTCTTACGTAGAGTCATAAGCGCCAAATTGTTTACAATACGCGTGAGCCAAGTCGAAAATTTTTCCCTACCATCGAAAGTTGTCAAATGAACATGGGCTTTCATGCATGCATCCTGAATCGCGTCATCTGCGTCGTCTCGGTTTTTCATGATCCGATAAGCCACCTTGAATGCTGTGTTCGATTGTCGCTCCCACAACTCCGCGAACGCGTAGCGATCCCCTGACTTAGCCGCTCGCACAAGGATTTCATCGGTTGCGATATGAGCAAAGAGTTTCACGCCGACTTCGTCTTGCGAGTCGCACGCATCCATTTCGATCAGTTCCTTGATCGTGTCCACACATTCGATTTGCATCCGTCCACTCACACGAAACACGATGGCATTCCCTCGCTGACGAACCGGTCGATATCATGAATCTCATTGGCATCGCCTCCCCGCCGAGCCAAAGGTTACGACCAGGATGCGTGTTTACCACAGCAAGCAGATTGCCATTCGCAAGTGCTTGAAAAGGCGTTAAAGTAGCCCAATTTGGTATCGGGGTTTTCGCGGAATTCGCGGAATGCGTGTTTCCATCTGGGATAGACGGCTCTAGTAGAGTTTGCAGTGGCCCTTTCGGATTTGCAGTTTCTTGATCTTGGAATCAAGATTTGACGGTGGAATTCGAAGCTTGGCTGCAGCTCCGTTGGTACCGTAAACTCGGCCTCCACTTTCCGCGAGTACCGCTTCAATGATCTGCCGCTCGCGACCCGAGTCGCCGTCCGCAGGCTCAGGCACACGTTGCGCCGATCGCTTCTTCGCAGAGCTTGTAGATAGCCAGGCTTCATCCACACAAAACGCCTCATCGGTACTCACGATAACCGACCTCTCGACGACGTTCTGCAACTCGCGGACGTTACCTGGCCAATCATAAGATCCCGCCAATTCTTGACGGAGGTACTGCCTACGAGTTCTGCGGCTATGACAGGTAGAACAGACTGGCCCGTTTCCACCAGCCAGAAAAACTCTTCGAGGCCGATCGAGGTCACGACTCTTTTCCACTAATTCCGCCCCTCATCACGAAGCAGATATAGAGAGCCTATGTTCGAAGGCGAAGAAGTTCAAGGCGCAGCAACTCCGATGACGACTGAACCCGAACTATGGTTGACATCGATTCACCGCAGGCAAAAAGCCAATATTGCTAGAAGCGGTCTCATAAAATCCACGATTATGGTCCCGATGGTGCAACTAGAAGAACGCGGTTTAGTGAAGAACCGCGCGCGCCTTTTTATGGACGATGGCGATGTGTTCATATGCGGTCACCCAGGAGTAGAGTGCGCGCCTCAGCCACCAAGTAGAGTGAGCCTGCGATGACGATGATGGAGTTACCGGTGGCTGGGGCGTCTTTAAGAGCATCGGCGATAGAGACATGCGTAGAGGTTGGGGTGTCGATAGCGTCGGACGCTGCTTTGAGATCGTCCAGCGAGGCTGCACGTGGATTGTTCACAGCTACAAGATGAATGCGATCGGTGGGGCGGGTAAAAAGTGGGAATAGTACCTGCGCCATCTCCTGAATGGACTTGTCACGGAGCGCTCCAAAGATGAGGTGGCGCGGTGCGACATTGTCGCTGCTGAAAAGTGACGAAAGATAAGAGCGAAGCGTCCAAATACCGGCGGGGTTGTGGGCGACGTCGAGGAGAATGCGCGTGTTGTTATCGCCCAAAAGGGATTCGAGACGTGCTGGCCAATGGGTCTGACGGATGCCCTGTTCGATGGAGCTCTGAGTAATTCTTGTGAAGTGCTGATTCTTCTGAAGCTCATTTGCAGCGGCGAGGGCCAAAGCCACGTTGCGACGCTGATGTTCGCCGGGAAGAGGCGAGTTTACATGAAGGCAACGACCGGCAAAGGCAATCGTGTATTGGTTGCGCGTGTCTTGAAGGCGTTCGGTACGGGGAGGGATGTAATCGGCTGCATTAATGCGACGGACGTCGAGGCTAACGGCGACATTATCGATGGAGTTGTTGGCATCCGGATGTTGGGGCAGAGTCACCAAAATGCCTTTAGGGCGGAGAATCCCTGCCTTTTCGCGGGCAATCTCGGCGATAGTGCTGCCGAGCCACTCCATGTGATCGAGGGCGATGTCCGTAATGACGGAGACAAGAGGCTGGACGATGTTGGTGGCATCAAGGCGCCCGCCAAGGCCAACTTCGATAACGGCTACTTCGACCTGCTGCTCGGCAAAGTGGAGAAAGGCGAGAGCCGTCACGACCTCAAAGAGTGAGGGTGAATGCGGAAGAGCGCCCTGGCGAACAAGCTCGGTAGCCGCATCATCGACCTGAACATAGAGGCGAGCGAAGGTATCGTCACCGATGGAGCGGAGGCGATTGCCTGGGACATCCTGTGCCGACGTCTGGACACGTTCATTGATGCGAGAAAGATGCGGTGAAGTATAAAGGCCTGTCTTGTAGCCAGAGGCATCGAGAATGCTGGCAAGAGTGGCGGCGGCTGATCCTTTGCCGTTGGTGCCGGCGATCAGAATAGAAGAGAACTTAAGGTGCGGGTCCCCGAGCGCACCAGCCAGAATACGCATATGATTAACGTCAAACTCACTGGGTGAAGTTTCACCAGGGTGTGGTGCCAGTTCATATCCGCGGGCGTATAAGTGATCAACAGCGTCTTGATATCTCATAAGTGATATGGCACATCTCCCGAAGCACGCGAGCGACAGCTCACGTTACTTCATAAGATCCAGTTGCGTTAGCACAGCATTGATTCCCCCTTAAAGAGGCAATGTCATCAGAGCAATGACTGTGGTTCTATCTTCGAGACGAGTGATTCGCTTCAGTGGCACGAATCAACCCATCGATCTTTCTACAAACATTACGACCAAGTCACCATCCGTATGAACGTTGGCTATCTGCGTTATGTTTACTTTCGTGTCGTTCATAGTGAAGGCATCGTCGCTCGTGCTTTCCAGAAGTCTAAAGCCATGGGAAGGATCTGTTCCCGAGGTCCTGCATTCATGTTCGGCATCTTAACTCTATTTTCCTTATCAGCTGCCTTGGATGCTGAGAGAACAAGACGTGCTTCGTTTCAATATCGTGTTCAAACACTTTCTCATCTGGTCCACTCCCGGACCAATGTCCACAGGGCTATCAATCACCGAATCACTGTGTCAACTATCACCGAAATGAAAGGTCGACTTCCCCTCATTGTGTCCTCTTTCTGATGCTATTGTTGGTTGGAGCACAGACCGGCAATTCCCTCTCGTTCTGTGTTGCGGGTCATCTCTAAGATCGCCGATTAGGCAGACTGTGCTCGTGGATGATCGGCGACAGAGGAGTGTGACTCGCTATTTGTCCCCTTGGAAGAAGTAGTAGTCGGCGGTGTACGGCACGAGCGTTTGCTTACCCACATCGCTTAGGATCGAGCAACCGGTGTTGGGGGCAGATCCTCCTTGGGTGTTCAAACGTTGGATGAACGTGGTTTTGGCCAAGAAGCTACCGCCAGCTGGTCCCGCTTCCGTCCCGATTGACTGCAATAAGAGACAGGGAATGGCGCCACTATTCGGGCAACTCTGGTCGGAGCCAGCGGGAATCGATTGCAGCGTTTTTCCCCACACCTTGCTGCTGTCGAAGGAACTCTGCCAGCTTGCGCTGCCGAACGGGAGCGGGTTTGGGGCGACCTGGTTGGGGTTGGTATCGGGGCTAAGGAAGTGTGTGACTACCTCCACGTACCGATCAAAGACATTAACAAAAAGGGTAGCTTCGGGGCGAGCGGCGTTTACGGTCCAGGAAGCGGTCGAAGCGCCTGCGCTTGTGGGCAGGCAAACATAGCCTTGAGTCCCCACCGCTTGACCCAACAAAAATGCAGAGTTTCCCGCTGGTGGTGTAAGCGCTTTAGGAGTGGTTGGAGGCGTGATTTTCTGCGCCCCAGCATGGGCGACCCTGCCGAATACCCATCCGAGCACGAGAATGGCTACGAACAGGCTACGAACTCGCGTAGTCTTTCTTGTCAAGCGACTGAGGTTGACGCTCATTTGTTCTCCAGTTCTCTGGTTATTTTTCCAATTGATGTTGTTGAGACACACAGATTGCATGAGGCCTGTTCGCCGCATTATTGCGTCCGGATTAAAGGGTCCGCCGACGAGTTCTTCAATCTTGAAGGGCATTCGCATCGCTCTCCGTGCCGAAGCGCAAATGACGATCAGGAGCGCGATTGACAGTGCAAGTCGAATACCATCCACAAACATCTGAAAAGGCGTCGAATTAAGCAAAGTCGTTATCGTGGAATTCATGGAATTCGTGGAATTCCATGAATTCTACGATCCAAAGTCAGCCTGATCTCGTCTCCAACAAACATTCTCCGAAATTGCCTGTTAATGACCCGACTGAATGATCGAGCTATGGAGCCAGCTCCGCCGCACTCAACTGGCAAACTCCAGACGGTGATTATCTATCCCGTTCGCCCGTTCTCGTCACGGTCTGAGGTGGGGGGAGAACTCGATGGAGTTGGTGTACCCAGTTGGTAGTAGGGTTTAATGCGTGACTGAATCAGAGCAATTTGTGATTCGCGTTCAAGGTTCAGTCAACGCTCCGCAGTGTTTCTCGTCGATGATTCGAGCTTCCTAACAGGTGTCGAACTGGCTGTTGATGGCGGCAATGGCTCAGGTCTAGCGTCGAGAAAGGCTCCACGATCTCGTGTCGGGGCCTTTCGGACTGGCGATTTGCCGCTAAGCTTCTTGGTCTTGTCGGCCGGATGGTTCCGATGCTGCTGCTCTAGTGAATTCACAGCTGACCACTCCACAGAAGCATAAGTGGTAGCTCATCGAATTTAGCTGATATGGATGGAGCTGAACCGAAAACATCTTGCATGCCTCAGCGTCGGGGTACAGTGATCACACGGGACGAAGACTCCCACCGCATCATGCAAATCGAATGCCATTTGTAAGCGTTTGAAAAGCAACGGTGCAGATTGATTTGTCTAGTGTGGTTTTCGCGGAATCCGTGGTTTTCATCTAGGGTAGACGGCTCTAGTTGAGTTTGAAGTGGCTCTTACGGATTTTCAGTTTCTTGATCTTGGAATCAAGGGTTGACGGTGGAATTCGAAGCTTGGCTGCAGCTCCGTTGGTACCGTAAACCCGGCCTCCACTTTCCGCGAGTACCGCTTCAATGATCTGCCGCTCGCGACCCGAGTCACCATTCGTAGACTCAGGTATGCGTTGCGCCGACTGAGTCTTCGCTACGTCTGTAGACAGCCAGGCCTCGTCAACACAAAACACGTCATCAGGACTTACGATAACCGACCTCTCGACGACGTTCTGTAACTCGCGGACATTGCCTGGCCAATCATACGATCGAAACAATTCGACAGTGCGCTTGTCGATCTTCGAGAAGGTCCTGCCTAGCTTTCGGCCAAAACGCTGGACGAAGTATTCAAGCAGCGCCAGAATGTCGTCCTTCCGCTCACGCAGGGGCGGCATTTGGATTGGAAAAACGTTGAGCCGATAAAACAGATCCTCGCGGAACGTTCCATCTGCTATCGCGGTTTCCAAATCACGGTTCGTGGCCGCAACCACACGGACGTCGACCTGGATCGATTGCGTTCCCCCGACTCGCTCGAATTCCCGCTCTTGCAGCACTCTGAGAAGCGCAACCTGAATATCGGCTGGCAGCTCACCGACTTCGTCGAGAAAAATCGTTCCGCCGTTTGCCAGCTCAAAACGGCCCAGCTTGCGCTGGGTCGCCCCTGTGAATGCTCCCTTTTCGTGACCAAATAGTTCAGAGGAAATCAGCGAAGGCGCCAGAGCTGCGCAGTTGACGCTGACGAAGCCCCGTTGCGATCGCGTGGATCGCTTGTGAATAGCGCGCGCAATTAGCTCCTTGCCCGTACCAGTCTCGCCTGTGATCAACACGGTGGAATCAGTGGGGGCAACCTTGACCACCCGAGACACGACCGCTCGTAAAGCCTGTGAAGTACCCAGGATTTCTTCGAACATGGAGACGCGATCCACTTCATCCCGAAGCGCTAGATTTTCCTTATAGAGCTGGTCTCTTAAAAGCTTGACCTCCGCAAGAGCGTTTTCCAATGCAATCCTAGCCCGCACCTGCTCCGTGGTATCGAGAACAGCACCCACAAATTCAATGAGGTTGCCTGCTTCGTTCAAGACCGGATGGCCGATGGAATGCACGTACCTGATAGCTCCACCGTCACCAAGCATGCGGTGGTGGGCTTCAAAATCGACTCGCTTGCTTACAGATTCTACAAACAGGTCCCGGACACGCTCCCGATCTTCCGGATGCATCTTGTTAATAAGATAGTCATTCCTCGAATAATCCTCGCCCGATTTGAAGCCAACTAATCGAAGCATTTCAGGCGAGGCGGTCGCAGCTCCAGATGCAATATCCACGCTCCAACTGCCGGTGTGTCCCAGTCTTTGGGCCTCTAGCAGATTCCATTCACTTCGCCGTAATTTCTCCTCCGCTTGTTTGCGATCGTCGATGTCGGTACCGGTCGCATACCAGCGGATCACCTCTCCTCGTTCGTCCAGCAGCGGCTTGTATTGGGCCAGGAACCAACGATACTGACCATCCCTGCGGCGCACTCGTCGTTCGTACTCGAATGAGATCCCTCTCGAGATTGCCGCATCGCGTTGGCCGCGCAATCTCTCGCTATCCTCCGGACGAAAAGCCTCACGAAACTTTTCCGATCCGACTTCTTCCCTCGTCAGTCCGGTGTACTCCAGTAGCGCCTGATTCGCGTACTGAAGATTTCCGTCGGTGCCAATCACGACGATGAGCTGCGGTATTGCATCCACGATTATTCGAAGTTCAGCTTCGGATTTGGCTATTTCTTCAAGAGCCCTAGTTAGCGCCGCCTCATTGCGCTTCCGCTCCATCACAATCGCCGCGAGATGCGTCATCTGCTGGATGTTTCTTTTGTCCTGCTCAGTTGGGCGGTGCGGCTCGCGCCAATAGATCGCAAAGGTGCCCAACACAAGGCCATTCGAGGCCATTATCGCGGTCGACCAGCACGCCTTTAGACCGTGCGCCAACGTGGCCACGCGCCATCCATACGCGTCCCATTGCCTGTCCGCAGCCACGTCCGATACAACCACTTGTGTCTTGCGGCGGGCCGCCAGAGTGCAGGGTCCGCCTTCACGATCCACCGGTGTGCCTGGAAACCGGTCGCGATAGCTGGATGGAAGGCTCGGAGCAATAGCCTGTTGGACTTTCGAGCCACTGGGATCAATCAACATGATGCTGCAGCAGCACCCGCTGGCGGACTGTTCTACAACTCGGCAGAGGGCTTCGAGAATGGATTCCAGCGAACTGCCCTTTGCAGTCATTTCCAGAACGAGATTCTCTCCGGCGAGCAAGTATTCCGCGAGCTTTCGGTCTTCGACGTCGATGTTTGTTCCGAACCATTTGATAACCCTTCCCTCGTTGTCAAACGACGGAGTCGCACGGAACAAGAACGATCGATATTCTCCGTCATACCGGCGCAGGCGTGCTTCAATCTCACCGGCCTCCCTGGAATCCAGAATCGATCGCCAGTAGTCGGTGAGCCTGCTCAGGTCATCTGGGTGAACAGCGGTCGTCCACCCCCAGTCACGCGCCTCCTCGATAGAGATTCCAGCATAGTCCAGCCAGCGTCGGTTGAAGAACTCAGCCGCACCGTCAGGACGGGCTGACCAGGCCAGCGCCGGAATCGTGTCGATGATTGCCCAAAGTTGATCCTCCGACGTCTTCACCGGATTCCCCATCAAAATGCCCTGACCGGAGACCGATGGCGACGGGACTTCCGCGAGCGAGACAGATGATTCTTCTTCGGGAGCTTGTTGAGTATGAGTTTGCATCGCATGTCCTGGATCGGGCCACCAACTGCAATTATCGTTCACCTCACAACTACATGAAAAGGGCGGCCAGGAGAGCCAAAGGAAATGACCCTTCGTTCCAGATCTGAACCCATTCCGGCCGTCCGACCTGAATCAAGATCCTCCTTTCTCTCTTCTTCTCTCAAGGATAGACGGTTACAGACTTCTAGGAAACCCCAGAAAGCGTAGTGCTGCACCTACGATTCTTGCAGGTTCTGTGTACCACGGAGAGGCAGCGGAAAAGAGAACTGAATAGGCAGACAGGGCTTCCGCTGGGAAGACCGACACTTGGCTGTGATCGTCAAGTTGCCGATAAAAGAGGAATTCACTGCGATTCTCTCCCCTTCCATGAAGGGCCCCCGCGATGAAGTTGCGGGGAACGAACACCTCAGTGACCAGAAGCCGAACCAAGTTGCTTCGTATTTGTCCGAGGCGAGACAATTGGATATGGATCATGGCAAACCAATTCGTATTCTGACGGTCGAGGATCACCCGGTCTTCCGCCAAGGATTGACCACGATTATCGAGTCAGAGCCAGACATGCTTCTGGTTGGACAGGCGGCAAATACGGCGGAGGCTATCACCGAGTTCCGTCGTCATGTTCCCGACATCACCCTAATGGACCTTCGGCTTCCCGGCACGAATGGTACGGACACACTCATCTCCATTCGAGGAGAATATCCAGATGCTCGGATCATTATGCTGACGACCTCGGACGGCGACGCTGATATCCAGCGGGCATTGCGGGCGGGAGCATGGGGTTACATTCTCAAGAGCATGCCCCAGCAAGAAATACTGGAGGTGGTACGTTTGGTCAATGCGGGCCGTCGACATGTTCCGGCGGAAGTAGCAGTGCGACTAGCCGAACACCTAGGGGAGGAAGATCTCACGTCTCGCGAACTGGAGGTGCTCCGGCTCATTCGAGATGGCTTTCGCAATAAACAAATTGCCGATCAACTGCTGATCGCGGAAACCACCGTCAGTTTCCATATTAAGAATCTGGTGAGTAAGCTGGGAGCAAATGACCGGACGCATGCGGTAACGATTGCGCTACGACGCGGCCTGCTTCATTTCTGAACCGTTTGCCCGACCTGTAAAAAGTTCAGGTAATTCACCGAAGATAACGTGGTTTCCAAAGTGGAACAGACCCGTTAAATTGATTGTTTGATGTTTTGGCTTGAGCAATCGTGCTCCAGGAGCTGTTCGGTTGCTCTATTTGCAGAGTGGCTGGGGACCTAAGGCAAAGCTGACGATGACAGGCAAGCTTGGAAACAGACAAAAATGAGCAAATTGCGCTCCCTCCCGCTCAACGCTAGTCCGTCACCATTTGGTGCTCTAACATCAACGTCGGCTGGGTGGCGCTGGAACATGTCGCTGATTGCGAACGGCATCTTGCCGATGCTCCTGTGCGTGTCCCTCTTTGCATTAAATCCCTGTCAGCCCCTCGATGAGCTATACCATTCTTCGTGGGACGCCCGGAATGGACTCAACGGAACTGTAACGGCGTTGGCGCAAACAACGGACGGCTTTCTATGGGTTGGAACGACCGACGGTCTTTATAGGTTCGACGGTATCTCCTTCGAGCGATATGGAGCACAAACAGGCCAACTTCCTTCCAATTTCGTTTCAGCTCTCTTGTCTGTCTATGACGGAGGCTTGTGGATCGGCTACGCCAGAGGAGGTGCGAGTTTTCTAAGGCAGGGACACGTGACCAATTACTCCGAGCGCGATGGTTTTCCAGTCAGTGCTGTTCGATCCTTCGCCCAGGATCGAACAGGAACTGTATGGGCTGCAGTCGTAGGCGGTTTCACTCGGCTAGAAGGACTGCGGTGGCGAACAATCCGTACCGATTGGAACTTCCCGCAGAAGTCGGCCTGGAAGCTTTTGGTTGACCGGGACGGAACACTCTGGGTTGCCGCAAGAAACCAGATCCTTGTTTTGCCCGAAGGAGAAAAGCGGTTTCAGGATACCGGAATCCGAACAGGTCGGGTGTTTGCCTTTATCCAAGCACCGGATGGAACGATCATTTTTCATGATAACGATAAGGACGCTGTACGCGTCATACGCCGCAGCAGAGACGGAAAGATTGAGGAACTACCTGACCTTCACATGCATGCGAGGGCTGCTTTGTTCGATCGAGATGGCGAACTTTGGATTGGGGGCGATACCCTAACTCGGATTCCGTTTCCGGAGCAAGCGCACACCCGCAAATCCAAGGAGATCTCAGAAAAATTCACCCACGTGCGAGGATTAACGGACGACGTTGTTGAAACCCTCCTGGAGGATCGAGAGGGGAATATCTGGGTCGGAACCGATGGCGGACTTGACCGATTTCGCTATCGTAATCTTCAATGGTATTCGTTGCCCGGCGACAGTTTCAGTTTAGTCCCAGGAAACCACGGCGATATATGGGTTGGCTCAAGTGGAGATAAGACCGTGCCGGTCTTAAGAGTCCAAGATCACAAACGTGCATTGAAGGCCCCCACAAATGTAATGACGGCATACCGCGATCCAGACGCCTCCATATGGATTAGCGCAAGAAATTCACTCTGGCAATGGAAACACGATAAATTCACAAGAATTCCTCCCCCTGAACAAGTAGAAAAGTTGAGCCTCTCCACAACACCAAGGGAACCGATTATTGCTTCCTCCATAACAAAAGATGGATCGGGGAGCGTTTGGGTCTCGTTTGGAGGCAGCGGCGAATTTGTATGGAAGGATGGAGCTTGGAGATTTGTTGAAGTCCTGTCACAACATCCAGATTGGGCGGCCAACTATGCGTTTACAGATGCTGCGGATCATGTTTGGCTCGCCTACGGAAACGTAGTAGCAGAGATAGACCACGGCAGGATTCGGACGTTCAGCGAGGCCGATGGTCTTACAACCGGTCCATTCAATGTCATCCTTGAAGGTAATCGGCAGGTTTGGGTCGGCGGGGAGTCTGGATTGTCGTATCTGCGCGGAGACCGGTTCAAAGTCCTTACGAGGGCCGACGGCCGCGGATTTGGATCGATTACAGGTATGGTTGCGTCGCCGGATGATGGACTGTGGCTCAGTGCTGACGTAGGTATCGTTCACATTTCTCAAACTGAGATTGAAAATGCGCTCCAGCATCCTGGACACGGGGTAGACTTCGAGGTCTTTGATCTCATTAGCGATCTGCCCGAGCAACTCCAGCGAGGTGGTACTTATTCGTCGGGAGCAATTCGGGGCGACGATGGCTTGCTTTGGTTTGCCACGCGCGCGGGAGTTGCGCGGATAGACTCTTCTCATATCCTTAAGAATCCATTTCCACCACCGGTGGTGATTCGAGCTGTCGTCGCCGACGATAGAACATATTCCAGCTTTATCGACCTGTCACTTCCCGCCTTAACCCGGAATCTTCGAATCGACTACACGGCCTTAAGTCTTTCGATACCTGAGCGAGTACGGTTCCGCTACAAGATGGAAGGTTGGGACGACGAATGGCATGACGCAGGTTCGCGCCGGCAAGCGTTTTACACAAATCTCGGGCCTGGAAAATATGTCTTCCGGGTAATCGCGTGCAACAATGATGGTGTATGGAATGAACTCGGAGCCAAGCTCAACTTCAGTGTTGCGCCCGCGTGGTATCAAACGGGTTGGCTCCGTGTTCTGTGTGTGGTTGCCAGTTTACTCGTAGTGTGGGTGCTGTATCGAGTACGACTTCGGCAGATCGCAAATGCCGCCAGCGCCCGCTTCGACGAACGGCTGGCGGAACGCACGCGCATGGCAAGAGAGCTCCATGATGCATTCCTCCAGACTGTTCAAGGTAGCAAGTTGGTTGCGGATCATGCACTGAAACGGTCCAGCGACCCCGTCCAAATGCACCGGGCTATGGAACAGCTCTCCGAGTGGCTTGCTCGCGCAATCCAGGAGGGACGAGCAGCATTGAATTCGCTGCGCACCTCAACCACACAGAAGAACGATCTTGCGGAGGCATTACAGAGGGCAACGGAGAATGGCTTCGTTCCGAGATCAATGACGGTCAAGTTTTCTGTGCTCGGTGATGCCAGTGAGATGCATCCAGTCGTCCGTGATGAGGTTTATCGCATCGGGTATGAAGCGATACGCAATGCCTGTCTGCACTCTTCGGCCACCCAATTAGCGATCGAGCTCAGATATTCGCAGGAGCTTACGCTGCGTATCAGTGACAACGGCATAGGTATCGACCCATCGATTACAGATAAAGGGAAGGACGGGCACTTCGGGCTGCAGGGAATGCGGGAGCGGGCGGATCGCGTCGGCGGCAAACTGACACTCGTGACCTCAACCTCCGGAACCGAAATTAAGCTGGTCGTCCCCGGAGGCATCATCTTCCGGCCCAGTAGTTCCCTTCGGCAGGCTCTGTTTGCAAAGATGAGCAATCTGTTTCGATTGAAGGGTGAAGACTCCAATCTCGACTGATCCGCTGAATTGTTGGGGCTCAGGATCGTGAATCATCGTGCTTCCGCTAAGATTCATCCTACCTTCCCTTTCCCAGTTTTTTGAGGAGCCGCAGCAGGATCAGCCGCTCCTCTTTCGAGAGGACCGCTACGCCTTCACCCGGTCAGACACCGTCGCCAGAGGCGAACTTAGACCGCTGCGCCGGAAGCGTTAGACGCTATGGCAGCTTCGTATGGCGGCGCTTGCTCGCTCTCCAATCACGACGGAAGGTGCCATAGTGTTGCCCGTGGTAATACGAGGAAGCACCGAAGCGTCGGCGATTCGAAGTCCCTGCACTCCATGTACCAACAAGTCGCCGCCGACTACCGACATGTCATCGTTACCCATCTTCGCCGTACAACTCTGGTGCCAGAAGGTTTGTACGGTACGCCGCAGGTAGCCTTCCATAGCTGCATCGTCGAGCGTCCCCGGTTCCAACTCGCGATCAACGACTGCTCGCAAGGAAGGCGAATTCCCTAGCTCACGACAGAAGTTGATGGCAGTTAGAGCAGCGTTCATATCCATCGGATCTGATAAGAGGTTCGGCTCGATGCGCATGCCGTCCGAGGCCTGCGGACCAGTCAAGAGCAATTGGCCACGGCTTCTGGGCTGAAGCACAGCCGACCGAATTCCGCAGATCAGTTTCTTCGGCTTGCCTACTCCATTCTCCGTGGCAAGCGGGCGTGCAATCAGGAACGCAGCCACGTCCGGAGAGAGTTTCTCAGGAGCGCTCTTCCACAGGGCAATGGCCTGTGTCAGCATAGAAGTCGATTCGGGGGACTCCGGTGCTTCCCAGAGACAGCCCGATAGCGGGTGGTCCTGAAGGTTCTGGCCAACACCAGGCAGGTGGTTAATGACTGGTATACCAAAGCGAACGAGTTGGTCGCGTGGACCAATCCCGGACTGCATCAGCAGCTTTGGAGTCTGTATCGCGCCAGATGAAACCACAACCTCCACACCCGCCAGTACGGTGATTACTTTGCCCAGGTGAATGAATTCCACACCCGTTGCCTTGTTGCTAGAGAAGAGGATCTTCGTGACGATTGCCCTTGTCAGTACGGTCAGATTGGGACGGTCCATCACGGGATAGGTATAGGAGCGGAAGATGGACTGGCGCCTCCCATCTTGGACATTCAATTCGGCTATGGAGCAGCCGCCGTCCGATTCCATCAGAGGACCATTCTGAGTGTCGAACCGTGGAAGTCCGGCCGCCTCTGCTGCTTCGAGAAAGGCGGGCGCTAGAGGTGTGTTGGGATTCGGTGCTACATAAACTCGACCATTGCATCCGCGGTACTTAATATCTCCGTCTCCGCGCCAGTCCTCGATCTGGTGATATAGCTTGCGAACGGCTTCGTGACTCCATGCCGGGTCCCCTGTACATTCTACGAAGAAGTCCCAGTCATTCTTGTGACCTACGGCCCATACGCACGCGTTGATGCTGGACCCTCCACCAAGAACCTTTCCCATTGGGTATGGGATGGTGCGCTCTTGAAGATGCTTTTCTGGCTGTGTTTCAAACTGCCAGGCCAGATCTGATTTGAGTGTCGACGGCCAGAGGTTGGGATCTGTGCAGGAGGGCAAATCATCAGTCCCTCCTGCTTCCAGAAGCAGCACCTTCACGTTGGCATTCTCCGCAAGTCGTCGAGCTACAACCGAACCGGAACTGCCGGCTCCGCAGATGACAAAGTCGTATGCGCTCAAGATATTCTCAGCCAGCCTCTGCTGATTCTGAGCCACTCGTACCGAGAAATTCGCACTCAACTCAGATTCTTTTGATGGTTCCACCACTAGACGTCCTCGCATTATCTCAATATTTATAGAAAGCATGCTGCGCACGTAGGTTCACCGCTACATGCGCAACCGCAACTAGGGCAAAGCTTGATTGACGCCGATTGCAGCGCCTGTCGCAGTCCCTCTGTCTCTCTGGGTTTCACTTTCTTGCCCTTCTCGGCACCCCCCCCTGCAACGATGGTGCGACTAGAAGTACGCGGTCGAGTGAAGAACCGCGCGCGCCTTTTAATTGGCGATGGCGATGTGTTCATCCTGCATCTCCCTCTACGTCAGTCTAGGCCGTAAGAACCAGTTGGGTAGCAATCGGTGGGCACAAAGGGCCAATGCGACGCCCGCTCTTTCCGTAAATCCACTTTGACGCTTGTGCGCTCCAGGATCCGGCCTTTCCTTTCACGCCCAGAGGACACCGCCTGAACCACCGAGTTGTCAGAAACTCGAACTGCTTTCCAGCGTTCCATCCCTCCGTGGGCCTCGATTGCCAAGTTCGCGAGGTCCGTGTGCAGAATTCCACTGCTTTGTGGCGTGTCTCTCAGTCTCTCATTTGTGTTCTCCAATTTGTATGTGTCTCTGATTTGAAGGTCATTGGCATCGCCTCCCGCCGAGATGTATGTCCCGGCCCTGATACGATTGTGGATGCAAACCGAATGCCAACCATAAGTGCTTGAAAAACAGGCGAGATCAGGCTGATTTGTTTATCGAGGTTTTCGCGGAATTCGTGGGGCTCGTGGGAATATTGTGTTTCTTACGGATTTGCAATTTCTTGATCTTGGTCATTAAGAGTCGACGGTGGAATGATTGCTTCCGTCCCGAGGTAAGTTTGCTCCATCGGTGTGCGCGAAAGCGGAGACGGAACATCGGCATCCGGGATGCCGTGGCGGCAAGTTTGCACGGTTAGTATGTTTCGCGTGGCTCGCCATGCTTGCCGTTAGGTCCATGGCGGCAGTCCCGGAGAATCCAAACGACGGGCTTGAGGCGATCGCTCAAAGCGATCACGATCTGGAATGGCGTAACCGCAAGTGCGGATGGGAGGATCTTTGTGAACTCCCCTCCCCTATCGTCGCGCCCGTTGCAGTCTGTAGGCTACGCGCTATAGGACGATATAGAGGTCAGCACGGTTAGTCAAAGTCAAAACGGACTTCCCTGCCCCACCGCATCCGTCGAATACACGCTCATCGACAACGCTGCACTTCCTTGTCGCCATGCCAATTGGAGAATCTTGGAAGTGCGAGCGAACCTCTTGTTCCCAACACGGGGACTTAATTTGGCAACAGCTTGTTGCCAAATTGAGTCCGCAACCGGCGTCGCACTAATTGGAGCTTGATTCAGTTGATCCATTGCATCCGCCAACATACAGAGGGAAATTGTCCTTGAAGAGGATTGGGCAATTCAAGCGTGTGCTGACAGGATGAAACGCCGACAGGCTGTTTGTGTCACGCAGGACATACTCGGTGTGCGGCCGAGATCTCGTCTCTCAGATCTCGGCCGCTGCGCGAGTGTCAAGCAGTGAGCTTATTCAAATTGGGACTACCGGCATTCCGGTGGAGGAATGCATCTACCGAAGCTGATGAACTGGAGGCGGGATAGTCCTTGCCGTACAGCGCAAGGTCCGCTAGCGCATCGATGAGAAGACTGGAGTCGTTGAGGCTCCCAGCGCGAATCAACTTCAGTCCCAGATTCTTTGCTGTCTCCTGAAACGCGATGTCGATGTCGTAGAGGACTTCAACGTGATCACAGAGAAAGCCAACGGGCTGGATGACAACCGTTTCGTAACCATCCGCCTTCAGCTGCGACAAGGTGTCCTCGACGGTTGGACCGATCCACGGCCCACCGCTCATGCCTTGACTCTGGAACGCGAAGCACCAGTCATCGGGGCTCAGGATATCCTTCAACTCCTCAGCAACCAACCGGGCTGTTTCTTTGCAGTCATCCGCATAGCTGTCGGGACCGTGCGCCAGGATCATCCCGTGGTATTCAACCGGGGCCTCGGAAGGTTCGATAGTACATGTCGGAACTGAGTGCGCCGTGAACAAAACGGCGACACGGTCGTGACGTTTCGATCGAGCGGCACTCAACGCTGCCTGCATCCTCTGCGCGAAGGCATCGATGAGCATGGGATGGTCCGCCCAACCTGCGACGAAGTCGACAGAGAACGATCCAGAAACCGCATTCTCGACTGCCCGTTTGAACAGACCAACGCTGGTCCGTGAGTTCTGAGGCGCCAGGCAAATCGCCCTTATTCTTTCGATACTAGCCAACCTCATGTCATCGACGACGTCGCGGATGAACGGCTTCCAATTACGCATGCCGACATACACCGGGTAGCCCAGGCGCTCACGCAAACGGTCTGCTTGCCGCATCGTCCAGCGAGTCAGGTGCGGACCTGCAATTGAGGGTGTGTCACGGAGGCCGATTGCAGCGTATCGCTCCTGAAGCTCATGCACAACCTGAGGCGGAACACCGCGTCCACCGGTTACAAGCTTGAGGTACTCTTCCATCTCTCCGAGCACGTCCGGAGTTCCGTGCGCGAGCAACAGGACCGCTTCTTTTGGGTTAGCTTGAATTTCCTTTTTCATCTCAACTCCATTCACCACCAGATCGGTGCACACCGTTTACTGCATTCACATCTTCAATCGGCCTTTGGGGCCAGTTTCAAAATCCCGAGTATCTCCGGATCGTCCAACTGTTGGGCAAGAGCATCTGCAGTCGCGCCGTTACTCACCGAAGTAACTTGAGCATATCGCCTCAGCAAGCGTGGAGGTAGATCGCCTGGGCTATGGTTGATATTGCATTTTCCGAGTAGCTGTGAAAGCGCACCATTGACGCGGCTAGTGCGAGTTTCTATGCGTCTGGCTTTGCGACCGATTCTGCTACGGTTCGCAACCACTTCGTAAAAGCAGTCAATGTCTTGAATTTGGCGCTGCTTTTGAGACGCGCGTAACCAATGCGCCTCGACTGCTCCTTAGGCAGGGGCATGACAGCACAGCCATCAGCCTGGATCACCGCCATTCGCGGCGCGATCGTTATTCCGGCTCCCGAGGCTACCAGAGGAAAGATGGATCCAAAGTGATCGGACTCGAAGACGGGTGCCATCTCCGCGCTGCCTCGCTTGCAGGCAATAAGCATGTCGTCCCTAAAGCAATGACCTTCCTTCAAAAGGAGAAGCCGCTCGCCTGAAAGATCCAGTTTGGCGGGTTGTGCCTGACAAAGTGTGTGCCCCTTTGGAGCCACAAGAACAAGGGGCTCGCGTAATAATTCGCTGCAGACAAGATCAGGTTGACGTAGAGGCAGGCTCACGATGATCACGTCGAGATCGCCTGCATGGAGCTTATCGACGAGGTTCGTTGTGATGTCTTCCGTCAAAATCATGTCGACCTCCGGATACAGGGTCGAGAATTCGGGAAGGTGGGGTGCGAGCAGGTAGGGAAGGACCGTCGGGATCACGCCAATGCGAAGCGGTCCACGGATGCCATCCTCCAGCTGCCGGACTTGCGACTCAGCGACCTTGGATCGGCTCAGTATTTCCTTTGCGTGGGAGTAGAAGATCTCCCCGGCGTGCGTCAAGCGTACTGACCTGGCCAGCCGCACAAAGAGGGTCGATCCAACTGATTTTTCTAATCTGCGAATCTGCAGAGAGAGCGTCGGCTGAGCTATCCCTTCCTGCTCTGCAGCCTTTGTGAAGCTGCCATATCGAACGACCGAACAAAAGTACCTAAGCTGTTGAAGTTCCATGGCCATCTCTATGATAGCCGTCTTTGGAACTGGCGTAGTAGCGATTGAAAAGCTACGAGACTCTGGAGAGGAGGCTTACAGTTCCGGCCGAGCTATAGATTCCCTGCCTCGTGGATCGGATCCAAAATCATTCTTCGACAACTGTCCTCTCCTCTCCCCTCAGGGGAAGCCAATGGAAAAACGGCTCCGCAACAGAGTGCTTGTTACGGAGCCAGGTGAGTCACTTATACGGTTACGGGTATTGATTCTGCGCTAATTGTGCCTGCGAGGAAAGCTTCAAGAGCCTTTGCAACACCTTTCCCGTAAGCTGGGTCCGCCTTGGCGCAGTTCGCAACATGGCGATCCCGGACTACTTTGGAGGCCGGACCGAGGGCCCGAGCCGTGTTCTCAAACAGACGCTGCTTTTCCTCCGCGCTGAACATCCGGAAGAGATTGCCAGGCTGTGAGTAGTAGTCGTGATCGTCCTCACGGAAATCAAACTTCTGAGCATCTCCGTTGATTGCCAATGGCGGCTCCGAGTAATCGGGCTGCTCTTGCCACTCGCCATGACGGTTCGGCTCGTAGCTGGTCGTGCCGCCATAGTTTCCGTCAACGCGCATCGCGCCGTCACGATGATAAGCATGGAACGGGCACTTTGGAGCGTTCACCGGAATCTGATAATGATTGACACCGAGGCGGTAGCGCTGCGTGTCGCCGTACGAGAACAGACGTCCTTGAAGCATCCGATCCGGCGAGAAGCCGATTCCCGGGACGATGTTCGTCGGAGCAAAGGCGGCTTGCTCGACATCCGCGAAGAAGTTCTCGGGATTCCTGTTCAACTCCATGACGCCGACTTCGATCAGAGGATAGTCCGCGTGAGGCCACACCTTCGTGAGATCGAACGGGTGGATGTGGTAGGTGTTCGCATCCTCCTCGTTCATGATCTGCACATACAGCTTCCAGCGGGGGAAGTCGCCCCTCTCGATGGCCTCGTACAGATCGCGCTGGTGGGTCTCACGATCCTTACCCACAAGGGCTTCCGCCTCCTGATCTGTGAGGTTCTGAATGCCCTGCTGGGTCTTGAAGGTGAACTTCACCCAGAAACGCTTGTTCTCCGAGCTGATGAAGCTGTACGTGTGGCTGCCAAAGCCGTGCATATGACGGAAGGAGCGCGGGATTCCACGATCGCTCATGACAACAGTGACCTGGTGCAGAGCCTCGGGAAGGTTCGTCCAGAAGTCCCAGTTGCTATCTGCGCTGCGCATGCCGGTTCGCGGATCGCGCTTGATGGCGTGGTTGAGATCGGGGAACTTGAGAGGATCACGAAGGAAGAAGACAGGGGTGTTGTTTCCAACCAGGTCCCAGTTACCTTCCTCGGTATAGAACTTCAGCGCGAAGCCGCGGATGTCGCGCTCGGCATCGGCCGCACCACGCTCACCGGCAACCGTCGAGAAGCGAGCAAACATCGGAGTCACCTTGCCCACCTCGGAGAAGATCTTCGCCTTGGTGTACTGGGTGATGTCGTGCGTTACGGTGAAGGTTCCAAAAGCGCCTGCGCCCTTGGCATGCATACGCCGCTCTGGAATCACCTCGCGGTCAAAGTGGGCCATCTTTTCGATCAGCCATACGTCCTCGAGTAAGGCCGGCCCGCGTTTGCCAGCGGTCTTAATATTCTGATTGTCATTAACTGGAGCGCCGAACGCTGTTGTCAGTTTCTTCATGATTCTCCTCTCTTTCATAGTTGGTTGTTGGTTTCCAGGCCGCTCCCTCACTTCAAGCCGCAGCGGGAGTCCCCGGAACGGTTGCCCATAGAGATCGAATTCTTGATGCGAGCGGCGTTCTCTTCCCTTTTTGCGTCTGCTGTGCGCAGGTTGCTCATCGAAACAACTTGAGCGTATCGCACCAGCAAGCGTGGAGGTAGATTGGCTGAGCTATAGTTGATATTGCATTTTCCGAATAGCTGCGAGAGCGCAACATTGACGCGGCTCGTGCGAGATTCTATGCATCCGGCATTGCGATCGATTCCGCTACGGTTCGCAACCACTTTGTAAAAGCAGCAACGTCCTGAGCCTGGCGCTGCTCTTGAGACGCGCGTAACCAATGCGCCTCGACGATGGAAGGTTGAGGACGGCGCTTAGACTGATGGTTGGGATTGATTGGAGGGAAATACCGTGCCTGAGTTGCCAAGCGTTCCGATTACCCTTGAAGGTTCCAGCGTTCTTCATCAAATGTTTCGATTTGACTGGGAGTCATGGAAGAAGCTGTCTGTGCAGGATCAACGGAAAATAGAAGCCGAGGCCGTCAAACTTGTTCAAGCGTGACCTTTGATGTGAGGTTCAAGGACTCACGCAGTGACCTTTTTTTGAGCTTCGGATCAGACAGCTGTCAGATCCCTATTGTGTGCTGCGTCTTGAGATTTAGGGGATCTATCGAACCAATCGTAGAATGTGGGCAGCAAAAATAGAGTCAGCAAAGTTGAACTGATCAGTCCGCCGATCACGACTGTCGCCAAGGGCCGCTGGACTTCGGCTCCAGTTGAAGTGGAAATAGCCATGGGAACGAATCCGAGACTGGCGACAAGGGCTGTCATCAGTACCGGTCTCAAACGGCGGCCTGCTCCTTGCAGGACTGCATGGTGTAGCGAGGCGCCTTCGTCTCTCAATTGGTTGATGGAACTAACGAGCACTACACCATTAAGTACTGCGACCCCCAGCAGGGCGATGAAGCCTACCGAAGCGGAGAGATTCAGATTGAGGTGGAATATCCATAGAGCGGCAATGCCGCCTACCAGTGCGAATGGCACGTTGACCAGAATCAGCATGGCCTGCTTGATGGAATGGAATGTCATATAAAGCAGGCCGCATACGATCGCGAGCGCCAGCGGGACCACCAACAGGAGTCGCCGCGTTGCGCGCTGCTGGTTCTCAAATTGACCGCCATAAGTGATGGTGTAACCGGCAGGCAGCTTCACATTGTTATTCACCTTCTGCTGGACTTCCGCAACAAAACTGCCAAGGTCGCGGCCTCTCACATTCGACATGACGACAATGCGCCGCTGTCCCTGTTCGCGATTGATCTTCTCGGCTGCGCGCGTCACATCGACGTCCGCGACCTGACTCAGCGTCACCATCTCTCCGCCTGGAGCATGCAATGGGATTTCACGCATCGATGCGAAGTCGGAGCGATACCGATCGGGCAGGCGTAGCGCTATAGTGTAACGGCGTTGGCCGTCGATCACCTGCGAGACCACCGCTCCCGAAGCGCCCGCTTCCACTGCCTGTTGCACATCGAGGACATTCAATCCATAGCGCGCCAGCGCGTCCCTTCGAATCTTCACGGTCAGCTCCGCAACGCCGGAGTTGATTTCCATCTGCGCGTCGGCAGCGCCGCGTACGGCATTTACCTGGCGGAGCACCTGTTGCGCGAGCGAGTCGAGCTGTTGGAAGTCGTTTCCGAATACCTTGACGGCCAGATCGGCTTTCACGCCGGACACGGTCTCGTCGAGCCTCATGGCCATTGGCTGGGTAAAGTCGTAGCTAATGCCGGGAATCTGCGTGAGCGCTTTGTCCATGGCATCGATGAGTTCTTCTTTGGAGTGGAACCTTTTCCACTCGTGAGTTGGGGCGAGGGCAACATAGACGTCGCCTTCGTTAATGCCCATGGCCTCGGTGGCAAAGTCGGGGCGGCCGATCTTGGTCGTAACATCCTCAATTTCTGGAAAGGCGCGAAGTGTCTTCTCGACCCGCTTCGAGATCTCTATGGAGTCAGTGAGCGAGACACCCGGGAGCTTGCGTGTCTCAACCAAGATGGAGCCTTCGTCGAGACGCGGCATGAACTCGGTGCCGATAAATGCCAGTGAAGCCAGCGAGGCGATCATGACGACGGCCATTGCGGCGATGATGGCGATGCGGTGGCTAATCACCCAGGACAGGCCTGCGATGTAACGGTGGCTCAACGGCTCCATCCAGTGCTGGTTCGTCTCCTTTTTCTTCCGGCGAAGTCCCTTGCGAAATACGAAGGAGCTGAACACGGGAATGACGGTGAGGGCTAGCAGCAAGGAGCCGAGCAGCGCCGTGCAGACCGTGATGGCCATGGGGCGGAACATGCGTCCCTCCAGCCCCTCCAGAAAGAGGATAGGAAGATAGACGGCGATGATAATGCCGACGCCAAATGCCATTGGCCGAGCGACCTCAAGGCCCGCAGTGGCAATCGAAGTCGTCGGAAACTCCTCTTCTCCATGTTCCTGCATTCGATGCACTGAGTTTTCGATCATCACGACCGCGCCATCGACGATCATGCCGAAGTCGATAGCGCCTAAGCTCATCAGGTTAGCGGTGATGCCGAAGAATTTCATCCCCAGGAAGCTGAAGAGCAGAGAGAGTGGAATGATCGATGCCGTCACCAGTGCGGCGCGGAAGCTGCCGAGAAAGAGCAGCAATACGACTGTGACCAGGATGAAGCCTTCAAAAAGATTATGCTCGACCGTGTGAATGGTTCCGTCAATGACAGTCGATTGATCGTAGAAGGGCTTGAGCGTGACGCCCGCCGGCAAATGGAGGCTGGCGATCTTTTGCTTCACCAGTTCGATGACATTTTTGCCGTTCTCGCCTTTCAGCATGATGACCATGCCCGAGATGGCCTCGCCATTTCGTAGGACTGCGCCCTGGCGGGGCGCTGGTCCAATCGTCACTTGCGCGACATCCTGCAGCATGACCGGCGTGCCCTGGTTGGCAAGCAGAACAATGTTGCCAATATCGCCGACGCTGGTGGTCCTGCCAAGGCCGCGCAAGGTGTACTGTTCATACGCGTGCTCGATGTATCCGCCACCGAAGTTGGTGTTGTTCTCGGCGACTCGCGTGGCCATGTCCTTGAGCGTGAGTCCATACTGTTGTAGAAGGGCTGGATCTACCTTGATCTGATATTGCTTTGTCTCGCCGCCCCAGGTATTTATATCACTGACACCGGGGATCGTTCGTAGCTGCGGCTTGATCTCCCACTCCTGCACATCCTTCAGTTCCATGGGTGAGAGTCCGTTTCCTGTAAGCGTGTATTGATAGAGTTCCCCAAAGGCGGTCGATGGCGGACTGAGGACTGGCTGTATCCCCGCGGGAAGCGAAGTTGCCACCTGTTGCAGACGCTCGTTGACCAGCTGGCGCGCGAAATAGGTAGGAACAGTGTCGTCGAAGACCACGGTCACCATCGATAGCCCCAGCTTGGAGAGGGAGCGCACCTCCTGTTGCTTCGGCATTCCCATCAACGTGCGCTCAACAGGATAGGTGACAAGCTGCTCGACTTCCGTGGGAGGCATCGACGGCGCTTCGGTCACGATAACGACCTGATTGTTGGTCAGGTCAGGGAAGGCATCGACAGGAATGGTGTAAATAACCCAGCAGCCTGCCGCAGTCAGCACAAGAACGCCAAGCAGTACGGTCCAGCGATGTGCAAGCGAGAAAGTAAGAATTCTTGCGAACATGTCGGATCAGTCCCCCTGCATGGAAGCTTTGAGGAGTTGAGATTTCAGTAGAAAGCTGCCCTGGGTCACCACCTCTTCACCTGGGCGCACGCCCTCAGCGAGGGCGACTTTGCCATTCACGGAACTGCCAACCCGCACGGGGCGCGGCGTGAAGCGGTCGGCTGCCTGGCGAACAAAGACAACGTCTTGGCCGTTCACCTGCTGCACGGCCTCTGGCGTAATCAGGATAAGCGGACGTGTTTCACCGACAGCGATCTCTGCTGTTGCCAGCATCTCGGGGCGCAGAATTCCCCCGCTGTGTTCTATGTCGATACGAACCTGAAGACGGCGCGTTGTTGGGTCGAACTCCTGACCGAGATTGCTAATCCGTCCAGCGAATCGTTGCCCCGTGCCCCCTGGAAGCGTCACCCATGCGCTCTGGCCAACCTTCAACTGACTGAGTTGTTCCTGACCTACGGAGGCGAGCATCCACAAGTGCTTCGGGTCTCCGAGAACGAAGATGTCGGTGACTGGCGCCACGGTCGTACCGGGAGTCGCATTCTTCTGCAGAACGTATCCGCTCGCCGGTGCGACAATCGGGATCAGTTCCGCAGTTTCGTCATTTGCGTTTGCCGGCAGGTCGGCGAAAATACCGAGGTTTTCCTCCAGATGTGTTCTGCTGCGGACGACATCGGTCTGGCCATTCTCAAGGGCTGTTTTCGCATTGACCAGTTCCTGCCGCGCCTGCTCTGTTTGTTCGACCGAAGCGGCGCGGAGAGCATAAAGACGCTGCATGCGGTCGAAGTTCACTTGCGCCAGAGACTCAGCGGACTGCAGGCGGCTTTTCTCGGCAACAGCCATCGCATATGCGGCCTGAGCTTCGTGTATGGCGTGGCTGTGCATGCGCGCCAGCACCGCGCCTTTATGTACGTAATCTCCCAGATTGGCGTAGACACGCTCGATGCGCCCGGTCGTGAGCACACCAACATGCCAGCTCTCGTTGTCGGGTAACACAATTTTCCCCGGAGACTGAAGCAGGTCCGACTCCTGCTGGACAGCGAGCGTTGTGGTGGCGATAGCTCCCCGTTGTTCGGCGACGGGAAGCACTATCTCCGCTCCGTCGCTTGCGCTCTTCGATGCTGCAATCTGACTCGAGGCATTGGCTCGAGCATTGGACTCACTTGCTGCCGCACTGTGGCAACCGCTCGCGAAGCCTGCGATCGCTGCAAGGACCGAAAGCACCAGCATCGCTATGACATACCATTTCCATTTCTGTTGTTCCGCGCACAATCTCATAGATTCTCGCCGTTGCAGTTCCAAATCAGTTTCTATATTCATGGCTCTAGTCCTTCTGCGTATTCCAGTGAAACAACGCTCTGGTGGTAATTGCCCAGCGCCTCCACCCATGCGCTCTGGGTGTCCACACGCAACTGCTCCGCATCCAGCAGCCGGAGTAGATCGGTGCCGCCTTCGCGATATGCCGCACGCGAGATATTTGCAATATCAACTGCCTGGTCGAGAAGAGGTCGATAACGATCCGTAACCTGACGCTTCCACATCCCATAGGACATGCGGGCCAACGTCAGATCGCTCGCACTCTGCTGTTGGACAGCAGCGAGCGTGGACCTGTTGGCTTCGATATCGAATCGCGCTGCGGCTACCGCTCCCTGATTGCGGTCAAAGACGGGCAGGTTCATCTGAAAGCCGGCAACCATCGTATTCAAGCCAGCCGTGCGTTTGTATCCGACGAGTGCATCAATGTCAGGTCGCCCTTGAGCCTTCTGCGTCATAAGATTCGCGCGGGCGGTATCGATTGCCTGCTGAGCCAGCTTAACTTCGATACGCTCGTTCTGTGGACTGTCCGCAGAATCAGGATTCTTTGGCTCGTTGAGTAATTCAAAGGGTTCGCTCAACCGCCAGTTCCCTGCTTGGGCCAATCCCATCTCACGGGCAAGTTGCTGCTTTGCCTCGGATTCTGCCAATCTGCTGGATTCAGTATTCGCTTCGGCGCGAGCCTCTTCCAGTCGCACGCGCAGAAGATCGACTGCGGCAATCTTTCCCTCGTTGAAGCGCTTCTCGTTATAGTCAAGAATCTCGCGATAGTACCCGACACTCTGCTCCGCCAGAAGTTGCAGATACTGAAGGCGCAGGGCATCCCAGGAAGTTTGAGCTACGCGAAGTTCTATTGACCTCTTCCGTTGCTCGAGCGTGAGCTGAGACCGGTAAACGGCGCTGTTGGCCGTGGCAATGCGCGCTCCCCGTCTTCCAGACACCTCAAGCGCTTCGGTCGCGTAGGCGTACGTATCGACGTTCTGGGTGAAGTTCATGTCAGGCCGCAGATTTTCCGACTGATAAAAAAGCCTGGGGTTGGGAATAAATCCCGCCTGGCGGCGCAGCTGGGCACTTGATGCCTCAACCTGCGCCGCCGCCTGCAGCTCTGCCCGCTTGCTCATGGCCGACGTAATCGCGTCGCTAAGAGAGAGCGCCTGCGCTGATGGATCCTCCGCGAAGCCGCAGGGCGAGAAGAGAACCAAAACGGCAATCACTACAGTCAGAGAAACTAGCCATCTGGATATTGTTTGCTTCATATGCCTGACGTGGATAAGGCAACTGAAAGGCCAAACAAATCATGTACCAGGCTATTGCAATAACGGGTGATTACGACCGCACGGTTTCCAATGTGGACAAACATTCAAACCCGCGTCCAAAGTTTTGAACAACGTGAAGTCCTGCTACAAGCCATATTTCGAGAGTTTATAGCTGAGATCGCTCTTGGAAAGACCAAGCCTCCTTGCCGCTTCCGTCTTCGATCCATTGGTCTTCGTCAGCGTCTGCTCAATGATCCTTCGCTCCCAGGACGCGAGCGTGCTGCGCAAGTGAAATTCTTCCGGCAGCGACGCTCCATTAAACACGGGAGGACCGGATTCTGCGTCTGTCTCATTCTGTAGAACCTCCGGTAAATCAAACCAGAGTATCTCCGGGCCGTTCGTCAAAATGCAGGCCCGCTCCAGCAGGTTGCGGAGTTCTCGCACATTGCCAGGAAAGCTGTATGACATGAGTTGCTGCAGAGCATCCGGGTGAAGCGTACGCTTTGTCGTTTTTAGGTCGCTTGTGATCTGGTGCAGCAGGTATTCTGCGATCTCAGGAATATCTGTGATTCTCTCGCGCAGCGGTGGGACCGCGATAGGGACAATGGCGAGCCGGTAGTAGAGGTCTTGGCGGAAGTTTCCTTCCTGCACTTCTTTCCTCAGATCGCGGTGCGTTGCCGTCAGCACGCGGACATCGACATCCCGCGCAACCGTAGAGCCAACGCGGGTGATCTTTCCTTCCGCCAGAACGCGCAGGAGCTTGGCCTGGGCCGCGGCGGACATCTCTCCCGCTTCATCCAGGAAAAGCGTTCCCTGGTGTGCCGCTTCAAAGAGTCCGTGGCGTGTCTTGTCGGCTCCGGTGAATGCGCCTCGTTCATGCCCAAAGAGTTCGCTCTCCAGCAGTGTTTCGGAAAATGCTGCGCAGTTGACGCTGATGAGCGGCGTGTTTGCTCGCGTGCTGTTTTTGTGGATTGCTCTTGCTACGAGTTCTTTCCCTGTTCCTGTTTCTCCGGTTATCAGTACCGTTGCTTCTGTCGGTCCGACCCGTGAGATGAGTTGGCGCAATTTTGCGACAGGTATGCTGCTGCCCCTGATCTCCGATTGTCCTTCAAGCCTGTCGACGGTATTGCGTAGCAGATGGTTTTCGCGCTGCAACGAGGCCCATTCTGCCGCGCGCTGAACAACTGCCCGCAGGTTGTCTGAAGAAAATGGCTTGGTTAGGAAGTCGAACGCTCCGTTACGCATTGCGTCGACTGCGAGTTGAACTGTGCCGTAGGCGGTTAGCAAAACTACTGCTGTAGATGGTTCCGGCTGCTGGATTGCTTTGAGAACCTCGGAGCCTTCGCCATCAGGTAGCTTCTGGTCGAGCAGGACGACTTCGAAGTCATTGCCATTGACCGCCTGCAACCCTTCTTTGACTGTTGCTGCTTCCACCAGGACGTGCCTGTCCTGCCGAAGGTTTGCGGAAAGTACCTTCCGCATATTGGATTCGTCTTCAACGATGAGAACTCGGGCCATGCTAAAGCTCCCTCACTGTGTGCGTTTGCACCGTATCTTCTCTATCTATGGAAGGAACCCTGATCGTGAAGACGATGTGGTCTGTGTCGTTCCGCTCCAGATGCAGTTCACCATGGTGCCTGTCTACAATGCTTCTGGCGATCGCAAGGCCAAGACCGGTACCACCCTCTTTCGCGGTAAAGAATGGCTCAAAGATATGATGCACCACACGGAGCGGAATCGCAGGACCCGCATTTTCAATTCTGATCTGAAGACTCTGTCTGGACTGCTTTAGGACGGCAATCAGAATGGACCCGCTTTGCGGCGAGGCTTCAATGGCGTTGCGCATCAGGTTGAGA
>NZ_JQKI01000034.1 GCF_000745965.1 Edaphobacter aggregans DSM 19364 | reverse complement strand
TTACCTTTACACATGATCAAATCCCTGCCTTCTTGGCCGAATGACGATCTAGCCGTTCTCGAAGCTCCAGCAGATCGGCCAGGCGAAACGGCGCGCGGCCCGCCGACGCTTCCAGGAAGGCATCGGGAGGCAGCACATCGGTCAAATTGGTCGCAAAAGAGCGCTGTGTTCCATTACCGTCGAAATAGAACACCCGATCCGCGCTCCAGTTTTTACGGCGCTCAAGGAGCTCATAGCGCGTCCCGCGCAACGGATGGAAAGGATGGGTTATAGTGACCCAGCCACTCTCATCCTTGGGATCAGCTGTAGTTGATGGTGCTCGACAACAACGCCGCCGAACGCGCGTTGCGCGTCGTCGCCCTGGGACGCAAGAACTATCTTTTCGCCGGATCCAACGCCGGGGGAGAACGCGCCGCCGCCATCTACTCGCTGCTCGGCTCAGCCAAGCTCAACGGCCTCGATCCGGAGATCTATCTCCACCACGTGCTCGAACGCATCGCCGACCATCCCATCACACGGATCGCTGAGTTGTTGCCATGGAACGTCACCATCAACACGCCTACGGCGTATGAGAGTGAGGATTATAAGAAGGCGCTGGCGATACTGGGGCCTGAGGTGGAGAGGGATTTCGGATTGCGGAAGGGGCTTAGGGTTCGAGCTTCGCTCGAATGATCCCACTCATGCGATGAAGCCGCATGAGTGGGGCACCCAAGGTTATTGGCTCGACTTTATGTATGGGCCACCCGCCGACCCTGCACCACGTAGAGGTTTAAGGGAGTGATTGTTGAAGCTCTCCGACAAGAAGCGCCTGGCCGGTCTGATTAACACGAACTCCGTAGAATTTGTCGTCTCGACGACACATTACACTCACAGGAGATAGACCAGTAACTTTGAGCTGGCCTGACACGATTCCCGTTGCGCTGTCAAACCGGAGCAAGGCCGAGTCCCTCTCGCCCGGACCGTAAGCGATCGTTACAAGACCTAACGACGGGTCTGGGAATATTGCTCGCGGGTCTACTCCCTCTGGCACCTTAAGCGGTACAACTCGCACAGTGCCGTCTTTCTGCACGATGTAGACCTCGTGATTTCGTGCAGACTTGATGAGATACACCGCATCTCCAACAGAGGAGAGTTGGATTGAGGAGGCCGCCAGCCCCATTTGAAACGCCTGGGATGTATTAGAGATTCCGGGAATTCGTTCTTTACTGAGTGTTGTTCCCTCATCTATACCGATGAGTTCATGCGGTGTGTTTATGACCTTGACTAGTTTTCCTTGCGGACTCACTGCTGCCAATGAAATTGCGCCCGAAGAGGGGTCCGTTCTTAGTGCAAGAAATAAGACGCCGTACCTCGCTATCTTGTGATAGAAGAAGTTAGCTGGTAGGGGAGTGATTGATACGAAGTTCCCGTCTAAGTCGTAGCGTGCCAAAAACGTATTTGCTTCTCGCAACTCGGGTGCGGCAGTCTTACTCGGTGCGCCCGCGAGGAGCACGGTAACTCCGTTATCGTCGGGAGCGTCGGAAAGGATTGTGCTGGACGTCAGGCTAGGGATTGTGGTGTCAAGTATCACTACCACACCATTTGTCCCGACCGACACGAGATGGGTGTCAGCAGACTGATTGGGATTGATCACGGTCGTGAAGTACGACGTGCCGTCTGATCTACATGAGTAATAACCGAGGCGAACTCGGCCAAAGTCTTGTAAATTAATGGCGCTGTCCGGGTGAAACACGATGTCGCTCTGCTGCGATCGTGCGATTAAGGTGCAGCCTAAGAATATTGCGCCTATTCTGAGTATTTGCTTCGTCTCAATGCTAACTGAACGCATACTAGATTCCTCCTATTTTCTCGACACGGATAGAAGGTTCCAAAAGATCTGTATTCTGTTTGAAGGGGACTCGAATAACAGTGAAACGGCGAAGTTCTTCACTGCAATCCATAGCAAATATGTCCTCTCCTCTTCGTATCAGCGCGAAGACAGTTTGCTGTGATTCTTTTGTCTTAAGTTCAGCAGTCCAGCAACCTATGGGGTAGTAGTTGATTACAACGGGGATTGGTACGGTGCAGCATAAATCGTATCCAATAACTTCATATGGACCCTGAGGGTATATTTTGGGACCGGGAGGGATTACGTTTTTTGAACAAACAGTTCCATCTCCGGGATCGCATTGCCTTTGAAAGGGGTAAGGGGGGCAACCATATTGTGCAGAAGCCAAAGAGGAAGATATAGCGAGAAGAACGACGGGGAAGAAACTACTCTGAAAGGCCATCTTCTAACCTCCTATAACTAACTGGGAGAGTGAACCCGGTATCGGTTATTGTCAACCTGACAGAGGAGGTTCCTCTGATCACGGTCGATATAAGCCGGACACACGGCGAATAGTTTCAAGGATTTCCGCGACCCTTTTTTTTTCGAAGAATTCGTCCAGATCTAATTCCGCAGACCACCTACTGCCCTCCGGGTTCGCAGATATGGGCAGTAGGTGGCGAGTCAGCAGAAGCGCGCTTCCCAAGGCAGTGCTTCTAGCTGCAACCGCTTGTGCTTCCGCACTCCATGCAGCGGTAGCAGCTTCCGTTGCGGGTCATGAGCGTCCGGTTCTTGCCGTATAGACAGATGGCATGATGCGGTTGACGATGGCCTTGTGAGCGAGACTATTGGAGTTGGTATGAGCGGCCCATCGAAGCGTGTTCTTCGCACGGCTGAGGAGAAGCGCCGCATTGTCGAGGCGACGCTGGTACCGGGAACATCGATTGCACGGGTGGCTCGAGAGCACGGAGTCAACGCCAACCAGGTTTTTCAGTGGCGACATGAGTACCGCAAGGGCACCGGATGGGCAGCCAGGCAACCTCGAGCTCAGCTTCTACCAGTGACGGTTACCGCAGAGCCCAGCAACGTCGCTGAGGCGGACGTTGCCTCTGTGCCATCCCCATCCACTGGCTCGATTCACATTGAACTTCCAGGTCGAGCATTGGTGATTGTCGAGGCTGGCGTTGATGCCACACTGGTACGGGCAGTACTGGGGAGCCTTCTGCGTTGATCGAGCTCAAGACAGGTACCCGCATCTGGATCGCCGCAGGGTTCACCGACTTGCGCCGAGGCTTTCGAGGACTCTCGATGCTGGTCGAGACGGTGCTGGAGCAGGCACCGTACTCGGGGCATGTGTTTGTGTTTCGAGGCAAGCGCGGTCGTTAACCCCATACAGCTGGCGTAGTTTGCGGAAGGCGGTGCTGCGGAGTGCCTGCATCTTCGTCAGCAACTCCTCCGCGACCATTTCAGCAGAAATCAGCCTGTCCTCTGTCCTGAACACGGCCAGCAAAGGCTGTATCGCTCCCATCTCGGGCATGGAATTCTGAATGGCCATAATCTCAGCGTTCACCGTTCTCTCCGCGAGGTCTGCCAGTTCTGCAAGCCGATGGTCTTCATTGAGTGAAGATTTTCTCTCAATTTTTAGAGCAATCTCTAGCTCGGGGCCGCCCTGCACCACAGCCTCTTGACCTCGAAACACAAGCCTGAGGCCTTTGGATAAGAACAGAATCTGAGGCTCAACCAATGAGAAGGTCGCAAAGTTCGGTGTCGGATCGAATCCGAAATAAAGCGGCTCATTGGGCTTGTGGGTTTGGAAGTGCACTCGCATATACGCAGTGAATCACATCAGCAACCCTAAGACGAGGGAACCATCAATATGATGGGGGTATGCCCAAACCGTTTCGCAGAGTACCAGCTCTCACCAACACTTTCTCTGGCGTCGCAGGCGAAGCACGAGTCGCAGCCGAGCTTCTTCGAGCCGTCCTTAAAGCAGCGAAGCCTTACTGGACAGATGACGAGGCGGATCGTCGGCTACGAATAAGTTGCTCCAAGTTGGAAACGTACTGCATTACAGCAGTGGCAGCTAGTGGCCCGATCGCCAATGGTGTCCTGCGTCGGGGATACTGGAGCCATACCAATAACTGGAGAGGTGTACGATGCCGTTTGAATCCGCAGATGCCTTTAGTCACTTTGCCGCTAGAGTAAAGCACGATCGGCGATTTATCTATGAGCTGGAAGTTGAGACTTTCCTCGATGTGGTTTTCGAGACATCTGCGTCCCGTACCGCGCCCTTGCAGGCAGGCTCGATCCTGTGGCGCGCGCAACTCGGCAGCAATTGGCGAATTCGTGACAAAGGTGATCCTGAAGAAATGGAAGAAGAGATTCCATTCTTCGAGGACAGGATGAAGCCGCTTCCGTCCGTAGTTAGAGACGGTCGCGCAAATCCTAGAGGTATTGCATACCTTTATCTCGCCACGACTCTGGCGACGGCGGGCAGTGAGCTACGACCCTGGCTCGGAGCATCAATCTCCATCTCGCAGTTCCAAACAAATCGCGAACTCATGATTGCGGATTGCACCCCTGACAAAAAGAAGTGGCCTTTCAAGGGATTCAATGCAGACGTGACAGGAACCGTTCCCTGGGGGCCCGGAAGAATACGAGAGCGTGGTGTGGGGTGACATCAACGAAGCAATGTCGATCCCATATGACCCAGATGAATCTGGCTTGAACTATGTCCCTACGCAGATCATCTCCGAACGCTTGCGCCACGGTGGATTGCACGGCGTGGCGTACAGGAGCCTTCTGGCCGAAGGAGGGACCAACATTGTTCTCTTCGACATAAAATACGCTGATCCGATCAATCAACTTTACTGTGTACGAGGCGGAGAAGGTCGCCTACACCTTCGGACAACGTGACAACACTTGGTTTGCCCAGAAGAAGACTCTTGCGGCAGAGGCGGTTACTACCAACGCTCCAGAAGAGCGTATTGCGGGAAGCGATGGAAATTAGAGGGAGCGTGAAAGATCGGCGCGATGGTTGGCAGTTTTGTGGATCGAGCTTATGTTATTAGAAGACCAAACGGAAGCCTAACTGGATGGAGCGCGGTCCGCCCTGTTGATAGAGCGCCCCACTTCCGCCAAAGCTCTGGTTCAGCATTCGTGTCGACTGTCCAAACAGTAGATCGGTGACAGCGGGGTCGATGTAGCCGTAGTTGGGATGATTGAGAAGATTGAATACCTCCCCTTTGAGCTGAAACGTTATCTTATCGTTCATCGGCATCTCTCTGCGGATGCCGATGTTGGTCTGAATAGCATCGAAGCCTCGAACGATGTTTCGTGGTGCATCTCCAGCACTATTTCCGTTCGGAAGTACAAAAGCGGGGCTTGTGGCATTTTGACCTCCGTTTAAGATCCGTCCGCCAGGATACCGTGGATCATCAATATAAAACGGTCTATGAGGAACCAGGTTGACTCCGCTGTAATAACGGTCGTCCGTAACAGGATCGAGGAGACGATTGCCAAGAAGAGTGATAGGGAAACCTGTTCGTGCGATCAGACGGCCCTCGAGACTCCAGCTGCCAATCACATATCTGTGGATTGTTCGTTTTGGTCGTGGAAGATCCCATGAAATTGCACCCTCGACGTTATGTCGGACATCGTAGTCCGAGTTTCCGTATATGAGAGGAAATGTTGGATCTGTCGATCCATAGTCCAGTGCATGCGCCCAGGTATAGGAGACGAGGGCCTGTACGCCATGGGCGATGGAGCGCTGGACCTTGGTCTGGAGCGATTGATAGTTTGACGTGATCCCGTTCGGAAAGAATGAGATATTCCCGAATTGGGAGTTTATCGGAGCGATATATCTCCGTTGTTGCTCGAGCAATCGTGCTCCATGAGACCCGATGTAAGAGAGAGTCAGCGTCTGGTTTCTGCCAAGCGCCTTCTCGAGCGCAACATCCCACTGGAGGCTGTATGGTAGTTGGAGGTGGCGAGGGAATGCGAACGCAGTCGATCGAGCAAACGAAGTCTTCGAGCCTGTATTAGCGTCCAGTTGATCGGGCGTCAGAGGAAGCGGCACATTCTGTAAAGTTGTTGTCGTATGGAACCCTGCTTCCGTAAAGGCTTGTAAAGCCTGCCGATTTCCCGTATCAAAGAACACTCCAGATCCGATTCGCAGGACCAACTCACGCTCCGGACGCGAGTCCACCAACCATGCGACTCCGAGACGCGGGGCCAGGTTGAACCACGATCCCTTCCACAACGGCGTGCCTCGTGATGCCACCGATAGCGTCGAAGGATGCGTCACCTCGCCAATGGCTGTGTAGGCATCCTGGCCGTCGGCACCGTGCGGGGCAAAGTTTGCTTCGGAGCGGATTCCAAGTGACACAGTAAGAGAATGAGTTGGCTTCCATTCGTCCTGAACAAATGTGGAAAACTGGTTGAGGACAGGGTGTGCCGGTTCATTTCTCGAAATGGTTACGTTGGATGCGATCCCATCGATCATCGACTGACGCGTAAACAAGTAAGCGCGGACTGAAAGGGAAGGTGGTGCTATGCGAGAAGTCAGATGCCTCTGATCAAATCCAAACTTGAACAGGTGTTTGCCTGCCTGGACGCTAAAGGTATCTCTGGTGTTCCATTGCTCGATCGAGCGGCTGTCGCAATCAGATGAGACGCCGCTGCTGCCGATCCCAACCACATCGACAGCAACTGTCCCGCTTGCCTGAGGGCACGCGGATGACAGCCCGAGAGATTGATTGAAAGTCGGCTCGTTGAGTCTGAAAAAGAAGGATTGTGGAACAGCCTCGGTCCCCATTCTGCTCTGCGCAAATCCAAAGCGAAGTTCGTTATTGATCTTTGAAGACGCCAGGTAGTTCATCCCAAGCGTTAGAGTCTGGGTTCGAATCCGATCCGTCGCGACTACAGATAGTACGGAATCTTGGCGACTGTTGCTAGGAGTGTCACCGTAGCGCGCGAAGGCTGATAACTTGGGGGTGAACGTGTGGTCGATACGGAGATTGGAGGCGCTCAAATGTGCAGGAAGCGGGGCATCATATGCATAGGTTGTTGTAGCCAGTCCGCTAGGAAGACCATTTGGAGTAGAAAGTTCCTCAAAGTCAGTCGGACCATAGAAGTAGTTAAAATAGTGGGCTGTGGAGACGGCCTCTTGGCGGACAGCGTATGAAGGAACGAAATAGACAGCCGTCGGCTGCTGCTGCGTCAGGTTGAGTCGTTCGAAGGAGAGAAAAAAGAAAGTTTTGTCGAGTCCATAGGACGTCCTCGGAAGACGAAACGGACTCGAAAATGTGCCACCGGAATCGTTCTGGATGAAGCTCTGATATAGGCTCGGACCCACAATATGTTTCGCAAACCAATCGGGTGCGTCGAATTTATTTTCGCGCCACGTCGTATAGATGCTTCCGTGGTAACGTTCCGTTCCAGAGCGGGTGAGGAACGTAAACTGTCCTCCGGGTGTCCTTCCATACTCTGCGGAGTATGTGGCTGTCAGCACCCGAAGTTCCTGCAACGCGTCTACCGACACAAGACTCTGCGTTGTTCCTAGTGCAGTCGATCCGGCAGATGAACCAGTGCTACTAATGACAGAACCGGTTCGGGACGGTCCGAGGCTCAGATTTGCCGAGATTCCGTCAATGTAGAAGGAATTCGCGCCTGGGTTCTGACCATTGACGCTAAAGTCTCCAGGTTCTCCAGATCCCTGTCCGGCTGCCTGAGGGTTTAGAGTGACGATACCTGGCGTCATCGAGATCAGGTCTTGAAAACTCTGCCCGTTCAACGGAACGGTGTTGACAAACCGACGATCAACCACGGTGGTCATAGAAGCGTCGTTGGTGTTCGGAGTTATGCCACTTGCATCGACAGTGACTGATTCCGTCACGGGGCCAATCTTGAGACGGACGAGAAAGTTCCGGGTATCACCGATATTCAGTGTGATTCCGCTGAACTGTGTTGTTGCAAAGCCGGTGCGCTGGATCCAAAGCCGATAAGTGCCAGGCAGAATTCCCGTCAGTACAAATCTGCCATCACCGCCCGTCTTCGAATCGTTCTCGGTACCTGTCTGGTTGTTGATGAGCTTGAGCTGCGCATCAGGAATCGCAGCACTCGAAGAATCCTGAACCGTACCGACGACGGTCGCTGTGCTTACCTGAGCGACGGCTCGCAGAGTGAGAAACAGAAGCAAGAACCGAATATTCTTTATACTGCTTATTACGATAACAATGGCTCTGACCCTTTTCTTCATCGTTGCTGCTCAGGTGCATGTCCGATGCTCTGATCTCCTGTGAAAGTCTTCGATTGAGCTCTCTCGGATGCCCTCAGCTTCGAGGCAAATCGATCAATCTCTCCTGCTTGATGCAAAGGCATTGCACTCAATCCTCTTTCGAGCAGAGAGTGCGGTGTACCTTGAATTGCCGGTGTTGCATTTGCAGTAAACAAGATGCCAAGCACTTGATTTACTTCCTGCATTCGGCCGAGGAGCTCATCTGTCACCAGAAAGAACTGCTCTCCATCCTCGATCGGTGATCTCTGAGGCGAGGGTGAATTGTGAAACTCAGGATCAATGAGTACAAGTTGTTCAGAAAGACTGCGAAGCTCGCTGTTGAGATCTGCCGAGTGCCTATCTGCCATCTCTGTCCAACGTCTCCGCGACGCGAGATCGAGGGAACTCATATCCGAGGTGGAAAAGACACTTCCGAGACGATGCAAAGCGTACGCATCCTGAAGTCCCCGCTGCGATAACCAGAGCACATGCCGTGAGTACTGCTCTATCGTCGAATTCAGCTTCTCTTCTGGGATGTTTTTGGAGAGAAGATAGGCACGTAGCGACGGTTCAATGAGAGGCTTGGCATCTCCGATCTCATAGACATGCGTGTTACTGGACATCACCTGGTTTGTGTAACGATTCGGAGCATTGGCCGACGCGTTTAGTTGGAGATCAAGCAGCTCAGAGTTCTCAAGCTTCTTCAAGCGTCTCACGATCTGCTGTCTCAAAGTAGGATCTTCCACTGATCCGGATATACGGAGGCGGCCATCGCTGGTTCTTGCTACTGCGATGGGTTGACCGATATCGGCGCCGAGCTCATATAGCTGGTAGAGAGTTGCTATCTGAAGCTCTGCAATCCGAGCTCCGATTCGGTCGAGCTCCGCAGTGGAGTGCAGCTCAGAGGGGGAACGGAGGCTGGTTGGAGCGCCTGATGTGGCATCGGTTAGATCGAACTCGGAATCAGGCACTGAGGTAGAAGAGGTTCGCTCAAGACTTACCTGGGTTAAGCGGAGTCGAAGTGTTCGTTTGTTGCCACGTCCCTCTAATGTCTGCTGGAGAGGCTGGAAGCTCTTATCGAGCACGAGTATTGCCGATGCGAGGTGAGGTCTTTCCTGAGCCGAGAACACTGTTGTCAATTCATATCCATTCGCTGTAGCAACAAACGATTTCCGACCGCCCAGCCTTCGGAATTCAACCGCCGAGAGCTCCTGCTGCCAGACATCGGATGCTAGAAGTTCGTTTTGATCATTCGATCTATTATGTCTTTCCTCGATATGAAAATGTGTACCGCTCTTGTTATGCCATTTGGCTGCGACGAGGCGATGTCTTGTGTCGTAAAGACGACGGATATACCTGCTTCCATCGCCATCCTTCCAGAGCTCGATTGTGCCACGCTGCTTCGGTTCTCCGTTGGCAGGTATTTCCTCGACACGCAGGAGTTGGTGCTCTGTCGTTCCCTGGGATGCCACTGTTTCGACCTTGATTGACCGGTCGAGAACCATGGTGGCATCCAACGGGCGGCTCTGGTGGCGGAACAGGAGATAGCCAGCCGCACCAACGAACAGAATGAGCGTGAGAGCCCAAGCCATTACGGGCGTTGGAGTGAGTGCTTGCAGAACGCGGCCAATCCGGCCGTACACTGTGAGCACGCCCTTCGGGGGCGGGACTTCAGTTATCACGTGGGGGATTGCAACAGCACTCAGAGACTCCGCGTCGGTTTCCTCGGAAGTCGCGAACGCGCTATCCCAGGCGAGAGCTTCGTCATAGTATGTGACCTGGCTATGCAGCCCTAAGCCGTCAAATGTCACAAGAAGTTCGAGCCATCGCGAATCGCTCAGGTGGATGCGTTCTTCTAACTTGACTGGTCCATCGGGTGGCACATCTTCTATCGTTAAGAGCGCCAGCCGCACATCTTGCTCACTGAAAACCTCGATGAATTGATCCCTCCCCGGATCGACGATTCGTGCTGAAAGGGTGCTCCGAGACGAGACGACATCATGCGAGGCAATGATCTTTCCGTTGTGGGCGATCGATAACGTATTTGGCCGATGCTCATAGACCTGTTTCCAGCGCCTCTTAAGCAATTCGAAGCCATGGATCTCGGGTGCGACTTTCGGCGCGGATGCCGGCGGTGCGTCCCCAGCGGAACCGATGCTGTCGAGAGGCTCGCGGTCAACCAATCTGGGCCGTTGAAAGTGGTGATCGATGAGATCAAGGCATCGCTCGCAGCTCACGATGTGGGAGAGGAGAGGGCACGGAATTGGTTCCGATTGCCAGGTAGCGTAATAAGCAAGTAGCTGTTGTTCCGGGAGGCATCCACGCTGGCGTGCACCAAGGATCGCATCGCGCAGTTCTTTGAAGAGATCCTGCGCAGAGAGCAGCGTCCACGAACGTGGCGCAGGAGGAGGTACCTCGCGGTTCGCGATCCGAAGTTTGCCAGAGTCCTCAAGATGAGATTTGATCTCCAGGCGCGCAATCTTAAGTTTGTTGTAAATGGCCGAGATAGGAAGACGCGCCAGTTCGGCCGTCTCCCCTCGGGAGTACCCATGGAAGAAGTGAAGAATGAAATAACTGGCGCTCTTTGATTTCTCTTTTCGCCAGATGGAAAACTTGCATATGCGTCGGAGATCGTTCTGACGTTCGAGTGGATCTCCTGACCGCTTGGAAGTTATGGCGAAATCAAAAGAATCAAAGTCAGTAATGCTAATGAAGTGACTTGCTTCTCGTGACGCACGAGCAAGATTAGAAAGGCAGATGTGTCGAAGGCAGGTGTAGAGATAACCCTCCACATTCTCAACGTCACTGAGATCGGGTCGCTTCAATGTGAAATAAAGGCAAAGCTCCTGGACGATATCCTGGGCCTTACCGACATCACCACGAGTCAGACTCTGCCCCCAGATCAGCAATTGGCTGTAACGGGCTTTGAGCAGACACTCTATGTCTACTGGCTGCGCCTGTTTACGTCGCTGAGGTTCAATTCTTCGCATCTACCTCTAAAGGAGCGGTTGAAGAAGGCAAATCTACCCTATCTCTTTAAGTTTAATTTCGAAAGGCGCTTCCGGTAGAAAACATTGCAAGGGAAATCTCGACTTTAATGATAATCGCATTATATTCAATAATTTAGATGCATCCACCTCCTCCAGGTGACGTCGAACTACGAAAAATGCAGTCTCGTCAGGGTAGATTGAGCTGCCGGACTCCTCTTTATGGATGAACGTCTCAAAGGAGTCTATCCACCTTGCAATTCCGCCTTGTCTCATTTCTGTATGTCGCACTTACTCTATTGGTTCTGATCCAAGCAAACACGGACAACGCGGCCGCACAAGCCCCCAGCAGACGCAAAGGAGGAATGCTGTCTCTTGATGTCTCCGTTGGTATCTTCGGACAACTGACCCAGGCACGTACTCCCATCACCTCACAGCAGGATAGCAACGGTCTCTTCACGACGCAGAAGTCTCAAAACGTGTGAACTGCTGGTGGAAGGTTCCCAGTACTCCTGCTGAAGGGGAGGCGATGGTTGGGCTACAACGCAAACGTCGGCTATACGCGTTTCACAGAAAACTATTCCTATGGAACTGCCTTTATCCCATCGGCGACTTCCTCAATCAGCTCCGACCTCGAGCTTTACGCGCGGATCGATAAGTCCCGATTCGCCTCTGCTCTAAGTTACCTCCCAGTCACAAGGATGTTTACCGTGACCAACGAATCTGTTGTCGGTCTGACCTACACCTCCGGCGGGCCGAAAATCAGTGCGGATGGCGCGTCTCGATAAGTAGAGCTGATCTCGTACTCTGCCCGTTGCCACAATCAACTGAATAGGATCACTCATGGAATTCGCATTTGGCTTTCGCTACTCTCAACGCAGATTTCGTATGTCGTTTCTGACCTTTACCCCCATCTCCATTATTTCTCTGCCAAGACACAGCGATGTACAACCGAGAGACTGGGCGAACCAACGGGAGGCTTCGAATCGCCGACGTCGCGTGCTTAGAAGAGATCGATACCGGTGTCGCGGGTGTGATCGAGATGAAAGAGAGGTGACTGTCGCAGTTCATTCTATCAATCCTGATGCCAAAGATGACCAAGACATGCTCACGTTGTGCAGGGAATGCTTTGCAATCGTGAGCCAAACGAAGATAGTCGCTTCCCATGCCCCAGAGTTTCTTCGCAAGCTTTGGACGGTCCTACATTCACATGATCCTAGCCCCGCGGTTAAGTGGTCAGGAGCCAGAGTCTAATATTGGTATTCACGACCGCACAACCTCGCGATAAGTTGACCGTCGCGGTGCTCACGAATGGGGTGACTTTCTTGTCGGTTTCCGTGCGACGATCCCTTTCCTGCTTGTTGATTGCTTGAGCGTCCTCAAGAGGCGCGCTGGTCAAGTTTGGGAGGAACAGAAGCGCACGTCCTGAATCAGGAGGCTCTCTTTGAAGTTCAAGCTGTCGCGATGTCCAATAATCTGGCACCGGCTAGGAGGAGTTGCTCTCCTTGCTTTGAGTGTTGTCGTCGCTACTCTCAGTTTCGGCACCCTTCTTTTTGCTCAAGCCAAAACTCACCGCGTCGAAGGCCGGAGATTTGCAAGTTGGGGGCTTATCAATCTAGCCGGTCCCGACTACGGCCACAATACGCTCCGCGGCTTTGGCGCATACGCGACCTTCGATTTGCGCTATCACTGGGGCGTCGAAGCATCCTTCCATCAACTCAACGATCCGGATGGAAAAGAAAACATTTACGAGCGGACCTACGAGATTGGTCCCCGTTATGTCCTTCACTTCGGGCCGTTGGCTCCGTATGCGAAGCTCATGGTCGGGCGGGGCGTCATTCAGTTTCCTCCCGATCCGAGGCATTCGGGGGATGGGCCGGTGGCTAATCTCGCCTACACGATATGGGGAGGCGGATTCGGAGCCGACTATCACCTGACGTCTTCCGTGAATCTGCGAGCGGATTATGAGCTACAACAATGGCATAGCTTTCCACCGAACGGATTAACGCCTCGCGTCCTCAGCTTCGGGGTGAGTCTGTGAAGCTACCTTTATATGACAGGAGTAGAGTTATGCAGAGGCCATGCAGTGGAGAAATTCTGATGTCTCTTCGGAAGATTCGGGATGTCAGTATCGCGAATGTCATTGACGCGATATATGACCGGTCTACCGATCTTCAGGTTGGGCTAGCTGCGACTAGCAGGTGGGCTGCCTGAATGAAATTTAAGAACTGGATGAGAAAGATGGACGGAATGAAGAAAACTAAGCGCCTGCTTCTCACTGCACTGGTTACGCTGCTGAAAATTAGTACGCTCCTCGCGCAGAACACAATCCATGTTCCCGGAGACGCAACGACGATTCAGGGCGGCATCGATCTCGCGAAAAATGGCGAAACTGTCTTTGTCGCGCCGGGCGTTTACAACGAGAACATCAACTTCAAGGGTAAGGCCATCACCGTCACCAGCGGAGCCTCGTCCTTTGCGAGCGCGTCCGCGACCATCATCAATGCAGCTGGTGATGGGCCCGTTGTGGCCTTCGAGACTGGCGAAGCGTCAAGCTCGGTATTGAATGGTTTCACGATTCAGGGTGGGCACATCAATCCCGACGATTGCTCCCGAGGTGGTGGTATCTATGTAAACGCTGCGTCTCCGACCCTCTCGAATAATGCGGTCATCAACAACGCGAACTACGGCATCTATGTTGAAGGTCTCTCAAGCCCGACAATCGAGAGCAACAACATCAGAGGAAACTTCTATAGCAACGTCGGAGTGACGACCTGCGGAGGTCGCTTTACAGGCGTTTTTGGACTGGGGAGAGGCGTCAGCCTCGTGAACGCGGATAGTCCACAGATTGTCGAAAATATGATCGAGAACAATGACATCACTAGGGAGCAGATAGCAGGTGAATCTCCGCGCATTGGAGCAGGAATCTATATCAACAGTGCTCGGAAGGTAGTACTGAAAAACAATACCATCCGTAACAATATTGCCCAGGGCGAGCCCGGCATTTATGTTCTTCCCCAGTACGAGGTGGCACAGAAGTTGGTTATGGTGCAGAACCTGATCTACGGGAATAGACCCCCCGATTACGCTCAGACAGAATACATAGGTGATCAGCTCCAGATTGGAGGTGGGATTACACCAAGGCCGATACTCATCGAGACCAACAACATAATCTATGGCGGACAATCGCTGCTCGGGAATTATGGCCCTTCGATCATCGAGAACAACATCTTTGCAAATCCCGCTCCGGCCCCCGATCTGCTCTCGTTCAATGGCGGTCTGATGTGCCTCGACCGGGAGGCGTCTAGCTCCCCTCTCACGATTCAGAATAACGACAGCTACATTGCCGGAGGGGCTCCTCACTTCCCGTGCAATATGGGAAGCGGCAATATCTACACGGATCCGAAGTTCCGCGACCCTGCAAACGGTGATTTCCATGCGCAGGATACCTCGCCTACAGTTGCTACCGGGGATATCAACGCCCCGGAAATTCCCAACGCGGATCTCGACAACAAGGCCAGAACAGTCTGCAATACGATCGACATGGGCGTCTACGAATTGCGGCCGCATCCCCGAGTCACTATCTCGAGCTCCGCGAATCCGACTCCTGGCGGCAGCATAATCATCTTCACCGCTCAGGTCACGGGCAACTGCAATGTGCCGACGGGGACGATCACGTTCTACGATGGCTCGACGGCGATTGGCGCAGCAGCTCTCAACTCCTCTGCCACAGCGGCATTGACCACGTCGTTGCTCGTCGTCGGGCAACATAACATCACCGCGCAATACTCTGGAGACTTCAACTTCGAGAGCAACACCTCCGATGTGCTTATCCAGACGATTACAGGTGATCCAACAACCACCTCGCTAAACGTCTCACCGAATCCGGCGACGGCGCTGTCTCCTATTACGTTAAGCAGTCAGGTCGCATCGCCCTATGGAACGCCAACGGGTTCGGTCACATTCACTGCTGGGGGAACCATCATTGCGACAGCTACCCTGAGTGCCAGTGGACAGGCAAGCACCACAACGACGACTCTTGGCGCAGGCACCTATCAAATTGTGGCGAACTACACCGCCGATACGCGTTTTCAGCCGAGCAGCTCGTCCGCTGTTCAGGAAACTGTAGTTGGCGCGGACTCCATAACCATACTTTCCGCAACTCCCAATCCCTCAGCCCTGACGCAAGTCGTCGCGTTTACCGCAATAGTGCGTGCGGCCCATGGGACTGCCATCCCGACCGGGCAGGTAGTTTTCAAGGATGGTGCGAACGCGATTGGGAGTGTCGCTCTTAATGCAAGCGGGATTGCAGCTCTGGCCAGTTCGTCTCTCGGTTTGGGCACGCATACTGTTACGGCGCATTATGACGGCTCGAACAATTTCAACCCTAGCAGCGGTGTCATTTCGCAATCAGTGGCTCTCATTGGCACCAGTCTCACGTTAACCGCAACACCGAATCCTGCCAATACCGGGCAAACCGTCACTCTTACCGCCGCAGCAAGGTCTGCAGTAGCCGGCATGACCCCTGTAGGAACGGTGAGCTTCTACGATGGCGCTACTATACTAGGTACTGCGGACCTCGGTTCCAATGGAACGGCGGCATTAAGCACGTCGTCGCTGGGCGTAGGAAGCCATACCCTCCAAGCAGTTCTGAGCAGTACTGCCTACTTCGCCGGAAGTACATCGCCTGGTGTGAATGAGGTTATACAGTCTTACGATTTCTCTCTCACCCTCTCGAAAACGTCCCTGAACATGCCATCAGGGGACTACTCGAATATCTCCGTTACAGTGACTCCAATAGGAGGCTTCAAGGGAAGCGTATACCTTAGCTGCGAGGGGCTCCCGGACTATGCTTTATGCGTCTTTCCCGACGGTAGCTCCGTATCTCTCGCCGATGGAGCGAAGACGGTCATCATATCCGTAAATGCCAGTAATGTCTACGGCTACGGTGACAGAGTAGGCCAGTTCATAGCTCCTTCAAATGAAAGAGGGTCGCGAGCCATCCGAACTGTTCTTTTGGTGCCTGCGTTCTCCTTGCTCGGCTTCATTGCGAAGCGTCGAAGGTACGCAAGGATGCTGGGATTGATAGGAGTTGCGATTGCGTTCGCTGTTGGGGCGTTTTTGGTGACCGGCTGTTCCGGCAAGCAGCCGGGTAAGACTGCACCAGGCAACTACGCTCTCAGCGTCTTGGGGACAAGCACCGACGGAGGAAACCTGAAGCACTCCATTCCATTGCAGCTTACTGTAACGCAATAAGAGCCATATTACTCACAGCTCCGCATGAATGCAGCGGAGTTCAACGCCCATGACAGAAGAATCTTCGTTAATCTCAACTTCCACTGATTGGTCTTTGTACGGAGCGAGAAAAGCTGACGTGTTGTATGGAACCTTGGAGATATCGGCCCACCCGTAGATTCGATACAAACCCGGTGCCAAACTAGCGACCTGAAAGAACCCTCCGGTTCGCACTGGAACTACAACAGCCGTTTGCGAATCGATCGAGCGGATAACCACGGCGGGCTTCGCCTCTGAGCCATCGAGTTTCAATATCCCGGAAACACTTTCGTTTGCAGGAACAGCCGTAACGATAAGCGAGAGTGACGAAGTTGTCTCACCGACGGAGATCACTGGATCTGAGAGCACCTTCCCCGCAAGTGCTACTTGTTTTATTTTGGCCGAGGCATTCGCGGGCATAGACACCCGATATGAGCCTTCCGAGACGTCCTTGAGAGCAAATGAACCATTCTTCTGGGCAGTAGCCACATAGCGTCTCATACCCTCTCCAGCAGTGGTATTCAGCACAATGCCGGATACAGGCATAGAGGATTTCCCAGTCTCTTCAATTTGCCCAGCGACGTAGTAGGTGCGGGCATCCACAAGAGAAATTTCCCGTGGTGTAGACGGAGAAACCGAGACATCTTTGATGGCATAGCGGCGATCATTGTCCTGATCCTCCGTCCAGTCCTCAACGATCTTATAGGTTCCTGGCGGTACACCGTCCCATAGGTAGTCTCCATCCTCGGGGTCCGTAGTTGCCTGCATGTTCAATGGAAGAGAGAATCCTTCGCCCACCGCGAGAATCTGCACTTGTCCAGTGGCGAACCCAAGCGCAGGCTTAGCCTTCAACGGAGAGATGGTGTCAGATGATACCTGAACATCAACCGTTTGAGTTTGCCCGTTACGAAGATGGATTAAGTCTTGCAGCCCGGAGCCCAGCACTGGAAATATGGTGAAAAGCGGGATCGTGTTGCGTGGAGGAACCGTATTTGCACCTTCTGGCTTACCGGGTCCTAATGGATTTGCCGAAGCAGATGGTTTGACAGGAAACGACTGATGTGGTGTGACAACCAGAACATAAGTTCCTGCAGGTAGGTGCTCGCATCTGAAGTATCCCTGGCCGTTGATTCCTGTGAAACATTCGCCGGATGGACGAATTTCGCCGTCGACGGCAGTCAGACGATAGAGGCTGATCTCTGCGGTAAGCGGTTCGTTGCTGGCATTCGTTACGGATCCATTGATGACGGCAGTGCCTCCGGAGGAAGCATGAAGTGGGAGACAGGCAAAGAACAGAAATACGGCACAGACTACATTCCTCGGGAACATGAAGAAATTCCATAATGTTCAGGAGGCCCACGACGTGGGCCTCCTGAATGGCTAGATCGGCGTTATTGCCCGATGGATGTGTATAGGAGGTTCGAACGCGAATACACGGCCAAGATTCCGCTGCCTCCGACCAGGTTCAGATCTACCAATCCTGGAGGACCGTCGATCGACCATCCGGGTTGTTGACGGAAGGCAAAGTCAATGCCATTCGTCGTCACGCGAACAGTAAATTTCTGACTGGAATCGTTGGTGCGAAATGCAGTGTAGAGAAGACCGTTGTGATTCACAAGCGATGGGGCTGAGGATGTTTGTTCTGGGCAATTGTTAGTCGGATTCCAAAGCGAAAAAGAGTTCGTAGTAGGATCTCCTCGGTCGAAGTACAGGCAGTGGCTATCCCCACGGTCCTCAAAGCCCATGTACAGCTGGTTTTGGAAGAACGCGAGTCCGGGATTGAAGTTCATGCCACGAAGCCCCGAGAGTATCTGGCAGCTTTGGGAGTTGCGATCCGCTGCGTTCACCGAGCAGAGAATGGGCTTAGTTGAACTTGCATCCATGTAGCCGATGTAGATCGTACTTCCATCGGGGCTGAGAGCCATAGAAGGCGAATAGACTGGACTGATTGTGGGAACCCCTATAACGTAGACATTCCAACTAGAGCCGTCTACGGTTGTGGTTGTGGCAAGATATTCGCCCCCTTGTGAAGTGTGAAATGCCAAGAAGAGTGTCGGAACACCGTTCACTGTTGCCGATAACAATGCAGGGTTATCGCTACTAATGGCATACCCCTGAAAGAAGAAAGAGGTGTTGACTCTGGTCCCACCGTTGAAAGCCGTGCTCGCTCCAGCACCTCCGTTGTTTGCTATGACAATGGGGCAATCGGAGCCGGTGCAGCTACTGGTGGAGGTATAGGCGATCCAGATGCCACCCTGGTACGCCGCAGCGGCAACAGAATTTCGTCCACTGGTTCCACCCACATCGGGGAAGAAAACGTGAGACTGTGGAGTGGACCAGGTAAGTGTTTGGGCAAAGGCCGGAACTCCGAGTAGCAGAGAAACCGAGGCAATAAGTCGGCATAAGACTGAATTCTTCACTTCATTCTCCTTGTGCAGATCAGGACGGTTAAAAAGAAATTTGAACCTAGCAAACCTGATAGAGAAACAAAGCCAGAGACACAGATAAAAAAGAAACAATTCTTCCTTATGTGCTTCTAGCAACAACAGGTTGTTCGGAACCTGAAAAGATTGAGAGAGCCAAAGTGATGCATCGCAAAGAGCGGCAAATGAAACACATTTGCGCTGGAGTCCGTGTCCAATTTCGCAGACTCTGAACCTTCTTATGCCTTCGAAAGATCACTCCATCAAAGGGTGCTGATCGGTTATATGGTTTGACATTCTCCTCAGCACGAGGAGTATGGAATGCCCCTCGGACAATATCAATGAATTCGAACAACCTGATTCAGGTTGATAGCGGGGCAAAGCGAGAAACCCACGTTCTGAAATGAACTCCCATTATGGGCTGTCACCGGGATCGGCTCTGTTTATACGGCTGAACCGTGATTGTGATCGAGATACGTGACACCTCTACGTCGTCCTCCAAAGGATCACGCCTCTCCGTGTTTATTTCTGATACGCAACAGGCCCACGACGTCTTCTGTTGCGTTTTGGAAACGGCTGCTTTCAATGGCGTCTGATGTGATTCGACACCAGCACACGTTCAGTGAGCCCGGATTTTCTCTCGGTGGGAACTCGTCCATTCATTCCTTATTTCGCGGGACCAAGGCTTCTCTCTTTCCGGGAGACAATTGCAGAACACGTCAATGATTTCTACATTTCCGTTGCTGATCCGAAACCTACCCAGGGAAAATCTGTGAGCGCTGCCTGAACCCCATGTCTTATGGGGTTTGCGGGGCAGGCTTTTGCAAGCAGTCATGTCGAGCGGCGTGATGGCTCTTCCACTGATCTGGCAGCCACTGGGGCAGTTGGCTGAAGGGTAGCGTTGGCAGGTTGGTCAGCAACTGCGTGAGATAGAGCTGCGGGTCGATGTCGAGGCGGCGGCAGGTGCTGGTTATGCTGGCCAGGATGGCGGCTGTTCTTCCACCCCGCGCGTTGCCCACGAAGAGCGAGTTCTTGCGGTTGAGCACAATGCGCTTCATCTCGCGCTCGGATACGTTGTTGTCGATGGGCACCGCACCATCAGTCGAGAAGGCGTTCAATTCGTTCCATTGCCCCAGAGCATAGTTGATGGCCTCGGCCATGGGATGCCTGGGCAGTAACTGGTTCTTCCACTGAAGAAGCCGATCATGCAACTCAGCCAGCAGCGGCGCTGACTGCTCACGACGCAGTTTCAGGCGCTCTGCGATGGAGGCATGCTTGCCCTGCCGCTCGACAGCATAGAGCGCACGCACTCGCTCGACCGCCTCCTTTGCGATCTCGGGAGCAGACTTCTCCGCATCGATGATCTTTCTTTTCATATGCGCCCAACATCCAGCGCGCGTGATCGCGTTGCCGACCACTACACCGTTGTAGCCAGCATAGCCATCCGCCAACAGAACCTGCCCGTAATCTTTCAGGAAGCGTTTTGGTCCATCGCGGCCGCGATCCATGGTGAAGTCGAAGACGTTGTACGGTTGAGTCTCGTCGCCAACATAAACCCACATGCGCGCATTCGCAACTTTACCCTTGCTCTGCATGGGCATGATGGTGTCATCGGTAGCCACCACATGCGAGGCGCGCACCCGATCCGCCATCAGACGATAGAGAGGCTCAACGAAGTCGGCCACATCCCCGCACCACACCGACTGCGTAGCCCGCGAGATCTCGAAGCCCTGCCGCGCGAAGATATCTTCAAGCCGGTACAACGGGAGATAATCACTAAATTTGCTGGTTACGATATAAGCCAACAAGCCGGGTCCGGCAAGGCCTTTGTCGATGGCCGTCTCCGGCTTCTTCGCCGCCTGGATGCCGGGGTTTTCGCCGTTCATCTCGCAGCTTGTGCAGGCATACTTCTTGCGCACATGCTGGATGCGTTCGAAGTGGCCTGGCAGATACTCCACCTGCCAGCTTTCATCGGCGCCGATCTCCTTGCGCGTCAGACCGCAGCAAGGGCAAGCCCGTTCCGCTTCGCTCAACTCGTAGACCTGCGTGCTCACAGGAAGGTTCTCGAAGTTGGCCAGATTGCGCCGGCCCTTGCGGCGCTTCACCCGACGCAACTCTTCGGCAGGCTCAGCCGCAGCAGCTGGATCTTCCGCGGGAACAGGCTTGCAGTCCAGTTCCTCGGCGAAGTTCAGCAACATCTGCGCAACGTCTTGATCGGACTGCAGCCAGTCAGCGCGAGGGCCGTAATACCACTTCTTGTAACGATCCAACTCCAGCTTCACGCGAAGCAGCTCAACCTGCAACTGCTCGGTCTGCTCGTCGACACGACGTTGATGTTCCTCAGCGCGACGTTGCTGCTCGTCGGCATGATGCTTCAGGTCTTGAGCACGCTGCTTTTCGTGATCGCGCTCCAACCGTAGTTGCTGCACAAGCGCTCGCAGCGATGCGCTGTCTTCTGGAACCTGCAACAAGTTGGAATCTATCTCCACCGCTCAAAGAGATAGACGTGATCAACATGCTGTAAGTCGCCTTATGCGACAACACTTTCTTGCTTGGTTCCGCAGATCTTCGGCGGTCGTTCATAGCGCGGTACACGCTTCAGCTTGGCCATGTCGATGCCATCTAACAACATCGCCAACTCGCTGGCACGCAGCTCAACCGAGCCAACACCAGGCGCAACACGAGGAAGCTTGAATACTCCGATCTCAAGGCGCTTGTACCACAGCACGTATCCGTCGCGGTCCCAAGTCAGGATCTTCAAGCGGTTGCCGCTGCGCGATCGGAACAAAAACAGGTGACCGCTGAGAGGGTCCGCGCCGATCACCGCCTGGACCCGCTGGGCCAGGCGATCGAAGCCGCATCGCATGTCGGTGGCTTCCGCTGCCAGCCAGATCCGTGGACCCGGCGCACCATCCAACGCCTGCAGACTCGGCAGACCGATCACGATGTCATCTCCAGAACCGCCAGCAAACGACGCAGGTGATTTGCGTCGAAGCCCGGCTCCACAATCACACTCCAAACACGGCGATGCCGGATCTCAAGCCCTGACATCGGCCCTGGCTGTGCCGATGCCGCCTCCGTGGACGCTACCTCCACCGCGATAAACGGCGCCGCAGCGGAGCAACGTAAACGTTTCTTCCACTCGTACAACTGCCACTCACGTAATCCGCGATCACGACAGAACGCAGCCACACTCGCGCCGCTGGCTACCTGCTCCGATACAAGACCACGCCACCGCGCCAGATCTTCTTCCTTGTGCTGTCCCATACCACAAGAATCATGCACCAATCTGCCATCCACAAGATGTGGTTCGCGTAGCGCTCACGGAAAATCTAGCCAAGTTTCAGCAGATCACCAATTACCTGAGTAAAGCAAGCTTTGCGGTTTTCTTAGTGTCTTCTGTTCGTCGTTTCGTTTTCGAAACAGCCGCGATGAGTCGGTAAAGATTCGGAAAATCGCTTTAGTCTCCGTCGCAGCGCACACATGCGCGCACAAGGAGACTCAGGATGTTCAAGCAGTCAGCTCGCAACCTCGCCCTCGCATTGACGCTCACAATCGCTGCCGCACCGGCCGGTAAGGCTCTGGCTCAGTCCACCAGCACCCCGCCTCCTTCTTCCACGCCGTCCGTCGTCACAGGTACAGATCCAGAGCCCGATTACATCGGCATCGTCCTTGCGATTCTCGGCCTGGCATAAAATACCCTAAAGTGCTTTCCAGCTAATCGCCGGCCGCCCAAGGAAGGAAACTCGCTTTGCCTCTTGCCTCCATACAAGACATGTTTTGGGTGGCCGGCTTAGTAGCACATCTGATCCTGTTCTTTGTTCTCTGGAAGCGGGCTCGGGCAAAAGACTTTCCGTATTTCACTGCGCTGATCGTCACCAACATCGTCAAAACGATCGTCCTTAACCGGGTTCGCTACCACGGGTCTGGCAACGCATATCGTGTCACCTATTTTGGGTTCGCCATTTTGGATCTTGCGCTACAACTCTGCGTCACCCATGAGTTGGCGTCGCATGTGTTCGCGCCGACAGGTAAATGGGCTCCGGATATCCGCAAAGGCTTCGCGGTCGTCGCCGCCTTCAGCGTATTGGTCGCGAGCCTCCTTGCCTGTCTACCCACTCCTCCAGAGAAAACGCTTCTCAAGTCGATCTTGGATCGCGGCAATGTATTTTCATCGGCTCTGCTGTGCGAACTGTTCGTGGGGATGATCGCGTTCTCGGTCACTGCGAGACTGCCATGGAAGACCCATGTCGCAAGAATCACACAGGGCCTTGGCTTCTACTCTCTCGTTGGGATACTGACAGAATCCGGACATAGCGTTCTAGGTAGTGGCACACCTCTTTCTCTCATGCTGACATTCGTACGAATGACAACCTACCTGATCTGCGCCACGTACTGGATTGTCACACTCTGGCGCGATCCTCCGGCTCCGAGAGAACTCCCTGACGAAATGCGCCAACAGCTATTTACTTTGCAAAGGCTTGTGGCATACGATCTTCGCAAGCTCCGCTCTCTCAAGAGATGATGACCTCTCGCAGTATCTACTTCTTTATTGTTGTCGCGGTTTTTCTCGTCGCAATGGCTGCGATTGGGGGCTATTACTTTCTGCGCGCGCGGCGCGCCAAAAAGTACCCGTACGGTAGATGGGAAGACCTGCTACGGCGACTGGCTTCCGTAGACAGCGACAGCATCGCTACGATTGCGCTGGATCTTGTCGATGAGTCAGGCGAGCGGAAGTCTCCCGAAGATCCTTCGGACCTCGATCCTTCGGATATTCCAAATCTTGTCGGCGGATTGAAAGGTCTCGAGGTATTAGAGCAGAATTGTGCAGTCTTGATTGATCTGGCATTCTACGTTCAACAATGGTACCCGGAAGCTCTTGCCGTCGCCGAGGATCTGAGGTCGAATGCGAGAGAGATCGAGTGGCACCTTGGGCGCCTCAGAGCGGCCGAGAAGAATGGCACACTCGAATCTGCCTTTGCAGAGTATGGTCAACGGGCGATAGCGACCTACTACTTGATGACGCGGCGAGTGCTTGCGCTTTATGACCAGTGCCGATTGCCCCAGCTTGCGGAGCTACAACGAGTTATCTAGCTGCGTCGCCCGATCCCGTCTACTCTTACGAGCTTCAGGCAGCGCGGCGCGTGAAGACTCCCACGATAGTGCCGATGACTTCCACTTCTTTCCTATATCTCCAGCGCATGTCCCTGGGCTCCGGCGACAGCGCGTGGGGGACCAATGTCAGCCATTCTGACTTTCTGTCGAGGTCGCAAAAGCCAAAGTGATACCCCTTTCGGGTAAAGAGAAAGTAGATGGGACGTTCAAATTCGTTCGTCCACTCTCTTCTGCCGACGATGGCACGCCTCTGGATATCTACAAGTACAATTGCCCCAGGGAGAATCATCGGCTCCATCGTCCTGTCTCTGCGTCCGATCACTCCGCGGCGGAAGTGAGAAGGCAGGACTACATCGTTTGATGGTAAGAGCGTAGTTTCTTCGGGCGGGGGTTCAGTGATCAGCTTGTCTGGAACCCAGAGCCTTGCGTGGTCTTCCAACGGGCCTGCGTGAAGCAGAAGCGTAGCATTGGAGCTGGGGATCGGCACGAGCTGAGCTGCCGTGTCTGTTGTCTTCGGGCAAAGTGAAAGCATCTGATCCGGCGTCAGATTATAGATATAGGACAGCACAATCAGTTTGGTTGCGGAAAGCCCTCCTTTTTCTCGTTCGACTCGATTGAGCCAGCTAGCGGATATGCGATACGCGGGATTGCCCCATTGCTGACCGAGAAGAAGGCTACGCTCTTCAACCTCACGGAGCGTCAACTCCAATCTCAACCGGGCGGCGCGAAGCTGTGTTCCAATTCCATCGCTTGAAACCAAGGTGGTGCCAGTACGGGTAAGGACAGCAGTAGAACCATTCGTGGCCATTCGAATTCCTCGCTACGGTTCGGAGCGCAACCCCGACAGCGTCCGCTGCGGGACTGATCTTTCAATAAAATCTGGATGGGGTTATTTTCGAATAAAGCTATCCTAACATTCCGACATTCGTTGGTTATTACGACAATGTTATGGTCCGCCGCACGACTGCAAGAGGAAAGCGGATGGACGAGAGCAGTCTGCGTCAATGTATCCGCCTTTTTGTGGGGCGTGTTCTCCTGGCCATGATGAGTTTCGCGCGTGCCTGTTCTTATAAGCCGAACGGCCGTGAAGACCATTGTCGGAAGCAGATTTCAGGCACGCCGTTGTGACTGTTCGTTCGTCTTCGCTGTTCTGGTGCAGACCTCGGTGGGAAGCTTGTGTTGTGTCTGGGGACGCAGCTGCATCCCACGGGTTATCTGTTGTTGATCAGGCGGGAGTGGCTATCGTGAGCGGCCTGTACGGGTCTCCACTGGATAGGACGGCCCAGGCGATCCGGGCCAACTTGTTGGCGGTAGCGGTAACGACGACGTTACGAGGCGCTCTCTGCTCCAGTCCGCTCAGCCAGCCTCCGAAGGGGGCACGTTCCCGCTTCATGCGCACGACAGCCGCACGCGCACCGTGGATGAGGAGCTTGCGAAGGTAGCAGTTACCGCGCTTGCTGATGCTCATAGTCGTGCCTTGCCGCCAGTCGAGTACTGTCGTGGAACAAGGCCCACGAAGGCCGCAAACTCCAGGATTTATTGATGACAGATCGCTTAAAAGAGGCGTTTAGCGCGATGAGCCTACATAGCATAGGAAAGGCATAGGTGTTTGAGGTCATCTGACTCTAATGAGGGTTACAAGTTGTGAGTTAGTCGGTGAAAGCGCGATCGTCCCTCGATGAACGGTGAGAGCCACAAGACAATTGCTCATAGATTGAGAGACCTCGTTTTGCAAGAAGTGCAATGCACGGTATCTACAGTCGATACGCTGAGAAGCTATGTAGAATTTGCAGGTAGCGACATACCCCAAAAGGGGCATTGCCGTGTTACTTAGTTTCCTTCCTACTGATTGCTATGTCGCTGCAGCCCAGTCCTCCCTCACAGTAGGACGCGCTCTCCGATACAACAATCCCGTCGTGAATGATACACCGTGATTCCCAGCCGTTTGCTTTTGTCCTAAGCGTCTCGGATTTAGAAGATAGTAGTGTGGTACAGATCACTCCCTGATCACCAGGTTGCGACGCGCCTCAACTGACGAGGTCAAATTTACAGTGGAAGCAACCCGCGCCAAAGCCGAAGTCAGACCCTCAGATATGTCTTTTCGGTTCGGAGTGATCACGGATGCCCAAACGCAGTGCGGGTCTTTTAATCTTTAGCAAATTGAATGGTCAATTGGAGGTCTTTCTAGTAGCATGACCGCATATATAAGTAACAAACATAGACACTTGGCAGGAGAAGTATCTGGCCTTATGACTAAGGCATGGGCAGAGGGCTGGGTATTGAACTTTCACGGCGAGATCGCCAGCAATTGGATAAGTTATTGAGCGGGGGCTTGCAACCGGTACGCACGGTGCTGCGTGGTCTGGCACTGCGGCAGATGGATGATGGGTGGTCCACAGCTGCGGTGGGCGCCAACCTTGGTCTGTCGGCCAAGGCGGTGTGGCAGATCGGCAAACGGTATCTTGAGGGCGGGCTGGAGCGGGCGTTGTTCGACGCCTCGCGTCCTGGAAAAGCTCAGGCGTTGGATTAGGAGCAGCGGCAACGCATCATCGCCGTGGCGTGCTCGCCGCCGCCGGAAGGGCGAGCCCGCTGGACCGTGCGGCTGCTGACCGAAGAAGCGATCCGGCGGCAGGCTGGTTCCTCGAGTTGGGCGGGAGACGATTCGGGTGTTGCTGGAAAGCCACGACCTGAAGCCGTGGCGGGAAAAAAATGTGGTGCGTGGCGAAGCTGGATGAGCAGTACATCGAACGCATGGAAGATGTGCTGGAGGTTTATGAAAATCCGCTCTCGGCGAGTGCGCCGGTGGTTTGCATCGACGAGAAGCCGGTGGTACTGCATGAGGACATCCGCGCCCTGATCCCGATGCGGCCTGGACAGGTTGCGCGGCGCGACTACGAATACAAGCGTTGTGGAACCGCCAACGTGTTTTGCGGCGTCGAGCCCAAGGCTGGACGGCACTTCACCAAGGTGACGCCGACGCGCTGCTCAGCCGAGTTCGCCGATTACCTGCTGGAGATCGCCGCCCGTTATCCCGAAGCTGACACCATCCACCTGGTGATGGACAACCTTTCCACGCATACCCGAAAGGCGCTGGTGGAACGGTTCGGGGTGAAAGCTGGGGCTTGGTTGTGGAACCGATTCACGGTCCACTACACCCCGAAACGCGGCAGCTGGCTGAATCAGGCGGAGATGGAGGTCAGCCTGTTCAGCCGCCAGTGCCTGGGCAAACGCCGAATCGGAAACATCGCCGCGTTGCGCAAACAGGCTCGCGCCTGGGAGCGCCGCGTCAACCGTGACCGGATCACCATCCAGTGGAAGTTCACACGCCGTCAGGCACGTCGCACGCTTCACTACACAATTACGCGGTCAAAGCACTAGTTCATCCGGGAGGACCTCTCCGGGCCAAGAAAGACAAAGGCGCGTGGACGATTCCCAAAGGTGAATATGATCCGCTTGTCGCGGCGCGACGCGAGTTCGAAGAGGAGACAGGCTTTCAGGCAACCGGGCAATTCGTCGATCTAGGCTCGATCAAACAGAAGAGCGGTAAGGTCGTAAACGCATGGGCGTTCCAGGGTGACTGCGACCCAGCCAAATTGACGAGTAACACATGCGAGATCGAATGGCCGCCGCGTTCCGGGCGTCGCCTCGAAATCTCTGAAGTTGATCGCGGCCGCTGGTTCTCGATGAGCGCGGCAAGTGAATATATTCGCGAGGAACAACGTGAGCTCCTGCGACGGCTATCCTAGGCTGGCTAGAGGTAAGCGATCCTTCCGTGGAAGAGAACCGTCCTGCCGCGAACTAAATCGATAGCTCCGCATTCGCCGTGGCGTCTCCGCTCTCAAAAAGTGGGGACTCCGCATCAAGTTGAAAGTTGCTGAGCCCGATCCGACTAAACGGAAGAGCTGCTTTGGTCCGAGCTCGACTCGTTCTCGTAAAGCGATCGCAATCTTAGTCAGTTCGTCACACGATGATGGCGGGACGGAAGGAGTGACACTTCGTGTGAGCGAATTTGAATTCTTTCGTTTTGAGCTTGAGTACGACTGTCTTCGCTCCACGAGCCGAATCTGCTGCTCGGTTTCCGCGAGGGGTATATCGACGTGGAAGGTATCTTCGGCAGAGATTGACTTGCTCACGCGGTTCGCGACAACACGATTGTAATCGATGCCGCGGGCGAGCTGGTAGAGGCGAGTGCCGTAGCTGCCGAAGTGATTTTCGAGATCAGACAACTCCAGGCGGTATAGATCACCAACTGTAGCAATACCGACTGCTCTCATGCGGCTCTCCGTGACCTGACCGACCCCAGGAATGCGACCCACCGGAAGGGGAAGAAGAAGATCCTGTACTTCTTGGGGCCGAATGACGAAGAGTCCGTCCGGCTTGCGCCAGTCGGATGCAATCTTTGCAAGGAATTTGTTTGGGGCGACACCCGCCGAAGCGGTCAGTTGCAGTTCCTCGCGGATTTGCTCGCGGATCGTTTTCGCGACGCGGGTTGCCGTGGCTAAGTTCGTCTTGTTTTCCGCACATCCAAATAGGCTTCATCGAGCGAAAGTGGTTCGATGAGATCAGTATGGCGTTGGAAGATCTCGCGCGCCGCGGTGGATGCGGCCTTGCTCCGCGTGAAATCGGGAGGCACGAAGATGGCTTCAGGGCACAAGCGTTCTGCGCGAACTGCTGGCATCGCCGAGCGGACACCGAACTTTCTCGCCTCATAAGAAGCGGCGCATACAACAGACCTGTTGCCTTTCCATGCGACAACAACAGGCCTGCCGCGCAGGTGCGGATCGTCGCGCTGTTCGACAGAAGCATAGAACGCGTCCATGTCTACGTGAACGATTTTCGCGGTGTTGCCGTTCCGCTCATAAGCTATCCAAATTGAGGCATTGAGTGTTCGCCTTGTATTCGCCTATGATAGGGAGCGTGTTGAGTGACGAGCAATGTATTTGTGATCTTCCGAACGGCATCAGTCTGAGAACCGGGCTGAGCCTCCGCAATCGTTATCTGCCGTTGGTCGCTTCATTGGCTCGGAACTTCCCAGCCTTGGTTGGTCAACTGTAGTCCCGCAATCTCATTCGACTTCGATATTCCGCTTACTGTCGTTCGAATGTCTCCGAACTCGCGCTGTACATCGGGTCGTTCCGCCCAAGGCGCGAGGTTTGCGATCTTATAGGTGTAGGTAACCTCGCTCTGCGAACCCACTCCCATCGTCACAGGCTCCGTCCATTTCACAATTGAATCGACCGTCTTACCTCCATAGCAGAAGCCAGCGCTCTGGCTGAGAACGCCGGGAACCTGCTTAAGATATTTGTTGCCACCCTCGGTCGGTTCATATCGCTTCACGCGCCGAGGCGCACCCGGGCCGAAGATGCCAGGAGTAGCAGCGACAGTGTCTGAAGAATGAACCAGACCGGCCGCCTCCAAAACTGCCATCTGGGCGCCGGTACCCGACTGGAGCCTCTGCTCAGGTTCGGAAGCATCGACTGGAAATGGACGGCCTAGCCAGGTACAGGCTTTCCCATGTTTTTCAAGATGCTGGTTGATCGCTTTTCTGAAATTGCCGTCGCTGGGTTTCTTGACGTCGTCGCAGGCGGTGAGGAATACAGCGCCTGCAAGGGAGATGAGAAAGAATCTGCGCATAGATATTCTCCGAAGCAGTTTGTAGATCGGGAAAAAATTCTGTCCTACAGGGGCGTCGGCTCTAGTTGATTTCGATCTTGAGAGCCAAAAGCCGAGAGAAGAGATCATCGACTAAATCCTTGAGGTCGCCGTACCTCTGATCGCGTCGCATGAACAGGAGGGTCTCGATGCTAAGGTAGCGATCAGTCAGCGGCTTGAAGACGGTTCCCGCATGAGTGATGTGGGCGGCAGAACGGGGCAGCAGAGCAATGCCGAAGCCATGGGCAGCGAATTCGAGAGCGTGAGCTTCACTCTTGACCTCTCGGAAGAGGGGTTGCACTCCCAGATTACCGATGTACTTCATTACCCGCCCATAGTAGCGAGGCTGCAATGATCGAGGCATCCAGAAGACCATCTCACGATCAAGATCGTGCGCAGTCACGCCGACCTTTTGAGCTAGTCGATGGTTCCTCGGCAAGCAAACGGAGAATCCTTCCCGGCCAACCCGCTGTACCCACAGATCCCGGTCCGAAATTGGACCAACGCCCAACGCGGCGTGAAGTTTCCCTCGCAGGACGCGCTCCACCAACTCCAACGTGTTCGCGGTCTCAAGCACGATCCCGGAAGGCTCATCACCAGGAGGATGACGCACTGGACTCAATCCGTTTAGGAGCGGCAAGAATGCACTGTGGGTGTAGGGTGAATAGCCTATGCGGTAAGGGCCAATCTCAATCTGTGCCTGAAATCGGGCAAGATCCCAGGCGCGTTCGGCATGCATGATGGAGATGGAGGACTCCTGAACAAAGAGTCTTCCCGCTGTGGTCAGTTGTACATTCCGTGTCGATCTGTCGAAGAGCTTTACTCCGATGCTCCTCTCAAGAGACGAAACCCTTCTTGTTAGCGAAGGTGGTGTAATACCCAACTTCCTTGAAGCTCGGATGAAGTTACCTTCCTGTGCAATGACAACGATCAGAATGTTCACTTCCAATGGATTCTTGCTCTGCATGGGAACCTGCCTTTACTGAATTGATCTGGGGAGGTCTGAACGGCGCTTTCAGCGTCCCGTTGTCTGATGGGATTTCCTCCTCAATGGAGAATGGCCGATCAGGTCGAATTGGAATTTTCGTCAGGGGACATGTAGCCGAAGCTGGGATCTTTGGGAAACCCCAACCTGGTCAGGACACGATTCACTATGCCGACGACCTCCACCTCTTGCCTGTATCGCCATTTCCGGTGGGACCCGATACTCATCGCCGAAGGCACCAGCGTGAGCCATTCCCGTTCAATGTCTAGTTCACACCAGCCGCAATGGTAGCCATCGTGAGAGCGCAGAAAGTAGATGGAGCGTTCAAAGATAGAGCGGAAGACTTTGCCCGATTCGACTTTATGGATCGACGAATCGATCTCCACGATTGCTCCCGGTTGCACGAATGGAACCAGCGTGTTGTCGCTCGCACCGAGGATGCCGTATACATGCTCTGCATTGCGCGAGCGTTTTCGACTGGGGGAGTAACCGCTTCTATCAGCTATCGAGAGGGGTGGCAGGAGTGTCGTCAGGGGAAAGTAGGCGAACCAGCTTTCGGGTGGCAACAGTGGATCTCCGAAACTAGTCAGCCCCTTGAGAACCGCCGCAGGTATATCGGGAAAATGGGAATGAAGTAGGTGCGTGGCCTCGTCTTCGGGAATCGCCTCGTCGGTGAGTTCTTCGTGCGACACTCCGTAAACCTCTTTGAGCGACTCCAGTTTCTTATGGGCGATCGAGTGAGCTTCCCGTTCGATCCTGCCGAGCCAACTGGCCGAAATGCTACGTGACTTGTCGCTGTACCTATCCGAAATCGTCGCGGTAAGCTTTTCCACCTGCCGGAGTGAAAGCTTGCGCTGTTTGCGGATGATCAATAACCTACGTCCAATCTCACTCATTGGCTTAGCCTCTGCCTGACACTCGACCGCGAGAAGCTGGGAAGCGCTCCTTTATTAAGGAGCAAGCACTCTATTTCCGCCCCCGTTCAGTTCGAATACGGGGTGTAGCGGCGGCCTGTGGTGTCGTGAATGGTTGTCGATCAAAGGAGTATGCCGACACCCCGACTCCGCGCTGCCCTGATCGGTAGCAATCCCGGATCCACTCGTAAACTATTGAAAAATAAGGAAAGAAAGCCTGCTCCGCGCTACGAGTTCTTGAGGTTCCACAAGATATTGTGGTTCTGCAGGCGTCTGCGTTGGCATTTTGGCGCTTGCATGCCCGTCTCGGCCGATCCGTCGCTGCGACCTCACCGATCAGAAGGTGCCGAACTGGTCGCTAGAGTCTATTCGGTGAGGTAACGGGGAATATCGAGTGCTCCGTGAAGGATACGGATGATTCGTAGCGGGCTGGAGGCTGGATCGTACACGATGAAATAGTTTGGGAAACGCGGCACGGTCCAGAAACATACAGGCCGAGCCGTCAGGTCGCGGCGGACGTGCCCAGCTTGCGGGGCGGAGGCCAGAAAGCCACACGCGGCGTAGATCTGCGCTTCCACTCTGTCTGCGGCTTCAATATTGTCCTGGGCGATATAGGACCATACGGGCGAACAAGTCATGCTCGGCTTGAGGGGTGAGGAGATACGAACTCATGCCGGGCGTTGTTGCTCACTCCAGGCGCGCTTTCTATCCTGCATGTGAGCCTGTACTTCCTTGTCGCTCGCCAACTCGCCTCGGACTGCGGCGTTCCAGCCCTCTTCGATCTTTCCCGCAATTTCATCGCAGATGGGAGGCAAGCCACGTCTCCTGCTCGTGCAGCAGGCTCACCGCCCGCTCTATGAATTCATCGACGGTCTGGTAGGGACCGCGCTGAATGTCTTGCCGGATCTGTTCTTCCAACTCGGGGCGAAGATGGATATCCATGGGAGTAGTTTACTTGAGGTGAACAATAGCCCATGGCTGTGAGCGCCAAGGAAATCTCATCAGAACCTCGACGAGGGGTCAGGCAGAGAGAGCCTTTAGGATACGGAGTGCCTGCTGGAGCTGCTTCGTGTCTCGATCTTCCAGGACGCTGACGATCTTTTCGTGGAGAATCTGAGGATTTACTTCCTCTGATTCAAATTCGAGTAAGGTTCCAGGTGATACCCCAAGCACTTTGGCCAGTTCAACGATGATGTCTAAGGCTGGCCATTTCTCGCCTCTTTCAAGTTCCCCGAGATAACCTGATGAAATCTTTGCGGCCTCAGCAACTGACGCCCGCGACCGTTTTCCCCGGATTGAGCGCAGCCGCCTGCCGAATAAACTTAGATTATCCATCAACTTACAAGGCTAAAGACTTATGTTGGTAGGGGAAAATAGGCCTACAGCCTATATTTACCTTGAAAATATCGGCTAATAGCCTTAGAGTGCTAGTGAAGTGGCTATCTGTCATCCGAAGGGAGCACGAATAGAGGTGAGTTCGCCGTATCTTGTATAAGCGCCCAAGCATCCATCTCCAGTCCCTTTGCTACACGAAAGACTGTAACAAGGCTTGGACCTTGAATCCCTCGTTCCAAATCGCTGATGAATGTTCTATCTAGGCCAGTAGCCTTCTCAAGCTTCATCTGCGAGATTTTCAGCTTATTTCGTGCTTTTCGCATGGCCTGACCAAACGCTTTTTCAACTCCCATTTGAGGTTGAATTTGTTTTCGACGTTTAGTCATCTCGAGTTTTATCGTCTACTTCTGTCGGTAATAGGCCAACGGGTAGTTACCGACAAAACGAGAGGCCAGGCGCGATTGAATTGCCCACGGAGTGCTTTCTGCCTACGCATTACAGCTTTCAAGCGGCCAGCGGGATCTGATCAGGAACCCATTCCTTCGGGGGCAGGAACCGCATGAGTTCCGAAGCTGCAGCGTATTTCCCGGACGCTCTATCTAGCACATCGGACGTTCGCGGAACTGCGCATGGTGCTTCAGAGAATGCCTCAGAGAATGCCTCGGATTTTCCACGCAACATCCAGCCCCATGTTAAGACGTCGGAGCGCTCCGCCAACATCGTCAGCCAGATCGCCGAAATCTCGGACGAGACGTTGCTGGAACAAGTTTGTCAAGGGGCGCAAGAACCTCTCGGAATTCTCTTTCGACGCCACGCACGTACCGTTCGCAACGTTGCCCACCGCATTCTGAGAAACGAAGCAGAAGCCGATGATCTGGTGCAGGACGTCTTCATCTTCATCTTCCGTAAGGCTGCACTCTTCAGTGCGGCGCACTGTACAGCTCGCTCATGGATCGTTCAGGTCACCTATCATCGCGCATTCGACCGTCGTCGCCGTCTCATCACAAGGCACTTTTACGACAGCCGCGAGTTGGACGATGCAGCATTGAACATGGCAGATCGGCGATATGAGATTCTCTTTACTGAATGGTCTTTGGAAGGCATGTGGGGCAGGGAATCGGCCGCGAGACTGAGGGAACTTCTTTCGCCTTCCCAACTCTCAACCATTGAGTTGCATTTCTTCGAGGGGTATACCTTGGAAGAGATTGCCGACCGCCTGGGGCAAACGCTGGGCAATGTCCGCCATCATTACCATCGCGGTCTCGAAAAGTTGCGCAAGCCGGCGTTCGCAAGGAAACTGCGATCAAAGTGAACAGGACAGTGGATAACGACTCCAATCAAGGCGTCCGAGCATTCGTATCAGCTCACTCCGATGAATACTTCATCGAACTCTGTGCGCTTTCGACCACCGATGCCTTGAAGATGGAAGAGTGGAGGCAGCTGGAACTGCACCTTTCGATCTGCGCCAGTTGCAGGGAGATTAAAGCTCAGTATGATGCCGTGATCGCTACGACCATTCCCGCGATGGCCGCGAACCAAGTACCAGCGGGTGACGACCACCCTTCCGATTCCTGGTCGATTGAGCAGGCCCAAGCGTCCCTGATGGCGCGGATTGAGCGTGAGGATATCTTCCCTGAAAAGGATTCTCAATCTCCGATGCGGACGTCCAAAGGACAAGGGCTGTCGTGGCCCTATCTCGGAGCAGCGGTCTTCATGGTCGCTTCTTTCTGTCTAGGCTATCGAATAGGAATCCTTAGAGGTCACAGTTCTACAGTGGTTACCGTATCGTCGCCGCTTCCTATAGATAAGGCGCAACCTGATCTCAATCACGTCAATACTGCCTACGCTCCTACGCCGCGGAAGAACGAACAGCGCGCAGAGAACACGGCAGACCTACGCCGACAACTTCAGGAGAGAGCCCAGGAAATTGCGCAACTGAAGGGGCTGTTACCTAGGCTAAAGGACGAACTTGCAGACCGTACTTCAGCCCTGGATCGCAACTCTCAGGATCGTGCCGCGTTGGAACGGCAGCTATTACTCGCACAAACGAACGCGCAAAGCCTGGAGGACAGGCTCAAGGTCGCTGCGAGTCAAAACTCCCAGGGCGATGCACAAGCAGTTGCGTTGCAAGCAAGAGTGAATGAACTCACCGATTCGATGCGAGATAAGGACCGACAGATCTCTAAGCATCAGGAGATGCTCGAGCATGACCGCGACATCCGCAATCTCGTTGGAGCACGTGATCTATATATCGCCGAGATCTATGATGTGGCCAAGACTGGCGAGACACAGAAACCCTTTGGAAGGGTGTTCTATACGAAAGGGAAGTCGTTGGTCTTCTATGCCTATGACCTTGATCAACAGCCGGGAGTCAAGCTCGCGAGCACGTTCCAAGCCTGGGGACGAAAAGGAATCGACCAACAACACGATATCAATCTTGGGATCTTCTATCAGGATGACCAGAATAAAAAGAGGTGGATTCTGAAGTCGAACGATCCAACGACCCTTGCGCAAATTGATGCAGTGTTCGTGACCGTCGAGCCCGATAGAGAAAGCTCCAAACCAAGTGGCAAACCGCTACTCTTCACCTATCTCCGGCTGACGCCCAATCATCCGTGACACTCATTGGCAGCTAGTTTCCACTCCGCACCGACAGGCGCAAACAATCTGGTAAGAGAACAGAGCGGCTTCCGTAGACGGAACGACACATCTTCATTCCAGTCTGCTGGAGGACCTTCCTTTGAAATACCTATGCTTCTGTCTGCTGTTGCTGATCCTCTGCGTCACCATATTCGCCACGGCCCAATCCACTGATGCAACCATCAGCGGTGTTGTCGTCGACACTTCTGGCGGAGTCATTCCCGATGCGGACATTCTGATCTTGAATGAAGCAACAGGAGTGCAGTTCGCTAATAGGACGAATGGCGCAGGAATCTACACCGTCTCAGTCCTTCCCCCGGGCCAATATCGCGTACAGGTTTCAAAGGGCGGCTTCAAGACCTTAATCAAGCCGGGCATCATTCTGAATGTTCAGAGCGCAGTGGCACTGAACTTCACTCTGCCTGTAGGAGTCGCATCTGAAAGTATCACTGTTGAAGCTGGCTCCTCCACGATCAATACGAACGATGCATCCGTTAGCACCGTCATAGATCGAAAATTTGTAGAGAATATGCCTCTCAATGGGCGGAGTTTCCAAGATCTAATCTCGATGACGCCCGGCGTTGTGACACAAAGCCCGCAAGCTACAGGCCTGGCTGCAGGCTACAGCGGGGACTTCAGTGTCAACGGACAGCGAACCGAATCGAACTACTACACGGTAGACGGCGTCTCGGGCAATGTAAGTTCGGGCACGCCTCGCGGTTACTCTCAAATCTCCAATACAGGCTCCATTGCATCTTCGTCTGCCCTTGGTACAACTCAGAGCCTAGTATCCGTAGACGCGCTGCAGGAGTTTCGCGTCTCAAGCTCTACCTACTCGGCAGAATACGGTAGAACGCCGGGCGGTCAGTTTTCATTCGGCACGCGCTCTGGAACTAACACACCGCATGGCACAGCGTTCGACTATCTGAGGAACGACTATTTTGACGCCAACGATTGGTTCAACGATCACAACGGTATTCGACAGCCGGCCTTGCGTCAGAACGATTTTGGCGGCACATTCGGTTCTCCCATTGTTATCCCCAGCCTATATAACGGGCACAGTAAGAGCTTTCTCTTCGCTTCCTATGAGGGATTACGACTCGTTCAGCCAACCGCGGCTGCCACGATGTACGTTCCCTCGCTGGCGGTCAGATCGTCGGCAGTCAGTTCCATGCAGGGTGTCCTAAATGCTTATCCCGCGCCCACCGGTCCGGAAATCACTGATTCCTCGGGAAACCTGACAGGGCTATCTCCCTTCGTCAAGGCCTATTCTTTGCCTGGCCAGATCGATTCAACCAGTGTCCGGGTAGATCACACGCTTTCACCAAAGCTCGTTGTCTTCTTTCGCTACGGATACACTCCAAGCTCCATATCGACCAGAAACCTGTCGCAACTCAACGCCAGTTCGATCAACACGTCAACCTATACATTTGGCGCAACGAGCCCATTTTCAGGGTGGTTGACGAATGAGTTGCGTCTAGGCTTCTCCGATAGCACTTCCCGTATCACGTCAATTCTCGATTCGTTCGGTGGCGCTGTCCCCACCGATCTCTACGCTGCATTCGGCGTTCCAGGCGGTGTTCCGACCCGGCGTGCCGAGTCCTATATTTATGTCTCGACTGTTGGCACTGCGTACATTACCGCAAACAATACTTCCAATGGGCTCAATCAATGGAATCTGACCGACTCGGTCACAATGCAGCATGCGAACCATCAATGGAAGCTCGGGATCGACTACCGGCACATCGTGTCAGCGCTCAATCCGCCTGCATATGATTTGGACCCAGACTTCTATACCCGCCAGAGCTTGCTGACCGGAGTCGCGTCGGATGTATACACGCAGCGGAATATTAGTTCCAAGCCTGTCTTCAAGGAATTCTCACTGTATGCCCAGGATACCTGGAGAGCCGCCAGGTCCCTCACGATTGACTATGGGTTTCGTTGGGAGGTCAACCCTGCTCCAACGGAAGCCAACGGAAACGATGCTTACACTCTCCTGGGAGACATAAATACACCTTCGACACTGGCTCTTGCTCCACACGGGACGTCGCTGTGGAAGACCAGCTGGTACAACTTCGCTCCCCGTCTGGGTGCCGCGTGGACGGCTCACAGCCAGCCAGGGTGGGAGACGGTGTTGCGCAGTGGCGGGGGTGTCTTCTTCGATACGGGCAACCAGATCGCGACCTCTGGTTTTAGTGGTATCGGCTTCAACGCGACGGCGGACCCTACAAATGTGAGTCTCCCGTTGTCGGCCTCTCAGGTAAACCTCCCGACCACACCCACAGCTCCATATACAAGTTTTCCTATTTACGCATTTCCTCAGCATCAGCAGCTTCCTTATACGCTCCAGTGGAACCTGAGTTTGGAGCAGGCGCTGGGACACGCTCAAAGCTTCGCCCTCTCCTATATCGGATCGGATGCCCATCGACTGTTACAGGAACAACGCCGCACGGTAACCCCCTTCAACAGCAACTTCGGGACGATCTACTTCTTTCCGAACGGCGTCACGGCGAATTACAACGCGCTCCAGTTCAAGTTCCAACGAGCCGTCGCCAAAGGCGTGCAGGCGCTAGCTTCGTACACATGGTCCCACTCCCTCGACTATGGTTCAACGAATGCCGCATATCCCTTTACCTATGGCAACTCTGACTATGACATTCGGAACAATCTTCAGGCTGGTGTTTCGTGGGATCTGCCCAGCACAAAATCCAACAGCGTAGTCGACTTTATGACCAGAGATTGGGGCCTGGACGGACGGTTCAGCGTGCGTGGCGGGTACCCGATCACCTTCACAGGAAATCTACTGCGCGACCCTGTAACGGGAAACCAGTATTACAGCGGTGTCAACTACGACTCGTCAAAGTCTGTTTACATCTTTAGCAGCCGATACCCCGGAGGGCGGGCGGTGAATAAAGCTGCGTTCACGCTGCCTACTGGAACGAGCGCTGGTAATGCGCCCCGTAACTTCGCGCGCGGCTTTGGAGCGCAACAAGTCAACTTCGCTGCTCGCAGGAGCTTTCCCTTAACCGACAAGGCGTCGCTTCAGTTCCGTGCAGAGGCCTTCAACGTTTTCAATCACCCGAACTTTGGCTTTGTTCAGTCGGTGTATTCCAATGCGCTCTTTGGACAAGCGACAAAGATGCTGAACCAGAGTCTTGGAACCATGAGTTCCCTCTATCAGCAAGGGGGTGCACGTTCGATGCAGTTCGCAGTCAAGCTCATCTTCTAATTAGCGCATCCTCAACGAAACCGAAGGAGAACTTCCCCGAAAGTGAGGAGAACTGTGTTCCGACGAATTACGGTAGCGATCATCACCATAAACGCGATTGCTGGCTGTCTCTTTTCCCAGACACGTCGTGCTGTCACCATCCAGGACTGTGTGACGGTTCAATATCTATTACGAGATTCGCTGCGGCCCAGTCTGCAGATGAATCCACAAGGCGACCGTGTCGCATACCTCGTAAAGTCGCCAAATTTACGAACAAATCATAATGACATTGAGCTCTATGTCGGAAGCCTGGGTGCTACTGGGACTCCACAAGTTAAGCTTGTGCTGACCAACGAAGACGCTGCCTCATTGCAATGGGAAGGAGACGGCCGTCACGTTGTATTGCTGATGACGGTAAACGGCCACAGATCTCTTGAAGAGATAGATACCTCCAGTGGTGTGACTCACTCACTGCTGAACGTGGATGAAGATGTGGTGGAATACAGCATCACACCTGACGGCAGGACCATTGCTTTTGCAACTGAGAATGCAACTAACAACCCGAACATCCCGGATCTGCCACGCACGCCGGACGAGTCCGAGCGGGGCTACCGGATCCAGTTTGCTTCGTCGAGCCGGTCGCCGTTTTCAACCAGACGCGTATACATCGCCCGCAGGCTCAGCTCGAACCGATGGACATCCCCCAAACAGATCGCGATACGCTCGCCGCTCACCAGCTTGAACACGACCGATATTCCCTATGCAGGAGAATTGGGTCTCAGTCTCTCGCCGAGTGGGACGAGGTTGCTCTTTCGTTACATAGACAGCAGCACCGAGCGCCCACCTTCGTGGCAGAAGAGTGAATTTGTGCAAAAGGGCCTCGTAGAGACAGGTTTCTCTGGAACCCCACTACTTGCTTTGTATGATGACGCGAGCGGGATGACCTCGATCCCTCTCCAGAGTCCATTTCCCAATGGTCTAGCCGTATGGTCGCCCGATAGCAATGCGTTCATTATTAAGGCTCAGTCTCCGGTGAACAGCAAATGGGAAGCAGACGACATCAAGCTGAAGCGTCTGCTTGCGAGTAAAGGGGAGCATCTGTTCTGGGTCCATATCCCGTCCCATACCGTAAGTCGGATCACACCCTTCGATGCACAACTCGAGGAGCTCGCTTCCTGGAAAGACAATACCGTTGTGGTCCGCACAGCCCCTGATCAACTCAGCGTCATCGCTCAAAACAGCGAGAAGTTTGACGTTGTGCGCCAAGTGGCAATACCCATAGTCGATCTCTCCCCCTACTCTCAAATTTCGGGCGACGGGAATGTCGTCGTTGTGGAAGATCAAAATCTAGTGACACCTCCGCGGCTGTTGTTGTTCAGACCAAATAGTGGGCAGCTGGAGAATTTTGCGGATCTCAATCCACAGTTCCAGTCATTGATGTTGACGCCAACCAGGCAGGTGCAATGGACTTTGCCGGATGGATATCCTGCACAGGGGATACTGTTTACACCTCCCGACTACGATCCGGGGACACGCTATCCGTTAGTGATCTCCGCTACGGTCTATGGTGGTGGATTTGCATGCGATAGCGGTGATCTCCATCTTGCAGCCTTCGTACCTGTGCCCTTAGCTGAGGCGGGAATACTCTATTTGATGCGGACATACCCAGTCGACTGGACCCTCATGCGGCAGCAAGAGCACTATCCGCAGGGATACCCTGGCGGTATTTCAGAGGCTGTCTTCCAAACGGAGCTGTGGGATAGCGCAGTAAACTCACTTTCGGAGCAGGGCGTTATTGATCGTAGTCGAGTTGGGATAATCGGTTTCAGCAGGACTGGATGGTATACAGAATTTGCCCTCGTCCATGGCAAAACGCCCTATAAGGCCGCTACTGCCGTAGACAACGTCAAATATGGCCTTGCCGAGTATTGGTTGTCCCCCAAGCGCGAGGGAACGATTCGCGGCTTTGATGCCATGTACGGCGGTCCTCCCTATGGATCAACGCGTTCCGCCTGGGAACAATATTCCATCTCGTTCAACCTTGAGAAGATTCACACCCCTCTCCTTATGGAGCAGATGGGATATGGAAGGCAGTACGACCGGAGCACGATCATTCCGGTCCCCTTGGAGTCGTCTATGGAGTTATTCGCAGGCCTGAAGCGTCTCAATAAACCTGTAGACTTCTTTTACTATCCAAACGAAGATCATCAGCCGGACCATCCGCTCGCGAGACTGTCGTCCCTGCAGCGTAATCTTGATTGGTTCCGGTTTTGGCTGCAGGGCTTTGAGGACGACAATCCGGAGAAGCGAACTGAGTACAAGTTATGGCGCGAGATGAAAGATCGAACATCACCATGACTACAGGGTATCTGAGTGAAGGAAGTGAGCCACAACGCGTGACTTTGTCATGCGTTGTGGCTAAGGTTTGCAGTTACTCATCCGCCTCATAGGCGGCACCATTGGACGGACGATTGTCCGTGGTGTCGCTGTCTTGGACGGTGGAGATTTTGCCTTGCGCCATTCCGAGAATGGCTTCTGAGGCGCTACGGGTGTTGAGCAGTTGTGGTTTGATGTATCGCATGATCGTTACCTCACCTTCGAATTTCCGTTGAGCCGTAATCTTTCGATTCTGGCAACGGATGTCATAAATCCCTTGGCGGGATTAACTTGTTTCCACCGTGCTGTACTGATCCAGCCGTGAGTGGACGAACGATCTCAGCCACTGCTCCATAGCAATAGTCGCGCGAATCTGACGACACCATTGAACGTCTGACGTTGTCACGATGCCCCTGACACAGTCCAAGAGCCGTTCAACATCTATCAGGTTCAGCTCGGCTAGAACGGACTTACGCAGATATTCAGCAATGCCGTTTGACTGGCGTTGGATAGACCGGACGAGCCCGCTCGCGATGTAACCTTTACGTCGCCTTTCAAGTATGTGCCTTGGAATGATCCTTGCGAGAGACCGTTTCATAAGGGAGCGCCGTTGACCCGGTCTGACAATTTGACTCCGGGGGACAGCAAGTAGGAACTCTGTAAGATCCCTGTCTAGGTACGGGTAACGAAACTCATAGCGCTTCGATTGACGCGGAAAAAGATGCGGCAGCGTCTGTAATGCAGACAGCCAGGCTAATGCATTGCTTATTGCAGTGGGAGAGTAACGCATGCACCCAGAGCGCACTCCCCTGCCAAGCCCTCGATCGCGGCTCAGGCAGATCTGTTTGCTATACAGAAGCCACGGTGGAATGGGCAGACTATGTTTGGGGTAAGGGTACAGAGAAACTGCGTAGGAGATAGCATCCGCAACCATACCTAGAAGGGGGCGCCGGTCTGCCAACGCCCATCGTAACGAAGCACCAAACAATTTAGATGGGTTTCCCCGTACAACGTAGTCTGCCAATTCTGGCATAGGAGTTGGGACGCCGCCCAGCAGCTCATCACCACCTAATCCCGACAGAATGACTCGATATCCGCTTCCCCCAATGAGGGTTTCAAATAGCTTCTCTCTCTCGACAGTTGTCCGGTCGGCCCCAGGGAGACTTGTGCAAGGAGGCGCGGCGGACAGGTCGAACTGAGGCAGCGGTATCTCGATATGTATGCCTTTCTTGCCCCTAAGACGCTCCGTCTCTTCAAAGAAAGGCTTCTCATCCCACGTGCCCTCTTCACTCCGAAAATAGGAAACGGTATTGAGGAGTCGCTGAACACCATCGTGGCCCTCGTCATTCGCAATGTGATCGGACATACTGACAATTGCGGTAGAGTCCATGCCTCCGCTTAGTTCGGCAATTACGATCCGGGAAACATCCGTCCGACGAAGAACGGCTTGGCGAAAGACATGGAAGAAATGATCCTCATACTCCCTGTCTGTCCGATAGAAGAGTTGTTTCCTCACAAACGGTGCCCAATGTTGGTGCTCGACGGTTTTGTCGTCAGAGACGGCGACATAGTGCGCAGGATCAACAAGACAGATATCCTTGTAAGGAGTGTTCCTCTCCAGCGGATAGCAAGCCATATACGCTAAAGCAAATACCTCATTTATCTGAAGATCGGATGTCTCACTGGTGAGCCCCTCTATATATGTCGACCAAGAGACTCCTGAGTCCGTCTGCTTGTAATAGAGCGTTCTCGTACCCGCATGATCTCGTGCCAAATAGAGTATGCGGTCATGTTGTGACCAGAGAGAAAGTGCCCAGTCTCCGACTAGTTTGGAAAAGCACTCATCGCCCCATCGTCTGAATGCTGCGAGCACGATCCGTGCGTCGGCGATATCCACATCCTCTATGCTCAGTAAACTACAAAGATCGCTACGATTGTCGATGCGTCCATCTAGGGTCACCATGTTGCCGAGTTCATCGACAGCCGGCTGAGATTCCATGTTGGAGCGGTGATGTGTATGACAGGGCTGAAAACCCATGCCAATGCGCCCCCTCGCACGGGCGAACGTCCCGTCTGGAGCCCAGCGGTCGGTTGTGCGAGCAAGCTTTCGCAACTGACCTTCTTCAACGACCTCTCCTTCGTGCTTTCGGACTCCAAATATGATGCTCATTGCTACACCTCACATCAGCAACGCTCCAGAACTTGATAGATGTCAAGCATGTAGGCCTTGTCGTTCACGACAGCCCCTTTGATCTCGACCCATGCATGGGACCTGAAAGGAAGGATCTGGGCACCGATCACCATCTCGGCCTCCCACCCATGACGCCGTAGTAAAAGTGTTGTTGCCGCTGAGCGTTGAAGGCACATGATCCGCTTTGGGAAGAACACACACGCGAGATCCATCGCATAGCAAAGCTCGGCACTCTCCGGATGGTGCGAAGCGTGTAACGGACGGACCTTCTCTCTGCGGACAATCCCGTTCAGAGCCTTGAAGTCGCGAAACCGCATCACAAACTCCAGGTAGAGCAACAATAACCAGCTTTCAAGAACAAACTGTTTCATGGCATCCTCCGAAGACAACAGGGAGATTCAGCTCTCGGCATAGAAAAGCAATCCTTCGCGCCAGAGCATCAACACGGATGGTTAGCGGCATTACAGGAGAGTGACCCCGCTCTGCGCGGTAGTCGACCACTACGGGTGACGGTTGTTGATCGCGCTCCTGAAGCCGTGCAGCCATCTTTCTTACATGAGCGGGATTACAGCGGTCGTCCTTGTCGCCGGTGACAAAGAGCACGGCAGGATAATCAACGTTGTTCGCTATGTGGTGGTATGGGGAGTATGCATAGATGGCATGAAAGTCTTCCGCCTTAGCGGTGGTTCCGTATTCTTGCCGCCATTTGGATGCTTGGTCGAAGTGCTCATAGCGAACCATGTCGAGCAGTGGAGCAATACACAGCGCAGCACGGAATAGCTCCGGGCGTTGTGTCACGACGGCACCGACAAGAAGACCAGAGTTCGACCCGCCGAAGATGGCAAGCCTTTGTGGATTCGTCTCTCCGCTGGCACATAACCAGTCCGCTGCGCCGACAAAGTCATCGAATGCCGCCTGCCGGTTTCGCCCTCTTGCAGCGTCGTGCCATTCTTTTCCAAACTCACCGCCGCCGCGGATGTGGGGAAGTGCGATGACCGCTCCCAGTTCCATCATGATGGAGACAAATACGGAGAACTGTGGCGTCATCGAGACGCCGAAGCCCCCATAGCTGGTCAAGATGACAGGGGTATCCACACTCCGATTGCACTTCTCCAACGCGACGAGTGTCATTGGTATCCGAGTTCCATCCTTTGATGAGAACGAGACACGCTCCACTGAACAAGGGCTGTGCATTACTGCCGAATGACGCTGATGGTAAAGCCGCGACTTTCCGACTTCTGGCAAGTACTCGAAGACTGCAGGTGGCTGGGTGAACGACTCGTAGCTGTAGAAAAGGCCGGTTTCCGTTTCACTCTGATTTGGAAAAAGCTGAATCGTTCCGTCTAACGGTATGTCGATCGATCCCTGGTTCTCCCCCAACAAAGTCCAACGCCGAATTGAGGAGATCAAGTAGCGGAGATGGCTGGTGAAGATTCTGTTGCCTGCGAATACCAACTGTCGAATCGCCGCTTCCTGCTCTGGGATGATTGTGCGGATCTCGCAGCCGTTGTCATTCAACTCAACCAACTTTCCGTTGGGCGCGCCGTCAAAGCTCAGAGCAAAGATGTGGCCATGTTTCAGGAAGGGGCTATAGGGGAGTACTTTGTTGACAAATACCTGTTTCCAGACCAGAGGCTTGGCTTGTTGTGCGATGAAGAAGTCGGAAACGAGCTCCGAGCCTTCCTGGCGAATCCGGATCGCCCCTAGATTTACGCTGTCGGCGATGAGGACCAGGCGACTCCCGCGAGAGCAGGACAAACGAAAGACCACCTGGTCAACTGACGGCTCATGGAAGCGATGCTGCCGAATCGTGTGATCTTTCGAAGCCGTCGAACTCTCGTGGCAGTAATAAAATCCTCCTTTGTCTGAGGCGAACGCAAACCCTCTGGCATAACCCGTATCTAACCTGTCCGGCAGGATGGAGCCAGTCTCAACATCCACGACGTGGATCGCCTTTCCATCCCCGCCGCCATGCTTGACCTCGTAGGCCATCAGGGAGCCGTCCTCAGAAATGCGATGGATGCTGACTGAGGCAAAAGCCCCCTGATCCGATGGATCGACCAGCAACCGCTCCGGTCGTGTAGCGGTGCCCCGAACATAGATACTTGCCTGCTCCTGCCCCGGATCTCGTCTGCGGCAGAAGTAGCGGCCCGCGACCTTTGTCGGTTGATCTACGACTTCGACATCGAGATAATCCCGCACTCGGCTCCGCAACGCGTCGAGGGTGCCGCATTCGGAGAAATACTGTTCGCAGCGCTGCTGCTGGTCCACAATCCACTCCTCCGTCTCAGGCAGACTGCGGTCTTCCAACCAGCGGTACGGATCAAACACGACGACGCCATGAATGATCTCTTCGACGGGCGCGAAAGGAAGTGTGCTCAATGGCATAGGACCTCCTGTAACTCCGGCGCTTGTGCCGCGCGATCCATGTGCCGTGCAAGACTCCTGGCGTAGCTCTGACGCTGAGGGTCATTGCGACGTGATGATCGTAACCAGTCGCCCCGACCGTAGAGGTACGAGGCAGCCGCAAGTAATGGCATAAGGGCAAATGCTGCATCGATTTGTACCGGATCAAGAAGACCCAGCCAGGCACGCCTGTAAGCCTGTTTCAGGCGAAGATCATTCGTCTCCCTCAGTTCACCCGTGTTCAAAAGTAACAAGTGCTGGAAGCTGACGAACGGATTGCCGATATACGCTTCGCTCCAATCGATAAATCTGCAGTGGAAATCGTCGAAGAGGTCGAAGAGAATGTTGCCGCGATTCATGTCGCCGTGGATCACCGCATCCGGGATCCCCAAGTCCTCCATTCTGAGACATGCGTCCTGAAAAATCAGCCCAATCTCAGACAGCCGTTGACGCTCAAGCCGGGGGACCTTGGTTGAGATCTGTTGAGCCATCGCCTCTTCGAGATAGTTAAACAATTCCGAAAAATGCGCACGGAGAACGCCAACTCGCTGTTCCACTGCGCCAGCCGCCCGCAGTTCTTCTGTCGAGCCAACGGTTGTCTTCTGCAGCTCGGACATAGAGACAACTGCCTGTTCCAGTGCGAGGAAACCGAAGTCAGTTTCGAGGGGTCGACCCGCCTCTCTCATCAACCAGGCATTCCAATCGCGCCGAACCGCAATTGGCGGCGACAGGTATTCAGGGCATAGCTTCGACAAAGCTGCTGTGACGGCAAGCTCGTGAGCATTGGGCGCACCGGTTGCTTTCAGCCAGTACGCAGAGCCATCCTGCATCGGAAAACGAACTAGTGCGAACGTGGCACTCGCATTGTATTGGCGAATATCCTCAGTCGAGGAAATGCTCTTGCCGGCCTCTGAGTGCAACCATTCAATGGCCTCGTCGATCCAGCCTCGATGTAAGAAGCAACCACGTTCGCCGCACTGGCCAACGAGTATCCTCTGGGCCATTGCCCGCTGCTGTTCAGTAATCTCAGACTCTGGGAGTTGATCCAGTTCTACCGTCGTTAGAGCGTCGGAATGATGAAGAGAATGTACCTGCGCTACAACGCAGCGTGGGGCGCCCTCCGGGCTCGGAGGGAAGTCAAGAATGATGACGGACAGATTCCATGACCTTTTGATGGCCTGCTGCAATTCTTCGGAAGGCCGTGCCCACTTCGGAATAGTGACGTGAGGCAAGCGATACACGGCACCGTCATACCGTACCAGCACTTCTTGTGAGTTGGGTAACGCGAGCACCACTCGATATTCGATTTGTTCGAGAGTTGCATTCTGGGTCGGCATGGCAGCGCTCCCGATCAGTGCGGTAAAAGATGATTGAGTTTGAGCTCTTCGAGGAATGCATGCACATCGCGATCAACGATGCCGGAGTTGGTGCCTGTTTCGCGAGCAAGGTTCTCAATAATTTCGTCAATGAGCTTGCCTTGTTGCAACCCCTCCCATACATAGGCGCCTGTGGAATTGAGGGTGGACATGGCATCGCGCCCCATGTCCAAGATGACCGCTCCATCCCTATCAAGAACTGAGCGAAGATGTGCGTTTGATGTGATCATTCCCAAGCCTTTCAAATTTGGAATCGTTCGCTAAGTGGATCTGCCTCCCATAGCTGCGAGAGAAGAGGGCGGCGAGCCCCTGCAGAATGTGTCCAATAATGCGCCGCTTCATCTCGCGTAACAAGGTCCGGATGGACCATTATTTTCGACGTCTCTTCCAGGCCATATCTGTGGCCCAGTTGTGCCTGGATATCCGCGCCAGCACACATCGCCTGAAATACGTTCGCGGTGATGGCTAGGTTAAAATGGTCAATCATTGCGCAACATTTCTCGACAACCACCCAGCATTTGAGAAGGAGCCGACATGGCCGGAGGTACATGATGGCGCAAATGGGACTATATGTGAGGCGCCGTTGGGCCACTGTAATGAACGTCCCTAGCGGGACGATGAGAGTGTGGAGTCAATCGTGACTCTGTCGTAAGATGCATCCGTTTCCTTACCGCAGCGTCTTTGTGGGACAGGCAGGGTGGATCGAAGGTAGCGCAGCCGTGGACCAAGTGGGCCAAAGAGGCCATGGCCTCCGCGGGACATGCGAGGGTCATGTGGAGGTATGGAGTGGTCAGCCAAAGGATTGCCACAATATCACCAGATCAGTTGTCTCCATCGAGAATCGACAACTGAGATATGCGGCTCGCTAGTTCCGTGCGATTGGTCACCTGCAGCCGTTCGAAGAGGCTACTCAGGTTTCTCTTCACCGTGCGAGAGCTGAGACGCAACGCTTTCGCAATGTCATCGTTTGTTTGTCCTTTTGCCAGCATTGAGAGGATCTTCATCTCTCGCCGGGAGACGGGAGGGGTGACAGCTGCAGCAGTCGTGGGAGTTCCATTCCTCTTGGGGCGAGTCGAGACCCCAGCAGACAGTGCAGGAAGAACATCCAGAAAAGCATCTGCCTCACAGAGAATGAGCTTCGGCTTGCATCGTTCGATCTCCTCCCGCACTTCCGTCATGTCGTAACTTGGAAGGTAAGTGATCTCCATCCGCTCCGAGTAGATCATCATCAACTGTGCGTCATCGCCTTCAGATGCGAACAACAGCACACGAACGCGAGGATCCCTCCGTTGTCGCTCGCCGTTCGCGTACGCGCCACTGCCTCGATTGGGCGTGCTCTGGCCGCGGGTCGATCGAGATGCTGGCTTCACCTGAGATTCCTTGTCTGCCGACCGCCACGCGAGATCGTCGTCTGCCGGAGTCGAAGGCCATGAGAGCAGAATAAGTGCGGATTACAGATGTGCAAGCGATTCCCCGGAGCGTGGCGGATTCGCTACAGCCGTGCACATGGGGGTTGATGAGCATCGTCGCTATTCAATGTCTTCCGCGCACGTCGAGAATCTGAAGGCCGCAACCGTCACGCATAAGCGGTTTGGCTGTGGCGTTTCAGCACCAGCGAAATCGTGGATGGCAACACTAGCAATCAAGACTAACGAGGTTTGAATTTGGAAGCATCGATTTTGAGGGCTTTCATCTTTGCGGAGAGGGTCGTTGGCGGAAGATGGAGAATCGCGGCTGCTCCGGACAGGCCGTATACACGGCCCTGAGTGCCGGCCAGGGCACGTTCGATCAACATCCGCTCATGGTTCGTCATCTCCTTTTGGAGCGAGCCGACGGGTGCATCCTCTGCGGGGCGTGTCGCAAACAAAAGTTCTTCATCGATCGAGAGGACCTCGCCAGCCGAAACGATCACGGACGTATCGATAACATTCCTCAGTTCACGGATGTTTCCCGGCCAATCATAAGCACGCAGCAACTCCATTCCGCGCTTTTCAATGTTCCGAATGGTTTTTCCGTGACGAACCGCTGAGAGCGCAATGAAGTGGGTGACCAGCATCGGGATATCGTCCCTGCGGTCGCGCAGTGGAGGCACATCGATGGGAAATGCATTGAGCCGATAAAAGAGGTCGGGACGAAACTCGCCCGCTCGCATCGCCACCTGAAGGTCACGATTGGTCGCGGCGATAACCCGTACATCGGCTGCAATAGACTTCGATCCGCCGAGACGTTCGAAGGTGTGCTCCTCGAGGACTCGAAGCAGTGTTGCTTGTGTTTCGATTGGGATCTCGGCAATTTCGTCCAGGAACAACGTGCCGCCGGCCGCGAGTTCGAATTGCCCCACACGCTGTCGGTCAGCTCCTGTGAACGCCCCTTTCTCATGACCGAAGAGCTCTGCTGCCATGAGCGTCGCCGGTAATGCGGCGCAATTGATGCTGCGGAAAGGCATGCGTGCGCGCTTCGAATGTTTGTGAATAGCCTGAGCAATCAGTTCTTTTCCGGTGCCTGTCTCGCCGGTAATGAGGACGGTAGCGTCGGTGGCAGCTACCTGCTCCACCTTGTTCAGGGTGCGTCGAAGCGCAGGAGATCCACCGACAATTGTCTCGAACTTGTCTTTTTGGATAGCAGCGAGTTCGTCCTGCAATGCGAGATTCATCTCCTGCAGAGAGATGTTTTCGCGGCGGAGCTTCTCTTGCAGAGCTCGATTCTCTTCAAGGAGCACCTCGTTGTCCTTGAGTGATTTCTGTAATGTCTCGCGGTCTTCATGTTGTTTTGTGATGTCCTTGGTGACGGTTGCCAGCAGAGAAGGTTGTCTCGTCTTTTGGTCGTAGATCACGAAGGCGGTCCAAAGAGCCGGAAAGGATTCGCCCGTTTTGAAGTTCCTGGCGGGAACCTCTCGGGTCAACTCTCCCCGATCAAGGAGGGTAGGAATCAGATCATCCCGGACTGCCCTATGCTGGTCCTCAGAAAAGTAGTCTAGGCAATGGGTCCCAATTGTCCCCTCATCCCCTTCGAGCCCAAACATTCTCTGCCCGGCACGGTTAACAAAGACGGTATGCAGACTCATGTCCGCTACCCCGATAAAGTCGGGGCTGTTTTGGACGACCGAGGAGAACATTTGCAATTTCGCCTCAGCGCGGTTGCGCTCGCTGATGTCCTGAGCTATTGCGGCGACGAGTGCGGGTTCGCCGGTCTTCCCGTCAGGAATCACGAAGCAACTGCAATGCAGCGGAAAAACCTTTCCCGTTTGGAAGTTTCTCCCCAGAGTCTCACACTCCAGTTGTCCCCGCTGCATGAGCAGAGGAATCAGTTCTTCGCGTGATGCTAGTTTTGCCTCATCAGCAAAGCATGCAAGTACATTGGTCCGTCTGACGTGTTCTTCACCCTCCAGCCCAAATAGCTTCTGACCGGCTTCGTTTACAAAAACTGCGTTGCCCGTCAGATCTGCGACGCCCACAAAGTCCGGACTGTGTTGCACGAGGGTAGTAAGCATCCGGCGTTCGGCTTCCTGAGCAAGCCGCTCTGTGTTGTCAATGACCAGACCGACAAGACCGACATAAGCTTCGTTCTCATCGAAAAGTGGGGTCGCGGAGATGGTCGCCGAAAATTCCGAGCCATCTTTGCGCCGCCGCGGAGCCTCGTAGTCTACGATTCTCTGGCCCGCCCGTAACTGCTTTTCCTGAACCTTCCATGCCTCCTTCTCGCTCTCCGGCAGAGGTGCGGGGTGCCCTGTAAGTTCACCCGGTTCGAATCCCAGCATCCGCTCGTAACCACGGTTACAGCGGCGCACAATACGGTCGGGCCCAAACAAAGCAATGCCAAACGGAGCTCCATCCAGGATCGTCTCATTCTCAGTATTGATCCTCCTCAGTTCAGCGGTACGCGCCTGCACCTCGGTTTCGAGGTGATCACGCGCCTGCATTAATGAGAACTCTGTATGGTGGCGCAATTCACCGAATCGGTAAATCCAAAATGCGAAGAGTAGGAAGACGCTAAAGACTGGGAGATCGTATGTGGAGATATGGAACCACCCACGTGGAGAATGGAGGAAAATGTTGAGCGCTAAAGTCGAAAGAATGATCCCGAGAAGGCCGGGTCGACTTCCTCCGTACCAGACGCTCACTGCGATCGCAGCCAGGAAGATTAAGGCGAATGGGTCGCGCACATGGAGGTTCTGCAAGAGGAATACTACGGTGAAGGCACCGGCGACCGACGCAATCACGATTCCATATCGCGTCACGGCAGAGAAGGATGCAGTTTGATTTGAAAAGGCGGTGAATCGCAACATAAGCGCCGCTCCCGCAGATTAATGGCTCTCCGCTGGCGAATTAGATTGTCGCGCTGACGTAAATGATTGGAAATAAAGAGGACTGCTAGTCAGCGCAAACTGGCGTCCCCCTGGTGCATGCCGGTTACGAAGAAGATCAGCTATGTGTATTGTGCGCTCAATCGTCATATTATTTCGGAGAATCCTCATTGCGGCCTAACGTATATCGACGTCGAAGTGAGATCGCTGAGCTGCAATTGACCAACCAAGAATTGGGAGGTTCTGGATAATGAGATCGGTTACAGCGTGGTATCACCTCTCATCCATGAATTCATTTGACGTGCGAATTTCCGTAACGTGCCGCCAGCCATCCTGATTCATCACGTGCGCGATCAGGTCGATGGACCGCCTGCATTCTTCCGCGACATCCTGCAAAGGGACGCCGCCCGAGCCGCGCATGGCAAGCTGCGCCAGGCGTCGCAGAGCATCTCCGGCGCTGTTGGCGTGGATCGTCGAGAGCGACCCGCGATGCCCGGTATTGAGCGCATCCAGGAAGACGCGCGCCTCCGGGCCTCGGATCTCGCCGACAATGATCCTGTCTGGTCGATGGCGTAGGGCGGCTTTCAGCAGATCGCTGAATCCGATCTGACTCTTGTGGGTATCGAGTTGAGCCTCGGCAGAGACGACGTGCTGCTTCCGAATGTGTAGTTCGGCCACGTCTTCGAGGATAAGGATGCGATCACCGTCAGGAATGAATCCCGCGATGACATTAGTGAGCGTCGTTTTGCCCGCGCCGGTTCCACCTGAAATCAGCAGATTGTCTCCGCGGCGAATCGCGTCAGTGAGTTGTTGTCCCTGTTCGACAGTAATCATCCTGCGCTCGATCAGATTGTCCATCGTGAAGTCACGCGAGGTGAACTTACGGATGGTCATCATAGGTTGGGGATTGACCACAGGAGGAATGAGCGCCGCCATGCGGCTGCCATCCGGCAGGCGCAGGTTCAGGATGGGAGAATCTGCATCGAGCTTCTTGCCGAAACGGTTGGCTATCACTTCGAGACTCGCCAATAAGGCACCTTCTTCAAATCGGATGCCTGACACCAGCTCGATACGACCCTTCTCTTCCATCCAGACAGATCCATCGGGATTCACCATGATCTCGGAGACGGTACAGCTAGCGAGTAGATGCTCGATGGGTTTGAGGAAAGGAAGAATGATTTCAAAGCTCATTGCTGTATTCTCCGGGGATCGAAGGCGATCTGCTCCTGATCGAACCAACTCATAGTGATGGGCAGGAAGTCAGGCTTGAGATAGCAGTAGGTCGGCGGTAGCGGGCTAACACCATCGAAGGCGACGACCACGGACTGCGCGTTCTTGAGGTCGAAGAAGACCTTTTCCTCGAACAGCGGCTCCTTATGTTTTTGGTACTGCTTGGAGGCAGAGACGGAGCCTTTACTGGAGGTTGTGTGGCCACTCAACCAACCGACGTTGGCATTAGTGGAAGACTCGGCGAAGGTGTAGCTGATGCGTGTGCGATCTGCCTTGCCGCACAGTTCGGAGGCATAACGCGCCGTCTCCGGATCGGTGGTTGTCAGGAACACCTTATTACGGAGGGCCTGCAGCAACGTCATGACTCCTTCGTTGGGAAGAGCCTCTTTGAGGCTTGAGACGCTTTGTGTCGCGACGATGGGAATGCATTTCGGCTGCCGAGACATGGAGTAGAATCGGTCATCTCCGGTCGGATTGTCTCCGCCTACAGTGGGGAAGTTCTGATACTCGTCGCAGATGAAGACGGTCGGACGAAAATGCTTGTCTGGATGCGCGTCCATCTTCGGAATGCGCAATTGAACCGCCCGCTGATAGTCGATCTTCATCATGGTGCCAATGGTCTTCGCCAGCGCCGGATTTAGTGCCACGGGAAAGTTCAGGCCAACAACCGCACCGGATTCGATAAGCTCCTCGAACGGTGGAAGGACACGACCATGAGGGTCAGCGGCGCATGGCTTGCCGTCATACAGTTCCTTTGGTGGGCAGAAGACGCGGCGTACGTCAGGGTCTGTCTCAAAGAGGGAAAGGAATACAACGATGCCCTGGATGATGGAGGTCTTAACCTCGGAGCGGAAGAACTTCCAATGCTCCCAATACCAATACTGGATACTGTCGAATCGGTCACGCAGTTCGGGCCGATACGGCCTGCGGGTGAGGACATCGAAGGCTGCGGATGTTTCATGTGTGAGTAGATCCTCCAGTGCCTCTGTCCGTAGAATTAGATAAAGGCCAGCATCCTTGTTCCACTCGAAGCCAAGCGGAGACAGCAGTTCCTCATGTTCGAGGTAGGTCTGCTTTTCGACACCGATATAGCTGGCGGTGCTGAAGCGAGATCCCACTTCGGTCAACATCTCTTCAAGCTTTCCGGCGCTGATGACTGTGCGGAACAGATCGACCATCGTTAGGTATCCGTCACGGATGCGATGCAGGAGAATCACGTAACGCATAAGGTCTGTGTACGACTGCTGCCAGAAAGGTTCCTTGCCTTTACCCCAAATCGAGGTGATGATGGATGCGACGTTGAACGACTGCGCGTAGGCATCAAGCGAGTTGTTCAGCGGGTTATAACGGATGTCACCATTGAGCGAGACCTCCACGTAATCCTGTTCCCGTCCGCACCATTTAAGGATGCGCTGAAGCTGCCGGCAGAGATCTCCCTTGACTTCCAGCACGATGCCAGAGAGTCTGCGCGCGGGATCGTCGGCGCAATACGCGAACAATTGACGCATCGCCGGCAAGATCAGCCCATAGGTCTTGCCACTGCCAATAGAGCCGAAGGATGCGATACCGGTATAAAGGCCGCGCTCTGGGATCGCGAGCCACTGCGGAGCTGGGCTTGGCTTCGGGACCAGCTGACGATGGACCTCACCAAGTACCAAGGAAAGCTCCGTCCGGGTATGAGGATCAGGATACGGAGGCAATGCTCCTGCGGCTATTCCCAGCTCCGTCCTATAGAGGTGGACGTACAGCAGCGAGAAGATCATGGAGCAGGCTATGAATGGAGTCGAATACAGAAACAGATCGTAACTCCACGCTACTGCCTGAAAGACCAGGGGCCGCTTCAACTCAATCAACCGCAGAAACGGATTGGCTGAGTTGATGGGGAACATATTATTGAGGACGATGCCACAGGCTGCACTTAATCCCAGCGAGAGCAGTAAGCGATACTTAACCAGTGGCCGGACGATGTTTTGAAGGGAAGCTCTGAAGCGCATGGGTCGATGCCTCTCTATGCGTGGGCCGCTGCGCTCGATACCGTCACGTCGGGATTCGCAGCAGGTTCAGCTACGGACTTGATGGGCGTCGGTGCTGGCTTTGAAGTAGCGGCAGCCCGCGCAGTGGTCGCGGCAGAGTTGGCTTTGTACTTCTGGAAGTCCTCTTCCTGAGTCAGCGCGAAGCGCAGCAGCTCATTGATGACGTAGTTGGTTTCGTTGTTTGACCATTCGGCCAATAGCTCGATGTCATCGGCTACGGTCTGGTCGATGGAGGATTGCAGCTTCGCGCGCCGAATCCTGCTGACACCGTGTTCAAGTTTCAGTTTGCTCATTGGTATCTCCCAGCGATGAAGTGTGTATCTGTCCCGGATCGAGTTTGGATCAGCGACTGATGCCGAACTGATCCGGTTTGTATCCAGCGCAGATTCAGTGAAATATCTGTGCCAGATATTTTCTGGATACGTGGTGTGCCCGGGGTGGGAGCGACCAGCGCGGCGTTAGCCGACGCGGTAGCCCGGAGGCCGTGGTCGCTCCCGCCCCCGGCACATACCCCTCCCTGACACCACCTACCTGCGGAACTAGTTGGAATCTCATGGCTTATCCTCATCAGAAGGGGTCTCGTCGGGGGGCTGGTATGGGGTCTCGTCGCTCTCCTCAAAGTGGGTCTTGGGTCGCGCGGCATCGACCGGATAGCGATAAGGCAGCACCACGGTAGAGAAGTTCACCCGCATCGAAGTCTGGAGAAATCTCTGACGAATTTTCTCTACCGTGGTGCTGCCGATCTTCCAAGCGGAGTACAGAGCCTGGTGTTCCAGTGATGTGTACAGGGCTTCACCCTCCCGCAGCGTTTTAAGATCGCTGGACAAAACTCCCCGTCCGCCCACCTCGGACTGCTGCCTGACTTCGAGGAACTGGATGTAGTGATCGACGCCTAGCGGTGTCGTCGGTGTGACACCTCGCAGGCGGTCGGCAGGTAAGAAGCGATGGAAGGCAGCTTCCGCACGGGAGGAATTGCTCTCCGTATCGGCTACAAAGATGAGATCGAACTCGCCAAGAGCGGCAAAGAGGGGCTGATACCGTGCGAGGAAACGCTCGAACCGTGAGGCAGTTGCCTGGCCTTCGTCGAAGAAGGTGAAACTCGGAACGCCGGAGTTCGAGACCAGAATGGGGAACCCATCGGGAAAGTACATCAGCCTCCCGGCGTAACTTCTGGGCAGTAGCTCCGAACGAACACCACACTGCGTCGTGAAGAAATCGACCTTGCCAGCCTCATCCGTGAGTAAGTTCGCGCGCACATGGGCGAGGACGAAGTCCAGCACCATGAGACGCGACTTAATATAGGAGTCCCCCTTGATGCGGCGGTTCTGGGAGTGAGGCCGTTCGAGCGCCGCATAGATAGACTTCGAGGTCAGGTGGTAGATATGCCATCCCTGACCACACTCGATCACATGAAGATGGTGGTGGCGTTCCGCTTTCTTGAGGAAACGAGAGAAGAGGCTGCCGCCGTCGCGTCCCGCGAAGCGGCAATACTGGCGGCGAAGGAAGTAGCCGGAGTGTATAGCAACTAGATATAGAAACGAAGCCTCGCGTTCGAGGTATCCGATAGCTTCGAGAGAAGAGATTGGGTCATAGTCCATGGTCAGAGCTCCAGAATGTCTCGCATCATTTGGTGGTCATCCTCGATCTTCGAAGTAACCGTGGAGAGATCAGATGATGACGCATAGTTGCGGAAACCTGCCTGCGCCTTCGCGCGCAGGTGTCCGGCGTGATAAGCGGCGGTGAGGACCTCGATGTCCTCATGGCCAGTCCGAGTCCGGTCGTCTCCGTCCTGATTCACTCCGCTGGGCTGATCGAATTCAATTCGCGCATCGGGGATCTGAATCTTGCCATCGACGAAGGGCAGATCTAAACGCCTGGCTATCCCTTCTTTGATCTCAGCCATGTCGCGCTTCGGATCGGCCTTGCGCTCGGCGTAGATGGCTTTCTGCACGTCGGCCTTAATCTCGAAGTCGAGGCGTACACGGAGGTTTGTGCCTCCTTTGCTCTCGATCCGTTCGGCCTCTTTCCGGTAGGCACGGTAGATTTGGGAGTCATGTTCGACCTCGCGAGGCTTCACGAGTCCGGCATAGACTCTCTGGTTCTTCGGCAGGTCGCCCTGCTTCAACAGGAGGCGACGGCCGTCTTTCGTCAGGGTGACGACCTCGGTGCGTTCAATCGTTCGCCGCCGTCCATCGCGGCGCAGATTGACGAACCGGGTTTCGATCAATCCTTTGTCGCGGAGATACTTCAGATCGTTCTCGAGAGGGCGGCCTTTGCCGTTGTAGAGCGTCTCGCGGAGGTCCGCTGTGCGGACGACGCGAAAGCGCCCAGCCTCTCGCAGAAGCTGCCTCTCTTCAGGGCGCAGCTCCAGCCCCACGACGTTCCCGCCCGTCCGTGCGGGCCGCCGAGGATCGGCGGACGGCGCAGGACGGCGGCGATCACGCGGAGGCTCCGGTGCCGACTCGTCATGCGGGCGTTTCGCCCGCGGACGGGAGCGCCGAGAGTCCGTGCCGGAGTCATCCCGAGACCGCAGGCGATGGAGGATGGGATTGTCCGGCAGCTTGCGCCTAACGGTGTGCTCAGACTGGCCCGGAACTACGTTGCCGTCATCACGGCGGCGAGGGAGTTCCTGAGGAATATCGATTCTCATGCAATCTCCCCGTTATCGCCAGACTCCGCTGGCGCAGGCGAAAATTCAATCGATGTCTGTGTGGTCGCGGGCTTGGCCGCAGTTCTCTTGGGGCGGCTTTCCGTGACCGAGGCAGAGACGGTCTCGGTAGTGACCGGAGCGGTCATCAGTCCGTGGCCGACGACACGACGCACGTCGTAGTCGGACAGGCAGGTAAAGCGGTTCATCTCCTTTTCGGCAGCCTCGCGCAGCTTGCGGATCTTCGCTACAAGGTCGGGGGTGCGTTCCATGTACTGGTCTTCGCCCTGCATGATTACTGTTCCTCCTCTTCTCCACCGAAGCGGGAAAGGATCTCTTCGGATAGCTCGCTCTGGCCGGTGTGGATCTCCTGATCGAGGTGCCGGAGCTTCCGGCCTGTGTCGCGGAGGAAGAACTTCCGTTCGACCCAGACGGTGAGGCCAAGGATGTTGGCGAAGAGCAGAGCGCAGTAGAGCGCGATGCTCCTGAGGTACTGGTGAAGAATCAGGTTGCGCCACGGAGTGAGGCAACGCAGCTCATTGGTCAGCCAGAATCCAAGCACAAGGAAGATCAGCGTGGCGACGAAGACGGCGTTGGCAATCATCGGTATCCTTTCCGCCGCAAGCGAAGCGATGCGGCATTCTCAGAAGAAAAGCGGAGAGGCGTTATAGCCTCTCCGCGAAATGAGGCGGACGGCGTTAGCCGTCATCGCCCGTATCGACGACTAGCAGCGGTCGCTCCAGTTGCTGTATCCGTGTTGCGTGAACGGTATAGCTGAGGTGCTTGGCCGGGTAGCGTTTGCCGACGACGACAACCGTGCGATCCTGCTCGAAGTCACGAAGTTCGCCTTCGATTTCGAGATACTCACCGCGCCTCATACCGCGCGTGAAACCGCAGAACCATGGGCCGGGACAGATAATGCGATGCCAGTCGATGCGCGGCTTCCAGTCGTTGGTGGCAATATCCCATGTGCCCGACATCGTTGCCAGGTGCAGGATCGTGTAAGCGTCCTCGGTGATTCCATCCGAAGGTGGCACATCGGCATTTCTGCCGAGGAACCCGCGAAGCTTGACGACGTTTTGAAAGAGTTCCATGATGCGCCTCCCGAGGGAGGACAACGCGGCCTAAGCCGCGTCGTCCTCCGTAACCGGTTCGGCATCGAGGTTCTCCCCAGCCTTGGGCTGCGCCAGCTTCTTGATCTTGGTGGCGCGTACCTCCTTGTCGCGGAAGGTGACCTTGGTCTTGCTCTTGCCCTGGCCAACTTCTTTCTCGAACTCGGTGGTGCGCAGTTCGCCTTCGACCTCGACGTAGTCGCCTTTCTTGAGGCCCTTCGCGTAATCGGATGGGGTGCCGAAGGCCACGATGCGGTGCCATTCCGTGTGGTTGACCCACTCGTTCTTCTGCTTGTCCTTGTAGCCGGACTTGGTAGCGAGTGAGAAGACCACGAAGGTCCGCTGCTGTTTGGTTGCGAAGCTCTCGGCGTCCTTGCCGACGAAGCCCTTCAGCTTGATGTTGTTTTCGTAGAGTGCCATTGTTTTTCTCCTGTTTGTATTTGCCCGATTGCCCTCGGGACACTCTTGCGCGAAGCGACGCGAGTGTGCCCCGCTCCCTAGTGCCGAAGGCGTGCTTTTTCGGAAGGTTCGAAAAATCTTTTTGCGTTCTTGTTCTTTGCACAAAAGATTTTTTGAAAGCCGAAACCCTTCAGGGCGCCCGTAAGGGCGAAGCAGAACGGCGAGTGCCGACGGGCGCGGGATAAGCACCGAAGCGAGTGACCGAGGGAAAGATGGGGAAATACGGGAGAGATGGCACTCTACGGAAACACCTGTCTGAAGGGTTCCATGACGTTCAGAACGCCGGTGCAGCCAGACAGCAGTGGGGCCATTTGTTCTCGCTCGCTCGACGGCTGGCTGCAAAAGCAGAGAGTGGGTGAACCATACCTGTCGATGTTCCGCACCGTCTTCCGCATCCCTCCATGCGAAGGGCCTCAAGAAAGGTTGTCCGGGCGAAGGCGAGGTGCGTGGCTCCGTATCGATGAGGTCTGCCCGGCCAGGGACACCACCGTCCCGCCGCGATGAGGAGGTACGCGCCACCATGCTCAAACTCTGCGCGCGTCTCGTCACGGGACCCTCTCGCTCTCGTTCCGGTTACGGAGGCCCTCATTGACGGCAGCGATACGTTGCCCGATCCAGCGCATCACCGGTACAGCCATGGAGTTACCGAGCGCCTTGTAGCGCGGTCCATCGGCTGCAAGCTTGCCGCGGTATTCGACCAGCGTGTAATCATCGGGGAATCCTTGCCGGCGTCCACACTCACGCGGCGTCAGCCTTCGAACAGCCATCTGCGAACGCAGCAGATTCGGAGGACCGTTGCTGATATCGGAGCCATCGACCTGCTTGCCGTAAGAAGCGGTGAGAGGAGATGCAACCGGCGCTTGCTGCATGACTGCGGTTGTGGAGCTGTTCTCGATGCTTCCTGGCGCGCGAGTGCGGAGACTCCCCGCGATATCGGTAGAAGTGGCCGCGCTCGCCGTGCCATCGCTGCCGTGGAGGGTGAACGCAATCGTCGGCGCGTTGCGTCCGGTGGCATTGGAGTTGGTGCTAAGTGACTGCATCACGTCGCCGCTGAGAACATCGCCTTCCTGGTTCTGCGCGAAGGCGATCGCTACCTGGCCACCACCATTGGCATGGCTCCGGTCATGTCCCATGCCACGCAGTGTCGGGGCGACGTTATCTGCGTCGGCGCCGTAGTCCTTCGCAGAAAACGCAACATAGGATTGTTGTTTGGCGCCTGGCTGTGCCGAGAGGGCTCCGACAGTCTTCCCGTCTCCGCTATGCAACCGCACTTCATCGCGACGGTTCTGCGCAAAGGCAACAGCCTGAGCGCCTCCACTCTCCAGGGTGTGAGCCACATCATCGGAGAAACCGCTGCCGTTCGATTGTGTGTGCGCAGTGCAGATAGCGACGGGCACCACGGGCGTACCGCGCCCGGTGCCGTCTTCGCTTGCGTCGAAACCATCGGCGGAGAGCGCGTGAGCAATCAGTGTTTCAGTCTCGAAGTCCTGCCTGCCCATACCACCGGCATTCAGGCAATGAGAGATCTCGTCCGTCGAAGACAGGACCCCGGCACCTAGTTGGTTACGGACGAAGCCATCCTTGCATCCGGCGTCGATGGTGGGAGAGGTGTCTGTGAGGCGACCGCCAGCAGGGCCGACTTCAACGCCTCCGGCAACTCCTTGCCGCGCTTCTCGGCGCGGCGGAGGATCCCCCGACAAGCTGTGGGTCCGCTGCGGCAGCTCTCCAGTCTCCAAGACATCCGACAACGAAGACACGGCGGCGTCGCTGGGGTACTCCGAAAAACTGTGCGTCCAAAACTCTGTAGGCGACCCCATACCCGAGTTGGACCAATATCCCGAGGAAGGCTCCAAACGTCCGTCCTCCGTCAATCGACAGGACGCCGGGGACGTTCTCCCACACCACCCATAGGGGCCGGAGTCGATCAGCAAGTCGAGCAAACTCGATGGTGAGGTTGCCACGCGGATCATCCAGTCCCGCTCGCTTACCGGCGATGGAGAAAGACTGGCAAGGTGTTCCTCCGGCCAGAAGGTCGATTGCTCCAACATCCGTAACTCCTATACGTGTAAAGTCGCCGGCATTCGTGATTGCGCCATCGACAGGCAGAGCAACCACGTTGCGAATGGCTGCCGCGCGCTGCTTTGCTTCTTTGCGCGTCGGCGCGTCGGCGCGTCGTTCGGGCTGGGCATGTGCAGGGGTCGCGATGCGCGATAGCGCGAGCGCAGCAGCCAGCAGCAAAAAAGGTCGATCTCGGCGAACATGGCAGGCCGCCAACCCAGCGGGTTCCAGGCGGCTGATACGGCCTCGATGCCCGAACATACGGAGAGATACCTCACGCGGCACTCCGTGCTTTCGGTCCCGGTCTGCGATGGCAGAGCATCTGAAGCGAAGCGAGGATGTGCGCCGTCGTAGTATTCCGACCATAGAGCACCATGTCTGCGTAGCGGACGGGTGCGAGGTCGCCGGCACGGTCCACCAACAGAAGCGGTATGTGCGCTGCGCATTCCAGGATGCGATGAATCAGCCGTCCGGCAAGGTCACCCTGCTGGGCGTGAACGAGTACGCCGCAGGCGAAGGCTGCACTTCGATCCGCAGCCACCAGAGAGGCTTCCACGCTGTCCTGAATGGCGGTGACCTGATACGGATGCAGGCGCAGAGTGAACGCTATCGCAGAAAGCAATTCGCGGTCGGCACAGTAGAGGAGTATGGGCTTCTTTGGTCGCATGGCGGTTAGCTCCCGAATGCCTGATCCTCGTGGACATAATTGACAACAAGACCAAGAGGGTTGGTAAGCAGCATCTGGTTGGGGACTTCGTCGCGGAAGCCGTAGACGACGTTTGCGGTCCAGCGCTCGCGCTTCTGTTCCCCTTGATCGCCGGGCGAACGGAAGATCTTCTCGAACTCGATATGGGCGCGATACGGCGCCTGCCGCAGGTCCTCAAGCACCACGGCCTTGATCTCGATATCGATGTTCAGTGCGCTAGGATCGAGCAGAAAGGTTTCGAGCGTTTTCGCCTTGGTGACGCGCAGGAGCGTAGCGCCCTGCAAGTCATTCGAGAAGAAGTTCAGCGATTCGCCAAAATCACGCTGCAGCGTGGCGTGATTGCGGCAGTAGTAGAGCGAGACCCAGCGGGCGAGATAATACTTGCTCACCCGTTCGACCGGGACTTTCGAGAAGTCGGCGTAGCTTGAAACCTGCCCTCGGCCTGCTTCCGAGACCGAGACGACGAGCGGCTTCAGCCGCAAGGCCGCGGTTTCAGCACGATAGAGGAGCGCAAGCGAAGCGAGCGTGACGACAGAGAGCACGATCAGTGCGAGCTTCAGATAGGTATTGGTGACAACTGGCTCGGCGTATAGCTCCAGAAACTTCTGTCCGGCTTCCGTGATTGGCAGAGGCTTATTCTTATCTTTCATAGTTACCTTCCCATCGGGTTGACCCATGTGCCGCTGCGTCCGCTGAGGATTGCTCCCGTCAGCTCCGGTATCTTGACCAGGCCGTAGATGCAGACAAACAGCGTGATAAACAATGCGGGCAATATTGTGAGTGCGTTCGAGATGCTGATGTTGCCGATGACCTGAAACATCGAAGTCAGAACCTTCGAGAAGACGAAGATGAAGGCCGAGGCGATGACCTGATAGAAGCTGAAGCCGACGAAGGCCTTGAACCAGCCCCAGAACAACCAGTCCATCTTAGGCACGATGAACCAGGGGATGAAGACCGGACCGATCAACACGCATACGGCGCTTGCAACATAGCCATACGCAATGACGGCGAAGGAGACGGCCTGCATCGCGGCCAGCAATACTGCGATGAGCAGGAAGGTCAGATCCTCGAGGATGTTGAAGCTGCCAGGAGGTGTGCCGAGTTGCTGCTCTGCGGTCGTGATGGTGGTGGCAATCTGCTGAGTCTGGTCAGACTCGATCTGTCCAGAGATGCTCAATGCCTCTTTGGTGATGAGGTCGCTGAAGCAGTAGCCGACGCCTGGGATCGGCGTCGAGTAGTAGGTCAGCATCCCAAGGCCAAACGAGATCAGGAGGATCAGGTCGGCGAACTTGGCGAAGTGAAAGCCGCCGTGTCCCTGCGAAGCGGACAGGGCGGCTTTGATGCCGAACCAGGCAATCAGAATGACGGCCAGGCCACGGAACATATTAAGTCCCGCGGCCTGCAATGCCGCGCTGTGCGACGACAAGAGCTGTCTGATGGCCTGGCCGAGAAAGGTAAATGGATTCTCTTGCATTGGGGTCACTGTCCTGTCGTGCTGAGCGAAATCGCATGGATCGAATCACTCACGCCGTTGGTCACGTTCTGCATGGTGTTGGAGAAGTTCTGCCGGAAGTAAATGGAGCTATTGATCGCGCGGTTCTGTGCGTCAATCTGCTGTTTTTGGGCGAGGAGTTGCTGTTGTATGGAGGCCGCTAGGAGTTGGTTAGTGTCCTGCTGCGAGTGAATCTGGAGGAGTGTGGCGGAGTTGATCTTGCCGAGCAATGCGTTCTCGGTCTGCTGTGCGGGGTCGGTAGAAAACGTGTCGGCCTCGAGGTTGGCGAGTTTGGTAGCAAACGCCTGCGAGTCGGAACGAACGGTTCCCACAATAGCCACCGCGCTGGTTGTTGTGGTCTGTGCCAACTCCGAAGTGGCGTACTGATTCGCAATCGTGGCCTGGGTGAGGGAGTCGAGAGACGAATAACTTCCCGAGGGATAGCTCTGGGCCTCAACGAATGCACTGTTGTAACCCTGAGAGGCCTGCGGTAGTCCACCGAAATTGAGGGCATTCACCAATTGGGAGGTGTTGCCATATGTATTCGGCGGAGCCGCCAGATTCGACCATTGTGCGAAGTCTGCCTTATATCTCGCGGCCAGATTTTGCGGCATGGTGGACATCTGATAGGCCAGGTTGTACATAGTGACGATCTGGGTTCGGGTCTGTTCAGCGGTCGTATAGATCTGCGCCTCTTTCTGGAGGTGCTGTTGCCAGTCATTGAGCTCCGTCGCCCATTTTTGGAGTTGTGACTCCCCCTGCTGGAGCTGTTGCAGAGCATGGGCACTCTGGGTGGGGTCGTAGACGATGCCCGATCCGAACTGCGCGTGGGCTGCGCAGGTCGAGAGGATGCCCGCTAGTAAGGCGGAAAGGATTGTTTGTGTCTTTTTCATGGTGGTTCTCCTGTTCGGTATGCTTGGCCTATGCTGATTCGGCCTGATCTTCTTTTGCGTCTTGAAGCTCTGCTTGTGCTCCTCATAGCTTTGATCTGCTACTCGGGATTGCATGGAAGCTCGCTCCTGTTCCTTGTTCTGTTTCTGGTGCCTGATGTATCGCTTCTCGGTTACCTTGCGGAGGGCCACGGACGCTTCGCCGCAACGTTCTATAACGCGCTTCATTGCTACGCCGTGCCATTAGGTGTGGCCCTGATCGCATTTCGATTGCATTCGGTAGTGACCGGGCGGATCACCGTGATCTGGGTCGCACACATTGCTCTCGATCGCTTCATCGGTTTCGGGTTTGAAGTACGCGCAGGCAGCCAACCCGACGCACATGCAATCAGTCCGCTTCTATCGGCCTCTATGAACCTTCCTTCTCCCATACGGGCTGTGGGATCTGTATGGGACCAAGCTGTGCGGCTTTGCATATCGGTAGGGCGGGAATGAATAACGAGCGCATCAGAACACCCCCGGCATGTCGTGGTTCTCGTATGCGGGCAACAGCATGTCCTGGGTGATGCAGACCTTGATCCGGTGACCCTCGAAGATGGTGTGGGTAGGCAGGACGTTGACAAAGCGGTCGAGCACATTCGCACTTGACTGCGAGATGCTGGACGCTATGCCCTGGCGATAGGTATCGGAGCCGCTCTGGTTGTAGCCGCTATTGGTGGTAGCCTCCGCCGCGCCAGCGATGATACCGAGGGCGATCGAGGTGCCAAAGATTTGGAAATAGTGGTTGTTGACCTTGCCTTTGACGCCGGTCTCACCCGCCTGATCGAGACCTTTGAATTGGTCGAGATCAACAGAGTATTTGTCCGGCATGAGCATACGGTGGAAGGTGAGAGCAAGGCGCTTCTGGCCGAAGCTCGAGACCTTCTGCGTGTCCCCGAGAATGAATGTTCCTTCGGGGATGAGCACATGCTGGCGATCCTCGCTGTAAACGGGATTGGTGACCATCACCTTGAAGTTCCCGGCAAACTCCCCATCCAGCCGATCGACCAGAACGGCGTCGATGGTTGTACCCTCGAAGACCACGAACGGCTGACCATGCGCTGAGGTCAGATTGACCTCCGGAGCGCGTTTGGGGGTGGCGGCGGTCTGCGAAGCAGAAGCCGGCAAGGGCGGCTCCGCAGGCGCAGAGGCGTTTGCGCTGGTCGGCTGATGTGGCGCCCCATCCGGAGAAGACGATGCATGGGAAGCATCGCCATCAGCGGAAACAAGGTTCGAGGCAAAACGTGCTTTGAATGCCATCGCGCGTTCGGCGTCCGCGATGGCATCACGCGGACGTTCGGCGGGAGGCGCCTGCGTAGTAGAAACCGTTGCCGGACCGCCCTGCTGAGGCGTTGCATTGCCTATCGTTGCAGTGCCGGCAGCCGACCTCTGTTGTTGGAATTGCTGCTCGCTTTGCCTTTGCTCCGCGGTGAGGTTCTGCTCGAGTTCAGCAATCTTCCGCGCGTTTGCATCGCTGGAGAACGGAGTGGCATTCGGAGGAGGGACAGTGGGAGGGGTCTTCGCATGATTCTTCGAAAACATCACGGCGAGCAGAATGAGCACAGCCAGTCCTGCAACGACGTATCCCTGCGCTTGCTTTGGGACGACACCCTCCGGCACGACGCGCTTGTCGCGGAGGGCCGGAGTGGAGGGCGAGGTGGGCGAAGCCTGTACCTCGGCTGTTTCTGGAGTTTGGGTTTCTTCTGGCACGTCGCCTCCTATTTCGTCGCCCGGTCAAAGGCGAGCTTGTGCTTGCCGATCTGGAGGTAGCCGTGATCGACGACAGTGGGGATGATGTAGGTGCCGTCCAGCAACTGGAAGGTAATCAGGTCGGGCTTCTTATCTTTCAGTTCGTAGATGGAGAACTTCTCCGCTGCCGACGACTTGATGTAGGTGAACTTGTCATCGTGATAGATCGCGGAGACGTCGAAGGGGCGTTCGTTGTGAAAGGTGTAATCGAACTTCAACGCCTTGACCGGATAGTCGGCGCGGAACTGCTCGGCGGCAGTGGCGGCGCGGACCTGAGCGGCTTGCACCTGTATGTGTGCTGCTTCTACTTCGCTTGCCGGTACAAGCTTGGTGGCGCCATTGGCGGCGGCAAGCGAGGACGGGTCGGATGGCTCGATGACGACCTTGAGGTCGGGATCGACAGACTCGACGTCGTCCAGCGTGAACGAATAGACCGTGCCCTTGTCGGTAATCAGATTGAGGTTGGAATGGATACCCTCTTTCGCCGGATGGAGAAAGCAGTAGTTGCCAACGGTGTCGATGATCCAGAAGTCCTTATCTCCGGTGGCGACCTCCAGAATCTTCTCGGTCGCTGGTAACTGGATGAGCGTGGTGTAGCGCATCTTCGCGCGTACACTCACGATGTCGTTGGCGTGGTATTTGACGATGCGTGCCGATTGCTGACCGTGGGCAACGGTCGCAACCAGGCCAAGCACCAGAGAAAAGATCGGAGCACGGTTCATGCAGCCTCCTCGGGGGGTGTTGGGTTGGTGGGGTTGGGGTAGTCTTCGGTAAGGCGCAGGAGCCCCAGCTCCGGGCCGAAGCGGGCGAAGTAATCCTGTCTGCGAAGGTTGTCGCGAGAGTTGTTCGTGGCCATCCAGTAGCCGAGAGCATCGACTTCGAGGACCAGCTTCTTGGTGCCTTCCGGCTGTATCAGCAGCAGTTCACGTTTCGGAACCAGCGACTCCAGCAACTCAAGCTGAGTGTCATTCAGATGGAAGACCTCGGCGTAGAGCTTGCGGTCGATGTTCGGGTTGGCAAGAAATATCTTGGTCGGGCAGGACTCGTTGACGACGTGCAGCATGTCGGAGGCCACGAGTTCCGCGACTGACTGTGTGGCCAGCACCATCGCGGCGTTCTTTTTGCGCCACGTTCGTTCGGCGCGGATGATCCATGCGCGGATGATCTTGTTGACAAGGAATATCCACGCCTCATCGATCAGAAATACCTTGAATATCCCTGTCTTCTCCGGCTTCTCGATCTCAGATGAGGCACGCTGTAACACGTAAAACAGCAGCGGTTCCAGAATGTCGGGGTAATCACTCCAGCCATCGAAGTTGAAGGTCTGGAACCGGGAGAAAGTGAGCGTGTCCTCTACGTTGTCGAAGAGGTAGCCGAACTGTCCAGCCTGGGTCCAACGGTGCAGACGCTCACCGAGAGGCCCGAGGATCGACGCGAAATTGGAGAGCGTCCGTATCTCGCGAGGCAGTTTGTAGATGCGCTCCAGCGCAGCGTAGAGCGCTTTTTCATCCGCAGTCGTCAGCTCATAGCGGCCACCGGCCTCGATGAGCACGCGCAGGAAGAGATAGAGAAAATTCAGGCTCTCGTGTGTCGGCTCAAGCGAAAACGGATTGATACTGAAACCGGGATTCTTCAGACCGACGTTCAGATACGACCCGCCGAAGGCGCGGGTCAGCGTCTCGTAGCTGCCGCCGAGATCGAAGATGAAAGTGAGCGGTTCATATTTCTGTGCGGACTGCAATATCGACGAAGCCGCAAAACTTTTTCCACTACCTGTAGCCCCGAGCATCAGGGTGTGGGCCACATCTCCGCTGTGGAGGTTCAGGTAATAGGGCGTGCCGTGCGTCGATTCAAGAACGGCGAGGTACTCGCGTTCGAGGTGCGGGTTGCATTGTTTGCCGGTATCGACGTTGAAGAGAAACGACAGGTCGGCGTAGTTCGAATTGAGCGCCCACTGTTTGCGCAGATTGAACTGCCGATTGCCAGGGACGGTAGCGAAGAACGCATTGAGCAGGTTGTAGCGTTCTTCGTACAGAAGACCATCATGCTGGGTAAAGAGCTTCTGAAACTCAGCTACCGCGTTCTCGACCTTGAGGCGGTCTTCGTCGTAGATCACGACGGAGAGCGTGTATTCACCGAAGTTCTTACCTTCCATGCCGAGCGCGGTCAGGGCCGCGCCAAGCTCCGCAACAGCGGCTTCTTTCGAGTCATCGACCAGCTCGTCTTTCGGACCGGTGTTCTGCCGATCCTGAAGGTTCGAGACGAAGCTGGTCTTGGAGTTATGGTGATGACGACGCCGGGAGGCGATTTCCTTGCGGGACCTCGCATTGTCTACCGGATGCCACTCGGTAACCACATGGAAGTTGGCCGGAACATCGAGCAGACCCCGCAACAGCAGGGGCCGCGTCTCGCTGGGCAGTTCTTTCAACGTCAGGACGCGAACGTAGTCATCGTCCACGCGCAGATGGCCGCGATGCGCTTCCAACTCCGAATCGCACACCTGCCAGTCGAGGTGACGCGCGCCGCATAGTGGAGCGTCATTGATCTTGGAGGGGCGGAAGTTTACGAGACGCCGGACAAGCCGGAAGGTCTTCTCCGCCCCTGGCAGATCGACCGTAGTAAGGTCGCTTAGCTGCCCACTCAAACTCTGGACTTTCTGCTGCAGGCGCAGCCGGTCGCGCTCGATCTGCTCGTAGAGCAGCGTGCGTTCCTTATTATCTGAGAACAACGCGTGCAAGTCGCGCAGCGACGAGCGTGGCTGCTTTGGCAACTGCGCCAGCGCGTGCAGCAATCCCGTCTTGCGGTAGCTGCCGTCGATCATGACCACCCAAAAGATCTCGATCGAATACAGTCGGCCTGACTTCGCTTTCAGGAAGGCCGAGCGCTGTTCTACAGAGGCGCGGACGAGTGGATCGTCGTACTCGGCATGCGCGATCTCAGGACAGTTATGTTTAAACAGGATCTGGTAGAGGCGCATCCTATCGTCGAGGGAGCGCAGAGCGGCCTCAAGCCGCTTGACCACGTAGTCTCTGCCCTCGTGGTCGAGGCTTTCGTAATCGATACCGCCCACCTTCAACACGGCGCCCAGGTCGCCCGATTTTGTCAGGAAGCATTGCTCATCCCAGAATCCATACAAGTTGAGCTGGGCGGCGAATGACCCCGCTTCGTGCCAGTCCTTCGTGATGCTGCTAATCCTGAACATGGTGTCTCCTAACGGTGATCTCCGTTGGTTCCCACTTCATGGGGTCGTACCGCCTGCGAAATTTGGTGGAATTGAAGAGAATGCGGAGGATCTCGACATCGTGCTTGGTCACGATGCGGGCGATGATCACGCCCACGATGAAGAGACCAATGCCTCCGAGCAGCGAGTGCAGCATGGAGAAGATGGCGCCTCCTGTAATCAGCGCAACGAAGAACAATCGCCGCTCTGCACCCAACACGGTCAGCGGGCGGTTCATCGCTTTGAAGACTTTGTTTTTGCGTAGGTCGCGTTGTGAACCGCCCTCTGCCATGTGTTGCCTCCTTTCTGCCTATCGATTGTTGGGTTGTGATTGGGCCTGCCGTCAAAACACTGCTACGGAAAGAGCCAGGCCATGAAGTTCACAGCACCGATGGCCATCCCGATGCCGAAGACGATGCCGGCAAGCATCTTCTTCGACTGGCCCTCGCCGTAGGCGAACATCAGACCGCCGACGACGATGGCCACGAGCGACAGCCCTTGAGCGATCGGACCGGTGAACGAAGTTTTGAGGGCGTTTACTGCGTTCTCCCATGGACTCCCGCCGGTCTGTGCATAGACCGGCAGTGCCGCGAGAAACACTAGTGAAGGAATTGCCCATCTCCGGGACTGCGCGCGCAATCGCCGGAAGTGAGGCCGTTCGACGGGAAGGGTGATGTGCATTGCTGCTCCTTTCGTTTTTCCGGCGAGTGGAGACTCTCCGTTGAAACGTCTGGAGCGAAGTTAGGCGAGAATTGGGGCGGCGATTATTACCTTTTGCGACGCATTATTCCATCTAGGGCAATAATCCAGAGACACAGAATTGTGGCCAATGTGGCACACGCACGATGGGGATGAGCTCATGTATGCATTGCGCCGCGCAGGCGCAGAGCATGGCATTCCCACCATGATTGGCAGAGAATTCGCGGGCACGCTGCGGGTCAAGGCTGCAGCATGATGACTGAAGAAGAATGTGCGCCTTGAGGCGCGGCGGGCACGCGAGCAACATCACACTCGCGTGGGAATGCCACTACCAGAGGACCGCTTTGCGGCGATCCTCTGGTGGACTCTCTGTAAGCGTTCAGTGGCATGCTGGAAGTACGTATCGTCCATCTCCATGCCAATGTACTTACGGCCCGTAAGCAGCGCTGCTGCGCAGGTGCTTCCACTTCCTGCGAAGGGATCGAGCACGCTCTCTCCTGGAAGAGAGAAGCTGCGGATCAGTTGTGCCAGTGCTGGTACGGGCTTCTGTGTGGGATGAAGCTTGTTGCCGCTATAGGTCATCTCCATCACATCACCGAGCGGCTGCTTCGGCGGCGGCGGCCGGCCTTTCGCCAGTAGAAATGCCTGCTCGTGCTGATAGCGGAGGAACCTGCTCTTCGAGCTGTAGCTCTTGCGAAAGACGATGTGTCCGACAGGTTGAAAACCCGCGCTACGCCATGCTTCGAAGAACGCATCGATCTTCGTCCATCCGTAGAACATGACAGCAACGCGGTCCTGCTTCAATACGCGATACGCTTCAGACATCGCTGGTTTGAGCCAACTCGCATCGACATCGTTCTGAATCGTGCGTCCACTGCGGTCGCGATAGTTCACGAGATAGGGCGGATCGGTAAGGATGAAATCTACGCTGTTCGCAGGCATTTGACGCATCACTTCGATGCAGTCGCCATGAAGGATCTGGTTGGTGAAGTTGCTCTGCTGTGCGGTCGTTACGGTCGTGGTTGCCATCTCTGAAATCTCCTTTGGTCCCTTGCCTCTGAAGGCGCTCGGGACACACCACGCGGAGCGATGCAAGGGTCCCGTCTCCCAAGACAAGCGGGTGCATTTTCGGAAGGTTCGGGAAATTTTCAGCGTTCGTGGCGCAAAGATTTTCTGAAGGCCGAAACCCGCAAGGGCGGCTGACAAGCCGAAGCAGAACACGCGCCGGCCGCAGGGCGGCGGTAAAGACCCGAAGCAGTGTCCGGGCGATGGAAGAGACATGGGAGAGAGATTAGGGAGAAGGCGTCGGCAAACGCGGAAGCTGTGCGACAAAAGAACGCCTGGGGGATCGTTTAAGGCTGTAATCGATATGAAACTGGACAAACTACTGGATGGTGTCCGACTCGCCGCCAAACAGCATGGTTGCGATGACAGTGACCTGCCGCATGACGTCCTCGGGCAACACCCGCCCGATGGGTTGTGCTGCTTCAATCTCTGCCTGAGGTGGAATGAGTATCTCGTCGTCTTCGCAGTCTGTCGCATCGTTTGAATGGAGCAGACGCAGAAACTCGGTTTTGTTTGCGGGAGAGGAAAACGAGAACAGCAGTTCGTAGGCGTCCGCTTCTGCGTCGCCAACCAACGCCAGCATTCGAGTATCGGTCATCTGGGCAAAGGCGAGCATATGACCGATAGCCTCTGTTGCACGCGCACGGTCTTCCTCGTCGTCCCTGTGCAGGAACTCGATCAGCACAATCCAGTCGTCCTCGTTGCTCCAGTAGGGCGGAACTGGTGGTGTGCTGCCTGGCGGGATTGTCGGCGTGTTGCTCATCCGTTGAGATGATCATCACGCATACATTCCAAGGGTTCAAGTCAAACACCTGAGCGAGACTGAGGCTTGGGATTATTGCCTCAGATGGAATAGTGCGTCGCGAAAGGTAATAATCGCCGCCACAATTTCGACCTATCGTCTGGCTATGGGCGCTACGGAGTGCGATTGATCGCACTTCCCAATCCCGCGCAATCCGGGAAAACGTGCTGACAGGAGACGGGGATGCAGAAACAAGAAGACGATCAGATCAAGGTGGCCGATATCTTCGAGCCTTTACTGGACAGCCAGCAGGCTGCGGAACTGATGCATGTGCATCCGGAGACGGTGAAGCGGAGAGCGCGGCGAGGGGAGATTCCCGGCCTGAAATTCGGGAAGGTATGGCGTTTTCGCGCCTCCGGCCTGGAGGCGTACATCCGCAATTTAATGCAGTAATTCGAGGCCCGAGACCGCTGAATTATGGCACCATCGAAGCAGTGGTCTGTGCCATCGAAACGGGAGAAATTTATGTTTCGACGGACACGATATCAACAAGGAACACTGGATCGCGTAAAGCGTAAGGAAGGCCCGGATTGCTGGATTTTCCGTTGGCGGGAGACTGACGACAGCGGAAAACGGGTTCGGCGCAACAAGGTTGTCGGAACGGTGGACGAGTACCCAACCGAGACCAAGGCGTTGATCGCTGCTGAGGCTTTACGTTTGACTATTAATACAGAGCAGACCGGGACCTCCCAGCAGCCGGTTTCGGTCGCCGCTCTCGTAAAACACTTCAAGGAGCTTGAACTTGGCCCTATTGAGGATGAAAACGAGGAGGAGGGCAGGGCTTATTCGACCCGTTCGACCTATACCGACATCCTCGACTTCCATGTGGTTCCGAAATGGGGAGAGAAGAAGCTGCAAGAGGTGCGCGCCGTTGCCGTTGAGAAGTGGCTGCGGCAGCTAAAGCTGGCCAGGGGAAGTAAAGCGAAGATCCGTTCCATCATGAGCGTCCTGTTCAATCACGCCATCCGCCACGAGTTCCTGCCGCAGGGCACGAACCCGATCACGATGGTGCGGCAGAGCGGGAAGCGGATGCGGATTCCAGACATTCTTGAAGTGCATGAGCTGGTGGCTTTGTTCGACCAGCTCTCGCATCGGGACCGGGCTATGGCTCTGCTCGATACGGTCACCGGCCTGCGCCGGAGCGAATTGATCGGACTCAAGTGGCTGGATGTGGACTTCGAGGAACTGGAGCTTTCCGTCACGCGCGCGGTCTACCGCCAGAGGGTAGGACGATGCAAGACGGAGATCTCGCGGAAGCCGGTTCCGCTTGACCCCTGGGTCGCTGAGGAGTTGCTGTCGTGGAAGCTCGCCGCTCCTTATAACCAGCCAAAGGACTGGGTCTTCGCCAGTACGCGGAAGAAGGGGAAGCAGCCCTATAGTCCGGACTCGCTGCTGAAGCGGAGCATTCGTCCGGCTGCGGCAAGGGCGAAGATCGCGAAGCACATCGGCTGGCATACGTTCCGGCGCACCTTTACCACCTTGCTGAAGGGCAACGGCGAGGATGTCAAAGTGGTGCAGGAGCTGCTGCGGCACGCGACGGTGAAGATGACGCTTGAGGTCTACGCGCAGGCGGTCACTCCGGCCAAGCGGGAGGCGCAGTCACGGGTCGCAGGTCTGTTCAAAGTGGGGGCCAAATGAGAGCAAGCTCTTATTGGACCTTTTTGGACCTTTTTCAAAAAGCGCCAAATCGTCTAAGTTGTTGGAATGATTGGTGGACCTGATCGGGATCGAACCGATGACCTCTTCCATGCCATGGAAGCGCGCTCCCAGCTGCGCCACAGGCCCACTCTCCTAGGAAGGACTCTGTCTATTTTCTTCTACCGGGCGCGATTCGTCAAACGATGGAGCGCGCCCTAAGGCTTGTTGAAGCGCGCTCGAAGGCTCACGAATCGCCGCGAAAGCGAACTCTCGGGGGCGCGATTCGTACCAGCTTGTGGGAACATCGTGCAACTTGCTGGTGTCTAAGTATTCAGAGTGAGCGAGCACTCGGCCGCCGGCGGCGCAGTTGTTTTGCTCGTGCATCTGAGATGGTCCATTTGCCACGCGTTCCACAAAAGTCGTAGTGTAGAGGTCACCCGGTATGCAGGCGGGCACGTTCGTGGGAAATCTTGCCAGCGCGATAGGCATCACTACCGAAGAGGCAGCGCTCGTCTGCGCGCTTCAGGCCGGCAACGAGGAGGCCTTTGGCATCCTTATTGCTCAGTACCATCAGCCGTTGTACTCACTGATCGCGCGCAGCCTGACCGATCCTGCCGATGCTCCCGACGTTACCCAGGAAGTCTTCATCAAGGTCTTTCGCAGCATTCGCGGCTTTCATGGCGAATCGAGCCTGCGGACGTGGCTTTACCGGATTGCGCTGCACGAGGCCTCGAACCAGCGTCGGTGGTGGTCGCGGCACAAGAGGCAGGAGCTGACGATCGATTCGTCGGGCGAGTCGGCGGAGTCGGACGACGATGGGGTTCCGCTGGCGGCTACGCTGCCCGATCGGCGTGACTCTCCGTTCGATTGCGCTGCGCAGGCGGAGGTTCGCGAGCGGGTGGAGACGGCGCTGCGCGAGCTTCCTGAGGCCTTTCGTACGGTCGTTGTATTGCGCGAGATCGAAGGCTTCTCGTATGAAGAGATCGCCGAGATTCTAAACGTGAACATCGGCACGGTAAAGTCGCGGCTCACGCGCGGGCGTTCGGCGCTACGTGCGCTTCTTGTTGCTGCGGAAAAGGATTCTGCTTCCTCGACGGCCAGTGCTCCATCCAAACTTGAGTCCGGGCATTACCCGGAGACGGTGACGCGATGATCTCCCTTCAGTACGGCAAGGTGCAGTGCAGCAAGGTGCAGTCCTCGTTCTCGGCGTATCTCGATGGCGCGGTCAGCGGCCGGCAGATGCAGTCGATCGCGGGGCATCTGGAGAGCTGCGCGGAGTGCCGCGAGAGGTTCGATGGGCTGCGTGAGATGCAGCGCTCGCTTGCGCTGCTGGGGCCGGCGAAGGCTCCGGCGGATCTTGCGATGCGGTTGCGCATTGCGATCTCGCACGAGGTGGCCGCGAAGGAGTCGAGCTGGCGCGACAGGCTGGCGCTGAAGTGGGAGAACACGATTCGTCCGCTGGCGGTGCAGGTCTCTGCCGGCGCGGCGTGCTCGGTCGCGCTGGTGGGAAGCATCATGGTTGCGCTGGGACTGTTTGCCGCTCCGCAGCCGGTGATGGCGAACGATGAGCCGCTCGGCGCGATGACCTCGCCGCACTATCTTTACTCGGCGGTGATGCCGCGACCGATCGTGACGAACCATGATTCGGCGATCATCGTTGAGGCGATGGTGAACGACCGCGGGCAGGTCTACGACTACAACATCGTCTCAGGCCCTGAGGACGCGACGGTGCGGAGCCAGGTGGTCGATCAGCTGCTGCTGAGCGTCTTCGAACCGGCGAGGGTCTTTGGCGCTCCGGTACGCGGGCGGGTGGTGATGACCTTCTCGGGGATCTCCGTGCAGGGGTGACCCCCTCCCCCCTGTTTTCGCTAAAATCTTCTATTTACGTAACTTAGTTGGGTGTTTCGTGCGTAAAATATTGGATTGATTGGGCTTAAGTATCAAAATATTGAATTATAAGGACTTAAAGAGAAAGCCCCGATTTTCCGCCGGGGCTTTTCTTACCTTCTAACTCTATTGTAGCGAGTTGAATGGGATGAATCGGCACTGTATATCGTTATTGTTTTGTTCGAGTTATGCGATTTTCGGGCTTGACAGGGTTGCTATGCCTTGAACTGCGAGGTATAGTCTTCTGCCAATGGCGCGTGAGAGCAATCCGAACTTTCTGAATGGCGTTCCTGAGTTGCTGGTTCTGCGTCTGCTGGAGGACGAGGAGAGGTACGGCTACGAGATCGTTCAAGCGATCCGGCGGGGGACGGGCGAGGTGATTACGGCGGGGGAGGGTGTGGTGTACCCGCTGCTGCATGGACTGGAGCAGGAGGGTGCGGTGCGGTCGAAGCGGAGGACGGTGAACGGGCGGAGCAGGGTGTACTACTCGCTGACACCGGCGGGGAGGCGGCGGCTGGAGGAGATGTTGGGTGCGTGGAGGAGAGTGGCGGGTGCGATCGAGACGATGCTGACGGGAGGGCGCGATTGTGAGGCGATTTCGTGAACTGGAGGAGCGATTGTTGCGGGAGGGAGTGAGACGTTACGAAACTTTATGCTCGGACGCAGCTCGTCACTGGTCCAACGTCCGAGTTACCGACCAACCACCGAGCGCCGGGATAAACCGGCATGTTGTAGGGGGTGAAAGTCCCCTACAGGAAAGGAAGTAGCGAATCCATCCTGGCCTCGAGTCTTGCAGGCGGCATCGCGAGGTGTCGGTTGAAGCGTAGACAGAGGGACCAGTGGGCCCGGCTATTGAGCTTCGAAAAGTCGGTTGATCAGGATGCTGACTCCATGGTGTGTAGGGGGAAGGCAATACGGCAGCCACGTTATACGCGAGTGGCTGTCCGGTCCTGCGTAGTCGGAGAACCCGGGCACGCTGACAAAACAACATGCACGAGAACCGGGAGATCTCCAACACGCCTTCGTTTGTCGAGGAAGGCCGGTCCGCGAAG
>NZ_JQKI01000033.1 GCF_000745965.1 Edaphobacter aggregans DSM 19364 | reverse complement strand
CCACCCTCACGCAACTTGCGGATCAGGAGAACTGCGCACGAAAAACGGCGCCACCCCCAGCAAACGCTTAGGCAAGGCTCCCCCTCACCGCAATCCAACCAACAGCACCCAGCCAAACGAGCCTTCGTCACGAGCTCGCGCTCACAACAACCGCTCGCTCAGCCTTCGTGAATGATGCAGGTTAGACGGGTCTTCCGCGGTAAGTTCGTCGCCGGACTGCGGCGTCTCTTTGCTAGCGATCAGTTGCGCTTCTTCGGCAAGTGCATGCCGCTCCATGAGGAGAAGCGCTTCGCCCTCTTCCTGCGCACTCTTTATCGCCAAGACTGGGTCGTCTATGCCAAGCCGCCCTTCGGCGGCCCCCAGCACGTACTACATTATCTGGCGCGCTACACGCATCATCTGGCGCGCTACACGCATCGCGTCGCCATCTCTAACCATCGCCTGCTCTCGGTCTCAGCTGCTGCGGTCCGCTTCCGATGGAAGGACTATGCCCACGGCAGCAAGCAACGCACCATGACACTTGCTTCCGAAGAGTTCCTGCGCCGTTTCGTACAACATGTGCTGCCGCGAGGCTTTCCCCGCATCCGCTATTTCGGCTTTCTCGCCAACCGCCGGCGAGCCCACATGCTGCCACTCTGCCGCACTCTGCTCAATCAGGCTCCTCCAGCCGAGACTGCTTCCGCCGCACAACCCATCACGCTATGGAAATGTCCGCGGTGCCATGGACGCATGCATCTCGTCGAACGGCTCTCGGTGGCACAACTCTTCTTCGCTCAACGAAAGGAGGCATACCTGCTTGACTCTTCCTAGCAGCCTGTTCCAAGCGGCGCTCGTCGCGTGCTGCACACCACACTCACTGCACCTGTGCCTCAGGCCCGAAAACAGTCCTTTCCGTCTGTCCGACGCTGGGTTCCGCATCATCTTCGGCATCCCTCACGAATGGCCGCATAGACGATCTCCGCTCTCTCTGCACGCCTGCTCTTGCTGCGTCGGCCCAGCTCAGAGCATGAAAACCCCATAGCCAACATCCTTCCCCGATCGCACCAACGCCTTCCTTCAAACCGCTCTATCCGACCTGCTCCGCTTTATCTCCATCCACCGCGCACACCTGATCCCGCGGAGCAGTTCCGATAGAGTACTGACGTTTTACAGCCACTTGGGAGTTCCAAATAGGCCTCAGCCTGGTCACGGCAGAGGTCGCGGGTTCGAGCCCCGTCGTCCCCGCCATAAACCTAAAGAAAAAAAAGGGTTTATGGCAAGTGGCAAAATCAAGAACCTCCTTTGAGGGTGCTGACGAGGGTGCTGGAGCGATCCGCACCTTTTTTCGTTTCCCCCTTCGCACCCCGCGAGGGTGCTGACGAGGGTGTTGAAAGTTTCTTCCTTCCTGCCTCAAACACCATCTCCATGACCCGGTTGTTGGCCTCACGCTTCGTCGCGGAGATCGCTCGTGTGTATACGTCGAGCGTGATCCGTGAGTTGGCATGACGCAAAAGTTCCTGTGCCGTTTTGAGGTCTACTCCCGCCGCCCGCAGGTTCGTGGCAAGAGAGTGACGGAAGCTATGCCACCCGATTGCCTTCCCCTTGATCCCCGCCCGTACAACGGCAGGGCGGATAATCTTCTTGAGTAATGTGTCCGGGGACAGTGGCTGTTTACCTTTACGCCGAATCGACGGAAAGATGAAATCGTCATCGCCGCGATATGGCGAATCCTCCCGCCATACCTTGAGGCACTTCACCACGGAAGGGTGTAATGGGACTGGTTTGCGGCTCGCTTCGGTTTTGGTGTCTCCGAAGTGATTGCGGACACAGGAGCGGCGGACGTTCACCTGCATGAGTTCAAGATCGATGTCGCTCCAGGTGAGCGCAACAAGCTCCGATCTCCGCAAGCCGGTGCTGCCCGCCAGCATCACCATCGCACGTTCTCGAAGATTCAGTTCGGCCAAGAGCGAGGCAATCTCGGCCGGCGAGAGTACATCCGGTTCCCGCAGCCGTTTGGCCGAAGTTCTGACTTTTGAGATTGGGTTCCGGTCCATCCATTCGTGCCGGATGGCATGATTGAATACCGCCGACATGATGTTGCGTATCTTGCTCCGTGTTCCTGGAGCAAAGGTGAGAGTGTGTAGCCACAGTTCCACGTCCACGGTGCGGACATCCTGCAAATACATCGTTCCCCATTTAGGAGCAATGTGATTCGTAAGATAGAGAGTGTTGGCCTCGATGGTGGCGTAGGCTTTCTTCTCTTCGGTCAGCTCGTTTTCGCGGTAGTGGGCAATGAGTTCGGAGATGGTTTCCGGCACTCTGAACTCGGAGTTGATTGTGTTGCGAAGCGCATCGGCTGCTTTTTCCGCATCCCGAAGATGCGGATAAAGAACCACAGTTCCGATGGTTCGTTTCCGGTACGTGCGTGTGCCGTTGGTCTCTTCATACCAGCGGAACACCCACACATCGGGACCGGCTTTGCGCTTCAGTCTCAAGAGGCTTCCTTGTTGTAAACGGCTCATGCTGTTCTCCTTGCATGAGCACCGATGGCTACCTCTATGGTACTCGCCGGTGGCCTTTTTTTGTCTGTTTCCTGCGCCTCTACCCATGCCAGTAGCTCGTGTTCCAGGAAGCGCCAGAGCTTCCGTTTTCCTTCGCCCAAAGGATGCGCGGGAACCTGACCGAGACGTGCCCAACGAACTAGCGTGCGGCTGTTCTTCATCCGAAGAACAGCCGCAGCTTCACGAGCATCGAGTAGATGATGTGCCATAGGTTAGCTCCATTCCTGCAACTCCGCACCCCGCGACCTGCGTTGAGCATCCAAAACTCAATCAGGAGGCCGTGATGACCTGAATTCAACTCATGATGATAAGGGCTGCACGGATAGTCCAATAACTTTTAGGGAGAGCGTTATTCCATCCAGGAATAACGACCGTAATCAGCAAGCCAAGCCTCAAGGGATAGCGGGTTCACAATAATCGTGTTCGGACGCTGATTTTGACGTTGTTGAACGGCTTGCTGCCCTTCTCAGAATCCCCACTCGGAGGATGGTCATGGCGCTGCCAGAGATCCGATTGTTGCAAGCAGCGATTGCCCTTGCAGAAGAGCTGAACTTCTCAAGAGCAGCGGAACGTCTACACCTCACTCAACCCGCTCTGAGTAAGCAGATTTTCGAGTTGGAGGCGCAGCTAGGCTTCCGACTGTTTGAGCGCAATCACCAGATTGTCGATTTGACCGCCGCTGGACGCGCATTTGTTGAAGAAGCGCGCGAGGCGGTCTTACATATAGAGCGAGCAGTGATGGCTGCGAAGGCGGTCTTCAATGGAGCCGACGAAGTTCTCAACGTCGGAAAGTCGGCCTATACCGATCCCTTTCTGGTTTCAACCCTCTTATCGGTTCGTCTGCCGCTCTTTCCCGGTATGAGAGTGAAGTTCTGGAGCAACTATTCCAACGAGCTTGCCCATCAAGTCATCGCGGGAACTCTCGATCTTGCCATAACGACGGGTGTACCTGACAATCCGAAGCTCAGTGTTTTGAAACTAGCGGACAATCCTTTCTATATCGCCATGTCGCTTGATGATGAGTTGGCAGCACATCGTGAGCTTCACATGGAGGACCTACACAATCGCAACTGGATTTTGCTGGGGCGACACGCAAACGCTCATCTCTACGACTTAATCCAGCTTGTTGCGTCGGATCAAGGCGTGTGCTCTTCTGACATTCATCAAGTCATGACTCCAGAGGAAGTCCCTGAATTGCTTCTGGAGCATGGAGGCCTCGCATTTCTTCCACCAAACGCGGCATGGAGAATAGCACGCGACGGAATCACGATACGGCCCTTGGCCGAGGATCGCTTACGGCTTGTTACCAACCTTGCGGTGCGTTCCGATAGTCGGTCTCGGTTGGTGAATGAGTTTGTTAAGGCCACTGCGCGGAAACTCAGCAGTGTTGGGCAGACGGCTCAAAGGAAGCTGCCACTCACGGAGTGATTCATTTAGTTTCAAAAGCCTGGGTTCCAGATGCAGACTTATCCGTTTCCCGTATCTCGATATTCAACGGTCCTTCTGCGCCACATTTCGTGCAGGGCAGGATACCCGACGTAATCGCGCGCCCTTCAAACTCCTCCCTGCGAAATGCACTTCCGCAATGAACACAAACGTGAAAATGCAGTAGAGGGTGCTTAAACTCGTTGGTGACAGTGTTTGGCATAGTTTCAGCTTTCCACGTTTCGCTGAGCGACCTTTCTCTCCTCTGCCTCTGTCAAAAAGAAAAATTAGCCTGGAAGATGACGGAGCGGTTCCCAGGCGTTGGAGAAGCGAACTGCCCACTGGCGAGCGACTGACTTTTGCCGAACAAAGGCGAATTGAGCACTCCGTTGGGAGTCCCAAGATTGACGATGTTGAAGAGGTTCGCTGCCCCGGCAACGACGGTGAGGTTGTACCTCCGTGGGGCAGTCGCATCGAGATGGAGCTGTGCCGGACCGCTGCTAAGTCCTCTTCCGCTGACACTGTTGTCGCTCTGTATGGCGCGAGCTGCCGCGGCGGTTTTGATCCGCGGCCCAATCCCGAATACCTTGCTGACGCGAAGACTATAGATAGCATTTGCTGGACCAGTGCCGATTCCGTAGGGGACGATTCTCTCTCCCTTGCCGACCGGATCGGTATCCAGACAGCCGTACGGAGTCGAAACGACATCGGCTGCGCCGCAGACCCCATAGGTAGGTCGCGCATTGAACTGATTGTTCTCGGTGAGATCATCGCCAATCGTGACGTTATAGGGAGTGCCCGATTGCGCGGCGAGCAAGGAGGCGAAGACGATTCCGTGCGGAGCCGTGTAGGTATTGAGCAAGACAAGCCGATGGCGGATGCCGAAGGTCGCCCGGCCATAGTCAAAGCCTGGGTTTCGCGCAACCGAAGCGAACGATGTGATGCCCTGCGTATCGCTTTTGGCTCCGTTCAGTGTGTAGGAGCCGGTCAATACAAAGTTGCGCAGTCGAGCGCTACCCGAGACAATGAGCTGATGTTGTTTGTACACTCCACCGGACTGAAACTGATAGTCGTAGATCGTCGGTAAAGGGCCAGTGACGGCGTACGTCGATGAATCAAAGTCAGGCGCTGTGAGGTTGTTCGAGAGGTATTGATGAACCCCGCGCGTATAGAGATACGTTACGTTTCCCGATATGGACTTGCTGATCTGCCGGTCCACACCGAACCCGGCCTGCATATCGAGTGCTGCGTGAAAGTGAGCATCGATGGTGTGATAGGACGGTACGGATGCCCCGGCTGAAGACAACGTGACGGGCGATGCGGGAGATGTTGGATCATAAAAACCGGGACTGTTGATGGCGTAACTCTTCTGATTGAGTTGGTAGTCGTGAATCGCTTCGATCAGGTACGGAGTTCCTGTTGCGGAACTGAACGAGTTTGGCGTCGTAAATCTGTTATAAAACCACCCATACCCGGCACGGACTACGGTCTTGGCAGGAGTTTTCGTCGCTTGGTTGGGACTCCACGCCAATGCGATGCGCGGAGCCCAGTCTGCACTATCATGAATGCGGTTCTGTCCTTCGTAGCGAAGACCGTAGAAAATGCCTGGGCGACCCGAGAAGATCGTTTTGCAGGGCATCCTGACGCGACGCAATTTGGGACCTCTTCCGGCGGACGCGTTTTTCAACAGCCACGCGATTATGCGCCAACCGAACTTCAACTCTGCCGACACCGGGAATGCACGATTCTGTTATAGGCCAAGTAAATAGCGGATCAAACCGACCCCAACGCTCAGCAGTATCAGGTGAATCACACTTAGCTTGAATCTTCGGAGTAGCACAAGCGAAAATATCACGCAGCCCAGGGCGATCGCATCCAGTCGTCTGAGCGCTACTATTCCTGAGGGAAAGATGACAGCCTTCCCTAGGAAGAGTGTCAGGTCGAGGATCGCGCCGACAACGACAGCAGCGATTAATCCCAAGACGCCCTGAATCGTCGGCTTGCCCTGTGTTCGCTCCACCAGCGGCGCGCCGGCAAATACGAAGAGGAAACACGGTAGAAAGGTGTAGAACGTTGTTGCCAGCAGGCCGAGCGTACCCATCCACAGTGAGCCTTGGAAGTGGTTGTACCCGGCCATGAATCCGACAAAAGCCACCACGATGATCAGAGGCCCGGGCGTTGTCTCAGCCAATGCGAAGCCGTCCGTCATCTGGGCTCTGGTCAGCCAGTGCAGTTTCGATACCATAACGTGCGCTACGTACGGAATGACCGTGTACGAGCCTCCGATGGTCACGAATGCGGCCTTGGTAAAGAACAGCACAAGGTTCTTCCAGAAATGGAAGTCCTCAACAAAGAAGTAGAAGGCACTCAGCGGCAGAAGCCACAGCAGCAGAACGATTGCAGTAAGCTTCGCGACCGGCTTGAGAAGAGGCGCAGGCTCCGGTGTAATCGAGTTTCGGCTAATGTAATAGCCTTCTTCGTCCTCTTCGGCGCCCGCCTCGCTCGGTCTGTGAAGAAGACCCGGCCACAACTTCCCGAGGACGATTCCAAGAACAACGGCGCCGAACATCACCTGCAGCAGTGAAACATCAAAAAAGCAGATGCAGGCAAACGCGACTGCTGCGACGGCGCTTTGCACAGGTCCGCGCAGGGCTCTTTTGGCAACCCGATGGAGGGCGATGACCACGAGAGCAATGACGGCGGGCTTGAGTCCGTTGAACATCGCCGCGATCCACGGCAGGTTGCCGAATTTGACATAGATCAGGCTCAGGGCCAGCAGCACGAACATGGAGGGCAGAACGAAGAGCATTCCGGCAACAACTCCGCCTCGCTTGCCATGAAGCTTCCAACCGATATAGATGGCGAGCTGTTGCGCCTCCGGTCCCGGCAGGATCATGCAATGACTCAGCGCATGGAGGAAGCTTGTGTTGCTAATCCACCGCTTTTTCTGGACCAATTCGTCATGCATGATGGCGATGTGAGCTGCGGTGCCGCCGAAGCTGATCCATCCCAGCCTGAACCAAAACCGCAGCGCTTCCCTGAAGGGAGGTCGCTGCACCGCTGCGACAGGCTCATCTAGCGGCATTCCGGGTTCTGAAAGCGGGGTTGTTCCGGCGACACAAAGATCTGTCATATCTTGTAACCATTATGACAGTATAACGTCATAATGACAACGGGAACTGCTGTTTCACTCTGAGTGGCACGAATCCCGAGGATTGACGTCAACCGTCAAAAACCGGATCGAAAGGATGCCGAAATGAAGCGGAGACAAACAATATTGATTCTGGGTGGCGGATTCGCCGGGGTCGAAGTAGCACGCGAGCTCGAGAAACTCCTCTCTCCGGATGAGGCGATACTCCAACTGGTCAGTCGTGGCAACTTTGTCCTCTTTACGCCAATGCTTCATGAAATTGCAGCAAGCGATCTCGACATCTCGACAATTGCGAACCCTATTCGCAAGATGATTCGACGTACTGAATTTATTGTGGCGGATGTTGAAAACATCGACACCGATAACAAGAGCGTCAAGGTCGTGCATGGCTTCGAGCGGCGGAGTCACAGCCTTACCTACGATCATCTTGTACTTGCCTTAGGATCGGTGCCCAATTTTCATGGCATGGCGGGTTTGCAAGAACGTGCTCTCACGATGAAATCACTTGAGGACGCAATCCTGCTTCGGAATCGCATGATTGCGCATCTGGAAGAAGCAGATCCAACATATTCTGAAGCTTCCCGAAATGGTCTCTTGACTATAGTTGTCGCGGGTGGCGGGTTCGCCGGCGTGGAGACCGTCGCCGGCATTCACGATTTCATGCAATCCGCGATCCGCTCCTACTCCAACCTGCAACCGCTACACATTCGAGTCGTACTAGTTCATGCGGGAGCACACCTGCTGCCCGAGCTCGGCGAGCAGCTCGGCAGCTACACAGAGAAGAAACTGCGTGAACGTGGCATCGAAGTCCTTACGCAGCGAAGGCTGAAGTCGATCACAGACGAAGGTGTAACCCTCGACGACGGCATGTTCATCCGGACAAGCTTCGTGGTCTGGGCTGCGGGGAACTCTCCTTCCCCCGTCGTTGCCGGGTTGCCGTTTGCGAACCGGGGCGGTCGAATTGATACCAACCTGATGTTACAGGTTGAACTAAAGGAAGGAGTTTGGGCTCTGGGGGACTGCGCATCTATTCCTGACGGAAACGGTGGCTTTCACCCTCCCACTGCTCAGCACGCGCTGCGCCAAGCGAGGACGGCTGCGAGAAACATTGTTGCTTCCATACGAGGCGGAGCTCTTAATCCATATTCATTCAGAACGATCGGTCAGCTTGCCGCAATTGGACGTCGGACCGGGGTCGGCCAGCTCTTCGGTCGGCGTTTCTCCGGTTTTATCGCCTGGTGGATGTGGAGGACGATCTATCTCAGCAAACTGCCGGGGCTCGAAAAGCGTCTTCGTGTGGTTTTGGATTGGACTCTCGATCTTGTCTTTGCAAAAGATACGGTCCAGTACACTTCCTTTCGCCCATTCTCACAATCCACTCCGTCGTCGCCATTCCATGACCCGGAACAACCGCCGCATGACGCTGAGATGGATCGGCCGACACCGATTGGGTTCGGTCTAGGCGGATCCACAATCTGGAAGGCAGAGCCCATCGAAGATACCCCCAAAAGTCTGTAACCAATTGTGTCATTATGACGTCATAATGGAAAACCGCTAGATCGCGATCTTTTACGCGGTCTTCTTTGAAAGGACAAAACAAACATGAGGGATCTTTCAAGAGGGAGCGGTTGAGCATGAATGACATTCGCAAATCATTGGACCTGTGGCCAGGCTGGAACCGTCTCAACTGGCTCAGACCACTGATGGCACGGCCACCCTGACTGCCAGCAAGGTAAAGACAGGGAAGGCATCGGCCCGATGCCGATCTCGGTGGCACCCGTCAGCGTTTGATTAGCGGAACCAACGAGCCGCAACGTGCGGCGGCTCTTACAACAGGAGAATCGCAATGAGCATTTTGAAATATATCAGTGCATTGATCGTAGGTTCGAGCATCTTTGCAAGCGCTGCCTTCGCGCAAGATGGCAATATCGTTGCAACTGGCACGTTTCATGGGGCGGCACACAGCACATCGGGGCGCGCAACCGTGTATCAGAGCGGCGACACAACGACACTGCGTCTTACAAAGTTCAAAACGTCGAACGGCCCAGACGTGCATGTGGTTTTGATCGCGGCGACCGACGCGCAGGACAACGACAATTTTCTTGACAAGAATATCGAACGCTTAGAACTCGGGAAGCTTAAGGGCAACCAGGGCGATCAGAACTATTCCATACCAGCCGGTACTGATCTCTCCAAGTTCAGAGCGGTGTCCATCTACTGCCTGCGCTTCAATGCGAACTTCGGCACAGCCCCATTGGAGCAGTAACTGTCCCAGATAAAGGGGCGGGCAGATCATGCCCGCCCGGAAAGGCGCCATGTCTTTTGAAAAAGCAGCTTCGACCTTTAAGCGACTCAAGCCGGCCTTTGTACTGCTTGCAATCGTTAGCTCGATTGGATTGTGGTGGGCCTTCCGTCCAGAAAAACTGTTCGTCAACCAGAAGGTAGATGAAGCGGCACCGGCAGGCATAGCTTCCATGCAGCCGCTCTTTACCGGAAGCCTGCGTTCCTCTACGGGGGACGATACGCATGGGAGAGTGAACATCTTGAAGAATGGTTCAACATTCCGATTAGAGCTTTCGGGATTTGCAACCAAAGGGATGGGTCCGTTCACCATCTCCCTTGTCCGGAATGGTTCCGAGGAGGCAGACGCCAAAGAAATTGGCGTGTTCTCCGCTGGAGTTAATCATCAGGACTTTGATCTTGCCTCAGGTGTTAGCCCCGATGACGGCGACGCTGTACTTGTGACGGAAAACGACAACCACACCTTGATTGCGAAAGCAACAATCGAGGCGTTTTAAGTAAGGTATCAACTTGTCTTTACCTCCGCAGCTCGGAGTCCGCACGCCGGACATCCCCAGGCTTCAGCAAGTTCTCCGCGCACCAGCAGAGAGAGAAAAGAAATGTGAGGCATAATGCACGATGCAATCCTACCCATGAAGCTCGTCAGCAAGATCAGGCGTCCTGGATCTCTCGCAGGTATGCAAGCGGCAGCGAGAAATCTTACCGTCCTCTCCTTCGCATGCATGGCTTCCTATCTCCCGGCCACAGCACAGGCTGGCGGCGCCTATAAGGTAACCAATCTTGTCTCCGACGGCTCCGTTCCCGCCATCACCACCGACGCCAACTTCATCAACCCGTGGGCCGTTTCCTCCAGCCCGTCGTGGTGGATCAGCGCCCAGGGGACCGGCTTCAACTACGTTGTTCAGGCCCCAGGAACGATTCGCTTCAAAGTCATCGTCCCCGCGGCCTCCGGCCAGCCCACTGCCACCGGTCTACCCACTGGCTCCGTCACCACCGCCGGAGCCTCTGGAATGATCCTGCCGAACGGCGCCAAGGCAGCCTTCCTCTTCTCCACCCTCGATGGCACCATCTCGGGATGGAACAGCCAACTCGGCAATGACAATGCCATCACCCAAATCGCCATCAATAACAGCGCGGCGGGAGCTTCCTATCGAGGCCTCGCGATCATTAACACCACCACCGCCAACAACGCCACCGCCAGCTACATCCTCGCCCCGAACTTCGGTACAGGTAACGCGATCGAGGTCTACGACAGCACCTTCAAGCCCACCAAGCTCGCCGGCAGCTTCACCGACCCCAACCTTCCCGCCAACTACGCACCCTTCTCCGTCCACATCCTCGGGACTCATGTCTTTGTCACCTACGCTCTCCGCACCACTACCACGCCTTACAGTACCGTCAACGCTCCTGGCAACGGCATCGTAAGCGTCTTCGACACGTCTGGCAACTTCGTTGCCCGGGCCGTCACCGGCGGCAACCTCAACGCGCCATGGGGAGTCGCGTTCGCGCCTGCCAGCTTCGGCGTCTTCAGCAATGATCTCCTCATCGGAGACTTCGGCAACGGCATGATCAATGTCTACGACCCCAATACCTACGCCTACCTCGGCCAACTCATCGACGCAACCGGGAATCCCCTGGTCTATCCCAGCCTTTGGGAGCTCCTAACCGGCGGTACCGCAGTCGGCAATACCACAACCGTCAGCGGTGGCGATCTGAGCACCGTCTATTTCACCGCCGGACTGGCCAACGAAGCCCACGGCCTCTTCGCCGGGATCGCCATCGACACCTCCACCTCCGACACTCCCACCTTCGGTTTTAGCGCCTCAACCGCCGCCCTCACGGCCTCCGCGGGAACTCCTGCCCAGGCCACCATCAGCGTCGTCCCCACTAACAACTTCACCGGCACCGTCACCTTGGCCTGCTCAGGACTGCCTACCTCCTCCACATGCAGTTTCAGTCCGTCGCAACTTACCGTCTCACCCACCGCCGCTGCAACCAGCACCCTCTCTATTGAAACCAACTCTGCCTCGGCAGGTCTCCAATCCCGTCACCTTCGCGACACATCCGCTGCAGGCATTACTTCTGTTCTGCTTCTACCCTTTGCATCTATCCTGATCTTCCGCCGCCGCTCTACCAGCATCGGCACCCACCCTCGCCGTCTGTGTGGAGTATTGCTCTTCCTTATCGCGTTGGCAGGATTCGTGGCCGGCTGCGGAGGCACTTCCCCTGCGACCACTCCAGTGGGCCAATCGAATGTCACTGTCACTACCACCTCAGGAACTATCACTCAGCAGACCACCATCGCGCTCACCGTCCAATAACCTCTCACGATGAAACCCCTAGATCGCCACCTTTACGCGTTCTTCTTTGAAAGGACAAAACGAACATGAAGGATCTTCGCCAATTATCGGAACAGGGATACAGATTTGAGAGCAATAGACGGGAAGCAACTGATATGTGCTCGCCGCACGACGAGATCAGCATGAAACTCCTTGCTGCTGCAACGGACGAAGTCCTAATTGTGGAGGCCAAGTCAGGGGATCGCCCTGCCTTCGTCGAGCTATGGACGAGGCACTCGAAGATAGCATTCAACATGGCCTATCGGATCACGGGAAACCAAGAAGACGCAGAAGACGTGGTTCAGGACGCGTGGCTGAGGGTCTATGTGCATTTGAACAGCTTCGATGGCAGGTCGAAATTCTCCACTTGGCTCACGCGTATTGCCATCAATTCAGCGCTTGGGATTCTACGTAGGAAGCGCGCTCGTCCCGAAACTGCTATGGAGATCACGAACGGTGAGACCTGGCAGCATTGGGAGGTTGCAGACGAGACGAAGAACATTGAAGATCTCTACGCAAGGCATGAAAGAGTAGAGCGCTTAAGGCGAGCGATCCGCTGCCTCCGGCCGACGCTGCGAAATGTGGTTGAGATTCATCAAATGAATAATATGTCGGTAAAGGAAATCGCCGATCTTGCAGGCATTTCTGTTGCCGCAACTAAGTCTCGTTTGCTGCGTGCGAGGAGGACTCTGCGCAAAACTTTGGTAGCACCCTAACTAGACGATCACGACCTTCTTGCCAGTACAGATCTCGACAAGATGATCGAACTCCTCAGCGGGGTCGATCTCTTTTTGCCGAGCCGACAAGATGTTGTCGCGATATTACCGGGAGAACCTCTTGAAGGCCTGAGCAAGCTGCGGGCCCTCGCACCTGGCGTGACTTTGATCGCGATTAAGTGCGCTGCGGAAGGCGTAATCGCTCACGTTGCGGGTGCCACAGAGTGGGTACGCATTCCAGCTGTGCAAGTCACGTTGGTCGATGCTACAGGTGCGGGGGATGCTTTTAGTGGTGGAGTACTGGCCGGTTTTGTAGCCAAGGACGATCCAATCGAGGCGCTGCTCTATGGCGTTGTGTCAGCTTCATTCTGTGTTGAAGGTCGCGACTTCGCCGGTTTGGTCGCCGCAACCGGAGAAAAAGCTAGTGACCATGTTGCGCCGCTGCGGCAGCTCGTAGAATTCCAGCCGATGTAACGAACGATGGGCTTCGTTGCGAAGTTGGGAGAGTGGATTTGGTAGGGTAAGGCATACTGATCAGGGTAGCGACCTTGTCGAGCATCAAGGGGAGAAAGGTATTGGACCTCCCGGCCGCACCCTTGAGCAGAATCCGTTCGTCTGGATGGGTTTGCTCACCCGATCTAACAGTGCGCCTTCTTCATGTCAGGTAAAGCTATTCTTCGTTTGCGATTGGTCTTGTCCTCCTGGAAGGGTTCGCGGCATCAATGCAGCCTACTTGGGCAGATCACAGAGCGATGCCTGCTGGCTACCCGGGGCGCGGGCCGCGGTTCCAGTTGTGCCTTGCTGCAACGAGCGATACAGCCGGCGGCAAGTAAACCTGTCACGTCGAGCTTTCTCGCAGCCACAACGAAATTTCTCCGTCTATCAGACGCATAGGTCGCCAGCGGTTATGTTTACGATACAGCGATAGAAGTGCAAAAGACATCGCTTCCCATCATTTGGTCTCTGACCCGTCTGCCAAATGTAACCTGGAAGGCCCTTAGCAAGTCAGATAAACAAATGATCGATCGACTTGCTCTGATTGCGTTGGCCACCCTCTCAACGGCACTGTTTGCCCAGACAGTCTCCTCACCTGTACCTCCGGTCGCCAAACAAATACATATCGAGAGACCGATAAACGGCCACGTGCTCGTCGATGACTACGGCTGGTTGAGGGAGAAAACGAATCCTGAGGTACTGTCCTATCTCGCGGCGGAAAACGCATATGCTGAGCAACTCACCTCTTCCCAGAAGCCGCTCGAAGAGAAGCTCTACCGGGAGACGATAAGCCACGTTAAACAAGACGACAAGTCGGTCCCATACCGCAAGAATGGCTACTGGTACTACAGACGAACCGAAGAGGGCAAACAGTACCCGATCGCCTGTCGGAAGAAGGGCACCTTGGATGCGCCGGAAGAGGTGCTGCTCGACGTGAATCAGTTGGCGAGAGGTGAGAAGTTTCTGTCACTCGGTGCGTTCGAGGTGAGCGACGACTCCAACCAACTAGCCTACACCACAGACAATGTTGGGTACCGTAACTACCAACTCCACATCAAAGATCTGCGCACGGGCCGCTTACGGCGGGATACCGCAGTGCGCGTCGATGATGTGACTTGGGCAGCAGATAACAAAACGCTCTTCTACACCACGGAAGATGCTGTAACCAAGCGAAGCAATCAAGTCTACCGGCACCTGGTAGGAGCGAATTCCTTCGGAGATTCATTGGTGTTTCAGGAAGAGGACGAACGCTACGCTCTAGGGCTCAACCGCACGCGCGACGGCAAGTACATCGAATTGCTCTCCGCAAGCCATGTGACCTCCGAAGTGCGATTTCTTCCGTCACATCTTCCCCAGTCGGCCTGGAAGATCATCGAACCAAGAAGAGAAGGAGTTCAGTACTATGTCGACGAGGGAAACGACACTTTCTACATTCGCGTGAACGACACGAGCCGGAATTTTCGTGTGGTGACTGTCCCCGTGGCCAGACCTGACAAGCAGAACTGGAAGGAGCTCATTGCGGCGAGAGAGGGTATTCCCGTCGACGATATTGACGTTTTCAAGGACTTCTACGTAACCGCCGAGAGAGTAAACGGCCTCGAAATCCTGGAAATCAGTGGGATTAAAGATCACACGCATCGGGTTATAGAATTCCCCGAACCCGCCTATAGAGCCTCTGGGAGTCTCAACGAAGAATTCGACACCCACAATTTTCGCTACTCCTATTCGTCTCCGATTACGCCGGATTCAATCTTCGAGTACGACTTGTCGGCAGGAACATCGCAACGATTGAAACAAGAGGAAGTACCAGGCTATGACAAGTCGCAATACGCGGTAGAACGCATGTTGATCCCTGCAGAGGACGGTACGCAGATTCCTGTCACGGCGGCATATCGCAAGGACAAGTTCCGGCGCGGCAGCAATCCACTCTTCGTCTATGGCTACGGATCCTATGGCGTTAACGTGGACGACGATTTTTCCGTAAATGATTTGCCGCTTCTGGATCGCGGAGTCATCGCTGCTGTCGCGCACGTTCGCGGAGGTGGCGAGTTCGGGGAGACATGGCACGACGGCGCAAAATTGATGAACAAACGCAATACCTTCACTGACTTCATCGACGTTACGGAAGGGCTCTTGACAAGAGGTTATGGCAAGCGCGGCCAAGTGGGCATCGAAGGCGCAAGTGCTGGAGGTCTCCTTATGGGTGCGGTAACAAACATGCGACCAGACCTATTCAAAGTGGTATTGTGCGAGGTCCCCTTTGTCGATGTGATGAATACGATGCTGGACCCGTCCATTCCGCTAACAGTTGGAGAGTATGAAGAGTGGGGCAATCCAAACCAGAAGAAAGCCTTCGAATACATGCTGAACTACTCTCCCTACGATAACGTCGCTGCAAAGGACTATCCCGCCCTGCTGGTAGAGACTTCGCTTGACGATTCGCAGGTAGGGTACTGGGAGCCATCCAAATATGTGGCGAAACTAAGAGCCTTGAAAACAGACAAAAACCCTCTGGTATTTTTCGTCAATCTCCACGGAGGCCATGCCGGATCGAGCGGACGTTACAACCAGATACGGAAACGAGACCGAAACTACGCCTTTATGCTGACGCAACTTGGGGTCTTCGAATGATCCTTCCTGTCGGGTGGCAGAAAGGGTCAACAGGTGCCGGCGCATTGATCGAAAGGCATTCTTGTTGCTCTCACCCATTCAGTCGGCTCGATCCTTCGTATACTCCGGTCGAAGTGGCATTTCGGGATAGCGACGCCTCTCTTGAGGATCAGGTCTCCAAAATTCAAGAGTATTTCGCTCATGGGAGGGCTGGGATGGCTTTGTCAGGCGGGCGAACCCGAAATGCTTGAAGAGTTGCATCCTGATCCGGTTAGGATTTCCTGAAAGCCTAGGGTGCGCTGACCTGCCCCCAAAATCCGCACGGTTGATCTTACTAAGTTAGACCAGTTGAGGCGCCCCGGAATTCTGTATCAGTCGAAACTAGAGATTTTGGCAGTGTGACCAGCACCGGGCGCCGCCACAACGCGCAGGTCTCCGACGTCTATAGCCGCAGCTCCACCTTCACCTTTGCTCTTGGTGCCTCGGCGGTACAGATCGGTACGGCCTACTTGCTTTGTCCTGAGGCTCAGATCAGCCCGATCTATCGTCAAGCATTAAAAGATGCGAAGGACAATGAGACCGCAATCACCAACGTATTCACGGGCCGACCAGCACGAGGGATCGTGAATCGCCTTATGCGAGAGGTCGGCCCCATGGGCCCCATGTCCGATGCCGCCCCAGAGTTTCCGCTATCTGCCGGCGCTCTTTACCGCGTCAACTACCTGCGGCACCAGCGCCATCGTACCGACCTGTGTAGAAACATCCTGCGTGAGAAACATGCCCCTATGCCCACCGGCCTTATAACCCTGGGCGACAATTGCGTCGCATCCTTCATCCTCAAGCCATCGGGCCTCGTCTACAGAGGTGGCCGAGGATACAATCTTCGTGCCTGTTGCCCGAACGCGCAGGAGCAGATTCTATTGCTGTCTAAACTACCGAATCGAAGTCAATCGGCGCCTGGCGCGATGATTGCGAAAAGCCACGTTCCATCCGATTGACGACGCACGACCTCGGTGCTCTTAGCTCCCATTGTTACAGGCTGCCCATTGGCATCTGTGCCCATGAGGCTCCATGTCGACCGCGTCAACGCGACGTTCTCATCTCCACTCGCGAGTGCCGTTATTTCTGCAGTGAACTTGGGTTTTAGGGCCAAGAATCCGAGCAGCTCAGTACGGATGTCCGGCAGCCCGCTGATTATTTTGCCGGATTGCTGAAGCCATCGGGCGGTAGGCTCGTGGAAAGCAACAGCTGCGTCAATGTCCCCTTGATTCATCGCTTCAAAAAACAGTGAATCGACCTCTTCAGGCAGTTTGGCGTGCATACTCTTTATCTCCTCGTCTGAAACCTTACGCTGCAACTGACCAAGTTGCTCTAACGTTCGCGATGGTGACGTTCAATCGCCATTTACCCTAAAACCATTTAGTATTCTCCTCTTCAGGAGCGAACAATCGCCTCGCCCTCCATCTATTGCAAAAGGTATTGTTTCGCCGTTTCGCCAATTCTTCCCAAAAATCTTGATTATTTTCCAAAGACCGTCCGGTCACACTAGTCGGGCAGTCGCCCCCTCCGCACGTTTCAAATTCGTTCCCGCTGAGTCGTTTCCCAGCCTGCGATCTGGCTAGTGAGGATCCCAACCGATCATCCGACGCTTAAGAGTGATTGCGGGTTACAAAAAAAGATTTGCGTGCGGGATGATTTCCCTTGCTCCGTCCAATTCAATGCGAGGGCACAAAGAAAAGAGTGTGGTGGCTGAGGCGAACAGACAAATCAACATCAGCAGAACGTGATCTTAAGGCCGATGCAAGGCTGGCACTATGCACTCAGGCGGAGAGAAAAAGATTCAGTTGCCGCGCTGTATGACAAATACGGCAGAGCCGTGTACAGCGCTGTTCTAGCTTTCCTTTTACGTCAACTCAAGATCAATCCGAGCGTGCAATCGCTCGCTGAAACCAACGGGCAATTCGAAGATGCGATCATCCGCGACCAGGATGATCATGTTACGGGTAGAATCCAGAATCGCTGAGCAGATCTCACAGTGATCTAGGTGCTTTTGAACAGTCTCCCGGGTCTCATTGAGCAGCGTCCAATCCAAATATTCGGAGATGTAATTCCAAAGGTGCTTGCAATCTATTCCCACGGGAGCCACCTCCTTTTCGATGATGGATTCGTTCTTTTCAATTGAGGAGCGAGTCGCTTCTGCAACATCATCCGGGCGCGATGCAATCGGACTTTCACGTTGGGAATGCTGAGATTCAATACCTTGGCCGTCTCGTTGATATTGAGCTCCTCTACATCGCGAAGTAGAAACACCTGACGATAAATGTCGGGAAGCTCTTCCACTGCTTGCTGTATTAGCTTCCGGACCTCCTCCCGCTCGAGAGCCTCGGAGGGGATCTCTCGCCAGTCGCGCAGGAGCGCCGGCGAAATGGTTTTATTCTTATCCGGAGGTTCGTCGAGCGACTCCATGCTAATCACGGATTGCCTTCGAAGGCGGCTCCTGGCTTCGTTCAGGGCGATACTGATGAGCCAGGTACTAAACTTCGACTCCGCACGAAACGATGAAAGTTTCTGGAAGGCCCGAACGAATGCCTCCTGTGCCACATCCTCCGCATCCGCCTCGTTCTTCATATACGACAAGGCCATCAGATACACGCTCCGCTCGTGGGGACGGATCAGGTCATGGTAGAGCTGCGTTTCCCCCGCAAGGATGCCGGCGATCATCTCCGCTTCCGTGCGATCTGATGCTTGAGACTCCATCATTGTTCAAGAGGCTTCAGTTGTTTGGAGATAACAGAATCGACCGCAAAGAGACCGGAGCCGAAGATTAGAACCATCCCAGAGGCGAAGAGGAAAGTGTAGGGATCTGCAACGTGGAACTTGCCCGGATCGGAAAAAACCGAAGTAAGGGCTTCGTGATCTGCTGTCCAGTATGCAACGAACATATTGCAGGCGAGGAGGAACGCGATCGGACGCGAGAACAGCCCGAACATCAGGAGGATGCCGCCAACAAACTCCAACAGAGAATCGGCCGGCGTACTGAAACCTGGAAAGGGGATATTGAGACTCGCGAAGAACCCCGTGATCTTTGACAGGTTGTGCAGTTTGCCCCAACCCGTTTGGGCGAATTGAAATCCCCAGTACAGCGGAACAGCTACGAGCATTGGAGATTGCAGCGAAGAGAGTGCCGATACAACACGGCGATACAGGCGCAGGAACTGGCTCATCCTTTCCCTTTCAGGCGAATACCACGCTCATCGGTCGCGAGAACGCCTTTCCGCCTCGTTAGAGACGTGAAGCGCAGCGTGGTTACAACCAGTCTTGAAGCGCAACGATGTAACTTTTTGGCATTTCTAACCTGGTACACGTCCGGGAACGGAGAAAATCACGGAAACGTGTAACCAACCTCGATATTATAACGTCATATTGTGGAAAGCGGTGACGAACGGAGTAGAACTCCTGCGATGCCGAGACACAAGACGTACGAAATCAAATGATTGGGAGAGTCAAGAGCATATGAACACACTGCGCCGAGCGCGTGAAGAAGCATTGTCCGTTGGAAACAGAGTTTCGTTCGTCCGCTGGGCTCCTATTCCGTTGCGCCTCATCGTTGGGTACGGGTTCATGGCACATGGTTTTGCCAAGTTGAATAAGGGACCAGACGCTTTCGCAAGTATCCTCCACGCGATCGGCGTGCCCGGGCCCCATCTGATGGCTTGGTTGACCATCCTCGTCGAGATCTTCGGAGGTCTCGCTGTTATCCTGGGCGCATTCGTGGCGCTTGCCAGTCTGCCAATGGCCGCGGTCTTATTCGTAGCGATGATCACCGTGCATCTGCCCTATGGATTCAGCTCGATCAAGATTATGAGTGTGACCAACGGCCGCGCGCAGTTTGGACCGCCGGGCTATGAATGTGACCTTCTGTACATTGCCTGCCTCGCTGCCTTGGTCTTAGGTGGCTCTGGTCCATTCTCGCTGGATGGGTATATCAAAGACAGGAAAAACAGTGGGCAGAAGTAACGGCGGTGCGTTCAGAAGGCTAGCCAAAGAAACGAGAAAATCCATGCAAGAAACGAGAAAATCCATCCATAGAAGGCACGGGCTCACGCTCAAGCGGGCCCTCATTGTGTTGTTCCTGATCACCGGCGCAACTCTTTCCGCTGCATCACAAACGTATTCGAGCTCCGCAGATTACACGACCACATGGACGGGCGAAGACACCGATGGAGCTTCCCCGGGCTCAGGCCCTGTTTCAGGTGGCGTCCCACGGTATGGCCGGAACACTGGCAATGGCTATCCCGCTTTTGAGAATCGCTGGAGCCATGTTGCGTTTGAAGCGGGCGGAGGCTTCACCGCACCAATTGGCAACGATCACCCCTTCGTGACCTACGGCTACAATCTCACCGTTGGCGGTGGCTGGAACTTCACCAAGAAGTTTGCGACTCTGATTGAGTACCAATTCAACCGCAATAAGATTCCTGGGGCAACCCTGGCCGTCGTGGGCGCCGTCGGCGGCAATGTGAATACATGGTCGTTCACAGTTGATCCCATCTATCACTATGGGCATCTGGGAAAATGGGGCGGGTACGTGACCGGCGGCGGTGGTTTCTATCGGAAGGTGACGAACTTTACAGATCCACAAGCATTCCAATACTCCGGCTACTACTACTACGGTTATGGTGGTTATCAATACCAAAATGTGACCGTCGGCCACTTCTCCAGCAACCAGGGCGGACTGAATATCGGCACGGGTATGACTTGGCAGGTGTTTGGTCCTGATAGTCGGGCGAAGTTATACGGCGAAGCACGATACGTTTGGGTTGATTCACCCAGGGCAAGTACCACTCGGCAAGGAACGGGCACCCAGGAGCTCATTCCTGTGACCTTTGGCATCCGGTTCTAACCGGTTCGAGCTAGTTCCGGTTCAGAACCTCCGGCACAACCTCTTTTCTGATGGGTGGGGTTAAGTGAAATATGCTATCTGCCTCGGCTTGCTTGTATGTTTGCTCGTGGCCGGTTGCGGAGCACATGATACAAACGGAAACGCGACCACGCCGCAACAGCCTCCGCCAACTCAACCACCACCGGCTGCGGGACAAAGCGGGAACGTCACAATTGCTCCTCGGTACGCGGCGGTTGCGCCGGGTCAAACGCAACACTTTCAGGGAGCAGTGCAAAGCGGCGGACAACTTGAATGGCTGGTGAATGGAGTTCCGGGTGGAAATGCAAGCATCGGTACGATAGATACGAGCGGCACCTACTCGGCTCCATCGAAACTGGCCCTCGGCATGAATGTCACGGTGACCGCCGCGGCCGCTGACTCTCCACAGTCCGACTACGCAACCGCCGTTGCTTCCATCATCAGTCCTGCAGTCGTCACCGCGACCTCGAATCCTCAGGTGGCGGCGTACTCCATTTATCTTCCGGCACCAGGGAAGGTAAACATTAACTTCGGCGTTGACGCTGATTATGGCTTGACTACATGGGTGCAAGATACACCTTCCCCAAACGGTGGAGAGGTGATCATCTATGTGGCCGGCATGCGCGCGCAGACGCCTTACCACATGCGAGCTCAAGTTGAATTGGATGACGGCGCCTCATTTGCCGATCGTGATCACGTTTTTACTACCGGTACTCCACCCACAACTGCACCTGTCTCCACGTCAGCATCGAATGCGCAAATTCCGCAAGCAGGCATTGAAATGTTTGACACGCTCATCCCACAGGAGGGTGCGCAGGCTTTCGCAACCGACTTACAAGGAAATGTGATTTGGACCTATCGCTACACGGACGGCACAAAGATGGACTCGATCCAGTCGATCAAACTGCTTCCCAATGGTCATCTTTTAATCTTGATCTCCTATGCGTCGTCCATCGCTTTGAAAGGCTCACAGATTCCGCCGAATACTGTGGATGCAGTGCGCGAGGTGGATCTCGCAGGAAACACGATACGTGAGGTGACTCAGAGTGAGCTAGCTGCAGCGCTGTCAGCCAAAGGATACAACTTCAATCTCAGCAGCTTGCACCATGACGTCCTGGCTCTGCAGAATGGACATTGGGTCCTACTCGCATCGGTGAGTCAATCCTTCAATGACCTGTCCGGATACCCGGGTACAACAGACGTGCTGGGGGATCTCGTCATCGATTTAGATAACAATAATCAGCCGGTGTGGGTTTGGAACTCCTTCGATCATCTTGACGTCAATCGGCATCCGTATCTCTTTCCGGACTGGACTCACAGCAACGCGTTGCTCTACTCAACCGACGACCATAGCTTGCTTCTCTCCATGCGCCACCAAAACTGGATCATCAAGATCGACTACGCAGACGGTCAGGGATCAGGCAAGGTATTGTGGCGGCTGGGCGAGGGCGGAGACTTCAAGATAATTGGAGGGACTGATCCCAAGGATTGGTTTTATGCGCAGCATGGTCCCGATTTCTTCAGCCCAAACAACTCCGGATTCTTTCGTCTCGGCGTGATGGACAACGGGGACGATCGAAAATTTCCTGGCGGGATTGTCTGCGGAGCCACCGGCTCGCCACCTTGTTACTCCGCCGCGTCGGTCTACCAGATAGACGAAACGGCAATGACGGCGACTCTGGTCTTGAGCTATACATTGCCAAATAACTTGTACAGTTATTTTGGGGGAAATGTTCAAAGTCTTGCAAATGGAGACCTGAAGGCAGATTTCTCCGCGGTCACCGGCGGCTCGCAGATCCAAGAATTAAATTTGAATGGCCCCACTCCAGAGTTGGTTTGGCAGGCGCAGTCCCAGGGCACGGTGCAATTCCGTAGCGAGCGACTGGCCAGCCTCTATCCAGGAGTGCAGTGGTGACGCACTCAACCTTTGTTCGGCCAATCGATTGCCAATCAGGCACGGAAAAGGCTTGCCTCGCTGCGCTCGTGATCGGTGGTGCGAGACCGATGGCGATCGATGGCTATCTGAGGAGGAAGGGCTACGGCTTAAGACTTGTCAACACAACCATCAAGCATCTCGGTGCTGATCGCCCAACTCGTGAAGCCGCACAATCGCGGCCAACGAGGGACTTAGATTTCGCGGACGTGGGTTCGATTCCCGCCGCGCCCACTAACCAGCACAGGGGCTTACCGAGCCAGGGATGGTTCGGCAGGAAACTCGGAACCCTGTCCTTTCACCCTGTGCTGGTTAGTGGGCGCGAACTGGATTCGACGGGGAAAGAGCAGTGAACCGTTCGTGCCGGATTCGCACCGCCTCTTCAGAAGCCGTGCCGCATGAGCCGTCGAAGGCTGTTCATCGCGAAACCTTTCGGGCCAGGCGTGTCACGAAGCGGACGAGATCGCCCCGGTAGTACAGCTTCTCGTAATCGACCGGCTGATTGCCTGTCGAGTACGAGGTTCGTTCAATGCGGAAGATCGGGCTACCTTGCTTCACGCGTAGCGCCGCCGCGACCTCGGCCTCGGCTGCCACGGCATCCAACTTATACTCGGCCTCGATCAGCGGAACATCATATTTGCGTTCCAGGAGCGAAAAGATAGGCTCGACCTTCAAGTTGTTGGTGATGATCTTCTTGCCAATCTCAAGGGGAAGGTAAGTCTCATCGAAAGAGAGGGGGACGCCATCCGCCAGACGCACGCGACGAATTCTGACGACGCGCTCGCCCTTTGTCAGCGCAAGCTGACCCGCCACAGATGTATCGGCTGTCACGATCTCTTTACTGATCACGCGGGCGGTCGGCTTGCGGCCAACTGCGTGCATATCTTCCACAAATCCGCTCAGCTCTGTAAGCTCCTGCGTGATTCTGGGTGCAGCGACGAACGTGCCTTTGCCGCGGCGAATCTCGACGAGGCCCCGGCTCACGAGATTCTGAATAGCGCGGCGAACGGTAATGCGGCTGACCTCGAATCGTGCAATGAGGCTGTCTTCGGTCGGCAGCTGGTCGCCCACCTTGAGGACTCTATCATTGATCTCGGAGGCGAGGACCGTTTCGACGCGTGAATAGAGAAGAGAATCCTGTGTGACCGCCATGAAGATATCATAACGTCGTATTGTCAAAAACTGAGACATCGTTCCCATGGACGATTTGGAATTTGTGAAATTATCAGTCGTTGGGAACAGATGAGATGATAAGAACTGGTCTCCAGCGGGATGCGTTAGGCTCCTAAGTTATCGACGGGCTCGAGGCGCAAGCCGCTTCTGGAGGCCAAACGCCTTTGCGCCCGCGAAAAATCTTGGGCTTTGAAACTCCGGCGAGTAAACTCCAAGCCAGTGTTGCATCGACCGGTTGAGCCCGCCAGACTTTTCAAGCAGTTCGGTTTCACCTTTCCGAGAAGCCGGTTATAAGGCCAAGTGGATAACTTCTGGATAGCCCGTCGTCCGGAGCAACCCGGGAGAGCTACGGTGTAAGACCGCAAATGACTGCACGTCGAAGCGGCACGAAAATCCCTCCACTAGTTCATCGACGTGTCTTTGGTGCGTTTCCTCCGTTGGTAGGCGGCAACTTTGAGCTTGTTGCCGCAGATGTTCATGCTGCACCAGCGGCGTGAGCCCTTTTTGCTTGTGTCGAAGAAGTGAACGACACACGATTCGCACTTGCGAATACGCGACGACTCTGTCTCTGCCAGAAGATCTGCCGTGGCATCCACAATCGGCGCCCAAAGGTCGGTGGGCTTACGAAGCTCGAATGTCGTCTCCCGAATGACCTTCCCGTCTCGCTTGTGGAGCAAAGCAGGAAAAGGATACCGAAGGCACAGCGAGTTGACTTCGGTAATGAAAGCGTCTGACGGCGTCGATCCACTCTCTATCCGAAGAACGGCCTCCCGCAATTTCTCCCTGAACGCGATGAGCTGTTCCAGGAAGGCAGCAGCTTCGGTTGAATTGCGCCAGCTTCGAACTGTGGCTTTAGCCTTCGCCGAAGTCACCGTACCCGAAGCGATCAACCATCTTTCGAGAGCGCGAACATCCGGAAGGAGTTCCGTGGGACCATCTGCGAGGACAGGTTTTGTATTCAAAAGGTCCAGAATTGGCTTGTTCGCCACGAATAGGAATCCATCAATCCATTCGTTAACCTCTTGAGAAACTTGCATGAATCCTCTCCGCAAAAATATCTGAAATAATTATAACACTGTTAATGCAACTTTTATAGGTGTCATGTAATCTTAGTTCTTGTAAGCGGGACCTCGCGTCACCGGGAAAGGAAATCACCATGACAACGTTTCAACACGCGACCGTTCGCGGTCTCAGGATCTTCTATCGCGAGGCAGGCTCAAAGGCTTCTCCAACCATCGTTCTGCTGCATGGCTTCCCGAGTTCGTCGCATATGTTCCGCGATCTGATCCCGCAGCTGGCGGACAAATTTCACGTAATTGCTCCGGATTACGTTGGCTTTGGCTACAGCGATGCCCCGGACGCAGGAAAGTTCGACTACACCTTCGACAATCTGGCCGCCCATATCGAGGAACTGCTCTTCGGTGTCCTCGGCCTGAAGAAGTTCAGCATCTATGTGCAGGATTACGGCGCACCCGTGGGCTATCGCATTGCCTCCAAACATCAGGATGCAATCGAAGGGATCATGGTGCAGAACGGGAACGCCTATGCCGAGGGCATCGGCGCCGCCTTCGATCCAATGAAGCCGTTCTGGGCAAACCGCAATTCGGAGACAGAGAAGCCGGTGCGAGAGCTGCTAAAGAAAGAAACCACCATCTTCCAGTACACGCACGGGGTCAAAGACGTTTCCCGGATCAGCCCAGACTCGTACACCCTCGACCAGCTCTTCCTTGATCGGCCCGGCAACGACGCCATCCAACTCAACCTGCTTCACAACTACCAATCGAATCTCGCGCTCTACGACGGCTGGCATGAATTCTTTCGAAAAAAGCAGCCGAAGACGCTGATCGTGTGGGGAAAGAACGACCCCTTCTTCACCGTCGAGGGCGCGCAAGCCTATCTGCGAGATATCCCAAAAGCGGAGCTACACCTGCTCGAGACGGGCCACTTTGCGCTTGAGGATTCATGCGAGTTCATTGCGCAGCAAATCTCACGATTCTTTGCTTGACGGCAGAGACCATTCTCTTCGTATCTTCACTTTGAACTATCCGAAAGGACGAGCATGATGAAGTTTTCAGAGAACGCTACAGTAGTGGTGGTCCACGGAGCGTGGGCTGATGGTTCGAGCTGGCAGGCAATCATACGCCCGCTCGAGGATCGCGGCTTGAACGTGATTGCCGCGCCAATTCCCCTTACATCCCTGAGCGACGACGCAGCCGCTCTGAAGCGCACGATCGCACGAACTCAAGGCCCGGTGATCGTTGCCGGGCACGCGTATGCGGGCGCAGTCATCGCCACCGCTCATGACGAGCGCGTGAAGGCTTTGGTTTATGTCGCAGCGTTGGCGCCGGACGAAGGAGAGACGGTTGCCCAGGTCTTTTACAAAGATGAGACTCATCCACAGGCGCCGCAACTCGCGCCGGATCCAGACGGCTTTATCTGGATGCCAGACGAAGGGTTCGCAAACGCCTTCGCCCAGAACGCCACCGACGAGCAGATTGCGCTATCAAAAGCTGTGCAGCGTCCGATCTCAGTTAAGAGCATTCAGGAACCAGCACCAGCAACGACCTGGAAGTCAAAGCCAACATGGTACCTGCTTGCAGAAGAGGACCGAATGATCAATCCAAAAACGCAGCGCTTCATGGCAGACCGTATGAATGCGACAGTGAGGTCTTTCGCAGTCGATCACACTCCGTTGCTCACGGCGCCGGACAAGGTTGTAGACATCATCCTTGAAGCGGCCAAGGCGACGCTCTCTTAAGACGGGATGTGAAGTCTTGAAACTATCAAGCGCAATCGGGAGGAGCCATGTCGAACAAGAAGACCACGCCAGAACGTCTGGCAACATTCTCCGATGTGGTGTTTGCCGTCTGTACGCCTAACAATCATGGAGGAACATTGTGAAGAATTCTGTTGAGATCGTGACTGGAGCCAGCCAGGGTATCGGACGTTCCACCGCTATCTGTTTGGCCCGCGACTCCTCTGCGGTTGTACTCGCCGCTCGGAATGCAGAGGCGCTCGACGAAGTCGCCGCTGCGGTCAAGGCGGCGGGAACCGAACCGCTTCCTCTTGCGGTCGACCTGAGCCAGGTCGAAGCATCTGAGATTGTGGTCAAAGCACACTTGAGCGTTTCGGGCGAATCGACGGTCAGAAAATTTACTTCCTGAGCCTGGACGCGGAGGGATCAAGCATTTGGGAAGTTCCGGTCAATCAGAGCGGATCGGCGGCGGGAACGGCAGTGAGGGTCTATAGCGCCGGTTTGGGCACTATCCACTACTTAACAAGTTCGGGACCGAATCTGGCCTTTAGCGTCGTGAATACACAGGACAATCTCTATTCTGTCCACCTCTCAGCAAATGGGCAATCAGGAACTCCACTTGCTCTTACGCATGATACTCGGCTACGCAAAACACGCCCTGTCTTCTCTTCCGACAGCTCGATGATTGCCTTTCAGGCACACTTATGGCGATGGAATGCCCGCACCAGAGGACTAGAGGATGTCTTCCATACGAACGAGAGAATGAGTGCAATCCAATTGTCTCCGGATGGACAACTCGCTGCATATCACCGAACTGACAACGGGCAAGTGAATGTATGGACGCTCTCTTTATCCGATGGTCAAACCAGGCAGCTAACCTTTCAAGAGCACATTAAAGGTTTCCCCGCCTGGTCACATGATGGCAAATTCCTCGCCATTGAAGTTGCCGATGGAGTAAACACTCAGATTGCCGTCATACCCCGGACTGGAGGACCACTCGTTCCCCTGACACACGACACAGGACAGAATTGGTACTGGTTTATCGTGGACGGCCAGACACAGCTCGATCCGTTGAATGGGTTCGTCGTCCCAAACTACGCCTATCTCAACAGTGATGTAGTGGTGCCTGGTTCTGTCCCGCAGCTCTGGGAGGCTACCGATGTGCCTCATGGTGAGTTGCATCATCATTTCTACAAATCAAGCATTGCAAGCGGCCTGCCGGGAGAGCAACGCGATTACTACGTCTACACGCCGCCTGGTTACGACCCTAAAGGCAGCCGCACATATCCGGTCCTCTACCTCCTACATGGTTATGCCCAAACCGCTGCCGACTGGACAGTACCAGGTGGAGCGAACTTCATTCTGGATAACCTCATTGCGCAGGGCAAAGCAAAATCAATGATCCTGGTGATGCCACTTGGTTATGGGAGTGTGGACATTGTTTCGCAAACGTTGCTGGCCGAAGTGCTTCCTGAGGTGGAATCTGAGTATCGGGTTTCGAAGAATCGCAATGACCGTGCGATTGCCGGGCTCTCGCTCGGGGCTATGGAAAGTTTGAATATCTCCTTCCATAACCCGCAACTCTTTGCGTGGGTTGGGAGCTTCAGCGCAGGTGATATGCTCCACTCGACCCATCCCCTACCGATGAATCTGAAGCAAACACAATTCCGGTTGCTCTGGATCTCCTGTGGCTCCGATGACGCTTTATTTGAGACGAACCGCCAACTTATTGCCCTGCTTGCGGAGAAGAAATTCCCAGTGACCGCTGTGCAGATCACAGGAGCACACACCTGGATGGTGTGGCACGACAACCTGATTCATTTTGCGCCACTGCTGTTCCAAGGCAAGTAGTTCCCGAGAGAAGTCACGGAGCGGGAGAGGAGACTTCCTCCCTTGTCTTATCGAGAATGCAGTACGTTTCACAATCAGCTATCCAAGACACCAAGACGCTGATAAATCATAATTGCCTGTCGGGCGGGTAGGAGAAGCCCCGGCGCACGGCGCCGGCACGCTTAGGGATGGGAAGACGGGCGAAAAAAGGCGTCCGGCCATGCCGGACGCCTATCCAGAGACACAGTGTTTATGCCGCTTTCGCGGGCTTCGCTGCTTTTGTGGAAGCGGCTTTCTTCTGCTTCGCCGCTGCTTTCGTTTGCTTGGCGGAAACCTCCGCTTCGACAGTGGTACGCACCTTTGCCACATCCACGCGATGCCGCTTGGCGGTCGCAGTGAGCACATCGGTTTCATCCTGCGAGGCCGAGTCCACGCTGCCAAGCAAGACCATCTCGACGATCAGCTTCGACAGGCCGGATTCATCCAACTGCCGCACGAGCCGCTGGAGTCCCTTCTGTACCTGCGGATAGGTCACTTCGCTGCTGGAGCCGTCCACCATCTTGTGTCGCCGCGCCAGTGCCTCCCGGCGTAACGGCTCCGTCTTTTCGAGCATGGCATTGGCGATAAGAACAAGGTCGGCACGATCAAGCGGTGCACCTACCTTCCTGAGCACTTCGGCGAGGATGCGATGCCGCACGGTGCTTTCGAGTTTGCGTTTCTCAAGCTCCTTGCGGCGCTGCTCCCGCTCTCTCGCCAGTTGCGCCTCATTCGTTGCCTTAATGTTTCGGCCTGGGAAGTGAACTGTACAACTCGGCTCTGTGCAGACTTTGGCGGTGTGGCCGCGCTCCAATCCCTCCACCACGATAGCCTCTGCCATGTGTTTGCATGGTTTCTCATTGGGAGACAGGGGTTGCTTGCCCTTCGACTTGGCGAAATGCAATGCGATGTAGCGGCTTCGTGGCAATACAGAACCTTCAACACGCCCACCATGAGCGGTGCTGATCTGTACCAGCTTGGGTTTTGCCTCAAGTTGCCCCGCCACATAGCGGCCCACCTTATTATTCAGGCAGGCCGCGTCCGTGCATTGGTCGCGGTGGCTCATCTCTCCGAAGAGTAGCGTGTTGAAGCCTGTCCTCTTGGGGCACTCTACGCAGCTTCCCGCCTCCGGCACAAGCGTTGCATCGGCCTTATCGAAGGGCACGGAATCGAGCGAGAGCAAGATGTTCTGCTCAATCCATGCGGTGAAGTCGCGTAGCGGGAGGATGACGCGAGACTGTATTGCGCCATTCCAGACCATGCGAAAAGCAGCGTCAAATGCTTTCTGCTGCTGATCCTGTGGCAACTTGGCGATTTCGAGCGCATGACCGACGCCGATCTGATCGGCCAGAAATGCGTCTGCAATAGAGGGCAAAAGCTCTACCAGCTTCAATCGAGTTGCGATGAAAGACGGACTCTTGGCCGCCTTTACCGCGAGACTGTTGATGTCGTACTGCAAACCCTCGGTATGCAGCAAGGCATGAAAGGCGAATGCTTCCTCAAGTGGATGCACCCCTTCCCTCTGGATGTTCTCGACCAGTTGAGCTTCGACACAGGCGGCATCGGAGAGGGAGACGACCCGCACAGGAACCTGATCCAATGCGGCCAGCTTCGCGGCACGGTAACGCCGTGCTCCCGCGACGATCTCATACAGGTGGGTGTCGATGGCGCGGACAAGCAAGGGCTGTAAAACGCCCTGCGCTTTGAAGCTCAACGCCAGTTCGTTCAGGCTGTGCTCATCGAAACGGCGGCGTGGATTGGTGGGTGACTCCTGCAACTGTGCCAGTGGCAGGTTACGGTATTCGCTGATGGCGGTAACGGCTTTCGACATGACAAGGCTCCTTTCGAGCGGTTGAAGGTGAAAGAAAGCGGAGCGGAGACACGCTGGCCATATCCGCTCCACAGGTGGAGCGGACTAGCCACGAACGCACTTGTCCGTGAACGCTTCCAAAAAGCCCTGGGCGCGGAGGTTTCTGTCCCACAAGGCAGCGAACTTCTGGTGTTGTTCGTAGAGGTTGGGAACGAAGACGTAATTTGCTCCATCGATATAGCGGGAATACTGCTCCACACCCATGTAGTCGTTGCGCCAGTAGTACGCCACAAGTTCCAAGCTGCACAGCGGCGGCTTGCTCAACTCGAAACACATCTCCGGGTCGCGCATGAGGTTGCCGATCTGTTCGCCGTAGTGGGCTATGGAAATAGCAGTCAATCCAATCGGCCCCGGCTCCGGTGTAGCCTCGATCACCAGCGCCATATAGGGCGGGTTTTCTATCTTGAGGTAGAGCGTGGGCCGGTAGCCTCCGGCCTGCTCAAGGATGCGAAGAATGGTCTTCATTACGCCACCTCCGCGAATGCGTCGGTGGCATGTTCTGTCGTCTCAGTCGTTACCTCGAAGGTGTCGCCGAGAATACAATCCGCCGCTCGTTGTGCGTTGGCGGCAGCATGAATGACAAGCCGGTTATCCGCTTCCAGCTTGGCAATCCAGTTCTGGATGTATGCGGTTGTGTTGCGGTCGGTATGCTCGTTGGCGATGCCCGCGATTGCGCAGAGAAAGACTGCTCCCATCTCGGCTACCAGTTCCTCCTTGCTGTAAAGCTCATCTCCGAAGTGGTCGCCAAAGGTGCGATTGAGACGGTTTTCGTGCCCTGTGCTGTGGACCAGTTCGTGAAACAGGGTGCTGTAATAGTGGGGTGCATCCACAAAGCGGCAACGGGCGGGCATGTGAACGGAATCCGTGCTGGGCCGGTAGTAAGCCCGGTACTCGGTGGTGCTGGTCAGATGCAGCGCGGGACGGTTCTCCCATCCGCTCACGATGCTTTCGCAGATTTCGTCCTCGTCGATCTCTGGCGCGTTCGTGGGCTGCTCGATCTCAGGCAGAGTGAGGCCGTCGCACTGCTCCACATTGAAGACGGTGTAGTGGCAGAGAACGAAGGGGACGCGCTCGTCTTCGCCGGTGCTTTCGTCGCCTTTCCTTGCGTGTTCGGGAAGCTGCTTGAAGAAGACAATCGGGGTTCCCCGTTCCCCTTTGCGAACGCTGCCCTTTAGCTCCTGCGCCTGTCTGAACGTAAGCCAGAATGGAGAACTGTACTGACTAGACCAAAGCAAGAGAACATTGATGCCCCGGTAAGGTTTGCCGGTGTGAAAGTTGCGCGGGAACGGCCCGCCTGCGACGCGTGGAGCCTTCCACGGTTTTTCCCACGGAATGACGCCAGCCTTGAGGCTGGAGAGAATGCGGTCGGTAACGGTCTGGTAGATGTTCGGTCTGCTGCTGGTGCTTGGCTTCTTCATCGCTTGCTTCCTCCCTCGCGGTTGCTGTTGCTGTTGCACGTCTGCGTTGAAACGCGGCATGTACATGCCGAACGCCTCCTGGCGAAGGTGGGGGGTAGCAACTGCAAGGAGAGGGGGATCACCCACCCTTGGAACGTGAGCGGTAGCGGCAAGTGGAAAGGGCGAAGCGCAGCGGAGGGCTGCACAGAGCGCAGCGGCGGAAGCCTGGGGAGACTCCTTGCGGGCGCGAGGGGCGAAGCTCCCCTTAGCAGGCTTTTGTTGTTGTTCGTCGCGGTGGGGCGTTGCGGGGAGGGTGGACCTCCCCGCTGAGGGGGGTGGCGGAAGACGCTATGCGGCTGGAGACAGGGGAGGAACCCTCCTCCCCACTAGAATGGAAGGAACGACCGAGATGTCATCCTTTACCTATCAAGACCTCGAACGATTCGGTGCCGACATCAACACTGCGATGGATGCGCGAAATCGCACCCAGCTTGAGGCGTTGGATGTGAAAGCGGCAGAGTATTGCGAGGATCAAGGCTCGGACTACGCGGCGTACATTTGGTATTTTCGCAGCAATATTCAAGCGGCTTTACAGGACCTCTCTGATCCATGCAGTTGGGAATGGCGTCAACCGCACCGAGAACGACAAATCCTTTACCTGCGCCGTGCAGCAAGTCATCCAAGCTTCATCCGTCTGGCACCCACATCGCAGGCTTCGATCTTGACGAATTTGGCCAATAGCCTGAGTTCGCTGGGAAGAGGACTTGAGGCAATCGAACTCTATGACGCTGCCTTGGAGCGTGTTCCCCAGTTTGCGATGGCCCTTGGCAATCGGGGCAGTGCTATGCACGCCTTGCTGCCCGCCGTCCCCGATAGAGGACACGTCCGGCTTATCGCGGCATACGCTCACGCAAGATTGAAGGCGGCCTTGGAACCCGGCGTTACCTGGGAAAGCGGTGATCCATCTGCCGCCGACTACTTCGCAAAGATCGCTGTCCATATTGAAGGCAAGATCGATCCCGCGAAGACGATTGCCAAAAACTCATTGGACTCGTTTTCACAGGGGCGCTCGAAAGACGAGCAACACTACCGACGCTGGTCATTGAACCACAATCTCTTTTTGAATCCGCTTCAAATGATTGGTCCCCATCCAATCGCTGCTACCGATCGCATGAATCTTCCGTCTCATGCTGCTTCTTTGGGTGATCCGCCGGAGTTCATCGCATGGTTCAACCAGATGAAACAGGAGTATGTGGGAGCGCGCTGGTTTTTATACGAAGGCACCAAGCCGATGCGGAAACACTTCGCCGACAAAGACGTTTCCCTTGTTAACACCCTGGACTATCCGGCGTTCGGCATTCAGGTTGAGAAATTGCGCACCGCTTTTCGGACAGCATTTAGTCTTTTAGACAAAATAGCCGGATTCATTAACGCCTATTACAAGCTGGGTATGGACCCGAAAAGGGTGGACATCCGCAACATCTGGCATACCAAAAAAGGTGATCTCCGACCGGAATTCCTTCAAAAGAAAAATGTGCCCCTGCGCGGTCTTTACTGGTTGGCGTTGGACATTGTTGGCGAGGAACCCGCGGATCAGGATTCCATTGCGCCACAGGCAGCTGAACTCAAACGCCTCCGAAATCTGTTAGAGCATCGTAGCCTCGTCCTTCGCGAGATGAATGGAAATGACCCAATGGGCGTCGTCGAGACCTTGACGTTGGCTGACTTCGAGAACCATGCTCTATACATTCTCAAACTAGCTCGCTCCGCGCTTATGTACCTTGCTTTCTCGATGCAACAAGAAGAAGTAGACAGGGATTCAAAGCGCGATGGCATTGTTCCCGGTATCGAGCTTCCCATCCTCAAGTAACGGTTTCATATTGAATCGCCGAAGGCTACTCGTAGTGCGTCGCCAAAACGATTCGCTAGTAGATGCTCAGAAAGACCAGCGTGAGCCCGAGTAAAACTGAGGCCCGCATAAACCGCAGTAGCCGACATAGAAAGCGCTTGGGTTGCAGCTTGTATATCAGCAGGCGAAGGCTCCCGTGGAGACACAATTGGAGTTCTTTGAGGACCGATTCCTTTAGGTGATACGTGCACAAAACCATTTCCGATCTTCACCGTCAGACGACAGAGAAGCTGAAAGGTGTCGCGCTCAAGTTTGAGCACATCGTCTACAACCTTGGCACGTTGTTCCAAGGTTTTCTTACTCCAACTGTTGCCACAGCCTTTATATAACTGGCTCTTTTCGAGCGTGCACCTCTGTTCGCGTTGCCACTCCAGCTCTCTTTGATTCAGCTCCGCTTCGAATTCAGGCACCGATGATGCCAGATTGGACACTAATCTTTCGTCAGTCCAGATGTCGTAATTCGACCAACGCTGGAATTCACTTTCAGGCGCAACTTGCAAGTAGCTGGAGTTGATCATGAGTTCGCAGATGATCCGGCAGAGCACCCACATATCCTGATATCGGTAGTGGGTCGCTAATAGATCAACGGAAGCAAGGGTTTGGCCTCCTCGAAGGAGACTCCGGCACAAGAAACTCTTCTTCCGAGGCGAAAATGTGGGGTGTTCGTCGATCGAAGCAGCGGTTTCTTCGACCATAAGAATGGTTGGAGCAACGCTGCTCTTTGCACTTTTGAAGGCAGATTCGAGATTCAAACGATGGCTCCGAAGATGTCCTGCGAATACGACGTATTCTATTCCTACGATAGCGAATACTTCGAGCTCCACACGTCAAGGCTCCAAATACAGGCGTGGCGCACTGTGCTAGAGCTTCGCGAAGGTGAAGGTTATGCCACTTAATGCAGAATTCAAAAAACATCTGCACTCACTCATGGTCGAAGTGTATGAGAAAACCATTGATGAGATCGAGCAGCACAAACGTGAAATTCTATACAAGGCGCGTTCTACACACAACGCCGCGGCCACAACCATTGCCTACAAGGATGCAGCATTATATTCGATGAAGTTTCGTCTCAGCAGGACAATTGAGAAATACATCGAATCCGTAGTCATCTGGGATTACTCAATTGATACGGCCTTTGAAGCGGACATGATTAAAGAGTTTTGGAGTCTCACGGCTGGTCCCAATCAACTGCAATTTCCGCCGGCGATTAAAGGGCATCAGGTCCAAGCCGTTCAAGGTGCGTACGCAAGAGAGCGTCAACGGCTCGCGGCGCAGCTTGTGAGAGAAGGCACTAATAGACTTCGGGAGTTGAAGATGAAAACAATCCAAGCAAAGCGCACTGCTGGAGGAAATACAACAAACAATATTTTCAATGGTTCGGTTGGCAACGCATATATCAACTCAACTGTTCAGACAACCAACAACATCACTACACAGCTTCTTCACGATATTGACCGAATCTCTGAAGGAAACTCTGAATTGCAGACCGCTGCGCTAGAGCTACGTAATGCACATGCTCGAGGTGCGAATTCTGTAGACAAGTTGCAGAAATGGGCAACGCTGATGAATACAGCGGGTGATCTAGCAGAGAAGATCCATCAACAATACCCGCATGTGGCGAGTCTCATTTCCCGCTGGATCAAATGATGCTCCGAAGTTATGGCCTGCCCAAGCGCCGTGATGCTCATTCAGGCTGCGGTTGCATTATTCCTGACAAACGCCCAAGTCGATCAGAAGCGCAATTTCAGACTAAACACTCCTCGTACCATTCGACGGGATAAGATCTTGAATTGGAGAATGCTATGGCGATTGATGATCCGGTTGGCGTTGTGATCCAGCGAGCCAAGGAAGACAAGGAAGCGGAATCCTATCTGCCTGACCGATTAGCCCGATTGGGATTGTCTGCTGGCGTCGCGGCGGCATTTGCACAAATGCCATTTGTCGCCCAGATGTTAACGAGCCTCCTGAGTAACAGTCCCGCTCGCTTTGAGGAACGCTTCCTTCAAGTAGCTACCGAACTTCACGCTCAACAGAAGCGAATCGAGGACCGGATTCCCGACATGAATTATTACGAATCCGAAGAGTTTCATTCCTTGTTGACGCTGATTCTCGAAAGACTTCACGCGACCCATCAGAAAGAGAAATTGAAGATGTTTGGGGACGCTCTTGCCAACAGCGGGAGCAGCGATTTCAAGGAGGACGATACGGAGCAGTACGTTAGGACGCTCCGCGATCTCAGTCTGGAAGATCTGAAACTTCTCAAAGCGATCTCGGCGGCCAAAAAATTGCCTGAACCTTATCGCAGTCTTTCATTTAAAGAAATCGCGAAACCTAGCGTTGCTCGGCTGGTGGGATTCGGCCTGATCCGTGAAGTGCATGGGCTTAGGAAATTTGATCTGAGTGTTCCCGTTACTCCAACGTCATCCCAGTCACCGGAGCGTTATGCGCGGGGGCTTGCTGACGCGTTTTCGAAGTATTTTGAGAAAGCTCCATTCACGACACGGAGCATATCGGATTTTGGAGAACGGTTCCTAGACTTCATCTCCGCTGACGAAAGTGGCGATACGGTGTCTGCCTCATAAGACAACGGGGTTAGCTGGAACGGTGCCGTGAATAGAGTTTTATAGCAGTCTCGAACATGCCCGCTGAACTGGGAGCGGAGACCGTGCAGGGGTCGCAGCGCGGAGGAAAACCTCCTCCCTCCACCACGGCGTAGGATATAGGAATCATTGCAGACATCTATGCCTTCTTCGGAATGCCTGTCGAGTAAGTTTTGGAGGCACACGTGGCTTTTCGTGCTATTGGTTCTATGTGGGGAAAGTGGGACTTGCACTTTCATACCCCAGCATCTTACGACTACGACAACAAAAGTCTCACGAATCAGCAAATTGTCGACGGACTCCTCGCTACGGGCGTGGAAGTGGTAGCGATCACGGATCACCACACGATAGATGTGGATCGCATTAAGGAACTGCAAAAGCTGGGCGGCGACAAACTCACCGTGCTTCCGGGGATTGAGTTTCGTTCCGAACTCGGTGGCAAGGAGACGGTTCACTACATCGGGATCTTCCCAGAGGACGCCAACCTAGCGGACCTCTGGACAAAGCTGAGTGGCAAGCTCGAACTGACGACAGAGGACATTCAGAAAAAGGGCGGCGACGAAAAAATCTATGTGCCGTTCACTGACGGCGCGGAGAAGATTCACGAATTGGGTGGGATCGTTACGGTTCATGCCGGCAAGAAGACCAATTCCATCGAAAACGTCGGAAACACAAAATTCAAAATGGAGTTTAAGGCCGATCTGGCACGCACCCACATCGACATCCTAGAGCTTGGACAAGTGGGCGATCGGGAAATATACGAGAAGACGGTATTTCCCAGCATCAAGCACCGGCTCCCTCTCATCATGGGTTCGGATAACCACAATATCTCCTCCTATCTGCCAAAGGCGTATTGCTGGATTAAGGGAGACCCCAGTTTTCGTACATTCCAGCAGCTCAAGAGTGATCCGCACCGCGCGTATATTGGGGATGAGCCGCCAGAGATGACTCGGATCGATGCCAACCCAACGAAGTATATCCAGAGCATCAGCTTCGAAAAAGTGGCGAATTCCAAGCTGAACGAAGAGTGGTTCGATGGCCTTGTGCCGATCAATCCCGGGCTGGTTGCGATCATCGGCAATAAGGGTAGCGGCAAAACGGCGCTTGCTGAAGCCATTGGCCTGTTGGGTAACTGCGAGTCCGCGGAATCGTTCTCCTTTTTGAGCGATCGCAAATTTCGACAGGCCAAGAACAACAAGGCACGTGAGTTTGAGGCGACGCTAATCTGGCGGAACGGGCACTCGGTGATACGAAAACTCTCGGAGCCGACAGACGCTGACATGCCGCGCGATGTCTCCTACATCCCGCAGAGCTATCTCGAAGAAATCTGCAACGAAGTGAACAATACGCCGGGCAGCCAGTTCGATGCAGAACTGAAATCGGTCATTTTCTCGCACGTCGCGGAACACAAGAAGCTGAACGCAGAATCGCTGGATGATCTGATTCGCTTCCAGACCGAGCCCATTGAAGAACGGATCACGACACTGCGTACCGAGCTGCACGAGATCAATGTGCGGATTTTGGAACTCGAAGGTCGCTCATCAGCCGCGAACCGGCAACTTTTGCTCAATTTGAAAGCGAGCAAAGAGCGCGAACTCAAAGCGCACGACGATCTGAAGCCAGCGGAGGTGTTGAAACCGGAGACTGACCCCGCCCAGCAGGCGGCAATGGAGGCCATCAGTCAGCAGATCGCGGAGGCCAACCAAAAACGCGACGCTTTTCAGGCGACAATCCGTGCATCGGACGGCGTGAAGAAGACGGCCGCGACCCAGGTCGCCAGCGCAGCACGGGTCATCCAGTTGTTGCAGAACTTCACGTCTACGTACCAGGCGTTGTTGCGGAACTTGGAGAATGATTGCAAGGTTCTAGGTATCGATCCGGCGTCGCTGGTGACAGTGACGCAAAATCAGTCAGCGGTGACGGTCGCGAACGATGGGGCAAATAAACTGCTTGAAGAGGAAGACGAAAAGATCACGGCGGCGAACACAGAACTGCAAACGCTGAAGAACATAATCGATTCATTGACGGAACAACTTGACGCGCCGAACAGCGCGTATCAGAAGTACGGTGAGGCATTGCGCGTGTGGACGGACCGCCGGGCCGAGATCGTTGGTGAAGCTACCGCGCGAGATACTCTCGCTTACGTCGAAACACAGATTCAGGAATTAAACGATGTTCCAAATCAACTGGCTGCAGCGCGGACGGCTCGTACAGAAAAGGTGAAGGAGATCTTCACGCAGATTGAGGCCACGGTCGGCATTTATCGGGCGCTCTATCATCCTGTGCAGATATTCATCATGAGTCATCAAGTGGCGAAGAGTCAGTTCCAGATGGAGTTCGATGCCAGCATCATCGCTTCTCGCTGGGAAGAGATCATTCTAGCGAAGGTGAATCAGGGACGAAAAGGAACGTTTTGCGGGGTTGATGATGGCAAGCGTGTTCTCAAGGAATTAATTGAACAAGCCGATCTCCAAACCTCGGCAGGTGTCACGAAGTTCAGTTCTGACCTGATGAGTCGTTTCGAGATCGACTTTCGCTCTACACCGCACAGTTCGTACCCGCTGATTGAACAGCTCCGGCAGGGTATTGACCCGGTTGCACTCCTCGATGCGATTTTCGACCTGTCGTACCTCGTGCCGAAGTATCAACTCAAATGGGCCGGGAAGAACATTGATGAGCTGTCGCCGGGCGAACGCGGAACTCTGCTGCTAATTTTCTATTTGCTGATAGACCGCCGGGACATTCCGCTCATCATCGACCAGCCGGAAGACAATCTTGATAATCAGACGGTCTACGACATGTTGGTTGCTTGCCTGCGTGAGGCACGGAATCGCCGTCAAGTTATTGTCGTCACTCATAATCCGAACTTGGCGGTCGTGTGCGACGCCGACCAGATCATTCACTCGCAGATCGACAAACAGAACAATCGCAACAAGGTGACCTACACTTCTGGCTCGATCGAGAACCCGACAACGAACCTTCTTAGTATTACGGTGCTAGAAGGTACACGACCGGCGTTCGTGCATCGCGATCAGAAATACCAAAGTGAAACGTAGAGCCGTGTCATTGGCTGTCAAACAAGCTCACCTGTTCATTGGTGATGGCGGATTTGTTGATTAGCGTTGCTCTCACCTCGTCGGCAGACAGAATGCGAAGTAGATGAAGAGGCGGCCTCTCGGTGCTCCCTAGATATTCTGCGTAATCGCGCGGCTCCAAAAAGGTCGTCATGCGGTCGTGAATGGGAGCCATCAATTCATTCGGCTCTCCAGTGATAACGGCGAATGTGCGCTCCCACTGATCGGTCTTCGGGTTCTTCCAGAGTTTCCAGACACCCGCCATGCCAAAGGGCTCCGCCCTGTGAGCGTGAATTCGTAATTCGGCTTTTTCTGGCCCTTTGGCACCTCCTTCCATTCGAAGATCGAGTCCGCAGGAACGATGACGCGGCCTTTGAGAAAAGCATCCTTCCAGAACTTCGAGGTCTCGATGCCTTCTGAGCGGGCGTTGAAGAGAAGGCGGTCGGGCAGCTTGAATCCCCAGCGCATGAGTTCGAGCTGGCGCTCGCCGTCCTGATTGACGGAGACGACGGGCTGGACGGAGCCAGGCGCAATATCGTCGTCCGGAACTGAGGTCGAGCTCGTCGAGACCGGCAGTTGCCTCGAAGGCGTCGGCGATGCGCTGCTTGTCGGATTTGCGGCGGTAGCGGCCACACATGAGCTAAGTGTAAGTCTTCCAAAGAGAAAATCTTACAGTCAACAAACACATTGTCAACAAGCGGTTAGCCGGATTCTGCACAAGAAGAGGTTCAGATGCCGTTTGACAGCGACCCGCAGCGTCAGGCGAACATAAAGCGAATATACCGATATGTCCGCCTCCGCAGCAATCCGCCTTCAGGTCGAAACCGCACTCGAAAAACGGGTGCCCGCAGCGCTGACGCTCAAGATAAAGCAGGCCCCGGAAGGTCTGAAGTTCTGGCCTATCGACGGATTGCGGCAGGCGACCGGCGATTCCATTGTTGCAGTCGCTCGCATGACTTTCATTAAGACCCGCAGCGCAGGAATATGCCCGCTGAAGATGGGCGGCGGAAGACGCCAGTGGCATCGACGACTGCAAGCAGGGAGAAACCTTCCTCCCCTCCCCTGAAAATGAAAGGATGGATGGTATCGAATGAGGACAAGACGATGAGTTGGGAGATCATGCGGACCGAAACCGCCCCCTGCGAATGTGGTGAAGGGACAGAGACATTTACGTTCGAGATGGACGACTGGAATCGAACCCAGAGTTCAACTGAGATCCACTGTCCTAAATGCCAACAGAAAAAGCAACGGGAAATCGAAGTAGAACAGGCGCGCGAGAAGAAAAGGGACGAGCTTTTGCAGCGAGCACAGCAACTGACGACAGAACGCTATCTTCTCCAATGGCTGGCACTCTTTGCTGGCATGACCAAGAAAGCCGCTTGGGAACGGTATACCGGAGGGTCAGGCTATCCGGCGCTAGGGACGTTCTACCTACACGTCAAACATTCCGGCAGCCTTGGCAAATATATGGAGTGGTGTCTGACGAACGATCTGGAGCGGTCGTTGGGGGTCCTTGAGGTTAAAGACAAGGAAATTGACGCCCTGCTCCAAGAACGTGCACAGCTTTGGAGGCCCAGCAGCGTTCCCTTGTAAGAAAAGATAAGGAATTTGCTCCTGCGTTCTATGATGAGGAGTCGCAGATTACCCCTTTCAAGGTGCATGAACAGAGCAAATTCCTATGCCCGAAGCCCGTACAGACAGAAAACAGGTAGGAACAGTCGATCTAGCGCAGGCAGAATTGGTGCGGCGGGGGTTGGAGAACATCCGCCGGCGTCTTCTCGACCTTACCAATCGAAACAAGTTGATTAGCTTTCGGCATGCGAGGTCGTCACTCAGAACTGTTGATGTCGATCTTGACTCCGTGTACCAGAGCCTTTTAGACGATAAAAGGTTTCCGTTTGTCCCGGTCCCGGAGCCGAGCAAAGAGCACATTGCGGAGTTGGGCGAGAAGCCTGCGGCAAAGGACTTTGCCGAAGCAATTGGATGGTCAACCTCCTACGATCTGGTGAAAGGCACCGGACAAACGGCATGTCTGCCTGTTCTGTACTACCAGGAAGATTTTGAAACCATCATCCGTAAGATTGGAACCAGTGCCAGGACCGCCATCGAAGAATCGGGTGCAAACATTCTGCATCTGGTTTTCGGTTTTCTAGAATGGCGCGAGTCGGATGACTCGACACAGATACGCCAAGCTCCCCTTCTCGTTATCCCTGTCTCCCTGATTACTCCGAAGTCCAAAGAAGAGGACCGTTCGATTCGCCTACAGTACACCGGCGAGGATCTGACTACGAATCTTTCCCTTGTCGAGAAGCTGCGGCGCGATTTCGGGCTGGAGATGCCATATATCGAGGAAGGGGAAACGCCAGAGCAGTATTTCGAGCGTTTCGCTCCAATCCTGAAGCAGAAACGCGACTGGCGAATTTGCCGGCAGGTTTCCCTCGCGCTTCTGAGCTTCGGCAAACTTCTGATGTACTTGGACCTGGACGCGGAGCGCTGGCCGTCCGATGTGCCTTTAGACAGGCATCCCCGACTGGTCGATATGTTTTCTGGCAGCACTGCCGAAGGTCTATCTTTCGCAACGGAATTTGATATTGACGAAGAAGCCATCAAAGGCGACGTGCCCGCTATCGTTTGCGACGCCGACAGCTCGCAACATAGCGCACTGATTGATGCAGCGCGAGGAAAGAATCTGGTAATCGAAGGCCCTCCGGGTACAGGTAAATCGCAAACGATCACAAACCTGATTGCAGCGTCGATTGGCAACGGAAAGCGTGTTCTGTTTGTGGCGGAGAAGATGGCGGCGCTGAATGTCGTAAAACGCCGTCTCGATAACTGTGGCCTGGGAGATTTCTGTCTCGAACTGCACAGCCACAAGACAAGTAAGGTGAGCCTGCTGAAATCACTCGAAGATCGGATTCAAGCATCCACCCGGTTTTCAGCGCCCACCACGCTTGCCCACAAACAAGGACTCCTGAACTATAAGCGCGACGAACTTACTAAATATGTTTCGCTGCTGAATACACCCTACGGGGCCATCGGAAGGACGCCGTTCGAGCTGATCTGGCAGCGCGACGCACTACGGGAAGGGATACCAGAGACCCTACGAGACATCAGTACCGCTTCTTTTCCCGAGGCATATACCTGGGACTATCGGGCGCTGCACGAACGCAAAGACATGGTACTGACGTATGCCGCCCATCTGCGTCGGATGTCTGAGGCTGGGGGAGCTGTCGAGAAGAAAGAGAACCCGTGGGGCTGGCTTCCCAATATAGAGCTAAGTCTTGCTGACCAAGAACGGTTATTGGCTGCTCTGCCCGCGCTAAGCAGTCAATGTACCCGGCGCATCGCTCTCATCGAAGCCCTGAACCGCACGTTCTTGCACGCATCTGTGGATGTCACCGAGTGGCTGGGAACCGTAAATCAGTGGTTCGGCACACAGGCCGCTGCAGTCGAATTAAAGGTGGATGTTGGCGACTGGCTCACCGGCGTCGATCAATGGATAGCGAATATTCCCAATGGAGACAAGGATTGCCACTATGACCTTCTCGGCACCTTGTCCGAACAGAACCGGTTTGCGGCGACAGAACACTTTCTAGGTGCCTGCGAACGGTATACCGCCCTGCTCTCTTCTCTGCCAGGCGGCGATGCGCTGTTGGATAGTAATATCCCGGCCCGATTTCAGAAACAAGACGAGAAGCTACGTGACCTTGGCCTATCCGACTATTCGATGGATAGCCTGCGGGCCTTAGCAAAGTCTCTTTCTGATTCGGAAAAACACGTCGCCCGCGCCAACAGCGCAACCAGTGATTTGAGTCAGGCTTTAGGGGTGCGCTCGTCCTTTACGTTAAGGTGCGTTACCGACTTAGTTGCTGCGCGGCAACTATTGACCACGGCTCCACTCCATCTCGCACATTTGCGCGGTCCAGACTTTGCAAGAGACGGCCTGGCTCATCTTCTGGAACTCGGACAAAAAGAATGTACCGCCCTCCTGACGGAGAGAGACAGCCTCTCGGAGCATTTCGTAGTCGATAGCGAAGCCACCTCTGCCGAACAGCTGGAAGCTGCGGCAACGCTGGACAACACCCCCTGGTACGGCAGGCTCAGTAAGGCGTATCGCCATGCGGGAACGGTCTACAAGACTCACTGCCATTCGAGCGCAAAGCGAACGCGCAGCCAAAAGGCAGCCTGCTTGCGACTGCTTGCACATAGCCGGGCAAAGATAGACGCCTTTTCGAGCAAGGCCGAGTACCCACGCAACTGGGAGAACATTTCACCGGATTGACGACCTCCTGGGATGATCTCATCGTGGTGACGAAATGGCATGAAGAGGTCTTTGTTCGCCTGCCTGAGCACCAGGTCTTTGCCTCCGAAGTTCGATCCTCACTGCTGACGTTGCCGGCAACACGGCTGAGAAGCATCCTCGGCGTCGCAAGCGGAAGTTTGCCGCTCCCGGAAGAACTAGAGGATGCGCTGCATCTGCTCACAGATTTACATTCTCGTGTTCCCAATCTCAAGTTCGAGCACGTAGACGCAGAAGTAGACGTGTTCTTAGAAGAAGTGCGGTCCATCGTGTCGGTGTCCGCGGAGCTGCTGGAGATTCTGCGGCCGATCCAGCTTCCAGAATCGGCGACCAAAACCCACGTCCTGGAGCTGTTCGATTCCATTGCCACGGCTCGCGCCCTGCGTGATTCGCTCAATAACAATCACGAAGCAAGGAGCATTTTGGGGGATCACTATAAAGGGGTTGCAACCTCACCCACTCCGATTGCTCGTGCACTCTCTATCGTTCGCGCCATTGGTGTATCCAATCTTCCCTTGGAAGTCCGTAGTTGGCTGTCATCGAGTGAATTTCTCGTAAGACTTCAATGGCTTCGAGAGTGGATCAAGGATTTTAGCGACAACGGCAATGCTTTGGCAGTCTCGGAGCGGGATGTCATCGGCGCGCTTCATTCTGAGATTCCTTTCGCCAAGCGCACATCGGTAGTTGCTTTGCAAAAGGCGGTCGCCTCAATTGAACGGTGTCGAGAGTCGCAAACGTTACTTCCGATCTGGATTGATGCGCAGCGTTCCGCGAAGCAGTTGGGCACCGGAGGACTCGACTATCTTGTTACTTTGTGCCTGAACGGGTCACTTCAGCATGATGCGCTGGTGAGTTCGTTTGAATATCTGTTCTGTGACACGCTTCTGCGGCGGCTGTTCAATGAGCATCCTGACCTGTGGCGTCTTAGCGGAGTTACGCATGAGGAAGTTCGCTCTCAGTTCGCATCTCTCGATCAATCTGTCATAAGTCTCAGCCAACTTGATATAGCTCATCGTGCGAGTCGTCGTCCCATCCCGTCAGGTATTCGCGGTTCCGTCGTCAAGGACACTACGGACCTTGCGCTGGTCCAACACGAGATTGCAAAACAGCGCGCTCACATTCCCATCCGACAATTGATGCTTCGGGCCGCACGAGCCGTTCAAGGGTTGAAACCTTGCTTCATGATGAGTCCGATGTCTGTAGCTCAGTTTCTGGCTCCGGGGCAGTTATCGTTTGATCTTATTGTCATGGATGAGGCATCGCAGCTACGCCCCGAAGATGCGTTGGGGGCAGTGGCGCGAGGCGCGCAACTGGTCATCGTCGGCGATCCAAAGCAACTTCCTCCCACGTCCTATTTCCAGAGAACCATAGATGATGAAGCAGAAGAGGCGGATGAGAAATCCGCAGTGGCGGAAGGCGAGAGCATACTGGACATCGCACTGAGCCGCTATCAGCCGGTTCGCAGACTACGCTGGCACTACAGATCGCAGCATCACAGCCTGATTGCGTTTTCCAATTCCGAGTTTTACGACGATCATCTGATTGTCTTCCCTTCCGCCTATCACGAACACACCGACCTCGGCGTCAAATACGTCAATGCCAAGGGGATTTACGAGAACCGCAGAAATCCTTTGGAGGCCGAGCGCGTCGTCGATGCCATCCTGGAACACATCATGCTTTTTCCCTCGGAGTCATTGGGTGTCGTGACCATGAACTTCGAGCAGCGGGAGCTGATTGAAGAGTTATTGGACATAAAGTTGAAGCAGGACTCGTTCTCCAATGGTTGGATGGAAACCAAAGAAAACACTCCTGAGCCGTTCTTTATCAAGAATCTGGAGAATGTCCAAGGGGATGAGAGGGACGTTATCTTTATCTCCGTAACCTATGGGCCGGACTCTCAGAATAATTATTTCCAGCGATTTTCCGGCATTAATAATCAGACCGGCCAGCGCCGCCTGAATGTCCTGATTACGCGAGCGAAGAAACGGACCGTGGTATTCAGTTCGCTTGATCCAGACATGATCCGCTCAGAGCCGAGTACCCCCTGGGGCGTGCGTGCCCTGAAGGGCTATATGCAATTTGCAAAAAATGGAATCTCCGCTAGGCCGGCAGTCTCTCCTGGTGCGGAGCCATCGAATGAGCACGAGGCCGCGGTAGGGGCAGTGCTGAAAGCACAAGGATATGACGTTGTACCGCAAGTGGGTGTCAGCGGGTACTATATCGACTTGGCAGTGCGGCATCCCAAGAAGCCGGGAGCGTTCTTGCTCGGGATTGAGTTCGATGGGAAGAGCTATCATTCGGGACGATCGGCCCGCGATCGAGACAGGCTCCGTCAGATGACTCTTGAGAATCAAGGCTGGAAGATACACCGGATTTGGTCCACGGATTGGTTCAAGAACCGTAACGCAGAAGTTGAACGGTTGCTGCATCGCGTGCGGGCGTTGGAGGTGCAGTAAGAGGTCTGGCATTGAGCCGCGGATTGCAGATATTGGTTGTAGGCAAATGCTCAGGGGACGGACTGGCGGTCTTCGGAGTAGTGGACGTGGACCAGCCGCCACTTCCCAGATTCTCTGCGGTAGACCTGGGTTTCGACGCCATGGGTGGTCACAGCCGATCCGTCTTTCCGCATCGTCGCATGAAAAGTCCAGTGGAATTCCGACCATCCGGCATTGCCGTTCACATGAATCGCTATACCGCGCGTCTCCAGATCGCGTGCCGAGAACATGCCGCCCATTATGTTCTGAAAGACCTGTTGCTCGATAGCATCGAAGCCGTGCTCCTCGCCGAGTGGATAGATGAACGAGACCTCGGGCGAGTGAGACCAGATTTGCGAGAGTAGGTTCAGATCAACAGTATCCACAGCTTTGGCGTACTGCTCGATGAGGTGGTGGATTGCCTCGATGTCACGCCCAGGGCCGGTGTCGGTCTGGGCGGCGGCGAACGCGGGCATGAGACAGAGAATAGCGGCGAGCAGAATGCGGGTGACCATAGCGCGCTCCCAGTCTATCCCAACGGTTTCGCAATGAGCCGATAAACCCCTCCTCGACTCGGCAAGCGGGGATCGTCCTTCCGGATTCCCTAGAAGGACCCGAATTGCAGTGGCTTCCTATCAGGACAGGAATAAAATAGACAAATAGTGTGGGCTGCTAGTCGCTGGAGGAAACCATGCTGATACTCGTTCCGTGGAAGCCGGTTGCCATCTTTGTCCTGGTGATGGCTTCGTTCATTATGTTCGGCTACATCGCATCCTCTTTCATGCAGGGTAAGAACCCTTTTCTTGAAGACTGGAATAACGCGAAGCAGATTGCGGCGGGGCATTCGGTCACACACACAACTTCCACGCACAAGACAGAACGAACTGCGCGACACACGGCGCAATAGCGTGTAAGTCTGCGGCACCGGCTGCTTCGCTACAGCGATAGCCCCAAGCCTTCCATGTTCTGCACTTTCTGTTGCCCGATACTCTGTTCCGCCGCATTGCTTTTCGCTTTTGTGAAGTCCAGAGCGGCGCTCTTACTCACGTCGCGGCTAAGATCGCTTCCGAGAGACGCAGCATTGTTCGTATAGATATGCGCCTCATGCGAGGCCCGCGAAATGGAGACATAGGCAAATCGCGAATTGATTAGCTCCGGGTGAACATCAGTGTCGATGTTGACCAGGACACGCTCCGCAGTGAGTCCCTGCGAGCTGTGCGAGGTGACAGCATAGCCGTGGTCGAAGTGCCGCATCCGCTCTCCATCGAAGGAAACTGTCTTACCGTTGTCCATGCGAACGGCGAGTTGTCCATTTTTGCCGATCTGCTCGATAGTGCCGAGGTCGCGATTGGCAACGCGCAACTCCCGATTCGGCGTGGTAAATTGCAGCCGGTCGCCTACGGAAAACTCGCGCTCGATCTCGCGGTAGGCGCTGATGCCACGCAGACGCGATGGGTCATAACTTACCTGTTCTCCATTTTGTTTTTGCACGGTAACGAGATTTTCTTTCGGATGAGTGGCGACGACCGTTGCATAGCTGCGCTGTTCGATGCCGATGTCTTTGCTGCCACGCTGGTAATGCAGTATGTCGTCCACCTGATAGCGTGCGGCCCATGCACGGTCGGCTCCGGTCATATCGGAGCGCGCCGAAAGCACGCGCATCGTGTAATCGGCGGACTGAACCATCCCTAGCGCCTGCAACTCTGCGCGGACGGCCTGATTGATTTCGCGGCGCGAAGCATTGTCGGGCGAGACGATAATCGTGTTTTCAGGATGGGCCGCGTAACTCTTCGCAATGGCTTCGATGCGCTGTTGCGAATCTGCAATTTCGGTGATGTGGCCCTGCTGTTGCAACAGAACAATGCCGGGAGCGATTTCACCTTTGGACAGATGTTCGACGGCTCTCAACAATTCCAGGTCTTTCTGGCGCACGATCTGGTCAAGCTGCGCGGTGTGCATTCCGGCTTGCACAAGCTGCTCGAACGGCTTTCCGGCATCGACGCCCTGGTGCTGGCGGGTGTCGCCGATGAGCAGTACGCGGTCCTGAGAGCCGATCCTTTCTAAGAAGTCGCGCATCTGCTTGGTACTGGCAAGGCTTGACTCATCGACCATATAGAGGTGCCGGGTGCCGGGGTCGCCTCCAGGTTGATGGCTACCACGGGCCAGAAAGCCTTGCAGGGTGTCGGCGGCAATCCCTGCATCGCGGAGCTGGTGCGCGGCGCGAGAGGTTGGGGCGAAACCTTCCACGATATAGCCCTGCTGCTCCGCGCCTTCGCGGACAGCAATCAGGGCGGTGGTCTTGCCCACGCCCGCGTTGCCTTGCAATCCCTGTATCGCATCGTGCGAGGTTAATATCTGCTCGATTGCGTGGCGCTGTGCGGCATTGAGTTTCGGACGCGAGTCGGTGAGAGCAACGGCATCCTGAATGGACATGATCTGCGGAGCCTGATTCTGTCCTTGCTCCATGCGGCGGACTACATACCGCTCGGCCCGAATGGTCTCATGCGTGGTGAACTGCCGTCCTGTTTCGTGCTTCTGTCCCGACACTTCCTGAAACTCGCCGGAGGCAATTAGCGCCTCGAAGCTGGCGCGGACCTCTGGGTAGGTGATTTCTCCCATGCCGCGCCGCAAGGCATCGCGGAAGATGTCGCGCTCATCGGTGACGGCCTCGCGCTCAAAGCTGCGGTCGCGGGCATACGTGACAGCCTCGCGTGCCCGTAGCTGCGAAGCCTCCGGCGTCCGTTCTTCGCCATGTCCGCGCTGCCGTGCCTCTGCTACCACGCGGTCAGCTTGGTTGCCGAACTCAGCGGCGACCTGCCGGTGTGCCGCCAGCACTTCGGCGGGCGAGTGAATCTCTTTCTTATCGCGGGTGGAGTGCGCGGCGATCTGCGCGGCCTCCGGGCCTTGATAGCCGGTTCGCTCAAGGTAATCCCGTATCTGCTGGCTGCGTGGACTGGAGGCATCAAGGTACTCGTGCGAATAGCCTTTGATTTCAGGAGCGCCACTTCGCCCGGCTTCTATTTCGTAGCCGAGATTGCGAAGCCGGTGCATCAGCTCCGATTGATAGACGGCGGTAGCGAACTGCTGGCTATCGAATAATCCCTGCGGCTGGAGAGCGCGAAAACTTCCGTCCTCACGCTCGGTCATATTGAAAATGACCGCATGCGTATGGAGCTGCGGAGCGGCGTAACCGTCTACGGGGCGGGCGGTGTCATGCTCAAACTTCGCCGCAACAAACTGCCCGGTGGTTTCGGCGGTGTGGTTGCCGCCGATGCGGGCCTGCACGTACTTTTCTAATTCGTTCAGAGCGATATTGACGGCCTCGCGGTGAGCCTCGCGCACGCGGTCATCGCCGCCGACAAGAGCGGTTAGCGAGACGGACTTTGGAGCCGAAAAGGTGGCGTCCCAACCAGCACGGTGCTCAACAGATGTAACGGTCTTCCCGTCCGCTGTCTGATACTCATGCCGCTGGCGGTGCTGGACAAGCTGATCGCCGGTGGTGGGATGCTCGCCTTCACTCAGACGCGCAAATTCCTCTGCGCCGATGACCCCGGCGAGGCCGAACTTTCCAGCGAGCCTGCCATGCCACTCGCCTAAGATCGTATCGCCCTGCTTCCAGTAATTTTGCTCCGCGGCCGTGAACTCTTTTTCGTGATAAGTCTGCGCCTGCGATGCCGAGAGCGGTTTCGAGATATTCAGCATGGCTACTCGTTTCCGAGGGAGAACCGGCCCTGCGCCTGTGCCTGGGGGTCATCCTCTGCGTCTTCTTCCGGAGGAATGTCTGCTTCCTCGGCGTCCTGCTCTACGGATTCCGCTCTGCGTGACTGGAGTGTTGTGGGGTCGAACGAAAGCTCATCATCCTCCAGCGTGCGAGGCTCAAAGGCAGGCTGCGTCTTGGGCAGGTCGCTATAGGAAAACGAAAAGCGGGCAACGTAATTTCCCAGCTTTAAGAATGCGTGCATCGGGTCCAATCCCGATATTTCCGAGTCCATGACAAGCGGCTCGGCCTGACGATCCAGACTGAAGTTCTTGCCCGCGCGGGAGCCGTCGAAATGTGTTTCGCGCATCCGCTCGATCTCGACTTTGCCGATAGCGGCGCTCACCCACTCAGCGGCCTTCGGCTCCGTGGTCTTGAGGAAGATTTTGGTGGCTGGCTGCGACAGCATCACCTCGGCAATATGGCCGTAGATGACTTCAAGCTGGGCCTTTCCCTGAAAGCCAAGCAGCAGCGGATTTTTCGATTTCCTGTTCTCCGTAATGGCGGTATGCAACTGCGGTAAGCGTTGCAAACTTGCAAGCTCGTCCAGCACAAACCATACCGGACGCTGGTTCTCTGTCGGCGCATTCAGCAGCCGCAATACCAGCAAATCAATCCAGAGGCTATTGAGCGGACGGAGCGCCTCGCGCTCACTCGGCTGCGAGGTAATGAAGATCCATCCCTGCCGCTCTTTTGCCCATTCGGTCGCGCTCCATGTGCGCTTCGCGTGCTCCTTTTTGGGAAGCATCCGCAAGCTGTCGGCAATCAATCCAAGCGAGGCGAGGACACCATTGCGCTGCTGTTGTGCGCCTTTGGCAATCATCATCGCCATCTCGGTCCCTTGCACCCTGCGGTCAATCTCATCGGGGTTCGCCATCCACTGCACAAGCTCCTGCGGCGATGGCCCGAAGGTGAGCAAGTGGGCAAATATCTTTTGCGGCGTCTCGACGAAAAACTCACCCTTTTTATCGGTCGTCGGTTGGTATAGGGATGCGGCGATGGCCTTTGCCTCGGCCTTGCGGCGTAATTCCTCCGCTATTCCCCAATAGGGGCAACGCCGGTCCAGTGGATTGAGAATGATGTCGTGGCGGTCGGGGTCGTAGAACCGCTGCACGAACTCACAGGCCGGGTCGTACACGATGGCCGAGTGGCCCCGGCTCTGCACCTGGCGAAGCACCTGCACAATGAGGCTGGTCTTGCCTGAACCTGTATCGCCCATCAACTCGATGTGCTGGTCTTCGACTCGGAGCGGTATCCGCATCATCTTGTCGTAGTCATCCGTTTTGATGCCGATGCCATCGCCTTGTACGGCCTTGTTGAAGCCTTTGGGCGAGACAAGAAACGGGCCTTTCAAGCGCCGTCCATACTTCATCTCCTTGCGGCGGCGAATATCTTTGGCGATAGAAAACGGGAGCTGCAACCCAAGTGCCAGCACGCCGAAAAGGATGGGCATTTTGAAGATGCTCCATAGGGTGTCACCTCCATAAACGGCGCTCTGAAAGTACGCATTCAAAAGCTTGTTCTGGTATGGGATGGACGGCCCTCGGTAGAGCGAGCGGAAGCCAGCGGCGCGGGCGGTTGCCGAGAGTTGGAGGGGGATGCGTTTGCCGTTTGCTTCGGCTGTCGCTCCCGATGTGACATCGGTTTCCGTGACGATGCGGGCATGGTTTTTCTCATCCGCTACGGCGAGCAACTGGTACTTGTCGGTCTTGTGCATTACTCCGGCAACGCTAGTGCGGAGGTAGTACGGAAGATAAAACTGCTGCAAGGGTGCGAGCACGAAGCTGAAGCGCAGGTGTACGAACAAGCCTGCGGCGACAAGGGAAAGGAAGATCGCGCCATAGGTGTAGATGGGGCTGTGTGGTGGGAAGATGACGGTCTCTTTCCGGCCCCATTGTGTCGTCGCCATAATTATTCTCCTGCGCCGCTGCGATAGCTTTCCATGAGGTCAGCGGCTACCCGATGTTTGTTTGATCTCACGTAGCGAAGCATTTCCTTGAACTGCTCAGCACTCCATTTCTCCCCGCGCAAAAGTGGCTCCAGCGAGTTGATGAGGATGAGGCGAAGCCCCTGCATCTCGGCAAACAACGCCGTCGCATCGTTTAGCTGTGGCCCGCGTGCCGCCGCCAGAAGAATCTCCCGCGACCATTCGCGGAGGTTCATGCCCCGCTCGGAGGCGACCCGTAACAGCGTCTTTTCTTCCGCCCTGGTAAAGCGTGTGGCGATGCTCTGGCTGCGGCTTTCGCGGCCTTTCATGCGCTGGAGATGGCTCTCAATTTCCAATCTATCTGTGGGCATTTCTTACCTCCGAATCTGTGTCTGGAGCGCGGTTGCAGATGGAAACGTGAAAATCACGCTGCGTTTGCAACTGCTCCGTTTTCTGCATGGTTCCGAATGGAACCGGAATGGTTCCAAGCGCAACCCTTTCAGGGGTGGAGTCTCAACTTTTACCCGGTGCGCAGCACCGCGCTGGTACCGGGTACGGATTTCGATGGAGGTTCATGCCTTTCGAACCGCCGCAGACTCCTGTGGCTCCACCCCGGATGCTGGCTTCTTCGGAGGCGTCAAATGCTCGGGTACAACCGGAGTCTTCCGAACACGTAGAAGAGATGGGACAGACCGCGCTGCATCCGTCCGCAAGAAGTCCTGGAACTCGCGATCTTTGGAGAAGACATAGCCAAGGGCCTTGTCTACGACATCATCGGGTGATGCCTTGATAAAGGCCGCGTACTGATCGACTTGGGTTGCGGTGGCCTCTTCCAATCGGATTGAGGCACTGATCTGACGGTTGGTGGCTACTTCAATAAGCGGCATGGACGTTCTCCTTTAGGTGATGAAATCAAGCGCTGAAAACGGGTTCGATCTGAAAGCGTTTAGTGTCGCGGTCATAGCCGGAGAGCGCGAGGGCTTCCCGCACGATCCGGCGTCCGGGTTCACGCTCGATGTGGACGACGAAGTCGACCGCATCGGCGATCTCTGCCTCGATGTCGGCAAAGGTTGATTGCGCATGGCTTCGCATCACAAGGTTGGCGAGGCGATGCAGGGCTTTCTCCGCCGTATTGGCGTGGATCGTGGCAAGTGAACCGGAGTGTCCGGTGTTCAGCGAATCAAGCAGTGTGCGAGCCTCCACGCCGCGTACCTCGCCGAGGATGATCCGGTCGGGACGCCACCTTAGAGCCGACTTCAAGAGGTCATCGAAACTGATGACAGACTTGAACGTATCGGTCTGACATTCGACAGCCAGGATGTTCGGCTTCTTGATGGCAAGCTCGACGGTGTCTTCGATCACAACGATGCGCTGATGCGCTGGTATCGCATCCGCCAGGATGCGCAGGAGCGTGGTTTTCCCCGTGCCAGTACCTCCGCTGATGAGCAGCGTCTTTCCGTCAGCGATCTGCGCCGCCAAGTACTCCGCAAGCGGGAGCGTTAGCGTACCGCGAGCGATAAGGTCTTCCAACACAAAATGGCGGCTGTTGAACTTCCGTATCGTCACGGCAGGAGAGGGCTTCACCACGGGTGGAATGACCGCCGCCAGGCGGCTTCCGTCCGGCAGTTGAACGTTCAAGACTGGGCTGTCTTCGTCGAGGCGTTTGCCAAGCTGATTGGCGATGACTTCTAACCCGGTGCGAAGGCTGTCAGAGCGCATGGTGACGGACGGCTCATGCCGGACGACACCTTCACGTTCGGACCACCAGGAACCATCGGGATTGCCCATGATCTCGCTGACGCGATCGTCCATGAGCAACGGTTCAATCGGGCGAAGGAATGGAAGGATCAGTTCAAAGCTCATAGCGGGACCTCACAGCGCTGGAAGGCCGGAGTTAGCCGACCTTCCGAGAAGTAAATGGAAGCGGCCTAGGCGACCACTTCCTCTACAGGTGCGTCTTCGTTCTCCTGCTCTTCCGGGTCGGCCTTGGCTGCCCGATCCAGCTTGATAATCGAGTCCACTCGGATTTCCCAGATGGTCTGCTCCGAGTTGGTCTTCGTGCTGGTGTACTTGCGGCTGCGCAGTTCGCCCTCGACCATGATGTGAGCGCCCTTCTTCAAGCCGCCTGCAAAATCTCCGAGCTTGCCGAAGACGATGCAGCGGTGCCATTCGGTGTGCTCGATGTACTTGCCGTCCTTCTTGTAGGAAGACTTCGTTGCCAGCGAGAGTATGGTGAAGGTGCGGTTGTCGTTGGAGCGAACTTCTGCGTCGTTGCCGAGGAAACCGATGAGGGTGACTTTGTTCGTGTACATGGTGGTGATCTCCGTTTCGTTGAATTTCCCGTATCCTGCTCGGGTCACACTAGGCGAAGCCCAGCGAGTGGGCCCCGCTCCCAAGTGCCAAGGAGTGCTTTCTTGGCGGGGCCCGAAAGAAGTTTGAGCGGCGTTCGTTGCCGCGGCTTTCAAACTTCTTTTGGGAGGAACCGGGACCCTGAAAGGGCGGCGAAGCCGAAGCAGAACGACGCCGTGCCGCAGGGCGCCGGAAAGGCCCCGAAGCGTGACCCCGAGCAGAGGGCGGGATACGAGGAGGATGAACCCCCAATGCACTGGAGTCAGCCTTCGCTTCTCGGCAGCAGAGGTTTGCCCAAGTCGCAGCAGCTAACCGAGCGGTGTTGGAGTCCCAGATGGACGGTTTTGAGCACAGCTCACCGCGCATTTCGCAGCTCGCAACAGGCGGCGTGGGCGCTTTCAGAGGCGAGTTGGGCTGTGCAGCCGATTCGACAGCATGATCGAACATCGTGGAGACCTCGATTCGGGTTCGGTTCTTTAGCTGAAAGCCTGGTCGGCCCGGAAGCGAACGATCGTGAGCCCCAGAGGATTGACCGCCAGTTCATTGTTTTTCACTTCGTTTCGGAATACGTAGGTGACGCTAGCCGTCCATCGCTCCCGCTTTAGCTCCGTATGATCCGCCGGGTTCGTGTACACCTTCTGAAACTCGATCCGCGCTGAATAAGGCGACTGTCGAAGGTCGTCAAGCACGATGTTCTTCACCTCAACATCGACATACGGGAGCGTCGCATCCTTGGTGTAGTTCGGGATGATGTTGTCCTTTCGCTCCTGCTCGATCACCGCGTGCTGAACATCGCCATTCAGGAAGTACAGCGCATTCGTCTGGTCGCGCTCAATGGTGAAGCGATTCCGAGCAAAGTAAAGCTCTGCCCAACGGGAAAGGTAGTACTTGTTCTCAGCTTCCTGGGGGCGGTATTGGAAGTTGCGATAGTCCACGGCTTCGGCACGGCCGACATCATTGATGCGCACGATCATCGGGTGCATCGAAGCAAGAGCCTTCTGACTCTTGTAGGTGAGGCACGCGAGAACGAGGCACACCGCTACGAGGCAAAGGATGGCCACCTTGAGATACGTATTCATCACCAAGGGATCGCCATACTGCTCCAAGTAGCGTTCGGCAGCTCGCGTCAGTTCCTGATTGTGAGTGCTGGTTGCTGACATAACATCCTCCTATTTCGCCAGCATCATAGCGCCGGTAGCGATTGAAAGGCCGCCGTCGTGGCCGCCCGTATGGCCTGAGAAGAGCGATGCCGTCATGGCGGGAATCTTGATGAGAATGAAGCAAGCTACGAACACCAAAACGAGCAGACCTGGCATTAGATAAATAAGCTTTGCCGGTGAATCGACATTCATGGCTCCACTGGTCAGGTAGGTAATCAAAAGATGACTGATGACGCTTAAGGTGGCAGCTGCAACCACTTTGTAAAACATGAAGCCTAAGTAGGCGCGAAGCCAGCCCCAAAAAAGAAACTCCGTCTTATCGAAGACCATCCATGGGATGAAGATAGGTCCGAGCAAGCCGACGATGGTTGCGGCAATCGCACCGTAAGCGATGATGACGGCGATAACGGCAGTGAGAATCGTAAGGATGATCTGCACTGTAAATGTGCAAAGCAGCGTATACGGCTCGGTAAATGAAGGCGATAGCGTACCAATTTTTGAAAGAGCTTGATGTATTGTGTTCTGCACTTCCTGAGTCTGATCAGTGCCGATGTAGTTGACCAGGCTGCTTGTTCCACCAGACACAAATCCTTTTAGCGAATAGCCGATGCCTGGGATCGATGAGTCGTAGAACTTTACGAAACAGTAGGCGAAGGTAATCAGTATGAAGAAATTGAGGAACTTTCCGATGCTGAAGCCAAGTCCTCCTTGCGATGAGGCGAGGGCTTCCTGAACACCAAACCACACGAGCATGATGGTTGCGAGTGAGATGACCATATGGAGGCCCAGCGAATCTACGGAAGGCCCCATCGTAGCCGTCAGTTTGTCGCATCCGTCTTTGATAATGATGAGGAAGTCCATCGCAGCCTCCGGCTTTAGTAATGAAGTGCCCACTGCGTGCCCGCACTCGAATGCTGTGGAGTGACGGTGTTGAATGTCTGTTGGTAGTCATTCCCGGTCTGGAATAACGACTTCATATTGTCCTGCTGCACCTTTTGACCCACCATCATCTGGAGAGCCTGAGCTTGAATCATTTGGTTCGTCTCCTGTTGCGTTCTTAGTTCAATCAGCAACGCTTGATTCATACGCTGCAACGTGGCCATCTCGGTATGTTGCGCCGGGTCCGCGGAATGGCTGGCTGCCTCAAGCGCGGAAATGTCGTTCTCTCGCTGCGAGGAGTTTGCTCGGATCGTGCCAACCGTCTGAAGATTCGAAGCATTTACGGCGTCCGAAAGGTCCACTGTTGCGCCTTGCGCAGCTATGGTCTGTTTGCCCTGAGTGCTGAGATTCCCATAGCCGTTCATCTGGGAGGTACGCGAAATACTCGCCGTTTGGTTCGCGCTCGTTGCCCCAGTCCCGTATGTTGCGGCGTTCATCCATGGAAGTGAGTTCCCATAAGTGTTCGCAGGCTGCTGAAGTGTAGACCACTGCTGCCGTCCCATGTTGGTGTACGCGAAGTAATAGCTCTGAGGCAATGTGGCCATGCGCTGCGCGAGGTTGTAAGCACCGATGACGTTTCGGCTAGTTTCCGCGGTGGTGCTATACAACTGGTTCGCTTGGAGGATCTGTTGTGCGACATGTGCTGACTGGGTTGGGTCATACACAATGCCGGAGCCGAATTGAGCGTAGGATGCCGGAGCCACGAGAAGGCTCGCGGCCATGGAGCTTAGCCATAGTCTCTTCATATTTTTTCTCCTGGTTGCTACTTGCCGGTAGTTTTTGCCGCCTGCAGTCGTTTGTAGGCTTCGTTCATTTTGGCTTCCTCGTCCTTGCACTTTTGATCAAACTCTGGCTTCGCCTTCATGAACTGATCCCCACAGTCCTTGCCGTATTGCTGGCGGGCTTGGTCGTATTCTTTCTGGAGGCTGTCAACACTCGGCTGCGAATTGCATCCTAAAGTCACAAGTACGGCGAGTCCAAAAATAATTGATCCGCTCCGATGACACATGTTCGGCTCCTAAAATGTTCCTGGAATTGTGTGGTTTTCGTACGAAGGCAGAAGCATGTCTTGTGTGAAATAAACTTTCACGCGGTGTCCCTCCCGAATGGTGATCGTCGGAGGGATCTGCATGAAGCGGTCAAGCACTGTTGTAGCCGATTGCGAAACACTCGCAGAGGCTCCATTCGTAAAGACCTGCGAACCAGAGCCCGCGTAAACACCGCCGCCTTGTGAAATCTGTGCGGCCCCTGCAATCACCCCGAGAGCAATGGAAGCCCCGAAGATTTGCAGATAATGGTTGTTCACTTTATCCTTTTGTCCTTCCTCCCCGATCTGGTCGAGTCCATGAAATTGGTCGAGGTCGACTGAGTAGCCGTCGGGCATGATCATGCGGTGGAAGGCCACTGCCATACGGCGTTGCTGGCCGAAGCCTGAGGAACCAATCTTCCGCGCCTCTCCTAGAACGATCGTTCCCTCAGGAACCAGGACGTGTTGCCGATCATGGGAGTACACCGGGTTCGAAACGAGCACTTTGACTGGCCCGACCGCGTCGCCATCGAGACGGTTCATGAGTACCGCGTCTAACGTTGTGCCCTCATAGAGGACGTAAGGCTGACCGACTGCTGAATCGATATTCACCTCGGGACTGCGTTTGATAGACCCCTGCCCCGCCGGAGCTTCGCCCGCGGCACGCGGTGACACGAGAGTCGAAGGTTGGTCTCCACCTGCCTGGGGAGTACTCGACAGCGGATAGGAAACCGGGACGGCTGAGCCTTGCGTCCCTTGTCCAGAGGATGGAGGGTCGGCAGGTCGTCTGTAGGCAAGGTTCGAAGAGAAGCGTGAGTCGTACGCCCTCTGCCGGTCCTTCGCTTCGATCTGTTGTGACGCCTGCTGCGCAGGAGTCTGCTGTCCAGCACCACCGCCCTGTTGAGAGTAGCCATACGCCGGTGGTTGCATACAAGGCTGACCAGGCACGCAAGGGACGGGCTGGCCCGTTGCGCTATAGGAGGATGCTGCGGACCTTTGCGCGGGCGTAGCGAGCGCAATGGCTGGATCAGTGACGGATTGTTGTGCCGCTTGTTCTGCTTCGCGCTGCCGCTCCGCGGCAAGCTGGTTCTTAAGATCTTGAATGTTGTTGTCCGTGTTGTCCTGTACCATCGGCTGCGGAGGCTGATTCGGAACCGAGGCAGCCTTACCCGTCGCAGGATTGGCGTGAGAGCTGAAGATCGCGGCGATGATGACAAGGAGTGCAACGCCGAGATACATCAAGGGCTTTGCATTCTTCTGAAAAACGCCTTTGGGATCAAATACGTTCCGTTTCAGCTCTGGCTCACCCTGCGGTGGTGGTGAAATCATCTGTTCCGTCATTTGCATCCCCTCCTCGTCTGCCGGACTAGGCCTTTCGGCTGAAGTCCATCCGCTTCTTGCCCAATTCGAGATACCCGCTGTCCATCACCTTCGGAATGACGTAGGTGCCATCCTGGAGCTGATACGAAATGAGGTTGGGTTTGCCATCCTTCATCTCGTAGACCGAAAACTTCTCCGGCGCGTTCGTCTTGATGTACGTGAACTTGTCGTCGTGATAGATCGACTGGATGTCGAAGGGCGCTTCGTTTGCCTTGAAATGGTAGTCGAACTTGAGCTGGGTTTGGTAGTTGCTCTTGTACTCGTCCACCGCTTGGCCCACGTGCGCCTGCAGCGCCGAGAGTTGTTGCATCGACTGCTCCAGCTGAGCCGCGGGTACGAACTGAGCCGGTCCCGCAGCCGCGACGATCGAGGATTGATCGGCTGGCTGAATCAATACCTTGAGATCTGGCTGCTGGGATGTAGTGGATACGTCCTGCAAGGTAAAGCTGTAGATGTTGCCTTTGTCCGTGATGAGGTTCAGGTTGGTGCTGATACCAGCCTTCGCAGGATGAACGAAGCAGAAGTTGTTCACGACATCGACGACCCAGAAGTCCTTGTCACCTGTCGCGGCCTCCATGATCTTCTCCGTGCCGGGAACCTGGATCAGAGTCGTGTACTTCAGTTTGGCGTGGATGGGCACGATGTCCTGCGAGTGATACGCGACAGTTCTCGCCGAAGCATTCTGGGCAACGGCAGAAACCGCGAAAGCAACGGCGAACATGAGGGAGATGAGAATGCGCTGCATGATGCCTCCTTGGTTAGCGGGTTGAGTGGGCCGTAGCGGACACGATGGAGCGCGGATGGAACGGGTGGTCCTGTGCGAGCTTTCGCAAGCCCTCGGCAATGCCGAGGCGAGCAAAGTAGTCGCGCTTGATGAGGTTGTCGCGAGCATTGTTAGTAGCCGTCCAATGCGTGACGGAATCGACATTGAGGTGAACCTTCTTGCTGGATTGCGCCTTACGGATGAGCATTTGGCCGGGAGGAACAAGCCCGGCGATGAGTTCCAACTCCGTGTCGTTGAGGTGGAACGCCTCGCGGTAGAGGTCGCGGTCCATCTCCGGATTGGCGAGGAAGATCTTTGTGAGGCAGCTCTCAGAGACGATCTGGAGCATGCCGGACTCGGAGAGCTCCTTCAGAGACTGGGTCGCAAGCACCATCGCAGCGTTGTTCTTACGCCAGGTCTTCTGCGCCTGCACAATGTAGCTGCGAATGGTTTCGTTTCGAATGAACAGCCATGCCTCATCTAAAAGGAAGAGCTTGAAGGTTGCGAGCCGTGCAGGATCAGTGATTTCGTTCGACGCACGATGAAGTACGTAAAACAGAAGTGGTTCGAGGACATCGGGCGCATCGCCCCAACCGCCAAAGTTGAAGGTCTGAAAGCGGGAGAACGATAGCGTGTCCTCGCCGTTATCGAAGAGGAAGCCATATTGGCCTGCCTTTGTCCATCGATGGAGCCGATCTTTCAGCTCTCCCACGATGTTGGCAAAGTTCGAGAGCGTGCGCTGCTTCGGCTCGAGTTGATAGGTGCGTTCAATCGCGTCCCATAACCGACGTTCCTCTTTGAAATCCAGCCGGTAACGCTGCTCGCTGCCTTCGATCAGAACCCGAAAGTGAGAGAACAAGAACTGAATGTTCTCTTTCGTCGGCTGCAGTGAGAACGGATTGATTGTGAAATCGCGCGAGTCCTGGCCGACATTGAGGTAGCTTCCGCCAAAGATGTGGGTCAGTGATTCAAAGGAACCACCGATGTCGAAGATGTACGTTTGGGGCTGATACTTCTGAGCATTCTGAAGAAGAAAGTTGGCAAGGTAGCTCTTACCGCTGCCGGTCATTCCGAGGATCAGCGTGTGCGCGACCTCGCCGTTATGCAGGTTGAGAAAGTATGGGGTGCTGTTGTCGGTTTCCAGCACGGCAAGGTACTCGGATCTCAGGTGCTCGTTCCGCTTCTCGCCGGGCAGGATCGTGAGGAGGAAACTCAAATCGGCGTAGTTGCTATTAAGCAGGTACAGGCGACGGAGGTTGAGAGCATAGTTTCCCGGTACAGTGCCGAAATAGGCGTTCAGCTGGTTGTAAGTCTCAGCATGCAATGTGCCGTCAGCGTTCGTGAACACCCCTTGGAACTCGCCGGCCTGTCGATCAAGCTCTGCAAGCGAGTCTGCGTGAAGCACGACGGTCAGCGAGAACTCTCCGAGGGACTGGCCCTCTCCAAGAGCTCGCATGCAATCTCCGAGGTTTTCGATATCGGCTTGCTTTGACTCGTCGACCAGAACGTCTCGGGCACTGGTAGTTCCGGCATCACTGTTCATCTGCGATACGAAGCCCGTCTTCGAAATGTTGAAGTGTCTACGTCGCTTTGTGACTTCTTTCCGTGCCTTGTCCTGAGCGATCGGCTGCCATTCCGTGCAGACCATGAAACTGGCCGGGATCTTTAAGAGCGCATCGAGAACTAGTGGTCGGGTTTCGCCAATGACCTCTTTCATTGTGAGGAGGCGCACGAAGTGCGAGCCGACACGTAGGTGATCTCGCTCTGCTTCAATGTTGGTGTTGACTATTTGGTAATCGAGAAACTGTGAGGATTGAGGCCGTCCTGCGATGTGCGAGAGGTCGTAGTTCACAAGCTGCCGAAAGAAAGTGAACTGGTCTTGCTGATCTTGCTGCTGAATGTGGACGAAGTCCGCGAGCTGTTGCGCAAAGGCGTCGACCCGCTGGTTAAGACGCGTGAGACTTGCTTCGATCTGAAAGCGCAACAGCGTTTTCATGCTTCTTTGACTGAACTGACTCTTGAATTCGCCCAGTGCTCCTGAAGGATCGGAGAACAACATTCCAAGGGCGGCACCGAGGCCACGCTTCGTTCGCGAACCCTCAAGGAGAACCACATAGACGATCTGAATCTCAAAGAGGTGATCCCGCTTGGACTCGAAGAATGTGCGTCGCTGATCGACCGCCGTCTCGACAATCGGGTCCTCATAGTGGGCGAATGGCACGTCGGGTCGACTGGTCTTGGTGAGGTATTGGTAGACATGGAAGCCCGGCCCGAATGACTTGAGCGCGGCTTCAAGCCGCCTGACGGCATACTCCTGCTCAGCCTGATCGAGGCTTTCGTAATCGACGCCCCGGACTGCAAGCACCTTCCCGAGGTCACCTGATTTCGTCAGGAAGGTGTGTTCATCCCAGAAGCCGTAAAGGTTAATGTGGTCATTGAGTGCGGCGGCCTCTTTCCAAGGCTTGATGACGTGATCAAGTCGAAGCATTATCGAACCTCCGTTCTAGGAACGGTCTGTTTCGCTGCGTCATATCTGGTCTTGAACTTGTCGGAACGAGCAAGGATGCGAAGAAAAGCGGGATCGCTGTTCGTAACCCATGATCCAAAGGCATAGCCTCCGATGAAAACCGCGATGCCAGCGAGAATCGAATTGAACAGGTTGAAGCAGCCCACCGCAGCAACGCAGACGAAGAAGAAAAGCGTCCGCTCGACCCCAAGATAGGTAAGCGGCTTATGCAGGCTCTTGAAGACCCGGTTTCGCCGCTGCCGGATTGTTGTTTGAATCTGCATAAGCCCTCGTTGAGTGAACCTTGCTGTGGACGTTGACCGTTTCGGGACAGTCCTATTACCCGCCCCAAAGCCAACTCAGGACATTTGTTGCGAGTACAGCGATGCCTGTGCCGGCAGCAACCCCAGCCAGGTTCTTCTTGGCACCGGGCTCGCCATGGGCAAACCCGTAGCCTCCGATCACGATGGCGATCAGGGAAGCTACTTTGGCGATTGTGCCGGTGAAGAGCGTTTGTAGGTTGGTGAAACCGGTGTCGAAGGGTGAACCGGATTGTGCGTGCGCCGCTGCAGGCAGCAGAAGCAGCGCGCAAAGGAAGATAAGACTCGACCGAACAATGCTACGAACGGCCTCGATGGATTGTCTGGGGATTAAGACACGCATACGACGGGACATCGCCACCTCCTGCAACTGTGAATCAGTCGCGGTATGCCGAGACAGTAGGCGGAAAGCTGCCTGTCGTCCAATTCATCTTTTCGATAGCACCATCTCTTCGGAAGATGGTCGACCTTGCATCGTCAACTTGCTTCGAACAACGAAAGTGAATGTTCGCTTTTCCCTCTGATAGATTTCGGCTTTTTCTTACCGTTTGAACTGGCTTGGTATTGCGGGAGTTGTGGAACCCAAATGGATATGAGATCAATTGTCCTCTTTCTAAAGTCTCGAAGCAGCATCGCCAACGCCGGATGTTGTGAAGTCGGCTTCAGGATCAGAGCGGTATCGATCGTCCATTCCGCTCCGTGTATCGGTCGCGTGGTCAACCCAGGCAAGAGTCTTGCCCCTTCCCGAACAAGCGCGTAACCCTGCCTCTCCAGCACAGTCCATTGGATATGCTCTCGATTGGTAGTCGGCTTCGTAGCGCGTGGCTCTATTCCGACCGATTTGAAGAGTTCAAGCAGGCGGGAATATGCGGCACGATGGACTTTTTGATACTGAAATATTCCCAGTTTGCCCGTGAGCAAGTGGGCGGGGATCGCTTCATGTGCCGCCAGAGGGTCATCTGCTCTCATGCAAACTACGAGTGGCACCTTCGCGATAGTGCAGGTCATCAAGTCCGAGTTGTGCTCGATAGGGAGAGTGACAAGAGCGCCGTCCAGTTCACCGTTCCCAACTCGCGCTTCCAAATCCTCAATCTCATCTCCGTCTGCCAGCACTTTGCAGTAAGGGAAGATGCGCCTCGTCGCGGAGATTATCGTTTCCAATGTCTTCTTTTCGACGAGCGCGGAGAACCCGAGTCTTAGAGACGTTATGTCTCCCGTTCTAAGGGCATTCAGCATGTCGATAACGTCTTCACGCCCTTGAAGGAGATCTCGGCCATAAGCTAAGAGGATCTCTCCGTGCGGCGTAAGCGTGACGCCGTCTCGCTCTCTGTGCAGAAGCACAATATCAAACAACTCTTCGAGCTGCTTGATCTGGGTGCTGATTGCGGATTGAGTGATGTGGACTCGGGCTGAAGCTGCGGTGATTGTTCCTTCTTCAGCGATTGCCTGGAGATACTTCAAGTGACGAAATTCCAACTGATCGTAGTCAATCATGGGCCCCCCGGTGCTCTGCGGTGCGGTGGACACTTCCGTTCACGGGTCTTGCCGTAAATCCTGCGTTAATGATTTTCCACAAGAGGTATCAATATCGTCAACCCCGCGCACCGACTGTCATCTTCCCGAGCTATGGCGCTATCTACAAAATGAATTGGACATCGTAGCCAGCTCTCGTCATCATGCGGGCTAGGAGGTGCAATTCCATGCAAGAAGAGTTCGTCTCACAGAGGAAACCACCAGCCAGGGCGATCGTTCCGAACAATCAGCGACTACTCGTCGGGAGAAGAGAGGCCGCGGACTTGCTCTCTATCAGTGCCCGTGCGCTCGACTATCTCGTCGCTAACAAGCAACTCACGACAAGACGAATTGGCTCGCGGGTCCTGATCCCAATTTCCGAACTTCAGCGCTTCGCGCGGGCCGATCACCCGGGGCGTCTAGCCAGCTGAGCAGCGGACGTCGCCAACGCGTGACCGAAGCCCGTTGCCAGATCTTCGTTGCATCCATTCCTATGGCACGCAAGCCCACTATCTGCGTTCATAATAATTGACACTACTCGTTATTACGTTCACAATTATGGACGTAGCCTTGGGTTGATTATTATGGATACCCTACCCATCCCTGTCAAAAACGCGATGCGGAAGTTCGGAAGCGACATCCGGGATGCGCGGCTGCGCCGCCGCATTCCGGTGGCGGTAATGGCACAACGCGCGTTTATCTCACGTACCACTCTCGCAAAGCTAGAAAAAGGCGATCCGGGCGTTGCTATGGGAACCTACGCTGCTGTTCTGTTTGCGCTCGGGATGATCGACAAGCTGCGTGAACTCGCCAGCGCAAGATCGGACGAGATTGGACTCGCACTTGATGAAGAACGCTTGCCGAAACGAATTGAAATTCGTCCCAGGCGTGCGGCCAAAGCCCCAACGAGGAAGTGATGGACCGTCAAATATTTGTCTACGTTGACCTCGACAACACGCCCCACTTGGTTGGGCGTTTATGGCTGCGCGCTCGCAACAGGACTGAAAGCGCTACATTTCAATACGACGAAAGCTGGCTTAAAAATCCAGAGCGATTTGCCTTAGAGCCGGCCCTGCAGATGGATGCCGCTCCGTACCACACGGACACCGGGAAGAGGCTGTTTGGCGCAATTGGAGATTCGGCTCCCGACCGCTGGGGCAGAGCCTTGATGATGCGCGCCGAAGCAAGGCGGGAAAGAAAAGCAGGTGAGCCGCCCCGTACTCTTTGGGAGGCTGACTATCTGCTTCTGGTCGACGATGAAACGCGCCAGGGCGCTCTTCGATTCGCAGAACAGGGGGGCGGTCCATTTTTGCGTCAAGTCGTCGACCATCGAACGCCTCCACTGATTGAGTTGCCTGCGCTCCTCGCTGCGAGCGAGCACGTCTACGACGAAGTGGAAACTGCAGAAGATTTGCGCCTGCTGCTTGCGCCCGGATCGTCTCTCGGCGGCGCACGCCCAAAAGCTTCGGTGAGGGATCGCGATGGAGAGCTTGCGATTGCAAAGTTCCCCCACCACGCCGACCGTATCAGCACTGTTTTGTGGGAGGCTGCGGCCTTACGGTTAGCGTCAGCAGCAGGAATCAATACCGCGACTGGCAGAATTGAAAAAGTCGCTGGCAGGCCAGTCTTTCTCCTGCGGCGCTTCGACCGTCAAGGGACTACACGGCGGCCGTTCCTCTCGGCAATGAGTATGCTTGGGGCCGTGGACCACGAGACACGAAGCTATTTGGAAATAGCGGACGCGATTCAAAGGTATGGTGCGGCTCCCACAGAAGATCTGCATGAGCTTTGGCGGAGAATTGTCTTCTCGGTTCTAATCTCGAATACGGACGATCACCTGCGCAATCATGGCTTCCTCTATGAAGGAAATCGAGGTTGGAGATTGTCACCCGCATACGACCTAAACCCGGTTCCAGTTCAGTTTCGTCCGCGCATCCTGTCCACGCTCATTGATGAGCAGAGCGGGGATGCTTCGCTTGAACTCGCCTTGAGTGTTGCAGAATACTTCCGACTCGATCAGACGCAAGCGCGGCAGACGGCGTATGAAGTGGGCAATGCCGTCTCACGCTGGAGACAGGAAGCAACGGCTCTGGGAATTGCAGCGGCTGAAATCAATCTTGTGGCTTCGGCATTCGACCATGAGGACCTGATCCTGACGCAGAAGCTGAAAGTTATGGGCGACTGAATATACCGGTGGACATTGCTTCAATCGGCTTTTCGCACCTTCCCGCGCCGCAGTCGACCATACTGATAACGCTTCGCGCAGCGCGGGTAGCTTTGCCCTCGCTTCTTCAATCTGTTTTCGATCTAGGACGCGTTCGGTGTCTACCCACCGCAATACTGTGTTCGCCGGCTTGTTGGCACCTGCAGATGCGCTGTCCACATCTCTGCCTGTTGTGATCTTGTTCAGGTTCTCAAGGGAGGCCTCAGCCATCTCGAGATCTCGCGTGAGACGTTCGATCGCATACTCCGCAGCAAACTCGATCTGCTCTTCACCGCTGAGATGACGTACCTTGGGCTCCCTTGGTACGAAGCCTGGCAATCGCTTTCCTTCTCGGAAATGGCCAATCGCCTCGCGCGCCTCTCTGAGTTCTTCTTCAGTATCCTCGTCGACCCGCCCGCGCCGTATCTCGGATAGGATTTCTAAAGCGATCGAATCTGCGCCGGAAGCAATGAGAGCTTCAACGAGCGGAGTGATCCTCGAGTCGATCGTCGCCATTTCTAAGCGTCACCTCTTTCCAGTAGATGATATGTCGAAAACCGGCACTTGGCGTCAGAGAGAGAGAGGCGAAGGGCCATCGAGGGCTTGATCTCAAGCAAGCGCTTCCACGCCATTGATGCCGAGCAGGCATCAGTCCCGATATGTATGGTCCCCCGCAGGACTGCAAGGGGAAGTTTGGTCGAGAAGACAAGTCTGCGCAAATGTATTCGTCAATAAGGGCGAAGGCTGTGTCAAGGACAAAACATCCTGTTCGCTGCTTGAAGCAACGCTCTGAGCCAGGGTTTAGAGACCGGGGCTTGAGCGGAACCTCATAGAATCACTTTCGGTGGAATGTCCTCCACCAACCATCAATACGGCCACGAACTGCGGCCATGATTCCTCTATTCGGACACCCAGCCTATGCTGGGTGCGAGAGCGCCTACTCAGCCTGTCGGTCTGGCTTTCGCTGACCAGAATACATTTCAGGCTACCCTCGATGAGAGAACTTGTGGATACGGTGTCTGGGTGCGAAGCATCCAGTACATTCGTATCGCGAGTTTGCGTGCTGCGGCCACCTTGGCCACGGTGAAGTGTTTCTGATGGCAACGGTGTAGATATTCCTTGCGAAATACAGGATCAAAGCGCACGGCTCTGTTCGCAGCTTCAACCAGAAGGAATCGGAGCAGTCGGTTTCCCTGTTTGCTGATCCCGCCCATCCGCTGCTTGCCTCCAGACGAGTACTCGCGAGGAATCAGGCCCAGGTAACTGGCGACTTGCTTGCCACGCGGGAAGCGGCGAACATCTCCGACGGTCAACACGAAGGCGAGTGCAGTTACGGTGCCGACTCCTGGCTGGCTCATCAGCAGATGCACGTCGGGGTAGTGTCCGGCCACCTGCGTTAGCGCATCGCTCAGCATTTCCAGTTGACCATCCAGCATGGAGAGTAAGTTGAGTAGGTCTTGCCTACGTCGATCTGCCCATGGTTCCAGAGGAAGAGATGCGAGCGCAGCACGGCCTTCCTCACTCCACAGCTTCTGCTTTTTCTGCATTCCCTGGTTCAACATGAGATGTTGGAGTTCGTTCTTAACCCGCGTGCGTATCTGCACCAGCTTATGCCGATGGATGAGTAACTGGCGATGATCCCGCATCTCCGCGCGCCCGGTATCCAGATGCGCGGAAATCTACCATCTATCAACAGTTGCAGAATGTGTTTTGCGTCCCGTCGATCCGTTTTCTGCTTCCGTACATAGCTGGCACGTATCTGCGCGGCATCGCCGATCCACACTTCATGGTCTAGCTTCTGCAGCAAGGACACGAACCACTGATCGTTGCCTACCGCTTCGATACCCACCAAGGCGGGTGAAGCCAATTTTCTGTAGAACCGCTCAGCTTCTCCGGTCGCGTGCATTAGCTTGTGGTCATCGATTCTGCCGGTCTCAGTGTTGAACATGGCGACTTGTTGATAGCTTGGGTGAAAATCACAGCCTATTATGATCATCCGGACTCCCTCCTCCCGCTGACCCTGGTCTCTAAACCAACCACAGTCTACCGGGGTGCGTTGGAGCCTTCGCCCTTATCTAATCAGCCTTTTGAGTGGAGACTAGTTCTCCTGGCCATGATGAGTTGCGCGCGTGTCGGTCCTTCTAAGTCGGTCGGTCGTTTGAAGACCATTTTCGGCCCCGCTATCCTCCAATGGGAGGTGGGCACAAGGGTGACGACGCGCACCAGAGCGCGGCCCGTGATCTGACCATTTGTGCGCACAGAGGTGCACCGACGAGCATCGGAACCGGCCACTAAGTATCCCCAAAGTATCCCCAGGCGGGGACACGGCTATTCTGTTCGTGAGGGCCTCGTTTACAAATAGGCAAGATTTTCAAGGAGTTAGTGGTGGCCCGGGCAGGAGTCCAACCTGCGACCTTCGCGTTAGGAGTGCGCTCCAGGCTTTGCAGCCCACTTCGACGGATTGCAGGTCGATGCGGCTTGGAACCCTATAAACATTGGACGTTGTGATGATTGCGGAGTTTGGAAAGACTTGCAATAGCCTGCATGAAAATTTGGCCGTGGTGTACCAAAGGTGTACCACTTGGCGTATCCTGAAGCGGAGATTTCGGAGGTGGATATGGCTGCCAACACCACAGCAAAGACAATCGACGCAATGCTCGCCCATGAGGATTTTCCTGGGCTGTATGAACGCAAAGGCTACTGGTACGCCCGCTATAAGGTGAAAGGCGTTGGCGTAAAGAAGTCTTTTGGCCCCAACAAGGCCGGCATGAAAAAGGCCATTGCCCATTTGGCCACGATTCAGAAGATCAGGGATGACCGGGAAGGCTATATTCCCAAGACCGCGAAAGAGAAACCTCAGACCGCCAACGATCTAAGAGCCGCTCCGGTCATCACTGGTTCGGTCACAGTCAGCGAGTTGTGTGATGACCTATTGCGTCATATCCAGCGCAATCCGAAAGAGTACAAGGACCAAAGGAATCCGGTCTACCGCATCGGCCTAATCAAGCAGGAGTTCGGAGATCGTGTAGCTGCATCCATCAGGCCACCCGAACTCGCCGATTGGCTTGACTCAGTAAAGAATGACAAGACGGGTAAGCCCTTAGCCCCGGCTTCTCGCAATCGCCTTAAGGTCACGCTCTCTTCTATGTACCGCTACGGCAAGGAAAGGGACAAGGTTCAAGTGAATCCTGCTCGTGATGTCAAACAGAAGAAGATCAGCAACGGCGTGATTCGCTTTCTGCGTGAGGAGGAAGAAGTGAGAATCCGTAAGGTCTTGCAGAATGCCGTAGACGCCTGCCCGACTCTAAACAAGCAGATGCGGAAACGGCTGGAGCATCGCATCCATGAGCTCACCATATCCCTTGGGACCGGTATGCGTAAGGGTGAGCAGTACAGCCTCCAGAGGCCAGATGTGGACCTCGAACGTCGCCGTATTTCAGTCAGTGATACAAAGAACGCTGAAGTCCGTTATATACCTATGAATGATGATGTCTATGAGGCATTTCGGGCGCTTCTTGCCATGCACTTGTCGCGCAAGGATCGCGCTGAAGACAGGCCTAATCAGTCTCCTTCGGATTCCATATTCGGGATCGGCGATAACAAGAAGTGGTGGATTGAAACACTCAAAAAGGCAAAGGTGAAGAACTACCGCTGGCATGATAACAGGCACACATTTTGTTCCCGTTTAGCACAGGCTGGCGTTCCCCTCAAGACGATTCAGGAACTCGCCGGTCATAAGACAATCCAGATGACGGCCCGTTACGCCCACATGGATCAGAGGCATTTAGAGAATGCTGTATCTATTTTGAACAGTAAGAAGGCAGCTTGATTTGCAAAGCCATCGGACTGATCCGGCTTTATCCATACGTGATTGTTCTTCAGAGCCAAAATGAATCGTGCTGGACAGGCTTCAGCCAACGATCCGTTCCGGATGATCGCAGCGAGCATACTTTCGAAGGTCGGCTACCGGAATGAGAACTCGCCCTCCGATTCTCCGGGTCGGCAAGCGTTTCGACGACACAAGGTAGTCGAGTCCACGCTGGCTAATAGAAAGAAGCTGAGCAGCCTCTTCACGACTCACCAGCAGTTTGTCTTCGGGTGCCACAGTGACCCGCTGGGGAGGCTTTTTGCGATCGGCCCTGAATTCTGCCCTTGTGTACTCCCGTTGTGGCGACTTCAATGCGCCTCTCTCGAAATCAATGGCCCGCTCTGCCGACATAGTCCCATCTCCTGTAAAAGATTTTCGTGCGTGTTCTGAACGTCCCTGTCCTCAAGTACGACTTGCTTACCACCATCCCCTCATCTCTTCACGAATGAGGTGTTCAAAGACTCAACCCAAAACCCATCCTTACCTCCTTGTCAGGCGTTGGCATGATCTTCTGCGGCGATAGGGCGATAGCCTGTTCTGGCTTGTAGGCGCTCTGGTGCGAGACATCGTGGCCTAACGCCTGTGGCAGTTTCTCCCGGTTGTCAGTGAAGATTTGAGCGTCCCATTGGCCGCGTGAGAGCGACACATACGCCATACGGTTGTTGAGGAGATCCTTCGCACCAAGTTCGGTGTCTATGTGAACCAACACGCGATCTGCCGTCTGACCCTGGCTGGAATAGCTCGTCAACGCATATCCGTGGTCCAGATGCGGATGGCGTTGCGGATTGATAGCGACGCTGCGCTCGTCGTCCAACCGCAACCGCATCGTTCCATCCGGCGCGATGCTCTCGACGGTTCCCAAGTCGCGATTCGCAATCTTCAACTCCTGGCTGGGTGCGGTGAACTGCATTCGATCACCCACGGAGAATGCTTTCTCCTGTTCTCGGTAGACCGAAACTCCACTCTGGCGACGCGGATCGTAGATTGTCTGCTCCCCACTCGCACGTACAACGGTCAGCGTATTCTCCTGTGCATTCACAGCAAGGACGCGAGTGTAGTCGCCCCTCTTGATTCCGGTCTCTTTCGATGATCGCGAGTAGCGCAGGATGTCATCGACCTGATACTGCTGTGCCCAACTGCGGTCTGCTCCGGTCATCTCCTGACGAGGTACAAGCGTTCGCACGGAATGCTCATGCCTGCTCACAACACCGCGCGATTGCAGTTCATCATGTATCCGCTGATTGATCTCGTTACGCGAACGGTTGTCCGGGGAAACAACGAGTGTTCCGTCAGGAGACTTTGCATACTCTCGCGCAATGGCCACGATCCGCTCATCATGCCCCTTTACCTCATGCACACGGCCCTGCTGGTCGAGGTTCTCTACAGCGGCTCCCACCTGGCCGCGCGCCAACTGCTCGACGACCTGCTTCAACTCGGGGTCGCGCTGTCGAACAATGTCATCCAACGTCACCGTACGCATTCCTGCTTGTTGTAATTGTGCGAACGGACGACCCGCCTCCACGGCTTCATGCTGGCGACTATCTCCTACCAACAACACTCGATCATTGCGATGAAGACGTTCGATGAACTCGTGCATCTGACGGGTCGAGGCTAGCGAAGACTCGTCGAGCACATACAGTCGCTTCTCTCCAGTGTCCGGCTGGGCTCCTCTCGCGAGGTGGTGCTGGAATGTCGAGGTCTCCATGCCGGCCTCCGAGAGCTTATGCGCGGCGCGAGATGTAGGCGCAAACCCCTCGACCCTGTATCCCTGTGCTTCCGCGCCTTCGCGGACGACTGCCAACGTCGTTGTCTTGCCCGCACCCGCGACGCCATCGAGTCCCACGATCTTCTCGCGGCTAAGGAATATCTCATTTACCGCATTGCGTTGCGCCCGGTTCAACTCAGGATGGCGATCTTCTGTCCAAATTCGCAACTGCGGTGAAAGCAACATTGGATCGTCGTAGCCGCGCTGATTGCCACGCTGCATATGCCCAACGATCTCACGTTCCTTGCGCATCATTTCAGCGGTCGTGTACAGCGGTGCGGCTCTGCCATTCGTTCGTGCAATCGCCCGAAACTCACCTCGCATCACCCGCTGCTCAAACTCCTCTCGTACTTGGCCGTAGGTGGCCTGCCCCATGCTGCGATCTATCGCCGCTTGTAGGATCGCGCGCTCATCCTGAACTGCAGAGCGTTCAAAGACATGATTTCTCGAATAGGTCACCGACTGCTGCACCGTTTTCTCCGGCTGCACAACTTGATGCTGTTCGCGTGCCTTTGCGACTACATGATCTGCCTGATGGCCGAACCGTGCAGCCAACTCGCGGTGCCGCTGCAATACCTCATCGGGAGAATGGATCTCCTTGCTGTCGCGTGTACGGTGAGCAGCAACCTGCGCTGCGCCCGCGCCGTCTCTGCCAATTTCTTGCAAGTGTCCTTTGATCTGTACGCGACGCGGACTCGATGCCTCCAGATATTCCTGCGAATAGCCCTTGATCTCAGGTTGACCATGCTTGCCGCGCTCGATCTCATAGCCGAGGTCCTGGAGTCTGCTCGCAAGCTCGGATCGGTATACGCTGGTCGCGTACTGTTGTGACTGAAAGAGACTGCGTTCTTGCAACGCCCGCGTCTGCCCGTTGTCCCGCTCGGTCACATTGAAAATGACCGCGTGAGTGTGAAGCTGCGGCGCAGCATAGCCATCTACCGGACGAGCGGTGTCATGCTCGAAGGTCGCGGCGATGAATTTGCCCGTTGTCTCCGGCGCATGGACGTTGCCGATGCGCGCCTGTGTATACCGCTCCAATTCATGCAACGCCACGCGCACGCTTTCACGGTGCGCCGCACGCACCCGTTCATCGCCGCCCACAAGGGCCGTGAGAGAGACGGACTTCGGTGCGGAGAACGTCGCGTCCCAACCCGCGCGGTGCTCCGTGCTGGTGACCTGCTTACCATACCGATTGTCGTATGTCCTGGCAGGCTGGTGCTTAACCAGTTGCGCATCACTCTCAGGATGCCTGCCTTCGCTCAAACGAGCGAACTCTGCGGCTCCAACATTGCCGTTTAAGCCCCACTCCTGCGGAAGTTTTCCCTCCCACTCGCTGTGGCCTTGCTGGTCACGGCTCCAATAGTTTTGCTTTTCCGAACTGAACTCACGGGAGTGATACGTTCGGGCCTGTCCAGCCGACAACGATTTGGAGATAGTCAACATGCGCTTCAGCTCCACAACGAGCGCGGCAGCATCTCACAACTGCCTTGACGCATAGACTAACGCGAATTGTGGATAAGCAGGTCATAATTCAGAATTATTTTTACTGACGGAATCGCCAAACACCTTATGAACACTGCTGATTTCTATAATTCATGTGTGTTCTCTTGATAGTTATTGAAGGTATATTGAGCATCAATTGCTGGCGCATAATTAGTAGTTTGAGGGTGATATTACGACGCGGAAACGCCTCATAGTCTTAACTGAAGATGGAGTCTTCTTCCTGGATTTCAACGGGCGCATTGTCCTGGCGAATTGGAGTCCGCTTTGTTCTCGAACCGCTCTCCTTTGAGAACATTTAGGTACTTCCACTATTAGTTGGCGCGCCGAGCCGCGAGACGCAGTTGCTTTCGGAGAAGGCTAGAGACAAGAGATCGCCTACGTCAATCAATCCACTCAGATTCTTCCCACGGTTTTGACTCCGAACGAGCGGCGTGCGATGTTGACGATCCGCGGAAGATGGGGCGAGTGTTGGAGAGTGCCTTTGAGGCTTGGCTAGAAAGTGGATTGGGAAGATGCTGTGGGTTTGAACTCTCCTGCTGAACTTCAGTGGAGACTGGTTCATCATCACCGCGAAGACGCTCTATATTGACGGGTTGATTGATGCTGTGATGGCGGCTGATTGCAGCCCTGAAATTGATCCAGTTAAACAGAAACTTTGTCTCGCTATTCCAGCGGACGATGTGCGACCGAATCCGGGCGGTGAGTCCCTCTTGATTTGCGAGTCGATCTCCTCCGGATTCCCATCTCCATTCCGGTTCGGGAACGGCTCGGCGAAGTCGTCTCCATTCGTCGCCTATCTCCTCCTTCATGACGAACACGAGATACACGACAATCACCAAAGTTACGCAGCTATAGAGCAAAGGCTCAGTCGCCATTTGAGGAAGACTCCGGCCATCGTAGAAGTCTTCTCGGAGAAATCCTTCCAACTCGGCAGACCCGATGCTTTGCACTTGACTTGTCTCTATCCCAATCCAGCCCTGCCCAAGTGCAGCGGAAGATAATTCCATGGGCAGACCGCTCTGACTCCCATCCGTAACATCGGAGCTGATCAGCAACTGGTTCTTGCGTCCGGGAGCTGTCTCCGATAGCCATCGGATTTGTGTCTGTGCTCCGGGCTCCTTTGCACCCTCGGTGCTATCCCAATATGCCACCAGATAATACCGTTGGAGCGGCGGAAGTTCCCAAGTAAACCACGCCCAAAACGCCAGCAGAGGGAGACACGGAGTCAGGGCCAGAACCACCGCGATGCGCCACGGAAATGCAGTGCGAATCCGAGACAGTTTCATGACGCATTGTCCGGGGTCTTGGTGCTGTTTCGGCGACGCCTTTGGGCCAGGAAGTCTTCGGCCTTTTGTCCTTTTGTTGAGTCAGAATATGCCGACATCTTCCGCAGATCGTCCACGCTCAGTGGCCCCTGCGACGCCTTGGCAAACAGATTCAGCATCAGGTTGCGCATTCCCATGATTTCCGCCAGAAGGATCGGATCGGTTTGCTCCTCCTGAGCGGCGCGCGCATGAGCGAGTGCCGCTTCGCGCAGCCATTCGGCCACCTTCTTTCTTGCTTTGGCGGCAGCCGCCTCCACTTCGCCGAACTCAGCGTCTGTGAGGCGCGTCGCAATGGATTTCGCGCGGGAGGTTTCATTCGCCGGAGCAGTGGGGGACGAGGGGGAGACTATTTCGTGTGACTTGTCGTAAGAGGAGGCCATTCGGGATGCCCCTGCCTGGAACTTGGGTACTTGAAGCGCTTGGATGCGCCCTCTACCTCGCCGGTTTCTACAAATGCCACTGTCGCAACGCATTTACCGAAGAAAACTCTTCGATGCTGCTCCCAAACGCTCGTGTTTACAGCCGGAAACACGAAAACGTAACCAACTGAAACGAGACATGTTAGCTGTCGCAAACTTGACGCACCTTTGCAGTTACCCTTTGGGGATGACGTGTCACCCCTCAACCCGATGCCGTAGGCAGCGCGCTCCTCCAGACGAAGCAAGACCGCCCCGGAGGGCGGCCTGCTGGCGTGTCTCCGTGGAGAGCCTAACCACTGGCTTTGCTCCGACGCGTCACGACTGCATGCTCGATCACCGCTCCAGTAACGACCCCCACAGCGGTTGCGGGAAGAACATAGATCAGCACGTAGGGCCACAGGTTCCTTGGTATCCCGAACAGCTCCACACAGACAGCCGGGATACCATACCAAAGCGCTGTGGAACCTAGCCGCTGCATGAACGTTCTTCTAGGCTTCGGCGCGGGGGCTTTTTCAGAGACTCCGTTAGTTGTTGTCATACATGAACCCCGCTTTGCACTCGGCAGCTAACGCGGTACCTGTACCGAGGCCATTCATCGCGCCAACGGAACCTTGGATGAAACCGCCTGCGACAGCACCGACCAGTCCCGTAGCGCCTAAACTAACCTCGCCTCCAAACAGCTCTCCCGTTACGAATCCCTTGACCGCTCCCATACCGAACCCAATGGCAAACCCACCTATGACGGATTTGGTCACTCTACCCGCCGGACTCGTCCCGCACATTGCATGTGCGGCTTGTTGCATCCGTGATTGGATTGTCGGCTTGTTCTGGTTCCCACTATTTGGGGCCACTCATAATATGGGAACGACGTTTCTTGGCCTGTTTCTCCGCTTCCGTTGGTCCAAATGGACCTTCAGGGTCAACCGATTGACCTAATCTGATGTATGCCAGCCCGACCACAATAGCCTCTGCCACGCTGCCAACTATGATTGTGAAAGATGAATCAAACGGAAATAGATTCCGAATGGCATAGATACCGCAAAAGTGAACTGCCATGAGCAATATGGCGATCAACATTTGCCTTGCTCTCAGAAGAGTCCTACGCAGTTCGATGAAGAGTAGTGAAAATACGGCGACCGTCCAGATTATTGCCTGGATGATGGCTCGATCCGCTGTCGGTGCTCTTTTGTCGCAATATAAGGCCATTCCTCCTACAATAACCGCCCATATAATGCGTTGGGTTCGTGTTCCGGAAGTACTATTCATGTTTATCTCCCTACACATGAGTGATTGGACATGTATTGGCCCATCTCATAAGCCGTGTTCCCCAAAAGGTATACACCCGCGACAAACGCCCCTGCTTCTGCGACCCCAGATACAAGTGATCCGGCTGCTCCGGCGCCAGCTGCGGTAAAGCCGAGACCTTCCGCCGCTCCAGCTGTCAAGACACCTGCCGCAGGGGCTGCTGATGGGAGTAATTTCATAACGTCTGTCCAACCTACTGTTAGGTTATTGTAAGAGTCGGATACTCCGGCTAATAGGGCGGCTCCGATAAGTGCAGTCTCACAACGCATCTGCGAATCCGGCACTTTCGCAGGCCCATAATTCTTATTGGTTGGCGAGGCTGAACGAACGATTATCCCTGTATTTGGGGCTACAACGGCATCGGGCATGTGGGTATGGGTTCAGCGGTTACAACCTTCATACAATCATAGGCAGGCCACAGACAAAAAAGACAACAACTGCCGCAATTAGGGCCAGCATACCAATCTTTCGATTGCGATCAATCAGGATTGCTATGACAGCGAAGACAATTGACAATATGGTGCCAATAACCCAAGCTCCACTAGCTAGTCGGTACACGAACGCGTTCGGACCCTTGGAGTAAAGAAATGTCGTAGCACCCCACACAATGGCGATTTCCAAGATGGAAAGTGCTAATGAAATCGATGCGATCTTATGGTTGAACCAGAATTTCATAACGGGAGTTATTGGCATTGAGTCCTCCCGGCTGGAAGGTAGTAGCTGCGCTTAAACCGGTAAATTGCATCCGGTAACCCGTCAAATATTAGGTGAAAGGGTAGTGTTGGAATGCTGGGCAACCCTGGTCCAGACGGCATCGCCCCAGTTGGGCTGAAGAGATCTAACCTGCATCATTCGTGAAGCCCGCGGCGAACGGCTATTGTGAGCGCGAGATTGTGGCGAAGCTGCTTTAGGCTCGGTGATATTGGTTAGCGTACGA
>NZ_KN050791.1:7181-79214 GCF_000745965.1 Edaphobacter aggregans DSM 19364 | reverse complement strand
CTTCTTGAACATCTCGACGCCCGTCACCACGGTCTTGCGCGTCTCGCGGAAGCCCACGATCTCGGCTTCCTCGCCAACCTTCACCTTGCCGCGCTCGATACGGCCGGTGACTACGGTGCCGCGGCCCGAGATCGAGAAGATGTCTTCGATCGGCATCAGGAACGGAAGGTCGACCATGCGGTCCGGCTGCGGAACGTTCTTGTCGACAGCGTCCATCAGCTCGTCGATCTTGGCCTCCCACTGCGCCTCGCCGTTCAGAGCGCCCAGCGCCGAACCGCGGACCACGGGAACGTCGTCGCCCGGGAAGTCGTACTTCGACAGAAGCTCACGGACCTCCATCTCGACCAGGTCAACCAGCTCCTGATCCTCAACCGCATCGCACTTGTTCAGGAAGACCACGATGTACGGCACGCCGACCTGGCGCGCCAGCAGAACGTGCTCCTTGGTCTGGGGCATCGGACCGTCGGTCGCCGCGACCACGAGAATCGCACCGTCCATCTGCGCCGCGCCCGTGATCATATTCTTGATGTAGTCGGCGTGGCCCGGGCAGTCGACGTGGGCATAGTGACGGTTCGCCGTCTCGTACTCCACGTGCGAGGTCGCAATCGTGATGCCGCGCTCGCGCTCCTCAGGAGCGTTGTCGATCGTGTCGAACGAACGAAACGCGTTCTTCGGGTTGTGCTTCGACAGAACCTTCGTGATCGCCGCCGTCAGCGTCGTCTTGCCGTGATCAATGTGACCAATCGTCCCAATGTTCACGTGCGGCTTGGACCGGTCAAATTTTTCCTTCGCCATTGCTCTCTCCGTCTTTCTTCCTGTGCTGCGTTACGAATACCTGACTAAACCTTGGCTTCCTTGCCCTGAACCTTGGCAATGATCTCTTCGGAGACCGACTTGGGAGCCTCTTCATACTGCTTGAACTGCATCGAGTAGTTCGCGCGGCCTTGCGTCGAAGAACGCATGTGCGTCGCGTAACCGAACATCGTCGACAGCGGCACCGTGGCCTTGATCGCCTGAGTTCCGCCGACCATCTCCATGCCCTCGATACGGCCGCGGCGTGAGTTCAGGTCGCCGATGATCGTTCCCATGTACTCCTCAGGAACCGTGACCTCGACGTCCATCACAGGCTCGAGCAGGACTGGCTTCGCTTTGCGAGCAGCTTCCTTGAAGGCCATCGAACCGGCGATCTTGAACGCCATTTCGTTCGAGTCGACATCATGATAGCTACCGTCGTACAACGAGACCTTGATATCGACCATCTCGTAGCCGGCAAGCACGCCGCGAGTCATCGCGTCCTGAATGCCCTGATCGATCGGCTTGATGTACTCCTTCGGGATAACGCCACCCTTGATGTCGTTCGAGAACTCGTAGCCCTTGCCCGGATCGTTGGGCGAGATACGAATCTTCGCGTGGCCGTAGTTACCAGAACCGCCGGTCTGGCGGATGTACTTGCCCTCGGCCTCGGCGTTCGCACGGATCGTCTCGCGATAGGCCACCTGCGGTTTACCTACATTGGCCTCGACCTTGTACTCGCGCATCATGCGGTCGACGATGATCTCGAGGTGCAGTTCGCCCATGCCGGCGATGATGGTCTGGCCCGAGTCAGGATCGGTGTGCACGCGGAAGGTCGGGTCCTCCTGCGCGAGCTTGGCCAGCGCCATGCCCATCTTCTCCTGGTCGGCCTTGGTCTTCGGCTCGACAGCGAGCTCGATAACGGGCGCAGGGAAGTCGATCGACTCGAGCACAATCGGAGCCTTGTCGGTGCAGATCGTGTCGCCGGTGACCAGATTCTTGAGACCAACCGCAGCGCAGATGTCGCCCGCGAGGATCTCAGTAATCTCCTCGCGCTTGTTGGCGTGCATCTTCAGCAGACGGCCGATGCGCTCGGTCTTACCGGTGCGCGGGTTCAGAACCGAGTCGCCGGTCTTCAGCGTGCCCGAGTAAATGCGGATGAAGATCAGCTGGCCGACGAAGGGGTCGGTCATGATCTTGAAGCCGAGAGCCGAGAATGGCTCGTTGTCTTCCGTCTTGCGGGTGATCTTCTCCTCGAAGTTGTCAGGATTAGCGCCCTGAACCGGAGGAATGTCGATTGGGCTGGGTAGGAAGTCGACCACGGCGTCGAGCAGCGTCTGCACACCCTTATTCTTGAACGACGAGCCGCAGAGGACAGGGAAGATCTTCATTGCGATCGTCGCCTTGCGTATGCCAGCCTTGAGCTGCTCCGCCGTCGGCTCCTGGCCCTCAAGATAGAGGTGCATCAGGTCGTCATCGTGCTCAGAGACCGCCTCGATAAGGAAGTGACGGGCCTCGGTGGCCTTGTCGAGCAGTTCAGCCGGGATATCTTCAACCGAGTACTCGGCGCCCATCGTCTCGTCGTGCCAGAGGATTGCCTTCATCGTGACCAAGTCGACGACGCCGGCAAACTTCGACTCCGCGCCGATCTGGATATTGATCGGCACAGCGCGAGCGCCAAGACGATCGACGATCGTCGATGTCGCGTACACGGCATCAGCTCCCGCCTTGTCCATCTTGTTGATGAAGCAGATGCGGGGAACCTTGTACTTATCAGCCTGACGCCACACCGTCTCCGACTGGGGCTGCACGCCGGCAACTGCATCGAAGCAGGCGACCGCGCCGTCGAGCACGCGAAGCGAACGCTCCACCTCGGCCGTGAAGTCCACGTGACCGGGGGTGTCAATGATATTGATACGGTGGCTCTTCCAGGTGCAGGTCGTCGCAGCCGAGGTGATCGTGATGCCGCGCTCCTGCTCCTGCTCCATCCAGTCCATGGTCGCAGTGCCCTCGTGCACCTCGCCGATACGGTGCGTGATGCCCGTATAGAAGAGGATGCGCTCGGTCGTCGTCGTCTTACCGGCGTCGATGTGCGCCATAATTCCGATGTTCCGGCAACGATTCAGAGGTGTAGTGCGTGCCACGATTGATCTCTCATCTGCGGGGACTGCCCGCGGTAATTACTGCGTTGAACCCTAAAACCAAAGCTTTGCGAAGAAGTGTTTACCAGCGGTAATGCGCGAAGGCCTTGTTCGCCTCAGCCATGCGGTGAACGTCTTCCTTCTTTTTCATCGCCGCGCCACGGCCGTTCGCCGCATCCAGCAGCTCGGCCGTCAGCTTCTCGACCATGCCCTTTTCTCCGCGGGCGCGACCGTAGGTCACCAGCCAGCGAATCGCAAGCGAGGTCCGCCGCTCGGGGTTGACCTCGATCGGCACCTGGTAGTTCGCACCGCCAACGCGGCGGCTCTTCACTTCCAGCAGAGGCTTCACGTTCTCGACGGCCTTCTTGAAGAGCTTCAGGGCCTCGTCGCCACCCTTGGCCTCAAGATTTTTCATCGACTCATAGAAGATGCCCTGCGCGGTCGACTTCTTGCCGCCCCACATCATGGAATTGACGAACTTCGTCACCAGTGTCGAGTTGTAGACCGGATCGGCCGCAACTTCACGCTTCGCAATGTAACCTTTTCTCGGCATTCCTTCTTCTCTCTTCTTCCCCCAGCGCGGTGACCTCTCACGAACTGGGCTTGATGGCTAAAACTTCGGTTTACTTGGCAGCAGCCTTGGGACGCTTGGCGCCGTACTTCGAGCGGCTCTGCTTGCGGTTGGCCACGCCGACCGAGTCGAGCGTGCCGCGCACAACGTGGTAGCGAACGCCTGGCAGATCCTTCACGCGGCCACCACGGATGAGCACGATCGAGTGCTCCTGCAGATTGTGGCCGATGCCCGGAATGTAAGTAGTCACCTCGATCCCGTTGGTCAGGCGGACGCGGGCCACTTTGCGGAGCGCCGAGTTCGGCTTCTTTGGGGTCTGGGTGTAGACGCGGGTGCAGACACCACGGCGCTGAGGGGAACCCTGCAGCGCGGGGCTGGCAGTCTTATAGCGGGTGGGCGTGCGGCCCTGCTTGACGAGCTGATGAAACGTAGGCACTCGGACTCCTTGGTATTGCAAACCTAAACTTTTGTCAGGCGCGCAAAAGAACCCTTCGCTCGCAAATTGCAGCACACGCGCAAATGCGAGGATGCACATGCACCCCTGGGCGAAGTAGTCCTGCTTCGCGTCTGTAAAACCCTGTACAACCAGACGAAAACAGTCGACGGTGGCCGGGTCCATCTTCCCGATCGAGAAACTACCCTCTCAGGCTCGCCCAACTCCGTTTCGCTGTTCCGACCCGCATAGCCCATCCAAGGTGGAGGGTGTCGCAGGCGCGTAATCGATGGGCCGCAGATCTTTCGCTGCCTTGAAATCAGGCAACCCCTGCGGTTCTCTTTCTCTATATCCAGTATAGCGCAATTCACTTCTCCGCGTCTGCTACACAGGAATCTAGTGATTGCATGGGCTTTTCTCTGCCCGTCGCGCCTTCTATCTCCTTCCGGCGCGCTCCGGATACTCGCGGAACCCTCTAACAATAGCAATATCCTGGTTTGGAGTCAAACTTTTAGCGCAAATCTTCGTCCTTCTGCACGGGTCGCGCTGCAGAAGGGTGGAAAATGCAGATTGCATTGCGCGATCTACGAAGATTCTCCATGCTAGGCTTCGAAGATGGTTCTCGTACGGCTCCGCTCTACTGCTATCCTGCTCCTCGCCTCCCTCGTTGTTTGCTGCCCCAGTCTCCTCGTCGCTCAGGACAAGTCGTCTGCCCGCCGTGACGATCCGCGCATCGGCGCACTTCTCGAGACGCTCGGCATGACCCACACCCCGATGGAGGCGGCCATCTCGCCGGATGGAAAGACCGTCGCCTGGTCTGCCCGCTCAGCCAAAGGATACGAGCTTCATTTAAGCACCACCGCCAATCCTGACCCGACAAAGGACCGGACGATCTCCCCCGCAACTGACACGAGCTCCTGTGGCAGCGATGCCCCGGCGTGGGCGCCGAATGGTGAGTCGCTCGCCTACGCGTCTACCTGCACCCCAGAGCACAACGGACAGGCGCAGATTTTTCTTTGGTCGAAAGAGACGGGCCAGTCCCGGCAGCTTACTCACCTTACCGGCGAGATCGATGACATCGCCTGGTCGCCCGACGGAAAGACGATTGCCTTCCTCTTTGTCGAAAATGCAACGCGCAGCGCTGGCGCCCTCGCTGCAATGAAGCCGTGGGCTGGGGTCATCGGCGAGGACGGTGTCGAGGTGCAGCGTGTGGGCATCGTCGATGTCGCGAACGGCGCCTTCTCCCAGGTAACGCCCACCAACCTGCACGTGTACGAATTCGGCTGGTCGCCGGACTCGAAGCAGCTCGCCTATGTCGCCGCAAATCCTCCCGGAGAGAACAACTGGTGGGTGGCGCAGCTCTACACGCAGGCGCTGTGTGCAGCACCAGACTGTACCGATCGGGCCTTGCCCAAGTCCATCCTCAATACGAAAGCAATCTCCGGCCCTCTTCACGGTCTGCAGATCGCACTCCCTCGTTGGTCTGACGACGGCAAGCAGATCGCCTTTATCGGCGGCCTCATGTCCGATCAGGGCTCAACCGGCGGCGACATCTGGGTCATCCCCTCGACAGGTGGCGAGCCGAAGAATCTCACTCCCAACCGCACCTCAACTCCCGCCTTCTTCGGCTGGATCGACGACAAGACCCTGGAAATCTCCGAGCACGTCGGCGGCAGCTCGCGCATCGTCGCCCACCACATCGATGCCGGGGAAGACGATCCCAAACAGACCGTCACCTTGCCTGAGACCGTCGGCTCTGGAACCTCCGTCATGAGCGTTTCGGTTGCCCACAACGGCGATATCGGTATCATCCGTAACTCCTTTGAGCACGCGCCCGAGGTCTGGGCCGGCCCGATGACGCATCTCAAGCAGATCAGCCACCTCAATGACTCGCTCAAGCCCCTCTGGGGCAAGACAGAGAATGTCGAGTGGACGAACGAGGGCTTCCACGTGCAGGGCTGGCTGCTCTATCCGTCCAATTACGATCCCGCAAAGAAGTACCCGCTCATCGTCGATGTCCACGGCGGCCCATCTTCAGCCGTTACACCGCGCTGGCCCGGCGTCGGCTACGGAGCGGTTCCCTTCTCCGCGCTCGGCTACTTCGTCTTCATGCCGAATCCGCGTGGAAGCTACGGCCAGGGAGAGAAGTTCACCCAGGCCAACGTGAAGGACTTTGGCTACGGCGACCTGCGCGACATCCTCACAGGCATGGACACGCTCGAAGCACGCCTTCCTATCGACAAAGATCGGGTGGGCCTCACTGGCTGGAGCTATGGCGGCTTCATGACCATGTTCGCCATCACCCAGACGACGCGCTTCCATGCCGCAGTGGCCGGAGCCGGCATCAGCAACTGGAAGAGCTACTACGGCGAAAACTCCATCGACCAGTGGATGGTTCCCTTCTTCGGCGCGACGGTCTACGACGATCCCGCCGTCTATGCGAAGAGCTCTGCCATCGAGTTCATCAAGAATGTCAAGACTCCGACCCTCGTGGTTGTCGGCGATCGCGACGGCGAATGCCCTGCTCCTCAGAGCTTCGAGTTCTGGCACGCGCTGCGCGCCGAAGGAGTCAAGACCCAGCTCGTCGTCTATCCTAACGAAGGCCACGCCTTCCACGATCCAGGACACCGCCGCGACGTACTGGAGCGCGCCTTGAAGTGGTTTGAGACCGAGATGCCTGCAAAGTAACGCATCTCTTGCGTAGCATGGAGTTCACGCGCAGTAGAAAGCTGCGTCAAACAGTCAGTCTGTCAGTTGCCTCCGGGGCATCGGCTTTATACACTGAAGCCTCGGGAATTCAGCGTATGCGGTGAAACCGTTCGGCTTGCGTTCCGGTTGAACGGGGAGGTTCAATGCGTCGGTTTGTTACTCTAGCGGTCCTGCTTCTCTTCACAATTCCTTTCGGCGTCTCCATCTCCGGCTGCTCCAGGGGGACGTCCGTCGTCTTCTGCAACGGCGGAGACTCGGGCCCCATCGTCGGCACGGCACAGACGATTACGCTGCTGCCGAAGATCTACGGAATCTCGCTGAACCAGGGCCAGATCGGCCAGGTATCGTCGCCCACAGCTACCGATTGCAAGGGCAGCACCGTTACGGTCACCTCATACACCTACGGCGTCTTCGATGCGAATGGAAAGGCGACGCTGGACGTCGCCGACGTGGTGCCCTCAGGAACACAAGCCGGAAAGCTCTGCGCTGGCACGTGGAACCGGAATACCGGCGGTGGCATCCCCGACTACACGACGTGTAATGTTACGGGCAAGACCGGAACTGTCTATGTCGTCGCCAGCGGCAGCGGCGCCAACAGCAATCCCCTGCCAATCTTCGTGCACCCGAAAGTGACCAGCGTTGTTCTCGGCAATCCAACAGCATCCAACGCCTGCGCCACCACCGATGATGCCGTCGACGCCAACAATCAGTCCTCCAACTGCTGCCAGCTCTCGAAGCAGTCGACGGTAACGGCCGATCCTTACGTTGGCAATGCGTGCATCTCGCAGAGCTCGACCGCGCAGCTGGTTGCCCGGGCGTTTGATGCCAATGGGAACAACGTCACCTGTCAGGTCGGCCACCTTACCTTTGCTGCGCAGAGCTCCTCCGTCGTCACCATCGACGAAAACGGCGTCGCTACGGCACAGCAGCCCGGCTCCACTGTCATCAGTGCCAATCTCACCCAGGCGGGTTCGTCGGCGGGCTTCTTCTCCACCTGTCCGCCGGTCTCCATTGCCCTCAATGTACCGAACACCGGCGGCCAGACCAGCGTCACGGTCAACCAGAACACCACGCAGCCGCTTTCGGCCACGGCGGTCGACATCAACGGCAAGACGCTGACCGGTCTCGCGCTTGATTTCGTCTCCACCACGCCGACGACGATTCCTGCCGCCTCAACCGGTGCCATCACTCCCATCTTCCCGGGCGCAGCATCGATCACAGCCCTCTGCCAGCCGCCGAACTGCAATCCGTCACCGAACAACCAGATCGGTCTCTTCGGCAACGGCAAGCCTGTTGCTTCGAACCCGGTCAACATCACCACGCCCGGCTCCAACAGCACGCTGCTCTGGATCGCCAGCACCCAATCGCGTTACCTTCTGCCGATCGACTTCACGAACCCGACCGTCAGCTCTCCGGTGCGATTGCCTTATGCCCCCAACTCGATGGTCATCTCGAACGATGGCTCAACCATCTACATGGGCTCGCCGACCGAACTGATGGTCTTCAACGCCACAACGAACGGCATTCTCCGCGAGGACAATACCGTAGGCGGACAGGTACTGGCCATCTCTCCGGATGGGACGACGCTCATCATCACCGATCCCCGCAAGCAGCTGGTCTATCTGTACGCCTCGGCTGGAACCATCTCCTCCACCTACGGCGGTGTGGCGACACACGCCGAGTTCACGCAGGACAACCAGACCGTATACATCACCATGGGTACGCCGGACGCGAGCGGAAACATCGTCCCGAATAATCAGCTTCTCGTCCACTCGAACTTTACCGGCTGGACACTGACGACTCTCGGCTCCCCTGCCTCCGATGTCGCTATCACGGTGCCGAGTGTCGGCGTCTACCTTGCCGGTTCGCCTACCACCGGCCGCAGCTACTGCGCCAGCACGACCATCACCGGAACTCCGCCGAACGTAACCTCCATCTCGAACTTGTACTACCCGCTGGCCGACTCCGCGACCGACGTGACGGACCGCATCGCGGCGACGAACGACGGTTTGCACATTCTCGGAGCGACCGCCGCAAGCGGTGCCTCGCTGGTCGATCTCGGTTTTACACCGCCGGGTCTTCCCCCGCCTCCGGGAACCGACAGGCCGGTAGGAGCCTGCCCCGATGTCGTCGCGCCGAACTACTTCACGGGGCAGCGCAGCTCGAGCCGCTCCGTTCCTCTCGGTGTGACTGCGAACGCAATCACCGGCATCATTCCGACTTCGGATTCGACCGCGGCCTTTATCACTTACACAGGCTCTGGCTCGCTTCCCGCCTACTCGCCCGCTGCTGGCACAGTGACACCAATCGCCCTCACCGGCGCAACGGCTCCGGTCGCCGGTACGATCAGCTCCGACAACCTAACCGTCTATGTTGGGACGTCGGGGGACAACAAGGTTCATCTCGTCAACAGCAAGACCCTGACCGACGATCCGACAAAGGCTATCACGCCGAAGCTGCCACTCTTTAACAACAGCAATCAGACGGACGACCCCGCAACCTTCGTTACACCCAACCTGCTCGTCCAGCACCCACGCAAGGCGACCTCGTAATCCGTTGCCAGGAACAGCAAAGCCCTCTCCGCGGAGAGGGCTTTCTTCTGCTCAAACCATTATGCCGGCGTTCAGGCCAGTCGCTGTTTCAGCAGATCGCGCGCAATCGCATCAAGTACTCCATTGAGGAAGTGCACCGACTCCGGCGCCGCATACCGTCGCGCCACCTCGAGCGACTCGTTGATGATGATCGCCGCCGGCGTATTCGGGTTCCCCAGCATCTCCGCCACCGCCGCACGAATCAGGTTGCGGTCCACGACGGCCATTCGCTCCAGCCGCCAGTTCTGCGCGTGTGCTTCAATCAGCTTATCGATCTCCGGCTGCCGTGTCGTCGCCACGCGATAGATGTCTTCGGCAAACGCGCGCGTGTCATCGTCCACGTCATCGCGCGAGTCCCAGAAGAGCTTCGCCACCTGCTCCGGCGTCTGCTTGCCCAGATCGCCCTGGAAGAGCATCTGCATCGCCAGCTCGCGGGATTTCCGTCGTGTCCCCATTTAGCTTCCACTCTCTCCCGCGCGAATCTTCCTTTGGATCGAAACCATCTCGATGGCTGCAATCGCCGCCTCAAATCCTTTGTTGCCGGCCTTCACGCCCGCGCGGTCGAGCGCCTGTTCGAGCGTCTCGCAGGTCAGCACGCCAAAGGCATGCGGCACGCCAGTATCCTGCTGCGACTGTCCGATGCCGCGCGCGACCTCGGTGTAAATCGCCTCATAGTGCGCAGTCTCGCCGCGCAGCAGGCAGCCCAGAGTGATGATCGCATCGAAGCGCTTCGACTCGGCCAGCGTCCGCGCCGCCGAAGGAATCTCCCATGCGCCCGGAACCCGGACGATCTCGACATCCGCTTTCGCGGCGCCGCTCCGATACACCCCATCCAGCGCACCCTGCAGCAGCCGGTCCGTGATCACCGCATTCCACCGCGCTGTGACGATCGCAAACCGCATCCCTGCGGCCGAGAGATCGCCCTCTATCGCCACCGGCTTGCCGTGCAAAGGATTCTCGGACTGCCAGAAACCCAGCACCAGGCCATCGGAGCTGCCCTCCGGAAGCCTTACCGTAAACAGTCGGCTGTTCCAGTGCGTCGGTTCGGGTTTGCTCAGCAGCGAATCCACCTCTTCGGTCCGATAGTTTGCAAGCATCCACTGCTGCACAGCCGTATGGATCGCATCGAGCCCGATCACTTCAATCAGAATCGGCGGAACGGCCGGCTGCCGTCCCGCGACCAGTTCCAGGTTGCCCAGCGGAGCCAGCAGCGCGGTCCCGCGACCCGTCTCATCCTTCCATCCCTTGCCCTGCTCAAAGCCCAGCGACAGCAGCAGGCGACCGAGTTTGTCGAGAGCGTCCCCCGAGGCCATTTCGCGGACCAGCGTCATTCCCTTGATCATGAGTTCGATTGTATCGTTATCGCTGCGAGCGACCTGAGAGTCATCGCATTCATTCAGCCGGAGATCGCTGATAGAACTGAGGAGGACGATGGCCCATACGATGAACACGGAAACGCTGCTCTGCGAGATCGCCGACCAGGTGGCGACTGTAACGCTCAACCGCCCACGCGTCCTCAACGCGCTCAACGGGCAGGTCTTCGGAGACCTGAAGAACCTCTTCACCGCTCTTGCCAAAGACGCCGAGGTGCGCGTGATCCTCATCACAGGCGCAGGAGAGAAGGCGTTCGCCGCAGGAGCTGATATCGGCGAACTCGCCAAGACCGACCGCGTCAATGGCCGTGCCCTGGCGCGCCGAGGCCGTACCATCTTTCGCCAGATTGAGAGCTGCGGCAAGCCGGTCATTGCCCTCATCAACGGCTTCGCTCTGGGGGGAGGCTGCGAACTCGCGCTTGCCTGCACCATGCGCATCTCCTCCGATACCGCAAAGCTGGGCCAGCCGGAGGCAAAGCTCGGCCTTATTCCGGGGTATGGCGGCACGCAACGACTCCCACGCCTCGTCGGTCAATCGGCCGCGCTCAAGCTTCTCCTTACCGGCCAGATCATCAATGCTGGCGAGGCCCTACGGATCGGCCTGGTCGACGAGGTGGTTCCAGCAGACCGCCTTCTGGATCGCGGCCGAGAGCTGGCAAGCTCCATCCTTGCCATGGCCCCGCTTGCCGTCGCCGCATGCCTTGAAGCTGTCTACAAGGGTGCCGATCGCGATCTCGATGCGGCACTCCGCCTTGAGGGCGAGATCTTTGGCCGTCTCTGCGGCACTGCCGACAAAGCCGAAGGAACTCGGGCCTTTCTCGAAAAGCGGCCGCCGGTCTGGACCGGCCGCTGACAGCTTAGCAACCTCCGGTCACGACGGACCGGACACAGCTTCCCTCGCGAATCCTTGCTATTCTGTAGGCAATATGCTCACCACAAACGGCCGATCACAGCTGCTGATCGCCCTCGCCAGTACGCTCATCCTTCCGTTCGGTCTCACCGGCTGCACACGCACACCAGCCCAAGCCTCGGCTCCCTCCCCGTCGCTTGATCAGGAGCAGCGTCAGGCGCTTGAGGCGGCTCGCCAGCAACTCGACCTCATTCCGCCTCCTTCCAAGACCCGCTACATGGCCGTCCGCAGTCTTACCTCCTGGGAGAACCCGTATCTCACGGTGCAGGGGGGCATGGTCACCTTGCACGTCCTTCTGGCTGACGCCAACACCAGCCAACTCGGCCAGGGCGGATTGCTGCGCCCCATCGGCGCACGTCGCCGCAACCTTGACGTCCGCCTCAGCGATCTTCCCACCGCACTGAACGCCATCCCCAGCGGTGCCTGGCCCTACGGCCGCGTCGTCGCCGTGGAAGAGGCGCACGAGACCCCTGTAAGTGCCCGCGCCCAGGTTCGCCGCAACATGGAGTCCGTCATCAAAACCCTCGGCGATCTCGGCGTCGTTGTCTACGAGTGGAACGACTCCGGCCGCGGCCTCTAGGCATGCGCTAACATTCTTCTTATCCAAAATCCATGGAGTCCTGCTGATTGCACACCACCGCGCTGGCCGTCTTCTGCGTCTTCTTTCTCCTGGTCACAGTGGCAGGCTTTTGGGCAGCGCGCTGGCGGCGGCCCGCAGCAGGAATCGCCTCACTTGAGGAGTGGGGACTCGCCGGCCGCAGCTTCGGAACATGGATCACCTGGTTCCTGATCGGCGGCGACCTCTATACCGCTTACACAGTCATCGCCGTGCCGGGGGCGCTCTACGGCGCCGGAGCCATGGGCTTCTTCGCCGTCCCCTATGCCATCATTGCCTACCCGTACATGATGGTCGTGCTTCCCCGTCTCTGGCGCGTCTGCCATCGCCATGGCTACGTCACCTTCGCAGACTTCGTCAGCGGCCGTTACGGAAATCGCTGGCTTACCGTCGCCATTGCGCTGACCGGTGTGCTCGCGCTGATGCCCTACATCGCGCTGCAACTCGTCGGCATGAAGGTCGTCATCCAGTCCATGGGCCTTCAAGGCGAGTGGCCGCTGGCCGTGGCGTTCATCATCCTCGCCGCCTACACTTACTCAAGCGGCCTCCGGGCACCTGCCGTCATCGCCATCGTCAAAGACCTGATGCTCTACATCATGGTCCTCGCCGCGCTCATCATCATCCCCATCCAGCTCGGCGGCTACAGCCACGTCTTCTCGCTCGCCAACCAGGCTCTCGCGACTCACCAGCCTCCGGCGACCATCTACCTCAAGCCGGGCCAATTTCTTGGATACTCCACGCTCGCCATCGGGTCGGCGCTGGCTCTGATGCTTTACCCACATACCGCCACCGCCGTTCTCAGCGCGAAGAGCGCCAACGTCGTCCGCCGGAACGCCGCAATGCTTCCTGCCTACAGCTTCCTGCTGGGCCTCATCGCCTTGCTCGGCTACCTCGCACTCGCCGCAGGTATTGAGACCACGAACACCAGCTCCGCCGTTCCGCTGCTCTTCCTCAAGTCGTTCCCTGAGTGGTTCGCCGGCTTCTGCCTTGCCGCCGTCGCCATCGGCGCACTTGTTCCGGCGGCTATCATGTCCATCGCGGCGTCGAACCTCTTCACCCGCAACCTCTACGGCGAGTTCGCCGGCAGGAAGATGCAGCCCCATGAAGAGTCCGCTATGGCCAAGATCGTCTCCCTCGTCGTGAAATTCGGCGCGCTCGCGTTCGTTCTTTGGCTGCCCACTCCTTACGCCATAAACATGCAGCTTCTCGGCGGCATCTGGATGTGCCAGCTCGTTCCCACCATCGTCTTCGGCGTCTTTACCCGCTGGTTCCATCCCTGGGCGCTGCTTGCTGGCTGGGCTGCCGGCATGGCCTCGGGTACTGCAATGGCAGCCTCGCTGAGCCTCAAGAGTTCTGTCTACCCGCTGCATCTGCCGGCCTGGCTGGGGGGAACCTGGGCGATGTACGCCGCGGTTCCGGCACTGCTGCTGAACCTGGCCCTCTCAGCCGTTCTCACGCTGCTCTTCCGCGCCCTCAAGCTTAATTCGGACTCCGACTGCACCGACGCCTCCGCCTACGTCGGATAACATCGACTAGCCGCCGCACAGCCCCGCCCGCCGGCCACGCATCCTAGTACCTTGACGCTACGAGGTAACTCCAGTGAAGACGACCCAACGACAGAGATCCCTGGCCAAGGGAGCCGTGGCTGGACTGATCGGCGGCCTCGTCGCTACGGCGGCCAAGACCGCTATCGAGAAGATCTACCCGCCGCGTCCTCGCGGTGAGCAGAAGCCGCCGGTGCTGGAAGAGACCAGCAGCAAGCGCGGCCTCGCTCTCGTTCGCAAGGCAGCCGCCTCTCCCACGGCGAATTGGGGGCTCGGAGCCGCAACTGGCGCTGCCTATGGCGCTCTGGCTGAGTTCTACCCCGCAGCAACGGCCAAGGAAGGCGCCAGCTTCGGCATGGCTCTTGTAGCGCTCACCCACGATGGCGCCCTGCCCGCACTCGGACTGACGGCCCGCCCCGAATCCCAGACGGTCCGCGAGAAATCGAGTGAACTCGCTTCGCACATCGTCTACGGCGTCGTCACTGAGACCGTCCGCCGCGTCGTCCGCCGCATGATCGCTTAGCCTCGCTTCAACTTCCGGGCAGCCTGTCTTTCGTCTCGGCCCAATTGGCCACCAACTGATCCACGACGACGTGACCTACGCGGTACGCAGAGTCGAGCGACGGCAGATACGCGCTGTACTGCCGAACCTTCGTCTCGGCCAGACTCTCCGCCGCCGTCTTGCCCGGACGCTGCTGGTCGTAGTTAGACGCCGTCCGCAGAACCAGAACACGATTCGCGTCCACCTTGCCGGCACGCGCAAGCCACGCCAGCGATTGAAGCGTTCCCGTGTCTTCCATTCCACAGACCGCATACGTGCTCTTCCCATCGGTCTGGTACTTTACCCAGTCGCGTGCCCACTGGTTCAGCAGCTTTCCATGCCAGAAGGTCGATGCCGACAAATCGCCGCCGCGCAGCACAAACGGAGGACGCTTTGCGTTCGCATCTTCGAACTGCTGCCGCCGCTCGCGAATCGCCGCTGTGTCTTCCAGTTGAATGTCCTTCGTCAGCCGGAACGCCCAGTCGACCAGCGCGGGATTCAGGTGATACGCGTTGCCATCGTCACCGAAGCGCGCTGCACGCGGTTGTTCATAGGGCGTCGATTTGCCCAGCGGGACATAGCCCGTCTTCCAGTCCTTCGGAATCTCCCGCGCATCAATCTCGTGCGCCAGATCCCCATCGACGACGTAGTCGGCCCAGACCGCAGAACCCAGCGATCCCATCGCCGGATCGATCCCTGCGATTCCCGCAACGACGAAGTAGGCGTGGGTCAGGTCGAAGCGAGGATCGCGGCCAAGCGCCATCATCGTCGCCGCAGCCCGTGCCGTACCGACGCCGGTCAGCACGTCGAGCACGCCATCCTTGTTCATGCGAAGGTCGTGATAGCCCTCGGGAAACGGCAGCACCGTGTCCAGATGCTCGCGCTCCACCCAGTACTGATACTCGCCGGGAACGTCGCCCGTATCGGCGCCGACCTCAAACATGTTCACGACGACGACCTTGATCTCGATCGGCTTTTGAGGAATCTGGGCGGAGGTACACGTAACCGCAAACAGCAGGAGAGAGGCAAAACAGAGTCGCATAGTTGATGTTAGCGCAGACGCGCGAACTCGGACGTTGCCGAGTTACACGCCCTTCTTCTGCGGCTCCCAGATGAACTTGTGGATCTGCAGCGAAAGCCTTGCCGGTAGTCCGTCTTCCAGCATCCACTCCACCAGCTTGCGCGGATCGAGCGCCATGTTGTCGGCCGTCCGCAGCGGAGAGGGCACCCTCTGGAACGCCGGCGACAGCAGAATCTGTCCCGCCTTCTGCTCGAGCGCATGCTCGCGGATAAAGTCCCGCGCGAACTCGTAGTCGGCGCGGTCGGAGACGACAAACTTCACCTCATCGCGCTTTGTCAGAGCATCGAGGTTCTCCGTCCGAAATGAGTTCGCGGCCGAACCCGAGCCGGGACACTTCACATCGACGATCTTGTGCACGGCCTTCGGCACATCGGCCAGCGGACGCTCGCCTGAGGTCTCGATCATCAGGGTGTAGCTCTCGGCAAGCAATCGATCCATCAGGGGCAGAAGCTCACGCGCCTGCAGCATCGGCTCACCTCCGGTGAACTCCACCAGCCTGCAGGGGGCTAGAGCCTCGATCTGCGCGACGATCCCGTCCTGCGTAAACGGCTTGCCTCCGCCAAACGTGTACTCCGAATCACACCACGCGCAGCGCAGGTTACAGCCCGCGAGCCGCACAAAGATGCACGGCAGCCCGGCGAAGGACGACTCGCCCTGAACGGATTTGTAGAGTTCGATTAGATGCATGGCAGATGTTATTCGTAGTAGCGGGCGAAGCTCGTGTCGGTCTCGTACAGGGTGCAGTCCTTCACCTTCACGCGGCCTGCGGTCATGTCGCGGAGTTGCTTGGCTGTCTCTTGGTAGAAGTAGCGGGCCAGATTCTCCGCCGAGGGATTGACCGTAGTAAACGGCTCGAGATCGTTGATCATCTGGTGATCGAGATAGTCAACCACGGGGCGCATCACCTGCTTCAGCAGCTTGAAGTCGAGCAGCAGTCCAGCTTCATCCAGTTCTTCGCCGACCAGGGTGACGTACACCTTGTAGTTGTGGCCGTGCGGATTCTCGCACTTGCCGCGATAGTTGCGAAGGTAGTGGCCGGAGGAAAAACCGGCTTCTACGGTGACTTCAAACATGGGATTTCAGATACCTTTCAGCATGCCGCGCGAAAGCCTCGATTTTTGCGGGTGATCCAGCGCGCCTGGCCACTCTCTATTGTAACGTCTCTGCGCCGAACTAGCGCCCTCGCCGGTGACGCCGCTCCTCTTCGGCGCGGCGCTCCACCTGCTCGAACAGCGATGACAGGATGCCTGCAAGAGCCACCACCAGCGACACGACGAACAGCGCCAGTCCCGTCGTCCGCCATAGCGAGACATCGCCTGGCGAACCCGGTTGCTGCGCAATGTTCGTATACGCCAGGCCGCAGGAGATCAGCGCCAGCACCAGCAGCGTTCCAGCGAGTATGTAAAGGTTCCGTCCCATCGCTGACTCTATTCTACGGGTGCAAAGAACGCCTCGACATCGCCGATCTCATCCGTTCGCCGGTATGGAGGAAGGCTCTCGAGGAAGATGCGCCCATAGCGCTGGCGCTGGACGCGCGGATCGAGCAGCATCAGTACGCCACGATCCTCGAGGGAGCGAATGAGCCTCCCAAAGCCCTGCTTTAGCGTGATGACCGCGTTCGGAACCTGATAGTCGAAGAACGGCTTGCCTCCAGCTTCCTCGATCGCGCGCATCCGCGCCTCGACGACTGGATCGGTTGGCACCGCGAACGGCAGGCGGTCGATGATCACGCAGCTTAGCTGCTCGCCCTGAACATCAACGCCCTGCCAAAAGCTCGACGTTCCGAAGAGCACAGCGTTCGGCGTCTCGCGGAACTGCTGCAGCAGCACATGCCGCGGTGCGGTTCCGTGCAGCAGCAGCGGATAGGGCAGCTCGGCCAGCATTCGCTCGTAGATCGTCCGCATCTGGCTGTAGCTGGTGAAGAGGCAGAAGGCGCGGCCCTGCGTAATCTCGAGCACGCGGCGAATCCGCTCCGCCGCGCGCTCGGTGAAGTCGGGTTCGCGCGGATCGGGCATCGTTGGAGGCAAGTACAGCAAGGCTTGCCGCTCGTACTGGAAGTGCGAGGGCACAACCAGTTCACGTGCCGTGACAAGACCAAGACGCTTGCGGATGTGGTCGAAGCCTCCTGAGACGGTCAGGGTCGCCGAGGTCAGCACCACGCTCGAGTAGCTGTCGAAGAGCGCCGTCGAGAGCAGCTCCGAGACGTCGATTGGCGTCGCCTGCAGATGCGTGTTGAAGGCCGTGTGACCGTGGCCGCGCGCAAAGTTACGAACGCCGCCGACCGCCCGGCGCTCGATCCAGAAGACGGTGTTGTGGTCTGTCGACTCGAGCAGGAAGGAGAGATGCGCACGGATGTCTGCGGCGCGCTTGCGCAGGCCCGCCGACTCTTCAACGTTCTTCACACGCTCCAGTTCGCCTTCGAGCCGCGTCAACGCGTTCAACGTTGCGGTGTAGTAATCGCCGCTCTCCTCAAGGAAGTCGGCGCGGTTGAGGAACGGCATTCGGCCTGAACCGTTCGCCTGATCGGGCAGCGCGGAGAAGAACATCCGTGAGCGGTTCTGCAGTGTTGAGCAGGCGCTCTCAATCGCCGATGTCGAGGCCTGTTTCGCCCGGAGCATGATCTCGACGTCGCGCACCAGTTCATCGACGCGCTGCGTGCTCAGGCCGATGCCGAAGTAGTTCGACGCGACCTCTTCGAGTTCATGCGCCTCGTCGAAGACCACTGCGGCAGCCTCAGGGAGAATGCCTGCATCGGGCGCGTTTCCGGCCTGCTGCTTGATGCTCAGGTCGGCGAAGAAGAGGTGGTGATTGACGATGACGATCTCGCTCTCGAGAGCCTTCCGGCGCATCGCCGTGATGAAGCAGCGTCCCCAATCGGGGCAGCTCTGGCCGAGACACGCCTCGGTGCGCGCGTCGAGCTTGTGCCAGAGCGCGGAGGTCTCGGGCAGCATGTCGATCTCGGCGCGATCGCCGGTCTCGGTGGTCTTCTCCCAGGCGGCGATGTGGTGGAACTGCTCGATCTCCTCGAGACCATTGAGCAGCGGATTGTCGCGCAGTGCATACAGCTTGTGACGGCAGAGATAGTTGCCGCGGCCCTTCATGTAGCAGATCTTCAGCGGGCCGAGCAGCGACTCGAGGAACGGCACGTCTTTGAAGAAGAGCTGCTCCTGCAGGTTCTTCGTTCCGGTCGAGATGATGATGCGCTGCTGGTTCTCGCGGGCCTTGCGCAGAGCGGGCAGAAGATAGGCGAGCGTCTTTCCGGTTCCGGTTCCGGCCTCGACGATCAGGTGGCGCTTGTCGGCGAAGGCCTTCTCGACGGCGCGCGCCATCTCATACTGACCTTTGCGGTGCTCGAAGGCCAGCGAGGAGCGCGAGAGAATTCCGCCGGGCGCGAAGAACTCGTGCAGCGATGGCAGACGCTCGCCGGGTTCGAGAGCGGCGGGAAGGATCGTGATGGGCGTGGTTGAGGACACGGGCGAAGAAGCGGCAAAGACGACGCTGGTTTCTATAATAGACAGGTTATGTTGCGCCGCCGGCTAAGTGGCGATTTTGGAGTCATCTCGCAGCCCGAGGGCGCGGGAGAAAGCTGGAACCCTCCGTGGCAAAGAACGAGCAGAAACGACTGGGCAAGAAACACCGTCAGGCCAGCACACGGCCCAAAAAGGGCCGCGCGCCGAAGGTTGCGCCGACGACTGGAGCGATCGATCCGCGCAAGCGTAAGCAGCTTGCGGCGAAGAAGGCTGAGGCCGAGAAGCTGAAGCGAGTTCCGAAGCGGTCGCCGGAGTTCGAGGCTCGCGTGACGTTGCGCGGCGACCAACGACGACCTCCGAAGAGCGTCAGGCCCGCGACTGCGCGCCCGCAGAACGAAGAGGCGGACGAGCAGCGTGGCTGGCGTGAGGCGGAGTTCGAAGCGACGCGCTACACCACTGACGGCGCACGTAAAGAGTCCGCAGATGCTGTTGACGCGAAGTCTCCACTGATTGCCATCTGCGGGCGGCCGAATGTGGGCAAATCGACCTTGTTCAACCGAGTTACGGGCTCGCGGCGCTCGATCGTCGGAGACGAACCCGGCATTACGCGCGACCGCATCTATGGCGAGATCGATTGGGCCGGGCGCATCGTTCGGGTCGTCGATACGGGCGGCGTGATTCCTGATGATGAGGCGCTGATTCCGAGCGAGATCTTTCGACAGGCTCAGGTGGCGCTCGAAGAGGCTGACGCGATCGTGATGGTCGTCGACGGGCGGACAGAGCTGGCTTCGCCGGATATGGAACTGTCGCGGCTGCTGCTGCGCGGCGGCAAACCGTTGTTTCTGGCCGTGAACAAGATGGACTCGGCCGAGTTGCTGGCGGGCGCGGAGAACTTCCGCTCGCTTGGGTTTCGGAATGTTCTACCGATCTCGGCGGAGCATGGGACCGGCGTCGGCGACCTTCTGGACGAGGTCTTTGCGGCGCTGCCTGCGGAGACGGTTGCTGAGGAGCCGACTGAGGTGATGCTGACTATCGAGGGCGAGATGGCCGAGGACGAAGATGGTCCTCAGCCGCGGCGTCTGCGTTCGCATGGCGAGTACGAGCAGCTCGAGACGAAGATCGCCATCATCGGGCGGCCGAACGTTGGCAAGTCAACGCTACTGAACGCGCTGACGGGCACGAAGCGGGCGATTGTTTCACCAATTGCGGGGACGACTCGCGATGCGGTGGATGAGGTTGTGCAGCGCGACGGACACAGCTTCCGGTTTGTCGATACGGCGGGAATTCGCCGCAAGGGCAAGACGAAGCTGATGGCCGAGAAGCTGTCGGTCATCATGGCGCGCAAGCATCTTGAGGCGGCGGACGTTTCCCTGCTGCTGATCGATGCGGTTGAGGGCGTTACGGCTCTGGATGCGAACATCGGCGGTTATGCGCATGAGAGCGGGCGAAGCGTGATCATCGTCGTGAACAAGTGGGACGCGGTGACGACGAACCGGAGCGATGGAAAACCTGCGGCGGACAAGAAGGTTTACGAGCAACAGGTTCGTGATGCGCTGAAGTATCTGGACTACGCTCCGCTGCTGTTCATCTCCGCGATGGAGAACAAGGGCGTCGATCAGGTCTTCAAGAAAGTCGGACTTGTTGCTCGCGAGCGACGGAAGCGCGTCTCGACGGGGAACATGAACCGTTTTCTGGAGAAGGTGGACTTCCAGAAGGCTTCGGTTCCGATGTCGAAGCGGGTGAAGATCTACTACATGACGCAGGCTGCGGTCGCGCCTCCGACGTTTGTGCTGTTCACGGACAAGGATGTGAAGCTGCACTTCAGCTTCGAGCGGTTTCTCGCGAACCAGATTCGGGAGAGCTTCGGGTTTATCGGCTCGCCGATCTGGTTCAAGATCAAGGCTCGGAACAAGAAGAAGAAGTGACCCCCTCCCCCCTGTTTTGCGCAAGGTACTGATTTTGCGTGGCTTAGTCTCTTGGGTGCAGCGTAAAATATTGCATTCAAAGGGTTTAATACCAAAAATGTAGAAAACAAAAGAGTTAGGCCCGCGATTGTCGCGGGCCTAACGGCTTTCTCGATTGCTGTATTCAGTATATCGAACTGATGGTAATTCATCGGCAACTTGGATCTTTATTGGTTTGTGTGAGATACGGGAAAGTGGGGCTTGACAAGGTTTTTCCACAGCCGGGGGGGGGTGGGGCGCTTCGAGCGAACTACTGAGATTCTTCGCTGCGCTCAGAATGACGGCGTAAGGAGGTTGCGGATAAGGCCTGGTGCGTGCAGCCAGGTGGTCCAGGCTTCGAGGGCTCGTTCGCACTGGATGCGGTGGCGTTCTTTTTTGTCGCGGATCTTGCGGCGGAGGTCTTCTTCGAGTGGGGGGAGGAGGTCGAAGGTGATGTTGGCGGGTTGGAAGGATTTGGCTTCGCTGTGGGTGATGTAGTGGGTCAGGCTGCCGTTGGCGGTGAGGCGGGGGGCAGGGGCGGGGGTTCGGCCTTGGGCGAGGGCGGCGGCGAAGCGTCCGGCGAGGAGGCCGGAGGCGATGGATTCGGTGTAGCCCTCGACTCCGGAGAGCTGGCCGGCGATGAGGATGTCGGGTCGGGCGCGGAGCTGGAGGGTTTCGGTGAGGACGGAGGGGGAGTTGATGTAGGTGTTGCGGTGGATCTGGCCGTAGCGGAGGAATTTGGCGTTCTCGAGGCCGGGGATGAGGCGGAGGACGCGGGCCTGCTCCCCGAACTTGAGGTGGTTCTGGAAGCCTACGAGGTTGTAGGAGTCGGCGCGAAGGTTCTCCTGGCGGAGTTGGACGACGGCGTAGGGCCACTTGCCGGTTTTTGGGTTGGTGAGGCCGGCGGGTTTCATGGGGCCAAAGCGGAGGGTGTCACGGCCTCGGCGGGCGGTCTCTTCAATGGGGAGGCAGCCTTCGAAGTATTTGGGTTGGGGGGTGGCGGTTGCAGGTTGCGGGTTGCCAGTTGAGCTGCTTGCCCTTTCTTCTGCAGCCTCGGCGTCACCGGAGAAATGCGGGGGTTCTTCGCTGCGCTCAGAATGACGAGCATTGAGAGCACTCCCGGGGATTTGTTCCCATTCTTTGGCGGGGACGGTTTCGGCGGCGGTGAGGGCTTCGAGGAAGGTGTCGTATTCCTCTTTGGTGAACGGGCAGTTGATGTAGTCGGCGGTGCCTTTGTCCCAGCGGGCGGCGAAGTAGACCTTGTCCATGTCGATGGTGCTGGCGTCGACGATGGGAGAGATGGAGTCGTAGAAGGCTAGGTGGCTGGAGCCGGTGATGCGCTGGAGTTCGGCTGCGAGCGGCGGTGAGGTGAGGGGGCCGGAGGCTAGGATCGTTAGGGTGTCTGGGTCTTCGGATTCCTCGGGAAGGCTGGTGATCTCTTCCCGGACTACGGTGATGCGCGGGTTGTCTTCGATGAGGCGTTGGACGCGCGCGGAGAAGTCTACGCGGTCGACGGCGAGGGCGTGGCCGGCGGGGACGGCGGAGGCGTCGGCGGCGGAGAGGAGGAAGGAGTTGGCGCGGCGCATCTCCTGCTTGAGGAGCCAGGGGGCGGAGTTCTCGCTCTCGGACTTCAGCGAATTTGAGCAGACTAGCTCGGCGAAGTCGGAGGTCTGGTGGGCCTCGGTGGAGCGGAGGGGGCGCATCTCGTAGAGGGTGACTTCGCAGCCGAGGGAGGCGGCCTGGAGGGCGGCCTCGGGGCCGGCTAGGCCGCCGCCGATGACTTTGATCTTCTTGGGCAACTTTACTTCCTTGCGCTTCGCGTGCGTGAAAAAGCACGGCTTGCGCCGTGCTGGTGGTTCGCCGGAGGGACGGCGATTAGATGGTGGGATTGAAGGAGACCAGGATGGTGACGAAGATTACGCCGAAGGTGATGACGAGGACGGGCCACCAGGTGTCGATCCAGGGCTCTGATTCGTGGGAACTCATCTGAGATTTCTCCTTTTCGTTTTTGAGTTTAGCTGAGAGAGTGGGTCGACTCAAAGTTTTGAGGTCAAACGTCCTGCGAAGCCCATTCATGGGCGCGGTGAGACTGCGCCACGAATGGGGTACCCCTCAGGATAGATCGTTCTTGCGAGGCGCTGATGAAGACAACGACATTTCTCTCGGCGGAGTGGCGCCAGCTCTTGATGGCGAACTACGTTGTGGATGAAAATCTGCTTTCACCTTATCTGCCTGTCGGCACGGTACTAGATCTGTACGAAGACAGGTGTTACGTGAGTCTGGTTGGATTTCTTTTTCAGAACACAAGGTTGCGCGGATTTCGCGTGCCGTTTCACGTGGAGTTCGAAGAAGTGAACCTGCGGTTCTACGTCCGAAGGGGCAATCGCCGTGGCGTCGTGTTTATCAGAGAGATTGTGCCTCGGCGGGCGTTACAGCTGGTAGCCGAACACATTTATGGGGAACCTTATGTCACAGCGCCAATGCGGCATGAGTGGAAACGGAGTGGTGAAGAACTCACGGTGAACTACGGATGGAGAATTGGTGGCCGATGGCACCAGTTACAGGCGACTGCCTCATCGACTGCCGTACCGGTACCACACGGTAGCGAAGAAGAGTTCATTACAGAGCACTATTGGGGCTAAACGGCACGACGCGGAGGATGGACCTCAGAATACGAAGTTTCACATCCACGATGGAATGTCTATGAGGTAAAGAGTCATTCCGTTGATGTGGACTTTTCCGTCGTCTACGGTGAGGGCTTTTCATGCCTGAACAGGATGAAACCCTATAGCGTTTTGCTGGCGGAGGGTTCGGAGATACTGGTCCGTTCCGGCACACGACTTGAAGCAGACGAAGAGCGTGCCATTGCGCTTGTAAACAGATAGTTTGCACGGCTATTGGGGATCGTTGTCCGCAAGAGCTTTCAGGGCTTCGCCGTCGATTCGCATGATGCGCCACTCGTTGAGCATGTGGGCTCCCATCCGTTGGTAGAAGTCGATGGCGGGCCGGTTCCAGTCGAGCACGTGCCACTGGAAGCGGTCGCCGCGGGCGAGGGCGATCTGGGCTAGGCGGGCGAAGAGGGCTTTGGCGATTCCACGGCGGCGGAACTCTTCGCGGACGAAGAGGTCTTCGAGATGGAGGCCGGCGTTGCCGCGCCAAGTGGAGTAGAAGGGGAAGTAGAGGGCGAAGGCGGCGGGTTTTCCTTCCCACTCGGCAATAAGGCAAGAGAAGACTTTTGTTTCGCCGAAGCCGTCGCGGAGGAGGTCGGCTTCGGTGGCGACTACGGCGTTGGGTTCGCGCTCGTAGATGGCGAGGTCGCGGATGAGGGCGAGGATCTCGGGGACGTCGGCGGGGGTGGCTTCGCGGATGAGGAGAGACGATGTTGTCTGGTCGGTTGCCATGCTTTGACAGTCTAGCCGGGTGAAGGCAAACGCAGATCCTTCGACTGCGCCTCTCGCGATGCGAGAGGCTTCGCTCAGGATGACACTTTGAATTTTAGGGTTCGATCGAGAGAAGAGATTAGTTTTTCGTCGAGTCCTTCTGGGATGGGGACGGATTCGCGGCGAGGGCTTTGTTGAAGGGGATGGAGAAGGCGAAGAGCTCTTTGCCGGCGCCGGTGTGGATCATCTTGACGTAGATCTGGGCGCCTTTGAGGGGGGAGATGTTGGAGTCGTCGTCGAGGTCTTTGATGTCGTAGAAGAGGTAGCCTGCCTCGGTGGAGTGGGGCGCGATGGTGGTGGATTTGAAGCCGAAGTCGTCGTCGTCGGCGATGATCTTCTTGTCGACGGGGGCGTGGTGGAGGGGGATGCTGGTAAGGGGGATCTTGGTTCCCTTGGCCTCCTTGAGGGAGAAGAGGCGGCGGTTGAGGTCGTCGAGGGTGGCGGCGGGGAGCTTGTCGTTGTTGGCGGAGATGAACTGCATGCGGACCTCGGTGAGGTCGAGCGAGGTGTCCGATTCGTTGGTGATGATGACGCGGACGGGGATGAAGGAGTGGCGGATGTAAGGGAGGCGGAAGAACTCGCAGTCGTTGGGACGGGTGCAGGGGTCGATGGCGATGGAGACGTGGTCGTCGGGGTGGGAGTCGAAGGCGGGGTATTGGCTGGCGGCGCGCGCGGGCGGGGCCTTTTTGCCGGAGGCGAAGGCGGGTGAGGCGAAGAGGCCGAGGGAGACGAGAACGAAAAGTAATGTCTGCAAGGTACGGGACCGGTAGGACTTCATGGGTAAGTTGATTATGATCTTCGCTGGTGGGGCTGGTAAAGGGAGAGGAAGAGAGGGTTGATTCTGGGGGTCTATAGCGCGCTGTTGGCGGCGGTTCTGGTGCTGGGAGCGCCGTGGTGGCTTGCTCGCATGGCGACGAGCGGGCGGTATCGCGCGGGGCTTGCGGGGCGGCTGGGGATGATTCCGGCGGGGCTCGAGGAGGCGGTGAAGGGGCGGCGTGTGGTGTGGCTGCATGCGGTCTCGGTGGGCGAGGTGATGGCGGCAAGTGAACTTGTGCGTGAGCTTGGTCGCGTGCTGCCGGAGTGGGTGATCGCCGTCTCCACTACGACTGAGACGGGGCAGCGGCTGGCTCGTGAGCGGTTCGCCAGCTTGCCGGTGTTCTATTTGCCTCTGGATTTTGCGTCCGTGGTACGGCGTTATGTTTCGGTTCTGCATCCTAATTTGATCATCCTGATGGAAAGTGAGCTGTGGCCGAACCTGATGGACGTGTGCGCGGAGCAGGGCGTTCGGGTTGCCGTGGTGAATGGGCGGGTTTCGGACAGGTCGCTGCCGCGATATCTGCGGCTGAGGCGCCTGTGGCGGCCGCTGCTGGAGCGGGTCTCGCTGTTTCTGGCGCAGAGCGAGGAGAATTCGCGGCGGCTGGTGAGGATTGGGGCCCGCGCGGAGCGGGTGCGAGTCACGGGCAACCTGAAGTATGACGTGAAGGCCGCGGGCGAGAGCGTGATGACGAAGCTAATGGCGGAGCGTCTGCCAAGGGGGGCGAAGGTCGTGGTGGCCGGGAGCACGCTCGAGGGCGAGGAGAGGATGTTGCTGGAGGCTTGGCCGCGTGTTCTGGAGGCTGCGCCGGGAGCAGTGATGGTGCTGGCTCCTCGGCGGCCGGAGAGGTTTCAAGTCGTGGCGGCGTTGGTGAGCGAGAGCGGGTTTGCGGTGGTGCGGGCGAGCGAGCTGCGCGAGGGTGCGGGCGCGGTTGCTCCGGGTGGGGTGGTGCTGCTGGATACGATTGGGGATCTGGCTTCGGTGTACTCGCTGGGGACGGCGGCGTTTGTGGGTGGGAGCCTTGTGGCGACGGGCGGGCATAATCCTCTGGAGCCGGCTCGGTTTGGGGTTCCGGTGGTGATGGGGGAGTCGAGCGAGAACTTTCGCGAGATTGTGGAGGCGATGCGGGCCGACGACGGGATTCGTGTGGTGAAGCCGTCGGGGCTGGCGGAGACGCTCGTGGAGTTGCTCAAGGACGGCGGGGAGGGCCGGGCTGTGGGCGAGCGCGGGCGGAGGGTCTTCGATGCGCAGGCGGGAGCAACGGCGAGAACGGTGGAGGCTCTGCTGGGTCTGGTGAAAGAGGCACGGGCATGAGCGCGCGGAGGCCGTGGCTGGCGCCGCTGGCTCCGATGTACGGCGCGGTAGTGACGGCGAAGCGGCGGATGTACGCGTGGGGATGGCTGAGGCAGAGACGGCTGCCGGCTCCGGTGATCAGCGTGGGGAGTGTCTCGGCGGGGGGCGCGGGGAAGACGCCGTTTGTGGCGATGCTGGCGGGGATTCTGCGGAGGAGAGGATATGCGGTGAGCATTCTGACGCGCGGGTATGGGCGGACGTCGGAGCTGATTGAGCGGGTGGAGCCGTACGACGATCCGGGATGGCATGGGGACGAGCCGGTGCTGCTGGCGCAGCGCTCGGGGGCCCCGGTGTTTGCGGGGGCGGATCGCTACAAGGCGGGGCTGCTGGCGGAGCAGGACCGGCACGACGAGAAGATCGTGGTTCACCTGCTGGACGATGGGTTTCAGCATCTGAGGCTGGCACGCGATGTGAATATCGTGCTGCTGACGCGCGAGGACGTCGAGGACACGCTGCTGCCGGCGGGGAATCTGCGCGAGCCGATTGCGGCGGTGGGCGAGGCCGACGTGGTGGTGGTGCGGGAGGAAGAGGAGGCGGCGCTGAAGGGGACGCTCGATGATCTGCGCGGGCGCGGCCATGAGTTCGCGGTGTGGGAGATCCGGCGCTCGCTGACGCTGGGCGAGTTGGGGGAGCGGCTGCCGACGCTTCCGCTGGCGTTCTGCGGGATCGCTCGGCCGGGGAACTTTACGAAGATGCTGACGTCTTCGCGCTATGAGCCGGTGGAGACGGTGGCGTTCGCGGATCATCATCCGTATGCGGACCCCGACATTGCGCGGCTGCTGGAGCGGGCTCGGCATATTGGCGCGAATGGCTTTGTGACGACGGAGAAGGACTCGGTGAAGATTACGTCGGAGATGCGCGACCATCTGGAGGCGGTGGGACCGCTGATCGTCGCACGGCTGAACGTGGAGCTGTTGGACGAGAAGGAGGCTCTGGCGCAGCTGGTGGCGATGGTGGGGCAGCTGGACCGGCGCAAGGGGCTGGGACGTGCGTGAGGGCTGGACGTGCGTGAGAAAATAGGCGCTTGGCTAGGGGCGACCACTCTCTGACAGACTCGAGGCGATATCGGCGCGTTCTGATTGTGCGCGTGGGCGCGATGGGGGATGTGCTGCACGCGATGCCGTCGGTGGCGGCGCTGCGGAGGGCTCATCCGGAGTGGTTTATCGGGTGGGTGGTGGAGCCGAAGTGGGCTCCGCTGCTGTGGGCCAGGAACGGCGGGTCCTTTCCAGTGGGGGTGCGAGCCAGGATGCCGCTGGTAGACCGCGTGTATCTTGCCGCGACGCGGGAGTGGAAGGAGCGGCCGTTTTCGCGAGGCACGATAGGAGATATTGCTGCGCTGCGAAGGGAGCTGCGGGGTGGGCAGTTCGACGTGTGCGTGGATATGCAGGGGTCGGTGCGGTCGGCGGTGATCGGGCGGATGGGGGGTGCGCGGCGGTTGGCGGGGCCGGCAGAGCCACGGGAGGTTCCGGCGGGCTGGCTTTATGGCGAGCAGGTGGCGATGGGCGCGGCGCATGTGGTGGAGCAGGGGTGTGAGCTGCTGGGAGGCGCGGTGGGCGAGGTTCTGCGGCCGGCTCCGGTGGAGTTGCCGCTGGATGAGTTTGCCGAAGAGACCTGCGCGGAGCTGCTGTCGCGAACGCTGGGCGCGGAGGAGAGGTTTGTGCTGATTGCTCCGGGCGCGGGCTGGGGGGCGAAGCAGTGGCCTGCGGAGCGGTATGGGGTGGTGGCGGCGGAGCTGGGGCGGCGGGGGTATCGCGTGCTGGTGAACGCCTCACTGGCGGATGACGATACGACGGCCGAGGTTGTGAAGGGGTCGAGCGAGGGGTTCGCCGCGCTGTTTCCGTGCGATTTGCCGCAGCTGATCGCGCTGACGAGGCGGGCGAGCCTTGTGATTGCGGGAGACACGGGGCCGCTGCATCTGGCGGCGGCGCTGGAGCGGCCGGTGGTGGCGCTGTTCGGGCCGACCGATCCGGCGCGCAATGGGCCGTATAGGACGCGGTCGCGCGTTCTGCGGCATGGGCCGGAGCGGCGAGACCACAGGAGGTTGAAGGAGCCTGAGGCTGGGTTGTTGGAGATTACGGTGGATGAGGTGGTGGCGGCGGCGGTGGAGTTGCTGGGCGCGTAGCCCTTCTCTTCGCCGAGCTTTTGAGCGGGGGCCCGGCCGAAATGCAGGTCCTTCGACTGCGCGCTGCGCGCTCCGCTCAGGATGACAACTCATTGGTATTTCAAAGGAGACATCGTGGCGGCCGAACGAGGTAAGGTAGATGAGTGAGTGAACGAACGAGTTGGCAGCGCATTGCCCGGCGCATCCGCGTGCCATTGGGATTTGTTGTTGCCGGCGTGTTTCTGTGGCTGGCGCGGCCGACGTGGAAGACGATGGCGCTGAGTTTGCTGCTAGTGGTTCCGGGGGTTTGGCTGCGGGGCTATGCGGCGGGCTATGTGAAGAAGAACGCGGAGCTGACCCGGACGGGGCCGTATGCGTATACGCGCAATCCTCTGTACCTGGGGTCGATGTTGATTGCGTTCGGGTTTGCCTGGGCGGCGGGAAGCTGGGTGATCTTTGTGGTGCTGGCGGCGTTGTTTCTGGCGATCTATCTTCCGACGATTCTCTCGGAGGAGGAGTATCTGCGGTCGCACTTTGCGGGGTTTGAGGAGTATGCGCGCAAGGTTCCGCGGCTTCTGCCCCGGCTGACGGCGGCGAAGAGCGATGTGGAGCCGGGGAGGTTTTCGCGGGAGAGATACCTGCACCACCGCGAGTACAATGCCCTTATGGGCGCCGTGGCGATCTATGCGGTGCTGGCGGTTCGCCTGCTGCTTCGATAGAGAGCGACGAAAGGCGTGAACGAGAGTTTTTTGCGGGCAGCGGAATTGCCCTTAACATAGCGGGAGTTTTTCAGTAAGTTCTTGAAGCGATGCGGTGAACGGTTGAGGGTCTTTTCCACGGGCTCAGTCGTCACCTATTCAATTCCAACCTTTGTGAGCTGCCTCTGTCGAAACGTTCCACGGTTCTCTTTCTCCCGATAGCTTTGTGGCTGATGTGCGCCGCTGGGCGAGCGCAGTCGCTGACGCAGCGTCTCTTCCCTCCCGCGGCGCCGGTGACGATTCCTACGCTTGAGCCTCCGCATCCAGGCTATACGTTTCCTACAAAGCAGACGCTGAGCTTTACGGTGGACTGGAGGGTGTTCACGGCCGGGCTTGCCGTGTTTCAGCTGGAGCAGCAGGGCGGGGTGCAGAAGATTACGGCGACCGCCGATACAGTCGGCGGAGTGACGATGCTGTTTCCGGTGGTGGACAAGTTTCAGTCGGGGTTCGACACGCGTACGGGCTGCTCGACCGGATTTTCGAAGCAGATACAGGAGGGGCGGCGGAAGATCTCGAGTGACCTCAGCTTCGATTACGGACAGGGCAAACAGGCGCTGGTGGAGCGCAACCTGGTAAAGGGCACGACGAAGCAGCAGACAGCGTCGATTCCGGCTTGCGTGACGGACTCGCTGTCGGCGATCTTTTATGCGGCGTCGCAGCCGCTGATGGTGGGGCAGAGCGTGCGGTTTCCGCTGGCCGATTCGATGCGCACCGTGACGGTGACAATGAAGGTGGAGGCGAAGGAGGAGATCAAGACTCCGGCGGGGACCTTTCAGACGATCCGGGTACAGCCGACCGCCGATGAGGGAGTTGTGAAGAACCGGGGGCGTATCTGGATCTGGTATACGGACGACGCGCGACATATGCCGGTGCAGATACGGGCGAGCCTGTTCTGGGGTACGATCACCTTCCACCTGCAGTCGTATGAGACGAAGTGAGGCGGGCTATGGATGACCTGACGACGAAGGCTGAGCTGGACCCGGAGCAGTTTGTGACTGTGGCGCGGTTTATCGACCCGGTAGAGGCGCACATTGCAAAGGGCGTGCTGGAGTCGGCGAATCTGGAGTGCTTTCTTCAGGGGGAGAACGCCAACAACCTGCTGGGAGCGGCGTTCCGGGCGCGGCTGCTGGTTCACCGCAGGGACGAGGCGGCGGCGAGGGAGCTGCTGAGCACTCCGGCGGAAGAGGGCGACGCATCTGAGGGTGAAGCAGAGGCATCGGATAACGAGGGATGACGGCTCAATCAAAAGAAACGAGTTCCAGGCCACGGGCGGTGCTATGCCTTTCGGGCGGGATGGATTCGACGGTGTGCGCGGCACTGGCTGCGCGGGACTATGACGTGTATGCGGTGCACTTCAGCTATGGGCAGCGAACGGAGGCTCGGGAGCTAGCCGCCGCGACGGAGATTGCGCGGCTGACGGGGGCCAAGGAGTTCATCCCGCTGAAGATGGACCTTTTCCGGAGGATCGGGGGGTCTGCGCTGACCGACGCTGCGATTGCCGTGCCGGACGCACCGGCGGAGGAGGCGGAGATCGGGGCGGAGATTCCGGTGACGTACGTTCCGTTTCGCAATGCGCATTTTCTGTCGGCGGCGGTGAGCTGGGCGGAGGTGGTGGGCGCGAAACGGGTGTTCATCGGGGCGGTGGAGCAGGACAGCTCGGGGTATCCGGACTGCCGGCCAGTGTATTATGACGCCTTCAACGAGTTGATCCGGCGGGGGACGAAGGAGGGCGATATCCGTGTGGAGACGCCGCTGATCCACCTGCGGAAGAGCGAGATCGTGCGGTTGGGAGTTGAACTTGGCGCTCCGTTCCATGTAAGTTGGTCATGCTATTCCGGCGAGCGGGAGGCGTGCGGCGTCTGCGAGAGCTGCGTTCTGCGCCTGCGGGCGTTTCGCGAGTCCGGGGCTGTTGACCCCATACCTTATGCCGGCTCTGGAGCGGCATCCAACAGGTAGCGAGTTTGCCGCAGGAACTTTGAAAACAGGATTTTTTGAGCTTCAGCCGCGCCCGGGTTGCGGGCCGGACAAGATCTGAGACAGGAGAACGGAAGTGATGAATCGTAACGGAAGAACATGGAGCATAGGGCTGGGAGCATGCCTGGCGCTGATTCTTGCTCTGGCGTCCCAGACCGGATTGGCGCAGCCGGCGCCGGCTAGCGTTCATGGAAAAGTGACCAACGCGGTGGGCGGGCCGGTTACCGCGGGTGAAGTTCGGTTCACCCAGGACCGATCGTCGGAGGAGAAGAACCGGAAGTTTTTGTACACCTTCCCGCTCGACGCGACGGGCAGCTACAAGGGTTCGGGGATCGCACCGGGCAGCTACCTGGTAGTGGTGTTCCAGGCCGACAAGAGCGTCGATTTCCAAGACAACGTGAACTTCGCCGCTGGCGAGGACCGCATGGTGGACTTCGACATGACCCGGAAGGAGTACATTGACAAGATGTCTCCGGAGGAGAAGAAGCAGCTGGAGGAGTACAAGAAAAAGAACAGCGAGGTGACGGCGGCGAACCAGAAGATCGCCAACCTGAATGCGCTGTTGACGCAGGCGCGCACGGACACCAAGGCGGGCAACTACGACGCTGCGATTACGGCCATGCAGCAGGCGACCACGCAGAAGCCGGACGAGGGCATTCTGTGGGTAGCTCTGGGCGATGCGCAGCTGGGCTCGGCCGATGCTGCGGCAAAGGCCGCGAAGGCAGCCGGCAAGCCGGTGGATGCGACGATTCAGACGAAGTATGCCGATGCAGCTGCGTCGTACAAGAAGGCCGCTGATGCGAATGCGGTATCGAAGAAGCCGAATCCTGAGACGGCCGCCGCTGCGTACAACCAGCTCGGCCAGGCTCTGGCGAAGAGCGGCGACGGCAAGGGAGCGTCCGACGCGTACGAGCAGGCCGCCAAGGCGGCGCCCGCTAACGCAGGGATGTACTTCTACAACGAGGCCGCGACGCTGTACAACGCGGGCAAGCTGGATGAGGCCGCCGCGGCCGCCGATAAGGCGATCGCAGCCGACCCGAAGCGTGCCGATGCGTACTACATCAAGGCGCAGTCGCTGATCCCGAAGGCTACGGTCGATCCGAAGACGCAGAAGATTGTCGCTCCTCCGGGATGCGTCGAGGCCTACCAGGAGTACCTGGAGCTGGTGCCGGAGGGTCCGCGTTCCGATGAGGTGAAGGGCATCCTGGCCGGAATCGGAGCTGAGGTCAAGTCGAGCTACAAGGCGGGCAAGAAGAAGTAGGCTCGTTGATCTGGATACAAGAGACGAAGGCCTCGGCGTTGCGCCGGGGCCTTTGCTTTCGGGGAGGTTGCGATGAAGGCCGAGGCACGGGTGGGGAGGGGCGAGCGGGTGGTGAGCTTCGATGAGGCGCTGGAGATTGTGCTGCAGCAGGCCTCGTGGGCGAGGACGCCGAGGGTGGAACGGATAGCGCTCGAGGCTTCGGTGGGGCGGGTGCTCGCGGTTCCGATTACGACGGATCGGGATCAGCCGCCGTTCGACCGCTCGACGCGGGATGGTTTTGCAGTGCGTGCCGCGGATGTGGATGCGGGAACGTGGCTCGCTGTGGCCGGACAGGTGCGAGCGGGGACACTGTGGGAGGGTGCTCTGCGGGGAGACGGTGCAATCGAGATCATGACGGGGGCTCCCGTGCCGGAGGGAGCAGATGCCGTGGTGATGGTGGAGCATGTGGAGCGGAGTGGCACCGTCGATAAGCCGGCGATCCGGCTGGCCGAGGGCCGCAGGATCTCGGCCGGGGAGAATATCGTGTGCCGAGGGGCCGAGGCGCGAGCGGGTGATGAGGTGCTGCCAGCAGGTACGCAGATGGACGCCGCCGCGATCGCGCTGGCCGCTGCGTGCGGGGCCGGCATGCTGGAGGTGTTTGCGCGGCCGACGGTCTCGATTGTGGTTACAGGCGACGAACTGGTGGATTTGCATGATGCTCCGGGGCCGCAGCAGATTCGCAACTCGAACAGCTACGGCCTGGGTGCGCTGGTGACTCAGGCGGGAGGTACGCCGCAACGGCTGCCGATTGCGCGGGACCGGCGTGAGGAGCTGGAGGCGCTGATTCTCCAGGCGCTCACAGCGGACCTGATGCTGCTGTCGGGTGGGGTCTCGGTGGGCGAGTTTGACCTTGTCGAAGAGGTGCTGCGGGGCCTGGGCGCGGAGTTCTTCTTTACCGGGGTCAAGCTGCAGCCGGGCAAGCCGGCGGTCTTCGGGCGGATTCCGGAGCGAGATGGGATGCGCGGGGTGTACTTCTTTGGGCTTCCGGGCAATCCGGTCTCGACGCAGGTGACGTTTGCCTGCTTTGTGGAGCCGATGCTGGGGGCGATGCGTGGAGCGGGTGGCGACGGTCCGCGATTTGTGCAGGCGACGCTGGCGGACGCGGTGCAGGGCAGGCCTGAGTTGACGCGCGTGCTTCCCGCTCGGCTGGTTTCGAATCGCTCGCGGCCCGAGGTGAAGCTGGTGGTGTCGCAGGGCTCGGGCGATATGGCGGCGCTTGCGCGCTCGAACTGCTACGCCGTTCTGCCGCAGGAGGTTGAGCGGTTCCAGGCGGGCGACGTGATCACGGTACTTCTTCGGTAAATACCCCTGACACAAATGCGCCAGTATCATGGAGAGCATGAGGCATTTGTCCAAATACGAAAACTGGTCGCTGATTGCGCTGGCTGCGAATCTTGTGCTGGCGTACGTGCTGTTCTTCGCGCCCGGTCACCAGCACGTCTTTGGAGACTGGAACGATCCTCTGTCGGCAGGGGTGGGCGTTATGATGGGCGGTACCGTCGTTGCGGAGCTGGCGGTGCTGTTTACGCTCACTCGGGGACGTGCTCGTTGACGAAGCTGTCGCATTACGACGAAGAGGGCAAGGCCCACATGGTGGACGTGAGCGCGAAGGCCGCGACGCGGCGCGAGGCTCGGGCACGGGCGTTCGTCGAGCTTTCGAGTGAGACGCTGGCTGCGCTGCCGGAGAATCCGAAGGGCAATCCGCTCGAGGTGGCGCGGTTTGCGGGAATCCAGGGAGCCAAGCAGACCTCGTCGCTGATCCCGATGTGCCATCCGCTTGCATTGAGCTTTGTCGATGTGACGGCGACAGTGGTCGAGGGCGGGGTTGCGATTGAAGCGACGGCGGCGACCGTTGCGGGCACGGGAGTGGAGATGGAGGCGATGGTGGCGGCCTCGATTGCAGCGCTGACGGTGTATGACATGACGAAGGCGCTGGATAAGGGCATCCGCATCCGCGAGGTGGAGCTGGTGAGCAAGAGCGGGGGCAAGAGCGGGGAGTGGCGGCGGTCGTAGGTCTCGCGCCTTAGTCAGCGGCGCTGCGGGCAAACAGCAGATTCCTCCGCTCCGGTCGGAATGACAAACTTTATCTCTTAATCTTTGATTAGATCGCGGTGGCTAGGTTGACGGCGAAGAGCCGCTGTTCATCCTGCCATGTGTGGGTGAGCTCGAAGCCGGCTGAGGCGAGGAGTTGCCGGACGCGGGCTGGCGTGAACTTGTAGCTGTTCTCGGTGTGGATGGTCTCGCAGGATGCGAAGTTGAAGCTGAGTGCTGGACCGGCGGAGTTGGCGGGGATGTGGACCTGCTGGGCTCTGCGCGAGACCAGATGCATCTCGATGCGCGATTCGGCTGCATTCCAGAGGGAGAGGTGGGTGAATGCCCTGGGATCGAAGTCGGAACCCAGCTCGCGATTGAGGCGGAAGAGCACGTTGCGATTGAAGGCCGCTGTGACGCCGGCGCGGTCGTTGTAGGCGGCCTCGATGGTGGCGACGCTTTTCAGAGAGCTGGGGCCGAGGTCGGTGCCGAGGAGAAGCCGATCGCCAGGCAGCAGTTGCGCGCGGAGGTTACGAAGAACGCCGCGAGCGTCCTCGGGGGAGAAGTTGCCGATGCTGGAGCCGATGTAGAGCGCGAGCGTGCGCGTGTTGGGAAGGCGGTTGAGCGGGAGCGGCTGCGAGGTATAGTCGGCAACCTGACAGCGTACGGTGACGCCGGGAATGTTGGCGCGGATGTTCTCTGTAGCGGCCTCGAGCGCGGTGACGGAGACATCGACGGGCTGATAGACGACTGTGCGCTGGCGGCGGACGGCGGCAGCGAGCAGGATGCCGGTCTTGGTGGCGGTTCCGGCGCCGAGCTCGATGAGGGTAAGGAGCGGCGCGGGGTCGCGGCCTGAGGGCTCGGACGCGCGGGCGATGATCTCGTCGGCGTGAGCGGTGAAGAGGCTGCGCTCGGTGCGGGTGAGGTAGTACTCGGGCAGCTCGGTGATCTGCTCGAAGAGACGCGAGCCTTCCTCGTCGTAGAAGAGCCAGGGGGAGAGGGTTTTGGCAGTCGCGGTAAGGCCGACACGGACCTCGGAGGCTACCGCCTCGACGACATCGGAGGTAAGAACTGCCTGGGGCGTTGCTTCGGGGGCATCGGAGACCGCGGGGGTAAATGGCACCTTGAGGGCTTCCCTTCTTGGAGTGCGCGGTCCAGGGCCGCTTCTCGAAATTGGATGCAAGTTGCGCCCTGGGGGTAACGAAAAATCACAATCTGCTGACGGTATGGTGTCAGTAGGGAACGCCCTATTGTTTGCCGAGAGTTGTAAATGGAGTGTCGCCGAGGTTGGCGGTGTAGACGGCGTGTGTCGTGGGGTTGATGGCGATGGCGTAGGGGCGGTCGGCGGTGGTGATGGTCCTGAGAACGCGCCGGGCTTTGAGATCGATGACAGCGACGGCGCTCTGCTGCGGGCTGGCAACGTAGAGCAGGGCCTTCTCCGAGTCGAGCGCGATGGCCTGCGGGTGGGCGGGCACCTCAATGGTCGCAACGGCCGAGTCTTTCTCGAAGATGGTGACGGTTCCGGCGGCGTAGCTGGCGACGTAGAGCTCGCCCTTCTTTGCGTCGTAAGCGAGCGCGCAGGGCATGGCTCCGGTCGGGAGCTTTCGGATGGCGCGGGTCTCGAGATCGATGGCGGCGACGTCTGCATCCTGCACGTGACCGACGTAGAGGGTCTTGCCGGCGCGGAGGAATCCCCACTCGTGCAGTGCGCCGGTGGGGATCTTGGTGGTGGCGCTAGTGGCGGGATCGAACTCGGTGACGACGGTGTCCTCGTAGTGCAGCAGGTAGACGCGCCTGCGGTCGTTGTCGACGATGATGCCGTCGGCGGAGCCTGCGGGGATGTTGGACGCAGTATTGGTTGCACCGTCGATGATGGTGACCATGTTGCTGAAGATGTTCGAGACGTAGATCTTGTTGTTGGCCTCGTCCACTGCAACGGCGTAGGAGCGCGCTGGCGTGGGAATGGTCGCGACGACTTTGTCGGTCCTGCCGTCGAGGACTGAGACGGAGTGTTCGCTGGAGTTGACCACGTAGACCATACCGGTGCGGTTGTTTGCGCCAATGGAGACAGGGCCGGAGCCTACGGTGACGCTGGCGGCGGCGTTTGAGGGCGAGATGACTGAGACAGCGTTGTGGGTGGCGTCGAGGATGTAGACCTTGCCGGTGGCCTGGTTGTAGACGGCAGCGTCGCGGTTGATGAGGCTGACCTGCGGCTCCGGGGTCTGGGCGCGGAGACTGAAGGCTGTTGCGATGGCAGACAGCGTGAACGATGCGGCAATGTGAAAGGACGTGCTAGTCCGGAGATTAGGCATGGGCATCGGATCCTTGATGCAACGGTCGAGTTCAGCAGTTGCGAATGATTTCTGACGGCGGAAGCAAACGTTTGTCTACAATGGAGAACGATTTTAGCAGGCCATCTTCTCCTTACAGGAAGTCAGAGCGCATGCGTCGATTTCGAAGGTATCTTTTTGTCCTTTTTGTGGCGATGCTGCCCGCAGCTCTGGCCTGGGCACAACAGAGTGCGACGAGCTTTCGCGTCCTGGCGATTGCGGAGAAGGGGGGGATCCATCAGCCATTTGTGGATGCAGCGAAGATATGGCTTGGCAAGCAGGCCGCGATCGACCACTTCACGGTCGAGTACATCGAGGATACGAAAGAGATCAATGCAGCGTACCTGGCGCGCTACCAGGTCTTCGTGCAGCTGAACTATCCGCCGTACAACTGGACGCCTGAGGCGGCGGCGGCCTTCACGGAGGCAATCGAGAAGGGCACGATCGGGTGGGTGGGGTTCCACCATGCGACGCTGCTGGGCGAATTTGACGGCTTCCCGATGTGGCCGTGGTTCTCGCGATTTATGGGAGATATCAGGTTCAGTAATTACATCCCAAAGTTTGCGACCGCGACCGTCCACGTGGAGACTACGGCGCATCCAGTGATGAAGGGCGTGCCGGCCACTTTCACCATCGAGAACGAGGAGTGGTACCAGTGGAACCGCTCGCCGCGGCCGAACGTGCATGTGCTGGCGAACGTGGATGAGGACAGCTACTCGCCGGACTCTCCGGTGAAGATGGGCGGCGATCACCCGGTGATCTGGTCGAACGAGCACGTGAAGGCGAGGAACGTTTACATCTTCATGGGACACCATGGAGAGCTGTTTCACAACACCGCGTTTACAACGATCTTTCACAATGCGCTTCTGTGGGCGGCGGGCCGATGAAGCGACTTCTCCAGCTCATCCTTCTTGTGGCGGCGGCGACCATTCCGATGCTTGCCCAGCAGCAGCCGAGGTTTCGCGTGCTGGCTTTTTACTCCGAGAAGGTGGAACACGATCATGTGGACTTCGCGCACGACGCAATACGCTTCTACAGGGCCGCTGGAGAGCAGGACCACTTTACCTTCGCCACAACGACCAACTGGGAGGATATGAACGCCGCGAAGCTGGCGGACTATGACCTGGTGGTGTGGCTGAACGACTTTCCGCATACGCCTGCGCAACGCTCGGCCTTCGAGCAGTATATGGAGCATGGAGGCGGGTGGCTGGGCTTTCACATTGCGGCATACAACGACCGCGGAACGAAGTGGCCGTGGTATGTCTCGTTTCTCGGAGGCGGAGTCTTCTATGGGAACAACTGGCCTCCGCTGCCGGCGACGTTGATTGTCGATGATCCGAGTCATCCTGCGATGCAGCATGTCCCGAAGAGCTTCGTCTCGCCGGCGAACGAGTGGTACAACTGGAAGCCTTCGCCGCGCGAGAACAAGGACGTGAAGGTGCTGCTGACGCTTGCGCCCTCCAACTATCCCATCGGAATGAAGGACGTGATCAAGGGCGGCGATCTTCCGGTGACGTGGACGAACACGCGCTATCGCATGCTTTACACGAATATTGGCCACGGGGACAGGATCTTCACGAGCGACGTGCAGAACAGGATGCTCGAAGACATGATCCTGTGGGTGGGGCCGCAGAAGACACCGAAGTAGCGTGCGCTATTTTGGCGCATCCTGCGCGAGGCGGACTCCGGAGAACTGCCAACGGGTGGCGGGCGAGAAGAAGTTGCGATAGGTGGAGCGGATATGGGTTGCGGGCGTGACGCAGGAGCCTCCGCGAAGGACCATCTGTGAGCTCATGAACTTGCCGTTGTACTCGCCGAGGGCTCCGGGCAGCGGCATGTAGCCGGGGTAGCCGGTGTAGGGGCTGGCGGTCCACTCCCAGGCGTCGCCGTAGATCTGCTGCAGGCCGGGCAGCGGGCTGGCGATTGTGGGATGGAGGTTGCCGGTCTCCAGCAGGTTGGCCTGGGTGGCTGCGACGGCGTCGGTCTTGCGCGCGGGCGGCGGGTAGGTAAGCAGCGTTGTGGGCTGGGATGAGTGGTCTTTGCGTAGGATGCCGAGCTGGGAGGCGGCGTACTCCCATTCGAACTCGGTGGGGAGGCGATGGCCGGCCCAGCGGGCGTAGGCGTCTGCCTCGAAGAAGCTGAGGTGACAGACGGGCGTTTCGGAGAGGTCTTCGAGGGGAACGAAGCCACGAAGGGTGTAGAGGCACCAGTCGGAGCGGGTCTCGTTGTCGCGATGCCAGTAGAGCGGAGCCTGCCAGCCTTCGGCGCGCATGGTGGTCCAGCCCTCGGAGAGCCAGAGCTCGGGGCGGTTGTAGCCGTTCTGGTCGATGAAGGCGAGGTACTCGGCGCAAGTGACGAGGCGCGTAGCGAGACGGAAGGGGGCGATGTAGACGGGGTGGCGTGGGGTTTCGTTGTCGAAGGCGAAGGCGTCGATGGCGGTGGGGTCCGGGGTGACGCCGATCTCGGTGAGGCCAGGAGAGAAGGTAAGCCAGTCGAGAGGCGGGGCGATGGCAGTGGAATCGGACGGCTGCCGGTTGCGCTCGATGTAGGCGGGGTGAAGCGGGTTGGTGAAGAGGGCGTGCTTGATGTCGGTGGCGATGAGCTCCTGGTGCTGCTGCTCGTGCTCGATGCCGAGGGCGATGCGGCGGGCGGCATCGTCTTCGGCCTGATGCTGGAGGAGGCGCTCGATGGCGGAGTCGACGTGAGTCCGGTAGGCGAGGATGAGCTCGAGCGGGGGGCGGGAGAAGGAGGAGCGGAGCTTCTTCTCGGGCATGTCGCCGAGCGTGTTGTAGTAGCTGTTGAAGAGCCAGCGGAAGTCGGGGTGGAAGGGCGTGTAGCCGGCGAGGAACTCGGAAAGGACGAATGTCTCGAAGAACCAGCTGGTGTGGGCGAGGTGCCATTTGACGGGGCTGGCTTCGGGACAGGACTGCACCATCATGTCTTCGGGCGACAGAGGGCGACAGAGGGCCGTGGTGGCGTTACGGACGGTCTTGTAACGCGCGAGCAGGGAGGAGGCGGCAGTTTCAGCGGAGAGGGCCATGTTTGTCTTCTCACTCGGTGTTGTATGGGATGGGCATGCAGAGGGTTCTGTTGCTTTATTGCCCCAAGGATAGACTGCTGCGACTTCCCTTCCCGTCTGACACCGATCGTCGGTCTTCGTTTTATCTTACGCGTGGTTGCCGTTGAGCAGACGCGCCAAGAGATAGGCGGCAGCGGCGGCGATTCCGCCGATGAGCACGGTCTGCGAGGCGCTGCGGAGCCAGCCGGTTCCGACGATTCTTCCCTTGAGCGCACCGAAGATGCCGAGCGCAATCAGCGTGATGACGACCGAAAGCTTGAGGGCGATCATGTTGTCGGAGACGAGCATGTACGGGAGCAGAGGGATGAACCCGCCTGCGACGTAGGAGAAGGCGATGGTGAGGGCCGAGCGGTGAGCGCGGTTGGCGGCTGGCTCCTCGAGGCCGAGCTCGAAGCGCATCATGAAGTCGACCCAAGCGGCAGGGTTCTGTTTGAGAGACTCGAGCACGGACGCGGCGCTGGACCGCGGGACGGAGTACTGCTCGAAGATCTCGTAGATCTCCTCCTCCTCGTCGCGTGTGCGTTCGACGATCTCGCGCTGCTCTCTTTGTTTTTCTGAGACATAGTGTTCGGCGTCGCCGCGGGCGGCGAGATAACCGCCGAGGCCCATGGCGATGGAGCCGGCTGCGATCTCGGCGAGGCCGGCGAGGACGACGATGCGTGAGGAGGCGATGGCTCCGGAGAGACCGGCGGCGAGAGCGAAGGGAACGGTCAGTCCATCCGACAGGCCGATGACGATGTCGCGAACGGTGGGACCGGACTCGAAGTGTCCTTCGATATGCGGGATGTGGCCGTGAGGGGGATGACCGTGTGCATGAGTAACGTCGAGACTTTGGGGTCTGCCGGCGATTTGGTGCATGAGTTAAGTGTAGTTCCACATGCTGAAAGGGCGTGGAGAACGGGACTTTTTTAGGCAGCAACAGCGTCTTTCAGTGGCGAACCGCGTCTGTATCACACAGATTCCGGATTGCAAGGCGGGAACAAAATGAGAACGGGACTGGCACGGTATTTGTTGGCTGTATTGGTGTTGGCGGGGTTGAGAACGGCGGCCGCGCAGGAGGGTCCGGGGCGCGGCGAGATGGCGATGGGCGGCGGGAGGATGATTCGCGGAACAGTAACAGCCGCCGCGGCAGATCACCTCACGATCAAGACCGACGCGGGCGATGTCTATGAGGTCGCCATCACGCCGAACACGCGAGTGATGAAGAATCGCCAGCCTGTGAAGCCCGAGGATGTGAAGGTGGGTGATGGCGTAGGCGCCATGGGTGAGCTGGATGCTCCGAAGAAGACAGTGCATGCGCTGTTCGTCGCGGTGATGGACGCCGAACAGGTGAAGAAGCTGCGCGAGGATCTGGGGAAGACCTACATCACGGGCAAGGTGACGGCGATCGACGATGTAAAGATCACGGTGCAGCGCCCGGATAACGTGAGCCAGGTGATCGAGGTGGACGAGACGACCTCGTTTCGCAAAGGCGGCCGCAGAGGTGCTGGAGCGATGGTGATGGAGAGTGGCGGATCGCCGGTAGCCGTTGAGCAAGGGAGCGCCACACCAGCGCCGGGCGCGAGCGGGGGCGGCGAGAGCATCACACTGGCCGATGTGAATGTGGGAGATGTGGTGGCCGGGCAGGGGTCGATCAAGCATGGTGTGTTTGTTCCGACGAACCTGACTGTAATGCCTCCGGGTGCGATGGGGCCGCGGGGAGGACGTCGCGGCGGCGAAGCGGGGACTACAGCTCCGGCAGTGACTCAGGGAGCTGAGACTCCGAAGCAGTAGCGGCGTTCGATTGTGTGATCTGGCTGCGTTGGTTTTTGCAGGATTTGGAACGAGGTCCTTGTGCAGAGAGTGTTTCGACGTGCGGTGTTTGGGGCTATGCTCTTTGGTTTGGTGAATGCGCGGCTGGCGCAGGCACAAGCCCAGCCCGATGCGGCACCGGCAGCGCCCGCGCAATCTGCTGTGCCGCCTGCTGCGCCTGCGGCTCCTGCTGGCGGAACGATTAAGGGCGTGGTGAAGGCGGGTGCAGTTCCTCTGCCCGGCGTTGCCGTGACGGCGACCAATACGCTTACCGGGAAGAAGTATGCGACGACGACCGATGTGACGGGCATCTTCGCGATGGCGATTCCGCGCAACGGGCGGTACGTAGTGAAGGCGGAGCTTGCGGCCTTTGCCAGCGAGACGAAAGAGGTGCTGATCAACTCGGCCGGTGAGAACGGCGGCAAGCCGGAGCAGGTGGCCGACTTCACGATGCAGCTGGCCTCGCGTGTGCAGCAGCAGGAGCAACAGCAGGCACAGCAGGGAGCGAACGCGCTGGCGGGAGTGTTGGGACGCGGCGTGCAGTCGCTGAGTCTGACGGGCGGCGTGAACGATCTCGCGGATGCAAGCGCCGGAAGCGGCAACGCGGGCGCGCAGATGCCGACGCTGACGGGGCTGGGCGGAGACGCGGCGGCGACCGATTCGGTGGCGGTGAGCGGGCAGATGGGACAGACGAATGGGCTTGCGAACTTCAACGAGGACGAGATTCGTGAGCGAGTGCAGGAGGCGATGACGCGGGCGCGGCAGCAGGGCGGCGCGGCGGGCGATGTGGCCAATGCTGTGGCCGGAATGCTGGGTGGAATGATGGGAGGCGGACCGGGAGGCGGTGGATTCGGTGGTGGAGGAGGAGCGTTTGGAGTACGCGGAGGAGGAGGTCGAGGCGGCAGGGGTGGCTTCAATCCGACGCAGCCGCATGGAGCGATCTTCTATCAGGGCGGCAACGGCGCGCTGGATGCGACGAACTTCTCGCTGACGGGGGCTCCTGTGGTGAAGCCGGCGTACAGCTCGAATCGCTTTGGCATGAGCTTTGCGGGGTCGCCGTTTATTCCAGGCGTGCTGAAGGCGAGTACAAAGCAGTTTGTGTTTTTCAATGTGACGGGACAGCGGAACACGACGCCGCAGAACCTATATGGCACGGTGCCGACGGCTGCAGAGCGGGACGGCGACTTCTCGCAACTGAGCCTGCCGCTCTACGATCCTCTGACCGGGCAGCAGTTTCAGTGCAACGGCACGCTGAATGTGATCTGCGCGAATCGCATCTCGCCGCAGGCTTCGTCGCTGCTGAAGTTTTATCCAACTCCGAATATTCCGGCTACCGGCGAGCAGGGGTATAACTACCAGACGATTACGACGGCGGGGCAGAACTCTCTGAGCGCCACGGGACGTTATGTTCGTAATTTTGGGCAGAATGCGGGTATGGGCTTCGGTGGCTTTGGACGAGGAGGTGGCGGTGGACGCGGCCAGCAGCAGAGCAACGGGCCGAAGACGCTGCGGCAGAACATCAACTTCGGCGGAAGCTACAGTCACTCGGCCTCGGACAACAGAAACATCTTTCTGCCGCTGGGCGGATCGACGGCCTCGGACGGCTATAACGTCTCGGCGGGATACACGATCGGCTATGGCAGGCTGACGAACAATGCGACGGTGACGTGGAACCGCTCGCACGCGACGACGCTGAACTACTTTACGAATGGCACTGTGAATCCGGCAGCTGACGCCGGCGTGCTGCTGGGCAATGCTGCGATTGCGTCCAACCCGTTCTACTATGGCGTTCCGTCGCTGACGTTCACCGGGCTGACGGGACTCAACGAGACGCCTCCGAGCGATCTGATTAACCAGACGATCTCCTTTTCGGACTTCGTGAGTTGGAACCACAAGAAGCATAATTTTCGCTTTGGCGGGGATTTTCGCCGTGTGCACGCCGACAGCCTGACGGCGCCGGGAAATCTGCAAAGTGGTGCGAGCCCGCTGGGTGCGTTCACCTTTACTGGGTACGCAACGCAGCATGCGAACGCGGGAACAGGACCGGTGCCGGCGAGCGGCTACGGATTCGCCGACTTCCTGCTTGGCCTGCCGCAGCAGGCAGCGGTGCAGGCGGGCCTTGAGAAGAGCTACTTGCGCGCAAACGTATGGGACCTCTACGTCAACGACGACTGGAGGATTCTGCCGAACCTCACGCTGAACTACGGGCTTCGCTATGAGTACTTCTCTCCTTACGTGGAGAAGAACGACCGGCTGGTGAACCTGGACCACAACGCGGACTTCACGCAGGTGGCTACCGTGGAGCCGGGGCAGATAGGACCGTATAGTGGAAGCACGTTTCCGCGCTCGCTGGTGAATCCCGACAGGACGATGTTCTCGCCACGCTTCGGCTTTGCATACCGGCCGAAGGGAAGGGTGTTCAAGGAGACGGTGGTGCGTGGCGGGTACGGGATCAACTACAACACGCAGCAGTTCGGAAGCTTCGCGCGGCAGCTTGCGTTTCAGCCGCCGTTTGCGGTGACGCAGACAAACATAGCGAACCGACAGGGCTGCGGCGTGCTCGCGCTGGCGAACGCCTTCAACTGCTCCACTGCGGCGGTGCAGAACAACTACAGCGTGAATCTGAACTACCGGCTAGGCAATGTGCAGGTCTGGAATCTCGACATACAGCGGTCGCTTCCGATGGGCGTGGTGCTGAACATCGGCTACAACGGAGCGAAAGGCGGCGACCTCGATATCGTTCGCGCGCCGAACCGCACGGCTGCGAGCGTGTTGAACCCGACGGCGCAGCCCTTCAATTACGAAGACTCGCTGGGATTCTCGCGGTTCAATGCGCTGAGCATCAACGCGAGGAAGCGGATGCAGAAGGGCGTCTCGCTGCAGGCGACGTATCAGTATGGCCACTCGATCGACAACGCCTCGTCGATCGGTGGCTCGATTGCGGTGCCGGCGCAGAACGATAAGAACCTGGCTGCCGAAGAGGGCAACAGCGCGTTCGACATACGCCACAAGGTTACGGGCAACTGGGTACTTGAACTTCCCTTCGGGCCGAATCGTGCTTATCTGTCGAAGGGCGGCTTCTGGTCGAAGGCACTGGATGGATTTTCGCTCTCCGGTGACTTCACCTTTGCGACTGGCACGTACTACACGCCGCACTATGTCGCGACGGTAGCGGAGACGGCTACGGGAACGAACAACTCGCTGCGGCCGGATCGGGACTTCTCGCAGCCGATCCACGGCGCGGGAACGATTCTGAACTGGTTCAATGCGGCAGCATTTACTACTCCAGCGAATGTATTCGGCACGGCCTCGCGCGGATCGATCGAGGGGCCGGGGACGGTGGCGGTGGATGGCTCGCTGGCGAAGACGGTTTCGCTCGGCGAGACGCGGTCCTTCGAGGCGAGGATCACGGCCAACAACGTCTTCAATACGGTTCAGTACTCGGGCATCGATGCGACGCTGAACTCGCGCACCTTCGGACAGGTGACGTCGGCGGCGCCGATGCGGCGGATCACATTCATGGCGCGGTACCGGTTCTAAACGAATGGCAGGCAGAGCATGATCAAGCGATTGACGGCGGCGATTCTGGTGGTGGCGATGGCGGGCGCGCCAGGGTTGCGTACGGCCGTGGCGCAACAGGACGCGGGAGACGGCACTTTTACCCTGAAGGTGCAGAGCGAAATCGTACTGACGAATGTCGTGGTGCGCGACAAGAAGACGGGCGAGGTGGTGAAGGGGCTCAAGGCGAGCGACTTCACGATCTTTGAGAACGGAAAGCCGCAGAAGCTCTCGAGCTTCGACTACCAGAGCGTCGATGAGGCAGTGGCGCTCAAGGAGAACGCCACGGTCAGCGGCAAGACGCCTTCGGTCGCCGATCTGGTGAATCGCAACTTCGCCGCCGATCCGTCGCAGTTGAAGGATCATAGGCTGATCGTGATGTTCTTCGACCTGAGCAGCATGCAGCCGGAGGACATCGATCGCGCGGTCGAGGCCGCGCAGGACTACATCAACAAGAAGATGCAGCCAGCCGATCTCGTTGCGCTGGTGAGCATGTCGACCGCGCTGAGCATGGACCAGGACTTCACCGCAGACAAGGCCGCGCTGCTGAAGGGTGTGGCGCGGTATAACGGAACCGAAGGCACGGGCTTTGCCAATGGCAATGAGGGCGGAAACTCGGGCGGAACATCGGACGATGCGTCGAGCTTTACAGCCGACGACTCCGAGTACAACGCGCTGAATACGGACCGCGAGCTGTATGCAATTCGAACGATCGCCAAGAGCCTGGAGCGTGTGGATCAGCGCAAGAGCCTGCTTTACTTCTCCGGCGGACTGACCCGGCAGGGCATTGAAAACCAGGCAAGTATGCGCGCGGCGACGAATGCTGCCGTGCGGGCGAACATGGCGATCTACAGCGTCGATTCCCGCGGACTGCAGGCACTGCCTCCTGTGGGCGATGCCTCGAAGGGGAGCTTGCGTGGCACCGCGGCCTACAGCGGCGGTGCGATGCAGAGCCAGTTGGATGCGAACTTCGGCTCGCAGGAGGTTCTGGCGACGCTTTCGAGCGACACGGGCGGCAAGGCCTTCTTCGACTCCAATGACTTTGCTCCTGCGTTTCAGCAGATTCAGCACGATACCGAGGCGTATTACATCATCGGGTTCCGTTCGACCAACACGGCGCGCGACGGAAGCTATCGGCGGCTGACGGTGAAGCTGAACCGCAACGATGTGAAGCTGGAGTATCGCCCAGGCTACTACGCTCCGGCCGACTTCCAGCACCAGAAGACTCAGGACCGCGAGCAGGCGTTGAACGAGCAGATGCAGAGCGGGCTGCCGGCGACCGATGTCGCAATCTACCTGCAGGCGCTTTACTTCCGACAGGAGGATAATCGGTTCTTCGTCCCGGTCTCACTGATCGTGCCGGGGTCGCAGATTCCGTTTGTGAAGAATGGCGACCGCGACAAGGCGAACATCGACGTGCTTGGTCAGGCGAAGAATGCACAAGGCATCGCGGTGGGGAATGTTCGCGACACAGTGAAGCTTGCGCTGAACTCAGCCCAGCAGGTGGAGCGGAAGAACATCCAGTACTCGACGGGCTTTACGCTGGCTCCCGGGCGCTATCACCTGAAGTTTGTGGTGCGGGAGAACGAGACAGGCCGAATGGGAAGCTTCGAGACTGACCTACAGGTTCCTGATCTCAAGAAGATTCCGTTGAAGCTGAGCTCGATTGTGCTGTCGAGCCAGCAGGCGGCGAGTGCCGCGAAGAAGACGGTGAATCCGCTGGTGCGGGACGGCGTGGAGTGGATCCCGAACGTACCGCACGTCTTCCGGCAGGATCAGCACATCTACTTCCTGTACGAGGTCTATGATCCGGCTCGCGTGAAGACCGAGGGTCCGGCGCCGGCAGCGTCGCCCGGGCTGACCCGCCGGCCATCGGGAACGGTCAAGGTGCTGACCAGCATCGAGTTCCTGAGCGGAGGGGTGAAGGTGTATGAGACTCCGCTGGTTTCGGCCGAGGCGATCAACGTGCCCGAGCGCGGAGCAGTGGCGTTTCAGTTCGACGTGCCTTTGTCGCAGCTCAAACCTGGAACCTACGTCTGCCAGGTGAATGTGATCGACGATGCGGGAGGGAGCTTCAGCTTCCCCCGGCTCGCACTGCGGGTGCAATCCCCTGCCCCGGCACCCCCAGCGGTATCGACGGCAACCGCCGCGCAGTGAAATGGAGGTTTCCGCGTGACGGAGTTGTTTGACAGTGGTTGACGTAAGGTGGATGATGTGTTCGTACCTCTCGGAGGTATGCCATGGGCCGATACGTCCGCTCCTCCATCCTTCCAGTCTTCCTCGTAACTTTTCTGATGTTTGGCGTGCCCGCATCTGCGCAGAGGACCGGGTTGAGCCACGAGGAAGCTCGTGCTCTCGATCATCAGAATCCAGTGTGGGAGTCCATTCGCGCCCATCTTCCCGATCCCGGAGTTGCGACCGCGGCCCAGTTGGAGTCCGCTGCCGATGTGCTTCGCGCGCGGCGCTTTCTTGAAGATGCGCTGGACTATTACAACTACGCCCTGCGTCGCGGCGGCGAAGAGGCGCACCTGCTGAACAAGATGGGCGTCACGCAGCTTGAGCTGCGAAATGTCGCACAGGCGCGCGCCTACTTTCAGCGAGTGGTGAAGGTGCAGAAGAAGAACCCGGAGGGGTGGAACAATCTGGGAGCGATCGAATACCTGACAGGCCGTTACGGAAACGCGATCAGCAACTACAAGCGAGCGATCAAGCTGGACAAGACCTCGTCGACGTATCACTCCAACCTCGGGACAGCTTACTTCGACAAGAAAGACTTCGAGAACGCGCGGAAGGAGTATGACATCGCGCTGAAGCTCGACCCGGAGATGTTGAATCATCACGGCACCGTGGGTGTGACGACGCGGATGCTGTCGCCGGAAGACCATGCGCGCTTCTCCTTTGAGCTGGCCCGACTGTACGCGCAGCGCGGAGACGAACAGATGATGCTGCGCTATCTGACGAAGGCCAGCGAGGCCGGGTTCGATGTGCTGAGGGAGATGGGCTCTGATTCGGTGTTCTCGAACTACCGCAAGGATCCGCGGGTACTCTTGCTGGTGCAGAACGCCAAGGAGCTGCGTAACCGGGGAACCTCGCTCGCTCAGGGCGCTGAGCCTCCTCCGCCATTGCCGCCGGCAGAGAAGCAATAGCTCGCCAAGAACCTTACCGGTAGGGGCAGTGACGGCAGCCGGAGTTGCAGCAGTAGCCGCGCTTCAGGTGGTAGGCCGCGGTGAAGACGAGGTAGGGTCCTTCGTAATAAAAGTCTAGTGGAGCGAGCGGCTGCGTTTCGCCGGTGGTGTTGTCCGCCTGAGGAGCGGGGCTGCTGTCGCGGTCGTCGGGATTTTTGATCATCATCAGAACAGCGCAACGCTGGAGGGAGTGGATTGGACTGCGGTTTGAACCGCTGCGAGTTCGACGGGGAGATCCGCGGTCGGCGTCGCCTCATTGCCATGCAGCACGCCGTTACGATAGACGACCTGCCTGCCGGGAATCGCGGGAATACGTTCACCTGGAAGCACGATGCCGGCGAGGTTGGCGGGGTCCGCGGCAGCAACGGAGATGATTGCAGTGCTCTCGCGGGAGCGCGCGGCGCGAAGAGAGTCGGCGGCCTCCGGAAGCGCGTACTGCTCGCCGCCGAAGCCGGTGACGAAGCGGCCGCCGCGAATCTCGCCGCGTGCCTCGAGCCGGCGCAGAATTCCGAGGAGATCGCGCCACTTCGGAGCATTCGATTCGCGCACGAGCAGGTCGCGAAAGAGCACACCGTAGCGAGCGAGAAGCATGCGCGCGTAGGACTCAAGCGCGGCTTCAGTGCGCCGGGCCTGCTCGATCGCGGTGGGCGCAGCATGGATCTCTTCGGTCAGCAGCGACCATCGGCCGGCCGTGGAGCGGACGGGGCGCTTGCCGGGAGCTCCGGTGATTGCCGCGGACTTGCGGCGAGGATCCATGATCGCACGAAGCTGGTCGTAGCCGTCCGCAGCGGCGATCCCTGCGGTAGCAAGCTCCCACAGAGCATGCTGGGCCTGCTGCCGGGAGAGCCCGATGATGCGCTGGATGTCGCTGGCAAAACATGCTCCGCGCTGCTGCAACACGGCGCGGACCTGAAGGGCCTCGGGACTGAGCGACTGTTCGAGACGCGCTTCTTCGATGCGCTCGCGCGCGAGTGCATGCGGGAGCCAGTCGGCGGACTCGCGGATGTAGAAGGTGATGGGCGCGGCATTTGTGGGAACGACGCGTCGGGGCCCGACGCCATCGGCGTTCGACCAGGCCGGGTGCGGTGAGATGCGTCCCCAGCCAACGGCTCCTGAGAGGCACAGAGAGTCGAGCCAGCGAGGATCGTAGTTGGCGACGCGGGCCGGAAGCAGCGTGCGCTCCCACTCGATGGCCGGCGCCTCAAAGCCTTCGAGCTGATGCAGGGCCTCGAGCACGCCTTCCTCGCCGGTGAGCTGCATCTGCGGCGCGAGATGCTGCCACTGGAGAAGCCAGCGCATGTACACCGACGGCGCGACAGGCTCGATCTGCCGGCGCAGCGTGTGCAGCGTGCGGCGATGGATGCGCTGCAGGATGCGGCGCTCGCACCACTCGATCTCATGATCGTCTGCGGGCTTGCTGCGCTCGAATACACCGCGCATCAGCAGGCCTTGCATCTCCATGGCGAGGAAGGCCTGAAAGACATCGGAGGTGGAGAGGTCAAGGAGTTCAGCGAAGGCGCTAGCGGTTGTTGGACCGAGAATCTGCATCCAGCCTTGGACGCACTGGCGAAGGGCCTGCTCTTTTGTAACTGTATCCGTTTCTTTTTCCCGGAGTGCGGCGAGATGCGCGGCTCGTTCTGCGGATGTCCAGAAGCGGACGGTGCCGCAATCGATGGTCTGAGCGCGGCCATTGCTCAGGAGACGGTCGTAGAAGGCGGGCCAGTGGCGGGCCTCGGGGTTCTCCGCAAAGAAGGCTACGGGCAGAGCGATGAGCGAGTGTAGAAGATCGTGCATCTCGTGCTCATCGCGAATATCGGGCCAGCATTCGCGACGGATCTCGTCGATGGCGTTCTGGTCCAGGCGTCCCGCTTCTTCGAGCACGCTTGTGGGCAGCGTTCGTGAGAGCGAGACGGCGCGGGCGCGTCGCTCTTCGAGGCCTGCCTCGTCGAGGAAGGCGTAGGGGTTGGCGTTGAGCAGTTCGTGGGAAAACTGCGAGGGCACCGGCGTATCGACGGCGAGGCAACGGATGCTGCCGTCCTTAATGCAGCGAAGAACTTCGATCAGGCCTTCAAGGTCCATCGCCTCCTGCAGAACATCCTTCATTACCTCATCGACCAGCGGATGAGTGGGAATCTGGATGTCGCCTTCGATGTTCTCGAAGCAGGCCGCGGCCTGCGGGAAGACGCTGGCCAGGAGGTCTTCTGAGCGAGTGCGCTGAATCTGCGGCGGAATGCGCTTGCCTTTGGAGTTTCGCAGGAGTTGCAGGCTGCGGTTAGCCGCCCAGCGCCAGCGCGTCTTGAAGATGGGCGAGGCGAGCGAGGCCTGCTCGAGAAGATCTTTCGCGGTGTGCTCGGTGAGGAACTGGAAGACGTCGGAGAGCGGGAAGCTGTGCTGCTCGGCGAGTGAGATGTTGATGCCGTTGTCGGTCGCTGCGGCCTGCAGTTCGAAGTTGAAGCCGCGGCAGAAACGTTTGCGCAGCGCGAGTCCCCAGGCCTTGTTGATGCGACCGCCAAAGGGTGCGTGAAGGATGAGCTGCATTCCTCCACCCTCATCAAAGAAGCGCTCGGCGATGATAGTGGTCTTCGATGGCACAGCTCCCAGCACGGCGCGCCCTGTAACGATGTAGGAGATCAGCTGTATCGCACCGCTCGCACAGACTCCGCAGTTTTCCATCAGCCATGCGATGGCGGTATCGACCTCGGGATCCGCAGCAGAGATGTAGCCAGGCACAACATTGCGCGTCATCTCTGAGATCGTCGCGCGCAGCTCGCCCACACCATCACACAAGACCTCGGTCCGCTGGGGGGCCTCGCCAAACCAGAACGGAAGGCTAGGAGGTGCGCCGTGCGCATCCTCCACGAGTACGCGGCCGGCGGCCTCGATGCGCTGGATGCGCCAGCTCGCACTTCCCAGAAGCACGACATCGCCCGGTGAAGAATCAACCGCAAAGTGCTCATCGAGCGTAGCGATCTGCACGCCCTCTGGCTGGAGAATCACCGGAAAGACGTTCGTCTCCGGAATAGCGCCGCCGTTGGAGATGGCGATCATGCGTGCGCCGCGGCGCGGATGTAGCTGGCCATGGATGCCATCACGCAACAGGTAGGCCCCGTAGCGTCCGCGGCTGGATTCGATTCCGTTGGCCAGCAGAGAGATGATCTCGTCGAAACGGGCGCGGGTGAGGTTGCGATATGGCAGAGCGCGCGTGAGCATGGCGAAGAGAGCATCTTCCTCCCAGGGCTCTGCACCGCATGCTGCGACGATCTGCTGCATCAAAACATCGATCGGCTCAGGCGGAACTTCAAGCTTGTCCAGCTCGCCGGAGCGCATCTTTCGAATGAGCGCGGCCTGCTCGAGCAGGTCGTCCCGCGTGGTGGCGAACAAGCGGCCTTTGGGAACGGCTCCTCGCCAGTGACCGGCACGACCCACGCGCTGCATGGCAATAGCGACAGAGCGCGTCGTCGATATCTGGCACACGAGATCGACGTCACCAATATCGATGCCGAGTTCCAACGAAGCCGTTGCGACAAGGATCTTGATCTCGCCGCTCTTTAACCGCTGTTCCGCGTCGAGTCGAAGCGCGCGGGAGAGTGAACCATGGTGGGCGGCGACGTTCTCCGGGCCTAGACGTTCGGCGAGGGCAAAGGCGACTCGCTCCACCAGTCGCCGCGTATTGACGAAGACAAGTGTCGAGCGATGGGTTTGCGTGTAGGCGGCGAGCTTGTCGAATATCTCCTCCCACATCTTTGTGGTGAGGACCGAGGTGAGCTCGTCGCTCGGGACCTCGATCGCAAGATCGAGCTGGCGGCGCTGGCCCACTTGGACGATCGTCGCGGGCTTGCGCTCAGGGTGCACTCCGGTGAGGAAGTCGGCGACGAGTTCGATTGGGTTCTGCGTGGCCGAGAGGCCGATGCGTTGCGGTGGAGTTGCGAGGCCTGTGAGCCAGGCTCCGGGCGAGAGGCGGTTCTCGCCGCGAACGAGCGCGTCCAGCCGCTCGAGCGAGAGAGCAAGGTGCGCACCGCGTTTGTCGTCGGCCACGGCGTGAATCTCGTCGACGATGACGGTGCGGACGCGGCGCAGATGCTCGCGCGACTTGCCCGCGGTGAGCATGATGTAGAGCGACTCCGGCGTAGTAACAAGGATGTGCGGAGGATTGCGCAGCATCGCCGCGCGCTCCTTCGAGAGCGTGTCGCCGGTGCGGACCGCGGTGCGGATCTCGGTGGAGAGATAGCCGCGTTCGAACGCCAGCTGCTGAATCTCGCGCAGCGGTTGCTCGAGGTTCTTCTGCACGTCGTTCGACAGCGCCTTGAGCGGACTGACGTAGACGACCTGCGTCGTGGGCGCGAGCGTTCCGGCTATCGCGTCGCGAAGAAGCTTGTCGATGCAGACGAGAAAGGCCGCCAGCGTTTTTCCGCTGCCGGTAGGGGCGGAGATGAGCGTCGCATCGCCGGCGAGGATGCTGGGCCAGCCCTGCTCCTGCGGCTCGGTGGGCGAGCCGAACCGGCGGAGAAACCACTCGGCCGTAACCGGATGCGCCCAGGCGAGCGAGGTCAGGACTTCGAGGGCTTCGGCGGCCTGGAGCATGTTGTATTCTAACGCGAATCTCTTCGATCTTTATTCGCTTGCGTTAGCGAGTCAACAGTCAGCGAGTCAGCCGATGATCCGATCTCTGCTGACTCGCAGACTCGCTCTACATATTTCCTACGCCGACGTCGGCGACTTCCGACGCTTTGTTGTCCTCATCGAGATACTCCTCGATGACCCTCTCAAGCGAGCCCTGGGCGGAGAGGATGAAGTCGATGGCGTCGCGGCCGGCACCGTGGCCCCCGGGGCTGGGGGTGATGTAGTGCGCGACGTCCTTGACCTGCTGGCGAGCGTTGTCGGTCGCGACGGCGAGGCCGCACTGGCGCATCACGGGGAGGTCGATGATGTCGTCGCCGACGTAGGCTAGCTGGTCGATGGAGTAGCCAGTCTGGGCGAGGATCTCGCGGATGGCGTTCATCTTGTGCGCCTGGCCCTGGTAGACGAACTCGAGCTTGAGGTCGCGGGCGCGGATGGCTACGGTCTGGGAGTTGCGCTTGGTGATGATGCCGATGCGCAGCCCGCCGAGGCGGCCGAGTGTGATGCCCAGGCCGTCGTGTGCGGCGAAGCCTTTGGACTCGATTCCCTTCCCGTCAGGGCCGGGGACGACGAAGATCTGGCCGTCGGTGAGGACGCCGTCGACGTCGAAGACGAGGACTTTGATGTTTTTAGCACGTGCTTCAGCGGTCATCTGTCGATGATAGCGTGTGACGGGGCCCACCAGTCTCACGCCGCGGCTCATCGCTTGTCGGCTTCGGATCGGCCCCGCTGCGAACGGTCCCTCTCAGTAGTGACCGCGGTCCTTGGACAGGAAGCGGTTCGCGCAGTCGATGCACTTCCAGGGGAAGTAGCCGAGCCGGAAGAGTACCTCTCTCTGAAGGAAGGTTCGGCGGCGAGTGCGCGCGGTGTGGTATCCGCCGCACCGGGTGCAGGCGACGAGGGAGAGGGGGATTCGTCTGGATTTGCTCCGTGCGTTGGGTTCTGAATGTACTTCAGGCTGGACGGCCGGGGTCACAGACGGCATCGGCTTACTGAGCCTCCTAGGGATAAAGGGCTAAGCGTGAGACTAGTGGCCGGGATTCGTTCTGGAATATAGCACCTCGGTGGGACCTGTCATCACAGATCGTCATCTTTCTGGTAAATCTTCGGTAATCCGGGGCGACTGGGGGTCCCCCCCCGTACTTTTTGCGCAAAGTATTCAAAAATTGAGAGTTAGCCTGGTACTTCGGTCTCTCTTCAACTGGCGGCGATGCCCGTGGCGTGTTCGGGCTTCGCGCTTTTCTGGACCACTCCTCTTATTGTAGCGGGTTGAGGGTAATTAATCGGCAACCTGTATATCCTTTGCTTTCTTAAACTTAGCTCGTTTTGGGGCTTGACACGGTTTTCAGCTGGATCTGGCAGGGAAAGAGATCGGTCAACGGCCGTGAGGCGGCTGCGCCTCACTCAGAATTTGCAGGAGAGTCCCATCACGACGGTGGGATCGGTCCAGCCGAAGTTGAAGACGTAGGTGGTGAAGTCCATCTTCTTTCGGGAAAACCCGACGAACACTCCGCGTTGTATGTCGAGCGGCGACTGGTAGGCGCGAGTGGTCTGAGAGACGAGGCCGGCGTGGAGCCAGTCCTTGGGGGAGTAGACGAGTTCGTTCCAGCTGTAGAAGAAGTCGTTCGCGCGGCTCTTGATGGTGAAGAGCTGTTCGCCTTCGCTGGAGAGCTCGAAGGGTCCGTAGGTCAAGGACATCTCGTAGCCGGGGGCGATGCCGGAGGTGTCTCCGAAGACGCCTCCGAGCATCGGGGTGAAGTCGAACTCGAGCTTGTGGCCAATGCTGAAGTTGTATCCCGCCCATAACGACCCGGTCTGGAAGTTCTCGTAGTTGTAGCGCGCTTCGAGGTGCAGCCATCGGCGGTCGGCGGTGAAGACGGGTGAGAAGTAGGAGCGGTCGTTGGGGACGAGATAGCCATAGGCGGTGGCGGCGAGCGACCAGTTGTCTCCTGCGGATGCATCGGGGTTGGGAGGCGGTGGAGGCGCGGTTGTCTGGCACGCTGCTTCCGAAGTGAGGAGGGCGATCGTGAGGAGCAGCACGAGATGAGCGGTACCGATCATCCGTGCCATGTTACGTCTGCATGCGGGAGCGGGCGTCGCGGAGGTGGCCGGTGGCGGGTTCGTGCGTACCGGCGATGGCGAGGCCGTAGCGGGGCATGTTGGCGTAGATGCACTCGGAGTGGCCGGCGGCGACCTGGTAGGTCTCGTGCCAGACACCGACGGAGGCGTCGGCGTTGCCGGCGCTCTGGTTGAAGGCCTTCCAGGTGGGGAGGTGTTTGGAGACGCGGGACTGCGCGTAGGCAACGAGGTGGTCGAAGCTGCGCCAGTACTGGATCAGGGTGACGCCGCGCCAGGCGAGGCATATCTCGGCGGAGAGGAAGCCGAGCGAGGAGTTGGCGTAGAGCTCGCGAAGCATGGGGGCATGGCTCGGACGGTTGGGAGCCACTTGTGCGGGGCGAGGAGGCGGTTGATGCGCACGCCGATGAGGAAGACGACGAACGGGCCTTCGATGCGGGAAGTGTAACGGCCTGGGAAGATGGTGGCCATATGGAGGGAAGGATACAGCGGTTCGGGCTTCGGTCGCATGCCCACCTTAGGCGCTGCGCGCCGAAGATGGGCTTCTGTCTGTGGTGAGGTTAGATGTGGGCCACCCGTCCGACCCACCGTGAATGAGTGGATTAGCTGTGATGGCCCTAGGTCCCTGCGATTCCTTTGTTCTGGAGGATTCTGACGACTACGCGACGGTTCTGAGCCTGGCCTTCCGCTGTTTTGTCGGAATCTACCTGCGACGTAGTACCCATGGCACCAGGGGCGAGCATGTTGGTGAGAGGAATCCCGCCCTGCTGCTCGAGGATCTCAGTGACGGCGTTTGCGCGCTCGCTGCTGAGTCGCTGGTTGAGGGCGGCGCTGCCGACCGCAGAGGCGTATCCCTGCACCTGCAGGATGTACGCCTTGATTCCCTTCGCCTGCTGTGCCAGCTGCAGGAGCTTTGCCTTGTCTGCGCTGTCGACGGTGGTTTTGCCGTTGGCAAAGTAGACGGTGGCCTCGCCCAGGATGTTGTAGTCACCAAGCTCGCCGAAGCGTTTGTTGGCTGCGGCGATTGCGGCTTTGTTGGCGGCAACTTTCTGCTGCTCCTCTGTGAGCTGGGCCTGTTGGGCCTGAAGAGCAGCCTTTTGCTGGTCGACCTGCTGCTGGGTTTGCTGAAGTTGCTGTGTGGTGGGCTTGAGGCCTGCCTGCGCGTCCATGGCGGCTTTGAGGTCGGAGCCTTTGAACTTGACGCTGTCGGCGGCGAGCTGGTTCTGGGCGTTCATGGTTCCGCTGACCTGGACGGGAAGGCCGGGGATGAGAGAGGTCATGGGCATCTCCTTCTTGCGGCCGTGGAAGACGCCTTCAACCTCCTGCACATTGGTCGTGTCGGAGAGGAGGACCGTGGTGTCGGGGGAGCCAGCTACCTTGATAGACATGGTGGCGCCGGTTCGCCCGTCGATGATTCCCTGGATCTGGGTGGATTGAGCGATGGCGGTGGAGTTGGTTAGGAGGAAGGTTGTGAGGAGGAGGGCGGGGAACGCTATGGACCTGGCGAGACGGGGCTGCTTGCACATGGTCGTCACCTCGATTGCCGATAAGTGTACCGCAGTGGCGAGCAGGCGGCGGATGCTGTGCGAGATGTAAGAACGAAGCACCGGGCTGGTATTGATGATTGGGAATCAGCAATACCAGGCCAGTCAGATATGGCAGGCGTGAACTAGAAGTTGTACTTCAGCGCAAACTGGATAACGCGCTGTCCGAACTTCGTATCGGTCATTCCGCCTGTGCTGTCGTTCACCTATGAACTGGCGGTGATTTGCGTAAAAGCGCGTGGGACGAGGACGGATGCGATGGTGACCAGATACAGCGCGTAACGCCAAGAGCAAATCACGAAGCGGAGGAGGAACGCTCGAGCTAGCTGCATGGATATCGTTACGCGGAGGAGGCATGGTCGGCCATTACATCTTCTCCGCCCCACACTCTCACCGCGGTCCAGGGCCGGGCCGGTGATGCCCAGAACGGGTCAGTCACTGGCAGGCCCAGCGGCAGCCAGGCCGCCGCGCAGAGATATAAGCTACCGGTCGAGATGTAGGTCTCACCCAGCCTCGGCTGATGGCCCGCAAACCCAATCGTGAGCCATCCCTTTTGATCGAATGTGCCCGGAGATTCGATCATCCTCAGCATCACCGCCGTCAGCGCGCACCGTACCTGCTCCGGAGCGATCCCGTCCGGCAGCTCTCTTCGCAGGCCGATATCGCTGAGCAGATGGAAGGCTCCGAACCGGTAAGTCAGCGACCGCCCGATCGCTGGGAACGTCCCTTCCGGGCTGATCATTCTCTCCTGGATCGCTGCATACCGCCGGGCCCGTTCAAGTACTACGGGCCTCAGCGAGGTCCACATCTGAGACTTCGCCGGCACTGTCTCCAGCACCTTCAGCAACATGGGCTGAATAACGAAGCTGTTGTAGTAGTCCCAGTGAAAGTTCTTTCCGTCCCCGTAGGTTCCATCGCCGACAAACCACTCCTTGTGCATTTGGAGCGCGTAGTCGACGCGCATGGAATCCCACCACTCCCCCATAAAGCAGAGTCCGGCCTCCACCATTGCCGAAAACAGCAGCCAGTTCGATTGTCCGGGGAGCACCTGCCGGGTGGCCTGGAGCGCCTTCACCAGGTTCGCCCTGGTTGCTTTGTCCAGCGGCTCCCAGAGCTGCTCCGGGGCGCGCAGAATCCCCAACACGAGGAAGGCCGCGTCCACGACAGACTGCGGAGTCATTCCAAAGTTCATGTAGTCGGCTGAGGTTGGGTCCGTTCCGTATCGGATTCCCGCTCGTGCCCACTCTCGATAGCTCGCCTGCAGCGAGGCTTCGTCTCTCTGCTCCACAGTGGCATTCAGCCAGGGAGCCAGCCCTGAGATCAATCTTCCGAACGCCTCCAGGTGAGTTGATTTGCTTCGCTCCCCTTCCAATCCTGTTGCGGCTTCCACAGGCATCATGGCACGCAACTGTCCCCTGCCCGCTGCTTCGAGTACCGGCGTCGAGACGCGCCGAACAACATCGATCCAGTAAGCCCTGTCCCCGTCTGCCGCCATCCTCGTTTCGCTTGCTGCAGTCCGTGTCGGCACAGTCGATGCGGCGCCAGCCGCCAGGGCAGCTATCAAAAACTCTCGTCTCGAAGTGATGTTTTCTTGCGGCTTGATTCCCACTCTTTCACCACACTCTGTCGCGCTGCGTGCGTCGCCTCTCTGGATCATTGCCACCATACCGCAAATACTTTTTGCCCACAATCAACGACGCGACGGAAGGAAGGATGTCTTGACTCGGAACGATCCACCCGTCGTTAAAACGAGGGAATTCGATAGTTTTGGTTCCGACAGGAAGACTTCTTCTCTTGACAGTAGTGCCTCTCAGACCTCTTAATGTTGCGGCTTCATATTAATGCGTTTTCTTGTGAGCGTCTTCTACGCCGTGAATGGGCGTTTGTCAGTTCGGGGAGATTGCATCGGAAAGCAGTGCAGCTCTCACGCAAACAATTCGGCTACCCAGTTTCTGGAGGTGTCTCGATGCAATACAAATTTAGGAGAGATTGGGGCATTTTTATTCTCGCAATCGCACTCCTCTTCTCCTTCTCCGGTCTGAAGGCGCACGCGCAGACCAGCTTTGGCCAGATCTCAGGCGCCGTCCTCGATTCAACAGGCGCGGCCATACCCGAAGCTACGGTCACTGTCACCAACATGAATACTCAGGTGAAGCGCACTATCATGTCCGATGGCGACGGTAACTACATCGTAACCAACCTGCCCATTGCTACCTATTCGATCTCCGTTAGCAAGACCGGATTTCGAACTGCGCAGCAGTCCGACGTCACCATCAGCGCCGACGCCAAGGTCACCTCAAACTTCACACTTTCTCCTGGTCAAGCTACAGAGGTGATTGAGGTTCAGGCTGGGACGGTTGAGACAGTCAATACCACGTCTGGCGAACTCGCTCGTGTAATCGATTCCAAGCAGGTTGAAAACCTCGCACTGAACGGGCGCAACTACACTCAGCTTCTCACCCTCGTGCCCGGGGCGGTCGTGACCAACCCCGACATCTTCTCCGTCACGACCTCGCTGGCATCGACCAACCAGACAATCAACGGCAACCGCAGCGACACGAACAACCTCACAGTGGATGGCGCGTATAACCAGGTGGCCGGCTCCAATGGCTCGCTGATGAACAACGTTGGCCCCGACTTCATCGGCGAGGTAAAGATCGACACATCGAACGCCTCCGCGGAGTATGGCCGTACCTCAGGTCCGACATTCAACATCGTCACCAAGAGTGGTTCCAACGCGTTTCATGGCGGCGCCTTCGAGTACCTTCGCAACAACTACCTTGACGCCACAAACTACATCGCCAGGCAGAAGACTCAGCTCATCTACAACGACTTCGGCTTCTACGTCGGTGGTCCAATCCTCAAGGACAAGCTCTTCTTCTTCGTCGGTGAAGAGTGGAAGCGCCTTCGCCAGCAGGCCGTTGCCACGACCTTTACAGTACCCACGACGGCCATGTTGAATGGTGACTTCTCGGCGCTGCTCTCCGGCCCCAATCCCATTCAGCTCTACCGTCCCGGGACCTCAACTCCCATCCCCAACAACAACATCGCCTCGTTGATGACGACGGACGGCAAGGCCATCGCCAATGTCTACAAGACAATCTCCGCGGCGGGCCTTAGCTTCCGCGATGGCGGAATCCCCAGCAACAATCTCACGCTGGCTCCGTCGAACCCGCTGGACTTTCACCAGGACCTGATCCGGCTAGACTATGTCATTAACCAAAAACACAGCATCTTCGGCCGGTGGATTCATGACAAGAACACACTCATCGATCCTTACGGAACCTTCTCCAACGCCGGCATTCTGAACACAACGCCGACGACGCGCAATCGTCCCGGCCAAAGCTATCTTGTCTCCGAGACCTGGGTCATCAGCTCGCACCTCATCAACCAGGCGACAGCGAACACCAGCTGGGCTGCGCAGCGAATCCCACCCTATGGCAACAACTGGAAGCGCGAGACCTATGGTTTTGCCTACAACAAGATCTACCCGGGCATCGGGCCATACCCCAACGGCATACCGATCGTAAACATCACCAACTACGCCGGGTTCCAGGGGCCGAACTTTGCGCTGCTTTCACCCTCCACTGACATTCAAGTTGCCGACAACATCACCTGGATCAAGGGCCCCCACAACTTCAAGTTTGGCGCCGCATACATCCGCGACCGCGTCGATCAGAACGGCCGTTCCAACTACACCGGTACAGCGACGTTCAACGTTGTGCCAACCTCCAGCCTGTGCAAGAACGCTACTTCTAATACCACTTGTTATTCTCTGGCCGATGCCTTCCTAGGCAACTTCCAGAGCTACTCGGAGGCCAGTGCGGATCCGATGGGTCACTTCCGCTTCAACCAGATCGAAGGCTTCGCGCAGGACAGCTGGAAGGCTACTCGCAGACTGAGCCTTGAGATCGGTCTGCGTTACCAGTGGATTCAGCCTTTCTACCTGCAGGGAAACAACGCTTCGAACTTCGATAAATCCGTCTACAATGCTGCCAATGCCGTCACAGTAACTACGGGTGGCCGTATTGTCCTTGGCTCGGGCAATCCGTACAACGGCCTGATTCGCGCCGGTGGCGGAGTTCCAGCCGATCAGCAGATTCGCGTTCCAAACGTGAATACGGCACTGTTCCCGCTGATCCCGGCTGGAGCTCCACGCGGCTTTTACAAGATGAACGGTACTGTGGGCCCTCGTTTCGGCTTCGCTTACGCTGCTGACGACAAGACGGCCATCCGCGGCGGCATCGGTCTGTTCTACTATCGCGCGCAGGGCAACCTGATCTTCAGCCAGCTCAACCTTGCTCCCTTCCTGGCAAACACGCAATTCGACACTGGGAACCTGGCGACGGTCGGCTCGCTCGCAGCCAACAATACTGGTTTGCAGGCAGCTATCAGCGCCATCGACCCGCTCAACAAAAATCCATACACCTGGCAATATAGCTTCGGTGTGCAGAGGCAGGTCACGCGAACGGTGCTCGTCGAGATGAATTACGTCGGCAGTGTCTCGCATCATCAATTGCGTCAACCGAACGTAAACTTCGCCGACCTGAACGCGGTCGTTGCAAACGCTAACAGCTCCAGCGTCAACTCCTCCACGGCGATCTTCAACCCCTATAAGGGATTTGCCGCAATCAACTCAAATCGCTTCGATTCCAACTACAACTACAACGCTCTGCAGATGTTCGCTTCGAAGCGAGCCGGCTTTATGACGTTTACGCTGGCCTACACCTTCTCGAAGGCACTGGGTGATTCGAACGGAAACAACCAGACGCTGGAGAACTGGACCGATAACCACTACAACTACGGCTACCTCTCGAATGATCGGCGTCATGCCTTCGTTGCCAGCTTCGTCATTCAGGCGCCGGATCTCAAGGGACACAACATTGTGATTCGGGAGGTCGCCGGCGGCTGGCAGGTAAGCGGCGTAGCCCGTCTGCAGAGCGGCGCGTATTACAACTTACAGGTCAACTCCCTTGTCAACCTCGGCAGTGTTCGCCCCGACTATGTAAAAGGTACACGCATCTATAACCCGCACGCCGGAGTCTGCGGTTATCTGAATAACGGAAGCGGCACCGGCTGCAATGGTCCAACCCGCCCATTCGTGGCAGTGCCGAAGACTGAAGCCCGCTTTGGCAACGCACCGTATGGCACGATCGAAGGACCGGGACTGGCCCAGACAGATGCAACCGTGTCGAAGTTCTTCCCCATCACCGAGCAGGTCAGGGTGAAGCTGCAGGCAGACGCCTTCAACATCCTTAACCGGACGAACTTCAACGGCCTGAACCTGACGGCCAGCAACAGCAACTTCGGTACGATCTCGTCTGCCTTCCCACCGCGGCAGCTGCAATTGGGATTGAAGGTACTGTTCTAACCAGAGAGGACCAACAAACAGAAGGAACAGCATTCCTGTTCGTGGAACGGTTACTCCTTACCTACGCTCCGTTCTTTGTAGGTCTTCTGGAAGAGAAAGAACGCCTGTTTCTTTTTGCCGTCCTCGGAGATGAGTCCCTTGCGATTGAATCCATCCTGCAACTTCGGAATATTGCGTGTGGGGGAGCGGAAGTCCATCAGGACCCAGGGAACAAGACCGCGCACCTGGGGAATCTTATTGATCATGACGAACTGGTGTTCATAGACATTGACTTGCTGCTCCTCTGCCCAGCGCTGATCGATGCCGCCATGAACACCCTGCTTCGCCTCCGCACCAAACTCGGAGATGAGAATCGGCTTGTTGGGAAGGGTCCATTTAACGTTATCGGCATCTTCGGGACGCCTCTCGTACCAGCCGATGTATTCGTTCTGGCCTACAACGTCTAAAGCATCAGCAAGCGGATCGTCCTGCACTGCCTCATTGCCTTTAACGTGCGGTCCAATGAGCGCCGATGTCACCAGACGCGTGGGATCGAGCCGCCGGGCTTCGTTGGCGAGGTTCGTGAGGAATTGGGTACGAGCTGGATTATTGGGCGTCTCGTTTGAGACCGACCAGAAGATGACAGAGGCCTTGTTACGGTCCCGCCGGATCATCTCGTTCAGCATGTAGGTCGCCTTGGCATAGACTTCAGGTTTTTCGAAGGAGATGTGCTGCCACAGAGGAATCTCCGACCACACCATGATGCCTTCACGGTCTGCGGTGCGCTCCATACGTTCATCGTGCGGATAATGTGCCAGTCGGACGAAGTTGGCGTTGAGGTCCTTAAGAAAGGCGAAGATATTCTTGACGTCTTCGTCGGTGCAGGCGCGCCCCGTGCGGTAAGGAGCCTCGGCATGCGCATTGGCCCCTTGCAGGAAGATGCTCTTGCCATTGAGGAGGATACGAGTGCCGTCAACACGAATGTCGCGGAAACCGATATCGTCGGCAAGCCTGTCGTCACCTGAGACAAGCTCCACCTTATACAGTTTTGGCGTTTCCGGTGACCACAGCTGGAGGTTCGCAGCCTTCACCTCGAACGATGCCCGGCCGTCGGCGTCTGTCTTCAGGGTAGTGTTGACGCCTGCCTCGGGGATTCGCAGAGTGACGGCAGTGCCTTCAGCCGCGCCTTCTACGTGAACATAACCGGCAAGGGTGTTGGCGTTGGAAGAGGAGAAGGTACTCTCGTGCTTCAGGTGAATATCGTAGTCATCGATGAAACGGGTGGGGAGTGTAACCAGCGACACATCGCGAGTAAGTCCGCCATAATTGAACCAGTCGATACCGACGGAGGGGATACCGTCCACTTCGCGCGTCGAATCTACGGCAATCACAACAAAATTGGCGCCGGGCTTCAGTGCGGAGGTGACCTCGCAGTCGAAGGGCGTAAAGCCGCCTTCGTGATCGCAGATGCGCTTCTGATTCACCCACACGAAGGATTTATAGTTTGCGGCACCGATATGTAAATAGGCGCGCGTGTTCGGTACAGGCTGAAAATCGAAGTCGCGCTCATACCAGACGACCCCTTCGTAGCGAAACAGAGTAGGATCCTGGGTGTTCCAGTCGCCCGGCACCTTCAGCGTGGGCGCGGTGGCGAAGTCATATTCTTCATTGTGTGGTCCGCTGTTGATGTTGGGATGAGTGTTCAGACCATAGCCGTTGTCGCGAACCTTACCGGCTGCGGTATAGAGGCCCTTCGCGGGCGGCTGGTCGACAAGATAGTGCCAGTCTCCGTTGAGCGACGTAACCGAACGGCGGTCGACACCAACGAGAAGCGTTTTAGCAGGCCCCTGAGCGAGTCCGGGTAGAACGACAGCGCAGCAGGTAAGAGAACCGAACACAATGCGACAAAGCAAGCTTCTGCCTGCGATGATCGAGAAACGGGTCATAGCCACACAACCTTCTGCTGGAGTTGGGGAATTTTAGAACGAAGGGTAAAGCGAAAACGGATGTCCGCAGCAAAGGACAGCCTCAAAATGCCCTCACCAATCGCAAGCCATCCTACCAGATCGTTCGCAAGCAGCTTTGGTACGATTGGGGGCACAAGTTTCACTGCCTCTTGGCCCGTTGCCGTATTGGTGAAGGTAGAGGAGAAGCCTTGTCGGTCTGGGTTGGCAAAGATCGGGGAGAGGCGCGGCTGGATCTCAAGCGGAGGCGAACCAATCTTTGAACTGAGAGGATAAAGGCGATATGAAGAAGGGTTACTGGGTGGTTGCGTACAGGACGGTTGGTGACGAGGCGATGATGACCCGCTATCTTGCGCTGGCGGGGCCGGCGCTGGGGCAGTTCGGGGCGCGTCTTCTGGTGTCTCCGGGGAGTGCGGTTACTGCTCACGAAGCAGGGCTGAAGCAGACGACGGTGGTGGTGGAGTTCGACAGCTACGAGATCGCTCTGGCAGCGTATGAGAGCGAGGATTATAAGAAGGCGCTGGCAGTGCTTGGCCCTGAGGTGGAGAGGGATCTTCGGATTGCGGAGGGGGTTTAGTTGTGCCCCCTTGTGTTTTTACGGTTCGAGCTTCGCGCGATTGCCCACCTTAGGCGCTTCGCGCCGAAGATGGGGCACCCGTCTGTGGTTGGGTCAAATGTGGGCCACCCGTCCGGCAGCAAGGAAGAGTCTCGCGTGTGCTCATGATGCGGATACTCCTTTCGGGGACCGCGGTTCCATGGATTTCGATGTAGCCTAGAACACCATTGGTAATCCGGGAGAGAAATTCACGTCTGCGAGGAGTGGCACGATGGCGAAGCCACAGGTTTTGAAGAAGGTTGTGTCGATCGGATGCCTCGCTGGTTCACTTCTACTGTTTGCTTCAGCCACGTGTCATGGCCAGGCTACCGATGATGTTCACAGGTTCTTCAATAGAACATCGGCTTGAGCGATGCGGAGGTGGCGCAGATTGACCAGGGGCAAGGCTGTGGCCAAGGTGATCGATTCGCCCCGGCCTTCGCAGGTGTTTGTGTTTGGCGCGATCTCCATCAAAACTCAGCCGAGCTCATACGTTGCGATGGCGCGGGATCTGAATAAACTGAGGTCTCTGCCGGGATATCTGGCGATTCAACGATTCTCGAGTCCGCTAGTCTGGGGTACTTTGTTCTGCTTCCTGCACGGGAGCCCATGATTTGTCCGGGTTGAAGCGCTCCATCTTGTTGAACTCGTCGATGCTCTTCGGCCCCATGTCTTTCTCATAGACGACGCCGTCCTGGCTGACGATGAAGCTTCTCACACCGGTCACGGCGTACTCAGCCGGCACAGCTGCAAGGGCAAAGCCTCCGATCATGACGCCCTTCACCACGTAGTCCATTTCGCCCAGCGGCGCAGCAGGACCCTGCCCCTTCAGAATTTTGAAGAAGTAGCCATGGTAGGGGTCCGCGCCCATGGTGTAGCCCTGTTCAATCGCACGAGCAATCTTTTCGCCTATGGGGCCTGCCCATGTACCGTCAGAGTCTTGCCAGGCCAAGCCATCCTGGGTGCCGGGAGTGCTGATGATGCGTTGGGCGTATTGGTTCACTTCGTAACCTTGACGCTTCCGAAATGCATAATCGTATTGAGCTTCCACGTATCCGTGACAAATCGCAATGGCGTCAAGTTCATTCGCACCAATGCGGCGATAGACGAGTTCCTGCCGGCCGGCTTTGGCGTCGAAGAACCACTTGTCGCCGCTTTTCACAATCGGCACAGGGAAAGGCCAATCTTCGTTGCCAACCAGAAGGAATGCGCGGTTTCCAGCTTTTGAACCGACGGAAACGTTTTTCTTTTCGCGAGCTTCGGCAACGAAATCAGCGGCATGCTTTCTGTCCTGCGCGAATTCGCCGCTGAACACGATGTCCTCGCCGCCAGGACCAAACATCTCAAGGAGCGCGGGAATGTCAAACTTTTCCGCCGCGTCGACCAGAGAATCCGCAGCCTGTTGTGGACTCGCGAAGCCTTTGACCGCCGGAGTCGTTGGAGCGGCAGGAGCGGAAGCTTTTGACGCTCCGGATTGCTGCGCTGAGGCGAGAGGCGACACACACAGACACGCACAGGCCAATGCGCCGGCCATCAAGGCACTCCCAAAGCGAATTCGATTCGGAGAGGTCATTCTCGTATGCATAGCAGCGCTCCCGTGAACATTTTCTAGCGACATAGCCGCTCACCTGCGCCCTCCTCCACCTCTGCCTCCGCCACCGCGACTGAAGCCTCCGCCTCCACGGGACGACATGCTGGAGGAACCACGACTGCTGCTGCTGCGCGCGCTCGAACCGTTGTATCCCCGTGAACCTCCGCCAAAGGCATCCCTGTTTCCACCACCGCTTCGCGAGAGATCCCGGCTTCCAATGCGGTCCGCTCCCCCTGCGCCGGTCCTGTTGCCGAGGCCGCCTCCACCTGCACTATTGCCAAGTCCAGCGCCGCCGCCGGACCTGTTGCTCAAACCGGCTCCACCTCCCCGGTAGCTGGCAAGAGTGCCGCCCTGGCGGCCAAGCTGTTGACGGGCGCTTGCCTGACGGTTGGCAAGCGAATCACCACGTGTGGTACCCCCAAATCTGTCCGCGGTTGCCCGGTCGCGGTAAGGCGCACCTCCGCGATGTTCAGGGTTGTGCTGCCATCGATCGCCGGCCCCGCTCGCTGGTTGTTGCGAGGGACGGTTGCCTGCGTTCCCCCGATCGCCTACGTTGCCCCGATTACCGCCGGAAGGGAGCTGTGAGGGACGATTAATGTTCGCGTTGCGATTGAAGTTGTTGTTGCGGTTGATGGTGATGTCGTTGCCTCCCCAACCGCATCCACAGCACCAACCGCCGCTCCAGAACGCCCCCATCGCGACGCCAACGCCGAAGGAAATAGCCAATCCAGCCGGGTAGTACCATGCCGGCGGATAGTAGATGGGCGGGTAAGGATAGACGGGCGGGCCATAAACAATCACAGGATCGTACTGGGGCACGTACACGACTTGCGGATTGGCCTGTTCGACAACGATGACACTTTTGTTTTCGACAACCTTGGTTTCCACCTTCTGTTGCTCGGTGGATTTCAAGTTGCCTTTTTCCTGGGCCTTCTTGCGCATCCGCTGAACGGCTTCCATGACATCGCTCTGCTGCGCAAGGAACGCGTTGCCTAAATCGGTGGTCCATTGAATGTCGTTCGCCAGGCGGTTTACCACATCGGGCAAGGCGGCCATCGCCTGGACGCTTGGATCCCACGGCTGTTTCGCTACAGCATCTGATAGCGCTTTGTCCTTCAGGTTCTTGTTCTTCTCCAGCCACTGCTGGAGCTGAATGATCTCGAGAGGATAGGTGGATGCCGCGAGGGTTTGGGCAAGCAGTGGGTCTGGGTACAGAGCAATGGGCGCTACGAGGGCGTCGAGTTGCTCGGGTGAGATCTTCTGCGCCTGTTTTTGCGGCGCGGATGCAGGCGCCTGCGGAGTTGGCGACTGATATGCGAGGGTGTCACCGGGCAAGAGAGCAAGAATGCAGAGAATCGCCGATACAGATCGGGACACTGCGCCCTTCGAGTACATAGGCATCTCCCCCTGTCTTCGTACGGCGTGCGGCCCCGCCAGATCGGCTTCGGATTTTCGAAGCTACAGTCCCCGCTTTCAGGGATGACAGAGACGTACTTCCCGACATAATGTAAAGCTATGCATCTCCGAACGTCTACTAGTAAAACCCCTAGCTGCGCCGGGGAGCGCGGTTACGGCTCACGAAGCAGGGCTGAAGCAGATGACAGTGGTGGTGGAGTTCGACAGCTACGAGGCCGCTCTGGCTGCGTTTGAGAGCGAGGATTATAAGAAGGCGCTGGCGGCGCTTTGGCCTGAAGTGGAGAGGGATTTTCGGATTACTGAAGGGGCTTGGGGTCCGAGCCTCGCTCGAATACAGCACCTTGGGAGTGAATTCGGACCTTCAACAAACTGGCGACCTAAACAAGACATAATTTTTGCATGCGGTCGACCAAATTATCGTGGATTCTTATTAGACCGATGCATAAGCCCGACTCAATGCCGAGATCATCACAACAATTGATGCCACTATTCACACTGGTCGATTCCAAGCCGACTTCTGAAAACCTGCCTCCTACAGAAGTAAAGCAATCTCAATATGTCAAAAGCTTGATACCGATTCTAAAAGATGCTTGTCTTCTCGCACTTTTTGTTTGTGCTTATCTCTACTCCAGATTGTTCTATTCTCCTGGCGTTCCGTATCTTGTGACAGCGGATCAGACATTCTTCTGGCAATATGCTCTACGGATGTCCAATGGCGAACACGTCTACAGAGACTTCTTTCAATTCACGCCGCCCGGACTTGATCTGTATTTTCTTGCTCTATTTCGTCTCTTTGACAAAAAGATATGGGTGACTAGCCTCGCGGCAATTCTATTGGGAGTCGCTCTCAGCGTCATTTGCTTCACTCTCGCCTCCAAGTTCATGAGGAGATCAGAAGCACTACTTACAGCCATGTTTTTTATCGTCCTTGTCTATGGAGGACGACTCGACGTAACGCATCATTGGTTTAGTCTCATTGCGGCGTTGGGCGCTACCAGGCTCGTTATGGAGAGCAGAAGTGTCCCTCGGCTAGTAGGGGCCGGGATACTTCTCGCTGTTGCGTCTTCTTTTACGCAAACGGCCGGTGTGGCGGTCGGAGTTGGAATGCTTCTCGTATCGGCTTGGGAGCACAATTGCGAGAAGTCATGTCATACCACTTTCAGGAATCAGTCACTCCTCTTAGTTTCATTCTGTACCGCATGGTTAGTCCTGAACGCGTACTTCCTTGCGACTGCCGGTTTCAAGGCTCTGTGGTATTTCCAAGTCATATACCCCTGGCACTACATAGATCACACGCGCGGATTTCTCATTCCTTCGCTTCGAGGAATCGGCGGACTCGTGTTGATCCAACGGCTGTTCATCTACATCCTTCTCGTCTCGGTATACCCGTTGGTGTTTTGGGGCTGCTGGCGTAACCAACAAAGAGGATCAAGGGAGGGCATCCAGAGTCTGCTGTTAGCAACGGCAGGACTATTCCTCTTACTCAGCGTCATTACCAGATCCAACTGGACTCGTCTCTATGCCGTCTCAATGCCAGCGATCATCCTTTGGATGAGATTTCTGCTAAAACTGACCCCACACAAGCTCCGCCGCTGGACGATCTTGAGTCTGTACGGCGCTACCGTATGCCTCGCGGCACTACAGGTAAGAAGTGTTCGCCGCCAGCAATACACGATGTTAAAACTTCATGGCGGAACAATGGCCATTGCTCACACGGACGTGGAAGAGTTTCAGTGGTTAGAGGCACACACAAAACCCGGGGAAGATTTTTTTCAAGCGACGTGGCCGAGCATGTATTTGCCACTAGGGCTTCGCAGCCCGGTTTTCGTGGAAACGCTCCTTCCAGAACGAACCTCGCCAGAGTTTGCAGCGCTAACAATTCAACAGATCGAACAAAGCCAGCTTCCGTACATCCTATGGTCGCCTTGGCTTCAACCCGATTCCAAACATCCGGAAGCGGATAACCTACAACGCGTTCGTGACTATATAAAAAATCATTATGTGCGCATTCAAGTGTTTGCGAATCGGGACGAAATGTGGCAACTCAAATAGATGGCAGATTCAATAACTATGCATCGTGGATGGAACCTTTTTCGCGAAATCGGCTGCGACGAAAGTTTCACCTTATGCGCAAACCCACAACGTGTCGGTTGACCCATAAGGCTGAAGTTGGATGCTTTATATTTCAATAACTTTCCGGCCGCGTTTCCCCATAACACTGAAGCAAACTACCGCATAATCCTGAAGTTCCGCCGAGCTTTTACCCATAAGGCTGAAGTTCCACCAAGCCGTCGAGCACATCAGCAAGCGGTTCGATCAGTAAGCTACCGATAAGACGAGAGACGTCGACCACTACTCTCCCGGGTGGAGATGGTCTGGGGCAGAGGATAAAGAAAATCCTGCTACCGGATCTTGCTGTATGCAATGAGAAAGGGCAGAAAGCAGAATTCACCATATTAAAAAAGAAGCGAGGCGGCCATGGAGTGACCGCCTCGCCCTGTCTTCGATTGCCTCTACCAGCCAATGCCGAACGCCATATGCTCCGGCTGCGGAGTAGTAATGGTTGTGCTCTGGTTGTTGTTGTCGTCGTAGGAGAAGCCGTATGCCAGCCCTCCAATGGAGTGCTTGTGCCAGAACTGGGAGTAGAAGTTGGCCGGCGCCGTACCGTAGTAGGCCGATACGTTCGTCCAATTCGCGGGGTTGAGAAGGACGCCGCGGTTCGTCGCGGAGCAGATCTGGTTTTCCAGTTGCAACTGCACTGCATTTTCATCCTGGAGTTGCGGAGTGGTACCCGGAACTCCGGTTGCCATCGTTCCTGCGCACCCCAGAAGGTCCTGGGTGGAGGGTTGCTGGACAACAAAGACCTCACCAACGTGAGCCGACGACGGGTTGACCTCGGTGAACGTGAAGGTCGATCCCGACGTGGTGCCGCGGAACTGGCGACCATTGAGGGTTACCGTGAGTGGGGTCGTGCTGAACTGCTGCCACGCAGTTGCGATGTAGTTGTCGAAGTAGTGCGCATTCGTTCCGCCGGAAGCCATGGAAAGCTTCGCCGGCGCAAAAATGCGAAGGTTGGACATCGTGGGTGGCTGGAATTGCGCAGGTACCTCAGCGGCAAATTCGCTGTCGATCTGTGCGATCGACTCGGTGATGCCGACCTGCTGGTGGAAGGCGCCGCCTGCGCCCCAGACATCGAGAAGCAGCGGCAGACCGAACTCGTCTACCTGCGTTGTGTTGATGAAGATACCGTTGTTGTTGTTGAACTCATACCAGTCAAAGTGAGTGTTGATATTTGGATCGGTACCGTTCTGCGGGTTTGGACCTGCGTAACCCGTCACGTTGCCATTACCGTCTCCGTTGACCTGCACGTACAGAGGATTGCCGAGCGAAATGTACGCACGGGCGGAGATAAAGGTTGGAATCTTCAACAGCTTGCTTTGTGCGAGTGTGAATGAGTAGTTGCCGTAATTCTGGCCGTTCGGACCTGTCAGGTGATTTGCTGCGGAAGCATCGTTCAATGCGAAATCAACGATTGTGCCATCGAACTTCAAATAGGCAAATTTGTTGTTGCTGGAATCGATGCCGATCACAGTGACGTAGATCTGGTTATCGGCCCATACACCGTTGGTGTTGTTGTTCAGATCGACTCCGATGAAGCCGGGAAAGATGGGGTATCCGGAGTTGTTGACCGTGAGAGTAGCTGCAGTTGAAGTGACGGTGCTGGTCGCATTGCCGACGATGACGCTGAACTGTTCTCCGCTATCGGTGGATACAAGTGTGGGCGTTGTGTAGCTCGCAGACGTTGCTCCGGCGATCGGAGAGCCGTTCTTCAGCCACTGGTAGGTGAAAGGACCCGTGCCACCCGCGACCACGGTGAAGGTCGCGGAGCTGCCCACATTAGCAGTCTGATTTACAGGTTGCGTGGTGATGGTCAACGTGTTTGCAGCGGACGTGGTGGCCGTGGCGGTGTTGGAGACCGGCGATGTGCCGGCCGCATTTACCGCCCCGACGGTGTAGGAGTAGTTGGTTGAGGCCGTCAGGCCGGTATCGGTGTAGGTGGTTCCGATCAGGCCACTGGCCACGGCGGTTCCATTGCGAAGCACCGTGTAAGTAACTCCCGACGTCACCGAAGCTGTCCAGCTCAGGTTGATCTGGCTGGACGAAGCCACCGTCGCCGTCAGGTTGCTCGGAGCCGCCGGCTGCGCGCTCGTCGGAGTCGATGAGAGTACTTCGATGCCGCTGACCTCCGCATTGTCCTTGACCGTGGTGAACCGAATCACGATCTGGCCCTGGGCATCGGCGGTCGTCGTGAACTGCTCGACGAGCGCGACGTTCTTCCCACCAGCAGTAGCGAGGATATCGAAGTTGCTGAGCACCTGCGTGCCGTTGATGCTGACGTTGAACACGCGCTGTCCCGGCTGAGTCCAGTAGTTTTCAGCGAAGTGCAACCG
>NZ_KN050791.1:6505-6821 GCF_000745965.1 Edaphobacter aggregans DSM 19364 | reverse complement strand
ATATCGAAGTTGCTGAGCACCTGCGTGCCGTTGATGCTGACGTTGAACACGCGCTGTCCCGGCTGAGTCCAGTAGTTTTCAGCGAAGTGCAACCGCACCGTGTAGCTGGCCCCGGGGTTCAGACCGGGAAGCGTATAAGTGAAGTTGCCGTAGCGTTGATGCTGGTAGACCGACTGGGGAGCAGGATTCGTCACCCCAGAGATATTGATAGTCGCATTGTTACCCGACGTGTTGCCGCCGGTGAAGTCCTCATCCGCGGCAAAGTTGCCCGCAGCAGGACCGCCTGCACTGATAGCAATCACATCCATACCGCAGT
>NZ_KN050791.1:0-6025 GCF_000745965.1 Edaphobacter aggregans DSM 19364 | reverse complement strand
GCGAAGTGCCGCCCGCATCCACCGCCTCGACGGTGTAGGAGTAGGTGGTTGAGGCTGTCAGGCCGGTATCGATGTAAGTAGTTCCGGTCAGTCCACTGGCCACGGCGACTCCATTGCGAAGCACCATGTAAGTAACTCCGGACGTCGACGAGGCCGTCCAACTCAGGTTGATCTGGCTGGAAGAGGCCACCGTCGCCGTCAGGTTGCTAGGAGCAGCTGGCGGCGTGGTGGTCGCAGTCGAAGCGAGCACTTCGATGCCGCTCACCGCCGCATTGTCCTTGACCGTCGTGAACTGAATCACGATCTGGCCCTGGGCATTGGCGTTCGCCGTAAACTGCTCGGCGATCGCGACGTTCTGACCGCCCGCAGCAGCGAGAACATCGAAGTTGTTGAGCACCTGCGTGCCGTTGATGCTGACGTTGAACACACGCTGCCCCGGCTGAGTCCAGTAGAACTCATTGAAGTGCAACCGTACCGTGTAGCTGGCCCCGGGGGTCAATCCGGGAAGCGTATAGGTGGAGTTGCCGACGCGCATATGCTGGTAGACCGACTGGGGAGCAGGGTTCGTCACCCCAGAGGTATTGACGGTCGCATTGCTACCCGACGGGTTGCCGCCGGTGAAGTCTTCATCCGCGGCAAAGTTACCTGCAGCGGGACCGCCTGCGCTGATAGCAATCACTTCCGTGGGACAGTTCGTCGTGCAGCCCGCGGACGTGGTGGCCGACGCAGTGTTGGAAGCTGCCGAGGCACCAACTGAGTCGGACGCTACGACGATGTAGAAGTAGGTTGTGCTGGGAGCCAGACCCGTGTCCGTAAAGACCGTGGCACTTGTGGTGACTCTCAGGTTTGCAGCGGACGGGGTAACCCCGGCAGTGGTGCCACGATAGACACTGTAGGTAACGGCACAGCCGTTCCCTGCAGTGCTGGCTCCCCACACCATGTTGATCTGGCCCGAAGCAGTGGCGCTGGCATTCAACGTTCCCGGCGCGCTCGGAGCCGCTGTACAGGTAGTACCGCCACCTCCCCCGGTGGGGCCGGTAACAGTGAGAACGCCGGCAGTGCTGGTCGTGGTCAGTCCATTGCCGCCGGTAACGACGACCGAGTACAGAGCTCCGTTGTCGGCTGCGGTGACGACAGGAGTCGTGACCGCTGGTACACCGGTGATCTGGAACGGAACATTGTTCTTCAACCAGGTGTACGTTGGCGAACCATTGCCGGTAGTCGTGGCAACCACCGAGAAGGTCGCCTGCTGGTTAGCAGCGACGGTCACCGGAGAGGGTTGCTGCGTGATCACGGGCGGCTGCTGCTCCGGCCCCTGAACGCAGAGCGTCGCTCCGGGTGAATTGACCTTGATGCCAAAGAACTGGTTTCCAGTGGCATCTACATTGAACGCACGCGAGTTGTCGTCCGGGTCATCGGTAGAGGTCCAGGTCGCCCAGAACGCGGGGAACGCGCACGAGGCAGCCGAGCTTCCAGAGATGGCCTGCGCTTCGGCCAATGTCGGGATGCGCATGCCCAGGCTCTGGCAGTAGTTGATGGCGGAGACCTGTGTGAACTGAGCGCCTGCAGTGTTGTCAGTCTTCTGCGTACGCGTCCAGACCAGGCCGCTGAGATTGTCGGTGACGACCGTCAGATTGTTTGGATCGATCGTCCAACGCTCGTTGCTGTTGCCGCAGCTCGCGGCGTTATAGGTCTCGAACTCGCGGATCGAGTAGCCGAAGTTGTCGTTGCGCTGTGTGCCGAACATGCGGATGTAACGGGCGTGCTGCGCGGCGAAGGTGAAGTCATCCTTTCCTCCAGTGCCGGAGTCCTGCGAATACACAGGACCGCTCCAGCTCTGTCCGTCGTTCGACACCTGGATGACATATTGCGTCGCGTGGGAGGGGTCCCAGTTGATGACGGCGCGATTGAACGTCATCGGGACGCCGAAGTCGATCTGATACGACTGAGGATCGCTGAATGCCGAGCCCCAGCGCGTCGTCAGATCACCGTCGATGGCAAACTTCGAAGCAAGACCGACCGCGTTCTCGAAGCTGCTGCCAAGTCCAACCTTACCCAGCGACATGTTGACGCCGGGAGGCGCAAGGGTGAGGGTTGCTCCCTTGCTCACAGCCTGTCCGGCGATGTTGGTCGCAGTTACCGTATAGGTGCCGAGATCGCCGTTCGAGACAGAGTTGATGGTTAGTGTCGGTGAGTTGCTTCCAGTCCCCACCGGCGTTCCGTCTTTCTCCCAAACGTAGACGATAGGCTGTGTACCCGTTACCGTCACCGAGAAGGTGGCGGGCTGACCCGGCAGAGCGGCGACATTGACCGGGTCTGTCACGATCTGCGGCGCGACCGCGGGGTTCACAGTAAGCGTTGCATTCGTCGAGACAGCGCTGTTGACCGGATTGGTGACCGTTACGGCATACACCGAACCGCTATCGCTGACCGACAGAGTGGGTGTGGTGTAGCTGCTCAAAATGGCGCCAGGGATGGGTGCACCGTTCCTGGTCCACTGATAGGTCAGCTTGGGAGAGCCCGTTGCCTGCACTGTGAAGGTGACAGTCTGCCCTTGCGAGGCGGTCTGCGACATCGGCTGCACCGTGATGGCAGGAGCGGCCGCGGCAACCACCGTCAGCATCGCATTCGTGGAGGTAGCGCTGCCGAGACTGTTGGTGACCGTCACCGAGAAAGCAGACTGGTCATCCGATGCCACAGTTGGAGCAGTATCGACCGCCGCCGACGTAGCGCCGGGGATCGCGACTCCGTTCTTATACCACTGGAACGCGAGTGGATCGGCTCCCGATGCCGTCACGCTGAAGTGCGCCGGAAAGCCTTGTGTCACCGACGTATCCACCGGCTCCGCGATGATCGCCGGAGCGGTTGCGGTCGTGATCTGTTGCGGGATGGGGAAGATGTTGAACTGAGTGGACGCGCCCGTGAGTCCGGGAGATGTCGCCGTCACCGTCACCACGCCAGGGGTGAACTGGCTCCTGATCGCTATCTTTTGCAGACCATCCTCAGCGGCCAGCTCTGGGTCACCGGGCGAGTGATAGCTGTGCGGCTGACCGGGTGTCACCATCTGCTGCGTGCCGCCAACGTACGTTCCGGGACCGCTGACCGAGAAGGTCAGCAGGTTGCTGGCGCCGGGAACGACAACGCCGTTTGCGTCGACGACCTTGGCAACAACAAACTGCGCATCGGTGCCATTGGCTGTTACCTGGAAGCTGGTGCCATCCGGGCGCACAACATTGGCCACATTCTCAAGAACAATATGGTCGGGGGCGCCCGCCGTGGTGAGAGTATCAACCACCGGCTTTCCATCAGCGTCCGTAGCCACCTGTCCAAGCTGGTCCATGCACTGTGCAGTTGCTGTGCCTGGCTGCCATGTTACGTTCCAGTGCACCTGCCCCGGAAGGGAGGTCGTCAGCTCAGTCGCAACGAAGTCCCGATCGTTGGCCGCCAGCGAGGACCAGGGATTCGGAATCTGATCCTGCCCCTGAGGCACGCCGTTGATCAGCAGGCGCACTGCAGGGCAATTGCTCCAGGCGTTCACCTGGATGTTTCCGGAACGGTTCCATGTATGAGCCAGCTTGACGACATGCTTCACTGAATAGGGTGTCCAGTTGGCCTCTTCGATGTAATACAGCAGGCGGGGAAACCGCTCGAAGTCCACCATCGAGTCGCCGATCGAACGCTCGGTGTTGTGACTGGCGTCATCTTCGGGGAGATCGGTGTAGGTACCTATCTCGCCCGGCGAGTCCGCAAAGTACCACTGCGCCAGGCCAAACGTGTGCTTGGCAATGCCGCGGCTCCAGTTGTCGATATACTGCGCAGCCATCGAGATCTCATGATCGTGATCGCCGCGGATCACGCCAGGCCCCCAGTACTCGGCTCCCCAGGCAGGCTTGTCGGGAATCCCATCTTTCACGCCGATATCGCAACCGTTACCGGAGCAGCTCATGAAATCGCCGTTGTTTGCGAACTGCGGCTGACCTCCGGAGCGGTCAGACTGTGCGTGCCCACCACGAGGACCATTAATAGCCCCATCGCTGCCAAGGTAATCCCACTGCTTGCCGACGGCAGCAACCTGCTGCGCAAACGCCGGCAGAGCAACACCGTTGTCCGCCTCCCATGCCAGGATCGACGGATGGCTGCGGTCGCGGACGATCATGTCGCGATGCAACTCCAGTTTGAGCTCCTCCTGCTCGCAAGTCATCTTTGCAGTTGGACCGCATGGGTCGCTGAAGCCATTTTCTCCATCACCGCTCGGCTGAACCACCATGATGCCGAGGGCGTCGGCGGCGTTCACAAACTCTTCACTCTCAGCGGAGTGCCCTGGGCGCCAGAGATTGCCGCCCATCGCTGCCATCTGCTGCAGGTCGCGCCACTTCTGCTCCTCAGGAACACTCGATGCAAAGCCTGGATAGTCGTACCGGCCCGAACCTCCCCAGAGCTTCTGAAGCTTGCCGTTGATGTAAACGAAATCCTTATCCCAGGTGATGGTGCGAATTCCCAGAGGGCTCTGCTTGGCGTCGATTACCACACCGTTAACGCTGATGATATGAAAAACCTTATACATATAAGGCTTTCCGTAAATCGAGTTGTTCGGATACCACAGAGTTGGATGATTTACAGTCAGCGTCTGGTCAAAGAGCTTTGGCTGCGGATTTGCCGCTGCGCTTGGAACCACCGTCTGCACATCCTGACGGCTCGCCACGACATTTCCATTGGCGTCGACGATCTGCGTCGTCAGGGTTACATCCTGGGGCGTGGTGCCCTCGTTCATCACATTTGTCTGGACATGAATCGTGGCCGAGTCGTCGTTGATTGCGTCCGTAGCGACATAGGTGCCCCAGGTCTTCGAACCCGAATAGATGTTCTCCGGGATATGAATCTTGTCCGTGATGTACATGTACACGGGCCGAAAGATGCCATTATCGGCCTGGCCGAAACGGAACGCCTGCGAAAAGCCCGGACTGGGAAACCAGTCTGCGTTACGAGCGATCCGCACCGCAATCACATTGTCCCCGCCGAATTGCACGTACGGCGTCAGGTCAACGACAAACGGAAGGAATCCGACCACGTGGGTCGCTTGAGGAGCGAACTGCTGCGTCGCCGGAACCAGCGTTCCATTGATGTACACCTGAACTCCGGTGTGCGCGCCTTCAAAGACGACCTGCACCTTATTGTTGGCGTACTGCGGGGCGACGGTAAAGTGCTGGCGATACCAGGCCACATTGCCGTTCAGATCACCCGCGCCACCGCCGGATGTCTCGTTCGTGAAGGTGAAAAGCATATCCGCCGTATGCGGTAGTCCGACGCTCTCCCAGGAAGAGTCGTTGAAGGCGGGATTTTTCATGACAATGTTGTCGCCAACAATAAACTTCCAGGGTCGTTGTCCCATGTTGATGACGACACGCTTCGAGGGAGCGAGCGTGGCTCCTTGAGCTTTGGCGGGGTGACTCATGGACAGAAGACAGATCAAAACCAGACACAAAAGGGCCTGGACATAACGAACATGTGTTTTCAAGGTCACTCCTCAAAGTGATTGTTCACAGACGGAATCGTTGGACAGGGGAGAGTCACAATCGAAGCGTGCCTTCGCAGTCGAGCCTGATTTCTGCGCGCGGGAAGGTCAATTCATTTCTTATTACTTGCTGATGATTATAGTTACCATACAGATATGTAACTTTGAATGTAAATTTTCTCACTGTCGTCCAAATTAGCCTTTGAGAACAAGGCTCAAGGGTGAGGCAGGTGGAGCCTCCTGTAGAGTGAAGTGGGTCCTGAGAAGACCACTTGACGCATGAGAAAGGCATCCACCATGAATCGAGTATGCAGTATTTTCAGCCAACTCCTGCAACTGTTTTCGCGCTCCGATTTCGAGGCTGCGGTTGGCAAGCATCGAGCCGAGAGGCACGCCCGAGGCTTTACCTGCTGGGGTCAGTTCATCGCCATGCTGTTCTGCCAACTGGGACGGGCCCACAGTCTGAGTGAAATCACGCAGGGACTGGCAGCCTCGGAGGGTAAGCTGAAGCAC
>NZ_JQKI01000029.1 GCF_000745965.1 Edaphobacter aggregans DSM 19364 | reverse complement strand
CTGCCGCCTTACTCGCCCGACCTCAACCCCATCGAGAAAGCCTGGGCTAAACTCAAACAACTCCTTCGCGCCACCAAAGCACGCGACCCCAAAGAGCTCGACCAGGCCATCACAGAAGCCTTGCCCAGGATCAACGCCCACAACGCCACAGCATGGTTCAGACTCTGCAATTACAGGGTGCAGCTACCTTGAATCCGCTCTAAAACAGGGGGAAGGAGGGGCAGAAAAAGAAAGCCGCTCAAAACCGAGCGGCCCAATAAGTAAATGGTTACAGGGAAATTGAACTCTAGGTACTGCGGCCCTCGGCCGAGGCGATCTTCTCTTCCGCCTGCCTCGTCACGGCATTCGCCTGATCGTACTTCTCGCCATCGTCGCCCGCCTCATGCCACAGCTTCTCGCCCTCGGCAAGCTCCTGTCTGGTCTCGGCCACATCGATCTCATTCGGATGCAGCGCCGTCTCCGCCAGGATCGTCACGCGCTCCGGAAGCACCTCGACGAAGCCCCAGGCGACGAAGAACTTCTGATCGCCCGACGTGCCGCCGTGCAGCCGAACCTCGCCCGCGCCAAGCTCCGCCAGCAGCGGAGCATGGCCGTACAGCGCCTCAAGGTAGCCCGACATCGACGGCAGCTCGACCGCCTCAGCGGTCGCATCCAGCAGGACGCGATCCGGCGTAACCAGACGAACGCTAAGAAGACCGGACTGTGATGTATCTGCCATAGCTGCTTTGCTCTTCTTCTCTCTTCGCGAGCCCTCGCTGACTCGCTGACTCGCTGACTTGCTGACTCGCTCCTACGCCGTCTGCCTCATCTTCTCGGCCGCAGCCCTAACTTCCTCGATGCCGCCCTTCAGGTAGAAGGCCTGCTCGGGAATATCGTCGTGCTTGCCCTCGATGATCTCCTTGAAGCTGCGGATCGTGTCCTCAACCTTCACGTAAGCGCCCGGAATGCCGGTAAAAATCTCGGCCACGTGGAACGGCTGCGACAGGAAGCGCTGCACCTTGCGCGCGCGAGCCACCGTGATCTTGTCCTCTTCCGAGAGCTCGTCGATGCCGAGGATCGCGATGATGTCCTGCAGGTCCTTGTAGCGCTGCAGAATCTTCTTTACGCCCTGCGCGACGTCGTAGTGCTCCTGGCCAACAACGCGCGGAGACAGAATGCGCGAGGTCGAGGCCAGAGGATCGACAGCCGGATAAATTCCAAGCTCCGACAGAGGACGCGACAACACCGTCGTAGCGTCCAGGTGAGCAAACGTCGTCGCCGGAGCCGGATCGGTAAGGTCGTCGGCCGGAACGTAGACAGCCTGCACCGACGTAACCGAGCCCTTCTTGGTCGACGTAATGCGCTCCTGCAACTCGCCCATCTCGGTCGCCAGGTTCGGCTGGTATCCCACAGCCGAAGGCATGCGTCCCAGCAGCGTCGAGACCTCGGAACCCGCCTGCGTGAAACGAAAGATGTTGTCGATGAACAGCAGCGTGTCGGCGCCTTCCTCGTCGCGGAAGTGCTCCGCGACGGTGAGACCCGTCAGCGCCACGCGCAGACGCGCTCCCGGCGGCTCGGTCATCTGGCCGTAGATCAGTGCGGCCTTGGACTTGGTATAGTCCTTCGGATCGATAACGCCCGACTCCTGGAACTCGTGCCAGAGGTCGTTGCCCTCGCGCGTGCGCTCACCGACGCCGGCGAACACCGAGAAGCCGCCGTGCTTCGAAGCCACGTTGTTGATCAGCTCCTGAATGACGACCGTCTTGCCGACGCCGGCGCCGCCGAAGAGGCCGATCTTTCCGCCCTTCAAGAACGGCTGGATCAGGTCGATGACCTTGATGCCCGTCTCGAACATCTCCTCCGAGGTCGACTGCTCGTCGAACGCCGGAGCCTGACGATGAATCGGCATGTACTTCTTCGCGTTCACCGGACCAAGCTCGTCCACCGGCTGACCAAGCACGTTCAGCACGCGGCCCAGCGTCTCGCGTCCCACCGGAACCGAGATCGGCCCGCCCGTATCGATCGCCTTCATGCCGCGCACGAGACCTTCCGTCGCGACCATCGCGATGCAGCGCACGCGGCCCTCGCCGAGGTGCTGCTGCACCTCAACCACGACGTCCATCGGGTTGGGAACGTCGAAGCCCTCGCTGACGATGCGGAGGGCCTGATAGATGGCCGGCATCTTCGCCTCTTCGAACTGGATGTCAACGGCCGGGCCGCTGATCGAAATCACTTTACCGATATTCTCTGCCATAGGTCTCTTTCGTTAGAGCGCTGCTGCTCCGCTCACAATCTCGATAATTTCCTTCGTAATCGCTGCCTGACGCACACGGTTCATCTGCAGCGTATAAGCGTCGATCATGTCGCCGGCGTTGTTCGTCGCCGCGTCCATCGCGGTCATGCGCGCCGCGTGCTCGCTCGCCGTACTCTCCAGCAGAGCATGGAATATCTGCGTCGTGACGTAACGCGGCATCAGGTGGCGGAAGAGCCTCTCAGGATGCTGGTCTAAGATGTAATCGACCTCCGCCGTCCCGAACTTCCTGGCCTCGACTTCGATGACCGACTCCTCTGGCTCATAGAGGCTGACGCCAGCCGTAGCCGCAGCCTTGGCCGCGGCCTCCTTCTGCTCCTCAGTCATCTCCTCGGCTGCGGTGATCTCGTGCGACCCCAGCTTACGGATCGGCAGCAGCTTCTCCACTACGACCCGCTGGGCGATGACCGACTTGAACTCGTTGTAAACGAGGTACACAGAGTCGATCTCGGCGCGCGTGTAGCGCTCGATGATGGACTGCGCAATCTTGCCGGCCTCGTCGATCTCAACCTTGTGGAGCAGATCCGGATGGGTTGCGGCCACTTCGATGGGCTCGGAGCGATGACGCACAATCTCATAGTGCGTAGCCAACTCGTTGTCGTAGTGCTCCGTCTTCTTCTCGTAGACGGCCATGGGAAATCTTTTGCCGACGTGCGCGACCGCCTTACGGCCTATAAGCTCCATGTCGACGGTCTTGCCCTGGTCGATTCGCTCACGAATAAAAGCTTGACCCGCCTTAACAATGTTCGAGTTGAACGCACCCGCAAAGCCCTTGTCTCCGGCGACGAAGACGACGAGGACGTTCTTCTCCTCGCGCTCGAGGAGCAGCGGGTGAAGAATCTCGCCGGTCTGCTCGTTGTACATGTCAGTGCGGCGCACCAGCGACTCCAGCACGCTGGTAAGCATCTGCGCGTAGGGACGCGCCGTCATCGCGCGGTCCTGCGCACGGCGCAGACGAGCCGCCGAGACCATCTTCATGGCCTTGGTGATCTGTCGCGTGTTCTTCACGCTGCGGATGCGACGCCGGAGATCGAGTACGTTTGCCATGGTTTACCTGGCCGCAGCCGCCTCTTTCTCCTTGCGCGCGGCGAGGAAGTTCGCCTTGTACTCCTTGATCGCGGCAGTCAGGCGAGCCTTGAGATCGTCGTCAATCGCCTTCTTCGTGACGATTTCGGCAAGGATGGAGCCCGAAGACTCGAGGTACGGATAGAGACCGTCCTCAAAGGCTCGCAGATCGCTGACGGCAACTTCGTCCAACAGGCCGTTGACCCCGGCAAAGATGATGACCACCTGCTTCTCGAACGGAAGCGGCTGGAACTGCGGCTGCTTCAGCAGCTCCGTCAGACGCTGCCCGCGATTGAGCTGGCGCTGCGTGACCGGATCAAGATCCGATCCGAACTGCGCGAAGGCGGCGAGCTCGCGATACTGCGCGAGGTCAAGCTTCAGCGTTGCGCCCACCTGCTTGGTGGCCTTGATGGCCGCGGAGAAGCCTACGCGCGAGACCGAGAGACCAACGTTGACAGCAGGACGAACGCCCGAGTTGAACAGGTCCGTCTCAAGGAAGATCTGGCCATCGGTGATCGAGATGACGTTGGTCGGGATGTATGCCGAGACGTCGCCTGCCTGCGTCTCAATGATCGGGAGCGCCGTGAGCGAACCGCCGCCGAGTTCATCGGAGAGCTTCGAGCTGCGCTCAAGGAGACGCGAGTGCAGGTAGAAGACGTCGCCAGGGTAAGCCTCACGTCCCGGAGGACGCCGGAGCAGCAGCGAGATCTCGCGGTACGAAGCGGCGTGCTTCGAAAGATCGTCGTAGATCACCAGAGCGTGCTTGCCGCTGTCGCGGAAGTACTCGCCGATCGCGGTCGCGGCAAACGGAGCCAGGTACTGCATCGGAGCTGGCTCGGAGGCCGTGGCGGCGACGATGATCGTGTAGGGCAGCGCGCCGTTCTCTTCCAGCGTCTGCACAACCTGGGCAACCGAAGAGCGCTTCTGGCCGATAGCGCAGTAGATGCAGATGAGGTTGTTCTTGGCCGAGTTGATGATCGTGTCGAGCGCGATGGCGGTCTTGCCCGTCTGTCGGTCGCCGATGATCAGCTCGCGCTGGCCGCGGCCGATCGGGATCATCGTGTCGATGGCCTTGATGCCCGTAGCCATCGGCTCACGCACCGACTGACGTGCGATGACGCCGGGAGCGAGGCGCTCGACCGGGAGATACTCGGTGGTATTGATGGGACCCTTGTCGTCGATCGGCTGACCGAGCGCGTTGACGACGCGGCCGATCATGGCATCGCCGACGGGAACCGACATGATACGTCCGGTGCGCTTGACCTGGTCGCCTTCCTTGAGCTCGGTGTAGTCGCCGAGCAGCACGGCGCCGACCTGGTCCTCTTCGAGGTTCATCGCGAGACCGGCAACGTTGTGCGGGAACTCGATGAGCTCGCCGGCCATAACCTTGTCGAGACCGTGAACGCGAGCGATACCGTCGCCGAGGGAGATGATGGTGCCGACCTCGTCGACCTGAATCTTCTGCTCGTAGTTCTCAATCTGCTGGCGAAGCAGCTCCGTTATTTCACCTGCGTTGATCTGTGCCATGTCTTCCTTCTACGGTACTTCGTATCAATCTTGTTTGAAATCGGAGCGCGGAGCCTAACAGCTTACGCGCTGACAAGCTTTTGTTTCAGCTGCTCGAACTGCGCGCGGATGGACCCGTCGTAGACGGTTGAGCCGATGCGGACGATAGCCCCGCCCAGCAGCGAAGGGTCCTCGCGATACGTCGCGCGAACCCGTCCCCCGGCAAGCTTCGCCACCTGGGCCTCGAGCTCTGCTCGGTCGCTCTCGTTGAGAGCCCGCGCACTCGTAATCTCCGCCTCGGCCACGCCGGTCTGCTCATCGGCCACGGCATGGTACTCAGCGAGAATCTCATCCAGCTCCGAGAGTCGCTGATGATCCATGATGACCGCAAGAAAGTTCCGGACCTGCGGCAGCATACCGATCTTCCGAGCGATGGCGTCAAGCACCTTCAGCTTCTGATCTCCGGAGATCGCGGGATTCATCAGAACCTCGCGCAGCTCGCGGCTGCCGTTGAAGGTGTCGGTGAAATCGCGCAGCTGTTTCTGCGCAGCCGCCGAGTTGACCTTCTGTGAAGCCACTACGGAGGCGAAAGCGTGGGCGTAGCGAAGAGCAATCGCGGACATTAGTTGCGCCCTTTCTTTACGCCTTCACCAACCAGCCTGCGCGCGAAGTCCTGCACCAGCAGGCGATCGGTCTCCGCAGTCACGACCAGCCTCTTTGCCGCCTGCTCGATCGCGAGATCTGCTGCATACTGCTGAATCTGGCGGCGCGCCTGAGCGGTCGCCGCGGCGATCTCCTGCTCCGCCGCAGAGAGAATCTTCTGCTTCTCGTCCTCAACTGAGGCCTTGATGCGCTGCTCATCCAGCGCCGAATCCTTCTCCGCCTGCGCGCGCATGGCAGCGATCTGCTCATCCAGCTTGGCCAGCCGCGCCTCGACGCTGTTCAGCCGCTCGTTTGCATCTTCAGTCGCAGCCCTGGCTTCAGTCAGGTGCTTTTGAATGGCCCCGCTCCGGTCGCGAAAGGTCTTCGGCAGCGCCTTAATCAGGAACCAGCCCACCAGCAATGCCAGTACGAGAAAGTTTGCGACCGTGAACGCCGTGGCTGCCTGCTCCGGATCAAGACCTAGCTTCGCGCCGATCGCCTTGACAGCCGCAGAGTGCCGAAACGCCTCGGCCTCGTCCTCCTCATGCTTGTTCGCCTCCCGCGATTCAGCAGCCGGCGTCTCGCTGCCATTCTGCGCGGCGACGTGCTCCTGCTCAACGGCGCGCAGACGCGGCGCGGCGACAAGCAGCACCGCCATCATCGCGAAGACGGGAAGGAGCTTTCTGATTGCACTCTGAAACGATTTCACCGCACAGCCTCCGTCGCGGCAACTTCAGGAAGCACCGCGGCCAGCACACGCGAGCTCAGCTCGACACTGGCACCTTCAATCTGGGTCCGCGCATCCGAGACGCTGAGCTCGATTCCCTGCCTGGCGGCGCGAATCCGCTCCTGGGACGCCTGCCGCACCTGCTCCAGCGCCGCTTCCCGCTCGGTATTCCACTGCTTCAGGCGGCGCTCGCGCGCCTCGAAGATCTCAGCCTTCGCACGGCGCAGCTTCTCCTCATACGCACTGGTCTCCGCTTCAGCAGCGGCGATTGCGCCCTCTGCCTGCTCGACGGCGCCCGTCGTCCGTGCACGCCGCTCAGCAAGGACACGGTTCAGAGGACGGCGCACCAACACGCCGTAGGCGATCACCAGCAAGATAAAAAGGACCATCGTCGGCACGGCGCCGAGCACAAGTCCACCGAGTTGATTGAGTATCTGATCCATGTAGGGATTCGGCCAGCAACCGCTCCGAGGTCCTATTATCAGCCGTTTCCCAACGGCCTTTTCGAAGCGGTACGGGTTGGGCTTGCTCTACAGTTTGCGGTACACTTAGTTTTAGCAAAGCGTTTGAGATAGTGTCAAACCGGTATGTTTCGATAACCCTATGCCTTAGCCGATCTCCTGCCCCCCCTTTCGACCCCAGAGAAACCTTTGACTTTCGCCCGAAAAATCGTACACTGTTAGATACCACCCGGACCCTATTCTCTGGGTCACATAGGTCGCGTGATCGGGGACACCACCTCCGCTCCCCATCAGGCGGCCTATGCTAGTTAAGAGCGCTGCGCGCTCCCGGGCTGGGCGAAAGACTCGCTCCTTTGCCGTACATAAAATCTGCGGTATCGGTTCAGCAGCGACGCCGGACCGCGCGCAGTCAGATACGCCAGATTTCCCTCAAATCGCTTCTCCGTCAGAATCGCCCCGGCTTCGAGCGCCGACAGGACCGCGCCCTCGGACTGCGGCAGACGCAACTCCATCTGAATGACGGGATCGGCGACCAGGCCGGAGTCGATAGCCTCCAACAACTCCTTCAGCCCCTCCCGCGTCAGCCCTGAGACCAGCACGCCTCCCTTCCCCGCCAGCAGGTCTCGGTCCTGCTCCTCTACCAGGTCGATCTTGTTCATCACCTCGATAACCGGCTTGTCTTCAACGTCCAGCTCGCCCAGCACCTGTTCCACCTGAACCTTCTGCTCCTCGAGCATTGTGCTCGAAGCATCGCGCACGTGCAGCAATAGCTCGGCTCGCTCCACCTCCTCGAGCGTCGCTCGGAAGCTTGTGACCAGAGTGTGAGGCAGGTTGCGGATAAAACCGACCGTATCGGAGAGAAGGACCTTCCGCCGGGAAGGAAGCTGCAACTGCCTCAGCTTGGGGTCGAGTGTAGCGAACATCCGCGAGGACTCGAGGACTCCCGCCTCGGTCAGCGCATTGAACAGCGTACTCTTCCCTGCGTTGGTGTAGCCGACCAGAGCGACCACCGGAACCGGCACAGCCTCGCGCCGCTGGCGCTGCTGCCGCCGGATACGCCGCACGGACTCGAGCTGCTCCTTGACGTGGTCGATGCGGAGGTTGATCTTTCGGCGGTCCGTCTCCAGCTTCGTCTCACCGGGTCCGCGTGTTCCGATACCGCCTCCGAGCTGACTCATCATCTTGCCTCGTCCGGCCAGCCGGGGAAGCTGATACTCCAGTTGCGCCAACTCGACCTGGAGCTGGCCCTCGCGCGTTCGCGCGTGCCGGGCAAAGATGTCGAGGATGAGCTGTGTCCGGTCGATGACCCTGGTATCCAGCTTCGATTCAAGGTTTCGCAGCTGTGAGGGCGTCAGATCATGGTCGAAGAGCACCAGATCGGCGTGCGTGGAGGCGACGACGCCCGCGATCTCGTCGAGCTTGCCCTGCCCAACCAGAGTTGCCGCATCGGGCCTTGGCCGCCGCTGAACCAGCGTGGCGGCAATCTCAGCGTCTGCGCTTCGAGCCAGTTCCTCAAACTCGGTGAGCGACGCATCAAAGTCCAGGTCGGCGTTCTGGGCGTCTGCCGGCTCAAGGGAAGCCCATTCCTCCTCGTCCGGCAGCCCCTCGGCTCCGGCCGCGAGCACGGCTGCGGCCTTCCGAGCCTGTGCGGCAGCGGAGGTAAGCTTCCGACGCGCGCCGGAGAATTCGACAGCCACCAGCACCGCGCGCTCGGTGCGTCTCCGGCCTGTCGCGAGGCTCTCCCCGGCCACTGAGGCCTGCGCCTCCACCAGACTCCGCCTTGCAGGTTTCGAGGTCTTCACAAGAGCGATCCGCGCACCTTCACGAGTCTCTTCATGAGTCGCCAAGATAGTCCAAAGCAGCGGGGGAGGTTAGCGAACCGGGGCGCCAGCCACCTCGGTCACATTGCTAGAAGCCGCAGGGGGAGCCGACTGGGCAGGAGCTGGGGCCTGACTACGAAGCTCGCCCTTCGCCTCTCCGTGTACTCCTCCCATGCGCCCGCTCACTACCGTCGAGATCGCATGCTTGAAGATGAGCTGCTCCTGGCTGTTGTTCTCCAGCAGAACCGAGTATTTATCGAACGAGCGGATTTTTCCGGTCAATTTCACGCCGCTCACAAGGTAGATCGTGATCGGGCTCTTGTCCTTCCGCACCGTATTAAGAAACGTATCCTGGATATTCTGTGCCGGCTTTGAGTCCATGGTGCCGATCTCCTTAGCTGAAAGTCGTTTTCCAAAAAGTTATAAAGATCCGCCGTACTCCACGTGCTTCCGTCGAACACTCGGAGGTGATTTACCGAGTCTGAAGCCAAGAGGTAAACGATACGAGTATCCACAACATTTTTCAACTCGCAGGTTACAGCGAAGCTCCTGTAATGAATCTTTAGACGTATGCCAACGCAGAAGGACTCCCTGCGCCGTCTCGGGGATTTACCATGGACTTGTGCCCGAAGTCCTTCAACCTGTTCAGATGCTCGACTTCTCCCGGCAGTTTGCCGGTATCCGCGAGGAGGTCCTCGCCGCCATCGAGCAGGTCTGCACGTCGCAGCGCTTCATTCTCGGCCCAGCCGTGGATTCCTTTGAGCGCGCGGCGGCGCTGGCCTGCCACGCTCCCCACGCCGTGGGCTGCGCCAGCGGAACCGACGCGCTCTGGCTGGCGATGGCAGCGGCAAACATCGGCCCCGGCGATGCCGTTATCACCACTCCATTCAGCTTCTTCGCCACTGCCAGCTCTATCCTGCGCTGCGGGGCACAGCCGCTTCTCTCCGATATCGATCCAGTCACCTTCAACCTCTCCGCCGAGTCGGTCGAGCGGCGGATCGCGGCTCACCGCGGCTCGGAGGTCAAAGCCGTCATTCCGGTCCACCTTTACGGCCAATGCGCGGACTGGGACGCCTTCACCTCGCTCAAACAGCGGCACGGCCTTCTTCTGATCGAGGACGCCGCGCAGGCGTTCGGGGCCGCCTGGCGCGGAACACCAGCCGGAGCACTTGGCGATCTCGCCGCCTTCAGCTTCTATCCCACGAAGAATCTGAGCGCCTTCGGCGACGCCGGCCTGGTTACGACTCTCTCCGCCGATCTCGATGAGCGCGCCCGCATGCTGCGCGGCCACGGCATGCGTCGACGCTACTACCACGACGAGGTTGGCTGGAACAGCCGTCTGGACTCCATTCAGGCTGCCGTACTCGAGGTCAAGCTCCGCCATCTGCCACGATGGAACGAAGACCGCCGCCGGATCGCCGCGCGCTATGACGAACTCTTCCGCGCAGCCGGGCTGTCAGCGGCTACAACGAGCGAAGGCGTGGTGCTGCCCTGCACCGACCCGCGCGCGACGCATGTCTTCCACCAGTACGTCATCCGCGCCCCGCGCCGGGACGCCATGCGGCAATACCTCACGGAACGGCAGATCGGCAACGAAATCTATTACCCGCTCCCGCTCCATCTGCAGGCGAGTCTCAAGGGGCTTGGCTACAAACCGGGAGACTTTCCGATCAGTGAGCTGGCCGCTGAAGAAGTCCTCGCTCTTCCGATCTACCCGGAACTTCGCGATGACGAGCAGCAGATCGTCGTCGACGCCATCCGTAGCTTCTTCGCTTGAGCTTCTAGCGCCGCTTCGTCTTCGGCTCCGATTTCTTCTTCTTCGCGACCGGCTCCGGATGTGCGTCTATGGGTGCAGTCGTACCGGGCTCAAGCACACGCCGCAGCAGGTTTCCCTCCAGCCGATACGTCTTCAGATTGGTCTTCCCCGGAACGACGGCACCGTTTACGGGATCGGGGACAACCACCGGCGAATCCGCAGAGAGAACACGATAGCTGAACATTGGAGCCTCGGCCATCGACACCGGAGATTTGCCGTAGGGATCGGCCGCCATCTTGATCTCGACCGGCAGATACCCTTCGATATTCCTCTCGCGGTAGCCCGTCTCGTAGCGATGCTTCTTCACGTTCCAGGTAAAGACTCGCACCTGGTCGAAGTCGTACGGCAGCCCTGCCTTGAACGGGCTCAGCACCGTTACATAGACCGGGACGTTCTTGTCATCCTGAGGAGCCTCGGGGTCATTCACCGTGGTCAGCACGTACGCTCCCACAATGCGCTGCCCCTCGGAGTAGCGTGTGATCGCGTCCGGGACATCGACGTCCATCATGCGGCTGTAGAGCCAGCCCGTGTCGCCCTTGGAGTCGCGTACCAGCCACCAGTCCTCCATCACCGGTGGTGCAGGCTCTGCGGAAGCGACCTGGGCTTGCTTTGCCTCGCCCGAGGCAGGCTTCGTCGCAGCCGCCTGCTCCGGCGCCGGAGGTTTTGGTGGGCGCTGGCCGGGCGGCAGAGGTTTGGGCAGCGTCGCACGCCGCAATAACTTCAGCTTCTCCCCCTCAGCCAGCCGAAACAGTCTCTCCGTAGCCCGACCGGGGCTGACGTGCATGTACACGTCGTCGCGTACGACGCCGCTGGCCACCGCGGGATCGTTCTGGTGCTGCTTCTTCAGCGCTTCAAACTGGTCGAATATTTCCTGGGTTGCCACCGCCTTCTCGTCGATCCAGCCCTGCTCACCCTTGGCAGTCTTGACCCTGATAAACCTTCTGCCACGCTCCAGAACCTCGAGCTTGTCGCCGTTCTCCACCGCTCCCGTACGGTTTGAGACGGCCGCAACCCGATCGCGCAGAAACGTCTGCTTCGCGGTCACATAGACGTATTGCGCTGGAGGTTTCGGCCGCAGCCGGGAGCAGCCGCTAAGGGCAATCGCCAGCCACAAGGCCAGCATGACACGGCCTGTCAGCCGTAATCCCCTACGCAGCCATGGATCGCCGACCTGCCCGCCGATCTGTCCGGAAGATGAGATAACCTTCAAAAATTCCACTGCCTGTCGAGAGAGTCTTGTTTTCATATTACCGGCGCTTCAGGGTGAACGCTCACCCCGCCAAGCTATTTCGGCAGCTGTTACCGGCGTCAATATTCGGCACATCGACATCAATGCGTCAGCGCGATCGCCGTCACACCCGCGGGGTCGGTTCCCGAGGCCGTGCTGGTCACCGGGTTCAGCTTACCGGCGACCGTCGCGTCGATGCTGTACATCGAGAGATCGGGCCCCCCGCCAAATGCGCCGGCCAGAACGTATGTCCCGCTCTTGTCCGCGCCGAGCGAATTCACCTGCGTTCCGCTGGCGTACGGCGATCCTGTCAGCGCAGTAAGCGCCGAATTGGTGCCGATCGAGTATCCCGATATATTTCCGTCATTTCCGTTTGACACATAGACATACTTGCCCGTCGAATCCAGCACCACTGCGTTCGGCTGCTGCCCTGCCGCGAACGGCGAACCGGTAATCGAGATCAACGCGCCGCTTGAACCGATCGTGTACACCGCCACACCGCCGTTGTCGCCGCTTCGTGCGATATACAGATAGGTCCCCGCGCTATTGATCGCCAACGCATTGTCGCTCGTCGTGCTTGAGCCAAGTGACAGTTGCTGGCTGCTTACGACGGCCCCCGTCGTCGTGTTCAGCGTAAAGACGATATCACCCCCGGTCCCAAGGGCGGCAAACACGAGGTTTCCTGCCGGCGATACTCTCACCATCTTCGGGACTACTACACCGCTGGTTACCGAATACGGCACGGCCGCGACCGAACTCAGCGATCCATTCGATTTGTTGATCTGAAACTCGTCCAGTTGTGACGATGTACGATCCAGCCCGAACAGCCAGTTCCCATCAGGCGAGATGGCGAGGGACGCGACGTTCACGATCGCCACACCAGCCCCCGCACTCGATGCTGTCAACGAACCGTCCGAGTTGATCGTGTAAACGTAAATCGCACCCGGCCCAGCCACATACAACAACGTATTGTCGGGAGTGACCACCGCGTCCACCGGCGCATAATCCAGCGTCAGAGGTGAGTTCGGCACAGCTGTCAGCGTGCCCGTACCAATCGTGAATCCAGCCAGCGAGCTGCTGGTCAACGAGTTCGTCACATACACGCGGTTGTTGGAGGTCGTGCCTCCACCGCCGCTGTTGTCCGGCTTGACGAAGAAATCGCCGCAGCCTGTCAGTGCCGCCATCACAAAAGCTGCGGACGCCAGTGCACCCCGGCGTCTGCCTGTTCTCCGTCCCTTCATCGCATCGTCCTCTGGCTTCTTCGCAGGAAGCGCCGCCGAATCTCCGGCCATCTCAACCATACCCTCAATCTATAATCAGGGGGATGGCCACAAGCAAACGCCTGTACCACTTGGGTACCGCCGCACTCATCTCTGCCTTTTTGATTTTCGCTGCTCAACCGGCTCAATCATTCGACTCGCCACAAGCAAAAACGACACCTAATCTTTCGTCACTCGAAAAGGAAGTTCACGCCGATATGAACTTCCTGGCGGATGACGAGCTGCACGGTCGCGGCTCCGCTACCCGCGATGAACACATCGCCGCGCTCTTTGCCGCGTCGCAATTCCAGGCCCTCGGACTCGATCCTGGCGGGGACAACAACACGTTCCTGCAGAAGTCTCCTCTCCCCAACCCGCTTCCTCCGCGCCTTCAACAGAGCCTCTCGAAGTTTGAGGACATTCCCCACAAAGAGACCTGGAACGCAATCGGCATTCTCCGCGGCAGCACCTCGCCCGACGAGGTCATCCTCCTCACCGCGCATCTCGATCACCTGGGTCAGGGCCCTGCCGTCAACGGTGACGCCATCTACAACGGCGCCGACGACGATGCTTCCGGTACAACCGCGGTTCTCACCCTCGCACATCTGCTTGCCAACAGTCCCCGTCCGAAGCGCACCATTGTCTTTGCCCTCTTCGGTTCTGAGGAGATCGGCGGCTTCGGCAATCGCGCCTTCCTCGCCCATCCTCCCGTTCCGCTCGCGGAGATCATTGCCAACCTCGAGTTCGAGATGATTGGCCGGCCCGACTCCGCTGTTCCAACCGGCACGCTCTGGCTCACAGGCTACGACCGCTCCAACCTGGGTCCCGAGCTTGCCCGGCACGGCGCCCATCTCGTCAACGATCCGCATCCGGCAGAACACTTCTTCCAGCGTTCCGACAACTACGCGCTCGCGCGCCAAGGCATCATCGCCCATACCGTCTCCAGCTTCGGCCTCCATCACGACTACCACCAGCCATCCGACGAGCTTCGCACCATCGACTTCAACCACATGACCAACGCCATCGCGTCGATGATCTCACCCATCCGGTGGCTGGCTGACTCCAGCTTCAAGCCTCAGTGGAACACCGGCAGCAACCCGCAGACCAATCCACCGGCAAACCATTAGCCGAGTCCTTAGAAAGGAAGAGCGCGGGCATTTGCCCGCGCTCTTTTCACAGCTGTCGCTGGCCGCTTATGCGATTGCCGGCACAGGCGTCGGCGCAGCCTTCTCTGAATCGAGCACAACACCGATCGCGTGAATCACGGCCGTAACGCGAATCGCCGCGTTGATCAACTCCTCGGTTGCGCCCTTTTCCCGCAGCACGCGCTCGTGCGAATCCACGCACTTGTCACAGGCATTCACTGCGCTTACCACCAGGCACCATAGTTCGAAGTCCACTGCATCCACGCTGTGACCGCGCAGTGCATTCATGCGCAGCCGCGCCGGCAACGTCGCGTACTTTTCGTTCTTCGTCAGGTGATGAAACCGGTAATAGATGTTGTTCATCCCCATGATCGCCGAGGCCGCCTTTACCGCGTCGATTGCGTCGGGAGTCAGCCCGGACGCTTCGGCCTCTGCGATCGCCGCCGAGGTCATCTCAGGGTTCCTCGTCGCGATAGCCGAGGCTACAATCGTTCCCCACAGCTGCTGCGTCGTCAGCTCCGTGTTCTGCTTCACCAGCGAGGAGTAGTTCAGCTTCATGTCCTTCGCATACGCCGGCAACCCGCCGATCAACTCTTCCATCGTCATCTCAAACTCCTCTCTTCCCTTCCCTGCGAAACCGGGGCGCGGCCCGATTGAGACCGCGCCCATACGGTTCTGTCGCTAGCTGAGCGTCGCTTCGCCCTTCTGCCAGTTGCAGGGGCACAGCTCATCGGTCTGCAGCGCATCGAGAACGCGCAGGACCTCCTGCGGATTACGACCTACCGAAAGATCTGTCACGTAGATGAAGCGAATGACGTTGTCCGGATCGACCAGGAACGTCGCGCGCTGCGCCACACCAGCATTCTCGTCCAGGATGCCAAGCTGTCCGCACAGGTCACGCTTGATGTCTGACAGCATCGGGAATGGCAGGTCCTTTAGGTCAGCATGATGGGTGCGCCACGCCGCGTGCACGAACTCGTTGTCGGTGCTGCCGCCCAGAATCTGGCAGTCGCGGTCGGCGAACTCGCTGTTCAGCTTGCCGAAGGCTGCAATCTCAGTTGGGCAAACGAAGGTAAAGTCCTTCGGCCAGAAGAAGTACAGCTTCCACTTGCCAGGATAAGACTCGTTCGTGATGGTCTCGAATGCCTTAGTCTCATCCTTTTCCGTAGATACGGTAGCAGTAAGTTGAAAGTCAGGGAACTTCTCTCCAATTTGTAGCATGTACAGTAACTCCTCTTAGGTTTAGTTTTAATTTTTCCACTTCGCGACGCTAAAATTCGCGATTAAGCCGCATAGCTAAGTCTAGCACTGCACTGAAGGCGATGTAAAGACTAAATCATTGAATTCAGACATCTTAGCCAAACAAAAGACGGCAGCGGGCGACCCCGAAGGATCGTCCGACTGCCGTCAGGACTGTTTGACTGGAGAGGTTTAGTTAGTCGGCACTTACTAGTTCGCCTGACTTCGCAATATCTTCAATTTTGCGCCCGATCTTCTTTGCCACACCTTCACCATACTTCGGATCGCACTTATAGAAGTGGTTGATCTGCAGGTCCTGGATTCTCTGCACAACCTGTCCAAGACTCGCAGCGATGTTGCCGCAGAGACGATCCTGAGCATCGGGAGTCATCAGGCGGAACAGGTTGCCCGGCTGGGTGTAGTAATCGCCGTCGTGCTCGCGATGGCTGAACCGGCCGACGGTCGAAGTTCCGTAGTCCACCGTACGCTCGACGAACCTCGGATCCTGCGTCGGTCCGCCGAAGCTGTTCGGCTCATAGTTCGGGCTTGCTCCGCCATTGCCGTCGAAACGCATTGAGCCGTCGCGATTGTAGGTTGCGAACGGGCACTTCGGCGCATTCACCGGCAGCGAATCGTAGTTCACTCCGAGCCTGTAGCGATGAGCATCCGGGTAGCTGATCAGCCGTCCCTGCAGCATCTTGTCGGGCGAATAGCCCATGCCGGGAACGATGTTGCGCGGCTCAAAGGCGGCCTGTTCCACCTCCGCAAAGTAGTTCACTGGATTCCTGTTCAGTTCCAGTTCGCCGACCTCGATCAACGGATAATCTCCATGCGGCCAGACCTTCGTCAGGTCGAACGGATTGATGTGATAGGTCTCCGCCTCGGCCTCAGGCATGATCTGCACCTTGACGGCCCACTTCGGAAACTCACCGCGCTTGATCGCGTGGAAAAGGTCGTTCTGGGCGTAGTCCATATCGACCGACTTCATGTGGTCGGCCTCTTCGCGCGTGAAGTTCTTGATTCCCTGTTTGGTCTTGAAGTGCCACTTGCAGTAGAACCGTTCGCCCTTCGCATTGATCAGCGAGAAGGTGTGGCTCGAAAAACCATCCATATGGCGGTAACCATCCGGAGTGCCGCGATCGCTGAAAAGAATCGTCACCTGGTGCAGGCTTTCGGACGACAGGCTCCAGAAATCCCACATCATCGTCGGTGACTTCAGGTTCGTCTCCGGATCGCGCTTCTGCGTATGAATAAAGTCGCCGAACTTCAGCGGGTCGCGGATAAAGAAGACAGGAGTGTTGTTCCCCACCATGTCCCAGTTGCCCTCTTCGGTGTAGAACTTCAACGCGAATCCGCGCGGATCGCGCTCCGTATCGGCCGAACCCTTCTCGCCACCCACGGTCGAGAAGCGGATGAACGTCGGAGTCTGCTTACCGACCTTGTCGAACAGTTTGGCCGTAGTGTACTTCTGCATGTCGGAATTTGTGACGGTGAAGGTGCCGTACGCGCCTGAGCCCTTGGCATGTACCACGCGCTCAGGAATGCGCTCGCGGTTGAAGTGCGCCATCTTCTCAAACAGGAGAAAATCCTCAAAGACCACGGGGCCGCGCGGTCCCAGCGTCAAAGAGTTTTGGTTGTCACCTACCGGACGACCAGCATCGGTCGTCATCACCTTGCTCTTCAGCTCTTCTGCCATACATGCACCTCTAAAGTGAAGCTTGGTTGAAACTGCATGAACCTAAGCCTGCTGGCACTTCGCGCACAGGCCAATTACATCGACTGCATACCGCTCTACTAAAAATCCGTCGGACAGACTGCGCCGCTTCGGCACCAACCCAAGTTCTTTCTCCCCAATGTCCGTAATAGCTTTACACTTGGAGCACACCATGTGATGATGCTCCTCGCTGTTCATCTCCACGCGCACCGAGCCGTGATGGATGCTCATCTTGCGAAAGATGCCGCTCTCGACGAGCAGATGAATGTTCTTATAGACCGTCGCCAGCGAGATAGACGGAACCTTCTTCTTGACACGGGCGTATACCTCTTCCGGGCTCGGATGCCCTTCCATCGCTTGCATAACCTCAAAGAGCACCTGGCGCTGATGCGTCACGGCGATCCCGTGCTGTGCGCATAACTGACGGAAGTTGGTGGACGCCTGCACAAACTAAGTGTACCCCAGAAGAACAATAAAAGTTATTATACGATAAATTTAGTTGTCAACAACCTGCTCTCCCCGGCTTCTCACTGGGCCGTCATGTCGCAAAGCGCTTGATTTTTCAGCCATTCGCCGCGGCCCATGACTCGCCCGGACACCTCTGCACTGCTATCCTTAGCATCGGAATCTCAACCAGGAGCAAAGTAGAACCATGATCGATCTCAAGGGCAAAGTTGCCGTCATCTTCGGCCTGGCCAACAAGCGCAGCATCGCCTGGGGCATCGCCCAGAAGCTCTCAGAAGCCGGCGCCACGCTTGCCATCTGCTATCAGAACGAGCGTCTCCAGCGCGATGCCGAGGAGCTTGCCGCTGAACTTCCCCATGCGAAGACCTTCCGCTGCGACGTCGCCATCGACGCCGATATCGACGCCGTCTTCGAACAGCTCAAAGCCACCTACGGCAAACTCGACATCCTGGTCCACTCCATCGGCTTCGCACCCAACATCAAGAACACGGTCCTCCAGACCGCTCGCGAGGACTTCCGCATCGCGCACGACATCAGCGCCTACTCGCTGATCGCGCTCGCACGCGCTGCAGAACCCCTGATGAGCGAGGGCGGCTCCATTCTTACCCTCACCTACTACGGCTCTGAAAAGGTCTTCCCCAACTACAACATCATGGGCGTCGCCAAGGCAGCCCTCGAAGCGGCCGTCCGCTACCTCGCTGCTGACCTGGGCGCAAAGAAGCTCCGCGTCAACGCCATCTCCGCCGGGCCGATCAAGACGCTCGCCGCCCGCGGCATCAGCGACTTTACCAAGATCCTCAATGCCGTCGAGGAGCGCGCACCCCTCCACCGCAACGTCGAAACCGCAGAGGTCGGCAACGCCGCGCTCTTCCTCGTGAGCGACCTCTCCAGTGGCATCACCGGCGAGATCACCTTCGTCGACTGCGGGTATAACGTTACCGGTCTGTAAATCGGCGCGACTCTCCAGCCTACTGACAGGATGACGTCAGTAGGCTGGCACTAAGCTTCTTCTGCTCCACGTATTCAGAAATAGAGGCAGGAAAGGACAACCATGAAGATCTCCGAGATGCTACTGCAGGACTTCGACACCGAGATATCCAACACCCGCCGGACGCTCGAACGCGTCCCTGAAGGCAAGAACGATTGGAAATGTCACGACAAATCCATGGAAATGGGCAAACTTGCCATGCACTGCGCCACGCTTCCTCTCTTCGGTTCTTACATCGTCCTTGATGACGGGATGGACCTCGCCAACCCGAAGCGGCCGCACGTTCCGCTCGAGTTCACGACACGTGATGCAGCGCTCAAGCAACTGGACGACAGTGCGAAGGCATGCCGCGACGCCATCGCCACGGCTTCCAACGAAGCACTTCTGGCTCCCTGGAAGTTCGCCTACGGCGAACACCCGATCTCGAATTTGCCTCGTTCCACGACCTTCCGCATGATGTGCTTCAACCATCTCGTGCATCACACTGCCCAGCTCGGCGTCTATCTGCGGCTAAACGACATTCCTGTTCCCGCGCTCTACGGTCCCTCCGCCGACGAACAGTGGTCGCCGAAATAGGCGCCGTCACTGTGGGCGGCGATAGACCTCGCCGCCCTTCATGACGAAGACGACCTTGCGCAAGACCTTAATGTCCGCAATTGGATCGCCTTCTACTGCGATTACGTCGGCAAGATAGCCCGCCTTCAGTTCGCCGATCTGGCCGGTCCAGCCAAGCAGTTTAGCGCCGTTGATCAGATCGGCGCGCATTACGTCGGCGGGCTTCATTCCGAACTCGACCATCAGTTCCATCTCGCGTGCCTGCGTTCCATGCGGAAACGGCCCGACATCGCTTCCTACTGCAAACGGAACTCCAGCGGCCATCTGCTTCTTGAACTCGGCCGCGTGGAGCGTCTGTTCTGCCTTCAGGCGCTCTGCCCGCTCGGCTGTTGCAGCGTGATCGGCGAAGTACTCCGCGATGGCGAAGGTTGGAACGGCGTAGATTCCCTTCTCATGCATCGCTTTCATCGTGGCGTCGCTAAGCACATAGGCGTGATCGACCGAAGCTACTCCGGCCGCAACGGCAAGGCCCGCTCCTGGCTCACCGGTAGCATGAACGGCAACTCCGCGTCCGGAGCTTCGGTCGCCGCCGGTTCGCTCGGCCTCGGCGACCGCAGCTGCGAGTTGCTCTGTCGTGTACTGAAAGGGAGTCGTGAACCGGCCGTCTTTGAGCAAGTCGCGCCCGGTCTCGTAGATCTTGGTAAAGTCAGCTCCGCCCTTGCGCTGCTCGCGCATCACTTTCACCAGGTCCTCGATCGAATCAGCATAGTCGGCGTTCGACAGCACATGCTGCGCGGGGTTGTAGCCGATCGCGTCCTCGTGTCCTCCGAGAATGTCGACGGCGTTGCAGCTCACACGCATCCGCGGGCCGGGAATCAGGCCCGAGTTGATTGCATTGCGTAGAGCGACATCAGCGCAGCCTGCGCCTTCGGTCCCCATGTCGCGCTCGGCGGTAAAGCCGGCAAGCAGGTCACGACGCGCTGCGTCGGCAGCCATCAGGGTTCGCTCAGGAACGCTCTCATCAACGGTCTGCAGGTCTTCAGCGCCAGGATGCAGAAAGAGATGGACGTGCGCGTCGATCAAGCCCGGCATCAGCGTGGTCTCGCCAAGATTGATCACTTCGGCATCGGAGGGATGCGCAACGGAGCCACCAGCGGCGACAATCCGATCTCCTTCAACCAGGACTTCGCCCGGACTGACGAGCTTGCCATTCGCGACGTCGAGCATTCGCGCAGCGCGAAGTACGATTGGGTGCTTCGTCGCTGGCGCGGACTGAGCAGCGCAATAGACGGCAGCGAGAGCGAGAACGAGAGAACAGGCGAGCGTCTTCATCGGTGCCAGAAGCATACCAGCACGGCGAAACGGTTTATCCGGCCTTTTCGGTCAGCTCGGCCCAGCGCGCGTACAGAGCGTCGACTTCGGTCTCCGCGGCGCTGAGTTCGGCGAGTGCTTCGGTCAGCTTCGCCGCGTCGACGGCGACCTCAGGGTCGCTGACGCGGGACTTTGCGGCGTCGAGGCGAACTTCGGCAACTTCGACACGCTCTTCGATGCCGGCGAACTCGCGGGCCTCAAGGTATGAGAGCTTCTTCTTCGCCGGTGCGGCGACGGACTGCGCGGGCTTCGGCTGCTCCACCTCGCAGTTTGGCTTCTTCTCTGTTTGCGGCTCTTCTTTTTGCTCCAGGAACCACTGCTCCCATTGCGGGTAGTCTGCGAAGGTCGCGGCGTTTCCCTTTCCATCGAGACCGAGCACGGTCGTGGAGACGCGGTCGAGCATGTAGCGATCGTGAGTGACAAGGACGAGCGCGCCCTTGTACTCAAGCAGGCTCTCTTCGAGGACCTCGAGTGTGGCGATGTCGAGGTCGTTGGTGGGCTCGTCAAGCAGTAGAATGTCCGCGGGCTCAAGCATGAGGCGTGCGATAAGAACGCGGGCGCGCTCGCCTCCGCTGAGCCGCTCGACGGGCTGGTTGAGCTGCTCGCTGGTGAAGAGGAACTTCTGCGCGTAGCTGGCGACGTGAACGACGCGATCCTGATAGACGACGGAATCAGAGTCAGGCGCGAGCGCTCGGCGCAGAGTTACGCCTTCGGGAAGCTCGCGCGTCTGGCTGAAGTAGACGATGCGTAGAGAAGAGGCTTTATTAGTGTTTCCTGCTGATGGTTGAAGCTCGCCGGTGAGCAGGCGAAGGATTGTGGTCTTGCCGCTTCCGTTGGGGCCGACGAGACCGACTCGGGTTCCGTTGGCGATGAGGAAGTTGAGGTGTTCGACGATCTTCCTTTCGCCGAGTTGGATGCTCACGTCGTTCAGCTCGACGAGGCGTTTCGTCTGGCGATCTGTCGCGGCAAAGTCGATGGTCGCTGTCGAACTCTGGGCTCGAGAGGAGACTTCCTTCAGCTGACCGATGAGCTGGTTGGCGTTGTCGATGCGCGCCTTTGCTTTGGTTGCGCGGGCTTTCGGGCCGCGGCGCAGCCATTCGATCTCGGTGCGAACGCGGTTGCGGAGCGACTCCTCGAGGCGCGACTGCGATTCCATGTATGCGTCGCGAGCCTCGAGGAACTTCGAGTACGTTCCCTGCACGCGGAGGAGGCCGTCGGCGTAGATGCGGTTCAGCTCGACGATCTCGGTGGCTACGTTCTCGAGGAAGTAGCGGTCGTGGGTGATGATGACGGAGGCAAAACGGTCTTCGTTCAGCAGGCCCTCGAGCCAGGCGATTCCGGCGAGGTCGAGATGGTTGGTCGGCTCGTCGAGGAGCAGGACGTCGGGTGCGGCGACGATCGCCTCGGCGATGGCGAGGCGTTTGCGCCAGCCTCCGCTCAGTGTCGCGGCCTCGGCCGAGAGGTCGGGCAGGCCGATGCGGCCGCTGGTCTCGCGCAGTTTGCCTTCACGCTCGGACTCGGGAACGTGTCCGAGAGCGAGCGCGGCTTCGAGGACCTGGCGGACGGTGACGGCTGGAGCGAAGATCGACTCCTGCTGAACGTAGCCGATGCGGGCGCGCTTGCGTGTGGCGACGTCGCCGGAGTCTGCATCCTCTTCTCCGGCAAGGATTTTGAGCAGCGTGGACTTGCCGGCGCCGTTGGGGCCGATGAGGCCGATGCGGTCTCCGTCGGAGACGGTGAAGGCGATGTCACGAAAGAGCGGAGTTGCGCCGAAGCTCTTGGACAGGCCTTGCGCGTTCAGGATGGGGGGCATCGGTCTAGTTTAAACGACCCCCACCCTCCCCCCTCTGTTTCTGATAAGTCATGTTGAATGAGGTATATATACGTTTTCAACAGGCTAAAATATTGGAAAGGAAAGGGTTATGGGTAAAAATCTTGATTCGAAAGGGGAAAGCCCCGGTTTGTCTCGACCGGGGCTTTCCCTTTCTGATTCTGTTTTAAGTCTAGCAAGCCGGGAGTAATTAATCGGCGCTTTTTGGGAGTTTATTTTTGGGTGTAATTGGTTTGTATTGTGTTGTTTAGCTAGGGGTGGACGATTTTGAGGGGGTTGACACCGGTGAGGACTCCCCCGCTCCAACTTCAAAGATGAGCGCCTAAGGCTGTGGCGGCACGAGCGAAATGCGGGTCCTTCGACTTCGCTGCGCTTCGCTCAGGATGACAGATCTGTGGAGGAGTGGATAAGGTCGAGCCTCCTCGGAGCGCTTTCGAAAGGGACCCAATTAGTCGAGGTCGAAGTCGCGAATGGGGCGGTCGCTTAGTGGAGTCTCTTTGGCTTTCTTGACTGCCTCGGCAAACTTCTTGGCAAGAACGTCTTCCTTGTTCTTCTGGGCCTCGACGGACTGCTGGAAGATGGAGTCGCGGCGGGCGTCGGCCTCGCGGAGAGCTTTGGCGGCCTCGCCGAAGTCTTCGAACATCTTCTTCTTTGGGGCGGACTTGTGGGAGATGATGGCGCGGGTTACGGGATCGATCTTCATCATCGCGCCGCAGTCGGGACACATAACTTCAAATGGCTGGTCGCTCAGGCCCATACAGAACTCCTCGATGGCCATTCTAAACCCGCGCCTTCGCTGTGAAACACTGCCTCGCAACTCGTTGCTGCGACGGCCGAATAGAACGCGGCTGTTGTAGGCTGGGCGTGCGAGGCGAACGATGGGCTTTTCTCACAGCATGGGCGGCTGCACCTACCGCTTCGACGATCTGAAGACGCTGCTGGCGAAGGCGACTCCGACGCGCTCGGGCGACGTGCTCGCTGGGGTGGCTGCTGAGTCGGAGACGGTCCGGGCGGCGGCTCGCTATGCGCTGGCCGATCTTCCGTTGAAGCATTTCCTGAGCGAGGCGCTCATTCCGTACGAGCAGGATGATGTGACGCGGCTGATCCTCGACACGCACGATACGGAGGCGTTTGCGCCGGTGTCGCACCTGACGGTGGGCCAACTTCGCGAGTGGCTGCTGAGCGACGAGCGGGATGCGGCTTCGCTGGCGGCGTTAAGCCGGGGTTTGACGCCTGAGATGGTTGCAGCGGTCTCGAAGCTGATGCGCAACCAGGATTTGATTCTGACAGCGCGTAAGTGCAGCGTGGTGACGCGGTTTCGCACGACGATCGGGCTGCCGGGACGGATGTCGGTGCGGCTGCAGCCGAATCATCCGACGGACGATACGCAGGGAATCGTGGCGTCGATCATCGACGGGTTGCTGTACGGTTGCGGCGATGCGGTGATCGGGATCAACCCGGCGACGGACAGCGTGGCGATGGCGATGAAGCTGCTTCGGCTGCTGGATGACTTTCGGCTTCGCTACGAGGTGCCGATCCAGAGCTGCGTGCTTGCGCATGTGACCAACACGATGGAGGCGATGGCGCACGGTGCTCCGGTGGATCTGGTGTTTCAGTCCGTCGGGGGAACGCAGAAGACGAATGAGAGCTTCGGGATCTCGCTGGCTCTGCTGCGCGAGGCGCAGCAGGCGGCGATGGCGCTGCGGCGCGGGACGGTGGGAAGCGACTGCATGTACTTCGAGACGGGCCAGGGCAGCGCGCTGTCGGCAGATGCGGCGTTCGGAGTGGACCAGCAGACGTGCGAGGCGCGGGCGTATGGCGTGGCGCGGACGTTTCGTCCGCTGCTTGTGAATTCAGTGGTGGGATTTATCGGGCCGGAGTACCTGTTCGACAGCAAGCAGATCATTCGCGCGGGGCTGGAGGATCACTTCTGCGGCAAGCTGCTAGGGCTGCCGATGGGATGCGATATCTGCTACACGAACCACGCGGAGGCGGACCAGGACGACATGGACTCGCTGCTGACGCTGCTGGCGGTGGCGGGGGTGAACTTCATCATGGGAGTTCCGGGGGCCGACGATATTATGCTGAATTATCAGAGCACGTCGTTTCACGATGCGCTGTATGTTCGAAGCGTGTTGGGATTGAGACGAGCACCGGAGTTTGAAGCTTGGCTGGCGAAGATGCAGATCACGGACGAGAACGGCCGCCTGATCCCGGCGAAGGCCGCAATGAGCCGTCTGTTGCCGGAGATGACCACCTCCAGCCTGCGATGACGCTCGCCGCGCCAGATCCCTGGCAGGCGCTGACGCGATGGACCTCCGCGCGGATCGCGCTGGGGCGAGCGGGAGCGAGTGCGCCGACGCGAGTGAATCTCGACTTCCAGAGAGACCATGCGCTCGCGAGAGATGCCATCCATGCGGCGCTCGACGTGGATGGACTGGAGGCACGGCTGCGGCAGGCGGGGTTCGGAGTGATTCGCGCGTGGAGCATGGCGCGTGAGCGCAGGGAGTATCTCTGCCGGCCGGATCTTGGGAGATCGATTGCGCCGGAGTGCGTGGAGGGCCTGAGGCGCGCGGAGCAGGCTGAGCGGCAGCTTACCGTCGTCATGGCGGATGGGTTGTCCTCGATCGCGGCGGAGACGAATGCGGTTGCGCTGCTCGATGACCTGCGCGCGGGGCTTGAGGGTTGGGTTCTGGATGATGTGGTGATCGCCACGCAGGCGCGGGTTGCTCTTGGGGACGGCATCGGCGAGTTGCGAGGAGCGGAGGCTGTGCTAATGCTGATTGGTGAGCGGCCGGGGTTGAGCTCGCACGATAGTCTCGGGGCCTACCTGACCTATCGGCCTCGAGTGGGGCGAACGGATGCGGAGAGGAACTGCGTCTCCAACATCAGGCCGGGTGGGCTGGGGGCTGATGAGGCAGCATCGAGGTTGGTGCGGCTGCTGAACGGGGCGCGCGCGTTGAAGGCTTCGGGCGTTGCGCTGAAGGACACCTTCGGAATGGACAGCCTTGCCGCTTCGCAGCGTTCGTTCCCGGTTTGACTAGAGGCGGACGACGACGTGGCCGGGACACTGGTTGTTGGCGACCTGCACGAGGCGCTCGATGAGGTCCTCGCCGTAGCGGGCGAGGAACCAGGCACCGGCGAGCAGGCGCTCCTGCGGGTGGCCGTCGGGGAAGAGATTGAGCGTGATGGCCTGGGCGTGCTTTGCGAGCGACGCCTCTTTCTGGAGTTCGTAGGTGGCGGCCATGCGACGCAGGCGACCCATCTGGTAGCGCATCTTGGAGCTGGAGGTCTCGGCCGTGGTCCCGAGGTTGGGGTCGATACCGCGAAGGTACTCGGTCAAGGCGCCAAGCTCAGACTCTAGCGCGTTGCCGACCGCAGCGAGCTTGCGCTTGAGCGGGATGGGCATGGCGCGCGCGCCGAGCCGCAGCGCAAGGTCGTCTGCGGTAGTCATGGCGTCGGGCAGCTGGACCTCGTCCTTCTCCATGACGGCGGTGATGGCGGGCTCGATGAGCGTGGCAGAGAGGCGCGGAAGGACGGGAGTAAGGCGGCCGAGAATCTGTTCGTAGAGCACGGCGCTCTGCGCGAAGTAGGCGATCTCGGCAGGACCGCCAATGTACGCGGCGGTTGGAAATACGGTGTCCTGGAAGACGGGCCGAAGGATGGCGTTCGGGCTGAGGCGCTCAGGGGTACGGTCTAGGATCTCCAGAAGACCCGCGGTGGTGAAGACGTGGGAGTTCGATCGCCACTGGGTCTCGCCGGTGGCAGGGTCGGTGATGCGGTGGAGTGCGATGCGCTCACCTGTGTGCTCGTCGAGGAGAAAGAGGAGCGAGGAGGACTCCGCGACGAGGACCTGGGCGTGGTAGCCGTGGGAGGTGAGCTCGCGGTTGCGTTCGAGCAGAGCGTCGTGGAGCTGATCGGCGCACTCGATGGCGTGGCGCAGCGTGGAGACGCCCATGGCGTGGAACTCGCGGCTGGAGGCGTCGACGACGATGAGGCCCTGCGGGGCGAAGATGTGTGCGATGAGCCTGCCGAACGCCGAGCCGAGTGTTGGCCTTGGGTTGGTCTCGGAGGCGAGGTAAGCCTCGCGGATCGAGTCGGCGATGGGAGCGTAGGCCAGCAGCTCGGTGGCGCGCTCGCGCGCCTGCTCGAGGAGGTGGGCGGTCTCGGGAGTCAGCGCGACCTCGCCGACAGGGATTGGGTGCGGGACGCGCAGGCCAGCCTTGAGGATCTCGACGCTGGTCTTGGTGAGGAGAGCGACCTGATCGACCTCGGGAAGGTCGTGGTCCTCGGTCGCCATCCAGAAGACGGGGACGTGATCGACGCCGGTGATGCGGGTTGCCTCACGCGCGCGGGAGACGGCCGTCGCCGCCTTGAGCAGCGTGAGCAGCGGGCCGCCGAAGAGGACGACCTGCTGGCCGGTGATGACAGCGCGGGCTCCATTGCGAAGGCGCTCGATGTTGGCGAGAGTCTCAGGGCTGGCCGCGAAGGATTGGTTCTGGCGGAGCAATTCGTCGGCGAGCCGGTTGGAGTCGGCAACAGGAGGGAGCGGAGAGCGCATCCAGCCGCCCGCGAAGGGCCCGCCGGAGTCACCGGAGCCATACCAGCGGCGAACCGGAGAGTCCGCTGCGCTGTCGCCCATCACGAGATAGTCGCGGTAGAGCTGCGATATGTGGGGCAACACCGTGATCGGATAACACTCAACGTTCATCGCAGGCCTTCGTCTTCAAGGTCGTTCGTCATGCCGCAGACTCTTGCGATGAATCCGCGAACTATCTCTCTCTACAGATGCTTTGATTTTGCCTTACGGCTCGCCTATTTGATGCGTCCCGGTCGAGATTCGCACTATTTTCTTTGCTTTCGGTTGGATGCCGGTTCAAGCGCTCCCGATGCAGGATGATACCGTAGCCGTATGGCGCAAAAGAAAAAGATTGAGAAGAAAGTGACGGAGAAGAAGTCTCCTGCGGGCAGGCCGGTGAGGAGCCCGGCTGCGACGGTGATCTCTCAGAAGGGGACGAAGACAAACGTGCTCTCGTCGAAGGTCGTCTTCAAGGGCAAGGTCTTCTCGGTCTTCCGGGACGAGGTGATTGAGCCGACCGGCATGAGGAACGTGCGCGAGGTGATCCGGCACAACGGGTCGGTGGTGATCCTCGCGGTGGACGAATCGAAGAATCCCGCCGATCCGGACGTCATCCTGGAGCGGCAGTATCGTCATGCTGCCGGGCAGTTTCTCCTGGAACTTCCGGCAGGGCGGGTCGAGCCTGGCGAGTCGACGCTGGCGGCGGCCAAGCGCGAGATGATCGAAGAGACGGGCTACCGGGCGAAGCGATGGACCTTGCTGACGAAGTACTTTGCCAGTCCAGGATTTCTTGGCGAGTGGATGCAGATCTACCTGGCCCGTGAGATTCGCAACGGCAAGGCGCAGCCGGAGGACGACGAGAAGATCGACGTGGTTCGGATGCCTCTGTCGGAGGCGCTGGCGCTGGTCTCAGCCAATAAAATTCACGACGGCAAGACATTGATCGGGCTGATGCTGTACGACCGCGCGCGACGCCAGGGTTTGCTTTGAATTGAAAGCTCAACGCGTTACCTTTGATGCAGTGGTCTTTACACAATTCCGACAAACTATTTTGTAGGAAACCCGCCTCCTCACTTTTGCGTCAGATGTTTTGAGCTGTCCTGTTTAGGGGGGGACTTCCTCCGGCGGCAGGCACTCGAATCGAACGCAAGGAGTAAGGGTCTTGGCACAGTACAAAGGCACCGTGAAGTGGTTCAACAACGCAAAAGGGTACGGCTTCCTGGGCCGTGATGGCGGAGCCGACGTGTTCGTTCACTACACCTCGATTCAGCGCGAGGGCTACAAGAGCCTGAAGGAAGGCGATGAGGTCGAGTTCGACATTATCCAAGGAGCGAAAGGACCTCAGGCCGATCAGGTCTTCCGTCTCAAAGAAATGGCCAGCTAATCGCTGATTGCGAGTCAGGAGATTCGCTCACCTCTTGATTGCCCTGCCCGCCGCAGCGAGCAGGGCAATCGTTACTTGCGGTGTGTGAGATTTCGCTCCGGGCCGCGGATGCGGCATACTGCTCAGAAGCCAGGTGACTCGAACTCCGGGCTTCGAGCTGGCTTCACACAATGGATAACATCACAATCGCACGAGTGCTGGACGAGACGGCGAATCTGCTTGAGATCGATGCCGCCGATCCCTTCCGCATCCGCTCCTACCGGCGCGCCGCCGAGGCTGTGGAACAACAGACAACACAGCTGGCAACGCTGATCGCGGAGCCGAAACAACTGCTCGCTATCGCGGGAATCGGCAAGGGCATGGCCACGAATATCGTGGACATCGTCTCGACCGGAACGATGCCGCTGCGCGAGGAGCTGCTGACCAAGTACCGCCCGACGATGCTCGAGCTGTTGCGACTGCCGGGCATGGGTCCGAAGACCGTGGCGCTGGTCTGGTCGGCGCTTCAGGTCGCCGATATCGATGCGCTTGAAGAGGCCGCGAAGGCCGGACACCTGAATAAGCTGCCGCGGATGGGCGAGAAGTTTACCGCCAAGCTCCTGAAAGGCATCGAGGACTACCGGAAGAACTCAAGCCGCTTCCGGATCGACCAAGCCAGGGAGCACGCCGACCGCATTTCTATGTTGATCCGCGAGTTTCCGGGCATCGAGGAGATCACCCCGGCCGGTTCCCTGCGGCGCGGGCGAGAGAGCGTGGGCGACCTGGACCTGCTGGTGACCGGCCCGGCGTGCGAGCCGGATGTCGTTACCGCAGCCGTCGAGCATGTCGCGGCGCTGCCGCTGATCGATAAGCTGTTGGCTAAAGGGCAGAACAAGGTGAGCTTCACGCTGAGGAACAACCTGCAGGTGGACGTGCGGCTGCTGCCGCGAGCCAGCTACGGGGCCGCTCTCCAATACTTCACAGGGTCGAAGATGCACAACGTGGCGCTGCGCCAGCGGGCGATCAAGCGCGGCCTGACGCTGAATGAGTACGCTCTGCTGCGCGTGGAGGACAACACGATTGTGGCGGCGGCCACTGAGGAGGCAATCTACCGCGCCCTCGAGATGGACTACATTCCTCCCGAGCTTCGAGAGAACTCCGGGGAGCTGGAGGCAGCGGCGACCCATGCGCTGCCGGAGCTGATCACCCTGACCGACATTCGCGGCGACCTGCATATGCACACCATCGAGACCGATGGATTGAACAGCATCCGCGAGATGGCGGAGGCGGCGTTCGCGCGCGGGCTGAAGTACATCGCGATCACCGACCACTCGAAGAATCTCGCCATGACCAACGGAATGGACGACCGGCGCGCTCTCGAGCACGCAAGGCGCATCCGCGAGGTGGACGGCGAGATGGAAGGACGGATTCGCGTGCTGGCCGGCGTGGAGGTCGACGTCCTTGCCGAAGGCGAACTCGATCTGGCCGACGAGACGCTGGCCGAGATGGACATCGTCGTCGCCAGCGTGCACAGCCGCTTCGATCAGCCGGTCGAGCAGATGACGGAGCGCATCCTGCGCGCAATGGAGAGTCCTCACGTGCGCATCCTGGGGCATCCGACCGGGCGCAAGGTGTTGAAGCGCGATCCTTATGCCGTGCAAATGAACACGATCCTGAAGCGGGCGGCGGAGCTCGGGGTCGCCGTGGAGCACAACGCCAACCCCGCGCGTGCCGACCTTAGCGATCTGCACCTGCGCATGGCGAAGCAGCACGGCTGCCGAATTGTGGTGAACACCGATGCCCACTCCATCGCAGAGCTGGACCTGATGCGATTTGGCATCACGCAGCTTCGCCGCGCATGGCTGACTGCGGCCGATGTGCTCAACACACAGCCTACGGCGGAGGCTTTATTGGCGCAGCTTCGGCCCAGGAGATAAAGCTGCGGCCCGGGCGATAAACGGTTCACGGAAGGACGGGTTATCCTTACAACGTGGCGCAATCCGCGACAACTCCGACGGCCATCTCCGCGCAGAAGTCTGTGGCGGAGCCTGGGCTCTTTGCCGACTACGCGACCCTGTTCAAGGTCCGGGTCACGGTCATGGTCATTATCACGGCCGGGGCCGGGTTCTACCTGGGATCGCTCGCCAGCGGCATCAGTCCGTTTCACGCCGGACTGGTGCAGGCACTGGCCGGAATCGCCGTCGTCACCTGCGGCTCGAGCGCCTTGAATCAGGCCCTGGAGCGGCGCACCGACGCGCTGATGCGGAGAACGTCCAACCGGCCCATGGCCGCGGGACGCATCTCGCTGGCGCACGGGCTTCTGCTGGGATTTGCGGCGATCTTTCTTGGCTCGCTCTACCTGGCGTATACGACGAACCTGCTGACGGGCACGCTCACGCTGCTGACGGCTATCGGCTATGTGGGGATCTACACGCCGCTGAAGCGCATTACGGTCGTGAACACCTTCATCGGTGCATTTCCCGGAGCGCTGCCTCCGTTGATCGGATGGACCGCCGCGCGGGGCGTGATCGAGTGGCCGGCGGTCGCGCTCTTCGCCATCCTCTTCGTGTGGCAGTTTCCGCACTTCATGGCCATCGGATGGATGTACCGCGATGACTACGCCGCTGCGGGAATCCGCCTAACGCCGACGCAGCCGGACGAGCAGTTCGCCGCGCAGTCGACCGTGATCCAAGCCCTCTTCTACGCCGTGCTGATGGTACCGGTGAGCCTGTGGCCGACCTGGCTCGGTGTGACGGGGCACATCTACGGGGTTGTGGCGGCGGTGCTGTCACTCGGCTATCTGTGGTACACAGTGCGATTTGCGCGCATCACCCGCTCGCCGCTGTCTCTGGAGTCGCGCGCCTATGCCCGCGACCTGCTGAAGGCCTCGGTGATCTATCTTCCCCTTCTGATGGCCGCAATGATGCTTGATGCGAAAGGACGCCTGCTCTTCTGATGACGAACGCCCGCTCGACTCTGCCTTCCCCTGAACTTCGTACCCCTCCTGCGATCATCGCGGGAATCATCGCTGTGAGTGCGGCCGCCAGCGCCTTCATCTGCTGGCTGGTGTACTTCCACGCGCCGACGGACGTGGCCGGGACGCAACTCCGCTCGCTGCCGCTGGTGAACGCCATGCTGAACGCGCTCTCGACCATCGCCCTGCTCGCCGGCTACCGGTTCATCCGCGCGCGGCAGATCGCGAAACACCGTGCGGCGATGTTCACGGCCTTCTTCTTCTCGTCGATCTTCCTGGTCTCGTACCTGGTGAACTTTACCCTGCATGGCGAGACGCACTTCGACCGCCTGAGTGCATGGTGGCCCTTCTACTGGAAGCTGCTGCTGTCACACATCCTGCTCTCCGTCATCGCTCTGCCGATGATCCTGATCACGTTCTTTCTCTCGCTGACGGGACGCTTTCCCGCACACCGGCGGCTGGCTCGCTATACCTACCCCATCTGGCTCTATGTCTCGATCACCGGAGTCATCGTGTACTGGATGCAGTCGGCGATCCGCTAACTATGTCCTTCTCTTCCACTATGCAGCCCGACACGCGCAAACTTCTCCGCACCGGCCTCTGGATCTTCGGTACGGGATCGCTGGCGATCCTGGCGGCCTTTACCGTCCTCGGCGGAGTGGGCCGGCAGGGACCGCATACCAACTCCGGCTGGCTGGCGCTGGTGCTGGCCATGGGGTGCCTGCCCACGGGCACACTCACCCTGGTGCTGGCGTTCATGAAGCTGTTTGCTGACCGCCACCGGTGACGCCCAATCTGCTATCCTCAACCTTCATACCTGTAAACAACCAACCGGAGCATCAGCATGGCAAAAGGCGTCAACAAAGTATTTCTTCTGGGCAGACTCGGAAAAGATCCGGAGATGCGCGCTACCGCTGGCGGCATGACCATCGCAAGCTTCACGCTTGCCACTTCCGACCGCCAGAAGGATCAAAGCGGCAACTGGGTCGACAAGACCGAATGGCACAACCTTGTCGCATTTCAGCGTACGGCCGAGATTGTTCGTGACTACTGCAAAAAGGGATCGCAGGTATTCGTAGAAGGTAAGATCCAGACTCGTTCCTGGGATGACAAGGAATCCGGGCAGAAGAAATACCGTACCGAGATTCTCGTCAACGATCTGAGCCTCCTCGACAGCAAATCGTCCGGTGATTCTACCGGCGGCTACTCGCGCTCTAGCACCGCCAGCTTCGACCAGCGCACCGCCGCGTCGCAGCCCGACTATGCCGACCAGGGAATCACGGACGACGACATCCCCTTCTAAACGCGTCCCGCTACGATAAGCAAGGCCCGCCGGCCAACCGATGGCGGGCCTTTTTCATCTCAGAACGCGAAGCGCACGCTGACAACACCGGCGTGGTTGTAGGTATGGATGCTGGTGACCGCCGTCTGGAAGGCGACGCCAGCGACGATGCCGATGCGGCTGTTCGTATCTTCCGGCTTCAGGGAAAACTTGCCGAAGAGGATGCCGGGGCTGAGAAACATCTGGGTCTTTCCATCGCGAGATCCGCCCACATAGGTGGTGGAGTTCAGCTCCAGCTCAGGGAAGAAGTACTTCTTCACGTGGTACTGCGCGACGGTGTTCCAGTGGATGGTGCGCCCGCTGGTCGCGGTCTGCGAGGTCGGAAGACCGCCACCAAGGCTGCTCATGAGCGCGAAATTGCCGAAGCCTTTGCCGGTGAGAAGCGTGGGAGTGAGGACCGCGCTGGGAGCGCCGTTTTTATGGCTGCCGGTGGGGATCGTCCAGGCAAGCGCGCCGCTCACGATGTAGCTGCCATGCTGCTCATTGGCGGAGGCGAAGCGATACTTCAAAAGCAGTGTGGTGTCGCCGATGCCGTCCTCTCCGCCATCGCCATGAACGGCGTAGCCTGGCGGGAGAATGTCGATCTGCGTGTTGGCAAAAGGGATGAGATTGAAGCCCTTGCCGCTGCCGAAGTTCCAGTTTACGTCGCCAGCCGGGGTTATCTGGCGGGTCATGTCGGTGCGGTAGACCTGCGCCAGCTGGGGGAAGGGCGAGATCATCGGGACGGCCCACTTCGGCTGCTTAGCCTGTGTCCTCGTCGCACGCGCCTGCCACTTGTGGGCGAAGTCCTCAACGAAATTGTCGTCCGCCTCGGCGGAAAACGGAGAGAGACCGAGAAACATCAACAGAAATAGAATCCTGCGCAAAAAATGGCTCCTTCTATCCCGTTTGAATCTCAAAAATGAACCTTGCGGAGATCGATGTCCCTCGATCGTCGCCTGTTAGTCTACTAGACGAACGGGTTTAGCTTGGTCGGAAGCGGCCACCGGCTACACTATCTCCATGCTCGACGAAGCCACCTTCCGCCGTGAATCCGACCGCGCCCTTGAGGCCCTGAAGCAATCCCTGATCCTCGCCGAAGAGAAGAGCGACGACGCTCCCTTTGAGACCGAGGAAAAGAACGGCGTGCTGAACGTGGTGTTCGAGGACGACGGCAGCAAGTTCGTCTTTACGCCCAACACCCCCGTGCGGCAGATCTGGATCTCGGCGCTGACGACCAGCTTCAAGCTGGATTGGTCGGAAGAGGCGCGGGCCTTCATCCTTCCCAAGACCGGTGAGGACCTCAAGACGCTCACGTCTCGCCTGCTTCGCGAACAGCTGGGAGATGACGAGGTCTCGCTTTCGTAACCGAAGGGAATGGAACGAAAGAGGGATTCAAAGAACGGCTCATTGACATTGACAATAGCGGGAACGTGTCACAATCCCCTCCAACGCGCCGCTACAATGGAGCCATGCTGAAGTCATCGCTCCTCGGGCCAAAATCCGACAGGTCCGCCGCAGGCGTGTCTCTGCACGATACCCCGAACTCCAGACGGGTCCATGACGAGATGCCCCAAACCCTATCGGTTGCCATCATCACCATGAACGAGGAGCTCAATCTGGCTCGCACGCTGGCCAGCGTTCAGTTTGCGGACGAGGTGATCGTGCTCGACTCCGGCTCGACCGATCGCACGCTCGAGATCGCGCGCTCCTTCGATGCCAAGGTGTACTTCGAGCCGTGGAGGGGCTTCGCTGCGCAAAAGAACTCGGCCATCGAAAAGTGCTCCGGCACATGGATTCTTTCGCTCGACGCCGATGAGGAGCTGACCTTCGATCTCCAGCAGGAGATTCGCCGCCTGCTTGCCCACAATCCCCGGGCGGATGCCTACCTGATCAAGCGCCGAAACCTGTTTCTGAACCGCTGGATACACTACGGCGGCTACTACCCGGACCCCAAACTGCGGCTCTTCCGCCGCCACTCTGCCAACTTCGCTCCGCCGGCGCGCTTTACCGAGAGGCCGGTGCACGAGACGATCGCCTTCGACGGCAACCTTGAGACGCTCCAGTACGACCTGATCCATCACGCCTACCCCACCATTGAGAGCTACATCGAGCACATGGACCGCTACAGCACCCTCGGCGCCGAGATCATCGTCGCAAAGGGCAAGACCGGCCGCGCGTGGTTCGGCTTCTACTACAACGTGCTCGCGATCCCAGCCCTTACATTTCTGTGGAATTACATCTTCCGGTTAGGCTTCCTCGACGGACGCGAGGGATTTCTGCTGCACTTCTATCACTCCACCTACACGAGCTGGAAGTACTCCAAGGCGTGGCAGACTACACGAAACGGCTAGCGCCGCCGTGCTACAACAGACGCATGCCCAGACATTCGGCCCTGTGTATCCTGCTCCTTACTGTCTCTCTTTCTGCGCAAACCACAGGAAAGTCGGCCGCAGAGGCTGCCAGCCTCATTCAGCCTGCCGATCTGAAGGCCGACATCTTCTTTCTTGCCTCGGATGATCTCGCCGGCCGCAATATTGGCAGCCGCGAAGATCGCATCGCCACCGGCTACATCGCAGCGGAGTTTATGCGGCTCGGCCTCAAACCGATGGGCGACGACGGCACCTTCTTTCAGAACCTGGACGTCGTGACCGGAAACCTGGACGCCGAACACACATCACTGATCGCAACCGTTGGCGGCACCGAGCACCACTACAAGCTCAATCAGGACTTCCAGTGGGCCCACCAGAGCCTTCGTCCCACGCAGTCCTGCGGCCAGGTCGTCTTTGCCGGGTATGGCATCAGCGCTCCCGAGTTCGCCTACGATGATCTGGCCGGAGTCGACCTCAAGGGCAAGGTCGCGCTCGTCTTCCTGCGCGAGCCGCAAGCGAACGATCCCGCCTCGAAGTTCCTGGGAATGCTCGACAGCTACCACGCTTTCTACTGGCAGAAGATCGAGGAACTGCGCAAGCACGGCGCCGCCGGCGTGCTCGTCGTTCAGGACCGCGTGCCGCGCGACGTCAAGCCGATCCCCGCGAGTTCGCCGCGCCCATCCGGCGGGCCTTCGTATGCGCTCGCGGGCGAGATGTGGGACATCCCCGTCTTCCTCGTCAAGCGTAATGTCGCAGACCAGCTCCTCGCTCCATCCGGCAAGACGGCCGATGGCCTGCAAGCCGAGATCGACCGCTCGGCCCAGCCGAACTCCTTCGCGGTGCCGCAAAGCTCTGCGTGCCTGACGAAATCATTCACCGCGCTCGAAACCCACAAGGGCCGCAACGTCATCGCCATGCTTGAAGGCTCCGACCCGAAGCTCAAGGCGCAGACGATCATCGTGATGGCGCATCACGACCACATGGGCACGGCCGACGGACACATCTACCACGGGGCCGACGACAACGCCTCAGGCATCGCCGGAGTCCTCGGAGTCGCGCGCGCCATGGTGAAGGGGAACGTCCGTCCCAAACGCAGCGTTCTGTTCATCGCCTACGACGGCGAAGAGCGCATCTTCCTCGGGTCGTACTTCTACGTCACGCATCCCGCGGTCCCGCTCAGCCAGACCGTCGCGACGCTGAACCTCGACATGATCGGCCGCGATGAAGACGACCCCAACTGGCCAACTCCCGCCGACCGCAACGTAAACATGGTGAATGTTCTGGGAACCCGCTACAACCCCGCGCTTCGTGGGATCATTGACCGCCAGAACGCAGCCGAAGGGCTGAAGCTCGACTACAAGATGGACCGGATCGATCCCGATTCGCTCTGGTCGCGCAGCGACCACTTCTGGTTCGCCGCGCTGCACATCCCGCAGGCGGAGTTCCAGACCGGCTTGCACCCCGACTACCACACCGAGAACGACACCTGGCAGAAGATCAACTATCCCAAGACGACGAAGATCGTGCGTCTTGTCTTTCTCTCCGTCGCCGATCTGGCAAACTCAGGCACGCCAATCCCCTTCGTCGCGACAGGATCGCCGTTGCCTGCGGAACAACGCTAATCCGGATATACTCACGAGCGCATGACGAAGCCGCCCATTCGCGTTCTGGTAGCCAAGCCCGGCCTCGACGGCCACGACCGCGGCGCGAAGATCATCGCCCGCGCCCTGCGCGACGCCGGCATGGAGGTGATCTACACCGGCCTCCGCCAGACGCCGGAGATGATCGTCTCCGCCGCAATTCAGGAGGATGTCGATTGCATCGGGCTCTCGATCCTCTCGGGCGCGCACAACGTTATCGTCCCGCGCATCGCCTCCCTGCTGCGGGAACGGAGCGCTGAAGACATCCTGCTCGTCCTCGGCGGAACCATTCCGGACGAAGATTTTGCACGCCTGAAGGAAAGCGGCGTCGCGGCCATCTTCGGCCCCGGAACGCCGCTCGAAACAACGGTTCAGTTCATCCGCGAAAACGTGAAGCCTCGCGGCCTGCTTACCAGCTGATCGGCTGGCCCATGTGGAAGAACCCGCCCGTGGGACCATCGGCGCCCAGCGTAGCCAGCTCCACCTCGGTCTTCGCGCCGTCGACGACATCCATCGGCGCCGCGTCCGTCCCCATGTCCGTCTTCACCCAGCCGGGATGCGCGGAGTTCACCTTGATCTTCGTGCCCTTCAATTCATGCGCCAGATGTACGGTGTAAGCATTCTGGGCCGTCTTCGAGGAGTCATAGGCGAGCGCCTTCGCCTCGTAGATCGGCGATCCCTCCGTGGCGTGCAGCGTCAGCGAGCCGAGAATGCTCGAGACGTTGACAATGCGCCCGGCATCGCTCTTCTTCAGCAGAGGAAGAAACTCATTGGTGACTGTAACGACCGAGAAGAAATTCGTTTCAAAGGTCTTGCGAAGAATCTCCTCCGAGACGCTGGAGCTGTTGTTCCCGCCAATGGGCTCCATCATCACGCCGGCGTTGTTGACCAGAATGTCCAGCCTGCCAAACTCTTTTTCGATCCTCTCGGCAGCCGCCTTCACATCCGCAGGATTCACGACGTCAAACTTCACCGCGCGCGCGTCGATCCCTTCCTTCTTCAACTGCTCAGCTGCCGCCTCGCCTTTGGCAAGGTCGCGGGCTCCAAGAAAGACGACGATGCCTTTCTTACCCAGCTGACGTGCTGTCTCAAAACCAATTCCCTTGTTAGCGCCCGAGATCAGCGCAACCTTCTGTGTGCTCATCGCATTTGCTCCCTTAAGTTTGAATTTGAAATGACACCGATTCAGCCTATCTGATGAGGACCGCGGCGAAACGCTTCGCGTACTTCTCCGGCAGCAAGTGCTTCTTCATGTCCCTGCCCACCACCACATGCACCGTCTCACCCTCGCACAGCAGCGTGTGATCGGCGGCTCTCACAATCCTGTAACCAAACTTCACCACTGCACCGCGCGCCGCCAACAGCCGCGTCTCGATCACCAGCTCGTCATCATAGCGCGCCGGAGACTTGTAGCGCGCCGAGACGTCCACCACGGCGATTCCGATGCCGTCCTCCTGCTCCATCGTGCGGTAGTCCATCCCCATGTTGCGGATGAACTCCACACGGCCCACCTCGAACCACACGAGATAGTTCGCGTGGTACACAACCCCCATCTGGTCGGTCTCTGCGTAGCGCACGCGCACACGCGCCTCGCTGACAAACGGCTTCCCTGCAGCTTCACTCATCCGTTCAGTCTATCGAAGACCACCGCCCGGCGACCCCGCTCCGGCACCAAAACTAGGCCTTCCCCCAGGCCGGCTTGCGCTTCTCCAGAAACGCCGTTACGCCCTCGCGAAAATCATGCATCATCCGGGCCTCAGAGTTCGCCGTGAGCGCATGTGCGATCGCTGCGTCGAGCCACACGCGGTTCTGCTGCGCCATCAGCCGCTTGGTCGCTGCTATCGACTGCGGACTGTTCGCCTTCAGGGTATTCGCCAGCGCCAACGCCCGCTCCGACAGCTCCTCCGGAGGTACCACCTCGTTCACCAGGCCAAGCCCCTCAGCCTCCTCCGACGTGAAGAGACGCCCCGTCAGCAGCAGATCGCGCGCCCGCTTGTCGCCGATCTGAAGCGCGAGAAACGCCGACACCACCGCCGGCACAAACCCAATCTTCACCTCAGTGAACCCGAACTTCACTCCCGGAGCAGCCAGCGTGAAGTCGCAGATCGTCGCGAGGCCGGTGCCACCGGCGATCGCCGCGCCATGCACAACCGCAATCGTCGGCTTCGGCAGATCATAGAGCGTGCGGAAGAGCCGCGAGACGCGCTCGGCATCGGCAACGTGCTCGGACTGCGACTTCCCCGCGATCGCCTGCAGGTGCACCATATCCAGACCGGCGCAGAACGCCTCACCTGCTCCGGTGAGCATCACAACCCGGCAGTGATCAGCTGCTGCCTTCTCGAACGCGGCGATCAACTCGTCTTGCATCTCCGGAGTCATCGCATTGCGCCGCTCCGGACGGTTCAGCATGATCGTCTTCACGCCGTCGTCTTCACTCACCAGAATCGTCTTGTAACTCACCACGTCTCCAATCGTTCACCTGCTGTTTTACTGACTCGCTGACTCGCTCAGTCATTGCACCTTCGCACCGTACTTGCGCGCAATCTCCGCGCTCGCAGCCTGCACGCTGTCCAGCGGACTGAGCGGCGGAAGCTCCGCGCCAAGCGCACGTAACTCTTCCAACACCATCTCGGTGGGAAGGTTGCCCACCAGCACATCCTGCGCAAACGGGCAGCCGCCGAGACCGCCCATCGCAGCATCGAATCGGCGGCAGCCCGCGTTGTAAGCCGCACGCACCAACTCGCGAGCATGGTCGTAACGCGCGTGCAGATGCACACCAATCTCAATACTGTCGTGCACCGCCATCACATCGCTCACCACATCGGCAATCAGCTTCGGCGTTGCGGCACCCACCGTATCGGCAAGCGAGATCTGCTTCACCCCGGAGTCCACCAGCAGATCACAGGCATCGACAATCTCGTCGATCGACCAGGCATCGCCATACGGATTCCCAAAGGCCATCGAGATATACGCCACCACATCCAGCCCCGCCTTATAGGCCATCTCGCCCACACGCTCAAGCGCCTCAAGCGACTCCTCCGGCGTCTGGTTCTGGTTGCGCTGCAGAAATCCCGGCGAGATCGAGTAAGGGAAGCCAAGCGTCTGCACAGCCTCAGTCTTGATCGCGCGCTCCGCCCCCTTGGGATTCACAACGATGCCGATAATCTCCGTGTCATCCGGTGGGTCGAGATACTCCAGCACCTTCTCCGAGTCCGCCATCTGCGGCACCGCAGCCGCCGACACAAAACTTACCGCGTCGATGTGCCTGAACCCCGCCGCAATCAGTAGACGCAAATAGTCCGCCTTGACCTCAGCAGGAATGTGAACCGGCAGCCCCTGCCAGGCATCGCGCGGGCATTCAATAATCTTTACTTCATCCACTTAAAACTCCCCAGTAATCATGCCTCTGCGACGCCCCCTCACATACAAAAACACATCCTGTACAAATGAAGCAAAGAATGCAACCCAGAGAAGAAACGAACTAAGCACGAGCACCTTTGGCCAGACACCAGGCTCTGAATCGATATAACACGGGTCAAAGCCAACCTGTGCCTCTTGAAACGAAACATTGTGTATGCTGCTACGAATTTCACTCTTGTGCAACGACCGGCAGGGACGAGATTCGTAAATCTGGATAGCCAAAAGTAGGCTGGCTGCGATTGCAAGAAAAAAAAGCACGATTGTTCGTTTCCAGATCACGTCTGCAAAACCCCCGGATTGAACTTCGCCACATCCGGATTCAGCGCACACGCTTCGAGCGCCGTCATCAGCACCTCGCGCGTCTTCGCCGGATCAATGATTCCATCCAGCCACATCCTTGCTGCGCCGTACCGGGGATCTGCCTGCGAATCATATGTCGCCTTGATCTCCTCGTAAATCGCCTTCTTCTCTGGGTCCGAGAGATGCTTGCCGCCGCGCTCCATCTGCTTCACCCGCACCTCGACCAGCGTGTTCGCCGCCGAAGCCCCGCTCATCACCGCATACCTCGCCGTGGGCCACGCAAAGATGAAGCGCGGATCGTACGCCTTGCCGCACATCGCGTAATGCCCTGCCCCAAAGGTTCCGCCGATAATGACCGTAATCTTCGGCACCACGCTCGTGCTCACCGCCGAGACCATCTTTGCCCCGGCGCGGATAATGCCACTCCACTCCGCGTCCTTCCCCACCATAAAGCCGTTCACGTCGTGCAGAAAGATCAGGGGCACAAGGTTCTGATTGCAGTCCATGATGAACCGCGCCGCCTTCTGCGCGCTCTCCGTATAGATGACCCCGCCGAACTCCGTGCGCCGGCTGCCGTCGAGCGCGATCTGCTGCTGGTGCACCTTCTGGTTAGCGACGATCCCCACGGCGCGCCCGCCGATGCGCGCATACCCGCACAGCACCGTGCGGCCAAAGTCCGCCTTGTACTCGTCAAACTCCGAGCGATCCACAATACGCGCGATCACCTCATGCATGTCGTAGACGTTGGTCGGCGCCTTCGCCGGATCGGGATCGATGAGCCCATACAAATCCTCCGCCGCATACCTCGGCCCATCCTTCGCAGCGTTGTACGGCACCACGCTGAACGGCGCCCCCGGGCGCTCGCCAATCTTGCTCACCAGCGACCGCAGCCGCGCGATGCAGAGATGGTCGTTCGGCTCCTTGAAGTCAACGGTCCCCGAGATCTCCGAGTGCATCGTCGCGCCGCCCAGCTCCTCGGCACCGGTCTTCTGCCCGATCGCCGCCTGCACCAGCGAAGGTCCCGCAAGAAACAGCCCCGACCCCTCGGTCATCAGCACGGTATCGGTCATCACCGGCAGATACGCCCCACCGGCGACGCACATCCCCATGATCGCCGTAATCTGCGGTACGCCAAGCGAGCTCATCACGGCGTTGTTGCGGAAGACGCGGCCAAAGTCATCCTGGTCAGGAAACACATCCTCCTGCAACGGCAGAAAGACACCGGCCGAGTCGACGAGGTAGAGCGTCGGGATGCGATTCTCCAGCGCAATCGTCTGCGCGCGCAGCACTTTCTTTGCCGTCATCGGGAAGAACGCCCCGGCCTTCACGGTCGCGTCGTTCGCGACGATCATGCACAGGCGCCCACTCACGCGACCCAGCCCGGTCACCACCCCGGCCCCCGGAGCGCCGCCGAACTCCTCATACATCCCGTGCGCGGCCCAAAGCCCCAGCTCCATCAGATCGGTGCCTTCGTCCAGCAACAGCGCCAGCCGCTCGCGCGCCGTCAGACGACCCTTCGCCCGCTGCGCCTCTGCGGCCTTCGCGCCTCCGCCCTGCCGGATCGCCGCCTCCTGCTCGCGCATCTCGCCGAGCAGAGCCATCAACGCCGCACGGTTCGCCGCGAACCGCGCCGCTTTCACATCCAGCTTAGACTCCAGACTCGCTTCCGATTTCACATCCTCTACCATCGCACCATCCACAAAGACCCGTCAGCATAGCATCTTAGTCGCACCCCGCGCTTCAGCATATTTCGAAGGCTGCAAAAGTCGACCGTGTACCCTATCCGTGGAGGAAGAATGAGGATTCACCCGCGTCTCGGCAGGCTGGCCGCACCCGTCCTCGCACTCCTCCTTGCAACCGCTGCGCTCGCACAGAGCCGGGCAGACGTCGACAAGGCCATCGAGACCAACCTCGGCGACCCGGTGAAGTTCCACGAGGCGTTTACTCATCTCCAGCAGGCCGTCGCCCGGCACGATGCTGCCGCCATCGCCGCGATGGTCAGCTACCCCATCACAATCAATCCTCACACCAACAAAGCCATGCGCGTCCGCACCCCAGAGGCCTTCGCCGCCAGCTACGACAAGATCATCACGCCGCACATCGCCAAGGTGGTCAAAGATCAAAAGTACGAGCAGCTCTTCGTCAACTACCAGGGAGCCATGTTCGGCTCAGGCGAGGTCTGGCTCGCCGGCATCTGCAGGGATTCTGCCTGCAAACAAAGTGAAATTAGAATAATTACTATTCAGAACACGACCGACCCCACCAAGAAATGAGTTCGATGCAGATTCCAACTGTCATCCCGCGCTTCACACATTAAAATAATGAACCCAGACGATTGGAAGGTGACACACGCAACGATCACTTCCTGCAGACGTTCCTTCAGCTCTTTCATTTCCAGCGGGAGAGAGTCCTACACAGGTGATCTGCCTACTTCCGAATATGTGGCTACCTTCGAATATCAGGTCGATAAGACAAAATATTCGGGAAAGATGAGAAGAGGCACGCCCGTAAGCCAAGGCCATCGTTTCGAGATCTCTTACGACCCTCGAAATCCCTCGCGCAATACCGGATCAGATTTTCAAGGGCCATGGTGGTTTCGCATTATCACCTGGACTCTGGCAGCTGCGTTGGTTGCGGGCTTGATCTATCTCGACAAGCTCTTCAAATCATGACCATCAATCCTGCCCCCACCGACGCCCTCCTCGTCATCGACCTCCAGAACGACTTCTGCCCCGGCGGCGCGCTCGCCGTCCCGGAGGGCGACCAGATCGTCCCGCTCGTCAACCGGCTCGCGCAGCGCTTCGAGCACGTCATCCTCACCCAGGACTGGCACCCGCGCGGCCACATCTCCTTCGCCTCCTCGCACCCCGGCACGCAGCCCTTCGCGACCATCGAAGTCGCCTACGGCACCCAGACCCTCTGGCCCGATCACTGCGTCCAGGGCACGCCGGGAGCGGACTTCCAGCCCGGCATCCACATCCCTCACGCAGCCCTCATCCTGCGCAAAGGCTTCCGCCGCGAGATCGACAGCTACTCCGCCTTCCTCGAAGACGACCACACGACTCCGACCGGCCTCGCCAGCTATCTCCGCGAACGCGGCCTGAAGCGCCTGTTCCTCTGCGGACTGGCGTACGACTTCTGCGTCCGCTATTCCGCCATCGACGGCACCGTGGCAGGATTTGAATGCTCGGTGATCGAGGATGCCACGCGAGCGGTCGGCCTACCCGGCTCGTTCGAGGACACAAAGATGGCGCTTGCAGAGAAGGCCGTCCGGCACGTGCTTTCCTCTAGTCTGCTTGCTGGATAACGACACCATCCAGCCCCAACTCCCCTGCCCACTCCTGCATCGCCTTCAGACAATTCCCCAGGTGCTCCTCCAGCGGAATCCCCAACAACTCCGCCCCGCCAATGATGTCCTCGCGCTTTACCGCTCGCGCAAACGCCTTGTCCTTCATCTTCTTCTTCACGCCCGCCACCTCGACGTCGTGAATCGACTTCGTCGGCTTCACCAGTGCACATGCCGTCAGAAAGCCTGCCAGCTCGTCGCAGGCAAACAGCGCCTTGTCGAGGTGCGACTCCCTCGCCGTGCCCGAGTAGTCCGCATGCGCCAGGATCGCGTGCAGCACTGGCTCCGGCCAGCCCAGCTCGCGCAGATGTCCGACCCCGATAAACGGGTGCTCCTCGAGCGACGGATACCGCTCATAGTCCATGTCGTGCAGCAAACCCGCGCAGGCATACGGCTCTGCAAACGCCTCGGCCTCGGCTCCGCTCAAGCCAAACCGCTCGGCCTCACGCCGTCCGTACGCCTCCGTGCAGATCGACACCGCCATCCCGTGCTTGCGCAGCGAATCGCTCGCCGTCCACTCTTCCAACAACGCCAACGCCGCAGCCCGTCCAAACCCATCAACCATCTTCTCTCTGCCCTCTCTTCCCTACTCCCTAAACCCTACTCCCTGCTTCCAATCAAGTTACTACTTTGGTTCCTTTCCCGGTTTTTTCGGCATTCTACTAAGAATTTGCGGTTTTCCTCTTGACTCAGAAGTAACCCTAGTGCCACTCTAGGCACATCACAGTGATCCGTTATCGGACATGTGATGCGGTCCTTGCTCTGGGCCCGTCCGCGTCAAGACAACTTATGGCAACCATGATGGCACCCGTCGAACAGCGTGAGGTTCTACGCTGCGACCACTGCAGTTTGGTGCAGTTCCGCACAGCAAATTCCCTGTGCCGCCGCTGCCACAAATCGCTAGAGGTCGAAGAACCCGAACCGACACCGGCACCGCTGTCCATCGTCCCCCCGACCACAACCTCCTCCGACGGCCTCCAGGTCGCCACGGCGGTTCGTGATCTTCGCCACGTACGCAACCTGTCCCAGCGGCAGCTGGCGGCGCGCATGAACGTGCCCCGCACCTACATCTCGAAGATCGAGAACGGCAAGGCCATGCCGACGCTCTCCTCGCTCGACCGCCTGGCAAAGGCGCTGCAGGTCGATATCTCGACCCTGCTCCGCGACCCCAGCACGCGACACCGCGATGAGACCGCGGTCTTGATGACCGACCCCTTCCTCGCCGAGATCGCCGCCTATACCTCGCAGCTCGACGCCCTGCAGCGCTCCATCTTCCTCAACCACGTTCGCGAGCTCGCAGCTGGCCGTCGTCGTACGGCCTAGCAGCGCAGGACGTCTGGATCCGCTGAACAAAACCTCCGTGCCGCACCCGATCGCCTTACGGCGTGACGGTGCGGCACCCTCCGTCCTCACACGAAAGCCAACACAGCAGATGGAGCCCCGCCTTCAGCTGCCCAAAAGAAGAGGGCGCAGCACGAGGCCGCACCCCTTCCCTCTCGAATAGTCGAGCTACTTCTCTTCGCCGACCAGCGCACCACTCACGTCGCGCACCTCCACCGGCCCAAGCCCAGCGTCCTTCAACCCCGGCTCAATCTTGCTGCGGTCGCCGGCAGTCACCACAATCAGCTGGTCTGGATGCAGATACTCCTTTGCCGCGCGAGCGACATCCGCATCCGTTACCGAATCATACTTCGCCGGAAGCTTGGCGTAGTAATCCAGCGGACGGTTGTACAAAAAGATGCCGTCCATCGCGCTCGCCGTCGCCGCTGCCGTCTCAAACCTGCCCGGCAACGAACGCATGGAGGCTTCCTTCGCGCCAGCCAGCTCTTCGGCCGTCGAAGGCTTGCCCACAAAGCCGCGGATCTCTGACATCATCTCCTTGGCCGCAGGGGCGGTCACATCGGTGCGCACCAGGCCGCCGGCAAAGAACTGGCCGCCATCCCGATAGCGCACAAAGGCCGACCGAGCTCCGTAGGTGTACCCATGAACCTCGCGCAGGTTCATGTTGATCCTGCTCGCGAAGCTTCCTCCCAGCGTGTAGTTCAACACGTCGAGGATGTGCGAGTCCGGCGTACTCTCCGGAACTCCCGGGGCAAACGCAAACAGCGCCGTCTGCGGCGCGCCCGGCTTGTCCACGATCACCACATGCGTCGGCTGTGCCGCCGGAACAGGCGGAATCGTCGGCTTGGCCGCGGCATCTCCCGTCCACTTGCCGAAGTACTGCCGCGCCAGCTTCTCTGCCTCCGCACGCGTCACGTCGCCCACCAACACCAACGCCGAGTCCTGCGGCCCGTAGTGCTTCGCATAAAAGCCAGCGATATCGTCCTTCGTCAGGCCGGTAATACTCTCCTTCGTGCCCGTGCTCGACAGGCCATACGGCTGCTCCCCGAACACGAGCTTCGGTCCAACGCGCTGCGCCATAATCTGCACATTGTCGGTCTCCTGCGCGATACGGACCAGGCGCTGCTTCCGTCGGCGGTCAACGTCCTCCTCGCGAAAGGCCGGATGTTCGGCCACATCGGCCAGCAGGTCCAGCCCCTGCGGAGCATGCGCGGTGAGCATGCTCATCGTGAGGATGGCCGAATCCATCCCCGCCGACGTATTGATTCGCGTCCCGATCCTCTCCTGGTCGTTCGCCAGCTTCGAAAGATCGCGCGAAACCGTGCCGTCGTCCATGATCTCCGTAGTCAGCGTGGCCAACCCGCTCTTGCCCGGCTCGCTGTTCTCACTTCCGGCGCGCGACACCAGCTCGGCAGTCAGAATCGGCAGGGCATGATTCTCGACCAGCAGAACGTCGAGACCGTTCTCCAGCTTGAATCGTGCAGGCACAGGCAGGTGCATCACCGGAGCGGGCCCGGCTGCGGGCTTCGTCTTACGCCACTCCTGTGCAGCCTCAAACTCCGCCGTATACGGATTCGAGATCTTCACCTCGGCATCCGTGTTGGCGGGGCTGCGCGGAACGTCGTCCAGCACCTTCCTGCCCGGTACGCAATACACGACGACGGCCGAGTCCTTGCCGAAGTACTTCACCGCCGCAGCCGTCGCGCTGGCCACGGTCACACCCTGGATCATCGCCATGTCCTTCGGAAGAAATCCCGGATCGCCCGTGTACTGGTTGTAGTTGTTCAGCGTATCGGCAACTCCGCCAAACCCGCCCAGCCGCTGCAGCCCGCCGATCTTCCCCGTCAGGTCGAGCGCCTTGGAAGCCTCCACCTCCTCGGCCGTCGGGCCGTCCTTTTTGAGCTTCTCCACCTCGCTCCAGAACGTCGCCTCCAACTCCTCCAGCTTCACGTCCGGCTTCGCCGTCACCGTGCACTCGACGATGCCCGTCAGCTTTTGCGCCTGCACATAGCAGCTCACACTCTGCGCCTTCTGCGACTTGTAGACGAGCGTCTCGTCCAGCCGGCTCGCCTTCGCTCCGCCCAGAGCGTGCAGCGCCGCACGCACGCTGTAGGACTCCGGCGTGTAAGCCGCCGGCGTCAGCCACGCGACCGTCAGCTGCGGCAGCTTCACCGTGTCCGTCACCGTGGCGCGCCGCTGCGAGGTGATCGGCAGCGTCTTTACCGTGACCGGCTCCACCTTCGGGCCAGCCGGAATCGGCCCAAAGTACTTCGCCAGCAGTTCGCGAAGCCTCTTCGCATCGAAGTCACCGGCGATCGCGATCGACGCATTGTTCGGCGTGTAGAACTGCTGATGAAAGTCGCGCACGTCGGCGATCCGCGCCGATTCGATATCCGCGTGGCTGCCGATCACCTGGGCGTAGTAGGGATGGTCCTTCGGAAAGAGCAGGTGGTACGCCGCCTCGTCGGCGATGTAGTAAGGCTGGCCTTCGCCCTGGCGCCGTTCGTTGCGAACCACGTCGCGCTGATTCGCCAGCTTCTCCCGGTCCAGCCCCTCCATCAGGAAGCCCATCCGGTCGCTCTCCAGCCACAGCGCCAGCTCCAGCTGGTTGCTCGGCATCGTCTCGAAGTAGTTCGTCCGGTCGAAGTTCGTCGTGCCGTTCACGTCCGTTGCTCCGGCCGACTGCACATACTTGATATGCGCCTTCTCTCCGACGTGCTCCGACCCCTCGAACATCATGTGCTCGAAGAGATGCGCAAACCCGGTGCGTCCCGGTCGCTCGTTCAGCGGTCCCACGTGGTACCACAGGTCAACGGAGACCAGAGGAAGCCGGTGGTCCTCATGGGTGATCACCGTCAACCCGTTCGGCAGCGTGTACTTCTCATACTTGATCTCGGGCAGCTTGTGCGCGCCCTGCGCAGCGGCCCCCTGAACGGTAATCGAAGCGACGGCAGCAAGAAGGCATAGATGTTTCCGCAAAATTTTCAATGAATTTCTCCTCTTCGAATCCCTGGATCTGTGGATCGCAGAAAAGCATACCCCAACCCCTTTGCGGACTTCACAAAATCTGACAGCATCCGCGCTCCTTCGGCTTTCATTGCACCTCACCCTCCGGTGTGCTAGCGTCATGCTTTGTGAGGTAGTTGTGCCGCCAATCTCTCCCAGCCGCGTACATGAGCTCTCCGCTGACGAGCAGAACATCTACCGGCAGCTCAACCCATCCCGCATCCCCCAGCACATCGCCATCATCATGGATGGCAACGGCCGTTGGGCGGGCAAACGCGCCCTCAAGCGCTTCCTCGGGCACCAGCAGGGCGCCGAGAGCGTCCAGTACGTCGTCGAGACCTCCTCTCGCATCGGGCTCCCCTTCCTCACCCTCTACGCGTTTTCGCTTGAAAATAACCTCCGGCGGCCCAAGTCCGAGGTCAGCTTCCTCATGAAGCTGCTCAAGAACTACCTCATCGGCAACGTCAAGCGGATGAACGACAACAACGTCCGCATGGCCTACATCGGCCGCACCCACGACCTCCCCCAGGAGGTTCAGGACACCATGCAGTGGGCGATGGAGTCCACCGCCCACAACACCGGAACCACCCTCACTCTGGCGCTGAACTACGGCGCCCGCACCGAGATCGTCGACGCCGTCCGTCGCATCCTCACCGACCTCACCACCGAGGCCCACACCCGCGGCTGCTCCGTCGAGGACCTCCTCGGCGCCGGCGCTCTCGACTCGCTCGACGAATCGACCATCGCGCGCGCCCTCTACACCGCGCACATGCCCGACCCCGACCTCATCATCCGCACCTCGGGCGAGCAGCGCATCTCGAACTTCCTGCTCTGGCAGATCGCCTACTCGGAGATCTTCATCACCGACCGCCTCTGGCCCGACTTCCGCGGCATCCATCTGCTCGAAGCCATCGCCGACTACCAGCGCCGCGAGCGCCGCTTCGGCGGCCTTACCGAGAACTCCGACGAGAAGATCGACACCCTCCAGCCCGTCTCCGAGCTCGAGACCGAGATCGCCACTGAGCTCCTACCGCCCCGCGAGCTCACCCGCCGATAACCTCTAATCTCTGCACGCAGTAGCAGAAGGGAGTCGTCATGCCCGTCGAGTATCCCTACCAGACAATCCTCGAAGCCAAATACAAGCCCCTCGAACTGATTGAAGAAAAGCTCACGGCAGATGCTGCGACGCCCTGGTACAACGAAACCATCTGCCACGTGAATGACTCCGTGGTTCGCCTCGGTGTCGTACACGGCGATTACCACTGGCACAAACACTCGCGCGAAGACGAGTTCTTCTACGTAGTCGAAGGCTGCCTCCACATCGATCTCATCGATCCCACCGATCCCTCCACCACAGAGGAAAACCCTCGCACCATCACCCTCAATCCACGCCAGGGAGTCGTCATCCCGAAGGACGTCCTCCATCGTCCCCGCGCACCGCAACGCACCGTCATGCTGATGGTCGAGACCGACACGATCAAGCCAACGGGAAGCTAAGCGGGCATCGTCCCCGGTCGGGTCACACTCTCTCGATCTGCTTCGCCGCGGCGTCGATGATGTCGGTGATCGCGTGAATCTGCTCCGTGGTCAGCGACCCCATCTTCATCCCCATCTTCATTCGTAGCGCCATGCGCAGGTTCTCGACGGCCCGCTCGATCTGCTGCGGACGCTGATTCGCATACTCCGCGCGCACGCTGTCCATCCGCGCAAACAGAGCGTCCACGATCGCCTTGTTCTCCGCCAGCGCCTTCGCTCCCTCCTCCGTGATGCTGTACAGCTTCCGCGTCCCCTCCGTGACCGCGCTTGCCCAACCCATCTCCTCCAGCATCGTCAGCATCGGGTACACGATCCCCGGGCTCGGAGCGTACGTCCCTCCCAGCCGCTCCTGAATCGACTTGATGATCTCGTAGCCGTGGCTCGCCTTCTCTGAGATCAGTTGCAGGATCACGTAACGAAGGTCGCCCGCGCCAAACATGCGCACCGGACCGCCTCCCCAGCGTCCCCTGAAGCTGCACCGCCCTTCGCCAAATCCTACGTGGCCGGCGCCGCACTGTTTATGTTCCTGTCTCTCTCCCCGGCAGCCTTCACCGCCGCGGAAACCTCTGAAGTATTCGTACTGATATGGGTACCTCATGCCGGAAAACAGTATCAAGATATATCTTTATATGTCAAGAGTGATTCAAGATATTGCTTTTACTCGTGGATATACTTGTCTGGGTCTCCATGAAGCGAATCCTTACCGCCACCGTCCTCATTCTTGTCGTCTTTGCCCTTCTCTTCTTCGGTCAGCTCTGGATGATCACCCTCGCCGCAGCTCTCGTCGCCGAGCTGGCAGCCTACGAATACCTCAAGCTGGCCGCCGTAGGCGCCGAGGCGAACGGTGCGCATCTGCGCATCCCCGTCTGGTGGATGGCCATCGCCACTGCGCTCGCCTTCGTCGTCACCGTCAACGGCTTCCCCGTTGAGGCCCAGCTTCCCGTCCTCAGCGCCCTCACCCTCATCCTCTTCGCCTGGAACGGCTTCCGCGCCCCGCTCATCCAGGTCCTCCCTGACACCGCCCAGGGACTCTTTGGCCTCATCTGGATCGCCTATCCCCTCACTCTCATCCCCCTGCTCTGGAAGCAGGAGGACGGGCCCGCGCTCGTCCTCTTCCTGATGGTCTGCGTCTGGGCCGGCGACATCGCCGCGCTCTACATCGGCCGCGCCTTCGGCAAACGCAAGCTCGCTCCCCGCCTCAGCCCCGGCAAGACCTGGGAGGGCACCGTCGCCTCCATCTTCGGAAGCCTCGCCGCCGCCGGACTCGTCATCTGGATCGGCGACCTGCTCACCGCTCGCGGCAACATGGTCCTGCACATCACCGAACCCATCTGGCAGACCCTCACCCTCGCAGCCATCCTCAACATCGCCGCTCAGCTCGGCGACCTCCTTGAATCCGCCGTCAAGCGCGGAGCCGGCGTCAAGGACTCAGGCACCATGCTCCCCGGGCACGGCGGCATCCTCGACCGCATCGACGCCCTCCTCGTCGCGGCTCCCGTTCTCTGGTTCGCCCTGCTCCTCAAGGACACCTTCGGCCTCGGACGTTTCTAGCCCACGGAACCCGAAGCGTCTCTTTCGCGTAATGGCTCTTTATGACGCTGCCGGCTCTCTTTCGCGTAAAGTCAGGATTGCCCTGTCGATTCCTGGCGCTTTTGATTCTGTTCGCCTTCAGTTCCTCCCATCCACCTGCGGCTCAGGCACAGGAGACTCAGAATACGTGTACGGCGCAGCCGCCCATCACCTCATATCGCCCAATCGCGGCTGACCAGAAGGACCCGCAGCACCTGCAGCTCGAACGGGACTTCCACACAAAGGGGCCTCTGGAGATCAAAATCTGCGCCGGGGAGGTTCACATTTTCCCCTCTCAGGACCAGCATCTTCACCTGAACATATCGCTTCGCAAGGCTCCCGGTTCATCTATAACCGTCTACATAAGGCAGATCGAGTCTGACGACAACAAGACAATCGTCTACCTGGCATATCCAAAAGACTTATCCCCTTCCATCACATTGCGTATTCCGTCGAACGCGCCGTTACAAAGTGACATCATGCTTGACACGGGAAACCTGGGCATCCGTGGCGATGCGATTCCCGGCGACCGCCAGATTCATGTAGGAGTCGGGCATGTGACGCTCTACCTGCGAGGAGACGAGTACTCCGAGCTGCAAACCAATGTCGGCATCGGCAACGTTCATGACCACAGGCAGAGCGGAACCTCAACCCACCTCGGGATAGCAACAAAGCAGGCCCTGCGAGGCAAGGGAGATGGAAAGATCACCGCCAACGTAGGAGTTGGATCCATCGAACTGCGGCCCGAAGAGTAAAAACTTTGCTGCACGCGAAATCCAATTCCGGAACGGACCTCTCCGAACGTCACCCTCCGGAAACCTCCAATCTGCGAAAATAACATTCGTGAAAAAACTCGCCATTCTCGGTTCCACTGGCTCCATCGGCACCTCCACCCTCTCCATCTGCGAATCCTTCCCCGACCGCTACCAGCCCATCGCCCTCGCCGCAGGTCTCAACGTCGACGTTGCCTTCGCCCAGTGCCTCCGCTGGCGCCCACAGGTCATCTCCATCGCGACAGAGGAGCTGGCCTCTCAGCTCCAATCGCAGTTCAAAGCCGCAGGCATCACCGGAGTCGAGGTCGTCCACGGCGCGGCCGGAACCGTCCGTGTCGCCACGCTGCCCGAGGTCGACTTCGTCGTCTCCGCTATCGTCGGAGTCGCCGGTCTCGAGGCCACCTACGCCGCAGTCAAAACCGGCAAGACCATCGGCCTCGCCAACAAAGAGTGCCTCGTCGCCGCCGGCGAACTCATCATCGCCGCCGCCCGCGAGCACAACGTCGCCCTGCTCCCCATCGACTCCGAGCATAACGCCGTCCACCAGTGCATGCGCGGCGGAACCCCCGCCGAGGTCCACCAGATCTGGCTCACCGCCTCCGGCGGCCCCTTCCGCAACACGCCGCTCGCCGACTTCGAGGAGATCACCCCCGCGCAGGCCCTCAAGCACCCAACCTGGGTCATGGGCCAGCGCATCACCATCGACTCGGCCACCATGATGAACAAGGGCTTCGAGGTCATCGAAGCCTGCCGCCTCTTCTCCTTGCCCCCCGAACAGGTCCGCGTCACCATCCATCCGCAGTCTACCGTCCACTCCCTGGTCGAGTTCATCGACGGCAGCATCCTCGCGCAGATCTCCGTCACCGACATGCGCCTGCCCATCCTCTACGCCCTCGCCTACCCCGAGCGCGTCGACGCCACCACAGCCTCCCTCCACTTCGATCTCGCCGCGTTGAGTCAGTTGGACTTCTCCGTCCCCGACCTCGCCCGCTTCCCCTGCCTGCGCCTCGCCTACGAGGCCGCCGCCACCGGCGGCGAGGCCTGCATCGCCCTCAACGCCGCCGACGAGATCGCCGTCGCCGCCTTCCTCGAAGGCCGTATCCCGTTCCTTGGCATCCCGCGTACAATAGAGTTAGTGCTACAGCAAACCTCAGCCCGTCACCCTTCGTCTATCCAGGAAGTGCTCGAAGCTGATCTTGCGGCGCGAGCGTGTGCCCGTGATGTAATCGCCCACCATTTCTCCGGCGTTCTCCGATAAGCCGCACAGTTTCTCCGAGCGAGGTTTTTCCCTTCCATGTCTACCATCCTTCAACTTGGCATCGTGCTCGGGATCATGGTTCTCGTACACGAGTTCGGCCACTTCGCCGTAGCCAAGCTCTGCGGCATCCGCGTCGAAGTCTTCTCTATCGGCTTCGGAAAGCGGCTCTTCGGCTTCCGTCGCGGCGAGACCGACTACCGCGTCTCCCTGCTGCCACTCGGCGGCTACGTCAAGATGTCGGGCGACAACCCCGGCGAAGCCCCCACCGACCCCGGTGACTTCAATGCGCACCCGCGCTGGCAGCGCATCCTCGTCGCCCTCGCCGGCCCCTTCGCCAATTTCATCCTCGCCCTCGGCCTGATGACCGGCGCCTACATGCTGCACAACGAGGTGCAGGAATACATCTCTGGCCCGGCCCGGACCGATTACATCCCGCTCAACACGTCGGCCACTCGCACCGGAATCCACTCCGGCGACCTCATCGTTCACTACGACACCATCGAGAATCCCACCTGGGATCAGGTCGCCATCCGCTCGCTGCTCAACATCAATCAGACCGTCCCCTTCGCCTACCTGCACGACGGCCAACGCGTCGACACCAAACTCTTCATCGAGTCAAAAGGTGGCGCCGACAACTTCTCGCTCGACAGGCTCGGCCTCATCCCCAAGATGCAGGACGTGCCCGTCCAGGTCGACTCGCTTGAGCCCAACATGCCAGCCATGCGCGCCGGCCTCCAGCCGCACGACCAGATCGCCTCCATCGACGGCCTCCAGCTTCACTCCGTTCCGGCGCTCCTTGCCTACCTTCAGGACCAGGCCGGCAAGCCTGCCTCCCTCGAGATTCTTCGCGACAGCCAGACAATCCCCGTCCAGCTCACCCCGCAGCTCGCCGAGGTCGGCGACGGAACCAAGGACTACCGCATCGGCTTCCGCCCCGTACAGCCTCCGGTCAAGGTCGAGCGTCTTCCCTTCACCAAAGCCGTCGCCGCCTCCTGGGACTTCAACAAGAAGAGCTCGCTGCTCATCGTCGAGGTCCTCAAGCGGATGTTCACCCGCCAGGTCTCCGTGCGCTCGCTCTCCGGCCCTATCGGAATCGGCCAGCAGATCCACATGGCCGCGTCCATGCCCGGGTGGATGCCCATCATCGGCCTGATGGCGAACATCTCCATCAACCTCGCCATCTTCAACCTGCTGCCCATCCCCATCCTCGACGGCGGCATGATCCTCTTCCTGCTGGTCGAGTCCGTGCTTCGGCGCGACCTAAACCAGCAGCTCAAAGAGCGCGTCTACCAGGTCGCCTTCGTCTGCATCCTGGTCTTTGCAGTCATGGTCATCTTCAACGACATCAGCAAGCTCAACCTCTTCGGCCGCCTCAAACCGTAAGGCAGCGAGTCAGTTAAAAAGCGGTCAGCGAGTCAGCTGAAAGACCGGTCAGCGAAAGCAAACCTTTACCGTAAGCGATTTCCATCGACTCGCTGACTCGCTGACTCGCTAATCATCCTCGCCGCCGCTCACGCGTCCCTTATCCCGAGGCTCTCCTTCCACTGGCTGGTCCAGCTCCGAGCGTCCCCATCTGGTCATTCCCATCGTGACCACGGCAATGATCAGAAGGAGAATGACGATGACACCACCCAACAGAACAGGACTCATCGCTGCCTCCTCGTATCTCTGAGGCCCTGCCGCCGGACAATGGTTGCTCTCGAAGGTTGCTCTCGAACCACTTCCGGCTCAGCCGGCCGTCTCTCGCGCACGCAGCTCTGCGATGATCTCCTTCGCCGCGCTCCGGGCCTGATCCTCCCGGTCCGGAGGAAAGCTGATCGCGCCCACCCTAGCATGACCTCCGCCGCCGTAGCGCTCGCAGATCACCGCCAGGTTCGCGAGCTTCTCTGCCGGAAGCGGCGTCCAGGGATTCGTCCCCACCGCCACCTTCGTCCGGAAGCTCGACTTACTCAACCCGACATTGTACGTCCCCCCGGGGAACAAATAATAGGGGATGAACTTGTTGTAGCCCTCCGTCGGCTGGTCCGTGATGTCAAACGTGATCACGCCGCGCTCCACCGTCGCCCGCGAGCGAATCAGCTCCAGCCCCTTCCAGTGCCGCTCCATCAGCGGCCCCAACAGATTCTGCACAAACGGCTGATCCAGCACCTGTTCCAGCGGCATCTCCGTCAACAGCGGAATCAGCCGCCTTCCCAGCTCTCCATCCTGCGCGCTCTCGATCACCGCCGTCAGCTTCATCGCCGGAGCGGCCATCTCCACCGCCGCCTTCGCGCTCTCGTACTTCGCGCCGTCGACGATATCGGCCCACTTGATCAGCTCCGCCAGCGGCTTCACGTCGAACCCGAACTTCGTCGCCCCCACATGCGCAATCAGGCTCGTGCACGAGACATACTTCGGGTCATAAAACTTCCGCATCGTCTCCGAACCATCCGCCTGCCCACGCTCGTAGTCGGCCTGGTCCTCCGGAGTCAGAAACGCGCTCAGGTGATGATCGAACCACCACGTCACCTTCTCCGACGGCGAGTACTTGAAGTCGACGATTGCATTCTCTCCATTGCCAAAGTCGCCCTCATCAAACAGCGCCCCAGCCCTGTGCACCAAACCCTGGTACGAGTAGCTCGACGCCGTCCCCACGCACTCGCGATGAAACCGCGTAAACACCGAGGCCGAGCACGCCCCATCGAAGCACTTGTCGTGATACAGAACCCGCAAATCCAAGCCGTAAGCCCCCGTCAGCGAACGCCTCACCTGCCGCGCCCGAAGCCTTTAGCATATCCGCACCCCGCCCCATCGCCAAACCAGAGCCCTCCGCAGTAGTTTTTCCTCGTGTGATGAAACATAGGTACAGCCTTTGTCGTATCTACGGCTGTACCCCGCATCGGCCCTTGCAACGCAGGGAGGGAACATGAGCTCAACCCACAACCCAGGCAGAGTCGCCGGAGTCTGGTACCTGTTCCTTTGCATTCTCGGCCCACTGCGCCTCATCTACATTCCCAACAAGCTGTTCGTCTCCGGGAACCCGACCGCAACGGTCCACAACATCGCCGTTCACCCGTGGCTCTTCCGTTTCGGCATCGTTGCAGACCTGATCTGCGCGGTCATCTTGATCTTCCTCGTGCTCGCCCTTTACCGTTTGTTCAAGGGAGTGAACCAATACCTGGCTGTGCTGGTGGTGATCCTTGGCGGTGTCATGCCGTCTCTGCTCTACTTCGTCAACGTCGTAACCGACGCTGGCGCCCTGATGATCGCACGCGGTGCCGACTTCCTCTCCGTATTCGACAAACCCCAGCAGGACGCGCTGGTCGTGCTCCTCCTCCATCTGCACGACTATCAAGTCACCGCCGCGGAGATCCTTTGGGGAGCATGGCTTCTTCCGTTGGGGACACTCGTGTATCGGTCGCACTTCCTGCCACGTTTTCTGGGCGTCTGGCTCGTCATCAACGGCTTCGCTTACATACTCATGAGCTTTACGGGCATACTGTTGCCGCAATATGAGCAAAAGCTGTTTCTCTTCGCCCAGCCCGCACTCTTCGCAGAGCTGGTGTTCATGCTGTGGATCTTGATCAGGGGTGCCAGGCCGCCAGCGCCGAGTGCGACAGCCGCACCGTTGATCGCCGGTGAAAGCTTCAACTGACTCACTACCTCCACCCTCGTATATCCTCACAGCACAACGATCCCCGAGGCACACGTTGACCGACATCATCCACGAATCCCCGAACCCACCCGCTCCCCTCCACGAACGCCTTCCAATCCTCTTCGGCCCAAACGGACTCCGTGCCGGCTGGAGCCTCGTAATCGCCATCGCCCTCCTCAGGGTGTTCTTTACCGGCGCAGGCTTCCTCCTCAAGTCCACCCACCTCATCCCTCCGCACGCGATGGAGCACTCGCCCGGCCCGCTTCCCGTCTTCCTCACCGAAGCCGCGCCCTTCCTCGTCGTCGCACTCGTCACCTGGATCATGTCGAAGGTCGAGCGCCGCCCCCTCTCGGTCTACGGCCTCGGAGGCACGCGCAAGCTCCAGTACCTCCTCGTCGGAATCATCACCGGCCTCGCAGCCAGCTCTCTGCTCATCCTCATCCTCGTCAAAGCCGGCCTGCTCGTCATCGATCAGCGTCTCCTCTTCGGATCCGAGGCGCTCCGCTACGCCGTCCTCTGGATTCCCGGCTTCCTCGCCATTGCCCTCTTCGAGGAGTACCTCTTCCGCGGCTTCCTCCAGTACACCCTCGCGCGCGGCCTCGCCGGACTCGCGCCCCGCCTCTCCTCCAAACTCAACCCCAAGGCATTCGGCTTCTGGGCCGCCGCCATCCTCGTCTCCTTCGGCTTCGGAGCCGTGCACAGCTCCAACCCCGGTGAAAGCCCCCTCGGCCTCTTCTGCGCCGCCTTCGCCTCGCTCATCTTCTGCCTCAGCCTCTGGCGAACCGGCTCGCTCTGGTGGGCCATCGGGATGCACGCCGCATGGGACTACGGCCAGTCCTTCCTCTTCGGCGTCGGCGACAGCGGAGTTTTCGTCAGCCCCCGTCTCCTCCAGACCCATCCCGTCGGCGAGCCCCTTCTCTCCGGCGGACTCACCGGCCCCGAAGGAAGCGTCTTCAGCCTGCTCGTCCTCGCCGCAATCGCCTGCGTCATCCAGCTCACCCAGCGGCCCGGCCCCAACAGCTACGCCGCACAGATGCCCCCGCACCCCACCCAGCTGACGCCCGGCGACTCTGCGGAGTTGCCCGCGCCTACGGCCTGAGATCGAACCTCGTCTCTTCCAGGTCGAGCTCGCGCTCTACCCTTCGCTGCACGTCATCACTGATCAGCCCCTGGTCGCGCAGTCGAATGATCGTCCTGCGCTCAGCCTCGACGGCTCCGCGCGACGCGCGTACAAGCTCGTGATACACCTCCGCCTTTGTGGCAGCGCGTTCTCCACCTTCGCCGCTCACCGCGGCCGCGCGATGCTCGTAGCGGTCGATCAGGTCATCGTACGCGTGCGCATACGCCTCGCTCTTGTCCTGCTTGCTCGCCTCCAGGTAAGCCAGCGCCTCCTTCAAGGCAAGCTGCCGCGCATAACGCTCCTCCGGCTCCATCCCCTTCTTCCCTGCCAGCCCCAGCGCGCGGATCACGGAAGGCAGCGTCAGCCCCTGCAGCACCAGCGTGACCAGGATCACAGAGAACGTCAGGAAGATGATCAGGTTGCGCACTCCAAACGGCTGTCCATGGATCACCTCCCGGGATCGACGATGCCGCCGCCAGCGCCAGCACGCCGCGCATTCCTGTCCACCCAATCACAAACGTCTCCCGCCCGCTGATCTGTTCGCGTCCGTCGTCGAAAGCACCGCCCCCAACAGAAATCCCGCCTTCCAATAAAGAACCGTAATGAAGTATTCCGAGAACGCCGCCACGCCCCACACCGTGAACCCCACCAGTCCGATCGCCAGCAGCGAGATAACCAGCAGGTTCCTGCGAAAGTCCCTCCACGAAACCGTCCACGCCGAGGAGTACAGCAGAGGCGGAAGAAAGATCACGAACACAAGGTTCGGATCCAGAGGAATCCTCGGCATGTGCGGAGCGAGGCTCAGCACCAGCCCCGCCAGCACCAGCACGATCGGATACGGCACCTTCAGCCGGTGCGCAATCACCGCAAACGCCGCCACCATCACTAGCAGCAGCAAAACCACTCTCTCAATGGCATGGAGACTGGCAGCCGACTCCAAAATCACCCTCCTTACACGTGCCGCCACCCCAGTAAAGCAAAACTTCCTCTCCCTGTCGTCACCGACATCGTCATTCCCCACCACCCGTCATTCTGACCCTGAGCGCAGTCGAAGGGGAAGAACCCCCGCATTTGCATTTGCTGTTGCGGTTGCCTTTGCCTTTGCCGTTGCCGTCATTCTGACCCGAGCGGGAAGAATCTCAGTAGTTCTCCTCCACACTCACCCACCTCTCACAAGCCAACCACCCCCACCATTTATCCTTCTCCATAGCGATGAGCCTCTACGAGCCCGAACCAACCCTCCTCCCCCGGCGTCCTCGCACGAGCAACGCCGAACCGCGCCGCCCGCGCCTTCTCCTCAAGTTCCTCACCATCGCCGGCTCCATCCTCCTCATCCTCGGCATCACCGGCTTCTTCGCCGCGCGCAGCTACGTCCACCACCTGCTCACCACCCAGCTCCCCCAGATCGACGGCACGCTCACCGTCCCCGGCCTCTCTGCTCCCGTCGCCGTCCAGCGCGATGCCCACGGCGTCCCCCACATCCGCGCGGCCTCGCTCGACGACCTCGTCTTCGCCCAGGGCTTCGTCACCGCCCAGGACCGCCTCTTCCAGATGGACCTCCTCCGCCGCCACGCCGCCGGCGAGCTCGCCGAAGTCATTGGCCCCAGCCTCCTCGAGCACGACCGCATCCAGCGCACCCTCCAACTCCGCGCCACCGCCGACCGCGCCGTCTCCACCCTCCCCGCCGCGCAGCTCCGCTACGTCGAAATCTACGCCCGCGGCGTCAACGCCTCCATCGCCCTCCAGCGCTCGAACCTCCCACTCGAGTTCCGCGTCCTCCGCTACACCCCTGCCCCCTGGACCCCCCGCGACACCATCCTCGTCGGCCTCGTCATGTTCCAGGACCTTACCAACAGTTTTCCCACCAAGCTCAGCCGCGAGGCCATCGCCGCCCGCCTGCCCGCCGATCTCCTCGCCGACCTCTACCCCGTCGGCTCCTGGCGCGACCACCCGCCCGCTCAGCCCATCGTCGACCTCACCGCCCCGCAGGAGCTCCCCGACGTCCCTCTAGACGAGTCCCAAACCAAGCTGACCGAGCCGGGTGCTCCACGTCCCGATTCTGGGACGTGGGAAAGTAGCGCCACAAAATCGACCGCCTCCCCCGCAGACATCCTCGCCCTCCAGCACGCTCTCGGCCCCGTCTGCGAATCCTGCACCGCCGGCTCCAACAACTGGGTCGTCGCCGGCTCCCGCACCGCCACCGGCAAGCCGCTTCTCTCAAATGACATGCACCTCAGCCACAGAGTGCCCGGCATCTGGTACCAGGTCGATCTCGCCGCCCCTGGCCTCTCCGGGCCCTTTCACGCCGCCGGCGTCTCGCTCCCCGGGATTCCCTTCCTCATCGTCGGCCACAACGACCACATCGCCTGGGGCTTCACCAACCTCGGCGCCGACGTCCAGGACCTCTACATCGAGCACCTCCGCGGCTCCGGCTCCACCGCCGAGTACCAGACCCCCGACCGCGCCTGGCACCCCGTCCTCCACCAGACTGAAGTCATTCACATCCACGGCAAACCCGACGTCACCCTCGACGTCCAGTCCACCCTCCACGGCGGAATCCCGACGCCCATCATCTCTCCCGTCCTCCCCACTGAAAAGCGCGCCCTCGCCCTCCGCTGGACCATCTACGACTCCACCACCCTCTCCGCCCCGCTCCTCAACGTCGCCTCCGCCTCCGACTGGACCAGCTTCCTCGCCGCCTTCTCCCACTTCGGTGGCCCCGCCCAGAACGTCGTCTACGCCGACGACCAGGGCCACATCGGCTACCACGCCTTCGGCCAGATCCCCATCCGCACCTACGGCGCATTTACAACTCCGCCGCCACCACCCCCAACTCCGGAGCCCACCACCTCCGCCCCGCCACCAACGCAGCCCACAACACCATCACCAACACAACAGCCCCCTACCCCCATCAGCCCCGTCCCCGTCGACGCCGTCGCCAGCCACTACGACTGGACCGGTTACATCCCCTTCGACCAGCTCCCCCAGGCCCTCGACCCGCCCAACGGCATCCTCGCCACCGCCAACTCCCGCGTCACCCCCGAGGGCTACCCCTACACCATCACTGATGACTGGGCCGCCCCCTACCGCAACGAGCGCATATGGAAGGTTCTCACCTCCAACAACCACTTCAGCGCCGCCGACCTGCTCTCCCTCCAGACCGACGTCTACTCCGACCTCGACCGCGTCATCGCCCAGCGCCTCGCCTACGCCATCGACCACTCCACCACCGCCTCTCAGAAAGACAAGCGCCTCCACCAGGCCGCCGACCTCCTCCGCAACTGGAACGGCGTCGTCGACGCCAACTCACCCGCCCCGCCCATCGTCCTCGCCGCACGCGAAGCTCTCTGGCAGCTCCTACTCGAGCCCCGCCTCGGCTCCGAGCTTCACTCCAACACCGAAGGCAAGCCCACACCGCTCTGGAAGCTCTACTCCTGGGGCGAAAGGAGTTACGCCGCCGAGCAGCTCATCATGCACACCCCTGACCGCTGGCTCCCGCCCGGCTTCGCCAACTGGGACGATCTCCTCGCCGCCGCCGTCTCCCGCGGCCTCACCGCCGCCAACGCCCCCAGCGATCTCTCCCACTGGAGCCACGGCCAGACCTACCCCGTCGAGATCGAGCACCCCATCTACTCGCACTCCCGCATCCTCCGCGCCCTCATCGGCCTTCCCATCGGAACCGGCGTCCAGCCGCAGAGCGGAGACACCTCCACCGTCAAACAAGTCGGCCGAACCTTCGGACCCTCCGAGCGCTTCACCGCCGACCTCTCCGACCTCGACGGCTCCACCCTCAACCTCGTCCTCGGCCAATCCGGCAACCCCGCCAGCCCCTGGTTCCTCGACCAGTGGCCCGCCTGGTACAACGGCACCACCTTCCCCATGCCCTTCTCCACCGCCGCCGTCAACGCCGCCACTACCCACACCCTCACTCTGACGCCGCAATAGCAGCCTCTAACGTCCGTCATTCTGAGCGAAGCGAAGAACCCCCGCTGATGCTGTTGCCGTTTGCAATTGCCTTTGCTGTTGCCGTTGCCGTTGCCGTTGCCGTTGCATTTGCATTTGCATTTGCATTTGCCGTTGCATTTGCATTTGCATTTGCCGTTGCATTTGCCGTTGCATTTGCCGCTGCATTTGCCGTTGCATTTGCATTTGCCGGCTGCATTTTGCATTTGCTGTTGTTCTTGCCGTTGCTTCTAAGGTAGAGCGGGGCTTCAGCCCCGCTCTAAGCTCGCCGCAAAGCGGCGCTCCTCTCTGCCGAAGGCCGGAGTGAAGTCCGCAGGACGAAGCGACTGTTCTCGCCTTCGTTCTGCGCGAAGCGAAGAACGAAGGCTGCGTTACCCTAAACATAATGCCGCGCTATCGCCTTCCCTACCTCCTCCTCCCGATAGCCGCGCTCATCGCCACCCTCCCCCTCATCGTCCACGGCACCTCCTGCGGCCACGACTTCGACTTCCACGTCATCAACTGGTTCGAAGCCGCCCGCAACTTCACCCACGGAAACCTCCACCCCCAATGGGCCGCCACCCCCGCCTGGAACGCCGGCGAGCCGCGCTTCATCTTCTACCCCCCGCTCTCCTGGACCATAGGCGCTCTCCTGGGCCTCTTGATGCCGTGGACCTGGACCCCCATCGCCTACACCTGGCTCGCCCTCACCGCCGCCGGCCTCGCTCTCTTGCACGCTGCGCGCACCTTCGCCCCCCCGAACGCCGCGCTCCTCGCCGCCGCCGTCTACCTCGCCAACCCCTACACCCTCTACACCGTCTACGAACGCTCCGCCTACGCTGAACTCCTCGGCGCCGCCTGGATCCCCCTCCTGCTCCTCGCCATCCTCCGCGACCGCGTCACCATCCCCGGCATCGCCCTCCCCATCGCGCTCCTCTGGCTCACCAACGCCCCCGCCGCCGTCATGGGCTGCTACGCCCTCGCGCTTCTCACCATCGTGCGTCTCATACTCTCCCATTCCCAGCCACACGCGCGCATCGCTCTCAATACGATCCTCGGAGCCACTCTCGGCCTCGGCCTGGCCTCCTTCTATCTCGTCCCCGCCGCCTATGAGCGCCGCTATGTCCAGATCGCCTTCGCAATCCTCCCCGGTCTGAGCCCGCGAGAGAACTTCCTCTTCCACCACACCTCCGATCCCGAACACGACACCGTCCTCCGCACCGCCTCCATCGTCGCCGTCCTCCTCATCGCCCTCACCGCCATCGCTCTGGCGTCGATTCAACAAACGAACGACTCCTCCATACCCGCGCAGAATGACTCCTCCCCCAAAGATCTCAAGCTCCCGCTGAGCATCCTCGCGCTCGTCATCGCGTTCATGCTCACGCCGCTCTCTTCCGCCCTCTGGGCTCACCTTCCCGAACTTCGCTTTCTCCAGTTCCCCTGGCGACTCCTCGCTCTCCTCGCCGCGGTCTTCGCCCTGGCTCTCGCGCAGGCACTCTCCCGCCTCTCACTCAAACCTGCACACGTCATCGCCGCCGCGCTCCTCGCCCCTCTCGCTCTCACGCTCTCCGCCGACCATGCCTTCCGTCAACGCTGCTACCCCGAAGACACCGTTCCCGAACGCCTCGCCGTCTTCCGCTCTCCCAACCCCGGCTCCGAGCCCACCGACGAGTACACCCCAATCGGCGCCGACAACGACGCCCTCGCCACCACCAACCCCGGCTACTGGCTCGCCCCCACTGCAACCACTCCCGCACCCACATCCTCCGCACCTGCTCCCGCCCCACACCAACTCGAGCTCACACCCACATCTCCCACCACCCTCATCCTCAACCTCCGCGATTACCCCGCCTGGCAGATCACCCGCAACGGCTCCCCCATCACCACCCGCCTCCACCGCCCCGACGGCCTCATCGCCGTCTCGCTCCCCGCCGGCCCCGCCCACATCGAAATCACTCACATCACCCTCCCCGACCGGCGCCTCGGCTATCTCCTCACTGCGCTCTCGATCGTCGCTCTCATCGTCCTGTTGGCGCTTGATAGAAACCACCGCCAATCGCGCTTATAGAAGGCGTCATTCCGAGCCGAGTGCGAAGCACCAAGTCGAGAGCCTGCCCTGAGCGAAGTCGAATGGAACACCTGTATTCTCCCCGCAGCCACGAAGCCATCAGGAAAACGAATCACACCAAAGCGCCCCAGCATCTGCGCCCCGCACCGCTGATTTATCATCAACACCAGATGACCCCCTCTGTACAAGACCTGCTTCACTCCGGCGTCCAGCTCACCGACGCCGCTCTCGAACGCCTTCTTCCCTCGCCCGATACCCCGCCGCACTCCATCCACCGCGCCATGCGCCACTCCGTCTTCGCCGGCGGCAAGCGCCTCCGCCCCATCCTCGCCATGGAGGCCGCACGCATGATCTCCGCCACCGGCGAGATCCCCCAAGGCGCAGCCGAACTCGGCGCAGCCATCGAACTGCTCCACACCTACTCCCTCATCCACGACGACCTCCCCGCGCTCGACAACGACGACCTCCGCCGCGGCCAGCCCACCTGTCACGTCGTCTTCGGCGAAGCCATCGCCATTCTCGCCGGGGACGCCCTCCAGACCCTCGCCTTCCAGACCCTCTCCCAGCTCCCCACGCCCCCCGCGACCACCGTCTCCATCCTCCGCGAGATCTCCCTCGCCGTCGGCACCGGCGTCGGCCCCGCCAGCCCGCTCCCTCCCGGCATGATCGGCGGCCAAGTCGTCGACATCGAGTCCGAAGGCAAGCCCCCCACCGCCGAGCTAGTCGAGTCCATTCACCGCGCCAAGACCGGAGCCCTCATCACCACCTCCATCGTCTCCGGCGGAATCCTCGGCCTAGCCCACACCGACCACGACTTCCACGCCGACACCATCGGCCGCCTCCGCACCTTCGGCGAAAAAGCCGGCCTCGCCTTCCAGATCGTCGACGACGTTCTCGACATGACACAAAGCTCCGAAGAACTAGGCAAGACCGCCGGCAAGGACACCGCCAGCATCAAGGCCACTTGGCCCGCCGTCTTCGGCATCAACCAGTCCCTCAAGGACGCCGAAGAGCTCATCGCCGACGCCTTCGCCGCCCTCGAGCCCTTCGGCAAAGCCGCCGACCCCCTCAAGGCCCTCGCCAGCTACCTCGTCGAACGCAAGCACTAAATCCGTAACTCTATTTGACTTGTGGCTTTTGCGAGTTGGTCACATCAACTGCAGCGCGAAGTCCATGTGCTAGCTTGATGGCATCATCATTGGCCCAGAAGTGCATGAAATAGAGATGAGGCTGCTCAAACAGCATGTGGTTGTGCATGGCTGTCACTTCAATCCCATGGGTCCGCAAAGCCCGAATTACCGGATTTACCTCATGGGCAAGCAGAACAAAATCTCCTGAGATTGCAGCCTTTCCCTGGCCAGTTGGCTGAAAGTTGATCGCCGTGGCAACTCCCATGGCGGGTGGAATCTCCATCTCTCCTTCAGTAATCTTCTCTGCGCGTGGAATCGAGAATTGGAGGATGCCACCGTTGACCTTTCCGCTGTAACCCAGCGCTTGTTCTACCTGGACGGTATTGAGGTCGATAGCAGGAGGCGCAGTTCCAGGGGTCGTGGTTGCAGGCGCAGGAGTCTTCGTCAGAGCAATGGCAGCAGCAAGCGAACGCGCCAACACGACCGGGTCGCCATGCCCTTCGATGTGCATATAAATCACACGCGGGGATTCGCCCAGCAGGTGGTTATGAATGGACGTCTGCTCGATCTTCTCCTGCTGGAGCTTCAACATGACAGGCTCGATCTCGTCCTCGCTTAAAACAAGGTCGCCCATCACCATCGCCTCGCTACCCATCCTCTTGAAGGCCAACCAGGAACCTAGCGCCAGTCCAGGTGCTACCGTCACACCATCCTTCACAACCTTCATGTCCCTGCGCGGCAGTGCGAACTTGTAGACCTCACCCGGCTGGAGTTGTCCAGACCTCCCTAACGCTGCCTCCACAGGCTTCCAGGCTGCGGCCGAATCATCCGGCACCGGTGTAAATGTAGAGCTATAGACAAGCAGGCTTGCCGTCGCGAGCCAAACAATTTTTCCTATCATCATTCCCTCCGTCTCTATGCAATCGAGTGATAGAGCCCCTCGATCAGGCTTATCCCTCGTTCTAATAGTTCGTCATCAGGAAGGCCCTGCTTAGCCCACCCCTTCAGAATCTGGTTGATCGTGATGCCCTCGGTACGGCCGAACTTCTCATCATCGAGGTCGGCATCATGGATAGCTTGGCCGATCAATTGCACCTTCTTGTCCGAAAGACCGAAGCGGGCACAGAGCGTCTCGAACGTGCACTTCTCGCCCTCATGACCAAAGCCGCCAGCCTGATACATGTCGAAGGGCACAGCCTCTGGATGGGCCTTCGGATTACTGTCGAAGATGAAGCCGGCTTTGGCATCAATGAACCGATTAATAAGCCAGGCTGAGGAGACGCGATCAATTCCTGGCCGCGGACGCGTAATCCAGGTGCGATTTTGATATTCCATCTTGGATACCCTTCCTTTCCCAGCACGCACTTCTCTGGGCACTGGATGTTCCGCCTTGTAGAGACTCTCTTCGGCTTGTGCCTTGAGGGAGCTCTCAAAGAAGTCAATCTCGGCGATCTCTTCAAACCTCCGCTTCATTCGTGTCAACTGCGTTGAGAATCCCTGTGCAGAGGGTTTGAGTTTCTTCACATCGCGAATGAGTGCTGCGTAATCAGGTTTGCGCTCCTCGCGGAACCGCTCCTTAAGCACATCGAAGGGGAGGTCATCGATCGTCTGCACCTGAAGCACGGAGGCCTCTCCTTTGAAGCCTCGTATCGCCGTTGCCAGCCATTCGAGCCTCTCCTGATTGACAGGCGTATTCGGTAATACATAGCCGGAGTTACGCAAGGCGAGCGTTCCGTATCTCTGGAGCTTCCTCCATATCCCTACCCTCTCGCTGGTCCTCTTCGAGGGCAAGCTGAAGATCAGCAGCAGCCATAGTGCGCTCTCTTTCAGATTTGTAATACTCATAACACACAAATGTTACGGTAATTTCTCACTATAGGAAAGCGCAGCGCAGGCGATCCAGTACCAAATCCCACACTCGTCAAACTCCCAGCTCCTTAATCTCCTTCGCCAACTTTCTTCGCCCTATCTTCGCTTACAATCAACTCCATGGCCAGCAGCCTGCTTGAGCCACCCCATCCCGCGCCGCGCAAGATCGTCCACGTCGACATGGACGCCTTCTACGCCTCCGTCGAGCAGCGTGACGCCCCCGACCTCCGCGGCCGCCCCGTCGTCGTCGCCTGGAAGGGCAAGCGCTCCGTCGTCTGCGCCGCCTCCTACGAGGCCCGCCAGTACGGCGTCCGCTCCGCCATGCCCGCCGTCACCGCCGAGCGCCTCTGCCCCCAAGCCATCTTCGTCCCGCCCGACTTCACCCGCTACAAAGCCGTCTCCCGCGCCGTCCGCGAGATCTTCCAGCGCCACACCGACCTCATCGAGCCCCTCTCCCTCGACGAGGCCTACCTCGAAGTCACGGTCAACAAGACCGGCCTCCCCACCGCCACCAAGGTCGCCATCGCCATCCGCCAGCAGATCCGCGAAGAGCTCTACCTCACCGCCTCCGCAGGAGTCGCCCCCAACAAGTTCCTCGCCAAGATCGCCTCCGACTGGCGCAAGCCCGACGGCCTCTTCGTCATCCAGCCCGGCGATCTCGCCACCTTCCTCCCGCCCCTCCCGGTAGGCCGCATCCCCGGCGTCGGCAAGGTCACCGAGACGCGCCTCCAACAGCTCGGCATCCGCACCGTAGGAGACCTCCAGACCTTCGACCTCGCCACCCTCGAGCTGCACTTCGGTCGCTACGGCTCCCGCCTCTACGAGCTAGCCCGCGGTATCGATCACAGCCCCGTCACACCCGACCGCCCCACCAAATCCATCTCCGCCGAAGACACCTTCGAGCACGACATCCCGCTCTTCCAGACCGACGACCTCATCCGCCGTCTCGCCGAAAAAGTCTGGACGGCCTCACGCCGCGAGTCCCGCATCGCCCGCACCGTCGTCCTCAAGCTCAAGACCCGCGAGTTCAACATCCACACCCGCAGCCACACCCCACCCACACCACCATCCTCGCTCGAAGAGCTCACCGCTATCGCCCTCGACCTCCGCGACCGCGCAGACCTCGGCCCCAACCGCCTCTTCCGCCTCGTCGGCGTCGGCCTCAGCAACTTTCGTGACATAGAACCCCAGCCGTCTCCCTCTAAGCAGGAGACGCCCGCGCCGCGGCCAAGACTGGAACCCAATTCAGCAAAATACAACGGCGTTTCCCGGTAGTAATCTACCTGTCGTCTCGACGGGGTTCGATGAGATGCGTTGACCTGCTGGACAGATTCATCTGATCGGCGTGCAAAAGCACAGACCGTTACCGTCCGGATCGGTCACCGCAAATTCACGGATGCCCCAGGTTTGATCGACTGGCGCGGTATGAATCGGAGATTCAGGCCGCTGCATCGTGTCCAGACCCCGTGCGCGAAAGGTCGCGTAACGCTCATCCACGTCGTCCACAAAGACGCGATTGACCGAACCGAAGACACCGTCTCCTGTATGGCGAGAGAGCAGCAGCTCGGCTCCGTCTCTACTGAGATGAGCCACTCCGTTGACCTTTTCATGATCTTCTTCGCCGGGCCACTTCCGCTCGAAATCGAGCACTTCAGTGTAAAAACGCACGGACCGCTCCAAATCTCTAGACTTGATCACAGGAACAATCTTCATGACACTCTCCCCGAACGGCACGGCAACAGCATACTGGTTCGGTATACCGATCCGCGATGAGCGTTGTTGATAGCAGGGCAACGCACGCTTTGAACTCCGGTTCTCGGCCTTCGAGAGCGCTTCCCGACGAATCATTCGGACCTTAGCGCCGCGATGGGATCAATGGACAGTGCCTTGCGCGCCGGTACGAAGCACGCCACGCCCGCAACGACTAGCAGAAGCAATGACACGCTGAACACGATGAGTGGATGATTGGTTGTGATTCCCACCCATGTGGAGACGACATGACTCAGGCTGAGGCTCAGTATCAAGCCGACAGCGATACCGGTGCCGACACTCATCCCTGCGGAAGCCGTCGCCACCTTGAGAACATGTCGGCGTGTTGCCCCCAGGGCCATGCGGATCCCGAATTCGTTGCTCCGCTGTGCAACCGAGTAAGAGAGGACGCTGTACAGTCCCACCCCGGAAAGAAAGAGAGCCACAATCGAGAATCCGCCGAATAGAGCAGAGATCAGCCTGCCTCTTGCCCACTCCGGTTCATTCCTGATCCATGTTTCGAGGTCCGCGATGACTCCATAAGTCTGCTGGTCGGGACTTACCTTTGCCAACTGCTTCCGGATGCTGTAGAGAACAGGTGCCGGCGCCTGACGCGTACGGATGAGAATCTGCGTGCCTGTCGGCATGAGCGTGCTGTAAGGGGCAAAGATCGCCGGCCTGACGGGATGATCCGGCCCGTCGTTCACCGAGTCGCCCACGACGCCGATGACCTGCATCCAGTCGTCGGCGCCGGGAGCTGTCAATACATCGGGCGGCCTGCCTTCTAGCGCAGAGACCTTGATGGAGCGTCCCACGATGTCTCCACTCGGGTAGTAGCGTCTGGCAAGTGTCTGATTGACGACCATCAGCGGAGCTCCTTGCGCGACTTCCGCCGCGCTCCAGGTTCGCCCCTGCAATAGAGGCACTTGCAAGGTGCTGAAGTAGCCCGGATCGACAAAATGGACCCTGGCGGTCTGCGCTTCAGGAGAAGCGGAAGGCTTGTCCCGCAACTCAAAGCGTTGCTCCGAACCTGTATGAGGAGGAGTAGCGTTGGTTGAGATGCTGGTGGAGACAACGTCTGGCAACGTGGCAACGCTGGCGCGCAATTGCTCGAAGTAATTTACCCGCGCTTCCCACCTCGTATAGGTGTTGTCCTGCAAAGGAATGCCTACCGAGACAACGTTGTGCGGATTGTAGCCGAGCGGCACGTTCAACAGATGCAGAAAGCCACGGACAGCCGCACCCGCAGCTGTAAGCAGGACAAGTGTGAGCGCAATCTGCGCGGCGACAAGCGCGCTATGTAGGCGCTTGCCGCGCACGCTGCCAACAGTCCTGTTGGTACTCGCCTGCATGACCTGGCCGATATCGGGCTTCGCCATCTGCAAAGCAGGAACCAGCCCGAAGAGTGCAGTGCTCAGTAACGCCAGCCCTGCCGTGAAGATCAACACCGGCACATTGATGCGAATTGCCACATCCGGAGGGAACATGCCGGTCGGCATCCACGCCATCAGCAATCGCAGCAGCCGATAGGCCATCAAGATGCCAAATCCTGTCCCGGTAAACGCTAACAGAAGCGACTCGGTGAGCAACTGGCGCACAATTCTCAAGCTACTGGCACCCACGGCGGATCGCAGAGCAAACTCATGTCTCCGCGCCGCCCCTCTAGCCAACAACAGGATGGAGACATTGCTGCAACCGATCGCCAGGAGCATCGCCACCGCCGCAAACAGCAGATAGAGAGTGCCACCCATGTTGTGCGTGGTCTCGTAGGTCAGCGGGCGGATGTCCACTTTGAATTCTGGAGGGAAACTGTGCGGCTTTTCCCGCGCGAATCGTTCCAGCAGCGGCTGCAGTTCGGCATCGGCGGCGGCGAGGCTTACTCCGGGGCGCAACCTGACAACTACGCCACCGCCCTGTGTCGTCTCCTCGGGCAGATAAACGTCAGCGCCCCAGCCCCAGGTAAAGTGTGGGCGGGTCACGCCAACGATTGTGTACAGCCGGTGATTCAGTTCAAGAGTCTTGCCGATGACGGCGGGGTCGCCGTGGAAGTGACGTTGCCAGAAACGGTAATGCAGCATCACCACCGGCAGCGGCTCCTGTCCCTCGGGGGAGTCGGAAGGACCGAGATTCCGGCCGAGCAAAGGTGGCACACCTAGAGTGACAAACGTTTCGCCTATTCCAAAGAAAGCGATAGCGTTCTCAGGAACGTCATGGCCGGTGACAGTCAGGTGCCGCGAGTTCCAGGTGGCGATGCCGTCGAAGCCGTGCACGTCCCGCAACTCGCGAAACTGCTGCCCCGTGAATCCAGCATCGAAGATATTCCCGCGTGGGTCACTGATGCTGAGATTGGCCAGCCGCGCAACGTCCGCATACGGAAACGGATGGAGAAGCACGCCGTAGATGACGCTAAAGACCGAAACGGTGGCTCCGATGCCCAGCGCCAGGGAGAGGATCGCGGCCAGAGCGAATCCTGGATTCTTGATCAACTGCCGGAGGGCGTAACGAATGTCCGCTCCAATACTGCCGATCATAAGGGCTGCATCTGCGGCGGCGACACGTTCCTTCGTCACTATGCGGTTGCCAAAGCGCACCAGGGCATCGCGCCGGGCCTCCTCAGGCGACATGCCGGCAACGATGTTGTCTTCAGTGCGCAGTGCGATGTGGGTTTGAAGTTCAGCATCGATCTCGCGGTCAACGCGTGAGCGATGCAATAGATTGGCCATGCGGCGGAAAATGGACATCGCAAACCTCTCACGTATAGCGCAACATGGTGCGCACGCCTTTCACCAGTTGTTCGAAGCTCTGCTCGGCCCGCTGTAACTGGTGCCGGCCCTGAGGCGTCAGCTTGTAGTATTTGGCTTTGCGATTAGTCTCAGTGTGCCCCCATTGTGACGCAATCCATCCACTTTGCTCCATGCGATGCAGGGCCGGATAAAGCGACCCTTCTTCCACGCGCAAAAGCTCCTCGGAGGCGCGCTGGATGTGGAGCACAATCCCGTATCCATGCAGCGCACCCATTTGTGCAAGAGTCTTCAGAACCAGGAGATCCAGCGTTCCCTGCAGATCATTCTTCGCCATGTTTCTACCCCTAGACATCTGTGCATTTCCGCAGATTAGCCCTAGATGTCTAGGGGCGTCAATCCCGTAGAGCACCGATTTCGGGCAAGATCACTTCTGGCGGCAGCCCCAGGTCGATGAGCGCGAAATCGCCAAATCACTCGCGACCGCTCTAGCTGCATCGAAGGAACTCCCACCTTCGGGGTCGTTCTACCTTTTCTTTGGTGTGCCATTTGACCGAGTTTTGATCCAGGGGTACAAACCAGGCTTTCCGTCCACCGCAATCGTCAAAGGCTTTCCTTGATAAGGAAATGGAATGACTGCGATATCAGTCCCCGCAACATAAAGGCCAATCTCAAAGTTCCATGGACGCTTTTTAATCTTGGTAGCGCCGCCAGACTCAACCGTATAAAGATTTCCTGCACCGTCGATTGCCATCCCAATAGGAAATGCGGTCGCAGGGATATATACCTCACAACTCAGCTGAGTACACCCGGGTGGCACCTTCACCACGGAAGTGTACTGCATGTCGAAGTAGTACATATTTTCCGATACGTCTACCAACACGCTCAGTGGAGGAGTCAGCCCGCTCTCCAATGTACTCAATGAAGCAGGCGCAAACCCCACGAGCGGCGCTCGCCCTGTTCCGTAAATGTAGCTAGTGGCAATCGCCCCTCCGTAGCGATCAGTCAGCACCACAGCGCCACGCCGCATACCCTGAGATCGCGGCGAAAAACTTCACGTCCACCGTGCAGATATCACCAACGCTGTAGACATGAGAGGTCCCGTTTGTCGTGCAGGTTCCCGTACCGGCGTCTGTAAAATAAAATCCAACCCCGCAGTTCCTTGCATCAGCACGAGGGGAGCACCGATCGTCCCGGCCGTATCGAACATGAAGGTAAGCGTCTGTACAGGGCCACTCGCTCCCACCGCGACCGTATAGAAGTTCACTCCCATGGTCTGCAGTTTCAATACTCGACCGTTGCCTTCTGCGACGAACACGTTCCGATTTGCATCCACCGCCACGCCTGTGGGGTCATTAAGGACAGTGCCAATAGCCTGTTTCGTGTAATTAAAAAAACCGTGGGGATAGCCTGGCGTGTACGTGTACAAAACATTGTCGCCGCTATCCGCACCATCAGGAGATGATGTTTTCTCGTACGTGATCGATACCTCAATCCACGCCCGGGAGTCAGGGTCGGGAAGCAGCGACTAAAAGATCATCCGTTCATAGAAAAACACTTTACTTTCCGGAAGCTCCTCAAGAGAATACGTTTGCATCCAAATCTCCCCAACCTTACCCATGTCTGCACTTATGGGTTTACTTCTGCCACCTCTGGTCAAAAAGGACCCTGTGAAACTGCGAATTCTTCTTGTCGTCTGCCTACTGCCGCTTTTCGCCGCCTCCCTGCTGGCACAAAGCCAGCAACCTATCTTTCCTACGCTGGGGACATATAACTCGCTGCCCGTCTATGCCGGCGTAGTTGGAGACTTCAACGGCGACGGGCTTCCCGACTTCGCCTACTACAGACTCTCCGCACCGCAAGGTCCAATCGACCTGGTCACTCTGTTGAATCAGGGCGGCGACAATGATCCCGTCGTTGTCTCCACGCCGTTCAACTGCAACGGCGCTACCAGTTTTTCGCTGACAACCGCCGACATGAATAAGGACGGGAAGCTCGACCTCGTCCAGACCTGCAACGGCTACGTTGTAGTCGTCCTCGGAAATGGTGACGGCAGTTTTCAAATCCCTTCGAACACCGCTTATTACTCCGTATCCGGAGCCACCCTGTCTGCCGTCGTCCCACCAGTTGACCTCAACGGCGACGGATACCCCGACGTTGTTGCCAACGCAAATGCAACCGTCGGCGGCGCCTCGTCCGTCGCGGTCTTCCTGAACCAGGGCAGTCCGTCCCCCCGGTGCGTTTCTCAATCCTCAGACCTACGCCTTCCCGAATAGCCAGAACGGTGTGATCTCCGGTTTGGGCGACTTCAACGGCGACGGTAAACAGGATGTCATCGTCAGCCCGAGCTCCGGCCCCTTGGCGATCTACTTTGGCAAGGGCGATGGAACCCTTCAATCGGCTCAAGCTCAAACACAGAGCTGTCCCAGCTCCACCGGGTATACCGCTATCGGAGACTTTAACAACGACGGTGATGCTGATATCGCCTGTAGCTCAGCGCAATCCCTGCAGACCTTCCTTGGCAGCACCGGCGGTTCGTTGACCAGCGGACCAACCACCTCGCTAGCGCCATTTGGATATGCCGAAATGGTAGTCATCGGAAAAAACGGCGACAACAATCTTGACCTGGCGATGCACGGTACAACAATTCTGCTCGGCGATGGCCAGGGTGGATTCACCGTTGGTCAAGGCTACGCCGTCCCGGGAACCACCTACCCGTTGCCGCCAGATAGCAACGGTAGAGTAGATCTCCTCATTTACCCGAGCGACGGCAGCTTGACTCGTCTGGTGAGTAACGGCGACGGAACGTTCCAGGCACCTCCACACATCTTTACCCCCGCAGGGTTCGTGACTGCAGATGTCAATAACGATGGTCTCACCGACACTCTTTGGATCGAAAACGATGCTTACACTGGCAATCCTCCGTACGACCTCGGCAACCTGAAGACTGGCCTCGGGCGCGGTAACGGAACCTTCACATATCGAATTCGATCCTTGCGCCTCTCAATGGAATCGTGGTTCCCGGAGACATCAATGGCGATGGCAAGGTCGACGTCGTCGCTCTTCGCCGCGCCAATGAAGCTGACGCAGGGTCTCCAGCAGTGGCAACCCAACTGTTTTCCTACCTCGGGAATGGAGACGGAACGTTTCAGCCGAAGGCCTCGGCCGTTAGCTTGCCGGCCCACGGAGCAACCAACGCTGTACTTGGCGACTTTAATGGTGATGGAAAGCTCGATGTTGTGTTCGGGTACTTCGGTTCGGTTTCAATCACTAGCGGCTTAGTCTTCGTTCCCGGCAACGGAGACGGCACCTTCGGCACTCCCGTTCCTTTTTCACAAACGAATTCGTCGACACCAGGTGAACCTTTGTTCGCCGCCGACCTCAGCAACGACGGAAAGCTGGACCTTATCTGGAACGGATCCGTCTATCTCGGCAACGGAGACGGCACCTTTCGCCAGATACCTCTAGGAATTGCCTGCCCCACTCTGCCACAGGCTGTCGGGGACCTGAATGGAGACGGCAAACTGGACATCGTCGCGGGTTCGAAGGTATACGCCGGCAACGGTGATGGTTCCTTCCAGACGACACCGCTCTTCACCTATTCGGGTGGGAACCTACCCGTCTTCATCGGGGATGTTAACGGTGATGGAAATCCTGATCTACTGACAGGCCTGCCGCCGGTATACCCGAAGAACGAACTCGGCAACTACCAACTCACCGTTTTTCTGGGCACAGGGAACGGCAACTTCGTTCAGGACAGCAACGCCTATATCTACCCGACAGGTTTCCCTGGGATCCCTGGGGTAGCGGCAGGCGGCGCCATCGCACGACTGAACAGCAAGGCCCCCGCACCGCCGAACGACAAGACTCTGGACTTCATCGCGCCCACGTACTTCGGCGCAACATCTCTACTCAACCGGCTCAACCCCGCACCAGGCGCCGCCCAGCCTGTACCCTCGCGTACACAGCTGGCAGCATCCGCGACCAATCTGGTCACCAACCAGGATCTGACCCTCACCGTGACAGTAACCGGCATCGCTCCCACCGGGAACGTCACCTTCCGCTCACCTGGTGGCGAAGGGGTGGCAGCGCTCGTATTTGAGGTGCCTATAACAAACGGCATCGCTTCCATTACAACCGGGCGGCCCGCAGGTACCTATAGCTTTACCGCGAGCTACTCCGGCGACACCAATAACAACGCCAGCACCTCCAACACTGTCACCGTCACAGTTACGCCGGCTCCCACCACAACCGCACTCTCAGCCTCGTCCTCCAACGTTAACCAGGGCCAGCTGATCACCTATACCGCAACCGTCACGGCGAGGTACCCCCCCCACGGGAACCGTAACCTTTACCTCGGGCACCACTACACTCGGCAAGAGCGACCTCACCTACAGTTCTCCGCAATACCTTTCGGTCGGTGTGGCATCGCTTCCAGTCTTCGCCACCACAGCAGGAACCTACAGCGTGACGGCCAGCTACTCAGGCGACGCCAACAACCAGCCCAGCACCTCGAGCGCGGTGTCGATCACCGTCGTCGCGTCCGACTTCACTCTGACCTCCAACTCTGGCTCGGCGACCGTAAAGGCAGGACAGACGGCGAGCTTCTCCATCAGCATGACCTCTGTCGGCGGCTATAGCGGAACCGTGAAGCTCTCCTGCGGCAGCCTTCCCGCGGAGGCAATCTGCACCTTCTCGCCCGCCACGCTCACCGGATCGGGAACCTCGGCAAACAGCACCCTCACCATCACCACCACGGCGCCTACAGCGATGCTGGAGCGCCCGGGTTCATCCTCCGCTCGTATCGCAGTGTGGGCGGTTCTGCTGGGGCTTTGCCTCTCGCCACGGCGCGTCCTGCGATCGAGAAAGAATCTCGCTCGTATCATGACTGCTCTTCTGCTCACTATGGGAAGCCTGGTCTACCTGACTGGATGCGGCGGCTCCTCCACTCCAAAGGACGCAGGAACCCCAACCGGAACCCAGACAATATCGGTGACCGGAGCCGACTCAGGATCCGGCCCCTCGCACAACCTCAACCTCCAGCTCATCGTTCAGTAAGACAGGACGACCAAGCCACACAAACACAGAAGCCTCGGGTCACTCCCGAGGCTTCTGTCGTTTTTCAGGAATCTCGAGCCGCATTCGCACCAATGTCAGGTCTTGAAGGAACGAGCCCGGTTACCGCATAGGTCGAACTGAGCAAAGGCCAGAAAGCTGATGTCAATCCCCTCCATTCGTGGAAATTCCATACAATCTACACAAAACAGGCAATTTATCTTCAAAATCAAAGTTGCCGATGAATTACCGTCCGCTCGCTAAAATAGAAATAGATGGAAGGTAAGGAAAATCCCTCCATAGCAAGGCATCCAAACCAAAGTACCAACCTAAACTATCTGTTTCGAAGACTTTGCACACTTTTGAGGGGGAGGAGGGTAGTCACCGGTGCTGACCGAATCGAACATCCTGGACGCCCTGCGCGACTGCTTCGACCCCGCGCTCCCCTGCAACATCGTCGACCTCGGCCTCGTCCGCTCTGTGTCAGTTGCACACGACCCCGAAGCCCCCGGCGCCGGAGTCCCCGGAGTCCCCCAGAAACACCTCATCCAGATCGGGCTCGCCCTGACCAACCCCACCGAGGAGGCCGCTGCACAGCTCACCGCGCAGATCCTGAACCGCCTCGCCGGACTCGAGGAGGCCGGCGAAACCACCATCACCCTCGTCGACCATCCCGCCTGGACCCCGGTCGAAATCACCCCAGCTGGCCGCCGCATCCTCGGTCTCGACGGCAACCCCAACCTGATCCAGATCCGCTAACCTTATGTCAAAGAGCCGTCATTTCGACCGGAGTGGCTCACGAAGTGAGACGCGCAGTGGAGAAACCCGCTTCTCTACCAAAGCCGCCTCCCAGTCCACTCCCATCCGCCCCCGCGACCTCCTCCGTCCCACCACCCACCCCATCCACCCCTTCGACCAGATCCACTCCACCGACACCAGCGGCCTCGTCCCCGCCCGCGACCTCGCCACCGGACACCCCAACGACGAGCACGTCACCGCCTACTACGGCGTAGCCCCCTCCATCCTCCGCTCGCTCGTAGAGCAATGGATCGCCACCGCCCCCTTGCACCACATCACCGACTACACTTTCCTCGATATCGGAGCCGGCAAAGGCCGCGCCGTCCTGCTCGCCAGCGAGTTCCCCTTCCGTCAGATCATCGGCGTCGAGCTCAACCCCGCCATGGCCGCCATCGCTCAGAGCAACGCCGACATCTGGCACCGCGCCCACGCCTCCGACCCCACCGCCTCCGCGACCGCCCCCATCCGGATCCTCCAGGACGACGCTCTCAACATCGACCTCCCCCCCACTCCCACCCTGGTCTTCCTCTTCCACCCCTTCGAGGACCCCGTTCTCAAAGCGCTTCTCCGCCGAATCGAGACCGCCTTCGCCGAGCACCCCGGCACCCTCGACCTCCTTTACGTCAACGCCGAGCACGGCGCCACGCTCGATCGCCACCCCGCCTTCTCCCTCCTCTGGCAGGGTCAGATCCCCATGAGCCCCGAGGATCACGCCGCCGATCTCGAAGCCATCGCCCAGCAGCAGGAGTACGGCTCAACCGGCGACGAACTCTGCGCTGTCTACCGCTACGCCGGCCGCGGCCGAAAGCGCTAACCCTAGCCCACACAGCAACCTGCGCTCCATCGCCGCGTACCGCGCTGCACCCAAAGTTGTATTACTGCCAGGTTGCTCCACTCCTACAATCGCGGCTATGAGCATGCGCAGATTGTTCCTCCTCCCCGCCCTTCTGCTCGCTGTCTCGCTTCCCTCCGTCGCTGCAACACCCGGCGTCGGTCAGCGCGCCCCCGACTTCACCCTCACAACCCTGGATGGCACTCCCGTCTCCCTCAGCTCCTACACGAGCAAGGGCCGCGTCGTCCTCATCCTGCTTCGCGGATATCCCGGTTATCAGTGCCCGTTCTCGCAGCAGCAGTTCCAGAGCTACCAGCAGGCCGCCGCACAGTTCTCCGCCCTCGGAACCCAGGTCATCTTCATCTACCCCGGGGCCGGCAGCAAGAACCTCGCTGACGACGCTGCCCAGCTTCTCGGCAACCAGCCCCTGCCGGCGAACATGCACCTCGTGCTCGACCCGGACTACGTCTTCACCAATCAGTACAGCCTGCGCTGGGACGACCCCAACCAGACCGTCTACCCCAGCACCTTCCTGATCGCACAGAACGGCATCATCTTCTACGCTCACACCGGCCGCTCCTCAAGCGATCTCACCCCGCCCTCCGACGCGCTCGTCGTCCTGAACGCCAACACCAACGCAGTCAAGAACTGACCCCAGAGCAGCGCAAAAAAGAACCTGTAGCATGCCAGCGTCGGCATACTGCAGGTTCTCTTTTTGACTTCAATCCGAGCCATTTGGCATCGGAGGGTAAGACTAGGCGACGACGTCGATGCCCATCGAGCGCGCTGTGCCGCGAATGGTCTTCGCAGCGGCCTCGACCGTGGCAGCGTTCATGTCCGGCATCTTCTGCTTGGCGATCTCGAGGATCTGCTTCTCGGTGACCTTGCCCTTCTTCTCCTTGTTCGGAGTGCCCGAGCCCTTCTCGATGCCGGCCGCCTTCAGCAGAAGCACTGGCGCCGGAGGAGTCTTGGTGACGAAGCTGAAGGTGCGGTCGGCGTACACCGAGATCACGACCGGAACCGTGAGGCCCGCCAGCGCCGGGTCCTTGCTCGTGCGCTCGTTGAACTGCTTGCAGAACTCCATGATGTTGACCTGCGCCTGACCGAGCGCGGGACCGACCGGCGGTGCCGGTGTCGCCTTGCCCGCCATAATCTGCAGCTTGACGTATCCAGTGATCTTCTTCGGTGCCATTCGGGTAAATCCTCTTTACGCTTCCTGCGGCGGCCTCACGGCCAGCGCGCATATTTTGATGTTTACAAACTCAACTGTTCTCAGGACGCGCCATCGCGCTGCCCCAAAGCCTATTCGGTAACCTTGTCCACCTTCGAGAACTCGATCTCGACCGGGGTGGAGCGACCGAAGATGCTGACCATCACCTTCAGGGTCTGCTTGTCCTCGTTGATCTCGTCCACCGCGCCCGTGAAGTTCGCAAACGGACCCTCGTTGATGCGAACCTGCTCGCCCTTGTCGAACTTGATCTTGAGCGTCGGCTTGTCCTTCGAGACATCGGAGCGGAACAGGATCGAGCTGACCTCCTGCTCGGAGAGCGCGACCGGGTTGTCGCCGGTGCCCAGGAAGCCCGTCACCCGTGGCGTGTTCTTGATCACGTGCCACAGGTCGTTGTCGAGATCCATCTCGATCAGCACATAGCCCGGAAGGAAGACGCGCTCGATGGTGTACTTCTTGCCGTTGCGCAGCTCCGTCACCGGCTCGGTCGGAATCATGATCCGGCCGATCTTGTTCTGCAGGCCGAACGCAGCGATGCGGCTCTCCAGCGACTCGCGCACCTTGCGCTCGAAGCCCGAGTAGGCATGGATGATGTACCACTTGAAGTTCTCGTTGACCGGCGGAGCAAGCTGTTCGGTCGGCTGCTCGGAGCCCGCCTCACCGCCTGCGTTCAACGCTTCGGGATTCTGCTCTTCCGGGTTATGCTGCTCTTCCGCCATGGTTGTGCCTTCTTTGCGCATCGTCTGGTTCTCGTCTCTGCCGCCGAACTACTGATTTCCCGCGAGGCGCAAAACAGACTCGACGCCGCGTCCAATGATGTTGTCCACCAGCCAGAAGTACGCGGCGAAGATGAAGACCGTCACGATCACTACGGTCGTCGTCGACTGAACCTCAGCACGCGATGGCGACACCACCTTGCGCATCTCGCTGCGCACGTCCTTCAGAAAGCTTCTGGTGCGCTCCGGCAGCGACTTGATCTGCTGGACTCCAGTGCTGGTTTGTTCCGCTACCGCTACCGTCTTGGCCATAACGCTGCCTCTAATCTTCCTGCTGCTGACTTGGTCTCAACTGCCGCCTGCGGGTGAGGCAGGATGGCGGGGGAGCTCGGATTCGAACCGAGAAGTTCGGTTTTGGAGACCGACAGTTTAACCGTTGAGCTTACTCCCCCGTTTGCGATTAGCTCTTCAAGCTAACGGCTAACGACGGCTTACTTCGTCTCTTTGTGAGCCGTGTGCTTGCGGCAGGTGTTGCAGAACTTTGAGAACTCCAGACGGCCGGTGGTCGTCTTCTTGTTCTTCGTGGTCGAGTAGTTCCGATTCTTGCACTCCGGGCATTGGAGGGTGATGATCTCGCGCATTTTGTCTTCTTCTCCTTCTAACGTGGCCAGCCACCTCGGCTGGCAAGCAGCTTGTCCTTGTGAGGGAGGCTTAAACCCCACCCACCTGACACGCCGCGACGCAGGGGTAAGGTCCCTGCAACCTGGATCCTGAGTTGTAATCCGGAAGAGAGGAGCGGTCAGGCCACGCTCGTCCTTGTCTATTATCCACGAAATTCGGGGATAAAGAAAGCTCCGTACGGTGAAAATCAGCGGCGACCCGGAAGGCCGCCGCTGATCAGGAAATAGTTGAGATCAGGGTTACTTGATAATCTCGGAGATGGTTCCTGCGCCGACGGTCCTGCCGCCCTCGCGGATGGCGAAGCGCAGGCCCTTCTCCATGGCCACCGGGGTGTGCAGCGTGATCTCCAGCGCGATGTTGTCGCCCGGCATCACCATCTCGGTGCCCTCAGGAAGCTTCGCCGAGCCCGTCACGTCCGTCGTGCGGAAGTAGAACTGCGGACGGTAGCCATTGAAGAACGGTGTGTGACGCCCGCCCTCTTCCTTCGACAGAACGTAGACCTCGCCCTTGAACTGCGTGTGCGGGGTGATCGAGCCGGTCTTGGCCAGAACCATGCCGCGCTCCACGTCCTCCTTCGCAATGCCGCGAAGCAGAAGACCGGCGTTGTCGCCCGCCAGACCCTCGTCCAGCTGCTTCTTGAACATCTCGACGCCCGTCACCACGGTCTTGCGCGTCTCGCGGAAGCCCACGATCTCGGCTTCCTCGCCAACCTTCACCTTGCCGCGCTCGATACGGCCGGTGACTACGGTGCCGCGGCCCGAGATCGAGAAGATGTCTTCGATCGGCATCAGGAACGGAAGGTCGACCATGCGGTCCGGCTGCGGAACGTTCTTGTCGACAGCGTCCATCAGCTCGTCGATCTTGGCCTCCCACTGCGCCTCGCCGTTCAGAGCGCCCAGCGCCGAACCGCGGACCACGGGAACGTCGTCGCCCGGGAAGTCGTACTTCGACAGAAGCTC
>NZ_JQKI01000028.1 GCF_000745965.1 Edaphobacter aggregans DSM 19364 | reverse complement strand
CTGCCGCCTTACTCGCCCGACCTCAACCCCATCGAGAAAGCCTGGGCTAAACTCAAACAACTCCTTCGCGCCACCAAAGCACGCGACCCCAAAGAGCTCGACCAGGCCATCACAGAAGCCTTGCCCAGGATCAACGCCCACAACGCCACAGCATGGTTCAGACTCTGCAATTACAGGGTGCAGCTACCTTGAATCCGCTCTAAAAGAGATATCCCCAGGTTTAGAGCCCGGGGATATGTGCTTATTTTTCAGTTATGTATATAGTCTAGCAAATTGGAGGTAATTAATCGGCAACTTGGATCCATTTTGTTTTCATGAGCTTGCCGGGATTGGGGCTTGACAGGATTTTGGCTGATTGGAACTCTTTGGCTGCGCGTGAAGTAGTGGCACTTCGGGCGAAATGCGGGGGTTCTTCGTTCGCCCCCACCCGAGGGCGGCGGGGTCTCGCTCAGAATGACGGGCTAAAAAAGTTCGGGCCTATGGGGTGGGGCGGATGGCCTTTACGGTGATCGCGTTGGGTTGGGCTCCGGCGGGGAGGATGGTGAATAGGGCGGCGCCCTGTTTGCCCTGAGTTCGGATGACTGCGACGTCGCCGGAGTACGCATCGGCGGCGAGCAGGAGGTGCTCGTCGGCGGAGAAGGCGAGGGCGTCGGGGCCGGAGCCGGTATGGACGGTGGCAACGAGCTGGCCGTCGTCGATGCTGTAGATGCTGATGAGGTCCGAGCCGAAGATGGAGACCCAGAGGGTGGAGTTGTCGCGAGTGACGATACCGTGGGTGGGTTTGGAGCCGATGAGATAGGTTCCGCCGACCTCGTTGGTCCAGGTGGAGATCTCGGAGATGGAGTCGGAGCCGAAGTTGGAGACGAAGATCTCGCCGCCGTCGGGCTTCATGGCGAGATGGACGGGGCTGAGGCCGACGTCGAGGAGAGTGAGGAGATGGTCGGAGGTGGCGGCGGGGTCCTGGCGGGCGGGCCAGGATCCGGGTTCGGCGGCGAGACTGATGGCCATAACTTGGTGGCCGCCGGAGCAGGCGATGAAGGCCTTGGAGGAGTCGGGCAATATGGCGATGTCGGTGGCTCCGGGGCATCCGGGGAAGGCGGCGCGGAGGCGGAGGGGCGGTCCGGGAGGCACAGCGGGATGGGCCGGAGGATTGGCAGCCGGGCCGTTCAGAACACCCGGTGCCGGAGCGCGGGAGCTGATGTAGGGGGCGGCACTGTAGACCGAGACGCTTCCGCTGCCGCGGTTGGAAACGACGAGCGAGCGCATGTCGGGGGAGATACGGGCGAGGCCGGGCTGCTCGCCGGCACCGGCGACAGCGATCTCGCGGCGCCGATCGAGGTCGATGACGCTGACGGAGTTGGAGCCGGAGTTGGCGACGTAGGCGCGGCCGCCCTGGGCGTCTATGCTGATGAAGTACGGCTGGCGGTGAACCCCGATGGTGGCGGCGACGGTGTTGGTGGCGGCGTCGATGACGGTAACGGTTCCGGACTGGGAGTTGACTGCGTAGACCTCGTTGCGGACGGGGTTTTCGGCGATTCCGGTGGGATTGTCGCCGACCCGTAGGGTGCGGTCCTGACGCAGGTTGACGAGGTCGAGAACGCTGACGGTGTTCGAGCCTCCGTTGGTGACATAGGCGAACTCACGGTATCCGGCGGGGACGTCGGGGAATCCGCCGCGGCGGCAGCCCGAGAGGGGCACAAGGGTGAGAAGAAGTACGCCGAGCGCGCTGGCCCGGAGACGATTGTTGGCTGTAGGCACTAGGAGCGAGTCTATCGGTGGGGGTTGTGGGGTCGCAAGCAGAGGGAGAGTGTTATGGAAAAATGCGGGTGGGCTGCGAAACCTTTCCAGTTAGGTCGGGTTCATGTGTGTGATGACGGGAGTTGCCAGATGGGGAGCTCTTGCATCGTCTGTAAATCCTTCTCGGACAACGAAGCTACGGTCTCTGTAGCTTCGTTGATTTTTTTTGAGGCGGGGATTTCGTCCGGATGACCACCTCAGCTGTGGGGTCGAGTGGTGCGGGCCCAGTTGCGGGCGATCCAGCCGAGGTAGCCGAGGTGGAGGGCGATAACGCCGGCGTAGACGAAGACCAGGTGGCGGTGGGCCATGGTGGAGAAGTCGAAGAAGGTCTGCCAGCTCATTGTGGTGTGCGGTCTCCGTTATTGCGGGGTTACTGTGGAGTCTCCAGAGAGGCGTCGAGGGCGAGAAGCGCGGCGTCCTGTTCGGCGAGTTGACGGCGCCGCTCGAGCGCGAAGCGGAAGCCGATGAGGAAGATTCCCATCATGGCCCAGCCGGCAAGGTTCCAGAGGACGGCGGGGAGCATGGCGGGGTCGAGGCTGCCTCCGTCGCCGAAGACGGGTGCGGGGTGCTGGGTGCGCCACCAGCGGATGGACATGAAGACGATGGGAACGTCGATTCCGGCGAAGACGGCTAGAACGGCGGAGAGGACTCCGACCTGGCCGGTGGGCGAGAAGCGGCGGAGCAGAAGGTAGCTGGCGTAGAGGAGCCAGAGGAGGAGCTCAGTGGTGAGGCGAGCGTCCCAGGTCCACCAGATTCCCCAGGCCGGCTTGCCCCAGAGCATGCCAGAGGCGAGGCAGATTCCGGCGTAGAGGACAGTGACCTCGGCGGAGGCGACGGCGAGTGCGTCGGCGGAGAGCGCCTTGAGGGGGTCACGACGGCGCCAGTAGAGGAAGGCCAACGAGGCTGCGAGATTGACGTAAGGGAAGACGAGGGACAGGATGGCGTGCGCTAGGTGGTAGTAGAAGATGCGCTGCAGATTGCCCATCGTGGCTTCGGTGGGAGCGAGGAAGATGGCCTGACGGAAGGCGACGACCAGCACGGCAACGGAGGCTGCAAACCAGAGCCAGGCGATGGCGCGGAGAGTGGAGGAGCGGGCCACGATAGGTTTTATTTTAGCGCGAAAAAGCGGGGTGGGTATGCGGTTGCGGCTGGGATTGTGGCTATGCCATCGAAAATGCAGGGTCCTTCGACACCGCAACGCTCCGCTCAGGATGACAATCCATCGTTTGATCAGGAGGCGTCAGGCTATTCGGCGTTGAGGATAGTCTCGAAGAAGAGGATCCCGGCGGTGGTGTAAATGATGTCGAAGCCTGCGAGCTGTGTGATCCAGGTGCGGATCTGGATGGGGTCGAGCTCGCCGGTGAGGACTCCGGTGGTCGCCTGGACCATCATGAGGACGGCGGGGATGGAGAGCGGGAGGAAGATGAGCGGGAGGAGGAGCTCGCGGTTGCGGGCGCGGAGGCCGAAGGCGGCGAAGAAGGTTCCGTTGACGACGAGAGCCCATGTTCCCAGCGGAAGGATGAGGGCGAGCAGCCAGGCGTTGCCGAGGACATGGAGGTTGAAGAAGACGACGAAGATGGGGGCCAGCACGGCTTCGACGAAGAGGACGAAGATCATGTTGGCGAGGACCTTGCCAAGGAAGAGAGCGGAGGCGGGCGAAGGGGCCATGCGCTGCGCCTCGAGGACCTGATTGCGCTGCTCGCGGGTCCAGGACTGGTTGAGCGCGGTCATCGAGGCGAAGAGTAGTCCGACCCAGAGGATGCCTCCGGAGATCTGGCGGGTGACGGTGGGATAGCCGGCGGGATCGAAGGCGATGGAGAAGACGACGACCACAAGCAGCACGAAGAAGAGCATGCCATTGATGGCGTCGCGGGAGCGCCACTCGAGCCGAAGGTCTTTGCGGAGATGGTCGAGGACGTAGCGGGCGTATCTCAACGCGGCTCTCCGGAAGGCGCTTTGGTGAGGTCGGCGAGCGTGGCCTGCGAGGCGCGCAGGTAGTCGGCTGGAGAGAGGATAAGTTGGAGGCCGCGGAGTCCGGCGGAGACGCTGATGACGTCGAAGATCTCGATGGTCTCGTCGGCGTAAGCGGGGAAGGGCTTGCGTGCGCCCATGACGGTGACTCCGCCGCGGATGTAGCCGGTGAGAGGCTCGACGTCTTTGAGGGAGGCAAGCTCGGTCTTCTTGGCTCCGGCGGCGTGGGCGAGTTTTTTTAGATCGAGCTCGGCGTCGCCGGGGATGACGGCGAAGAGGTGCTCGCCCGTGTTGGTGTGGGAGAGGAGAGTCTTGAAGACCTGTTCGGCGGGGAGACCGATCTTTCGGGCGACGGAGATGGCGGTAAGGTCTTCGAGATCGACCTCGTAGGCGCGAAGTTCGTAGGTGATGCCGAGGGAGTCGAGGAGGCGGGCGGCGTTTGTTTTCGTCGGCGTGCTGGTCTTCATCCGTTGGTTCCGGTGGTGTCGATGATCTGTCCCTGACGCATGGTGAGGGTGCGGTCGGCGAGTGGCTGGGCGAGAGAGGCTTGATGGGTGGTGAGGATGAGGGTGCGTGCGCCGCCGCCGGGAACGGGCCAGGTGCGGAAGTCGGCGAGAAGTTCGACGAGGTGGGAGGCGCTGTCGACGTCGAGGTTGGAGAAGGGCTCGTCGAGGAGGAGAAGCTCGGGATCTGTCTGGAGGACGCGGGCGAGGGAGGCTCGCTGACGCATGCCCTGCGAGTACTGGCCGACAGGACGCGTTAACGTGGGATCGAGGCCGACGGCGCGAAGGGCCATCTCGGGCGAGCCGACGCAGGCGCAGCCTTCACCGCGATGGAGGGTGGCGAAGTAGGTAAGGTTCTCCATGGCAGTGAGCTCGTCGTAGAGCATGGTGGCGTGGCTCATGTAGGCGATGCGGTGGCGATACTCGTGGGGCGAGCCGTCGAAGACCGTGGCTTTGCCGCGCGTGGGTGTGATGAGGCCCGCGACGACGCGCAGGAGAGTGGACTTGCCGGCGCCGTTTTCGCCGAGGATGACGGTGGACGAGCCGGACGGGAAGGTCACGGAGACGTTGCGCAGCGCGGCGAAGGAGCCGTAGAGCTTCGAGACCGAGTCGAGCGCCGCGGCGTCGGTTGCTGTTGCTTCGGCGCGGATTGGGGAGGCTGCAGACATTCGCTGACTACATGCGAGTATATGGCCGAGAGCGCGATTCCGTTCGGCTACGAGACGCTTCGCTCAGGATGCGCGAAGTGTCGCTGAGCACGCCGCTCGACGCAAATCGCGGGCTGTGACAGGTTCTTAGCGTGTTGCGGCCGGGAGAGCGGTTGCTGTTGTAGCGGGCGTCTGCTGGCCGGGCGCGGGCGCGTACTTGGAGGCGCACTTGGCCTGCAGCTGTGTGGCATGGAAGACGCCGTCGCGGCCGTAGGTTCCGATGGCGAGAGCCTGGGCGTCGTCCTTGAAGGTGTCGGGCGGAGGCTCGGAGCCGCGATAGGCGACGCGGAGGGTTCGGCCCTGCTCGAGGAGGGTGAAGCTGGCGTTGGTTCCGGCGCGCTCGATGGATCCGGGCGCGACGTTGCCGGCGACACGGAGGTGCCGAACGTAGGCTTTGTCGCCCATGCCCTGCAACTCGCCAATGGTGACGTAGTAGCTCTTGTTGTCGCGCACACCGGTTAAGGCGAGGTAGGCGACGGTCGCCAGGATGATGATGGAGGCGGCGACGATCTTCAGCGGGCTCTTCGATGGGGCAGGCATGGCGTCTCTCCTTATTATAAGTTATAAGGTTGAATCGGGTGGGAATACGCGATGTTTTCAGCGGATTTCCCCGGATTTGAAGGTGTGACGGCATGCAATTTGCTCCCCGGCGTTTTACCATAGAGAGATGAGCGAGGTTCTGGAACAGGAAGTCAAAGCGGGGGCGTCGCACGCCCAGAAGTACACGCGGAACAGTCCGTATCTGTCGAACGTGAACGTCAACTATCTCTTGACGGCGGAAGGCTCGGAGAAGGAGACGCGGCACGTCGAGCTGGCTCTGGAAGAGGGCATGACATATACGCCGGGCGATGCTGTGGGAATCATTCCGGAGAACCGGCCTGAGGCGGTTGAGGATGCGCTGAAGGTGCTCGGGTACAAGGGCGACGAGCGCGTTCTGGACCACTATAAGGTCGAGATTACGCTCGAAGAGGCTCTGCGGACGCGGCTTGGCATCGGCAAGCTGGCGCGCGGCAGCGTTGGGCAGTACGCGAAGCTGGCTCCGAATATCGAAGGGCTTCAGCTTATGACCGGTCCGGACAACCGCGCTCGCGCGGAGGAGTACTGCTGGGGCCGCGAGTTTGTTGATCTGGCGACTGATTTTCCCGGCGTGATCACGGATCCGCAGCAGTTGTTCAACGTGCTGCAGCGGCTGACGCCGCGGATGTACTCGATCTCGTCGAGCCAGAGGGTGCATCCGGACAGCGTGCACACCACGGTGCGCGTGATCCGTTATGACTCGCACGGACGCAGCAGGCAGGGCGTGGCGAGCGGACATATTGGCGATCGCGCGGGCGAGGGGCAGACGATGCCGATCTTTCTGCACTCGAACAACAACTTCCGGCTTCCGGAAGACTCGAACGCTCCGGTGATCATGGTTGGGCCGGGAACTGGAATTGCGCCCTTCCGGGCGTTTCTTGAAGAGCGTCAAGCTGACGGAGCGAAGGGCCAGAACTGGCTGTTCTTCGGCGAGCAGCGGGAGAAGATGGACTATCTCTATAAAGACCAGCTGCTGGGCATGGTGAAGGACGGCGTGCTGACGCATCTGCATACGGCGTTCTCGCGCGATCAGCACCACAAGGTTTATGTCCAGGACCGCATCCAGGAGAACTGCAAAGAGGTCTTCGAGTGGCTGGAGCGCGGAGCTTATTTCTATGTGTGCGGCGATGCGACGCGTATGGCCAAGGACGTGGAGAACGCTCTGCTGGATGCGATCGCCAAGGGCTCGAACGGCACGCTGGAACATGCTGCGGAGTACCTGGCGACGATGAAGAAGCAGAAGCGGTATCAGCGGGACGTCTACTAGGAGGGTGGGTACCCCCTCCCCCTCTGTTTTTTATTAAGTATTTATTTTCTATAATTTACTCGGTTTTTGTGGTGCAAAATATAGAAAACAGATGAGTTAACGGTCAAAATATTGAAAACAAAGGAAAAACCCCGCAGGTGATGCCCGCGGGTTTTTTTTCTTTTCTGATCTATATCCAGTATAGCGACTGGAAGGTAATTAATCGGCACATTATATTTCCTTTGCCATGAATAATTTGCATGGTTTTGGGGCTTGACAAGAATTTTCCACAGATATAAACGACTAATGTTGTCAAACCTGCATCCGTTGATTATCCGCCTTCATCTTATGAAGTGACTGACATGATTCAGTTCAATAAGGAGGATGAGATGAACGTTGTTGTTTACGGTGCAACTGGAAATTCGGGTTCGGAGATTGTGAAGGAGCTGGTCCGTCGCGGACATAAGGTGACGGGTGTGGCGCGGCATGTGGAGAAGCTGAAGGACCAGCCGGGCGTGACGGCGAAGACGGACCATCTTTCGAACGTGGACGCGATTGCGGCGGTGATCAAGGGCGCCGATGTGGTGGTCTCTGCATATCAGCCTCCGGCGGACAACACGGACGCTCTGGTGGATGTGACGAAGCGGCAGATCGAGGCGGTGAAGAAGGCCGGCGGACCGCGTCTGGTTGTGGTTGGCGGCGCGGGGCAGCTTGAGGTGGCTCCTGGGGTGACGGTGATCAAGTCAGGTCATCTTCCGCAGGAGTACATGCCGATTGCGCTCTCGCATGAGAAGGCGGCGCAGGTGCTGAAGGGGTCGGATATCAACTGGACGTATATTGCTCCGGCGGCCTTCTTTATTCCGGGCGAGCGGACGGGCAAGTATCGCACGGGTACGAACAACCTGGTGATGGATGGCAAGGGTGAGAGCAAGATCACGTTTGCGGATTATGCGATTGCTTTGGTGGATGAGATGGAGAAGCCGAAGCATGAGCGTGCTCTGTTCTCGGTTGGGTACTAAGAGTTCAGCACGTCGAAAAGAAAAGGGCGGCTCAGTTGAGCTGCCCTTTTCTTTATTCGGTTGAGTCTCTAGTTGACGTGTCTTACCTTCCGGCTATTCCCGGATTCTCGGAGAGATGCCTGTGCGATATCGATGGCGGCGTTGAGCTGCCTGGGGTCTGTGACTTCGATCCACCTATCTGCGGTTGCGACGATGACGGTCGGCGTGTGAAGAACACCGAGACGGGTTGCAAGCATGCAATCTGCCTGTACTTCGTTTGCGCAGCGGCCATCAGGATCAACGACAAAAGGGAGCTGCTGACTGTGCGCCTGAAACCAACTCCGCGTGAAGGCGAAGAGGTCATCACGGCTGCCGATCCGCGACTGGTTGGCAAAGACATCGCGTCGAAAGTCTTCAGCGATCTTCGGCGAGACGCGATCCTCGAGATAACGAGCGTTGATCGCAGCCGTGCGAGACCATGTATGGCTCGGAATGATGAAGTCGTGATGAACGCGGGGAATGTTATAGCGGCTCATCGCTGCCTGAACGACGGGGTAGGACTGCGCACAGAGGGGGCATTCCAAATCTTCGAATTCGATGATGGCCATCCTGGCCCCCGCGGGCGGTTTGAAGGTCGAGGTGTCCTTGAAGGGGGTTGCACCCGTCGGGGGGACCGCCGTTTGAGCAGCGAGATGAACCGTCAAAAAGAGGAACGCGGCAGAGCAGACGATACGCTTCATGGCAGCGATTATACCGATGGAATTAAGAGTCGCCCGTCGGTTAGACGCGGTGGTTGTCGGGGCGCCAGTTGGTGATGGCTTGTTTGATGGCTTTGGGCTCGAGTTCCTGGGTGAGGGCGCGGTGGGCGAGGGCGGCGACCTCTTCATCGGAGGCGAAGCGGAGGGCTACGAGCTGCCGGACGGTAAGCTCTTTGAGGTGGGGGCGCTCGTTGGCGGGGACGAGGGAGGCGAGGCGGAGGCGCTCTTCGAGGCGGATGATGCGGTCCTGCAGCTTGAGGTCGTTGATGCGGCACTTGAAGGCGAGGACGAGGAGGGCAAGCGCGACGATGATGGACCAGTGGCCGAGCCAGGGGTGCTCGTGGCGGAAGTGGACGGCGATGTAGATGGCGAACCCGAGGTTGATGATGAGGGCGGGGAAGACGAAGAAGTGCATGGATGGGTCGACGCGTCCATGGTTCTGGTAGTTCTGGGGGGCGGCCATTGGGGTCCTTTTCGTGGGGGATGCGGGATGAGGATAGCATGGGGGGAGTTGATGGGATGGCTGCGCGAACAGTGAATCGCTGCGTCCTTCGGACTTCGCTCAGGCCTTCGGCAGAGCGGTGCGCCGCGTTGCGGCGGAGCTTGAGAGACCCAAGGCTAAAGCCTTGGGGTACCTAGAAGCGCTTCGTGAGAAGCTCCACGCTCAATCGTTGAGTCGTCATTCCACTGCCTCGCTTGGGTTAGGCTGGAGGGATGGCGGCGAAGGCGAAGAAGAGAATTGGGGTTCATGTAGGGACGGCTGGCGGGGCGTGGACGGCGGTGGAGCGCGCGGTGGCGGCGGGGGCGAATACGTTTCAGATCTTTTCGTCGAGTCCGCGGATGTGGAAGGGCACGCCGGTGAAGGCTGCCGATGCGGTGAAGATGAAGGAGCTAAGGGCGAAGCATGATGTGGGGCCGGTGGCGATTCATGCGAGCTATCTGATCAATCTTTGCTCGCAGACGGAGAGCGTGAGGGAGAACTCGACGAAGGCGTTTCGGGGCGAGGTGGAGCGGGCGCTGGCGCTGGGCGCGGAGTTTCTGGTGCTGCATCCGGGGAGCTGGAAGGGGCTGACGCGGGAGGAGGGGCTGACGTATGCGGCGCGGTCGATCGAGCAGGCGATCGAGGGGATTGATTTCGCGGGAAAGGACTTCAGGATTCTGATTGAAAATACGGCGGGGGCGGAGTTCTCGCTGGGGGGCAAGCTGGAGCAGGTGGCGGAGCTGGTGGAGTGTCTGAAGGCGTGCGCTCCGGTGGCGGTGTGCCTGGATACGTGCCATGTGCATGTTTCGGGGTATGACATTGTGTCGGTGGACGGGTATATCGAGACGATGAAGCTGGTGGAGTCGACGGTGGGGTTTGAGGCGGTGAGGGTGTGGCACTGCAACGATGCGAAGGCGGCGATGGGCTCGAAGCTGGACCGGCATGAGCATATCGGCGAGGGGATGATCGGGGCGGAGGCTTTTCGGCGGCTGCTGCATGATGATCGGTTCGCGCACTGCGCGTTTATCGCGGAGACGCCGGTGGATTCGCCGGGTGATGAGGCGCGAAATGTCGGGGTGCTGCGGGCGTTGTCGGCGGGGTAGGGCCTCCTGGCAGGTTCACGTTTTTTTGTCAGTACGCATCTGAAGAAGGAGGTTAAGGAGGATGCGTTATGCCGGAAAAAGAGACAGTAGAACGGGCCAAGGAGGATCTGCGGGAAGGGAAGTCGCCATCGACCGCGGCCGGTGAGTTTGTTCACGAAGAGATTGAGCACGTTCGTGAGGGCAAGCATGGCGCACGTTCGGCAAAGCAGGCCATCGCGATTGGATTGAGCAAGGCGCGCAGAGCGGGGATTCCGCTGAAGCCGCCAGCCAAGGGTAAGACGAGCGAAGCGACGAGGAAGAGCGCGGAGCGGGAGTACGAGAAGGGTCAGTCCGGGAAACATGATGAGCCTTCGCCGCGCGCCTCGCGGGCTCGCGAGAAGGTGCTGGAGAAGGAGCCCCGTTCGGCGGCGTCGCATCGAGCGCTGTCGGCGCAGACGCGCTCGGCTGCAAAGCGGAGGAGCAAGGAAGATCGTCAGGCCGCAGCGAAGAAGGCGGTTCGGACGAAGGGCAAGAGCGGGCTGCGAGAGGCAGGGAAGAAGGCTGCGCGGACGCGCGCGGCGCATGGCCGCTAGCACGGCTTAGCTTAGCTTGGAGTTGCAGATAGCGCAGAAAGAACCTGCGTTTGCGGGTTCTTCTACGCTTTTGTGTGTCAGGGTTTTTGCGTCGGGCGGAGGTGGACTTCGCTGACGAAGGACTGTGGGGCCTGGGTGACGAGCATGGCTACGACGCGGGCTACGTCGGAGGGTTGGATCTTTTTGTCGGCGTTCTTGTCGCTGGTGGAGAAGCCGGTGTTGACCGAGCCGGGGGCGACGACGGAGACGCGGATGTTGTGGGGGCGGAGCTCTTCGGCAATGGAGTAGGTGAGGCCGTTGAGTCCCCACTTGGAGGCGGAGTAGGCGGCTCCGTTGGGGAGAGGGTTGTGGCCGGCGAGCGATGAGATGTTGACGATGTGGCCGGATTGCGCGGCGATCATGAGCGGGGCGAGGGCGCGGATCATGAGGTAGGGGCCACGGAGGTTGGTGCCCATGACGGTGTCCCAGTCGGAGGGGGAGAGCTCGACGAGGGGCTTGCCGAGGAGGCCGATGCCTGCATTGTTGACGAGGATGTCGCAGCGGCGGTGCTGGGTCTCGACGGTCTTTGCGAGGGTGGTGATGGAGGACTCGTCGAGGAGGTCGAGCTGGGCGATGTGTGCGGTGCCGCCGGTGGTTTGGATCTCCTGCTGGACTTGTTGGAGGCGGGCTTTGTCGCGGGCGGCGAGGAGGACGGTGGCCCCCATGGAGGCAAGTTGTTTGCTGATGGCTGCACCGATGCCGCGCGCGGCTCCGGTGACGACTGCGAGCTGGCCTTTGAGTTCTTCGGTCATGTGAGGTTGGACGCTTCAGGTGAAGAGTTCGGTGTCGATGAAGTCGTTGCGGAACTTGCCGGTGGGGTCGTACTGCTTGATGAGGGATTTGAAGTCGTTCATGCGCGGGTAGAGTTGGGTGAGGCGTGCGCCTTTCATGGCGAAGAGCTTGGCCCAGTGAGGGCGCGGGTTGAAGGGAGCGAGTTTTTCTTCGATGGCGGGGAGGAGTGTTTGCACGGCGGGCCACTCGGGCTTCCAGGTGAAGTGGATGGCGAGGGAGTCGCGCTGATGGGCCATGCTGAGCCAGAGGTTGTCGGCGGCGATGGTGCGGAGCTCGGTGACGAAGAGGTGTGGGGTGATACGGTCGCGGAGGGTCTCGACGGCGGAGATGGCGGCGAAGGCGTGGTCGCGGGGGACGAAGTACTCGGTCTGGAGCTCGGCGCCGCTGGAGGGGGTGAAGTTCATCTTGAAATGGGGCAGGCGTTCGTACCAGGGGCCGGGGACGTTCCTCTGCGGAGTGCAGTTGACGGCGTCGAGCGCGGGGATGGGGTGGAGGTCGCGGGTGGCGAGCTTTGCGTTGTAGAAGAGGGCGGGGGTGTCGAGGGTTTGGCCGGGCTGGACTCGGCGCTTGAGCCAGAGTTCTGTGCCGCGGTGATTTTGCCAGTTGGTGAAGAGGCTGACGCTATAGCCGGCGGAGAAGATGTCGTCGAAGTGATGCTCGAGCTCGGCGAAGGGGAGGTCGAGGTAGACGGTCTGGGCGACCTGGTAGGTGGGTTCGAGGTCGAGGGTGACGCTCGTGACGACGCCGATGCAGCCGAGGTGGACGACGGAGCCGAGGAAGGCGTCGCCGTCGCGGGCGCGGGAGAGGCTGTGGACGGTGCCGTCGGCGGCGACGAACTGGAGGGCGGAGACGGCGGAGGAGAGGTTCTGGTTGTGGATGCCGGAGCCATGGGTGGCGGTGGCGGTGGCTCCAGCGACGGAGATGTGGGGGAGAGAGGCGAGGTTGTGGAGGGCGAAGCCTTTGGCGTCGATGACAGGGGCGAGGTCGCCGTAGCGGACGCCGGCGCCGACGGTGACGGTGCGGGATTTTTCGTCGAGGGTGATCTGGTTGAGGTTGTGGAGGGAGACCTGGGCCTGGGTGCTGTCGGCGATGGTATTGAAGGAGTGTCGGGTGCCGAGGGGGCGTAATTTCGTACAACTTTTTACGATCTTCTGGGTTTCCTCAAGAGTTTTCGGTTCATAGAGGCGGTCGGTGTGAAAGGTCTGGTTTTCGGCCCAGTTGGTTCGCGGATTGGCTTTCTGCTGAGGCATGGCGAAGCGTGAGAGAAGGCTTCCGGAGAGGATGGTGCCGGTGCCTTTGAGGAACTCGCGTTTGTTCATGGTCGACCTTATCTCAGTAGATTGGCGCCGGGGCCAATTCAGGGTCACGTTTTCCGGGCCGATCGTACGCGAACACTGTAGAGACTTGGTAGGCGATACACAAGTTCTGACACGACATAGGGGAACGATGCGGAAGCATGTGGCGGTTGGATTGGTGGCGCTGATGACTGCTTTGGCTGGAGCGCAGACGACGGCGGGGAATGCGCCGGCGGAGGTGATCGCGAATGGCGGATTGATTCACACGATACTGGCGGCGCCTGTGGTGGGGCAGCCGTATTCGGCGGTGCAGGTGCAGAGGATGAAGAGGGTTTTGGCGGATGGGACGACCATCTCACGCCAGGGGCATCATGCGGTGGCTCGGGATTCGGCGGGAAGAGTGCGGGTTGAGCGGCGAATGGAGAGGGCGCAGAATGGCCAGCCGGAGACGGTGATGGTGTTTGTGCTCGATCCGGTGGCTCATACGATGATGATCTGGACGACGGGTGCGAAGACGAGGAAGGTAGCGGAGCTGATCCGGCTTCCGGAGCAGAAGAAGGATGCGGCGAAGACGGTAGACGCGCAGGCGCGGCCGGCGGATGACGGACGGCCGCAGCCGGTGGTGACGACGGAAGACCTGGGGACGGATACGCTTGACGGGCTGCCGGTGACAGTCGCGAAGATGCCGACGGTAGTTCCGGCAGGGCGGGCGGGCAATGATGCTCCGATTACGAAGACGCATGAGGTTTGGACATCGCCGGATATGAAGCTGGTGATGAAGGAGCAGTGGGAGGACCCGAGGACTGGTGTACGGACGGTGGAACTGGATCAGTTTTCGCGGGCGGAGCCGGATGCGGCGCTGTTTCGGGCGCCGGCGGGTTACTCGGTTAAGGACATCAAGCAGACGCTAAAAGAGCTCGAAGAGAAGCTGGACCAGATGCAGAACTAGCCGCGAACGAGGCGAATCTGCAGCTTCGGCGCTCGTTTCTTTACAATCAAGAGATATGGCTGAGATTGTGAAGAACGAGAGCGAGCGCCAGGCGCGGTATAGCCCGGCGGAGATCGAACCGAAGTGGCAGGCGCGGTGGGACGCCGATCCTGCGTTGTATGCGGCGGGCGGCCACGACGAAGGGAAGCCGAAGTTTTATTGCCTGGAGATGCTGCCGTATCCGAGCGGGCAGCTGCACATGGGGCATGTGCGGAACTATGCGATCGGTGATGCGCTGGCCAGGTACATGTGGATGCGCGGGTACAACGTGCTGCACCCGATGGGATGGGATGCGTTCGGGTTGCCGGCGGAGAATGCGGCGCTCAAGAACGACACTCCTCCGCGGGAGTGGACGTTGCAGAATATTGCGGCGATGAAGCAGCAGATGCGGCGGATGGGGCTGAGCTACGACTGGTCGACCGAGGTGACGACGTGTCTGCCGGACTACTACCGGTGGAATCAATGGTTCTTCGTGAAGATGTTCGAGAAGGGGCTGGCGTACCGGAAGAAGAGCAAAGTGAACTGGTGCCCGGCCTGCCAGACGGTGCTGGCGAATGAGCAGGTGGTGAATGGCCGCTGCTGGCGGCATGAAGACACGATCGTCGAGCAGCGCGATTTGACGCAGTGGTTTTTGCGAATCACGAAGTATGCGGATGAGTTGCTGGACGGGCTCGAGAAGCTGGAGGGATGGCCGGAGAAGGTCCGCACGATGCAGCGGAACTGGATCGGGCGGAGCGAGGGCGCTCTGGTGGACTTTGCGGTGGAGGGTGGTGCTAGTAAAAAAGCAACCGCAGATCCTTCGACTCCGCTGCGCTCCGCTCAGGATGACACTTGTGACTTGATTACAGTTTTTACGACGCGAGTGGATACGATCTTTGGGGCGACTTCGGTGCAGTTGGCTCCGGAGCATGCGGTGGCGAAGGCGTTTGCTGCGCAGGATGCGGAGCTGGCCGGCAAGATCGAGGCTCTGTTTGCGGAGCAGCAGAAGGCGCGTGAAGCAGATGAGTTGGGAGCGATTGAGAAGCATGGCGTGAACACCGGGCGGTTCGCGGTGAATCCGTTCAACGGCGAGCGTGTGCCGATCTGGGTGGGGAACTACATCCTGGCGGACTATGGCACGGGCGCGATCATGAGTGTTCCTGCGCATGATGAGCGCGACTTCGAGTTTGCTACGAAGTATGGGCTGGTGTTGAAGCGTGTGATCGCCCGTAAAGATGGCGAGGAGCCGGAGCTGCCGTTTACGGCTGAAGACGATGGCGTGCTGATCGACTCGGGCGAGTGGACGGGGCTGAGCTGCGTTGAGGCGCAGCAGAAGATGGCTGCGTTCGCGAAGGAGAAGGGGTTTGGCGAGCCGACGGTGACGTACCGGTTGAAGGACTGGGGCGTGAGCCGGCAGCGGTACTGGGGCACGCCGATTCCGATGGTGTACTGCGAGAACGGTCATGCGGGTGTTGAGCCCGGTGGCGTGGTTGCGTTGCCGGAGAGTGCGCTGCCAGTGATGTTGCCGGAGCAGGTGGAGATTACGCAGGAGGGTGGGTCGCCGCTCGGGAAGATTGCGGAGTTTTTGCATACGACTTGTCCGGTGTGCGGCGGGCCTGCGCGGCGCGAGACGGACACGATGGACACGTTCGTGGACTCGAGCTGGTACTTCTATCGCTACACGGATGCGAAGAACGACCGGGCCCCGTTTGCGCGCGACAAGGCGAACTACTGGTTCCCGATCGATCAGTACATCGGCGGCGTGGAGCATGCGATTCTGCACCTGATCTACTCGCGTTTCTGGACGAAGGTGATGCGCGACCTGGGGATGGTGAAGAACGATGAGCCTACGGAGCGGCTGTTTACGCAGGGCATGGTGATCAAGGACGGCGCGAAGATGTCGAAGTCGAAGGGCAACGTTGTTTCGCCCGATGACATGATTGCGCGCTATGGCGCGGATGCGACGAGGATGTATGCGCTGTTTGCGGCGCCGCCGGATCGTGACCTGGAGTGGCAGGAGGAGGGCGTTGCTGGTGTGAGCCGCTTTTTGAGCAGGGTGCATCGGCTTGCGACGAAGTATTCGCAGGTGACGCGAGAGGCTGCGGCCTTGAATGGCGGCAAGAGTACGAAGGTGGAGCAGCAACTTCTGCGCAGGCTGCACCAGGCGATTGCGAAGATGACGCTGGACTTCAGCGGGCGTTGGCACTTCAACACGTCGATTGCGGCGATCATGTCGCTGATCAACGAGATTGTTGCTGCGGAGGCGGCGATCGATGCGGGCGAGGTCTCGCCGGGGGCAGTAGCGGAGATATTCCGCAACCTGATCCTGATGCTGGCTCCGTTCGCTCCGTTCTTTGCGGCGGAGATGTGGGAGGAGATCGGCGGGGATGGTGTTGTGTTTCGCACGGCGTGGCCGGTGGCCAACGAGGAGCTTGCGCGCGAGGATGAGATTGAGATTCCGGTGCAGGTGAACGGCAAGCTGGTGAACGTGGTGAAGGTGCCGGCCGGCAGCGACGAGGAGACAGTGAAGGCCGCGGCGCTGGCGGATGAGAAGGTGAAGGCGCGCGTTGCGGGCAAGACGGTCGTGAAGGTGATCGTGGTGCCGGGCAAGCTGGTCAACCTTGTGGTGAAGTAGTGGAACGACTGCGTGAAGGCGGGATCGTCTCTGCGGCGGATGGTTCGGTGCGCGGGACGCAGTCGTTTGTCCACACGCTGTCGGAGTGCTGGAGGCGGCCTTCGCTGACGGCGCTTGAGGTGCTGTGGCGGTGGGCGTTCGGCATTCCGGCGTTGCTGCTGCTGTGGAAGGTTGGGGCGCGGATTCTGGCGGAGACACCGCTGAATATGGCGGCGCTGCGGGCGATGACGGTGACGAATCCGCTGCGGGCTTCGGAGACGCTGGCGGAGGCGATGGCTCTATTGCTGCCGGCGGTGAACAAGGTGGCGGTATGGCTGGCGCCGCTGCTTCTAGGGAGCTGGGTTGTTTGGTCGTCGCTGGGCAGGACGGTGGTGCTGCGGCGCGTAGACAGCAGCCTGCACGCGCGGCCGCTGACGTTGATGGTGCTGCAGGCGATTCGTGTGTTGGCTCTGGCGGGCAGCTTTGCGGTGTGGTTCGTTTGCCTGCAATGGGCGGCGAGCACGACGGTGACCGCTCCGCTGGAGCGTGGCAGCGAGCCGAATTTGGTGGGTTATTTTGCTCTGGCCATCGTCTCGACCTTGGGACTGTTTACGTTGTGGGCGGTGGTGAGCTGGGTGTTGAGTGTGGCTCCGTTGCTGGCGATGCTGCGCAACGTTGGCGTGGGGGCGAGCCTGCGGGCGGCGTTTCGCCTGGGGCCGCTGAAGAGCAAGCTGGTGGAGATCAACCTGGTGATGGGGATCGTGAAGATTGCCCTGATGGTGCTGGCGCTGGTGTTTTCGGCGACGCCGCTGCCGTTTGAGAGCGTGACGACGCCGGAGTTCCTGTGGTGCTGGTGGATCGGGGTGGCGGTGTTCTATTTTGTGGCGTCGGATTTCTTTCACGTGGCGCGGCTGGTGGGGTATCTCCAACTTTGGCGCGCGTACGAGAGGCCTGTGGAGCGGCAGCGCTGAGGCTGTTGCGTGGGGCGCAGGCGACGGCGACGTGCCCATTTACACTGGATAGGTGGATACCTCTACGATCGTCATTCTGGATTTTGGATCGCAGTATACGCAGCTGATTGCGCGACGGATCCGTGAGTTCAATGTGTTTTCCGTCGTGCTGCCTTGCACGACTTCGCTGGATGAGATTCGGGCGCTGAAGCCGAAGGGGATTATTCTTTCGGGCGGGCCGAGCTCGGTGTACGACGGCGATGCTCCGGCGGCCGACCCGGCGGTGCTGGCGATGGGTGCGCCGGTGCTGGGGATTTGCTATGGGTTGCAGTTCATCACGCATCATCTTGGCGGCAAGGTTGAGTCTGCGCCGGCGCGCGAGTACGGGCACGCGCAGGTGAGCGTAGTGGCCGAGACGCCGCTGTTTCGCGGGCTTCCGCAGACGATGGATGTGTGGATGTCGCATGGCGACGAGGCGAAGGCCCTGCCGGAGGGATTTCGGCTGACGGCGAAGACTTCAAATGCGGTTGCGGGAATTGCGGACGAGGCGCGCGGGATCTGGGCGGTGCAGTTTCATCCTGAGGTGGCGCATACGCGGCAGGGCATGGAGCTGCTGAAGAACTTCTGCCTGGAGATCTGCGGGGCGAAGCAGGACTGGACGCCGGAGCACTTCATTCAGTCGACGGTGGAAGGGATTCGCAGGCAGGTGGGCGATGGCCATGCGATCTGCGGGCTGAGCGGGGGCGTGGACTCGTCGGTTGCGGCGGTTTTAGTGGCGAAGGCGATCGGAGACAGGCTGACGTGCATCTTCGTGAACAACGGCGTGCTGCGCAAGGACGAGTTTGCGAAGGTGCAGCGCACGATGCGCGAGGGGCTGGGGCTGAACGTCGTTGCGGTGGATGCAGGCGAGCGGTTTCTGACGAAGCTGGCGGGTGTGACCGATCCGGAGCAGAAGCGGAAGATCATCGGCAACGAGTTTATTGCGGTCTTCGACGATGAGGCAGCGCGGATTGTGGCGGCAGAGAAGGGCGCCGGTGAAGAGGTGGCGTGGCTGGTGCAGGGGACGCTGTATCCGGACGTGATCGAGTCGTCGAGCGTGCATGGGCCGTCGCACACTATCAAGAGCCATCACAATGTGGGCGGGCTTCCGGCGGACATGAAGCTGAAGCTGATTGAGCCGCTGCGCGATCTGTTCAAGGACGAGGTGCGGAGGATTGGGCGCGACCTGGGGATGCCGGCGGAGATTCTGGAGCGGCAGCCGTTTCCGGGGCCGGGGCTTGCGGTGCGGATTCTGGGCGAGGTGACGGCGGATCGCGTGACGCTGCTGCAGGAGGCTGACGACATTGTGGTCTCGGAGATCAAGGCGGCGGGGTTGTACCGGAAGGTGTGGCAGAGCTTTGCGGTGCTGCTGCCGGTGAAGAGCGTGGGCGTGATGGGCGACCAGCGGACGTATGCGTACACGTGCGCGATCAGGGCGGTGGAGTCGGAGGACGGGATGACGGCGGACTGGGCTCCGCTGCCGTACGAGGTTCTGCGGACGATCTCGAGCCGGATTGTGAGCGAGGTTCGGGGGATCAACCGCGTGGTGTACGACATTACGTCGAAGCCTCCGGGGACGATCGAGTGGGAGTAACCCTCTCCCTTCGTTTTTGTGCAAAGTGTTTTTGCGGTGTTGCGGTGTTATGGCTGAGAGTGCTTAACGGTTCCTGTGCAGAAGATTGTGGCCAGGGAGGGAAGGTATACCCCAAAAGTTGTACTCAAAAGAGTGACGAATTTCATGTACCTCCGGGTTGACTTATGCGTCTACATCAGCGAGACTTCAGAATAAGTTTGCCCATGATTCGACAGAAAGCCATCTCGTACAGGTTGTTGCTCACGGCGATCTTCGCCGGACTGAATCTGTTGTGCTTTATGGGAATCATGCACGGCCGCCACGTCGTGCAGCACACCCGGGTGAACTACTCGCATATTCCGGCGAACGGCCCGCGCCGGGCCGGTGAGCGCAGCGGGCGCGAGAGCGTGGTTGCCGCGATCGACGCGGTGATCGATCATGCCGTGGTCGACCATCTGTCGAAGGCGGCGCTCTCGATGAGCGTAGCCGCCGGGCCTGCCGCGGGCGCTCAGGTTGCCGTGGCGACCGCCTCGTTGGTACTGCCTGCACCGGAAGACCGGACGGAGCCGCTGGCGCAGGAGAATGTGCTGGCTCTGGGAAGCGCGCCTCGTGCTCCCGGACTTGGCCGCGGTCCTCCTCTCTCCTAAAGAACTCTCCCATCGCAAAACTGAATTGTGCACTGAGGTCGAGGTGTCTTTGGCTTGCTGAAGACATCGGGGCAAAGGTTTCTCTAAGGGCCTGCATCCCGGATATTGGTGTACCTGCTTTTGGCGACGACTGACGATTGCGCTGCGGTGAACGCGGGCGCGACGCACGGAGAAGACTATGCAGCGACTGATAGATGGGTACGCGCGGTTTCGCGCGAAGGTGTATCCGCAGCACTCGAAGCTGTTCGAGAGGCTGGCGAAGGGGCAGCAGCCGCAGGCGTTGTTTATCTGCTGCTCGGACTCGCGGGTGATGCCGGAGATGATGATGCAGTGCGATCCAGGCGATCTGTTTCCGTGCAGGAATGCGGGGAACCTGGTTCCTCCGGCGACGGAGACGAACAGCGGCGTGGCGGCGACGGTGGAGTATGCGATCCGGGTCCTGAAAGTGGCGGATGTCGTCGTGTGCGGGCATTCGGACTGCGGGGCGATGAAGGCGATTCTCGAGAAGGAGCAGCTGGAGTCGCTGCCGATCGTGCGGTCATGGCTGGAGCATGCGGGGCCGTCGTCGAAGTGGCTGACGCGGACGCTGAAGGGAGCGACGTCGATGACTTTTGAGGAGCGTCTGCAGGCGGTGACGGAGGCGAACGTGATTGCGCAGATGCAGAACCTGAAGACGCATCCGGCTGTGGATGAGGCGTTGAAGAAGGGAACGATTGGATTACACGGGTGGATGTACGACATTGCGAGCGGCAACATTCGCCGCTTCGACCCACAGCTGGGAGCGTTTTGCGCGCTGCTGGCGGATGGTCCGTCGTCGGCTCCGGTCGAGGCGAAACAAGAACTCAAGATTGCCTAAGGAAGGGAAAAGCTATGTCGATCGTGATGAGTCCTGAAAAGAATGAGAAAAAGAGTGAGACGAGTCTGAAGTCGGGCTCGTTGATGAAGGACCTCTCCGCGTCGTTGGTTGTGTTTCTTGTGGCGCTGCCGCTTTGCATGGGGATTGCGCTGGCGTCGGGGATGCCCCCGGCGGCGGGGCTGGTGACGGGAATCATCGGCGGACTTGTGGTTGGGTTTATTGCTGGCCAGCCGCTGCAGGTGAGTGGGCCTGCGGCGGGGTTGGCAGTGATCGTGTTTGAGCTGGTGCGGGAGCATGGCGCGGCGTCGCTGGGGCCGATCCTGATGATCGCGGGCGCGGTGCAGCTGGTGGCCGGGCTGCTGAAGACGGGCCGGTGGTTCCGGGCGATCTCGCCGGAGGTGATCCACGGGATGCTGGCCGGCATCGGCGTGCTGATCGTGATCCAGCAGTTCCACGTGGTGCTGGACCGGTCGCCGGAGCACAGCGGGCCGGCGAACATCATGGCGATGTGGGGCGCCGTGTTTGGCGGGGTGTTTCCGCTGAACGGGAGCAAGGAGGAGTCGGCGGCGCTGGTGGGTTTAGTGACGATGGCGGTGATGATCCTGTGGGAGAGGTTCCGTCCGGCGAAGCTGAGGCTGGTTCCGGGAGCGCTTCTGGGGATCGGCGTGGCGACGACGATGGCGCAACTGATGGGGATGAATGTGAACCGGGTGAAGGTTCCGGAAAACCTGATGCAGATGATCTCGCTGCCGAGCATGAGCTCGATCGAAGGGCTCTCGCTTTCGACGATGGTGGGAACAGCACTGGCGCTGGCGTTTATCGCGAGCGCGGAGACGCTGCTCTCGGCCGCCGCGGTGGACCAGATGCAGACGCGCGCGAAGACGGACTATGACCGCGAGCTGGCGGCACAGGGCGTGGGAAACATGCTGTGCGGGCTGGTGGGAGCGCTGCCGATGACGGGCGTGATTGTGCGCAGCTCGGCGAACGTGCAGGCGGGCGCGGAGACGAGGAAGTCAGCGATTCTGCATGGAGTGTGGATGCTGCTTGCTGTGGTGGCATTCGCTTCGGTGCTGCGAATGATTCCGACGGCGAGCCTGGCAGCTGTGCTGATCTTCGTCGGCATCAGGCTGGTGAAGCCGGCGGACGTGAAGAAGCTGGCGCGCTTCGGCAAGTTCCCGGTGCTGATTTACTTCGCTTCGATGCTGACGATCGTCGCGACGGATCTGCTGACGGGCGTGATGGTCGGAGTGGGGCTGTCGCTGATGCGGCTGCTGTATACGGTGACGCATCTTGAGACCCACATCGAGGAACAGGAGGGCGAGACCCACGTGCACCTGCTGGGAGTGGCCACCTTCCTGGCGATTCCACGGATCGCGCATGCGCTGGACGCGGTGAAGACGGAGAAGGCGGTACATATCCACTGCGCCCATCTGCGGTACATCGATCACGCCTGCATCGAGGTGATCGAAAGCTGGGCGGAACGGCGCGAGGAGAACGGCCAGGAGATCCACGTCTCGATGGAGAAGCTGCACATGCGCTACCGGGCGCGTGTGAGCGAGACGGTGACTTAGGGATTGATTTTTCGCAAGAGCGGGGCTGCAATCCCGTCGGCCCCGCTCCTTTTTTTCCCAAAGTTTTTTCCGGGTGGTACAGACGATGCACTTGTTGTGAATCAGTTGATAGAGAGAGAAGCGGCGAACCTTTGTGGTTCGCCGCTTTTTTGATTTATGGCTGCGATTTGCCGTGAGGCAGCAAAGCCAAACTACGGAGATTCCTTCCCCTTCGGCTGCGCTCAGGGTCAGAATGACGAACGTTGGCATGTGGCGAACGTTGTGCATGACGAACGTTGGAGTGCGTCTTGCGGGTCAGCCGAGGGCTTCGAGGCTTGTGGCTCCGAACTTGAGGTACCAGGGGCTGGCAGCCTTGAGGGCGTTGTTGACGTTTTCGATGTTCTGGACTCCGGTGGTCTCGAGCCAGCGCCGGAAGGCGCTTGCTCCTTCCTTGGCGTAGACGGGGATGCCTTCCTTCCAGGTGGCGCGGCCGCAGAGGACTCCGTTGAACTTTGTTCCGGACTCGCCGGCGAGTTCGAGGGTTTCGATGAAGACGGGGTTGGAGACGCCGGCGGAGAGGTAGATGAAGGGCTTGTGGGTCATGGTCTCGGCATCGCGGAAGTGCTGGAGGGCTTCGGCCCGGGTGTAGGCTTTTTCGCCCTTGAAGGCGCGGGTGCCTTCGACGAAGGACATCTCGACGGGGACCTCGACCTTGAGGACGTCGACGTTGTAGCGTTCTTTTCCGAACTCGGCCATGGAGCCGGAGACGACTTCGGGCTTCTTTTTAGCGTAGGCGAGGGCCTTCTCGTCGCCGCCCTCGGCATCGTAGCCGACGGTCTCGAGGAAGAAGGGGATGTCCTGGGCGAGGCACTCGTCGCCGATGCGCTCGATCCAGGCGTGCTTGAGGTCGTTGATTGCGGTCTTTTCGAAGGGGGTGTAGTAGAGGAGGATCTTGATGCAGTCGGCTCCGGCTTCCTTGAGGCGGCGGACGCTCCAGACGTCGAGGAGGTCGGGGAGGCGGCCGGGGGTGGCGGCGTCGTAGCCGGTCTTCTCGTAGGCGAGGAGGAGGCCTGCTTTGTTGCGCTCCTTGGAGGCGGGGAGGCCGTACTCGGGGTCGAGGAGGATGGCGGAGGCGTGGCGGGTGAGGACCTCAGTAACGAGGACCTTGAACTCCTCGAGGTCGTGTGCGTTGGCGGCGGCTCCGCGTTCCTTGGCGAGGGACTTCTGAAGGGATCCGCGCTGGTCCATGGCGGCGGCGGCGATGACGCCGCGCGAGTCGGATACGGCCTTGAGTCCTGCGAGTTTGCCTGGGGTCAGCTTGGACATTGCTCTTGATTCTCCTGAAATTAGGTTGGGAGCCATTTTACACAGCGAGGGTTGGGTTGGTGTTCGAGGGTACCCCCTCCCCCCGTACCTATGTGCGCAAAGTATTCGAAAGATTGAAGTTGTGGTGGCACTTCGTGTGCGGTTAGCGCATGTTCCTCGGATTGGGTCGTCCTGTTTTGGCAGCTAGTTAAATTGTAGCGAGTGGAGGGTAATTAATCGGCAACCTGGATCTGCTGTGGTTTGTTTGAGTTGGGGGAATTTGGCTCTTGACAGGGTTTTCGGTGGAAAAAGAGGCACCTGATTTTTGCGGCAGAGACGGTATGGAGGCCGGGGCGTCATAATCTCAACTAGAGCAGGGAGGACGCGGATGAGGATACAGGTGCTGGCAGTAGTGCTTGGGATGACGATGGTGGGGATGGCTCAGAGCCCGGGCGATCCGAGTTCGGCGGGTGGGGCGCAAGGCTCCTCTCAGGGGTCTTCTCAAGGATCGGCTCAAGGAGCATCTCCAGAATCAGGGCAGAGCACGTCGCTGGTGGTGCCGGGGCGAACGGGACAGGCTCCCGTGGTTCAGCGGAACGGGCGATGGTATGTGGACGTAGAGGCTCTGGCGCGGGTGACGGGCGGGACGCTGGGATTTCAGGGGAGCAGGATTGTGTTGACTCTGCCGGCAGCACAGCAGAGGCCTGTGCAGCAGCAGGCGGCGGCGCCGGTGACGCCACCCGAGGAGAAGGGGTTCACGCGGGAGTTTCTGCGGGCCGGGGTGGAGCAGATGGCGGTGGTTCGTGAGTGGCGGAGCGCGCTGGAGAACGCGATTCGCACGAACAATCCGGTGGAGGAGAGCTGGGTCTCCTACTATCGGAGGGCGGCGAGCGACAAGATGGCGATGGCTTCGGCCGCGGCGTCGACGGAGTCGGATCGCAGGGGGATTGGCCTGCTGCAGAGCGAGATGGGGATGATCGCGCAGTTGACCGACCGGTTTCTGGCGCTGAGGAGCAACCTGACGTATGTCGATCCGACGTCGCTGGACAACGATCCGCTGGACCAGAAGATTCTGGCGTGCGCGCAGGGAATGGCGGCGATCGCGGTGCCGGGGGGAATGTTTGAGGATGTGGCGGACTGCCACTGAGGGAACGGATGAAAAAGGTCGTTTTCAAAGTATTGATTGCGGTTGTCGCAGCGTTTCTGCTGGCGGCTAGTAGCGGCTTCCTTCTCTTCAAGGTTGTTGAAAGAAGAGTTGTGTCGCGGATGCGAGCGCCGAAACTGAAGGTTGAGCGTAAGTTCGCAAGTGATCTAGTCTTTCGTACGCTCGATGGGCAACCGCGACGTCTTTCAGAGAGCAAAGGCAAGGTCGTCTTCCTGGACCTTTGGGGCACATGGTGTGTGCAGTGTGTGGCAGAGATGCCGAAGGTGCAGGCATTATATGACCACTATCGCAGTGACCCTGATGTGACATTTCTTGTGGTTTCGCGATTGGATACACCCCAGCAGGTGCGTGCGTATGCTCGACGCAACAACTTTAGTTTGCCGTTTTATCTGATGCGTGATGAGGACATACCGAAGACGATGAGACTCGACCAGTTTCCGTCGACGTTTTTATATGCAAAGGATGGAAGCATGGTGGTGGAGCATGTCGGAGCGGCGGATTGGGCCGACAGCTCGGTGGTTTCACTGATCGATCGACTTAAGCAGCAGTGAGGCAAATTCTGCGGTAGAAGGCTAGAGTGCGTTTTGCTGCCGGTCGCGTTCGCGGACCAGGAGGAGGCCGACCATCCAGCCGAAGGCGCTCATGAAGCCGATGTAGGTGAGGAGGAGGGCTAGTTTGGTGAGGCGGGTCTGGGTGTCTCCGAAGTAGCCGTCGATGAGGGCCTCGTCGAAACCGAGGCGCTGGGCGATGCAGGCGTTGCGGGAGAGGTTTTCGCAAGGCGGGCGCTGGGGGGATTGGAAGCCGACGGCGAAGGAGACGGTCTGGTCGACCGCGGGGACCTCGATGTGGGCGACGGCGAGGATCTCGAGTGAGATGAAAAGGAGGAGCGTGACGAGGGCGAGGGTGAGGGCGAGGCGGAACTCAAGGGGCTTCGCGGGGGCTTGCCTTCTCCATTGAACGACGACGGCGATGATTCCCATGGAGGCGATGGAGATGGGGATGGCGGTGTTCTGGAGCGAGAGAGGGATGAGTGAGAGGAGCGGGGTGAAGAGAGGGACTCCGACGAGGCCGAGGTAGGGAGCGAGGCCGACGCCGACGGAGACGGTGAAGCCGAGGAGGTAACGCACCCAGTCGGAGGCGAGGCGGGGGAGTTTGGGCTTGGGGGAGTCGGCGGAGGCGGCTTGGGTTTGCTCGGGCATTGGTTATTGACCGGTGACGAGTTCGCAGGGGAGCGGAGCGGAGGGACTGCCGGCGTGGACGAAGGTGCAGCGGAGGAGATTGCCTTTTTCGCGCACGAGGTTGAGGGTTCCGGTGATGGTCTTCTCGCCATCCTTTGCGACGGTGTAGTTGTAGACGCCGCGCCAGACGTTGGTGAGGGTTCCGCGGGAGGCGCGGGTGAGCTTGTCGCCGGCGACGGGGGTGAGCTCGTAGAGGGCGCCGGTGGGGCTGCTGTCGAGGATGAGGTCGAGGCGGTAGGCGCTGACGCTCTTGAGCGAACTGAGGACCTCATTGGCGTCGGAGAGATAGGGGCCGCAGATCTTCATGTTGATCTTCTGATTGGCGGGGACTCCGGGGATGACGGCGGGGAAGTTCTGCATGACGTAGGCGCGGAGGGGCGCGGCGTCGGGCGGGAGGTCGTCGAGGAGCTGCTGGCGGGTTGCGGCGAGGACGCTGTTTAGGTCGCCTGCGGGATAGGTCCACTTTGGATTGGTGAAGCGGCGGGTGCGCGCCTGGAAGTCGGCGTCGGTCTGGGAGATTTGGGACGCGATGCGGGCGTCGTCGGCCGAGGGCTGCTGCGAGTTGAGGGGCCCGAGAGACAGAAGAAGAAGGAGAACTGTTGCGTAACGGGTCACGCGTGGCTCCTTGTCTGGCGGATTGTGGCCCTGATGGTACTGAGGGTGGGGGATGGATGCAAGATGGAGTGCCGACAACGGTTCAACCGCAGATCCTTCGACTGCGTCTGGCGCGAAGTGCACTCCAGCCTTCGCTCAGGATGACACCTGTTTGAATGGCGGACAGCGATTCAGTTTGGATGCTGCGGGTGGGCTAGACGGCGGAGGCGAGGGCGGATTGCTGGGCGGCAAAGAGTTCGCGGATGCCCTTTTCGGCATAGTCGAGCATCTCGTTGAGCTGGGCGCGGGAGTAGGAGTCTTTTTCGGCGGTGGCCTGGGTTTCGACGAGGCCTCCGTTGGCGAGCATGACGACGTTCATGTCGACGGTGGCGCGGGAGTCCTCTTCGTAGCAGAGGTCGAGGAGGGTGTTGCCGTCGACGATGCCGACGCTGGTGGCGGCGACCATTTGGCGGAGGGGGGAGGTCTTGAGGGTTCCGGCGGCGACGAGTTTTTCGAGCGCGATGGCGAGGGCGACGGAGGCTCCGGTGATGGCGGCGGTGCGGGTTCCGCCGTCGGCCTGGAGGACGTCGCAGTCGAGGATGACGGTGCGCTCGCCGAGTGTCTTCATGTCGACGACGGAGCGGAGGCTGCGGCCGATGAGGCGCTGGATCTCATGGGTGCGGCCGCCGATCTTGCCGCGCTCGGCCTCGCGGGGGGTGCGGGTGAGTGTGGCGCGGGGGAGCATGCCGTACTCGGCGGTGACCCAGCCGCGGCCGGAGTTGCGGAGCCAGGCGGGGACGCCCTGCTCGATGGAGGCGTTGCAGAGGACGCGGGTATTGCCGGCCTCGATGAGGACGGAGCCTTCGGCCATGGCGATGAAGCCGGGGGTGATGCGGATGGAGCGCAGGGAGTCGGCGGTGCGGGAGTCGGGACGGAAGATCTGGGGTGGAGCGGCGGACATTTGGCGATTATAGAGGAGCAGGGAATAGGGAGTTGGGAATAGGGAGTAGAAGGCGGGTGGCGCGATGAGGGGGACGGATCTTCCCGGATTGGGAATGATTCCGTTTTGGGAAAAGCTGTGTGGGTAAATTTTGTAGGGATTTGGGACGTATCGGCGGGGTGACTGTTCCGATTTGGGAATTGCTCTTAAGGGCGAGGCGTGGTTGTCTTGACAGCGTAGGGACGTGGAATCGAGGCTGCTCCTTGTTAAGCAAGCACTTAGGGAGAGCAGTTCCAGTTTGGCACTCCACGTGATTATTGAAGTGCTGCAGCCGCCAGGGGAGTAACACGCGGTGCAGGAGTGAAGAAGACGATGCGGGCAATGCAGAGCAGTACTGCCGTGTTTGAGAAGGAAGCTTCAAGACAGTTTTCGGCGCTACAGTTTGTGAGCCGGCGGCTGGATCTCGGAATCGTCGAGGAGACGGCCGGGATGGTGGATCGCGAGCCGAGCGAGGGTCTGGAGCGAGAGGCGCGGGGGGGGCACAGGAACGGGGCGGGATCGCTGGGGGTGGCCGAAGGCGCGGGCCTGGCGCACGATGCGGGGAATCTGCTGGGGGCGCTAAGTCTTTACTCGGAGTTGCTGGCGGCGCCGGGGGTTCTGAACGAGGAGTATCGGGAGTACGCGGCTGAGCTGAGGATGCTGAGCGAGCGGAGCCACGCGATGATTGCGCGGCTGGTGGAGCATGCGCAGAGCGGCGAGGCGGAGATCGTGGAGGCGATGACGGTTCTGCCTGCCGTGGTGAAGCGATGCCGCGGCCTGCTGAGCCGCGTGGCGGGGCGGAGGGTGGAGGTGGTCTTCGGGCCGGGAGCCGAGCGGCCGGTGAATGTGCCGGTCGAGGCGGTAGAGCGCATCCTGACGAACCTGGTGAAGAATGCGTCGGAGGCGATGAGCGGCGAGGGCGGGACGATAACGGTGAGTGTCGCCGGCGCGAAGGATGCTGCGGAGGATGGCTGGGGGACGGCGGAGCCGCGGGTGGTGCTGACGGTCTCGGATACCGGCTGCGGGATGACCGAGGTGACGGTCCGCGTGCTGGGCGAGTCTGCTGTGGCGAAGGCGGGCGGGCGAGGGCTGGGCTTTCGTGTGGTGCGCGAGCTGGTGGCGATGTCGGAGGGCTGCCTGACGATCGCGAGCCGTCCGGGTGAGGGAACCGGTGTCACGGTGGAGTGGCGCGCGGTGGAGGAGCTGGAGCTCGAAGGGCGCGACGGCGTGAGACGAGTGATGCGGGGCGCGGCGGGATGGATCGCGTGCTGAGCGGAGACGGACAGAGAAGGATGAGCGAAGTGATGCTGGGAGAGCAGGCGATGAGGAGAGAGGGAGCGCAGATGAGAAGCACGGATGCTCCGTCGGGAGTGCTGGTTGGGGTCTCGGATCTGGGGTCGCCGGCGAAGGCGGAGCGCGTGCAGGGAGCTGTGCCAACGCTGCATGTCCTGGTGGTGGACGATGACTCGGCGGTGCGCAAGGCATGCGTGACGATCGCTGAGGGCATGGGCTGTGCGGTGGTGGGAGCCGAGAGCGTGGCGCGGGGGCGGGCGATTTTGAAGCACCAGAAGATCGACGTGCTGCTGCTGGACCTGAAGCTTCCGGATGGCGCGGGGCTGGAGCTGCTGGAGCAGGTGAAGTCGCTGTATCCGGAGACGGCGGTGGTGGTGATGACGGCGTTCGCGACGGTCGCCTCGGCGGTGGAGGCGATGCGGATTGGAGCGCGCGACTACCTGACGAAGCCGTTTGCGCTGGAGGAGCTGACGACGGTGCTGGAGCGCGCGGGGCAGAGGGTGCAGTTCGACCGCGAGAGCCGGCTGCTGCGGGAGAGGCTGCGGTCACAGAAGGACACCAACGGGCTGGTTGGGCGCTCTCCGGAGATGGAGAAGCTGTACCGGATTCTTTCGAAGGTGGCGTTTTCGACGCATCCGGTGCTGATTCTGGGGGAGAGCGGGACGGGCAAGGAGCTGGTGGCGCGGTCGATCCACTTCAACGGGCCGAACAAGGCGAAGCCGTTTGTGCCGGTGGACTGCGGGTCGCTGGTTCCGAGTCTGATCGAGAGCGAGCTGTTCGGGCATGTGAAGGGAGCGTTTACTGGAGCGGACCGTGCGAAGGAGGGTCTGCTGGCAGCGGCTGAGGGTGGCACGGTGTTTCTGGATGAGATTGGAGAGCTGCCGCTGGACCTGCAGGCGAAGCTGCTGCGGGCGCTGCAGGAGAAGGAGATCAGGCCGGTGGGGTCGACGCAGGCTCGGCCGATCTCGGCGCGGGTGCTGGCGGCGACAAACCGCGATCTGACGGCGATGGTGGAGCAGGGGAGGTTTCGCAAGGACCTCTTCTTCCGGCTGAATGTGGTGAACCTGAGGATTCCTCCGCTGCGCGAACGCAGGGGAGATATTCCGCTGCTGGCGATGCACTTTCTGGCGCGGATGGAGAAGCAGACGGGAGTTGAGCGGACGTTCTCGGACGAGTCGCTGCGGGTGATGCAGAAGTTCGACTGGCCGGGCAATGTGCGGGAGTTGGAGAACGCGATCGAGCGAGCGTGTGCGCTCTCAAGCGGGCCGGTGCTGCACATGGGCGACTTGCCGACGCAGCTGCAGGACTTCAGGATGCATCGAAGCATGGCCGAGAGCAATGGCGCCGGGGCGGCGGCGGAGGGGTCGCGGGGCGCGGGCGCGGGTGAGGACGGGATTGTGTCGATCGCCGAGATGGAAAAGCAGGCGATCCTGGGGACGATTCGACAGCTGAATGGCGACAAGCTGCTGGCGGCCAAGCTGCTGGGTATCGGGAAGACGACGCTCTATCGCAAGCTGAAGGAGTACGGGATCACGGAGGGGATGGGGGAGTAACGCCGGCCAGCAGATGCACCTCGATCGGGAATCAGGGAGAGGCGCGTTGCGCTAGCATCGTATAGACCGAGAGGAGAGATGGGCATGCGATGCAGGCATCTGGATCAGATCAGTGAGGTAACGCCTTCGGCGAAGGGATGCGAGGACTGCCTGAAGGTGGGGGGATGGTGGGTTCATCTGAGGATGTGCATGGTCTGCGGGCATATGGGGTGCTGCGACTCGTCACCGAATAAGCACGCGACGAAGCACTTTCATGCGGTGAAGCATCCGATCATGCGGTCGATGGAGCCGGGGGAGAATTGGGGCTGGTGCTTTGTGGATGAGGTGGAGCTGGATTTTTCGACGAAGCGCTGAATGAAGATTGCTTGTTAACCAGAGTGGCCGCTGAACCGTTGTATGAGCGACGGAAGATCATGACACGGAGAGCGGAATGTTGAAAAACTGTTGGTTGATGCGGGGAGCGGTACGCTCCATGGTTTTAGGGGGAGTTCTGCTGAGCGGGTTGCCGTATGCGACGGCACAGCCACCGGCAGCTGCTCCAGCGGCCACGCCAGAGATGTCGAAGGACAGGGTTATTGAGACCAGAGAGCAGCTGATGGTTCTGCTTCGCATGAGTCCTACGCTGGCTACGGTGATTGCGAACGATCCTTCTTTGCTGGCGAACCAGGAGTATATTGCGCGCAGCAATCCTGAGCTGGCGAGATTTCTGCAGGCTCACCCCGAGGTTGTGCGGAATCCGGATTTCTATCTCTTCGCTGACCTTTCCGGGAATCACGGCAGACGTGTTGAAGGGCTGCAGCGACGGCTATGGCCGGAGCGATTTCGTGATGACGACGCACGGCTGAGAGACTTTATGGGGATACTGGTAGGCTCGCTGGGATTCCTCGTCCTGCTTGGCGCATTTTTGTGGCTGATCCGGACGCTCATTGATAACCGGCGCTGGAGCCGCATCTTCAAGATGCAGAGTGATGTGCATGGACGGTTGATAGAGCGGTTCAGCAGCAACGAAGAACTGCTGAACTACATGGGAACGGAAGCAGGAAGGCGTTTTCTGGAGGCAGCGCCCATTCCTGTGGATTTTGACAGGGACCGTCGGGTTCCCGCAGTTTTGACACGCGTTCTTGTTCCGCTGCAGGTGGGCGTCGTACTGACGTTGTTGGGATCTGGGCTGCTGTTTCTGCGGCATAGCCTTCCGGAGATCGCCGCGCCGTTACTGGTGTTTGGCGTGGTTGTCCTGATGCCCGGTGTGGGACTGGTTGTTTCCGCGGGCATTACCTGGATTCTGGCCGGTCGGCTGGGTCTGATGCCTCGGGGCGCGGGTGAACCTGTGGATCAGGGAGGGCGGCTGTGAGGCGAACTCGTGATGCGCAGCCCGGGAGCCTGGCGATATGAACTGGGAGCATGTCCTTTCCGGTGCGGGAACCCGAGATGCGGCGCAGACTGCGGAACCAGCCATGGACAGCGAGACCTTTGCGGCATTCTACGAACGCTCGGCTCGTCCCTTGTGGGCCTATCTGGCGCGGGTTTCGGGGGATGCCTAGCTGGCCGAAGACCTGATGCAGGAGAGCTATGTGCGATTTTTGTGTGCGTCGACTCCTAATGACGGCGAAGTGGCTGCGAGGCGCTACCTGTTTCGGATTGCGAGCAACCTGTTGCGCGATCACTGGCGACGGCCGGGTGTGATCTCGATCGAGGGTTTGCCGGAGCATCTGCTGATGAGAGAGGATGACTCAGCCGAGATGGACTGTCGCGCGATGCTTGGTCCTGCGATGGCAAGGATGAGACCGCGTGACCGGCAGTTGTTATGGCTGGCGCACGCGGAGAACTACTCTCACCGCGAGATTGCGGAGATCACAGGACTTGGAGTAACGAGCATCCGGCTACTACTCTTTCGGGCGCGGAAGGAGATGGCCAGACAGCTACGATCTGGTGGTCGGAATGGGAGGCTGGGATGACGATGATCTCGTGCAGCCGCAGGGAAGATGTGGCTGCGATGCTGCGCAATGGATATTGGCCGGATGCGTGTGAAGTAAGTCTGCGCTCTCACATCGATGGCTGCAGCCGATGCAAAGAACAGGTTCTGATTACGCAGAGCTTTCAGGAGGCTCGCCTGGAGTCCATAGGAGAGGCGCGGTTGGGCAGCGCGCAGGCGTTGTGGTGGAAGGCGCAGCTTCGCCAGCGTGATGCGGCTCTGAGGCAGGTGGGCAGGCCTGCGGCGCTGGCTCAGGGATTCGCGCTGATGATCGGTTTGATTACGGCGTGCGGGTTTTTGATCTGGGGGTGGAGCAGAGGACTGGGCTGGGTTGCTTTGAGGGACCTGCAGGAACTGCTGGCTGGGGTGCGAGTCGATCTGCAGCCGTTTTTTGCGGCGTTTGGGAATAATTTGACGGTGCTGATGGTTGGTTTGATGGCGATCGCTTTGTTCGGGGGCGTGGTGTATATGGCGTCGGACAAGCAATAAACGAGATTCCTCAATCAGAGGAGCTGGATTTTCGTTGTCTTCGGTCTTGCAGGCGAGGAAGCATTTTCCCAGAAGTTGAACCATGTGACCAATCGTGATCGTTGATGCCAGATTGCCGTTGCGTCAACTCGAAACGCCGGGTTTGCTATGCTTGGCTCATCTTCAAAAAGAGAGTGAGCAGCAACGATGTCAGAACAGGCAGTAAAGATTACGGTTCGCCCGAACGGTCCGTTGCGGGTGGAGGGTCCAATCTCGTTGACGGACGCGGATGGAAGGCATTGGGATTTGACGGGCAAGCCGGCGATCTCGTTGTGCCGTTGTGGCCATAGCGAGAAGCGGCCGTTTTGCGACGGGTCGCACAACCGCGTGGGATTCCAGTGCGCAGCGAGTCCGGCCGTGTTGACGTAGAGGATTCTGCCGCCTTGATTGGGCGAGTCTGCTCGCGGATCGAGGCGGCGTTTTCCCAAATAATGCTTTGTTAAGGAAGGCTCGATGAAGGTTTGCGGCTGGCCGGCTCGGTTGTTCTCGGTTGTTCTGCTTGGTTCGACGTTGGTGTGGGCGCAGGCTGGTGGGGCGGCCTCTGATCCGGTGGCGGTGACGCTGCCGGCGGCGAAGCTGACGGAGTATGTGGGGCAGTACCGGTCCGCTTCGGAGCCGGATGTTGTCAACTCGGTCTCGGTGAATGGCGACACGCTGTGTGTCGAGGGCGAGCGCATGGCAACGCGCGAGCTGAAGGCGGAGTCGCAGGACCACTTCTTTGTTCCAGGCACGCCGTTGCGGGTGACGTTTGAACGTGACGCTTCAGGAAATGTCGCGGGATTGAAGACGACCGGTTTGGGGCAGCGGAGCGGCGGGGGCGAGGTAACGATGGCTCGCTTCAGCGCGGAGCCGGCGAAGCTGAATCACTTTCGCGAGTACACGCGCACGGAGGCGATGGTGCCGATGCGCGACGGGGCGAAGCTGCACCTGGTGATCCTGCGGCCGGCGGGGGCGGAGAAGTCGGGGGAGCCGCTGCCGTTTCTGCTGGAGAGGACGCCGTACGGCGTGGACGGCGCATCGTCGACGGGAGTGAATGCTTCGAAGCCCGAGCTGGCGGCGAGCGGATACATCTTTGTGTCCGGGGATATTCGCGGGCGGTACAAGTCGGAGGGGCAGTTCGTGATGAACCGTCCGATCGTCGAGCACAAGACGAAGAAGGATGTGGACGAGACGACGGACACGAATGACACGATCGACTGGATGCTGAAGAATATTCCGAACAACAACGGGCGTGTGGGTGTGTACGGGGTTTCGTATCCAGGGTTCCTGGCGATCATGGCCGGGATCGATGCACACCCGGCGGTGAAGGCGATCTCGCCGCAGGCACCGATGACGAATATCTGGATCGGCGACGACTTCTTTCACAACGGAGCGTTTCGCCAGACGTACGGATTCGACTATGTGCAGCAGCTGGAGGCGCAGAAGACGGATGTGCCCGTGCAGTCGAGCGAGGACACGTTTGATTTCTTTTTGAAGAACGGAAACTTTGCGGGTGCGGCGAAGAGCGCAGGGATGACGCAGCTGCCGACGGCGAAGGCGTTTCTGTCGCAGCCGGAGTATACGAAGTTCTGGCAGGCGATGGCGGTGGAGCCGCACCTGACGAAGGTGGAGGTTCCGACGCTGGAGGTTGGAGGATGGTGGGACCAGGAGGATATGTGGGGCCCGCAGGCCGAGTATGCCGCGCTGGAGCCGCACGATAAGCAGCACGAGGTCTTCATCGTCCTGGGGCCGTGGAATCACGGTGGGTGGGGTCCGACGACGCGGCATCTGGGCGTGGTGGACTTTGGCGCGGCGACGGGCGATCAGTATCGCAAGACGATCGAGGCGCCGTTCTTTGAGAAGTACCTGAAGGATCGTGCTGCATTTGATCTGAAGGATACGGCGAGCTTCCGCACAGGTGTGAACCAGTGGAAGCGATATGATGTGTGGCCGCCGAAGGCTGGATTCAAAGCGGCGAAACTGTATTTGGCTCCGGGAAATTGTCTGAGTTTCAACGCTCCATCAGGAGAGGTGAAGACGGACTACATGGCTGATCCAGCGAATCCGGTGCCGTATCGCAACAGGCCGATTCAGCCGACGTATGGGCGTGGATCGAAGTGGCGCACCTGGCTCGTGGAAGACCAGCGGTTTGTGAGTGGACGCAAGGACCTGGCGAACTTCACGACGGCGCCGCTGGATCATGATGTGACGGTGACGGGCGATGTGATGGCGGACATCTTCGCGGCGACTACGGGCAGCGATGCGGACTGGGTGGTGAAGCTAATCGATGTCTATCCGGACGACGCGCCGAACGGCATGGGCGGCTATCAGTTGATGGTGGTCGATGAGATTCTTCGCGGCCGGTATCGCAAGAGCTTCGAGAAGCCGGAGCCGGTGAAGCCGGGCGAGGTGACGGAGTACCGGTGGAGTTTGCATGGAGCGGACCACACGTTCCTGAAGGGACATAAGATTATGGTCGAGGTGCAGTCGAGTTGGTTCCCGCTGTACGACCGGAATCCGCAGACGTATGTGCCGAACATCATGACGGCTCCGGCGAGTGCGTACAAGGCGCAGACGATCTCGATCTATGAGTCGCCGAAGTATCCTTCGCATCTTGAGTTTGAGATGCCCGAGTAGGTTGAACAGAACTGCGAGGAAGGCTTGAGCATCAAGACGATCAGCAGTCGTGAGGTGTATCGCAACCCGTGGACGAGCGTGCGCGAGGATGTGATCGAGCGCGCGAACGGACAGCGCGGCATCTATGGCGTGATCGACAAGGATCCGGCGTCGATCATCATTCCGCTGGAGGTCACGGCGGAGGGCGAGTTCGTCTACCTGATCGAGCAGTATCGATACACGGTGGGCGGGACGTTCGCGGAGTTTCCGCAGGGCGGATGGGAACAGGCTGAAGTTGATCCGGAAGAGCTGGCGCGTGGGGAGCTGCGGGAGGAGACGGGGCTTGAGGCAGCGCGGATGACGCACCTGAGCACCGTGCAGATCGCGTATGGAGTGATGAACCAGAAGCACCATGTCTTTCTTGCGGAGGGCTTGACGCACGGTGAGGCGCAGCCCGATGCGGAGGAGCATGACCTGGTGGTGCGGCGTGTGCGTGTGGCGGAGTTCGAGCGGATGGTGCTGAGCGGGGAGATTGTGGACAACTGCTCGATCGCCGCGTGGGGGCTGTACAAGATTTGGCTGGAGCACGGACGGGCGGCGAGGTGACGCGATGAGCGACGAGCCGTTTGGAGAACAGTTGAAGCAGGCCGAGGGTACGGAGCGCCGGGTGCGCTGGGTGAATGTGGGGAGCGTTCTGTTTGCGCTGCTGCAGAGTGCGTGCACGGCGGTGCTTGCGATCAGCGGATTCAGGGTGTTGATCGGGTTGAGCGCGCTGGCGGCTGCGGCGGGGATTCATGCGCCGGCGAAGGGTTTTCATCAGGACGCGATACGGATTCCGATGATGTGGCTGGCGCTGGCGGGCTCTGTGGCGAATCTGTACTCGGTGTGGCGGGTGCGGTCGTTGCGGGCGCGGCCTGCGGCGCAGTGGCGGGTGCAACCGGTGTCGCGAGAGAAGCTGCGTTCGGAGCGGCTGCAGGTGGCGCTGGCGATCGTGACGCTGGTGCTGCTGGCGGTGGAGTGGATTGCGCACCCGATGGTGCACCGGGTGTGAAAAAAACGCGCGATCCGTTTCATTTGGTTGCCCCCTGAGCTTCGTGGCGTTTCAAATGAAATACGGGGGGTACCTCGACTTCGCTGCGCTTTGCTCGGAGTGACAACAGGTCAAGGCCTGGCTCAGATGTCGTTGCGCTTTCAGGGTGAGGATTCATTTGTTGGCGGTGGGACTTCGAGCATTGCCTGGGCGAGGCGGGCGTGGAGTCGCTCGCTGTAGCCAAGGGGGAGCTCAAAGACGCGGTCGTCGGCGGTGAGGATGAGGATGTTGCGCGTGGAGTCGAGGACGGCGGAGCAGATCTCGCAGTGCGCAAGATGCTCTTCGACATCGGCGCGGGTCTGGGCGTCGAGCGTGTTGTCGAGGTAGCCGGAGATGTAGTCCCAGACATGGCGGCAGCTCAGAACCATGGGAACCTCCTTCGGCGTGCGGGGGCAGCGCTGACGAGTTGCGGTGCGAGTTGTTTCTGCAACATCAAGCGGGCGCGGTGAAGCCTCATCTTAACGGATGCGATGGTGATGCCGAGGGTTTCGGCGGTCTCCTGAACGTTGCGCTCTTCGAGCTCGCGGAGGACGAAGACCTCGCGGTAGGCGAGGGGGAGCGAGGCGAGGGCGCGGCGAATGAGCGTGCGGACCTCCTGGCGTTCGAGGGATTCGGAGGGGATCTCGCGCCAGTCGGTGAGCTGCGCGGGAGCGACGGAGCCTTCGGAGGTGTCGTCGATGGAGTCGGTGAGGGCGGGTTGCTTGCGGCGCAGGCGGGCGCGGGCCTCGTTGAGGACGATGGCGATGAGCCAGGTGCTGAAGCGCGACTCGGAGCGGAAGCGGTCGAGGTTGCGGTAGGCCTTGATGAAGGCCTCCTGCGCGGCGTCCTCGGCCTCGGCCTCGTTGTGGAGCAAGGAGAGGGCCATGAGGTAGACGCTTCGCTCGTGGGGGCGAATGAGTTCGTGGAAGCTTTCGGTGTTGCCGGCCAGCACATCCGCGATCATGGCTGCCTCGTCTCTCTCTTTAGCCGGCGACTGCATCCGTTCCCCAGTGTGGCGTGTGCGTGTCTTTGGTGTGCATGTACAGCTTGAATTTGCTGGCGATGAGCGCGTCGAGCGAGAACCTGCCGGGGCCGAAGGCGAAGATGAGGACGGCGGCGGAGAGGAAGGGGAAGGGATCGGCGCCGTAGAACTTTTCGGGGTTGGAGAAGATGGAGAGGAGGGCCTCGTGGTCGGCGGTCCAGTAGGCGACGAACATGGAGCCGGTGAGAAGCAGCGATATGGGGCGTGAGAAGAGGCCGAGGATGAGCAGGATTCCGCCGAAGAACTCGAGTCCGGAGACGAAGTGCGCGTTGAGCGCGGGGAAAGGGATGTTGAGCGAGGTGAAGAAGTCGACGACCTTTTCCTGGTTGCGCAGCTTGCCCAGGCCGGTCTGGACGAACTGCCACCCCCAGTAGAGACGGACCGCGAGCAGGAGCGGCGAGCAAAGTCTGTCTGCGATGTCGCAGAGGACGGCGTGAGCGGAGGCGATGCCTGAGAGGAGTTTCATACGGGCTCCTGTGTGCGTGGAGTGCAGAGCCAGCCCATCTGCATGAGGTAGTGGAAGACGGATTGAATGTGCACGGGACGGTCGGCTTCGGGGACAGCGCTGTCGGTGAAGGCGGCTTCGATGGCGTCGCCGAGCGTGGCGGCGCCATCGAGCGCGTGGAGGAGAAGGTAGTCTTCGCGCGAGAGGCGCTTGTAGTAGACGGAGTCGTCGTGGCGGTGGACGGCGAGGTAGATCTGCTCGCGGCGTAGAGTGCGGGAGCGAGTGCGGCGAACGAGATGAATGCTGACCGCGTTCGAGGCCTGGGTGCCGGAGGCGTGGGATGCGTCGCGGATGGCGATCAGAGCGTCGTCTACAGCGTAGGGAGCTTCGACGAGGCGGAGGTAGGGCTGGAGTTCGAGGTGCGACGTGTCGTCGATGGCGGCGATCTCGTCGGCAGAGAGAGGAGTGCGCTGTTCGTTGTCGAAGGCTTCGATGTGGGCCCACTCGAGCGCGGCCATGGAGAGGGCGGCTTCAGTGTCGGGCTGGGTGTATTGCGGGTTTTCGCGCAGCCAGACGACGAGGGAGCGGCCGAGATTGCGCAGCGTGAAGGAGCGCGAAGGGTTGGCTTCGAGGTAGGCGCGCATGAGGTTTTCAAAGCGGCGCGTGCCGACGATGGATTTGAGGCCGGGGAAGTCCTCTTCAAAGGAAGAGAAGAGACGGAACCAGTATTGGCGGTTGTATATCTCGAGGCGCTCGAAGGAGGAGAGACGGTCGTTGGGCTTGATGAAGGTGTCGGCTTCGGCGGCGATGGACTTGCCGGCGCTGCGCTTGTGCATCGTCTCGTTGCGGGTGAGCGGGCGCATGACGGCGTTGGCCATGCGGCGCTGCAGGGTCTGGAGATCGGGGCCGGTCATGCGATCACCTTGAGCGGCTGTTCCTGCGGTTGGAGGAAGCGGTTGGCTTTGAGGGCTTCGGCGTGCACCTCGTCGAAGGAGGGGATGGAGTCATCCCACTCGAGCAGCGTGGCGGTCGGGCCGCAGCGCTCGATGGCGCGCGCGTAGAGCGACCAGACCGGGTCGAGGACGGGGTGGTCGTGGGTGTCGAGGATGTACTTCTCGAATCTGGAGTGGCCGGCGATGTGGATCTGGGCGACGCGCTCGGCGGGGACTGCCTCGATGTAATCGTGAGGATCGAAGTTGTGATTTTGTGACGAGACGTAGATGTTGTTGACGTCGAGGAGAATGCCGCAGTCGGCCTGCTCGACGACTTCGTTGAGGAACTCCCACTCGGTCATCTGGGAGACGTGGAACTCGGCGTAGCTGGAGACGTTTTCGACGGCGATGGGGATCTCGAGGAAGTCCTGGGCCTGGCGGATTTTTTCGGCAGTGATGCGCGCGGCCTCGAAGGTGTAGGGTATGGGGAGAAGGTCGTGAGTGTAGGTGCCATCGACCGAGCCCCAGCAGAGGTGGTCGGAGAGCCAGGGCGTGTTGGTGCGACGGACGAGCGCCTTGAGGCGGCGGAGGTGCTCGCGTGAGAGCGGATCGGCGGAGCCGAAGTACATCGAGACGCCGTGCTGCACGACGCGGTACTGATCGAGGATGCTGTCGAGCACGGAGAGCGGGCGGCCGCCGTCGATCATGTAGTTCTCGGAGATGATCTCGAACCAGTCGACGACGGGCTTCTTCTCGAGGATGTGCCGATAGTGTGGCACGCGGAGACCAATGCCGACGCCGTAGTCCGTGAATCCGTTGAAGCGATTTGCTGGCATTGCGGAGTCCTTAGCCTGGAGGCTGGTTCTGTTCCGCCATAACACTGGGGCAGTGTCGCGGCGGAACAGAACCTATCAGCTTGTGAGTTGGAGGGCCAGCTGCTACGCCGGGGGCTTGGAGCCATCGGTGGCGCATCCACCCTTGCCCTTGCAGCTGTTCTTGCCCTTGCAGCCGTTGTCGCTGGACTTGCATCCGCCTTTGCCTTTGCAGTCGTTCTTGCCTTTACAGGAGTGCTTGTCCTTGTCCTGCGCCATCATCGAGGCAGAGGAGAGTGCAGCAGCGCCGAACTGGGCGCCGTCGTGGTTATTGATGGAAGCGTTGAGGGGAGTAGCCGAGCCACTGAGCAGGCCGGTGACAGCGGCGCTCAGCATCATTGCCTTGAAGGAATTTTTCATGACATCTCCTTGGGTTTTGGGAAGGGCTAATCAGCGCCCCGTCTTGCCCCGTTAGATACGAGGCGAAGAGAAGGGTAACAGCTTTTTATAGAGTTTTTGTCACGGGGAAAGTAGGGAAGACGAGGCGAATCATTTCCGCATCCAATTGATTGTGAACGGCGTTAAGCAGGACACAGGCAAGGAGCCCGAAAGCAGGAAGGGCGTCGGGAAGCGGCGCCGCGGAGTGTGGGGCTGGACTGCGATCTCTCTTCTGCTTGCGGTGATCGTGGTTACGGCCGTTGTGGAGTTTATGCTGCATCGCGCCGAGCCGATTCTGAGGGGGCGGGTGATCGAGACTCTGAGCACGCGTTTCAACAGCAGGGTGGAGTTGGGCGGCTTTCATGTGTCGGTGCTGAAGGGCCTTGAAGTTTCGGGAGAGGAACTGCGCATTTATCCGACGGATGATGTCTTGGCGGCCGGAGCGAAGAACCCTCTGATCGAGTTGAGTCATTTCGCGTTTCATGCCGATGTACGCGGCCTGTTCTTGAAACCGATGCATGTGGGGACGGTGCACGTCACCGGGATGGCGATCCATATTCCGCCGCGCGAGGTGCGACGACAGGTGCCGAAGAGCAACCGCCACCTGGGCAAGATCAAGATTGTGGTGGACGAGATCGTTTGCGATGACTCGAAGCTGGTGATCGAGACGGCCAAGCCGGACAAGGATCCGAAGGAGTTCGACCTGGAGCATATCGTGATGCACAACGTGGGTCCGAATGCACCGTGGCGGTACGATGCGACGCTGGTCAACGCCATTCCAAGGGGAGATATTCATGCAACTGGGACATTTGGCCCGTGGGTGAATGAGAGTCCGGGAGATTCCACGGTGACGGGAAGGTACACGTTCGATCATGCGGATCTAAATACGATCCGCGGCATTGGTGGCGTGCTGTCGTCGGTGGGTGAGTTTACCGGGCAACTGAATCGGATTGTGGTGGATGGGACGACCGATATGTCGGACTTCTCCTTGGACACGGCGAATCATCCGATGCCGCTGCATACGAAGTTTCACGCAATTGTGGATGGAACGAGCGGAGACACCTACCTGCAGCCTGTGGAGGCGACGCTGGGCAGGTCGGAGTTCAGCGGTAACGGCGCGATTGTGAATATCAAGGGCAAAGGGCATCTGATCGATCTTGACGTGGATGTTCCACACGGGAGGATTCAGGACTTCCTGGAGCTTGGTGTGAAGACGCAGCCCGTCATCATGACGGGGTCGCTCAACATGAAGATGAAGCTGCAGATCCAGCCGGGCAAGGAACGAGTGATCGAAAAGCTGGGGCTGACGGGACGATTCACGCTGTCGAGGATTCACTTCACGAACGTCGCGGTGCAGGACAAGGTGGACATGCTTAGCCTGCGGGCGCAGGGCGCGGCGAAGCAGGCAAAGCCCGGCGCAGAGGATGTGCGGTCGAAGATGACCGGGCAATTTACGCTGGGCAGGGGGAGGATGGACTTCAGGCAGCTGGACTACGAGTTGCCCGGCGCCAGGGTGCGGCTGGCGGGCGTGTATTCGCTCGACGGCAGGGAGTTCGACTTTGGCGGGATCGTCAGGACGGACGCGAAGATCTCGCAGATGGTGGCGTCGACTTGGAAGTCGCTGTTGCTGAAGCCGGTGGACCCGTTCTTCAAGAAGAATGGTGCGGGAGCGGAGATTCCTGTGAAGATCACGGGGACGACCGGTGAACCGAAGTTCGGTCTCGACCTGAAACATAAGGACAAATACAGTCCTAAGGGTGAGAGCAACTAGAAGCCGCTGTCGTCTCCTGAGTCGAAACCGTCTCCGAAGTCGGAGCTGTCGTCGAAGGACGAGGTGTCGTCGGCGAAGTTGTCTGCTTTGTCATCACTGTTCATGAAGGCGTCGCCGTGGTCGTCCTTGTCGACGGCTTGAGAGAAGCGCGATTCGCCGCGCCGGTCTTCGATGTCGGGCGAGAGAGGGCTCTCGTGACCGCGCTCGTCGTCGCCGTAGTAGTTGTTGATGATCTCTGGTCGATCCCCTTCACCGAAGCTGCCGAAGCCTGGTCCGTAGCCTGCGGCGTGTCCGAAGCCGTGCATCAGGCTCTCGATCCCCTGGAAGGCGAGTGCGCCGGCGGCGACACCGGCTGCGGTCTGCATGGCACCGCGTAGAAAGCCTCCGGACTGCGGGGCCCCGTATGCCGGAGCATAGCCTGGAGCAGGAGCATACTGCGGCGTCGAAGTCGAATACGTGGGCGGCGGAGCAGGCGGTGGTGCTGGGCGTGAGGTGTCGTCACGGCCGAGCAGGCTGCCGAGGAAGCTGGTTGAGCGCTGCGGCTGCTGTGCCTGCTGCTGGCGAAGCTCCTCGAGCTGTTTCTGCGCCTGTTCGAGAGCATACTGCTGTACGAGCACGGTCTGTGCGAGGATGTAGAGCGCATCCGAGTTACGGCCGAGCGTCTGCTGCAACATCTCTTCGGCGTCGAAGTCCTTTTCCTGGAGCTTGGTCTGATTGACGCGCTGAATCAGGCGCTCAAGCATCTGTTGTTCCTGCGGTGTCATGGGATCTCCTCCGGCACGCGGGAGGCTTTCCCACGCGAGTCGTGTAGTAAGACGCGAATAGATACGGAAAGGTAGCGAAAGGGTTCAGCGGGCAGACGCTGAGGGCCCTAGTGCACTGTCTTCATGACGCAAAGCGAGGTTCAGACAGCTTCGCTCGATTTCAATGCACCGTCTTCATGCGGCGTGACATGAAGTCCATCAACAGGTAGTTGCCGAGGGTTTGCGGGGTGGTGAAGTAGGCCTTGCCGCGGCACATCGCGGTCACCTTCTGGACGAACTGCATGAGGGTGAAGTCGTTGGCGAGCATGAAGGTGTTGATCATGATGCCGGAGCGCTTGCAGCGCGAGACCTCTTCGAGCGTCTCTTCGATGACGAGCGGGTCGAGGCCGAAGGCGTTCTTGTAGATGCGTCCGTCCGGCAGGGTGAGGGCCGAGGGCTTGCCGTCGGTGATCATCACGATCTGCTTCATGTCCTTGTTCTGCTTGGCGAGGATGCGCTGCGCGAGTCGCAGGCCGTCGCGGGTGTTGGTGTAGTGGGGGCCAACACGGACGCGGGAGAGTTGCGAGACGGGGACCTCCTCGGCGGTGTCGTGGAAGAGGACGAGGTTGAGCGTGTCGCCGGGGAACTGCGTGCGGATGAGGTGCGAGAGCGCCATGGCGACGCGCTTGGCCGGAGTGAAGCGGTCTTCGCCGTAGAGGATCATCGAGTGCGAGCAGTCGAGCAGAACGACGGTGGCGCAGGAGGACTGGTAGTCGGACTGGTGGACGTGGAGGTCGGAGTACTCGACGTTGAGCGGCGTGTGTTCCTCGCCTTCGACGGCGGTGCGGATGCCCTCGCGAGCAAAGACGCTGGAGAAGGTGGCGGTGACGTCGAGGTTGAGCGTGTCGCCGAACTCGTAGAGCTTGGAGGAGCCGTTGATCTCGACGCCGGCAGCCTCGTGGCGGGTGTCGTGGCGGCCGAAGTTGGAGCGGCCGAGCGGGCCAAGCAACTCGCGCAGGGCCTTGTAGCCGAGGAAGTCCATGCCCTTGTCGGTGACTTCGAAGCGTGCATTCTCGTTGCCGTTGCCCATCTGGCCCTGGCCCTGGGGAGGCTGCTCGGCGTTGATGAAGTTCTGCTCCTGCATCTTCTGGATGATCTTGTCGATGAGCTCCTCGACCTGGTCTTCGGCGAGCGTGTCGAACTTCTCCTGCGCCTCTTCGTCGAAGAGTTCGCCGGACTCGAGCGCCTGGCGGATGGCATCGCGGAGGTTCTCGAGCGTCTGGTCGTTGAACTCGTGGAAGCTGGCGTATGGGTCGTTGAAGCCGGAGTCGAGGAAGAAGTCCGAGAGGGCCTGCATGAGGTCTTCGAGGCCGAAGCTCGAGGAGAGGTCGCCGGTGAATTTGGTGTAGCGGACTCGTTTCATGGGTTGATTCCTCCCGGGCGGCAAAGTCCTCTGCTTTAGAGTGTAGACCCTGCGGTTTAGATTCCGCTCGCCTTGCAGAGAGCCATCATTTACCAACCGCGCCGAGCGCGTAGCCGTCGATGATCGTCGTGCTGCCGTCTAGGTGTAAAAGGTTGGCGTCTCGAGCCCTCTAAAGATCGCGTGCGGGGAGGGCGCTGTACTCTTCTTGTTCGTGGGCATGACCATCGATACCCACACCGAATCAGCATTAGGCCCGTTCTTCGACTGACCGGAGCGACCACGGGATACGGCCGGAGAAAAACGACATCAAAGCCTGCTCAATCCTGAGGTGGATGGCAATTGCAAAGCCAACGGTAATTGCTGCGCCGACGGCCTGTGCGATCGCCAGAGTGAGCATTCCCTCAAGATGCAGTCTGCCGATCGCCCTAGCCGTGATTGGCACGAAGAAGAGATGCGTCAGATAGAGAGAGTAGGAAGCGTCTCCCAGGAGAAGCAAAAACGTGTGTCGCGAGAGATCAGCGACGGATTCCAGCGATGTGAAGGCCCAGAGCAGAAGGCATCCAGGAACGCCCCAGAGGAGGGCGCGAAGAAGGGACTCTTCGGCCTCCCAGGGGATGAGGGCAACAAAGAGTATGGATGCAATGGCAATCGAGATCGCCAAGACAGGAGGAAGGAGCACTCTTCGCAGGCACAGAGCTGCCAGAAAGAGTCCACCCAGAAACTCCAGTTCGATAGGATTGGCCAGCCAGGTGGCTCCCCAGGAATGGGGAATGACGATGCCAGCCACAGAGAGCGTGCCAATGACGACTGTACACCATGTGAGCAACGGCGCACGGCAGAGAATGCAAACCGATACGACTGCGTATAACAGCATCTCATATGAGAGCGTCCAACCGGCCGAAAGAACCGGGAGTACGAGTCCCTGCGGATTGTAGGCCGGCAGGAAGAGATAGGACGTGACAATGTACCAAAAAGAGAAATGACTAAGCAGGCTGACGGCGGCCGTGATTCGGACAACAATGAGCCTGAGCGTTGTAAAGAGCCAATAGAGCGATGCGACCCGAATGAAGCGTCGCGAGGCAAACTCCCCCGCCGCACGGCCGGCCTCCGGCTGGCGAAGCGCTTTCGAAGCAGCGAGATACATGACAAATCCGCTGACTGGGGAAAAGATGTCTACACCGAACGCTCCGCGGGTAAGGATAAAGAAGCGTTCTGCCCCCGCGATCCGAATGTCGCGAATTGCCACGATCTGGTGATGCAGTAATACAAGTACGGCCGCGATGCCGCGCAAAACCTGTATCCCGTAAAAACGGGTTGGGCTCCGGGAAGTCATTGCAGCAGCTCAATGTATCCCAGAATCCTGAGTTGCACTAAGAAATATTTGTCATTCGGCCTGCATGCGGGAACCGATTCCTAATTGAAGCCACGCCGCGTGCGATTGCGTGTGGTGTACTCTTCCTGTTCGCGTTCGCGCATGCGCTCGGCATAGCTGGCGGCCTGGTCGACGCGCTGCTTCTTTTCGGCGGCGGTGAAGACTCGTTCTTCGGCGCGGCTTATTCGCTTGTGGGCGTACATGCCTTCGAGCAGAAACTCGGCGGCGCTGACGGTGGTTTCGGGTGAGGACTTGCCGTTGATGTTCAGCGGGGAGAGTTTCTCGAAGAGGCCCTGGATCTGTTTGAGCTCGGCGAGCGAGCCGGCGGCGGGCTGGGCGTCGTTGAGCTGGACGGTGCCTCCGAGATTGAACCACTGCTCGATCTGCTGGGTGTCTGTGTCGCCGAAGTACTGATCGAAGATGTGGGAGACGGAGACGCGGATGATCTCGCGGATGACGGTGTCGGCGCCGCGCATCTCGCCTTCGTATTCGAGCTCGATCTTGCCGGTGATGCCGGGCAGCGCGGCGTAGATGTCGCCGACGCGGGGAACGACGAGGCTCTCGCCGTGAATGAGGGCGCGGCGTTCGGCGTTCGAGAGCACGAGTTCCATTGTGCTGATGGGAAGCCGCTGCGAGACGCCGGATTTCTTATCGACCTTCTTGTCCTCGCGGGCGGCGAAGGCGATCTGCTCCACAACCTGGCGGATGTAGTGGGGAATCTCGATGTTTGCCGCGGGACGCTTTGACCATGCTTCCTGCGCGGTGATCGCGATGCCTTCTTCGATGTCCTCGGGGTAGTGTGTGCGAATCTCCGAGCCGATGCGGTCCTTGAGCGGGGTGACGATCTTGCCGCGCGCGGTGTAGTCCTCGGGGTTGGCGGAGAAGACGATGGCGACGTCGAGCGGCAGGCGGACGGGGTAGCCCTTAATCTGCACGTCGCCCTCCTGCATGATGTTGAAGAGAGCGACCTGGATCTTGCCCGCGAGGTCGGGAAGCTCGTTGATGGCGAAGATGCCGCGGTTGGCGCGGGGCAGAAGGCCGTAGTGCATCGTCAGCTCGGAGCCGAGGTCCTGGTTGGAGCGGGCGGCCTTGATCGGGTCGATGTCGCCGACGAGATCGGCCACGGTGACGTCGGGGGTGGCGAGCTTTTCGACGAAGCGGTCGTCCGGGGTGACCCACGCGATGGGCGTCTCGTCGCCCATTTTGGCGATCAGATCGCGCGAGTACTTGCTGATGGGCGCGTAGGGGTTGTCGCGAATCTCGGAGCCTGCGATGTAGGGCGTGTGCGGATCGAGCAGCGTGGTGAGCGCGCGGAGGATGCGCGACTTCGCCTGTCCGCGCAGTCCGAGCAGGATGAAGTTGTGACGCGAGAGGATGGCGTTGACGATCTGCGGGACGACGGTGTCCTCGTAGCCGACGATGCCGGGGAAGATAGTCTCCTGGTTTTCCTTGCCGCGGGCACTTGTGCGAAGGCGGCAGATGAGGTTCTCGCGAAGCTCGTCCTTGACGCTGCGAGCCAGGCGTTCGGGGGTGTAGTCACTGCTCCGGAGAGCGCCGAGGGTCGCGGGGAGTCGATTCGCCATGGTGAGAGTATAGATGTTCGGGGCGGGCGAAGGGTTCGATGGGAGTGGCGTCAGTGTGCGAGATCGTCGAGCAGGGCCTGCATCTCGGAGGCGGCGTGGGCGTTGCCGTGCCGGACGGCGGTGGCGATGCCGTGGCGTAGGCGCTCGATGGCCTCGGCGGAGCGGCCGAGTTTGGCGAACGTCTGGGCGGACATCTGGTAGGCCGGAATGTACTCGGGATTGTGCCGAATGAGGATGTCGAACTCGGCGAGCGCGTCGTCGGTTCGGCCTTCCGAGAGGTGAGCCATCGCCAGGCCGTAACGGGCAAAGGCATCGGCAGGGTTCTGCTCGAGCACTTGGTTGAGAAGCGCGATTCGATCCATAGAACGATGGTGCGCTGTCTCGCATGGAGTTGGCAAGCCGTCGCGATTTACACTGGAAAGGGATGAGTGACGTAGTTTTGGCAAGAACGGTATGCGAGTCGCAATCGGAACGCAGTGAGATTATCTTTCCCTCGGACGCGAATGCCCTGGGAAATCTCTTTGGCGGACGGTTGATGCAGTATATCGACCTGGTTGGAGCGATGGCGGCGAGCCGTCATGCACGGGCCACTACGGTGACGGCGAGCATGGATCATCTGGACTTCGTCGCGCCGGTGCGTGTGGGCGATCTGCTGATCCTGAAGGCCAGTGTGAATCGCGCGTATCGCACCTCGATGGAGGTTGGGGTGAAGGCGATGGTGGAGGACGTCCGGAAGAACAGATTGCGTCACGTCTCGTCGGCGTATCTCACCTTTGTCGCTGTGGATAAGGAAGGGAGCAGGATTGTTGTGCCGCAAGTGATTCCGGAGACGGAGCACCAGAAGCGGCGGTTCGAAGACGCAGGACGCCGCCGCGAGATGCGGGCAGGCGAGACGCAGCGCAAGAAGGAGATGCGCGCCGCGCTCGGCGATGAGTGGCATATCTGACGCGTTCGCGCGCCGTGAAAAGAGATCAGGAGAGGGTTATGGGACACATGGGAGCAGGAGTTCCGCAGGGGCCGCAGCCTCTGCCTGGAGTGGCGCACGTTGTAGCAGTTGGCAGCGGCAAGGGCGGGGTCGGCAAGACAACGATCGCGGTGAACCTGGCGGTTGCGCTGGGCAAGCTGGGTTATAAGGTCGGGCTGATCGACGCCGATATCTATGGGCCGAACGTGCCGACGATGCTGGGAGCGACGCGGCAGCCGAGCGTGCTCGAAGGGAACCGCATCGAGCCGATCCTGGCGCACGGGGTGAAATTCATCTCGATTGGGCTGATCTCGCCGGGGGACAAGCCGCTGGTGATGCGCGGGCCGATGCTGCACCAGATCATCCGGCAGTTTCTGCAGCAGGTGGAGTGGGGCGAGCTGGACTACCTGATCATCGACCTTCCTCCGGGGACGGGCGATGTTGTGATCTCGCTGGTCCAGACGGTTCCGCTCACCGGGGCGATCGTGGTCTCGACGGGATCGAGCGTCGCGCTCGAGGATGCTCGGAAGGCGCTGGAGATGTTTCACCAGGTGAAGGTCGAGGTTCTGGGTCTGGTGGAGAATATGTCGCAGATGACGCTGCCTTCGGGCGAGGTGATCGATGTGTTTGGCGCCGGCGGAACGGAGCGGACGGCGGCACAGTTCGGGCTGCCGTTTCTGGGCGCGCTGGAGCTGAGTCCGACGATCCGCGAGGGCGGCGACAAAGGACTTCCGGTTGCGCTTGCGGGGCCGGAAGCGAAGCTTTCGGCGGAGTTCTATGCGGTGGCTCGGCGCGTGGCCGACAAGGCGCGCGAGGCTGCGTCTAAGAGTGAGGACGTGCTGGAGATCAGTTAGGCCTGTTGACGGTAACGGTAGACTGGACTCGAGCGGGAGGAATCGCGATGGCAGAGGAAGGGCGGATCACGGCGCGGCAGCGGGCCATCCTGACGGCCATCATCGAGAGCTATATCGCGACCGGCGAACCTGTGGGTTCGGGAACGATTGCGCGGCTGGCGTACGGCGAGATTCCGGCGATGAGCTCGGCGACCATCCGCAACGAGATGGCGGAGTTGGCCGAGGCGGGTTTGCTGGAGCAGCCGCATACCTCGGCGGGGCGGATTCCGACGGCGCGCGCGTTCCGGATGTACGTGGAACAGCTGAGCGGTGGGGCGCATCCGCGGATCGATGCCGGGCGGCTTCCGGCGCGGTCGCGGCGGCAGATCGATTCGAGCTTTGTGGGCGTTGCGGGAACGCAGGCGGTGCTGGAACGAACGTCGCATGTGCTGGCGACGCTTTCAAGCGGCGTCGGGCTTGCGATTGCGACGGCTGCGGAGGGCGATGCGCTGGAGCATGTGCACTTCTCGCGGCTGGCTCCGGCGCGGGTTCTGGCGGTTGTGGTGACGCGGTCGGGAATGGTTCGCGACCGTGTTTTGGCGCTCGATCATGACCTGACGCTGGGCGAGCTGGAGACGGCGGCGAACTTTCTGAACGAGCACTTCCGGGGCTGGAGCGTAGAGCAGGTTCGCGCGGAGCTGGCGCGGATGGTGGAGCGCGAGCGCACGGAGTATCAGCGGCTGCTGAACTCGGTACAGCAGCTCTGGGTGAAGACGGTTCCGGCGGCGGAGACTCCTGTTGCGTCGGTCTACGTCGAGGGCGTGGCGAACCTGATTGGAACGCAGGTTGATGGCGAACGGCTGCGCGAAATGCTGGTCGCACTTGAAGCCAAGCAGAGGCTGGTGGAGCTGCTGAATGCGTATATCGACTCTCGGCAGGAGAGCGTTCGCGTGGTCTTCGATCTCGAGGAGCAGGCTCCGGAGATGGCTGGGTTGGTGCTGATCGCGGCGCCGGCGCGGATGGGGGGCGAGAATCGCGGGACGATCGGGGTGATCGGAAGCACGCGGATGGACTACGAGAACACGATGAACGCGGTCGGCTATCTGTCTCGGGTCTTCGACCGGATTGTCCTGCATCCAAACGAGTAGTTGGGCTTCTACGCCTGGGATTGCGCGATGGGCGATAATAGAAGAGGGAAACGATTCCATGAGGAGACATGATCCAATGCAGGACGAGACCACTGTGCAAGCCGTGCAGGAGGGTGATGTTGTGACGACTCCTTCTGAGGAGGCAGTGCAGGATGCAGCTCAGGTGGAGCTTGAGCAGGTGAAGGGCGAGCGCGATCAGCTTCTGGACCGGCTGGCGCGGCTGCAGGCGGAGTTCGACAATGCGCGCAGGCGCGAGGCGAAGGAGCGTCAGGACGCTCGCGATTACACGGTTTCGAGTACGGTTGAGCCGTTCCTGGGCGTGATGGACAACTTCCAGCTGGCGCTGAAGTCGGATGGTTCGGCCGAGCAACTTCGCGGGGGCGTGGAGCTGATTCTAAAGCAGATGGAAGACGCTCTGCGCGGGCTGAACGTGGTTCCGGTGGAGAGCGTCGGGGCGCAGTTCGACCCGCGAGTCCACGAAGCTCTGGGGAGCATCGAAACCAAGGAGTTTCCCGATCATCAGGTGCTGGAAGAGGTTCGTTGCGGGTACAAGGTCCGCGATAAGCTGCTTCGTCCGGCGCTGGTGAAGATCGCGGTGAATCCGGCGATGGTGAGTGACTAGTCTGGGTTGTTGAAGATGGAGTTGTTGAAAGAATGAGTGCGACGGCAAACGTGACCAAGACCGATTTCTATGAAGTGCTGAACGTCTCGCGGGACGCTTCCGATCAGGAGCTGAAGACGGCTTATCGCAAGCTTGCGATGCAGTATCATCCGGACCGCAATCCGGGCGATCACACCGCCGAAGAGAAGTTCAAGGAGTGCAGCGAGGCTTACCAGGTTCTGAGCGACCCGGAGAAGCGCGCGGCGTACGATCGCTACGGCCATGCGGCGTTCAACGGCAGCTCGAGCGGCAGCGGCTTCGGCGGCAGCCCGTTCGGCGGCGGCTTTGGCAACGCTCAGGACCTTGGGGACATCTTCGGCGACCTGTTCGGCGAGATGTTCAACATGGGCGGCTCGCGCGGTCAGGCCTCGCGGGTGCAGCGCGGGCGCGATCTGCGCTACGACCTGACGCTGGAGTTCGAAGAGGCGGTCTTCGGGGTCGAGCGCGAGATCAAGATTCGCCGCAGCGAGGCGTGCAGGGACTGCCGCGGATCGGGCGCAGCCAAGGGCAAGCAGCCGGTGACGTGCACGCAGTGCGGCGGTCGCGGCCAGCAGAGGTTCCAGCAGGGCTTCTTCTCGGTGGCGAAGACCTGCTCGGTGTGCGGCGGAACAGGGACGCTGATCGTCGATCCTTGCCCGACGTGCCACGGCGAGACGAGGCTGCAGGCCGAGCACACGATCGTGGTGAAGGTTCCGGCGGGCGTCGAGCAGGACACGCGGATCCGCTATCAGGGCGAGGGCGAGGCCGGGAAGTTCGGCGGGCCTTCGGGCGACCTTTACGTGATCCTGAACGTGAGGGCGCACAAGTTCTTCGAGCGCGACGGCGATGATCTGCACTGCGTTCTGCCGATCTCGTTCCCGCAGGCTGCTCTGGGGACGGAGCTTGAGATCCAGACGCTCGAGGGGGTCGAGACGATCAAGATTCCCGAGGGCACGCAGAGCGGGCGCGAGTTCAAGCTGCGTGGTAAGGGCGTTCCGCACCTGAACGAGCGGGGCAAGGGCGACCTGATCGTCGAGATACGGGTGCAGACGCCGGCGAAGCTCAACAAACAGCAGAAGGAGCTTCTGCGGCAGCTTGGCGAGACAATGCACGTGGAAAACACGCCGACCTCGCGGGGGATCTTGGACAAGGTGAAGGAGATGTTCAACTGACCCCTCCCCCCTGGTGGTAAGATAAGTTCTTTTGTTTCTTCGGTTTGCTTGATTCCTACAGCCTAAAATATTGAATCTTCAGGGTTTAGGGGTCAAAATCTTGATTCAAAAGGGGAAAGCCCCGGCCTTATGTGGCTGGGGCTTTCTCTTTTCTGATTCTGATTTGAGTTTAGCAAACCGGAGGTAATTAATCGGCACTTTTTATTTCTTTTGGATTGAGAGAGATACGTGGTTTTGGGGCTTGACAAGGTTTTTGGCCTCGCTGAGATTTGAGTCGCTTCGTCCTTCGGACTTCGCTCCAGCCTTCGGCAGAGTGGTGCGTCGCCTTTTCGCGACGGGTATAGACGCGGGGCTGAAGCCCCGCTCTACCTTAGAAGCAAAGGCGCTGGTTTCAGAAGCAAAGGCGCTGGTTTCGAAGTGCGGGTGAAGCGACAACCGCGGTGGCGGAGCACGCGAACTACTGAGATTCTTCCCGCTTCGACTGCGCTCAGGGTCAGAATGACGGTCCTTGGGTTAACAGGCATTTGTGGCAGGGAAGGGACTACGATTCGGTAGAAGGATGGCCGGACGTCCGGGCCGATGACGAACCGTGCTGCCGGTATCGGGGAGAATGAGCGACGGCGGTGGAAAAGAGATCAAGAAAATGGGATGGGCGCCGATACTGAGGGGATGAATGAGGCGTCTTAAGGAGAACATGCACTGGTTTGCCTAGTCATGGGTATATTCGTGGCCTGGAGTTTGGGTTGAGTTGGGTGGTTGCGACTTATATGATAGTTGCTGCATCGAATATCTGATAATTTGACAGAAGGACACTCAATGGCAAACGACTTCGTAAGTGTAATCAAGCCAACAGCAAAGAACGCCGAAGGGGGCGAGGGCGCGAATGGCAAGCGGCCGGTTCCGGTTTTGCCAGTGCGCGATACGGTTCTCTTTCCGCATGCGGTTCTGCCTTTGACGGTGGGCCGTGACAGCTCGATTCAACTGATCCAGTCCCTGGGAGAGGAGAAGTCGATCCTGGTGGTGGCGCAGCGGGATGCTCGTCAGGACGCGCCCCAGACGGCGGATCTGTTCGCGATAGGAACGCGGGCGACGGTACACAAGGTCGTCAAGATGCCGAACCAGAGCCTGTTCGTGTTTACGGAGGGCAATGAGCGGGTGCAGCTGGGCGAGTTTACGCAGCTGACGCCGTTTATGACGGCGGAGTTCGAGGTGGTTCCGGAGACGGAGCCGGAGAAGACTCCGGAGACGGAGGCCCTGCAGCGGAATGTGGTGAGCCAGTTTCAGCAGATTGTTACGTCGTCGCCAACGCTGTCGGACGATCTGCAGACGATTGCGATCAACATCGAGGAGCCGGGGAGGCTGGCGGACTTTATTGCCTCGTCGCTGCCGTTTTTGACGACGGCGGACAAGCAGGAGCTTCTGGAGACTCCGGATGTGACGGCTCGGCTGGAGCGGATCAACAAGCACTTGGCGAAGGAGATCGAGGTTCAGCAGCTGAGGAACAAGATCCAGAGCGAGGTTCAGGACTCGGTGCAGCAGTCGCAGAGGGACTACTACCTGCGCGAGCAGCTGAAGGCGATCCAGAAGGAGCTGGGAGATGTTGACGAGAGCCAGAAGGATATTGCCGAGCTGAGGGAGAAGATCGAAGCGGCCGGGATGCCGGACGAGACGAAGAAGGACGCGTTGAAGGAGCTGGCGCGCCTGAGCAGGATGAGCCCGATGGCGGCTGACTACAGCCTGACGCGGAACTATGTGGAGTGGCTGGCGGTTCTGCCGTGGGCGAAGAGCTCGGCAACGGAGGTGGACATCAAGAAGGCGAAGGAGATTCTTGATGCGGACCACTACGGGTTGAAGAAGGTAAAGGACCGGATTCTGGATTACCTGAGTGTGCGGCGGCTGAAGCCGGACATGAAGGGGCCGATTCTGTGCTTCGTCGGACCTCCGGGCGTGGGCAAGACCTCGCTGGGGCGGTCGATTGCGAAGGCGCTGGGACGGAAGTTCTCGCGCATCTCGCTGGGCGGCATGCATGACGAGGCGGAGATCCGCGGCCACCGCAGGACGTACATCGGAGCTCTGCCGGGACAGATCATTCAACACCTGAAGAGGGTGGAGGTGAACGACCCGGTCTTCATGCTGGATGAGATCGATAAGCTGGGGCGTGACTTCAGAGGCGATCCTGCGAGCGCGCTGCTGGAGACGCTGGATCCGGAGCAGAACAATACGTTCCGGGACAACTATCTGGATCAGCCGTTCGATCTGAGCAAGGTTCTGTTTATCTGCACGGCGAACCAGCTGGACACGATTCCTGCTCCGCTGCTGGACCGGATGGAGATCATCGAACTGACCGGCTACACGGAGGAGGAGAAGGTCAATATTGCGGAGCGGTATCTGGTTCCGCGGCAAGTCAAGGAGAACGGAGTCGATCCGGGGATGATCGAGTTCCCGACGGAGAGTGTGGCAATGATTGCGCGGCACTATACGCGTGAGGCCGGGGTTCGCAAGCTGGAGCAGAGGATCGGAACGGTTGCACGCAAGGTGGCTCGCAAGATCGCCGAGGGAGCGACGGAAAAGGTCACGATTACTCCGGAGGTGATTCACGAGTTCCTGGGCGGGATCAAGGTTCGCGTGGACACGGAGATCGCGGAGCGGACGAAGCGCGCGGGCGTGGCGGTTGGCCTGGCGTGGACACCGGCGGGAGGCGACGTGCTCTTTATCGAGGCGAACAAGATGAAGGGCAAGGGCGGCTTCACGATCACGGGCCAGATCGGCGATGTGATGAAGGAGAGCATGCAGGCGGCGCTGACCTGGGTTCGGTCGAACGCGAGCCAGTTCGGGCTGGAGGAGGACTTCACGAAGGAGACGGATATCCATATCCACGTGCCTGCGGGAGCGATTCCGAAGGATGGGCCTTCGGCCGGCATCACGATGGCGACGGCGCTGGTGAGTCTGCTGACGGACACACCGGTGCATCCGCTGACGGCGATGACGGGGGAGATTACGCTGAGCGGCAACGTGCTGCCGGTGGGAGGCATCAAGGAGAAGTTCCTTGCGGCCAAACGCGCGGGAGTGCGGGACGTGGTTCTTCCGCTGGAGTGCAAGACGCAGGTGGAAGAGGACCTGACTCCGGACCAGATCGAGGGCGTGAAGATTCACTACGCCACGCAGATCGATCAGGTGCTGGCGGTCGCGCTGCCGAAGACGGTGCAGGAAGAGGCCGAGGACGAGGCTGTGCGGGAAGAGGTGATTCACGCCTCGGCGTAAGGCTTGATGATGTGAGTAAGGGCGGTTCGGCTTTGGCCGGCCGCCTCTTTTGTTTTGCGAGAGGATGTTTGGCGATGATGACGATTGGGCACTCGACGCTGACGATTGAGGCGTTTCTGCGGGCGCTGCGCGACAACGGCGTGCGGATGCTGGTGGATGTGCGGAGGTTTCCGGGGTCGCGGCGACATCCGCAGTTCACGCAGGCGGCGCTGTTTCGGCGACTGGAGGAGGCGGGGATTCGCGGGGTGTGGCGTGAGGGGATGGGCGGGCGGCGGGAGGCGGTTGCGGGCAGCGTGAATACGGGGTGGAGGAACGAGAGCTTTCGTGGGTATGCGGACTATATGCAGACGGCGCAGTTCGAGGCGGAGGTGGACTGGCTGGTGGGGTTGCCGGAGATCGATCAGACGGTGGTGATGTGCGCGGAGGCTGTGCCGTGGCGGTGTCATCGGTCTTTGATTACGGACGCGGTGATGGCGCGTGGCGTGGCGGTGGAGGATGTGTTCGTGAAGGCGGATGGGGAGAGCGAGCGGAGGCCACATGTGATGACAAGCTTCGCGCAGGTGAGTGGGGGCAGAGTGTGGTATCCGAAGGAGCCGGTGCTGTTTGGGTGAGGCTCTTCGAGGTGGCCACGAGAGACCTGCGGGTCGTATGCTTCAAGAGAGATGCGCGTACAGGTGCTTTACTTTGGGGTGCTGAAGGAGAGCTTCGGCCGGGAGAGCGAGCAGGTGGAGCTTGCTGAGAGGGCGTGCGTGGGGGACCTGATGGCACTGTATGAGGAGAGATGCGCGGGGTGGATGCGCTCGATTGCAGTGGCCGTGAACCGGGAGTATGCGCGGCCGGAGGATGTTTTGCGGGATGGGGATGAGGTGGCACTGCTGCCGCCGGTGAGCGGTGGCAGTTCGAGGTAAGTTGCGGCAAGTGTGTGTGAAATGTTTTGCCCACGGGTGAGGGCAATGTTTTGGAACTTTAACGGCACATTACTGCACAGTTGATCGCTGTTTCGAGGCGTGAGCGGCCTCCGGTCGGGGATTTTTGGGGATTTCTCAAAATCCGGCGAGTTTGGGGAATGGCCGCCTGTTTGCAATACGCCAGAGTGCATCAGCAAACGCATATGGAGGCGGTCACGTCGCCACTTCTCTTTGGCCGGAGATGCAGGCGTAGCCACAACTGTGAATCTTCGCGCGCAAGAGTGTCGTTGCGAAGGAAAGTGTAAGCCGGAGTTGCGAACCAGGAGACGCAGCAGAAGACGACGGAATGCCGTCGTGGCAGAGCACTAAAAGCATAAATAGAACTCGCGATGAGCGAGGGGGACAACTTGAAGAGATTTGCTTATCTGCTAACTGCTATCTGCCTTGTGGCTCTCCCGGGTTCGATGAAGGCCGGCGCACAGACGTTCAACGGCTCGTCGGGAGGCACGGGTCCGTACCAGATTGAACAGAACGGGACGACCACTCCTCCCGCGCACGCGCCTGAGCCCTCGACCCTGGTGTTGTACGGTTCGGGTCAGGTAGGCGCTGCGGGAGCGATTCGCCGGAAGTTCGGTAGCCGCGCTTCGTAAACGACATTCCCGCAACGCCACGGGGCACATGGCGCTGCGGGGGAAACACAGCAGTACCAAAATCAAATTGCCTGAGGAGGCTTTATGTACATCTTCTTTCTGCCGTCTATGCTTGCTCTCATCGTCATCGGTTCGATTCAGCTGAAGGATCAGTTCCGGTTTACGACCCGCTAACCTCCAACATGCTGAAGGATGCTGAAGAGAGCCAGGCCTGTGGGCCTGGTTTTTCTTTTGGGATGGAGTGAGTTCGTGCGTCAGTGCACGGAGGGGGTGTAATGCAGGCGGAGAATCAAGGCAGGTTCCTGCGCAGTTAATCGTTGTTGCGGAGGTTCGTGCGCCGAGAATGTGTGCTTAGAGGCCATTTTTCGGGGGAATATTGTGTCTGCGGGAGATGGTCGCACGTAGATCTGATCTCGCTGAAAGCCAAGCTTCGTTGCGGTAACCGCGATGGCACGGGCGTTCCTCCTGTGGCTTTGCGGTGCAACTTGCAGGACATATCACTTCGCCTGAGGAGGCCCCATGTACGTATTCTTTCTGCCGTCTATGCTTGCTCTGATCGTCATCAGCTCGATCCAGCTTCGGGATCAGTTCCGGTTTGTGGCGCGGCGATAACGCGACACGTTGAAGGATGGTGAGGAGAGCCAGGCCTGCGGGCCTGGCTTTCTTTTTGTGGTGGGGGGGGGCGTGAGCGGTCAGCGTGCGGAGGTGTTGTTTGGGCGGGGGATGATGGCGGGGGAGAGTAAGAGGAGGAGCAGAGTCGCAGCGGCGGGGACGAGGAGTCCGGGGCGGAGGCCGCCGAAGCGGGTGGAGACGACGCCGGTGAGCCAGGGAAGGGTGGCTCCGCCGAGTGAGGCGAAGGAGAAGAGCGGGCCGAGGCGGGCGTGCTGTCCGGTTCGCGTGAGCAGGAAGGAGACGATGAGGGGGTAGAGCGGGCCGAGGGCTGCTCCGTTGAGGATGGTGGCGGTGAAGACGAGAGCGGGAGCGGGGTGTGGAGTGAGGATGAGAGCGATCTGGGTGAGCAGGAGCAGCGTGAGCGAGGCGCGGTAGAGGAAGGGTTCGGTGACGAGGTAGAGGAGCGCGGCCATGAGGAGGCGGCCGATGAGTTGTGAGAGCCAGTAGAAGAGCGCGATGGTGGAGGCGGCGGTGGCGGGGTTGTTGCGGATGGCGAAGCTGGGAAGCCAGCCTCCGAGGGCGTTTTCGTTGCCGATGTAGAGGAGCAGGGACGCGGCGAAGAGAGCGATGGCCGCACCGGGCAGAGGGATACGCGTAGTGGGGAGTGGTGACTGCGAGGCGTTGGTGGCGGGATGAGGGATGGTCGTGGCGAAGAGTCCTCCGAGGGCGAGCAGGGATGCGGTGAGGAGGAAGAAGAGGCGCGGACCGTAGGGGGCGCAGGCACGGACGAGCGCGGGGCAGGCGATGGCTCCGATGCTCCATGCGACGTTGAGCAGGGCGAGGGTTCGGGCGCGATGGGGGACGTACGCCGAGGCCGTTCCGACGATGACGTTGCCGGCGGTGAGCGAGAATCCGAGACCGAGTCCGGCGGTGAAGAGGGCGAGGTGCGCGGTATGGAAGGTGGCCCAGGCAAGCGCGGCGCAACCGGCGGCGGTGAAGGCCGCTCCGAGGAGGACGCTGAGACGAAGGTTGCGAGTGGCGAACCATGCTCCGATGAGCTGGCCGAAGAAGGAGGAGGCGAAGAGGGTTCCGGCCTGGGCGTCCTCAAGCTGCCATCGTGTGATGAGCGAGGGGAGCAGAGGGCCGAGCATGACGGTGACGATTCCGGCGGCGACGAAGTAGAAGAAGATGGGGGCGACGAGGCGCGAGGAGTTGGAGGAATGGTCGGTGGACATCCGGGGATTGAGGGTATCAGGTTTGGGGGGCGGAGATTGTATGGGAGCGCCGGGGCTCGTGGCCGTGGGGGGCGAAATGCAGGTCCTTCGACTTCGCTGCGCTCCGCTCAGGATGACAATTTCTGAAGTGTGGCCGGGCTTATGGGCGATGTGAACGAAATGAGGGGTTCCTCCCATTCGAATTCGCTCAGGGCAGGCTTTGCGTGGCTTCGCCGCTTCGCTCGGGATGACACATCGAACACTGGGCTTCGCTTGGAAATGAGATTGTGAGGAGAGCAGGGGTCGTTTGGAGCGCGTGGCAGCCTGCAAAGAGCCGCAGATCCTTCGACTCGCGCTTCGCTCAGGATGACACTTCTAACACCGCCGGTGCGGTGTGGAACGGGCGCTTTTACAGGAAAATGACGCGGATTCGATGATGCGCTGACAACCGAGCCGGGCTGGCGAAGTAGCGTGGCAGGCAAGCGCGCGCGCCGTGTGGTTGCGGCAGAGGCGCCTGCAACGCGCGGGGTTTGTGACAGGTTTCGTTGACATGGAAGAGATTCCATGTAAATTAATGACATATTGTTCCCCATTTGACCGTGGTTCCGTATTTCATCGGCCCTTGAGCGGCCGAGGAAGTCCGGGCGGTGTAGTTATCGATGGTGCGGCGGATTCTACGCACGCCGCGAGGACTTGAATCAGAAGTTGAAAATTAGTGCTTTGCGCCGCGATGCGTAGAGATTGACGTTCCTTCAGGAGGCTGTCCGTGAAGCGTACAACGTTGTCTTTCCGGTTGTGTGTTGGTGTTGTTGTTCTTGGCCTGGTGTTTGTGTGCACGGCGAGCGCGCAGTCAACGGCGACGCTGTCGGGCACGGTGACGGATGCGACAGGCGCGGTGGTTGCAGGCGCGGCGGTGAAGGTGCATTCGCTGGATACGAACGCCGATCGCGAGGTGACGACCGATGAGTCGGGCACCTACTTCGTTCCGTCACTGCAGCCGGGCAACTACATGATCCAGGTGAATGCTGCGGGATTCGGCCAGTATTCGGTGCCGAGCCTGACGCTGCAGGTGGACCAGCGGGCAACGATGAACGTGAAGATGAACATCGCCTCTACGGGAACGACGGTGGAGGTGACGGGATCGACTCCGATCATCGATTCGAGCACCATTACGGTAGGGCAGGTGATCGATAAAGAGACGGTGCAGAATATTCCGCTGAATGGCCGTCACTTTCTGGACCTGACGCAGCTGACGCCTGGCGCTGTGGTTCCGCCGGCGAACGGATTTCTTACTTCGGCGAGCCGCGGCCTGGGAGCGAATTCGTACATCACGGCCGGCCAACGCGAGGATTCGGCGAACTTTCAGATTAACGGAATCAATCTGAATGACATGACGCAGAATCAGATTACGTTCCAGCCCTCGATCAACACGACGTCGGAGTTCAAGATCTCGAACTCGACCTTCAGCGCGGAGTATGGGCGGAGTTCGGGGTCGGTGGTGAATGTGTCGACTCGTTCGGGGACGAAGCAGTTTCACGGCGAGGCATTCGATTATTTGCGGAACAATTGGTTCGATGCGCGGAACTACTTCAACCGGAAGGGGACGCGGCAGAGCTCTCTGAAGAGAAACAATTTTGGAGGTGCGTTCAGCGGTCCGCTCTACAAGGACAAGACGTTCTTCTTCCTGAGCTATGAGGGACTGCGGCAGTCGCAGGACATTCTGCTTCGCAGCAATGTTCCTACGGCGGCGCAGCGCGCGCAGTTCGCTACGAGCCCGGCGGGCCCGGCGTATGCGCAGATCATTAACCTGGTTCCTGTTGGCGTGGAGTCCACGGTGAACGGAGTGAGGGTGGCCACTGCGACCGGATCCTCACCGGGGCCGGTGAAGACTGACCAGTTCAGCGGCGATCTTCTGCATAACGTGACTTCTGCGAATACCCTGCATCTTTATTACGCATGGCAGCAGGATGCGCGGACCGAGCCTAACCTGCAGCTGAACAATGTCACGGGATTTGGCGATCATCGGACGGCGCATCGGCAGATCGGTACGATCAACGATGTCCATGTGTTTTCGCCCAACGTGGTGAACGAGGCGCGGCTCGGATTCAACCGCATTGCAATCCGGTTCTCGGACAACTTTCTTGAGAGCGCTAGCAAATACGGGATCAACAATGGCGTGACGGATCCGATTGGATTGCCGCAGATGACGGTCAGCGACCTGGGCCTGAACTTCGGTGGGCCATCGGGGTTTCCGCAGGGACGCAACGTGACGACGTACGTGCTGTCGGATACGTTGAGCTATCTCAAGTCGAAACACGCGATCAAGATGGGCGGCGAGTACCGGCGCTTTAATGGGAACAACTTTCAGCAGACGGCGGGGACGATCGCGTTTACGTCGACGGCCAACTTTATCGCGGGCCTGGGAAATGCGTTTACCGGAAACCCGCAGTATCTGACGAACCGCATCTTTATCAATTCAGTTGCGGGTTTTGTCGACGACAACTGGAAGATCTCGCCGACGTTCACCGCGGAGATCGGCTTCCGGTATGAATGGAATGGGACGCCGACGGAGGGAGGCGAGCGTTTCGTAACCTTCGATCCGACCACCCGGTCATTCGTGCAGGTGGATCAGCCATACCAGCAGAACAACAACTTCGAGCCGCGCCTGGGCTTTATCTACGACATCTTCGGGAATGGAAAGACGACGGTGCGCGGAGGCTTCGGGATTATGGCGGACCAGCCGATCATCAGCAATGTGGCGGGGCTTGCACAGAACCCTCCGAACTCGAATCCGGTAAGCCTTACGGCTACGGCGACAGGGCCACAGCTTCCGGTAGGCACGCTGTATCCCAGCGCGGCAGCGTCCAGCCTGGCGCCGGCATCGGTGAATCCGAAGTTCCGCAACGCGTACATGGAGTCGTACAACCTGAACCTGCAACAAGACCTGGGCTGGGGAACGGCGCTGCAGGTGGGCTATATCGGCTCGGGCGGGCGTCATCTGCGGCTGAATCGCAACCTGAATCAGTTGGTGTATGCGCCGGGAGCGACGACGGGGACGCGGCCGTATCCTACCGTCTCGTCGACGAGCCCGTATCGTCCGAACGCTGCGCTGGGCAACATCACGTACAACGACTCGGTAGGGATGTCGAACTATAACGCGTTGTGGCTGACGGTGCGGAAGTCGCTGCATGGCGGCATTCAGTTCAACACCACGTATACGTACTCGAAGTCGATGGACCTGAACTCGCAGGCTGGCAATGGTGTTCAGGACAGCACGAATCCGGCAGGCAGCTACGGTTTGTCGGACTTCGACGTTCGTCATCACTTTGTCTTCAGCGGGACGTGGACGCTGCCGTTCCATGGGAACCGGCTGAAGGACGGGTGGATGGTGGCGCTGATCAACCAGATCCAGGGCGGCAATCCGATGAACGTGGTGACGACCTCGACTTATTCGGGCAGCACGGCGGCGGGGCTGGGGCAGATAAGGCCGACGCGGCTGGGGCCGTACTCGACGGGTGTGGGCAATGTGCTGCCGAATGGGAATATTCCGTTCATCCGCGGCTCGGTGTGTACGACGCCAGTGGCGGGCTGCGCGTTCTATACGCAGCCGCTGGGCTTTGGCAATCTGCAGCGCAACGCTCTGACGGGGCCGGGCTTCTCGGACACGGATGTTTCGCTGCAGAAGACGACACGGATTGCAGAGTCGGTGAACCTGGTGCTGAGGATGGATGCGTTCGATGTGTTCAACCAGGTGAACTACGGCAATCCTGTGCTGACGGCCACGACGGGAGCGGCGAGTACGTTCGGTCAGATCTCACAGACTCGTGGTGCCATCGGCGATGCAGGATCGTCGCGTCAGCTGCAACTGGCGGGAAGGATCATCTTCTAGGACAGATGAACTGTGTGTGGAGAGGCGCTCCTTGTGGGCGCCTTTTCTTTTTGAGCACGGTTGTGTTGGGATGGGAATGCGCAAGGGGAGTGGGATGGTACTTCGCAGGTACGAGCGGCGCGATCTGGAGTCCATCGTTGCGCTGGATGCGGAGTGCTTTGCGCCGCCGTTCCGGTTCAGCAGGGAGGCGATGCGGAGGTTTGCCGAGGCGGAGAATGCGTGGGCTGTGATCGCTGAGGCAGGAGATGCGCTGGCGGGGTTCTGCATTGTGCATATCGAGCCGGCGGAGGCAGTGGAGGTGGGGTATGTGGTGACGATCGACGTCGGCGAGGGGTTTCGCCGCAGAGGGCTGGGGGAACGGATGCTTGCCGAGGGGGAGGCGTGGGTGCGGGCGTCGGGGGGCGTGGGGATGATGCTGCATGTGTATGTGAAGAACGCGGGGGCGGTTCGGTTCTATGAGCGGCTGGGGTATCGGCGGGTGGGTGGGCAGAAGGGATTTTATGGGCCGGGGGTGGATGCGGCGATGTATTGGAAGGAGTTTGAGAGTTAGAGGCTGCGATTGTTAGAGACCATGGTGTAGGCCTGTGCAGGCAAACCGCAGATCCTTCGACTGCGTCTGGCCAAAGTGCGCGCCAGACTTCGCTCAGGATGACACATCAGAGGCGAGGCAATTATTTTTTGCCGAAGACGTCGCCCATGCGGCGGATCTGGGCTCCTACGCCGCGGAGCTTTTCTTCGATGCGCTCGTAGCCGCGGTCGATGTGGTAGACGCGGTCGAGGATGGTCTCGCCGTCGGCGACGAGAGCGGCGAGGACGAGCGAGGCGGAGGCGCGGAGGTCGGAGCACATGACGGCAGCGGACTGGAGTGGAGTCTTGCCGCGGACGGTGGCGGTGCGGCCCTGCACAGTGATGTTGGCTCCCATGCGGTTGAGCTCGCCGACGTGCATGAAGCGGTTCTCGAAGATGTTCTCGGTGACGACGGAGGTGCCGTCAGTCTGGGTGGCGAGGGCCATGTACTGGGCCTGCATGTCGGTGGGGAAGCCGGGGTACTCCTCGGTGGAGATGTCGGTGGCCTTGAGCTCGCCGGCTCCGGAGCGGACGCGGATGCAGTCTTTGCCGATGTCGAGGCGGACGCCGCACTCTTCGAGCTTGGCGATGAGGGCGCCGAGGTGTGCGGGCTCGCAGGAGTCGACGTTGAGGTCGCCGCCGGTGATGGCTCCGGCGACGAGGAAGGTTCCGGCTTCGATGCGGTCGGGGTTGATGCGGTGGCGCGCGCCGTGGAGGCGGGTGACGCCCTGGACCTTGATTGTGGAGGTTCCGGCGCCTTCGATCTTGGCGCCCATGGCGGTGAGGAGGGCGGCGAGGTCGGTGACCTCGGGCTCGCGGGCGCAGTTTTCGAAGATGGTCTCGCCGTCGGCGAGGACGGCAGCCATCAACAGGTCTTCGGTTCCGGTAACGGTGATCTTGTCGAAGACGATGTGTGCGCCCTTGAGGCGGTCGGCGCGGGCTTCGAGGTAGCCGTGGTCGTAGGTGATGGTGGCACCCATGGACTCGAGGCCCTTGATGTGGAGGTCGATGGGGCGGCCGCCGATGGCGCAGCCGCCGGGCATGGCGACGCGGGCCATGCCGGTGCGCGCGATGAGGGGTCCGAGGACGAGCGAGGAGGCGCGCATGGTCTTGACGATCTCGTACTTGGCTACGGGGTCGGAGAGGATGCCGCACTTGATGCGAGTGCGGTGCTGGGCTCGGCCGTAGCCGAGCTCGACCTCGGCGCCCATGGAGACGAGGAGTTTGCGCTCGGTCTCGATGTCGCGGACCTGGGGGATGTTTTCGAGGATGACCTCGTCTTCGGTGAGGATGGCGGCGGCCATGCAGGGGAGGGCGGAGTTCTTGGCTCCGGAGACTTTGATGGTTCCGAGAAGGGGGTTTCCGCCGCGTACAACGAACTTGTCCATTGGGACAGTTTACGAAAGAGTCAGGAGGAAATGGGTGTTGAGATTGGTGCGGAAAAGGGAAGCCGCCCCTCGGGCGGGGGCGGCTTGATGTGTGCAGCAAGAGCGTTAGCTGTTGGACGGAGGCGTGGTCGGCTCAGGCTGCTGCTGGGGCTGCTGGTGCTTGCCGCCGCGGAAGCCGCGGTGCATGGAGTTCAGCTGCTGCATCTGGTCGGGTGTGAGGACCTGAGAGAGCTGGTCGTGCGTGTCCTTGAAGATGGCGCGGGCCTGCTCGCGGCGCTGGGCTTTGGTGAGGCTGGTGTCGCTGTGGAGGGCGGCCATCTTCTGCTGCTGGTTGGTGAAGATGGGCTCGAGCTTCGCGGTCTGGTCGGCGGAGAGGTTGAGGCGCTTGCCGATATGCTGGGCGGCCTTCTGGGGGTCCATCTTGTGGTGGCGGAAGTGGTGGCCGTTGTGACCGGCGGGCTGCTGGGTGGTGGTGTCGCCTGAAGGCTGCGTGGACTGGGCTGGCTGTTGGGCGAGGGCAGCGGTGGCGGCGAGGGAGAGGGCCAGGGCGGAGCTGAGAAGAATACGTTTCATGATTGTGTGTTCTCCTTGCGTCAGCGATTGGGGCTGCGCGAACGTGCTGATGAAATAAACACGGTCTGCGGGGAATGTTTCGGTGGGGCCTTCGCCCCGAGCGGCATCCTGCCCCACTTCTCAGAATCGAGATGTGGGGCACCCATTGTTCAGGCTGGTTAGCGGAAGTGGAGGTAGCCCCACTGGTCGGGGATGTGCATGTTGACCACTCCCTGGGGGGACCAGACCCAGTTGTCTTCCTTGGGCTGGCCGGCCTTCCATTCGACGCGGCTGAAGTTGACGCGCCACTCGGCGCCTGGCTTCGGTGGCTCGACGGGGAGGCGCGAGGTGAAGGCGGTCCAGGGGATGGCGATCTCGACGGTCCAACCGTGGTCGGTGTCGGTGGAGTCGTTGAGGGTGCCGTTGAGCGTGACGGCGGTCTTGAGGCCGGGGATGTCCCAGGAGTTGTCGGCCTTGCCGTTCTCGCGGTAAGGCTTGTTGAGGTAGAGGTCCCATGAGGTGTTGAGGGCGTTGATCTCGAACTCGAAGTAGCCGGGGGTTCCGGTGGGCGGCTTGAGGAAGAGCTCGAAGTCGTTGTCGTGGAAGATGACGGAGTCGTGCTGGGTGAGCTTTGCCTTGATGTCGGGCTCATCGAGCTCGGCGCCGACGTAGAGGTAGGTCGCGTCCCAGAGCATCTTCATGCGGGTGCGAAAGCGGGGCTTGGGCTTGGCCTCGCCTTCGATGTCGACGAATTCGTCGGTCCATGCGGCGTTCTTCCATGCGGAGTCGTCGAGCTTGCCGTCGATGGTGAGGGGCTTTTTGGTGTGGTGGCAGTCGTAAGACTTCGGGAGCTGCGGTGACTGTGCAAAGCACACACCTGCGGCCAACAACGTGAGCGTTGCGATGGGCTTGATCAAAGGAGGTCTTATAGTTCGAGTCTGGAGTCGTCGATGGCTAGGCGGACGTTACCGTCGGATTTGGTGAGGCGGCGGACGGCTTCCATCTTGTCGACGTTTGCTTTTAGCATTACGACGGCGATGGGGATGGATTTGCCTGCGGACTTGATGGTGCGGATGGCGGCCTCGCGGTCGATGTTGCAGACCTTCATGAGCACGCGAATGCCGCGCTCGACGAGCTTGGCGTTCTTCATGTGCACGTTCACCATCAGGTTGTCGTAGACGTAGCCGAGCCGCGTCATGGCGCCAGTGGTGATCATGTTGAGGATCATCTTCTGGGCGGAGGCGGACTTCATGCGCGTGGAGCCGGAGATGACCTCGGGGCCGACCTCGGTGACGATGGTGGTGTCGGCGACGTCGGCGAGAGCGGTGTTCAGGTTGCAGGTGATGGCGGCGGTCTTGGCTCCGCGGGCGCGCGCGTACTCGACCGCACCTACAACATAAGGCGTACGGCCGGAGGCGGAGACTCCGATGACGATGTCTTTGCGCGTGGGACGGCGGCGGGCGATGTCGCGCTGGCCGAGCTCGGGCGAGTCTTCGTTGACGTCAGAGGCGGAGGCGAGAGCCTTGGGTCCGCCGGCCATGATGTACTGTACCTGCGCAGGCGCGGTGGAGAAGGTGGGCGGGCACTCTGATGCGTCGAGCGACGCAATGCGGCCGGAGGAGCCCGCGCCGACGTAGATGAGCCGGCCGCCGTCGCGGAGGGAACGCGCGACGGTGTCGATGACGATGGCGATCTCAGGCAGCGCCTTCTTGACGGCTGCGGCGATCTTGGCGTCTTCGTGGTTGATGATGCGTGCTATTTCGAGAGCGGACTTGGTATCGAGTCCTTCGGAGGCGGCGTTAGAGGTCTCCGTGATGAGCCCCTGGAACTCGTCGGGGCCATTAGGGGTCGGGGCTGATACAGTCTTCTGCTGAGCCGGCTCGAGCATGGTTAGGGTTGCCATAAAAAGATCCTGCTACGAACTTGCGGGGATTCCTACTCGATTCTAGTCCTATTCGGAGTTAGATGCGCATAGAAACGTTCCCGTTTGGTACCGGGTGAGCAGCACGGTACGAAGTTGTTGTGGGCGAAGTGGGAAATATGTGCTAGAGAAAGTTCGGCCGCAAAAGCCGTCACGAATCCAGCGGTTGTTTGTAAGATGCAAGACATGACCAACAACTTTGTCCGCACCCTGTTCGCTGCGGGAGCGATTGTTCTTGCAATGGCGACGACCGCACGCATGGTGGCGGAGCCTCCAGCCATGATATTAGACGCGGAAGCCGCTCGCGGGGGTGTCCCCGTTGGAGCCGGAGGCGTGGATGGTGCTCTGGAGCAGAGGCTGGAGGCGCTGGCAGCGCAGCTGAAGGGGCATGTGGCCCTGTATGCGACGCAGTTGAACACGGGGAAGACGGTCGCGGTGGACGCGGATCGGCCGGTGCAGACGGCTTCGGTGATCAAGCTGACGATCCTGTTTGAGGCAATGGAGGAGGTGCGAGCCGGTAAGGCGCACTGGGACGAAAAATTGACATTGCAGAAGGGCGACGGGGTGAGCGGCTCGGGGGTGCTTACATTTTTTGACACTCCCGTGACGTTAACGCTGAAGGACGTACTGACGATGATGGTGATCGTGAGCGACAACACGGCGACGAACCTGGCGATCGACCGGTTCGGGGTGGATGCGGTGAATTCGCGGATCGCGTGGCTGGGGCTGAAAGACACGCATCTTTACAAAAAAGTGATGAAGCCGGCGACGGGGCCGATGCCGGCGGACCAGCCGAAGTTCGGGCTGGGGAAGACGACGGCACGCGAGATGGCGACGGTGATGGAGCGGATCGGCCGCTGCGAGCTGGCGGGGCCAGGGGAGGCCGGGCAGTCGGGGGATGCGACGATCTGCCAGGTGGCGCTGACCATGTTGCGTAATCAGTTCTATCGCAATACGATACCGCGATATCTTGAGAAATTGGATTCAAGCGAGACGGGGTCGGGGATTGCGAGCAAGACGGGGAGCCTGAATGCGGTACGGAACGACGTGGCGATCGTGGCGGGGAAGTCAGGGCCGATGGTGATCTCGATCTTTACGTATGACAACGATGACAAGAGCTGGACGGCGGACAATCAGGCTGAGATGATGGTTGCACGGCTCGCGAAGGAGATCGTGGAGGCCTGGTCGCCGGAGGGCCTGGACGGCAAGACGCTGGTTCCCGGGTTGGGACTGGCTGCGCTGCCTGCTGCCGGAGCCGGATCGGGTGCGTCTAAATGACACAGGAGACGAACAATCAGGTGCAGAACGAGGAGCAGATCGGCGAGGCTCCGGTGACCGCTTCGGCTGGCCCAGGGAACAACCCGCGTGAGACCAGCAAGCGAAAGAGCGGGATGCATTCATGGCTTCGGGACCTGGTGGTCTCGGTGGCGGTCTCGACGTTCATCATCATCTTCCTGTATCAGCCGGTGCGCGTAGAGGGGACGAGCATGCTGCCGATGCTCGAGGATCAGGACCGGTTGTTCATCAACAAGCTGGCGTATCGTGTGGGCGAGATACAGCGCGGGGATGTAGTGGTGTTCCTCTATCCGCACGATCACCAGAAGAGCTATATCAAGCGCGTGATCGCGCTGCCGGGGGACGATCTTAAAATTGAGCATGGCCATGTCTTCGTGAATGGCAAGGAGCTGGTGGAGAAGTACGTTCCGCCGCGGTTCGAGGACGACCGCTCGCTGCCGGAGACGAGGGTGCCAGCGCACGAGTACTTCGTGATGGGCGACCACAGGTCGATCTCGAGCGATAGCCGGGACTTTGGTCCAGTGGACCGTGACCTGATCTATGGGAAGGCGGCGTTCGTGTACTGGCCGATGGAGCAGGTGGGAGTAGTGAGGTAAGGCAGGGAGTAGGGAATAGGGAGTAGGAAAATAGTTGCCGTGCTGGCTTCGCCGCGCGGCTTTTGGCTTTTGGACGGCGCGGGGCTAGTGGGTGGCGTTGATGATGATCTGGGCGAAGGAGGCGGGGTCGAGTGAGGCTCCGCCGACGAGGGCTCCGTCGATGTCGTCGAGGCGGCAGAGCGCGGTGGCGTTGTCGGGCTTGACGGAGCCGCCATAGAGGATGCGGGTTGCGGCGGCGACGCTGGAGCCGGCGACCTGGGCGATCTGGGTGCGGATGATCTTGTGGGCCTCCTCGGCGATCTCGGGGGTGGCGGTACGCCCGGTGCCGATGGCCCAGACGGGCTCGTACGCGATGACGAGCGGGGCGAGAGCGGCGGGGTCAATGCCTTCGAGGGCTACGGAGACCTGAAGTTTGAGGACGTTGGCAGTGAGGTTGGATTCGCGCTCGTTGAGGTGCTCGCCGACGCACACGATGGGGGTGAGCGAGTGCGCGAGGGCGGACTTGAGCTTGAGATTGACGGTAGTGTCAGTCTCGTTGAAGTACTGGCGGCGCTCGGAGTGGCCGATGAGGACGTGGGTGGCTCCGATGGCGGTGAGCATTGTGGGCGATGTTTCGCCGGTGTAGGCGCCTTCGTTGAGCCAGTGCATGTTCTGCGCGCCGATGGAGACGGATTTGGAGCGGGCGGCGTCGACGAGCGCGGGGAGCGAGGTCATCGAGGGACAGAGGACGATCTCGGTTTTGTCGTGGTGCTTGACGAGAGGGGCGAAGGCGGTGAGGAAGGCGGTGGACTCGGCGGGGGTCTTGTACATCTTCCAGTTGGCAGCGATGAGCAGTTTGCGCATGGGAGACAGTATTCCTCGCAGCAATATCTAGGGTTCAACATCTAGGGTTCAACAGCGTAAAGACGAATGCTGAGATTCTTCCCCCTTCGGCTGCGCTCAGGGTCAGAATGACGACAAAATGCGTTTCACTACTTGTCAGTCAGTGCCGCGACGCCGGGCAGGGTCTTGCCTTCGAGGAACTCGAGGGAGGCTCCGCCGCCGGTAGAGATGTGGGTGATCTTGTCGGCGACTCCGGACTGCTGGACGGCTGCTACGGAGTCTCCGCCGCCGACGATGCTGGTGGCGTCCTGGTTGGCGGCGACGGCTTTGGCGATGGCGTTGGTTCCCTTGGCGAAGGCTGGCATCTCGAAGACTCCCATAGGGCCGTTCCAGACGATGGTGATGGCGTCGGCGATCTCTTTTTTGAAGAGGTCGATGGAGGCGGGGCCGATGTCCAGGCCCATCCATTCGGCGGGGAAGGGACCGGTGCCGGAGAAGGTCTGCGTCTTCGCGTCGGCGGCGAACTTGTCGGCGAGGACGTGGTCGACGGGGAGAAGGAGATTGACCCCCTTCTTCTCTGCCTTTTCGAGCGCGGCTTTGGCGACGTCGATCTTGTCGGTCTCGACGAGGGACTTGCCGGTGGTCTGGCCTTGGGCGTTGAGGAAGGTGTAGGCCATGCCTCCGCCGATGATGAGCGAGGTGGCGCGATCGAGGAGGCTGTCGATGACCTCGATCTTGTCGGAGACCTTGGCTCCTCCGATGATGGCGACGAAGGGCTTGATGGGGTCGGCGACCGCCTTGGTGAGGTAGGTGAGCTCCTTTTCCATGAGCAGGCCGGCGGCGGCGACAGGCACGAAGTGGGTGATGCCCTCGGTGGAGGCGTGGGCGCGGTGTGCGCTGCCGAAGGCGTCGTTGATGTAGATGTCGCAGAGCGAGGCGAGCTGACGGGCGAACTCGGGATCATTCTGCTCTTCTTCGGCGTGGAAGCGGAGGTTTTCAAGGAGCAAAGGCTGGCCGGGCTCGAGGTTGCCGACCATCTCTGAGGCGATGTCGCCAACGCACTCGGGAGAGAAGGCGACGTTCTCCTCCTCGCTGATGACGTGATCGAGCAGCTCGCGGAGGCGATCGACGACTGGGCGAAGGCTCATGGAGGGAACCACCTTGCCTTTGGGGCGGCCGAGATGCGAGCAGAGGATGACGCGCGCCTTGCGGCGGAGGGCGTACTCGATGGTGGGGATGGTCTCGCGGATGCGCGTGTCGTCGCTGATGCGCGGAGAGCTGTCGGGACCATTCACGGCGAGGGGAACGTTGAAGTCGACGCGGATGAGAACGCGCTTGTTGGTGAGATCAAGGTCGCGGATGGACAACTTCGACATGCGAGTTCCTTCAGGCAAGAGTCTGGAGCTTCCGTCTGTGACGAGAACGTCTCCGGCCTTCCATCATAGCGGTTCGGGGGAAAGCTTAGGGATCAGGGGTTGTGAAAAGTTCAGGCGGCCTGATGGGAGATGTAGCGGCGGGCGATGAAGGCGAGGGGAAGTCCGATGCACACGATGAGCGCGCCGACTCCGTTGATGAGAGGAATGAGCGGCGGCAGCGGTCGGAGGCCGACGTGCGAGAGCGGAAGCACGACGTAGTTCATGATGATGTAGACAGTGATGCCATAGAGCGTGCCGGAGATCCACGGGTGACGCGAGAGCGGGAGCCTGCGGCTGGCGAGTAGATAGATCGCTGCCCACGTTGTTGCAATGAAGAAGTGGAGGAGCAGGCCGAGGGCGGCTGATCGCACGCCCTGGGTGAAGGCGGTGCGGCCGATGAGGCCGAAGGCAATGCCCTGCAGGATGCGTGTGGCAGAGACGCCACGGAGTCCGTAGAAGACGATGGCGTCGAGGATGTCGAGCGTGCCGACGAGAAGACCGGCTCCGGCGATGACCTGGATGAGGCTCGGGCGCGCAGCGATTGTCATTGGCACCGATTTTAGCCACAGCCGGAGCAATTGCGCGCGGAAATGTTATTCGGGGATGTGAGCGTCGGCCTCGATCTCGATGCGCCAGTTTGGGTTGAGGAGTTCTTTGACTATGACCATGGTGGCGGCGGGGCGGATGTGAGAGAAGAATTTCCCGTGGATGCGACCGGCGGCCTCCCAGTCTTGGGTGTGAGTGAGAAAGATGCGGGTGCGATAGACGTGTTCCATAGAGGAGCCAGCGTTTTTGAGGGCAGTGGCGATGAGGGTGAGGCACTGCTCGGTCTGCCGGGTGATGTCGTCGTCATCGGCGCCGACGGGGCCGGTGCCGGAGACGTGGACGTAGTTGCCGATGCGGACGGCTCGGGAGAAGCCGATGATGGGCTCGTAGGGAGATGTGCCAGGGATGTTGGTGCGCTGGGTCATGGATGGATTGTAGTGGCAGTGATGCAGGCAATTGAGGCCATCTGCCGGACATCACGTATGATCGGCTGATCCGGATTGAGGAGGCAGGATCGATGTGCTTTTCTGCGGCGGCCAACTTTGTCGGGAGCGGAGTGCTTGGGGCGGTTGGGGTGGTGACGCTGACCAAGGTGAAGCATAAACGGGAGCTGCTGTTCGCTTCGCTGCCGACATTGTTTGCGGTCCATCAGTTTATCGACGGCTTTGTGTGGCTGGGGCTGGATGGTGTGTTGTCGCCTGAGGTGACGCACAAGACGGGAGCCGCGTTTGTGCTGTACGCGCAGGGCCTGCTGCCGTTTGTGATTCCGCTGAGCGTGCTGCTGTTTGAGCCGGACCGCAGGAGCCGGCAACGGATGCTGCCATTTCTTGCCATTGGAACGGGAACTGCGCTCTATATGTTGTGGGCGCTGATTGCGTATCCGCTGCAGATTTTCGTTCAGAACAACAGCATCGTCTATACCAACGACGGGACGAACAACACGGCACTGGCGGTGCTGTATGTGATCTCGACGTGCGGGTCGCTGTTCTTCTCGAAGGTGAGAGATATGGTGGTCTTTGGCGCGGCGAATCTGGCGATTCTGCTGACGGTGATGGCGGTGAAGCGGTACGCGTTTACTTCGCTGTGGTGTGCTTATGCCGCGGCGGCCAGCGTGATTATTCTGGCTTATTTCTGGAGGAGTAAGCTGCATCGGCCGTTTCCCTATGGGGATGCGATCTGGGGGTGAATCAACGACCTCAAGATGACTCGCCCCGTTCCGGCTATCTCGTAATCAGGACTGACTCGTAATCAGGACTGACGACTCCTTCGGATTCCGCCCCAGCAGTGGGAGCTCCATAAAGCGCCACGAAAGCGTGGCATACGCGAGCGTCATCGCAAAGGCCATGGCTGCCATGGCGGCAGTGTTGTGAAACGCCCGTCTTGCCAGGTAAAGCGCGGTCACATGGATCAGGTATACCGTGTAGCTGATGCGACCGAGATACATCACGGGCGCGAGTTTCAACACGCCAACCCATCTCCCACTCAGCGCCCATAACATGATGCCTGTACACGCCACCAGGCTCGCCTCGTACACCATCGTGTTCGACAGGCGCGAGTTGGAATCCGTGGTCACATGAAGACGTGTCCCCAGGTAGAACAGATACGCGGCGGCGATCGGCGGCAGCAGAAGACCAAGATGCCCGTACCGCTCAATCGTCTTCCGGTGATGAATCCAAGCCAACGCCAGCAGCGCACCCACCAGCAGCAGATCCATGCGGAATGGAGTCAGACAGTAGATCGGCCAGTGGTTCGAGAACAGCGGCGTGCAGACCCAACGGAGGACGGGAACCGCTACTACCAGAACCGCGGCAGTCCAACCCAGCGCGGCCTCGCTTAGCAGATAAACGGCGAACGGCCAAAATAGATAAAACTGCTCTTCAATAGCCAGCGACCATAGCATGCCAAGCGTCTCGGGTCTTCAAGTGAGAAGGCCAGTATGAAGTTCATCAGCAAAACATAAAGATACGCATGCTTCATCCACGCGGTGCCGAACAGGATCGTCGTGACGATCATCAGCAGGGCATACGGCGGAAGGATGCGGCGGACCCGGCGGCTGTAAAACCCCTTGAAGTAGCGGCCAAGCGGGTACTTCTTGTGCTTCAGCAGGATTCCCGTGATCAAAAAGCCAGACAGGATGAAGAACAGGTCTACGCCTATCCATAACAGCTTGATACTGAAGGCATGATTCAGAACCACCGTAAGAATCGCGATGGTCCGCACGCCATCCAGCTGTGAGATCCGCCCGTGCTTCGTGGCTTCTGTCATTGATGCCATCCAATAGGCGTTCTATATCTTCTGCTGATCATCCGGGTGGCATTTTCCACAACCATACAACGCCTAAAGGAAACATCCCGCAGAAAATCTGTGATGCAGCCCTTCCCGCGTGTTCCAGCAACTCTTCGAGAGGTATAAGCCTCTTTAGTTAGAGGACAGGAATACCGCAGGCTGCCGATAAAAATGATGCTTCTCTCAGTTGGGACTCGGTTGGGGAGGAGAAGGAAGGAGTTGGCGGATTTTGAAGTTCGTTCGGTTCTGAAGCTGAAGCAGGAGAACCTGCAGAGATGAATGTCTTCATCTTCTGCAGGTTCTCGCTGGTTTAGAGACCCTTCTTCACCAGGAAGAGGATGAGGTCTTTGACGCGGTTGGAGTAGCCCCACTCGTTGTCGTACCAGCTGATGACCTTGCCTGTCGAGCCGATGACCTTGGTCAGCTTGGAGTCGACGATGGAGGAGAGGGCGTTGCCCTTGAAGTCGGAGCTGACGAGCTCTTCCTCGGTGTAGCCGAGGTAGGGCTTCATCTCGCCTTCGGATGCGGCCTTGAGTGCGGCGTTGACGCTCTTGATGTCGATGGGCTTCTCGGTGACGAAGGTGAGGTCGACGACGGAGACGTTCGGGGTGGGAACGCGTACCGCGAAGCCGTCGAGCTTGCCGTCCATCTCGGGGATGACGAGCTTGAGGGCCTTGGCGGCGCCGGTGCTGGACGGGATCATGGAGAGCGCGGCGGCGCGGGCGCGGCGAAGGTCCTTGTGCGGCGTGTCGAGGATGACCTGATCGTTGGTGTAGCTGTGGATCGTGGTCATGATGCCGGACTGGATGCCGAAGGCGTTGTGCAGCACCTTGACGACGGGCGCGAGGCAGTTGGTGGTGCAGCTGGCGTTCGATATGACGTTGTGCTTGGCGGCATCGTACTTGCCTTCGTTGACGCCGAGGACGATGGTGATGTCCTCGTTAGTCGCTGGGGCGGAGATGATCACCTTCTTGACGGTGGAACCGAGGTGCGCCTTGGCCTTTTCGGCGTCGGTGAAGAAACCGGTGGACTCGACGACGACCTGGGCGCCTACGGAGGCCCAATCGAGCTTGGCGGGGTCGCGCTCGGCGAAGACCTTGATCTGCTTGCCGTCGACGGAGATGCAGTCCGCCCCGTGGGTGATGTTGTGGTGCAGGTTGCCGAGGATGGAGTCGTACTTGAGCAGATGGGCGAGCGTGGCCGGCGTGGTGAGGTCGTTGACGGCGACGAACTCGATGTCAGGGTTTCCGAGAGCGCTGCGGAATACGTTGCGTCCGATGCGGCCGAAGCCGTTGATACCTACCTTTACAGCCATGATTGCGGTTGCTCCTGTCTCGATAATGCGAGGGTATTTATGCGTTTAACCATTGTAGAACGTGCAGAGTGGCGAGCATGCCATCAGGACCGGATGCTATCACCCACGGACGAGTGCTGCAAAACGGCCGGGCAGGTGTCGGGGTAGGTGTCGGGGTAGGTGTCGGGGTAGGTTCGGTGATTTGCGGGCGGCTTCGACCGTGTGTTACAAGCGACGTATGCGCGAACTGCGCGATTGGATAAGCGAAAAGATGAGACGACGCCCAAGACGTGGACCGAATGACTCGGAGTCCACGGGCAAGAGCGGGCAGGAACTGCCCACAAATCAACCGGCTCCCCTGAGACCGTCGTATCCCGAGGCGGCTCCGGTGCGCCCGGCCGAAACGGTGGCTGAAGCGAAGCCCGAGGAATCGGTTGCGGCCCCCGCCGCTCCTGTGGAGGAGCAGCCACTGCAGGAACAGAAGGTCGTGGTGGAGACGCAGCCGGAGTCGCTGGCGACGCCGCCGGCCGAGCTGCCGGCGCTGAAGTCGCCCAAGGGCTTCGTGGTGCTGACCATTGGGCTTCCGGGCTCGGGCAAGACGACATGGTACAAGCGCCGCGGGGTTACGCCGCTTTCGAGCGATCTGCTGCGCACGATCCTGTTCGACGACATTACGGAGCAGCGCTACCAGGGGCTGGTCTTCTCCACGCTGCGCAGCCTGCTGCGGGCGCGGCTGATCGCCAAGATGCCATGGAACTACGTGGATGCGACGAACCTTTCGCCGCACGAGCGCAGGCAGTGGATCAAGATGGCCAAGAGTTTCGGCTACGAGGTTCAGGCGGTGTTCTTCGACGTTCCGCTGGCCGTGTGCATGGACCGGAACCGCAAGCGCGAGCGCGCCGTGACCGATGAGGTGATGCAGAAGATGGCCGAGCGTCTGCGGCCGCCGACCTTCAAGGAAGGCTTTGAGAAGATCACGGTCGTCCGGGTGAAGGGACAGCCGGGAACGGCTGGCGAGCCGGCTGCCGCTGCAGAACAGGGTGGCACCAGCGCTGATCCGGAGGCCGCGGAGTAGGGTACAGCACGCGGTAGAGTAGACGACATGCCCACGGTTGGCGTCGAGTTCGCGAAGGTGAGCTATACGCCGGCAGGTGGGCATCTTGTTTTGCGCGACGTTTCGATTGCGCTCGAGGGCGGGACGACGACGGCGCTGCTCGGACGCAGCGGGTCAGGCAAGACGACGCTGCTGCGCATGGTGAATGCGCTTGTGCGGCCGACTGCGGGAGACGTCATCGTCAATGGACGGTCTGTGGCCGGGCTTGAGACGGAGAAGGACCTGGTCGCGTTGCGGCGTGGCATTGGCTACGTCATCCAGGAGACGGGGCTCTTTCCGCACATGACGGTGGAGCGGAACGCCGGGCTCAGCCTGGAGCTGGAGGGACGCTCGAAGGAAGAGGCGGCGGCGCGGGCGCGTGAGGTGGTCGGGCTGGTGGGGCTCGACTTCGGCAGAGTGAAGGGGCGCTATCCGTGGCAGCTCTCAGGCGGGCAGCGGCAGAGGGTCGGGCTGGCGCGGGCGCTCGCACTGGACCCCGCGGTGCTGCTGATGGATGAGCCGTTTGGAGCGCTCGATCCGCTGACGCGGGCCGAGATGCAGACGATGCTGAAGAACCTTCTGCGGGGAATGAAGAAGACGGTTCTGCTGGTGACGCATGATCTGGATGAGGCGCTGTATCTGGCGGATCGCGTGCTGTTCCTGGCCGATGGCGAGGTGTTTGCCGATCTGAAGCCGGAGGAGGTGCTGGCCTCGTTCCATCCACAGGTGAGAGATTATGTCTCGGCAGTTCGTCGCGTGGTGAAGGGATGATGCGCTTCCTGTCATCGCACGGCTGGGAGATTGCGCGGCTGACCTTCGAGCACGTGTGGCTGACGGCGAGCGCAATGCTGCTGGCTGTTGCGATCGGGCTCCCGCTGGGGATTCTGCTGACGCGGCGGCCCGCCCTGGCGCGGCCTGTGATCGGTTTTGCGAACGTCGTGCAGACGGTGCCGAGCCTTGCTCTGTTCGGACTGCTGCTGCCGGTTCCGTGGCTGGGGGAGAACGCGGCGCGGCTGGCGATCGTGGCGCTGACCGGCTATGCGCTGTTGCCGATTCTGCGGAACACCTATGCGGGCATTGAGAGCGTGGACGATGAGTTGGCCAATGTGGCCGATGCTCTGGGGATGACCGGCTGGCAGAGATTGAAGAAGGTCGAGCTGCCTCTTGCGGCGAGCGTCATCATGGCTGGGCTGAGGACGGCGACGGTGACGTGCGTCGGCGTGGCGACGATTGCGGCGGCGATCGGCGCGGGCGGCCTGGGAGAACTGATCTTTCGCGGCGTGGCGAGCGTGGACAACGGACTAGTGCTTGCGGGGGCGGTTCCTGCGGCACTGCTGGCACTGCTGGCCGACACGCTGCTGGGTTGGGTGGAGAAGCGTTTGACGGTGCGGCGGATATGAGACGCAGCAAGTCAGCAAGTCAGCGAGTCAGCGAGTCAGCGGACTGCTGGTTCGGGCGGTGGTCACAGGCTGGGGCGCTATGTTTGCTGCTGCTTTGTGTCGCTTGTGCGCCGCCGCGGTCTTCGCGGGTGACGATTGGGGCGAAGAACTTTACGGAACAGGTGGTGCTCGGCGAACTGCTGGCGCAGGAGATCGAAGCAGTGACGGGCGATCCGGTTGCGCGGCGGTTTTATCTGGCAGGGAGTTATATCTGCCAGCAGGCACTGGAGAGTGGGAGGATCGACGCGTATGTGGAGTACACGGGAACGGCGCTGACGGCGATTCTGAAACAGCCGCTGCCTCCGCTTGGCCAGCGCGGTGGGGCGCAGGTGTTTGCTACGGTCGCGCGGTTGTATGCGCAGCGCTATCACGTGAAGGCGGAGCGAGGGCTGGGGTTTGAGAACACGTTTGCGATGGTGGTTCGAGGCGACGATGCGAGGAGGTGGAGTCTGCGGACGATCTCCGACGCTGTGCCGCGTGCTGGGGAGATGCGTTTGGGAGTAGGGTATGAGTTTGAGGAGAGGCCGGATGGGCTGCGCGGGCTGGAGGCGGCGTACGGCCTGAGGTTCAGCGGCGATCCGAGGACGATGGATCTGGGGCTGCTTTATCGGGCGCTTACGTCAAACCAGGTGGATATGGTGGCGGGGAACTCGACGGATGGACCGATACGGGCACTGGGGCTGGTTGCGCTTGAGGACGATAAGCACTACTTTCCGCCGTATGAGGCCGTACCGCTGGTGCGGGAGGATTCGCTGAAGAGGCATCCGGGGATTCAGGCGGCAATGGACCGGTTGGCGGGGAAGATATCGGCTGACGAGATGCGGGCTATGAACGATGCTGTGGATGGGCAACATAAGGATGTTGCGGAGGTTGTGCGGGAGTTTCGCAAGGAGAAGGGGCTTTGAGGACATTACTGTTTTTCATGATGCTGGTTTTCATAAATGGACCTGCTCTTTCGGCTCAAAAGAAGTTTTCGGTCGATGGAGGAGAGTGCGGCGGAGACGTCACCGTGCAACCAGATATCCAGAAGACCGCAATCAGTCGGAACGCGGTCACGGGTAGGCGAGCATATGGAGTACTGGGGCATCGACGTACCGAAGAGGACGTTCGTGCTAAGCGATGTTCCGTGGTTTACAGGTTGATGATGGAAGAGGGACAAGGGAAATTTAGTCAGATGACCGGTCTGGATTGGCATACCGAAGAGGGGGAAATCGCCGGCGTGGATTTGATTGGGTTCTCATCGGATGGGACGAAACTAGTTGCTGATTTCTGGCTGGCGGAAGGAGATGGGACTGAGCATCGAGTAAAGCTAGTGGACCTGAAGGAGGGCAAGTCGTCGTTTCGAAGTATCAACGATGAGATCTATAAGCATTCAACAGAGAAGCTGGTTGACTCTGAGAACTATTACGAGACGCTCGAAAGTGTCCGCGATGATGGACAGGTAGTAGTAATTGCGCACGCTGACGGAGGCCGCAAACCCGACGGTTTCTTGAGCAAATGGTTGTTTGATCCAAAGACGGGAAGAGTGATGCGAATCGCTGAGAAGCGGTGAAACCTGAGTTTGGGTGAACATTGCGGAGTGTCGATTTGATGCTATTTAGTGAGACTTGCTTTGGCGGCGGAGGGCCGCGGAGCTGAGAGATGACTGAGATTCGTGTGATCCGGTTGCCGACCGAGACGGTCGAGAGGGTTTTGTGGACGAAGAGATCGCCGGGGTATGGGCATCCGGCGTATACGGAGTTGGCGTCGGGGTATGGGCCGTGCCGGCATGGTCTGCAGACGTTTCGTGTGGGGGAGGAATTGCGGACGCTGTTTACGTGCAATGCGTTTTATATGGTTGCTCCGGTTCCTGCGCCGGGGCCGGTGTTTATCCATACGGAGGGGTGCGAACGGTACAACGAGACGGCGGGTTATCCGCGGCAGCTGCTTGAGTATCCGGTGGTGATGGACGGCTATGATCTCGAGCAGCGGCTGGTGACGCAGCGCACGGCTGCGGGCGGGAATCACGAGATGGTGCTGCGAGAGATCTTTGCGGATGCGGCGGTGCAGTATGTTTTCGTGCGCGATCATGAGGCGGGGTGCTTCGACTTTCGCGTGGAGCGGATGGAGGCTGCTGATGGAACAGAAGGTTGAGCCGTGGCTGCGTGGGACGCGGATGGATGTGGATGCTGTGAGACGTGGTGTGATTCATGCTCTCGAGCTTGCGGCGGAGGATGTGGCTCGGTGGTGCAAGGGGTTGAGCGACGAGGAGCTTGGGGCGCGGCCGGTCGGGCTGGCCCCGGTTGGGTTTCATTTGCGGCACATTGCGCGATCGCTCGACCGACTCTTGACGTATGCGGAGGGTCAGCAACTGAGCGAGCGGCAGCTGACGATGCTGAAGAGCGAGATGGACGGTCAGGATCGCGAGGCTCTTTTTATGGAGTTCACCGAGGGGATCGAGGTTGCGGTGACGCGAGTGCTTGCGATCTCTCAGGAGAGCTACGATCAACCGTGCGTTGTGGGCAGGAAGAAACTGCCGACGACAGTGGGCGGGCTGCTGGTGCACTGTGCAGATCACACGCAGAGGCATGTGGGCCAGGCGGTGACGACGGCCAAGGTTGTGATGGCGATGCGCGAGCGGTAAACCGATCGTCATTGCTTCTTGCCGAGGAGTCCTCCGATGGCGTTGGTGAGTGCGTCTGTAGTGCTCTGCTTGCCCTGGCTGGGCGCCTTGTTGCCGCCGGTGAAGGCGGAGGCTCCGCTGACGGCGACTCCGCTGAGGTTTGGGGTGAAGGTGGGGTTGGAGGTGGTTCCGCCAATGGCGACGGGGACTCCGTTGCGGAGGGCGCTGGTGGCGAAGCCTCCGACGGCGCCTGCGGTGCCGCTGTTGGGGATCATGCCGAGGAGAGAGCCTGCGATTCCGCCGACTCCGGAGGTTGAACCTCCGCTGTTCCCGGTGCCGACGATCCCGGTGAGCTTGAGAATGACGTTGTAGTTGAGCGCTCCGGAGGCCGCGACGGTGCCTGCGCCGGTGGCTGTGCCGAGTGCGGGAACGTCGAGGGCGAGGTTGTCGGTGCGGACGTTTCCGCCAGCGACGTGGATGTTGGTCGTGAGGGAACGGATGGCTGTGGCGGAGCCGGTCTTCGCGCCGGTGAGCGCGGTGACTGCGGAGAGCTGGGAGCCGAGGTCGAAGCCGGCGAGATTGGTGTTATTGAGCGAGATCGGTCCGCTGATGATGGGCTGCGCGGTGGAGCCGGTGACGTCGAGGTTTGCGGTGAGGGTTCCACCCTGGAGCCGGGAGCCGGTGGGGAGGTGGACACCGACGGACGGAAGGAAGGCCTCGATCTCGTCAATGGGGATGGAGTTTCCGGTTACCTTGAGATTGATTGCAGTGGTGGGGCCGCTGGTCTGGTAGGTTCCGGCGATGTTGATGGCGGCGCTTCCGACGGTGACGACGGCCTTCTGGATCTGGCCGGCCAGGGACGTCATAGTTTGGGCGAGCGACATCTGCAGGTTCACGGGCTTGGTGGAAGGCAAGCCGTTGGCCGCGAGACGAAGGTTCTGGGCGTTGGCGGAGACGTTGGCGTTGAGATTTTTTCCATCGGAGACCGCTCTGAGGTCGACGTTGGCTAGGCCGCTGATTCCGGCGTCGGGCGCGATGATGCCGCTGGATGCGAGGTCGATGTTGGTGAGGGTGGCGTGGGCGTTGAGCGGGGTCGCGGCGGGGAACTGCTGATTGAGGGGGCCGGCGGTTCCGTCCGCGGTGATCGAGCCTCCGCCGGGGATCTGGGCGGTGAGTTTGAAGGGAGAGGAGGCGGTGGGGGAGACGTTGGTGATCTCGGTGTTGAGCTGCTGGTAGACGGCGGGCTTGGGTTCGCCTGGCGTGGTGAGGGCGAGGGCGCCGTTCCTGACCTGGATGTGGTCCGCGGAGAGGGTGCTGAGCATGTCGCTGGAGTTGGGCGCCCTTTGCGGGGCTGCGGCGGAAGGCGTGGTCTTGCGGACGATGGTGAGCTTGGGGGTGTCGATGAGGAGATTCGTGACGTGGAGCTGCAGTCCGTTCCAAGTGCACTCGACGTTGATGGCGTCGATGGTTCCGGAGATTCCGGAGGAGGGTTCGAGGAAGCCGGCGGCGATGGGGTCGAGGTGCTTGACCTCGAGTTTGGCTCCGAAGGGGGTGAGGGAGGCGTCCTTCTGGTTGATGGGGCCGGCGTTGCCGGCGAGGGAAACGGTTCCGTCGGCGGGGAGGTGAGCGGAGAGGGTGAAGGGAAAGGTTTTTGTGAAGGCGAAGTTTTTGGCTTCGAGGTTGAGGTGGTCGTAGGTGCGCTTGGGGGTGGCGGAGGCGCCGCCGGAGGGCTCGGTGGAGACGTGGAGGGTGCCGTCGGAGACGGTGATGTGGCCGATGGTGACGCCGGTCATGGAGCCGGAGCCGCCTGAGGGCTGTTTGGCCTGGGCGCTGCCGATGGTGGAGTAGTTCCAGGTTCCGTCGGCGTGGCGGATGAGGTTGATGGTGGGCTTCTGGATGGAGAATCCGGTGATGTGGACCTGGCGGCTGACGATGAGGGGGATCATCTCGACGTCGATCTTGACCTGGGCGGCCTGGAGGATAGGCTCGGTGGAGAAGGCAGGGTCGTCGGCGAGGCTGGCGTTGGTGGCGACGAGGCCTCCGGAGAGGACGGAGAGGTCGAGCTTGCCGAGGGAGACCTTGCGGCCGAGGGATTCGGAGAACTCCTGCTCGATGCGGGTGCGGAAGTTGTCAGCGTTGACGACGAGCGGGATCGCGAGGGCGGCGAGGAGGACGAGGGCAATGATGCTGCCGAGGACGATCAGGAGGGTTCGGGGACGAGGTGCCATGGCCGGGCCTTTCTTCGTTCGAACGTGTGATGCTGTGAAGGGTATCGCGGGGTGCAGTGAGTATCCTCCCCCGTCATTTTGCGTCAAAGTATTAGATTGATTGGACTTAGGTTGGTACTTCCTGTTGAGCAGATGCAGGGAAGCCCCGGTGTGGTTCCCGGGGCTTTCTGTGTTTTCAAGCTTATATCCAGTATAGCGGATTGGGGTAATCAATCGGCACTTTTATGTTGTTGATGGGGCGTTGTTTAAGTGCGTTGAGGGCTTGACATCTCTAACGACGTTGGCGGTGTCAAGGGCGAAGTAAGGCGCGGTCGTGGGGAGCGGGGTCAAGGGCGCCGTTTTTTGGCGTTCATCTTGACCCTTGACCCCGCTCCCCACGCGCATAAGCTCGGGCCGAAAACGAAGCTCAGGTGTCCTTTCTGAGCTTCGTTCCTTGACAGCGAGGTTCTTCGGTTTGGGCCAGGGCTGCATGGGGTTGTTGGTTCAACTGCATCGTCGTTTGAATCGTCGGGGGAACTCGCGTCCCCATCCATCTATCTCCGGCCACTTCACTGCGGCCAGGATGACGGAGTCGAACTCCCGCTTGCGCGGG
>NZ_JQKI01000027.1 GCF_000745965.1 Edaphobacter aggregans DSM 19364 | reverse complement strand
CGCCTACCTCGACGAGGTGCTCTGCCCGCAGTTGCGTCCCGGAGACGTTGTGATCATGGATAATCTCAGCTCGCACAAGGTAGCCGGGGTGCGAGAACGGCTTCAAGAGCGTGGTGCCGACGTGCTGTACCTGCCGCCTTACTCGCCCGACCTCAACCCCATCGAGAAAGCCTGGGCTAAACTCAAACAACTCCTTCGCGCCACCAAAGCACGCGACCCCAAAGAGCTCGACCAGGCCATCACAGAAGCCTTGCCCAGGATCAACGCCCACAACGCCACAGCATGGTTCAGACTCTGCAATTACAGGGTGCAGCTACCTTGAATCCGCTCTAGATGGGCTGCATCCCTACTACCAGGAGCAGACCAATCCCGACATGGCCGCCTTTCACGAGGCCTTCGCCGATATCGTCGCGCTCTTTCAGCACTTTTCCATCCCTGAGGCGCTCCGCTTCACGATCGCCAGCACGCGCGGCAATCTCCGCATTGAAAACCTGCTCGCCGACTTGGCACAGCAGTTCGGACAAGCATCGAGCGGATCGCGTGCCTTACGCAGCGGGCTTGGCAAGGAGCCATCCCCCAAAGACTATGACAAGTCGACCGAACCGCATGCCCGGGGAGCTGTTCTGCTGGCCGCGATCTTCGAAGCATTTCTAAACTTGTACGAGACGCGTTCGACAGACCTGAAACGCCTGGCCACTGGTGGTACCGGCGTGTTGCAGCCTGGCGACATTCCGAACGACCTGGTGACGCGGCTTTCCGTAGAAGCAGCGGCCACCGCGTCGCGTGTGCTGACAGCATGCATCCGAGCGCTGGACTACTGCCCTCCGGTCGACCTGACCTTCGGCACTACCTCCGAGCTCTCATCACGGCGGATCTGGACCTGGAACCTGAGGCCGGCATCAACGCACGGGTCGCGTTCATCGCGGCGTTCCGTCGGCGAGGCATCTATCCCAGCGGCGTACGCAGCATCTCCGCGGAGAGCCTGCGCTGGCAGCCCCCAAACTTTACCTTCGACACCGGGGATCTGCGCAAGATGCTTAAGACAATGAATCTGAGCTGGAACCTGGCAACGAACCGCCAGCGATCGTACGAGGCCTCAGAGGAAAACGGGGCCACGCTGTGGGAGTTCGTACAGAAGATGCCGAAGGATCAGGCATCGCCCTTGGCCGGGACCTCGGCGTCTATCTTGTCCGAACACCGGATATGCCCGATCAGATTCCTGTTTCAAACGGAGTTCCCAAGGTTGAGATCCATTCGGTACGGCCGGCGAGACGTATCGCCAGCAACGGTCAGCAGACTACAGACCTTGTGATCGAAATGGTGCAGCGCTACGTGGAGACCGATCCAGTCACGAAGGAGCACACAACCTATCGCGGCGGCTGCACCGTGCTTATCGATCTGGAGCAGGAGCGTATCCGCTATGCAATTCGTAGACGTGTCGACAATGTAAACCGGATCGCACAGATGAAGGCATTTATGGCGTCGGGGTCCGATGGCAGCTCCCCGTATTTTCTCGCCGACGCTTACAACGAGCCGTTCGCCATGCTCCACCGCGGCTTCTGAGCGCCACATCTTCGCCGGAGGAAAATCGAATGACCACCAGAAGAGCAGCAAAGAAGGTCACCCCCGTAACAGGAACCACCAGCACAGCGACGTCGAACGGCGGGCACCAGGCTTCGACCGCAGGACCGCCGATTCGCATTCGTATGTACCGTCAAGGCCTCGGCGACTGCTTCCTCATCACACTCCCCGGGGCAAATGGTCCGTTCTACATGGTGATCGATTGCGGCGTCGTTCTGGGCACCGATGCGGCAGGCGTCCAAAAACTAAGAGACGCAGTCGCTGATATCTCGACCGTAACCGATAACAAGATCGATCTACTCGTCGTCACCCATGAACACTACGATCACGTCTCCGGCTTCACGCAAGCGCAAGACCTCATCAAAGACAACTGGAAGGTAGCCCAGGTGTGGACGGCCTGGACCGAAGATCCGAAGGATGCGCTTGCCAACAAGCTGCGCGCGGAGCGAAAAAAGGCGGAAGATGCCCTGCGCCTCGCAGTGAACCGTCTCAGAGAGGTCAATGCGGCGAATCAGGCCGATCGCGTCGCGAGCCTCCTCGGTTTCTTCGGTGCGACCTCAGGTGCGACCCCCGACGCGTTTGCCTTTGCCAAGAAACTTGCTAGCGAGAATCTTCGGTTCTGCCAGCCGGGCGAGCCGCCCATCACGTTACCCGAACTGCCGAAGTTCCGCTTCTACGTACTTGGACCGCCGAAGGATGAGAAGCTGCTGCGCAAATCAGATCCCGGCAAGGACGAGGCCTATGGACTCGACGACAGCTCATCCGCATCGAACGCGATGTTCCTCAATGCGCTTAGCCGGGATCCCTCGACAGATGACGTCACTCTCGCCCCGTTCGAAAGCCGCTTTCAGATACCACTGAACCGCGCACAACGCATCGAGTTCTTCGATCATCATTACTTCCGCGAGTTGCAGGATGGAAGCCTGACGGAACACAAATCCGCAAAGAAGGTCCATGATCAGTCATGGCGCCGCATCGATGGCGCATGACTGGACGCCTCCGAGACGCTGGCGCTGGCGCTCGATTCTGCGACGAACAATACCAGCCTCGTTCTTGCAATTGAGATGGTCGATACGGGAGAGATCCTGCTCTTTCCCGGCGACGCACAGGCGGGCAACTGGCTGAGTTGGCAGGATCTGAAGTGGACCGAGGAAGACGCGAAGGAGATGGAAGTCGTCACGACTGGGCCGGACTTGCTGGCACGCACCATCTTCTACAAGGTGGGCCATCACGGCAGCCACAACGCAACCCTGAGCCACAAGGGCCTGGAACAGATGACGAAGGATGGACTGGTCGCGATGATCCCAGTGGATCACGCGATGGCGCTAAAGAAGCGCTGGGGCAAGATGCCGTTGCCCGAGCTGGTGGACCATCTGAACGATCGAGCGCACGGACGCGTTCTTCGCATCGATGATGCGGCTACAACCGCAGAACAACTGCGAGACGCCTGTCCGCCGAGTAGCTCCGCCGAGGATTGGAACGTTTTTACCGATCGCATCTCCGTCACCGACCTCTATTTCGAGCTATCGATCTGACGCCGGTCGTGTCGTCATGATTTGTTCCGCCGACGCGGCTACGTGCTGCAGTGCGAACGGTGAGTTGATATCGGAAATAATATCTCTTTGAGAGAGAAGAGATCCCGCAGCCGATTGCCGCGGGATCTCCAGGATTTCCAAATGAGCGCAGACTCCAGATCCATGCCGCCTAGAACGCATACCGCAGGCTGAACTGGAACTGCCTCTCCGAAGCGTAGGTCGTGCCTTTGTTGGTCACCTTTCCAAATGTGCCGCTGGTTGGGCTCACATCCGGATTGTCCCAGTTGGGGTGGTTGACGTAGTTGAAAGCCTCGGCCTTGAAGATCAGCTGATGGTTCTCATGGCCCGGGATGATGTGAAAGCCCTTCTGCAGCGCTGCATTGAAGCTGCTGAAGCCAGGACCGTAGACGCTGTTGCGAGTGCCCCGAGGGGCAAAGGTGCCGGCAGGTGCGGGCTGAAAAACGCACGTTGCTGGCACCGTACTGCAGGTTGAACCGATTTCAAAATACTGGCCCGAGGAACCGAACTGGTGCGGCAGGTTTGGTGTGCGGGTTTTGATGTAATACTGGTTGCCCGAACCTGGCCCCACTCCAGCCTGGTCAAGGTTCCGGGAGATACCATTGCTGGGTGGCCGGCCGGACTGCGCCTGGATGGTTCCGGAGAACTGCCAGTCGCCGAGCGTCGTACGCACGAAGCGGTTGGTAGCGTTGGTTGCAAAGGGGAGATTCCAGACGTAGTTCATCACCAGCACGTGGCGGGTGTCGAAGTCGCTGGGCCCGTACATGACGCTGTTGTCGAAGGCGTTGACGATATTGGTGCCGTTCGACGAACCGTAGTCGAGGCTCTTGGACCAGGTGTAGGCGGCGCCGAAGAGGATGCCCTTCGTCAGGCGCCGCTTCAGATTGGCCTGCATGGCGTGATAGAACGACCCGCCGGTGTTCTGGGCCTCGATGATGGTCGAGAAGCCCTTATAGGGACGAAGAGCATCCGGGTTAATGTTGGCCCGGATGCCCCCGGGCTGGAGCTGGTTGATGTTCGCCAGCTGCTCGAGATGGTAGCCGCGGCGGCCGACGTAGCTCAGTGTAAAGGTTGCGACATCGGCGAACTCGTGCTCCACCGTCATGTTCCATGACCAGGCCTCGGGGCTGGGATAGGTAAAGGCGTGGGAGGTGAAGGCCAGCGGCAACGCATTCTGTCCGAGACCGCCGGGATTGTCTACGCCGCCGCGCGTCACCGTAGATGCCGGTTGGAAAGGAGCATTGCCGCCGACGTGCACCGCGTCGCTGATGCCGAGACGCTGGATGTAGCGGCCGACTCCGGCACGGAAGACCGTTCCCGGATTGACCTGATACGCGAAGCCCAGACGTGGTTGAATGTTGCTCCAAACGGTCGGCGAATATCCGCTGTCGTAGCCACGAAAGAGGCGCTGAAAGTTGCCGTTCAGGATGCTGTCCGGCACATGTCCCTTGGCAGCGCTGGGGAAGCCCGAGCCGGGAATGACCACGCCGTTATATTGGTCTCCACCCGTGAGGAAGCCGTTGGTGGGGTCGACGGTAGGAGCAAGGGACGGGTTGTAATCCTTCGGACTGAAGAATGCCTGGTTCCCCCAGAGCGAATGGTACGGCATCATGATGCTGTAGCGGACGCCGTACTCGAGCACTAACTTTGAGTTGACGCGCCACTGGTCCTGGCCAAACATCTCGTACATGTTGCCTCGGAAGGGCGTGTAAGAGCGCTGACCGATCTCGCCATAGGTGTCGAAGAGACCCAGAGCAACGTTGGCGATAGCAGCCCTCGTGTTGGCATAGGTAGCTGGCGCGTTGCTGGGGCCGCCGCGAAGATCGGTAAAGGTAAACAAGCCGTTCTGGTTGTTGGTCGTACCAGGCCGTGTGTTGTCGACACTGATCTGGTCGTAGTTGTTCTCGCCGGCATACTCCCACAGTCCACCGAATTTGAGTGTGTGATTGCCCCACACCTTCGTGAGCGTATCGCCGACGTCGTAGACCATGCCGCCGGAGCGCGACGGATACGGGCCGCCGTCGAGCGTGCCAAAACTTCCGATCTGGATCGTCGGAATCTTGTTGGGGACCACCTTGGTGGCAGAGCCGAACAGGTACGGGTAGTTGATGCCGTACTTGGTGCGGTCATAAAGGCCCGACGATGTGTCGATGTTGATATCGACGTGGTCGGCCGCGGCCGAGACAAACGCATCGTTGACTATGGTTGGGCTGACAGTCCAGGTGTAATGGAAGACACCGATCTGGTTCGGCCGGTGGAAGATGCGCGGGTTGGTGTTGAAGTTGCCGAAGTGAGGCTCGTAGTCGTCGTAGTTGTAGTTCAGCAAGCTGAAGCGGAAGTGATGGGCGTCGGCCGGGATAAAGTCGACGACGACCGAGTCCTTGCGCTGCTTCTCGGTATAGAGCGCCGTGTCGGTCCAGTTGCTGGAAGGATTGCCGCTGAGGTTGGGTAGCGGGTACGCATTGAGCAGGCCGATACCGTTGGGGCTGAGTGCGACGCCGCATTTTCCGCCGCTGAAGTCGTTGTTGAGGCAATTCTGATTCGTGTTGGGGTTCACAAGCTGTACGGCGCGGCCATAGAAAATATTATTTGGCACCAGCAGCTCACTGAAGTTGCCCTGCCGCATAAGGGCCGTCGGCACTTTCAGGGTAGCGCTTGACGTGTCGTCGTGGTTGTACTTCACCCACTCCTGCCCAACCAGGAAAAAGAGCTTGTTACGGTTGGCATTGAAGTGGCCAGGGATGTAGACCGGTCCGTTCAGGTTCCAGCCAAACTGGTTATAACGGAAGGCCCCACGCCCGAGGCCGGCATTGTTGCGCTGCCAGGTGTTGGCGTTGAGCACGTTGTTGCGGAAGTACTCGAAGGCGCTACCGTGAAAGTCGCTCGATCCGCTCTTGGGAACCAGACGGATGAGACCGCCCGAGGTACGTCCGTACTCGGCAGCATAGTTTGAGCTCAGCACCTGGATCTGCGAGGTGGAGTCCACATCGGCCACGCCCGTGCTTGTGCCATTCGAGCGCGTGCGCACCATAGGCGCGCCGTCAAACGTCTGCATGCTCTCCTGGCTGCGCGCTCCGTTCACGTTGAGCGGGTTATCCAGACCGAAGCCAAGCGCCGCCATGGAGTTGTTGCGCACCACACCGGGCTCCATTTGCGCAAGGTAGAGCGGATTACGCCCGTTCAGCTGAATGGTCTTCACCTGCTCCTGCGTGATCAGCTGTCCTACCGATCCGCTCTCCGTCTGCACGGTGATGGCGCCCGCCTCTACCGTGATCGATGTCGCGGTGTCGCCGACCTTCATCGAGATATCGACGTGCCGCCCGATGTTGGGATCGATCTGTAGGCCGCTGAACGAAGTAGTCTGAAAACCCGCTGCCTCGGCTCGCAGGTCATATGTGCCTGGCGCCAGATTGGTGATGGTGAAGGTGCCATTCTCATTGGTGGTCGCGCGCACCTCGGAGCGAGTGGCTTTGTTCTGTACTGTGATATTCGCCTTCGGCACCATGGCGCCCGAGGAATCGGTTACCGTGCCGTTCAGAGAAGACGTGTCTACTTGGGCGAGCGCGAACTGTGTCGCAAACGTCGCGCACAGAAGCAGTACCGCTAGAGCGATGGGGAAGGATATTGGCCTTTTCAAGTTCTGCCTCCAGAGTTATAAAACCTGTTGCTAAAGCTTCCCTCTAGTTACCGCTTACGAAGGGCTTTTTCGTGTGCTCTCTTGTAGAAGACCAGGCGGTGGAATGTCAAGCATGTTAATGGGAATTAATTTGCTGTCGAATCCGCACCGGCAATCAACCCCACCAGAAAAATCTCGCAGGATAGCGATCTGCGGATAGCCATAAGCATATTTTTCTTAGGAATTCCTGGAACTCTCAGGATCAGGGCTTGACCGAGGCGGCCGTCCCGTATATTTATTTGTCAGCAGTCGTAGCTAATCCGGGTCCATTCGTACCGCAAACGCCGGCGTAACGCAGGGACCACTCTCCCCTGGCAAATGAAGAGAGCCGCCAAGTTACCGCATACGTCAATCCAGAATCCTTTGCACAGGCGGACACTCATGGAGCACTGCCTTTGCTGGAAACGCCTTGCCTCCAGCCAGGAGCTAAGGCTGCGTCCTAAGCTGAGCGACGATACCCTGGAGCTCATCGAAACGGGCGATCGAGTGCTGAACGTATTCACCGTATCGCGGATGAGTGAGCAGCGACGGATCGATCAACTCCGCTGGGCGAGCAACGGCGAAGTCTGTCTTATGGATCACCGTCTGGGCCATGGTCTCCATGCCATCCGCCAGCAGAGTACGCAACTGCTGAAGCGCAGGCTCCGTCAGAAAGTCCCGGTCTGCTTCGCGGTGCAGAACCGCGAACTGATTCCAGAACAAGGCGACCACCGTCAACGCGGCGCGAAGGATCGTCTCACCCGTATGTTGGTGCTGACGCCGGTCGACGCCGAACTCGTACACGATGACCGTGTTCATCGTCCGAATCCCAGCCATCGTCTTCCCTATCTGATCGCGAATGCTGTCTGCCTTACGAATAAGCTCGTCCGAGGTCTGGGCGGTCTGGGGAAGGCGGAGAAATTGGGCAACGCCCCGAAGAATGGTCGCGAGCGAAGCGCGCATTCCGGTCACCGTGCGCACGGGCCATAACTGGTCGAAGACGAACGCCATCACCACCAACGCAAGCAGGATACCCATGAAACGGTCGCGGGCAGGCGCGAGCTCCGTGGGAGCAGAGAAGCCCTCAAAGACCACCAGGTAAAACGAGAAGGCCATCTGTAGGCCAATGTAGTTGAAATGCGTCCCGCCACTCACCCACGCGGAAAGAAGAGCAACCGCAACGACCAGCACAACCAGCGACGTGATCGAGTCCATGTGCGGAAGAAGGAAGGCCGTCGCGCTAATCCCGAGAATCAGACCCCCGATGATCGATCCGACGACACGGAAGATGAGCTTCTGTTTCGTGGCTGCGCTCGTGCTGAGCCCGGTGATCATGACGGTCGTAACCGCAGTCGAGATGCCCGGCCACGCGATCGCCCAATAGATGATGTAGCAGACCGTCGCGCAGAGGCTGATCTTCAAGGCATAGGCAATGGTCTGGGGCTGACGGATGGCTCCGGGAACCAGAAGTGGAATCTTCACCGAAGGAAGCGCCACCAGCGTCTTCTCCGTGCCTGCGCGTCCCTCGATAGGCATATCGAGGATGGAGTGCATCATGCCCTCGACCCGCTCGAACAGCGAGGGATAGGCCGCGACGCGACGCTCCGTCAGCAGTTCCTGCCGGCGGTCCGGCGGAACGGCACCGGTGCTCATACAGCGGCAGAACTCAGCGATGTGCGCACAGCGCTGCCGGAGATCCGGATCGGAGACCGACGCATGCTGCCACCCAAATGCGGCCGAGAGATCCATCAGCTGCGCCAGCATGGTAATGCGCACTCTCGTGCCGATGGGAAGCGAGCCCGTGTCCAGGTTGCGTTCGACGATGGTGTTGTAGAGCCGCTGCATACCGCTCTGCCCTATCACGGCCAGACGCGAAACGCGAGTGACCGCCTGGCGGATCCGGGACGAGTCCGCTCCCTCGGCATACAGACGGAACATCTCCTCCAGTGCGCAGTAGCGCGTGATGCGCTCCCGCTGGAGATCCTCAGCAGGATGCCGGCTCGCGAAGATGTACTCCACTGCAACCACAGAACCAACAGAAATAGAGATGGACCCCAGCAGATACAGCATCTGCTTGACCAGCGTACCGGCCGGGTAGCTGGTCTCCCACAGTGCGATGAGCGTGCAGTAGATGAAGCCGAACGTCGAGCCAAGCGCCGGTAGCGTGCTCGACAACATGAACATCCCCGCTACAAACGTGACAATCACGACGCTGAGAACGCGCGCCATCGGATCGTTATCCGTCGCGATAACCACTCCCAGCGCTACCGCGACCGATGCGGCCAGCGCAAGAAGCGATAACAAGCCCGATCGGAAAGAGACAGCAGGAGAATCACGCCCGACAAGGAACACGAAGTACATGCTTAGCCCGAGGAAGGGCATGCGCAGTGTCATCAGCAGGAGCAGCGCGATCACCGAGGCGAGCACGATGCGCAGCGAACTATTCCAGCGACCGGGCGTGGGTTGGAGATCCTGCTGGAAGCGGTCAATCCACGCAGAAACCATCGTGGCCACGGTTGCTACCTCACGACAGTCACGGCGGTCTCGCCGATACGGAAGAGGTTCGGATCAGGGTCTTCGATGAGCACACGGACCGGGAAGCGCGCCGAGAGATGCACCCAGTTCAACGTGCGCTCAATATTGGGAAGGCCATTGGCCAGCTTGCCATCTTCAGGAAGCACGCCGAATCCTACGCTCTCGACCCTACCCTTAAAGCGCCGGTCGGGATGGCCCATCAGGTAAACGTCAACGGGCGCGCCGATGGGAATCTTCTTTAGCTTGGACTCCCGGTAGTTCGCGATGACATACCATTTGCGGGTGTCGATCAGCGTGAACATCGGCGTGCCCGGGTGAGCGTAAGCTCCGACAGAGATATTCATGCTCGTGACGTAGGCATCGAAGGGTGCGACGACGCGAGTCCACTCGAGATCGAGACGCGCACTGTCCACCTTCGCCGCCTTTGCAGGTCGCTGCGACTCCAGCGTCTCGATCCGGTCGATAGCATGGATGCTCTGGCTGAGCTTCGCCTGGGACTCAGCGGCCTGCGAGCCCGCCACCTCTTGGTGCAGCATGGCCTCGTCCAGCTGCGCCTGCGCCTGCGCCAGCGCAGCCTGGGCTGCGTCATAGTTCCCCTGCGAGACGCGCACCGCGGTATTGGCTTGATCGACCTGCTCCACCGTAACGTACTGTTTCTGAAGCAGCGGCTCGATGCGATGCAGATCATTCGTATCGAGCTTCAATTTCGCCTCGGCGGCAGCCGCCGCTGCCTTGGCGCGAGTAACGGCTGCGCGGGCTCCTTCGATATTGCTGCTGGCAGTCCGGATATTGGTCTTCGATGTCGACACCGCCGCGCCCGCAGCCTGAACGGCACTATTCTGCGCGGCAATGCGCCGCCCCAGATCGATGATCTGCTCCTCAAGCGCTTGCTGGTCAGAGAGCGCCTGCGAGAGAGCGTACTCGTAGGGCCGCGGATCGATGACGAAGAGAAGGTCGCCCTTCTTCACGTAAGCGTTGTCCTTGACCGGAAGCTCCACCAGGCGGCCGCTGACCTCCGGAGCAATCTCGATGTAGTTCGCCCACACACTGGCGTCGTCGGTGCGAGGCGAGCGGTTCACCTCATAAGCGACCAGCAGCAGAGCGATCGCGGCTGCGATCACTACGCCGAGAACGACCCGGCGCCCGGTTCGTCTGCGATTCGCGGTCTCCGTAGCGGTTTCCATAGGAGCTCCTTAGCGGAAGAAGATCAGCCACAACAAACAGCTGAGAAGAAGAACGACGGAAGGATAGAAAAGTGCGGCCGGTTCGACCACCGGCTCAAGCTGGCGTCGCAGGAGGAACACCCGCAGCAGCGACGTGAGCACGATCGAGATGATAAGGCAGACCATCCAGACTGGAAAAAACGAGCCGATGACATCGATCGCCGGCGCGCGTCCGCAACCGCTGCACAAGAGGCAGGCGCCGATGCCGAGAGAGTTTACTGCTGTTCTGTTCATCGCTGCCGGTCGTCCTGAGGTGGATTCGAAGAAGGTGGAGGTGCGGGAGATGGAGCCGGAACCGCAGGCGCCGACGGCGAGTTCGTCGTCGCCCGCGGGCCCGTCCGCAGAAGGTTGCCGGTAACAAACTCAAGATTGACCGCCTCAAGAAAAAGCTGCGATCGCGCCGAGACGCTCGAAAGCCGCGCCTGCGCCAGCTGCCGCTCGGCCGTCACCACATCGATCAGGTTCTTCACGCCGTACCGATACGCATCCAGCGAGGAGGAGTAGGACGCCGTCGCCGAGTCCAGCAGAGCCACCGCGGCCTGCTGCTTGCGAAGGGCGGTTCGAAAACCAATATAGGCCGTCCAGACCTCGCGCGTCGCCTGGTCGCGCTTCTCACGCATCGTTTCCTGAGCCTCGCGCTTCTTCGATTCAGCCCTGGCGACCTCATTCTTCCGTTCGCCTCCGTCAAAGAGCTTCCACCGGACGGAGAGCGCTGCAGCCCATGTCGGCTGACTCGCGTTGCCCAGTTGGCCGTAGTCCGCGGTCGGCCAGATCGAGGTCTGCGCCGCCGAGCCCTGCAGGACGATCTGCGGCCAGTAATCGGAACGAGCAGCGCGGATCGCATCATCCGTGGCGCGGATCTGGGCCGCCTGCGCAGCAAGGTCCGGGCGGTCGGCGATCGCCCGGTCGATCAGCACATCGATCGAAGCCGCCAGCTCTGACGGCAGCGGAGCGGAGTTCGCCGCGTCAATAACGACGTTGGGCGATGGCTCGACGCCAACAGCCTCAGTAAGAGCGACGCGCGCAACCTTCTCATCGCCATCGGCCGACTCGCGGTCGAAGACGGCCTGCGATGCCTCCGCACGAGCGTTGAGAACGTCGGGCAGCGTAGCCCTGCCGTTGCGTAACTGAAACTCAGCGGCATCGGCAGTCGTCTGCGCGGTCTTCAGCGTCGCCTCCGCAGCGGCCAACCGCTCCTGTTGCGTCAGCAGCTGGTAAAACGCACTGGCGACGCGAAAAGCCACCGTTTGATTGGCCTGGATGAAGTTCGCGCCGGCGGCCAGCTTCTCCGCCGTCGCGGCATCCACCTCGGCCCCGCGTCTGCCAAAGTCGAACAGCAGATACTCCAGCGAAACCTGGGGGACGACGCTGGGAATCTCGACCATCACATAGCCACGAGGCGCGATCGGCTTTGGAAACGGAGTGATGACCCGCTGATCGCCAAATACCGCTGCACCGGCCAGCAAGGGATAGTACGAGCTCTTGGCGATGCCGAGCTCATCGGCTCGCTGCCGTGCCCGCTCCCACCCAACCCGCGTGCTTGGGTTGTTGCGTTCGGCCAGATCAATCAACTCGGCCAGCGAATACGAATGCGTGGAGTCCAGCGGTACGACTTTGCCGAGCGGAACAGCATAGGCGGCACAATCGGCGGCGGCCTGCGGTGTTGAGGCGATGCCGCTGCATTGCCCCGCACCAGTCTGACGAAGACAGAGCATCAGGATCAGCACCGGAAGGTGCCAAAACCTCCCACGCGCGGAGCTTGCTGGGGAAGACCAGGCTCTGATGAGACTAGCCCGGTCCCGCACGTTCGCCCACATTTATAAGAACTGCCTCCTGAACAACGGATACCTAAATCATATACGCACTGAAAATCAGCGCATAAACCGCAAACTATCAGGATAAACCACCCGATAAAGTTACCCATTCCTTCAGAACGAATCCGCTGCAACAGCAGAATAGGACGTGCAGCAATTCACCCCTTTCGAGGTTCCTGATGACTCTGAAGGACGCCGTATGTGGAGCAGCACTTGTCTGCATAGCGATGCAAAAGGTACGTGGCCAGGACTTCACGCTCGAGCAGGGCGCTCAACGCGCCATTCGCCTCCATCTCGTAGTGACTCCACACTCAGGCTAATTCGCCTGGATGGAGAACAACGAGGCACGCAGAAACCTATGGCTGGCCAAGCGCGCGACGCTTCAGGACACCTCGTAGCCCGGCAGTTGACCGCCTGCAACAGCGACGACGGCCACAAGCCAGGACTGACTGACGCTATTGCCGCAGCTTCACCGAGCTCGCAACCGCGCCGTCCTTGAACGCAAGCACCGCCGACGACCTCGACAGATCGCCGCCATCGATCGTAATACACTCATTCTCAGCTCCCTCAAGCTGCAGAAACGCCGGTGACGGAGTAAGCACGCGAGTGCCGGTAAACAGCACATCGCGCGCAGCGGTGAAGCGCATCACAGACTCCGCCGAAGCGTTCCCCTGCACGCTCAGCGCACTGATCGCAGCATCCTCAACATGATCGAAGATCAGCGCAGGACGCAGGTCCGGCGTCGCCACCTGAAAGCGTACGTTATTCAGAGTGATGCCCCGCGAGTTGCGCGCATACAAACCATACGCTGGCATCGGCCCCAGCATGAAGTACTCGCCCGCGATCTGCGGCAAACTGCGCCGTGCCGCATCCTCCGCTGTCCCGCCACCTCCAAACGTCAGGTGGACGTTATCAAACGAGACATTCTCGATGATCGATCCTCCAACAGCACTCAGCGCAATGCACGACCGCCGCTCGCCCATGTTGTAGTTGCTCGTGAAGGTCGCGTCGCGAAGCTGCGGCGGATCGGTCGTCACCGTGCCATGGATATTGCTGAACGAAATATTGCGAACGATCGCAGGGTTCGACGGGTCCGCGGGCTCCGGCTCCGGATTGGCCTGCGTCTGCGTGCCCGAAACACCGGGAACCCGCTTCGCCGAAGGTCCCATGCTGATGTGGATCGGTCCGGTAACATCCTTCAGCACCAGGTTCGAAAACGACATGTTCTCGTAACGCGTCCCCGGTCTCCCATGAAACTTGATCGGGCATCCATACACCTCATAGAGAATGCAGTTGGAGACGGTAATGTTCTCCGCAACCCCGCCCCCAAACCGAAACACCGACCAGCGTGTGCTGAACACACAGTTCGTCACCGTCACGAACCTGCAGCTTCCAAACAGCGCACAGGCATCGTCCTGCGAGAGCACCGTGCAGTTCGTCACCGTCACATACTCCGCGCTGATGAAGTGAAACCCATCGTTGTTGCTGTTCACGCGGTCGTGAATGTAAAGCCCATCCATGTGAACGCGCTTGCTCTGAATCACGCGAATGCTGTGATACGCACAATCCAATAACGACAGATCGCGCACGACAAAGTCCTCGCAGCGATACACCAGTATCTGGTAAGGACGCTTATTCCCACCGATGCCGCTCGGCGGCGGTGTCCCGCGCACCACAGAATGAAACTGGCCTCCCTGCCCGTCGATCGTGCCCGGCCCTTCCACCGTGACATTCTTCGCATTCACCGCAAAGAACAGCGCCCAGTTGCCGTCCTCCAGCGTCGAGTCGCCGTGCAGCGGAATAGCATCCACCGCGTGATACTGCTTACCGTCAGAACTGCCCAGCACCTTCGCCCCTGCGGCGATACGCAGCGTAACGTTGCTCTTCAACTCGACCGTGCCAACAACAAAGGTTCCCGCCGGAACCAGCACCGTACCGCCGCCATCCTTCGTGCACGCATCAATCGCCGCCTGCAGCGCCGCAGTATCGAGCGCAACACCATCGCCCTTCGCCCCAAACGCCCGGACGTTGTACACGCGCGCCCCAAGATCGTTCACTGCAGCCGCCTTGGGCGCCGCAAACATCGTCTTCTCGCCCAGAATCCCCGCGCCCAACGCAGCCCCAACCGCCGGCAGCGTTACCTGCCCCAACCACTGGCGACGCGTCATCTGTGCCGATTCCAGCTTCAATGCAACCGAGTTCTCTTCCACAGCGATTAACCTCACAGGCGTGATGGCCACACTCAGCAGACGCATAACTGCGCCGCACTCGCTGCCATCGGCACCGAAAAAATGAATTCGCCTGAGTGTATGCGCCGCTTCGCTCCAGCGTCAAAATATTATTTCGCTGATTGAAATCCATCGCAGCCTATAAAAACATCCCTTACTTCTCCCCTTCCACCAGCTTCGGCAGGCGCCGGTTGTGCGTCGCCTGCTCATACGCATAGGCGTAGCCCAATAAGTCGCCGTCATGCCAGCGGACGCCGGAAATCTCGAGCCCAAACGGAAGCCCGTTCGCATAGAAGTCCCCAGGAACCGAGACCGCAGGCACCCCGATGCGGTTCACCCAGCCGGTCTCGCTGTACGGACCAGCCTTCGAAGCGCCCGGCAGCGTCTCGTCATATGTTGGAATCTGCAGCGCAGGATAGACGAAGCCATCCAGCTTCCACTTCTTCCGTGTCGCCTCATAGATCGCCAGCGCCTCTCTCTGCGGCCCGTAAAAGTTCTTCTCGCGATCAGGATCCGTCTCGATCTCTCGCTGCACCATTGCGCCCCCGCTGTCCTTGCCCGGCCGAACGCCGCCAACCATAAATGCAGGAAACGCCTCTCCCGTCGCAGCCTCGTACTCCGCCACCGAGTGATACTCCGCCGGACCAAAGTCGCGCAGAAAGAGATCAACACCCTCACGCCGATAAGGCTGCGTATTCATCCGCCGCACCGCAATGAAAAAGCTCTCCGGCAGAATCTCCTTGTCGATGATGACCGTCGCGCCCGCCGCCCGCATCTGCTCGATCGCCTTCATGAACGCAGCGCGCGTCTCCGGCACCACTCCCCCGGCCAGCGGAGGAGCATCCGGCTCTCCCCGATAGACCGTCGGCGACCCTTCAAGCACAAACCACGGCACCGCGAACCGCTTCCCCTTCAGCGCATCCTTCTTCAGATACCTCGCATACGGCGTCTTCTCCGCCTTCGCCGCCGATCCCTTCGTCCATGCATCCAGCGGATCCTCGCCCTGCATCACCTCCAGGGCAATCGCCGCGCTCGCCGTGTCCCGAGCCAGCGGCCCCGTGTTGTCGCGCAGCCAGTCCAGCGGATGAATTCCCGCAATGCTCGTAAGCCCTCGCGTCGGCAGGATTCCGACCAGGCTGTTGTTCGCCGCCGGCTGCCGAATCGAGTTCGCCGTATCCGTTCCTGTACCCAGCACGGCGAAGTTCGCAGCCACCGCAGTCGCAGTTCCTCCCGACGACCCGCCCGGGGAGAAGCGCACGTCATACGCATCCCCCGTGCGCCCTCCCGCCGTGCTGACATTCGTGTCGCTCGCCGCGAAGTCCGGCATGTTCGTCTGCCCCAGCAGAATCGCCCCTGCCGCGCGCAACCGCTCCACCACAAACGCATCGCGCGGCGCAACCAGTTGCTTACCCTCGATCGTGTAACCCTTCCACCCCGCGCTCGTCACCCACCCCTTCACGCTTGTATTTGCCTTGATGACGATCGGCACGCCCCACAGCACACCATGCCTGACCGACGCCGGCGCGGCATCCTCCTCAGCGGCACGCATCAGCGCCCCTTTGCCATCGACAAACAGCAGCGCCCGATACGTCCCGTCATACCGCGCAATGCGATCGAGGTACCACTGCGTCACCTGCGTCACAGTGTAGCGATGTTGCGCATACAGCTTGTGCAAGCCATCGACGGAGATCTCCATCAGGTCGCGATCGATGCCAGCCGCCTCCTGCTGCGGCCTCGCACACGGCGCAGCAGCGCACGCCATAACGGCCAGCAGCACTGCGCTCCAGGTGCCACGTCGAATGTCACTCTTTCGACAGACCTTACTCAATGCTGCCCCACAACCTCTCGCCACCTTCATTTCCACCTCGTCCAATCGAATCCTGCGCGGCCTGCCGTCGTATGCTCTCGACCAGCCTACCGCAGCACGCCTGTTTTCTGTTACTTACACCGCAACGAAAATTCTCGTCGCAGAGCTCTTACCCGACGAACAGTTTCTGCATCTCTGTATGTGAAGAATCCATGTCGGTTACGTCCGTGCAGCTCAAACGCGCGGAGGCTTCTAACAACACTGGTCGATTTTCCGAGCACGATCCGGTCTCTTAGGTTTGGTGAGAGTTGAGCCGCTTCAGGGCAGCCGTGCTGTTCCACGGCCCTCTGCGGCAACCTTCTGAGTCAGAAGACATTCCATAGCGAACGTCGCACTGACCCGAGACAGTCAACCCCGGAGTAGCGGCGTGAACGTTCGCCGCTCCCTTTCAGGAGCCGTGATGAAAACGAAGCAGACTTATCCCTTCTCAGCTTCTCCAGGATGTCTTCCCCGTCCCTTAATCTTCATCCTTCTTCTGGCGTGCTCGCTTCTTCCGGCGCCCTTCGCCAGCGCGCAATATCGCGCCGGACTCCAGGGCACCGTTACGGATGCCACCGGAGCCGTCATCCCCAACGCTTCGTTAACGATTGTCAGCAAGGAGACCAACCAATCCCAGACGGTCAGGACCGACAGCGCCGGAACCTACACCTTCAATCGCCTCGCGCCCGCACAGTACACCGTTACGGTCGAGGCCCCGGGCTTCGCCAAGCGAATCATCGACGTCGTCACCATCTCCGGTGAAACCATGCAGGGATTGAATGTCACCCTCGGCGCGGAAGCCGCCTCCCTGGCCATCACCGTCACCGACACCTCCCCCGAGATCAACACCGCCACCGCAACCATCTCCGGAACCATCACCGGCCAGGAGCTTCAGGCACTGCCCTCCTCCAATCGCGATCCCTACCAGTTGCTGCGCCTCGCGCCAGGCGCACTCGGCGACGGCTCCCAGACCGGCAGTGGCGGAACCTACTCCCTCCCCGGTAACGGCGGAATCGGCGGAAGCAGCGCCACCAGCAGTATCTTCAACGTCGAAAATCGTGCGCAGACCCAGGCCAACGGCGTTCGCACCTCCGGCAACTCCTTCCAGATCGACGGCAGCCAGGTCAACTCCCTCGCCTGGGGCGGCGGTGCAGTCATCACCCCGAACGAGGAGTCCGTCAAAGAGGTACAGACCCAGACGAGCCCCTACGACGCAACCTACGGCCGCAACAGCGGAGCCCAGGTCCTCGTCGTCTCCAAGAACGGCACCAACCAGTTCCACGGCAGCGCATTCATCAAATTCCATCGCCCCGGCCTCAACGCCTACCAGCGCTATAACGGCCCCGGATCAAGATCCAACGTCGACAACACAGGATCTCTTCAACGCGACAACAACCGGTTCAACCAGATCGGAGGCAGCATCGGCGGCCCCGTCTGGAAGGATCACATCTTCTTCTTCTTCTCCTATGAAGAGCTGCGCAACAGCGGCCGCACTCAGGCAACGAACTGGTATGAGACACCCGCCTACGATCAGCTGGTCGCGCAAACCAAGAATGGCGTCTCCGGCGCCATCGCCGGATATCCCGGAGAGAGCGTCAACTACGCCTCGATCGACGCCAATTCGAACTGCGCCTTTGTAAGTCTCAGCCCTGCTTATTGCCGCACCGTCCCCTACAGCGGAGGCACCGCGCTCGACCTCGGATCGCCGCTTCCAACGCCACTCGGCACAGCCGATCCGACCTACATCAGCAACGGACAGCCAGGCATCGGCGGCGGCTTCGACGGCGTTCCCGACGTCTTCCGCGTCAACGTCGTCAATCCCAGCAACAACACCAACCAGCAGTTCAACGGCCGCCTGGACTGGCAGCTCAATCCGCGAGACCTCATCGCCTACACCATCTACTGGGTCCCCACCACCAGCACCTTCGTCAACGGCCCCAACCGCACCGCCAATCTCTGGAACTCCAACCGCCTCGCCTACTCGCACGCCGCACTCTGGAACCACATCTTCACTCCGTCGCTGTTGAATGAGTTCCGCTTCAACGCCGTCCGCTGGTACTTCAACGAAGTGACCTCGAACCCACAGGAGCCCTTCGGCCTCCCGCAGGGACGCATCGACGACATGGGAGGCATCAGCAACTTCCAGTACTTCGGCGCACCCGGCCCGGGCAACTTCGCTCAGACCACCTACAACATCCGCGACACCATAACCAAGACCTTCGGCTCGCACAACATCCGTTTCGGCTTCGATGGCTATCGCGAGCTCGATAATGACATCCAGTCCTACGCCGCCATCCCCGCCTACACCTTCCGCAACCTGTGGAACTTCGCCAACGACGCCCCCTATCTGCAGAACGGATCCTTCGATCCCCTAACCGGAACCCCTACCTCCGCAGTCAAGTACATCCGCTCCAACATCTACGCCGGCTACGTGCAGGACGACTGGCGCGTCAACGCCAATCTCACCCTCAACCTCGGCCTGCGCTGGGAGTACTTCACGCCCATCACTGAAAAGAACGGCAACATCAGCAACATGATCCTCGGCACCGGAGCCCAGACACTCACCGGGGCCTACGTCGTCACCGGAGGCGACCTCTATAAGTCCAGTAAGAACAACTGGGGACCGCAGGTCGGATTTGCTTTCGTGCCCAATCCCGCCTCCACGCATCTGTTCGTCGTCCGCGGAGGCTTCGGCATCGCTTACAACCGCATGCAGGAGGCCATCACCCTCAACGGACGCGCCAATCCTCCGCTCGTCACCAACCTCAGCGCAACCTGCACCACCATCGCGCAGACGAATTGCCCCGGTGTCCTCTACGCCGCCTCCTCAAGTCCCACCAACATCAATGGCTATCCCCCCAACCCCGCCGCACAGGTCACCTTCGGTCCCAACGGCCTGCCCACAGGAGGAGCCCAGATCGGCGTCCAGGTCATCCAGAGCGACCTGCCCACACCGCTCACCTACAAGATGTCCCTCGGCGCCGAATACGCTCTCACTCCACGCTGGGTCCTCTCCCTCGGCTACCAGGGCAGCCTCTCGCGCCACTACACGCGCCAGAACAACCTCAACTGGATCTACTATCCCAATCTCAATCCAGCCATCAACTCCTTCAGCTACTACTCCAACGACGTCAGCGCCAGTTCGCACGCCTTTCTCGCGGAGGCCCGGCACACCCTCAGTCGAAACTTCACCCTCACTGGCCAATACCGCTACGGCAAGGTCATGGACAGCGGATCGCAGGACTACTACATCGATCAATACCCCTACGACAACCGCTTCGCCTACGGCCCCGCCGACTACGACATCACCCATAACATCAAACTCTTCGGCACCTACACGCTGAATCTCTTCCACAATAACAACCTCATGCGGTTCCTCTTCGGCGGCCTGCAGTTCAGCGGCATCCTGCAATACCACACCGGCTTCCCCTGGACGCCGATCTATGGCAACACCGGCGGCAACGTCGTCTACACCGGCAGCGGATACCGCAACCTGCGCCCAGGCGCCAAGATCGCCAGCGGCACAGGCGACACCGACAACGATACCTTCAAGCGTGACAACGGCCAGTTCCCCAACGGCGCTCTCAGCTACTACACCGTCCCATTTTACCCGGCCACAGGAGCCCCGCCGCCTCCAGGTGTAGGCCGCAACAGCCTCCGCGGCCCCCGCTATCTCGATACCGACATGGATGTCCAGAAGACCTTCGGCATTCCCAGCACTCGCATCTTTGGCGAAAGCGCCGGCCTCACCATTCGCGCCATGTTCTTCAACATCTTTAACAAGACCAACCTCACCCCCTTCAACACCGGCGACGCCAACACCCAGATCAGCACCAACGGCGTAACCAGCAACCCGCTCTTCAGCCAATCCAGCGGTGCCCTGGGTGCCCGCGTCATCGAGTTCCAGGCACGCTTCAGCTTCTAGCGCAAAACGTCTCACCAGCGAAGGGAGCGCAGCAGGTAGCGCTCCTTTCTTCGCATTCCCAACAGGAATCGCAATGCGCCTCCCATCGCTTCGACTCTGCTCTGTCCTCGTTCTTCTCCTTGCCTTCGTCATCGCTCCATCGCGCGCGCAGCAGCGCATCGAGATCGACGCCAGCGCCCCCACCACTGCCTTCCCGCACTTCTGGGAACAGATGTTCGGCTCCGGACGCGCCATCCTCTCCCTGCGCGAGAGCTACCGCAACGACCTCCGCGCCGTAAAGCAGGTCACCGACTTCCGCTACGTCCGCTTCCACGCCATCCTCCACGACGAGGTCGGCGTCTACAACGAGGACGAGCACGGCAACCCCGTCTACAACTTCGCCTATGTCGACCAGATCTACGACGGCCTCCTCGCCAACGGAGTCCGCCCCGTCGTCGAGATCAGCTTCATGCCCAAAAAGCTCGCCTTCAACCCCGACGCTCTCCATCCCTTCTGGTACAAACCCAACGTCTCACCGCCTAAGTCCTACGAGAAATGGGACGGCCTCATCACCGCGCTTGCCCGCAACCTCGTCGAGCGTTACGGCATCGACGAGGTCTCGCAGTGGTACTTCGAGGTCTGGAACGAGCCCAACATCGACTTCTGGGGAGGCATCCCGCGCCAGCGCAGCTACTTCGAGCTCTACGACCACACCGCCCGCGCCCTCAAATCCGTCAGCCCCCGACTCCGCGTCGGCGGCCCCGCCACCGCAGCCGCGCAGTGGGTCGACGCCTTCCTCAAGCACACCACCGACAACAACGTCCCCGTCGATTTCGTCTCCAGCCACGGCTACGCCGACGACACCGTCGAAAACATGTTCTCGCCCAGCGACAACGTCCCCGCCGACCTCTCCATGGAACAGCGCGTCTGCCGGGCCATCACCAAAGTCCGCAACCAGATGAAAGCCGCCGGCAAGCCCAACATGCCGCTCTTCTGGACGGAGTGGAACGTCCCCGGCCACGACGAATCCCGCGACACCACCTACGTCGGGCCCTCGCTCGCCAACACCATCCGCCAGTGCGACGGCGGCCTCGTTGACATGATGTCCTTCTGGACCTTCTCCGACGTCTTCGAAGAAGGCGGCCCCGGCCCGCGCCCCTTCATCGGCCAGTTCGGCCCGCGCGCCGAGTTCGGCATCAACAAGCCCAGCTACTACGGCTTCGCGCTCCTCCACCAGCTTGGCGACAAACGAATCGCCAACGCTTCACCCAACATCCTCGTCACGAAGAGCGCGGACGGCTCACTCGTCATCGCCACATGGAACCTCGTCGATCCCGCACCCGCCTCCCTCAGCCAAGCCCACTCCGAGAACATCACACTCGCCATCCGCAACGCGCCCCCTGCCGCACGCGCCACCATCCAGCGCGTGGACAACGAGCACGGCAACGTCCTCCCCAAATACGCCGCCATGGGTAAGCCCACCTACCCCACGCCCGCACAGGTCGAGCAACTCAACCGCGAGACAGCCCTGCCCCCACCTGAAGAAACACACCTCAACAACGGCCAGCTCACCCTCACGCTCGAGCCCAACGCCCTCGTCCTCGTCAAACTCTCCCCGCGCTAAACCGCGCTACAGCCCCTTAGCCCGCGTCTCCACGCTATACAGCGACGTCCTCGCAAGAATGTACAGCGTCTTCCCATCCTTGCCGCCAAACACCAGATCAATCGGCCGCTCCGGCACATCGATCCTGTCGATCAACTTGCCCGCCGAGCTGTACACATACACCTGGCCCGCAGCGATGTATACGTTCCCCTCCGCATCCTGCGCAACATTCTCGCCTCCGCACTCCGCAAACAGCTTCACGTCCGTCAGCGTCCCATCCGGCCCCACGTTCGCGGAATAAGTCTTCTGCTCGCTCTCATCGCTCACATAAAACGGCCTGCCCTCAACCGCCCTGCCCAGGCTGAATGCACGCAACACATCCGCCATCTTCGTCCCGTAGTACAGCGCCCCAGTCACAAAGTCCTCGCCCGCCGGAATATACGTACTCCCATCCGGCGAAACAAACTGATACAACTTCTGCGTCGGCACGGCCTTCACAAAATCGTTCTCATTCCGCCAGTAGTTCACGGGCAACACCGCCGTCATCCCAGGCCGCGCCGCCGTCTTCTGCGCCGCAATCAACGTCACATCCAGATCCCGCGCATCCGGCCTGAACCAGTACACCGTCCCCTTCCCCGCATACGACACCACCATCAGGTCCCCCGCCTTGTCGAACGCCAGCTGCACTGGATCCAACGGGCTGTCCCTCACAATCTCCGCCCTGCGCTCCTCCGGCAGCCACCGATAGATCCTCTGCCAGTGCGCATCAACAAAATACAACTGCCCCGCACCATCCACCGCCGCACCCGACACGTTATAGAACCCGCCCGTCAGCCGCTCCACCTTCGCCCCATCCGCCAGCACCGTCGATCGCTGCCCCGCGGGCCTCTCACCCACAACCGAAGCATCCACGCTCAGCGCAGCAAACTCCCGATTCCGAATCATCAGCGGCGAAGCCCCATCGATCACGAGCGAATTATCAAACGACACCTTGTTATCCCCATACACATGCACATTGCGAAAACGAATCCCCTTCGAGTCCGCCACATGAATCGCATTCAGAAACGGCTGATAGCTGCTCACCACACGATACCCGTGATAGTTCGCGACCGTGACGTTCTCCGAGTGCTCAATCCAAAGCGGCAGACAGAACGGCCCCTCGCCGCGCTCCTCCTCAGTCTGCAACGCGTAGATCTGCCAGTTCGCCGCATGATCCAGCATCACCTCGTTGCGAACATGATGTTCACTCGAAAGCTCATACACACGCCCCGGCGTCGTCGTGTTCGAGATCAACATCCCCGCCTGCGCAAACGTGCTCGGCGTCCAGATATTCGCGAACGTCCCTCCGCCGCCATCCGTCACCCAAAGGCTCGGATACTGCCCATCCCACCTGCGATTCAAATCCGTATCCGCCGTATGCGTGTTGTTGTAGATCGTCGCGAACGACACCCCCGGCAGCGTCGTTCCATGCCCGCCCAGAAACCGTACATCGTCCATCAGCGAGTCTTTCCCCGCCATCCACTTCGCACCCACAGCCCTGCTGTTGATGCCGTCCGTATACAAACCAATCCCCGTCACAATATTCGTGCCGCCCTTCGGAGTCTCCAGAAGCGCCTTCGGCGACCCGGGCCCCTGAAACGCCGCCGTCGTGTCCGGAATATCGAACTGCGTCGTCGTCGGATTCAGTCCGATCAGCACCGTATCCGGCCTTAATGTAATCGTATCGGTCACAATATATCGGCCACTCGGGACATAGATCGCACGATGCCCCGCAATCGCCCGCCTGATCGCAGCCGTGTCATCCGTCGTCCCATCGCCCTTCGCGCCCAGCTCCTGCAGATTCACCCACGTCTCCTGGGCCGGCAAAGCCGGAATATCCGAAGCCACCGCCGGCGGCATCGCACTCAGCGCCGTCGCATCGTAGCTCGTCTTCACCTCGCCCTGCGTAGCACCCGAGGCAAACGTCAGCCCATGCGTCAGCGCATTCACGCGATACATCTCACCGCGCCCCTCCACCTTCCTCCCGCTCTCACGAAACCCCACAAACACCGGCACGTGCCGGCACACGACTCCCTCAAGATTGATCTCCGTGCGCAATCCATTCTCGTTACTCACAATCACCGCAGGCCCGGAGATATCCTCAAACCGCGCGTCCTTCACCCACAACTCCTCCGCATACTTCGGATCGATTGAGATCGCCGTAGGCGTCTTGCTGATCTGCGCGCGAATCAGGGTCAGTCCCGCCTCATGCTCCTTGATCGCCGCCTCCCTCTGCCCCTCGAACGTCGCATCCAGCAGCGTAAACTGCCACCCCGGCGAAGGCTTCCGTGTCATAATGCCGTACTGCCCGCCGTAAAAATGCAAATCCTCCGCCTCGTTGCCGGCATCATGAATCCCCGCCAGCCCCGACCCGATATTAAAGTCCATGTGCGCCAAGTAGCAGTGCTGCGCCGCATGAAACCGAATCCCCACCGCCGCAGGATTCCCCTCTTCAATATCAAAATCAATATTGCTCACTGCCGAATAAAACGTCCCTGGATTCGCATCCGCAATCGCCGGATTCAGCGGCACCACTCCCTCCACCGGCCGCTGCGGCCTCCCCTGCCGCACCGGCGCGGCATTGTCTCGCGGACGATTCCCCGTAAACATCAGCATGTAACCCATCCCCTGCTGATAACCCGGCGTATTCTTGCCCAGCACAAACGCCGGACGATGCGCTCCCCACCCAATCAGCCGAACCCCCGGCCACAGAAACACCGTCTTCAAGATCCGATAACGCCCCTCCGGCACGAACACGATCCCCTGCCCCGTCGTCTCCTGCACCTTGTTGATCGCCTGCTGAATCGCATCCGTGTCATCGCCCACACCGTCGCCGTACAGCCCACCCTCATTGCGCACCAGGTAGACAGCCTTCTTATCCTCCATCCGCAGCCGATAGTACGAAGCAGACTCCGCCAACAACGAAACTGGCGCGGCAACCATCGCCGCACCAGCCATCACACACAACCATCCCTTCAAGCTCATGCCGTCCTCATCCTCTCTTCGCCATCCCTACCAGACATAGGTCCCGACTGCGCCCGCGCCCAGCGACGTCTTCAACGTCTTCCCATGAAACCGCACGCTGAACTCCGCCGACGACGTGCCCGTATTCGCAACCAGCAGCAACGTCTTTCCCTGCGGCGTCCGGAACGCCACATTCGGCAGCGCCTCCGAAGGTTCTGACCCAATTCGCACCGAGCCATCCGGAACAAACTTCGACACGTGCGCAATCACGTAGTACGCCACCAGCCGCGTCACGTTATTCCCATCGATCGTCAACGCGCCATAACACCCCGTGCATCCGCCCTCGTTCGTGTGCGGACCAGCCTGTGGGTCCGCCGCAAGATTCCAAAGCAGCACATTCCTGCTCCAGTGCCGCGTCGCGCCAATCACAATCCTCGCCACCGGTTTGGCAACATTCATCCCTCCATCGCCCCCAGGCCGCTCCGTCACCGACTGCTCCGTGAAGTAGAGATTCTTCTTCGGAAACGCATCATGCACCTGATCGAACGCCTCCACCGTGCCGCCGTACAGGTGGAACCCTGTCCCATCCACATACTTGTTCGCCTTCTTGTCTTTCAAAATCGCCAGCGGATACGCCGGATGATCCAGGTTGTGGTCATACAGCACAATCTTCGTCCTGATCCCCGCCTTCTTAAACGCCGGTCCCAGGTGGTTCGCAATAAAGTCCGCCTGCTCCGACTCCAGCATCAACATGCTCGGCGTGTTCTTCTCATTCAGCGGCTCGTTCTCAACCGTCAGCGCGTCGATCGTGATCCCCTCAGCCTTCATCCCCTCGATGTACTTCACCCAGTACAGCGCATACGCATCAAAGTACTCCGGCTTCAGCACGCCGCCCCTCGCCACACCCGTCGTCTTCATCCACAGCGGAGCCGACCACGGCGAAGCCAGAATCTTGATCTTCGGATTGATAGCCAGAATCTCCTTCAGCACCGGAATCACATCCGCCTTGTCCGGCTCCAGCGAGAACTTCTCCATCTTCACGTCCGTCTCGCCCTTCGGCAGGTCGTCGTACGAGTAGACGTGATCATTCATGTCCGAAGCCCCCACGCTGACCCGCAAGTAGCTCACGCCAATTCCATCGCCCTCCGTTGTAAACAGCTCCTTCAGCAGAGCCGCGCGCTTATCCGCGTCCATCTTCGCAATCAACTGCGCGCTCCCACCCGTCAGCGCAAACCCGAAGCCGTCCATCGTCTGGAACCTCTTCGTGTCGTCGACATCGATCACCATGCCGCTCGCCGCCTCGCCACCAAACGCAATCGCCGGCGACTGCAGCTTCAGCAGCGACGATCGATCCGGAGTCGTCAGCCACAGCGACGCCTCCTGCGCGCGCAGCACCATCGGCATCATCATCGCCGCCACAGCCAACATCACACCCGTCCTCTTCCAACTCATCTCACTCTCCCCAAGATCACTTCGTCACCGACACCGTCTTCAGTCCAAGCGCCTTCAGATACCCCTCATTCACGCGGCAGCGCTCGAGCTTAATGTTCTCCAGCAATCCTGCAAACGCCTTATCGATCAGCGCCTGCTCCGGCCGCTCCTTCAGCCGAGCCTCCGTCGCACCAACCGCGCGCGGCAGCTTCGCAAACGCCACAATCCTGTCCCACCCCTCCGGTGGCTCCACCGTCACCACCGCCGAGCTCTTCCCCATCTTCTTGTACGGCCAGAACGCCCACCCAATGTCGTTCTTCTCCAGCAGCTCTCGAAACTGCGTAATCCACTCATCCGTGTTCTCGCCCGACTCTCCCAGCCACAGCGGAACGCCGTACTTCTGGCGAAAATCCACGTAGCTCTGCACAGCCGGCTGCTCCACCTTCATCCAGTACTTGTGCAGCGAGTACGCCGTATCCTTATCGAACGGCGGCCCGAACACTCCAAAGTTCGTGTCCCACTGAGCCCCGCCCAGAAACAGGATGTGATTCCGATCCACCTCGCGCACAGCCGCAGTCAGCTTCTTATAAAGCGGCTCCAGCTCCCCGTTCAGCGGCCGCAGCGCGGGATAGTGCGGGATCGGTTCATTCAGCAGGTCATACCCCATCACCGTCCTGTTGTTCGCATAATGCTTCGCAATCCGCTGCCACACCGCCACCAGATGCGCCTGCTCCTTCGGGCTGTCGTACAGCCACGGATACCCATAGCTGTCATCGATGTTCGTTCCCGTCTGCCCACCCGGAGCGGCGTGCATGTCCAAAATCACATACAGCCCCTCCTGCCGCGACCACTCCACCACGCGGTCCAGCAGCTTGAACCCCTCGCTGTTCTCCGCCTCGAAAAACCTGTAGTGCAGCGGCACGCGCACCGAGTTGAACCCCGCCTCGTGCAGCAGATGAATATCCGCCTTCGTCACGTAGTTCTCGCGATACTGCTTCCAGAACTCCTCCGCCCTGTCCGGCCCGATCAGCTCCGTCACCAGCGCCTCAATCTCGCGCTCCGACTGCGGCCCTCCCTCGAAGAGCCACATGTAGCCCTCCGTCACCATCCAGTTCCCCAGACTTGTCCCCCGCAGCAGCACCGGCTTGCCACCTGCGTCCACAATCTCTCCACCCTGCGTATGCGCAAACTGCCCATACATCGGAAGCGAAGCCAGACTCAGCGCAATCCCAACCACTCCTAGCAGACGACGAACCCTCATTCCAACCCCATTCAGAAAAAATGCCCTACTTCGCAGCCACCCTCAAACGTCGCGGCATTCGAGTCCGTTCCCATCCAGAGATCGGACACACCCGTCTCCTCTTCGAAAACCAAGAGAACGCCCTCGAAGAAGTTGCTCCAACTCCGTGCTATCCCATCACTGGCAACGAGATTCCCGCGTCCCTCCAGCCGAACAAGTGTAGAAAAACGTTTGTCTCTCTGTCTATGAAGAAGTCCCTCATCGGTCACCCATCCGCCATCCTGCTGCCACTGTTGCTGCTACTGTTAAGAACACACACCACGTCTTCACCGCTTAAAGGGCGCTTTCTCATGCAAAAGCCACCTTCACCCCCATCCCGCCCTCGACACGTCAGCCTCAAGATGCTGGCCGAGTACCTCCATCTCAGCCCCTCCACCGTCTCCTTCGTCCTCAACAACACCCCCGGCCGCTCCATCCCCGAAGCCACCCGCGCCCGCGTCAAAGCCGCCGCCGAAAAGTTCAACTACCAGCCCAGCATGATCGCACGCACGCTGCAGGGCAAGCGCATGCAGACCATCGGCATCCTCCTCCCCGAGCTCGGCGAAGGCTACCACTCCCAGGTCCTCTCCGGAGTCGGCGACCTCCTCATGCGCATGGACTACTTCTACTTCACCGTCCACCACCGCCACCGCAAAGACCTCATCGAGGCCTATCCCAACCTCCTCCGCTCCCGCGGCGTCGACGGCATCCTCGCCATCGACACCCACCTCGAAGCTCCACCGCCGCTCCCTACCGTCACCGTTGCCGGCCACACCACCCTTCCCGGCGTCACCAACGTCCTCCTCGACGAAGAGCGCGCCGCGCACCTCTCCCTCTCGCACCTCCGCGATCTCGGCCACCACAAGATCGCCTTCATGCACGGCCAGCCCTTCAGCTCCGACTCCGACACTCGCTGGAACGCCACCCTTCGTGCCGCCAAAGAGCTCGGCGTCGAGATCCACAACGAGCTCATGATCTACCTCTCCAAGGACTCCCACTCCCCCGAGATCAGCTACCCCGGCATCCGCTCCCTCATCCAGAGCGGACGCCCCTTCACCGCCGTCCTCTGCTTCAACGACGTCTCCGCCATGGGAACCATCCGCGCCCTCCACGAGACCGGCCTCCGCGTCCCCGAAGACGTCTCCGTCCTCGGCTTCGACGACATCCAGTCCGCCGCCTACCAGGTCCCCTCCCTCACCACCATCCGCCAGCCCCTGCAGCAGATGGGCACCGCCGCCGCCGAACTCCTCCTCCAAAAACTCGCCGGCGACCCCATCCCCGACCTCGTCCAGGTCTCCCCCGAGCTCATCATCCGCGAATCCACCGCCCCTGCCCGCACCCTGCCAACCTCAAAGAAGCGGTCTCGCACAACCTAACATCCTCCGTCGCCTCCGCAACGCGACATGATTGGGGTTCTCCTGACCGGACCCCCACCGCCGCAAAAATTCCCTGCAAGGTTTTGCACCCACAAGACATCCCATCCCAACCACGATCACGTCTTTATGAGCAGCGGCACTTGGCGCACTCCAGCGCCCTCCCCGGTCTAGCAACAAAAACGACAGCGATGGGAGGTCCCTATGCTCCTCGTCCCCGTAGTGTTGTTTCGGGACGCCACAAGTGGCGAATACCTCGTGCCAAGACCGTCGCCAGGGCTCGAACTGCTGCAACCAGGTGACCACGTGGTGCTCTACAACGGCCGGAGGGTGACCGTAGTCCGAACCATCCGGCGCAGCCAGGACGAACTCCAGATCTTCTGCGAATGAACACCGCCCGCAGCGGAATCGACCGCCGAAATCCAGCCAAAAACGCTGTCAAGCCCCAGACTGCCGTTCCCAGGTAGCCGGAGAGCCCCAAACTGCACAAACATATAGCCTTACCCTCAACCCAGAAAACCGCCGCAAAGTGCCGATTAATTCCACCCGCTTCCGTAAAATAGAAGTAGAGACAAGAAGGGAAAAGGGCTGGAGGAATCCGGCCATATTTCTTTTAAAATCAACGGCTTGCGATGACTGCTGTTTATTTTCAATACTTTACACGGGAGACAAGCACAAAGTACCAACCTAACCCAAAATAATGGAATACTTTGCGCAAAATTAGGGGGAGGGGATTAGTACCTCGCAGGAGCTAGCGTCCCACCCTGCTTCAGCCGATAGAACCGGTCCGCCGCAACACCCTCAAAGCTCTGCGCGCTCCCATCCGGCCAGCGAACCTCGACCCTGTCGATCTTCGCCGCATCGCCCAGCCCGAAGTGCAGCCGCAGGTCGCTCTGCGAAAGATAGCTGCCGCCGCTCCGAACCTCGTCCATCTGCCGCGCCCCACCGGCATTAACGAACACCCGGGCATTCAACGCAAGCCGGTCCCCCGTCGAGCCCTCGAGTTCAAAGCTCACCCAGTGGTGCGCCGGATCGGGCCGGGCCTCAAGGATCATCGGCAAGCCCGTCAGGTTCTCGACCACAAGATCCAGCCGACCCCTGTTGAAGAGATCCCCCACCGCCAGCCCGCGACTCACCTGCGGAGCTGTCACCGCCAGCCCCATCCGCGCACTCACGTCCTTGAACGTGCCGTCGCGCTGATTCTGAAACACCAGCTTCGGCTCGCGATACGCCGTTCCCAGTTTCGCGTTATCCACCTGCGGATACACGTGGCCGTTCACCAGCACCAGGTCCAGCCACCCCGAGTTGTCCAGATCGACAAACGCATCGCCCCAGCCCACAAATGGCACCGTCGACCGCGCGATCCCCGCCGCATGCGAGACGTCCGTGAAGTTCAGGTTGCCGTCGTTGCGATAAAGCGTCATGTACTCGTCGCTGAAGTGGCTCACCGCAACGCTCATCCGCCCCGTGTGCATGAAGTCGCCCAGCGCGACTCCCATGTTCGCCTGCTCCACGCCGTCCTCGCTCACCGCAACGCCAGCGTCATAACCGATCTCCTTGAACCGTCCGCCACCCTCGTTGCGGTACAGATAGTTCGGCTCGCCGTCATTCGCAACAAACAAATCAATCTTCCCATCGTTGTCGAAGTCCGACCAGACCGCCCCCAGCCCGAAGAACCTCTTCGCATCGTCGACGCCAACCGTCTTCGCCAACTCGGTAAACGTCCCGTCGCCGTTGTTATGAAACAGCGTGTCTGGATAACCCTTCAACCCGCGCGGCCCGCACTGTACGGGAACATCATGATACTGGCACGTCTTCTTCGACCCGAACGTCGGCAGGTCCTTCAGGTCGAAGTCCACATAGTGCGGAACAAACAGATCTACAAACCCATCACCGTCATAGTCGCCAAACGTCACGCCCGTCGCCCAACCACTGTCTTTATCAAGCCCGCTCTGCTTCGTCACATCCGCAAACGTGCCGTCGCCGTTGTTCCGATACAGCACTACGCCGCCAAAGCAGCTCACCGCCAGATCGGGCCTGCCGTCGTTGTTGTAATCCCCTACCGCCGCGCCCATCGCCCAGCACGGATACTCCACGCCCGCTTTGTCCGTAACATCCGTAAACGTCCCGTCGTGGTTATTCCGATACAACGCACTCTTCACCTTCTTGCCCTCAAGCGCCATCGCAACACTCGGCGAGTTCGTAAAATAGATATCGAGCCACCCATCGCCGTCGTAGTCGATCAGCGCCACCCCACCGCCCATCGACTCCACAATGTACCTCTGCTCCGGACTCGCCAGATGCTCAAAGCGAATCCCCGTCGAGGACGTGATATCGACCAGCTGCGGATACCTTCCCGCCGGCGATCGCTGCGCCGCACTCGCTGCCCCCCGCGGTTTGGCGGGGGCCTGACGCTGCGCCTCAACAGCACTCGCAACCAAAAGCGAACCGAGCAGAACGATGGCGCCAAACCTGCTTCGAGAGCTCGAACTCATCACTCCTGCTTCGCCTCTTTCGCCGGCTCGTCGCTTTCGTTTTGAAGCCGCAGATCTTTATAGATCTTGCGCAGCTTCTCTTTCATGTCCTTGTACTTCTGGTACTCGGCAAGCTCGCGCTTCGCATCCTCCGGCCGATTCAGCTTCCGATACACCGCGCTCAACCGATAATGCGCCTGCACGTTCGTCGGGTCCGCAGCAACCACCTTCTCCAGCAGAGGCAGCGCCGACGCCGCATCGCCCTTCTCCGTAAACACCCGCGCCTGCCCCATCAGCGCGTCCGCATCGCTCGGAGCCGCCGTCAACGCCTGTTTGTAGTAGTTGGCCGCGCCGTCGAGGTTCCCCGCATCCGCCGACAGATCGCCCAGCTTCGTCAACGCCTTCTCATCCGAAGGATTCGCCGCAACCGCCAGTCTGTACTCCTTCTCCGCCTCCGCGCGCAGCTTCAGGCCCGGCGACGCATGCAGCGCCTCAGCCAGCTCATAGTGAATCCCCGGCAGATTCGGATTCGCCGCCACAGCCTTGCGATAGTTCGTAATCGCGCCGTTGATGTCCCGCTGCCGCACCAGCTCATGCGCCATAGCCTGATACATCTGCCCCGACTCAGGAGCCGCCACCGACAACCCCAACAACGCCTCCCCCGCCAAGTCCGTATAGATGCGATACGCCGCATACAGCACCCGCGGATCCGTAGGCGCTCCCTGCCGCAGCGTCTCCACCACCCCCGCCGCCTTCGCCAGTTCCCCCGACGCCGTATCGATTTCGATCAGCTCGAGCCCAACCTCCATGCGAACGTTCGCATCATCCAGCTTCGACACAACTGCTTCAAGATCGGCCCGCGCAGCATCCGTCTTGCCCAGCCGCCGCTCGCACAGCCCCAACAGCGCCTGAATCTTCGTCAAATCCGGCTGCTGCACCACCGCCGCACGAAGATGAGGTTCCGCCTCCGCATACTTCCTCTGAAAAAAGAGCAGCACGCCCAGATTCGCCCGAGCGTCCAGATTATTCGGATCGACAGCCAGCACCGCGGCGAACTCCTTCGCCGCAAGCTCGGGCTTCTTCTCACTCAAAAGCTGATGTGCTCTCTGCTGATGAACCCTTACCTGTTCGGCGGCAGAACCCCCACCCGACTGCGCCACAGCCGTGCCGGCAGCTCCTGCAACAAGCAACAAAAGAAGTACCAAAACCCTCATTCCACGACCATACACTGCTACCGCAAGGCAAGTTAAAAGAAACAGGGATGGCTGTTCGCAGCCATCCCTGCGGTGACTATTAGAACGTAACGCGACCAACGAGCTGCATCCCGCGGCCGTTGACCGTAAGTGTACGGATCGTCGAGGTTCCCGTCGCAATGGAACCGTCGGGATTTACGGTCAGTTGAGCTGAACCCTGGTTGCCGCCGGATGTCGGCAATCCAAAGCTCGGGTGATTGAAGACATTTCTTGCATCTGCTCGAATCTGCAGGTTCACCGACTCCCAGATATGGAACGTCTTGCCGAGCGAGAAGTTCACATTGGAGAGTCCAGGACCGTTCAGCAGATTACGCCCAGCGTTTCCGAATGTTCCCGGAGTCGGAGTAGCAAATGCCGCCTCGTTGAACCACTGGTTTGTACCGTGATACGCGCCATGGCTGCTAAGTTTTGGATTGCCGATGAGGTTCGGATACCACTGTGAGTTCTGCGCCAACGAATACGAGTTGTCGGTCGCCATCGAGACGGTGAACGGCTGGCCGCTCTGCACGACCAGTGTTCCGGCCGTCTGCCAGCCTCCAACAATCTGATCGAGTAAGAGACTGTTATTCAGGAACCGCTTGCCGCGCCCGAAGGGTAGCTCATAGATCGCGCTTCCTTTGAAGGCGTTGCGTATATCGAAGTTCGAGTTGGCGTAATTCGCAGAGGGATTGTAGGACCGTTGATAGTTCTGCGCGCCGGCTCTGCTGCCCCACCCCGAAGAGTCGATATTACTCAGGAAGTGAGACCAGACGTAGTTGAAGTTGAAGTTCAGGCCATTGGAAAGCCTCTTGTTGACAGAGGCCTGAAGCGAGTTGTAGTTAGACAGCGCGTTGTTCGTGCTCCCGAAGATGTTTCCGAATTGCGGATAGGGGCGCGACTGCTGGTCGTTCGGCGCGAGCCTGTTTTCGGGAACCTGGTTAATATCCACCGGGAACGGCAGGTCGTGTCCATGGCTGGCTACATAGGCGAGTTCAACCACCATATCGTTTGAGATCTCGCGCTGCATGGACAGATTCCACTGATAGCTGCCGCCAACAGGAGCGTGGTATTGGTTGTAGTTGACATTGGAACCGTTGTAACCGGCAGGATTGGTCGTTACGGGTATATATGGCAGGTTCGCGCCCGTACCGCCCAGGAGCCCGATCGGAGTTACACCACCACTCTGGTCGCTGAGGTTGCCCTTGGTACCGAAGGCCTGACCCATTCCAGGAGCATAGGTGTCGAGGCTCCAGTTATAGGCATACAGACCGAATCCGCCCCGGAGAGTGGTGCGCGGATCGAGCATCCAGGCAAAGCCGACGCGCGGCAGGAAGGTCGTGTAGACCGGTTCCTGCAGCCTGTCTCTTCCACCCGCCTTGGTTGTGCCGTACCAGAACGCGCCCAACGTACCGGTTGCAGGGTTCTGAACTCTGGGATCGAAGGTCGCCATATTGCCCTTGACCTCTCCCCACCCTGACTGGATCTGATACCGAAGACCCAGGTTGAGCGTCAGATTCTGCGTGAGTTTGTAGTCATCCTGAATGAACATCTGCGGAACCCGCATACGAGCACCGGCCTCTGGAGTCACTTGCGCGCCCCAGCTATTCATCGTGCCCAACAGGAAGTCCGCGTAGCCCATACCGCCGAGCTGTTTCGTCTTATCGTTCGGGTCGGTCGTGCTGGTATAGGCGCCGGTAAAGCCCATCGTGCCGGCATCGATGTTCCCCCACGCCGTAGAGTTATCGCGGAAGAAAAGGTACTCGCCACCGAAGTGGAGGATGTGCTTACCCTTGACCAGGGTGACCACATCCGAGGGATCGTAGATGTGCTCCTTGTAGACAGCGTTGGTGTTCGGCGTCAGCTGGTAGTAACCCGTGACATTCAGCGTCGGGAAGTTGTCGGCTTTGGCGAACTGCCAGCCTAGTTTGCCTGGGAATCCCTGGTCCAACGCTGCCGGAACGAAGAAGTTCATCTGGTTCGTATAGGCAACGCGAAGCTCGTTGATGACGTTGGGCGAGATCGTCCATACATCCGTGATTTGTGCGTTGTGACGGCTCACAACCTGCGATTGGCAGTTGATAGGGCAAATGCCCTGTCCCTGGGAATAGGCGGGGTTATCGCTGGCGGTCTCCGACATCGTTAAGCGGTTATTGCCAGTGATGTCCCAATCCGCGCGGCCAAAGAACCTCTGGAACGGCTGCGAATTTGGTACGTTGTAAAAATAGTTGTTCTGAACGATGCCGTTCGAAGAGACTGTACCCGGCGTATTCGGCTTCGGATAGTACTGCTGCATCGCCTGAGCTACCTTGTCGAGCCTGCTTGCGGGGATGCGGTTTCCGTTGCCGTAGACCTGAGCAAACGTTTGGCGCTGGATTGCGCCGTTCACAACCGTCGTCGTATTAGGGTCATAAATGTCTGGAAGCCCCGTAAAGTCGCCGTTCAGCATCGCCGCAGTCGGAACAGTTGCCGTTCCAGTTGATGCCGCTCCATGGTTAATGACCTTGTCGTAATCGAAAAAGAAGAAGAGTTTTCTCTTGATAATCGGCCCGCCCACACTGAAACCAAAGTTGTTGTAACGAAGCGGAGAGACGGCCTCCTCCCTCGTCTTCGTCGCGAAGGCGTAATTCGCCGCATTCATCGCGTCATTCTGAAAGTACTCATATGCCGAACCGTGAAAGCGGTCCGTGCCGCCCTTGCTGATCTGGTTGAACATGATGCCGCCGATGCCATACTGCGCCGAGAAGGCAGAGGCACTTACTTTCACCTCCTGGATCGTTTCCTGAATCATGACGTCGGCGTTGGCGCTATGCGGCAGCGTAATCGCCGCGCCATCGGCCAGGATCGTGCTGAAGGGAAGATTGCCATTCACCGCAGCGACCTGCCCCGGGTTGCTCGAACCCTGAGCGCCCATCGGTGCACCCGCGGCTCCCGGAAGCAAAATTGTAAAGTTCTCCCACGTGGGAGTGCCGACCTGGGGAAGGTTCGCCAGCTGTCTGGAAGCGAGCGTGGTCGATTGCTCCGCATTTTCGGTCGAAAGCAACGGAATATCGGTATTCACCACGACCGACTCGGTCACCGCTCCAACGGGAAGCTGGGCGTCTACCTTCATGATTCCTACCTGCACAGTCACGGCAGATCTCACCAGCTTCTGAAAACCTGTCTTCGAAAATGTCAGCTCGTAGTTTCCAGGAACGATCGAGTTTGTGTCGTACAAACCATCCTGGTTCGTCGTGAAGTCCTTGGTAACGCCGGTGTCCTTGTTCAGAACCGTCACCGTCGCGTCAGGAATCGCAGCGCCACTGGAATCCGTTACGATTCCGCGTATATCTCCGGCGTTCATGCTCTGCCCCTGCACTAGCCCCGCACACGACATCCACAACACTGCCGCGACGACCGTCAGTATCGATCTCATTCTTCTCGTATTCATGATGTTGCCTCCAGAAATCTTGCAATCAACGACGTGCACAACCCGCAATCCCCGACAAGCAGGAAACTTTTCAACAAGACAAACGTTTGTCTTTGACGGATATTTTTCCGCTGCCAATTAGGCATCACCCATGCAAGCTTCGTCAAGTACTTAAATGGATAGAAATCCCGCCCGCCCCGGGTGTATAAACTCCACCAGCAACCCACTCACCCGTCTCGCACACGCAGGACTCGCCCCGGACCGATCACTCTTTGTGTATGTCCAGAATTTCCCCGCAGTTACACAAGTGGTCTGAACACTTCAACCGATGCCATCGGCTGCGCCGAGAACCAGTGCTCAATCGTTGAGCGTTTACTCTTTCAATTCCCCGCACAACCGAAGCGCCAGCGCGCGTCATCGCTCAGCAGCTATCGCGAAGCCTCTTCAAGAACGAATCCCGCCGCCTGAAAGTCCCCGCGCAGGACGACATCAAGCCCCCGCGACATCCAGGATGCTCCGCTCGCAACCTCAGGCGCGGCTTCGGCCTTCGCTCCATGTATGGGCCGCAGCCGATACTGCCCCGCCGCGTCGAGTCCACGCAACTTCACTGTCGGGAAAGGATAACCCTTCTGGCTCGAGTGCAGAAACGCAAAGACAACCGCCTGCCGCTTGTCCACCGAGACCGACTCCGTCGCCGAAGCCTCGCTCCCTCCCTCGGGTGAGATCAGACGGTACAGGTCACCGTGCTGCACTGTCTCGCGAACCTCCTTGTACGCCGCGATCATCTCCTTGGCCACAGCAAAATCCTCGGGCGACCACGTCCCCAGATTCGCGCCTACCCCGAGGCCCCCCTGCATCGAAGACAGAAACCTGTACTCAAGCGACGTCGTTCTCTGGTTCACCCAGTTCGGCGAGTCGGTGACCCAGGCCATCATCACGCCCGGCGTGTAGGCATAGCTGAAGCCGTCCTGAATCGTCAGCCGGTCGAAGGGATCCGTGTTATCCGAGGTCCACACCTCGTCGGTCAGGAGCATAATCCCCAGATCCACGCGCCCGCCGCCACCCGAGCACGACTCAATCTCCACCTTCGGATGCCTTGCGCGCAACTCGCGCAGAATACCGTACAGATTCTCCACGTAAGTGACGTACACCTTCTTCTGATCCTCGGTCGCGGCGGCATCCCAGCCCGGTTCGGCCCAGTTGCGGTTGTAGTCCCACTTCAGAAACGCAATGTCGTTCTGCTTCAGCAGGTCATCCAGAAAGCCAAGCACATAGTCCCGCACATCGCTGCGCGCCAGGTTCAGCACCAGTTGATTGCGCAGCTCAGTGTGCGGGCGGCCGGGAAAGTTCAGCACCCACTCCGGATGCTTGCGATACAGATCGCTGTCCGGATTCACCATCTCCGGCTCCACCCACAGCCCGAAGTCCATCCCCAGCCCATGCACCTTATCGATCAGCGGCTTCAGCCCGTTGGGAAACTTCTGCTTGTTCACATACCAGTCCCCCAGGCCGGCATGGTCGTTCTTCCGCTGCCCGAACCAGCCGTCGTCCATCACAAAGCGCTCCACCCCGATGCTCGCCGCCTTCTCCGCCAGCGCAACCTGCCCAGCCTCGTTCACCGCAAATCCCGTAGCCTCCCACGAGTTATAGAGCACAGGCCGAGGACGCGGATGCGGCGCCTGCGGCAGAATGCGCGTCACCTCAAACCGGTGCAGCAGCCGCGACGCCCCGTCGATGCCATCCTGCGAATAGCCGCCGTAGAACACCGGCGTCGTCAACCTCTCGCCCGGCGCCAGCCGATAGCCGAAGTCGAACGGATTGAACCCTCCCGTCACGCGAACCTGCCGCAGCTGATCCTGCTCCACGCTGATGCTCCACGATCCGCTCCAAGCCAGCGCGCCGAACCACACCTCGCCCGTATCCTCGTCCTTCGCGTCGCCACGTTCGATCGCAAACCACGGGCTGTTCTGGTGTCCCGTCGAGCCGCGCCTGCTCTCCAGCACCGTCTTTCCCGGCGCGATCTTCTGCTCATTCAGCGTCCACTCCGCCGCCCACCGCCCCGACAGATATCGCAGCCGATAGTCGCTTCCCACCGGCAGATTCCAGCTCGCCGCAGCCGCCTGTTCGATCATCACCGGAGCTTTCGTCCGGTTCAGGATCACCGCCGACCTCCCCAAAACGCCCGTCGATGCGTCCATCGAGTAGTGGAGCTCCACAAACACGTCCCGCGAGATGTCCTTCAGCGTCACCACCACTCCATCGCGCTCCACTTCGTGCGAGACATAGTGCAGCACCAGGTCGCGATTGCCGTCCGCAAAGCTCACCTTCAGCGCCGGCTCCGAATAGAGACCCTCTCCCCACCCCGAGAACTCCTGCTGAGTCGCATTCGCCGGAGCCTCGAACGAGGCCACTCCATGGCCTGCCTTCGCAGCAACAAACCCATCGCTCTCCTGAAGCCGTCCACCCCAATAGAGCGTCTGAAGCTCCTGCCTGTCGTTCACGCCAAAGGCATACGTCACCCCTGCCGCATCCATGCGAAAGACACGGCTCCCTGCGTCGAAGCGAACACTGGAAACTCCATCGGGCGGGGCCGCCCACGCGGCGCCAACTGCGAGGAGCAAAAAGACGCTCCGCACGCACAAACACTTCAGACATTCAGGCATCAGGTTCGTCCTCGTCCTGTAATCGTATACATTTAAGTGTCTGGCCCTAATTCCACCCGACGCTTTGTCGTTTCTTTTTGAGGAGCTCTCCAAGGAGCCCCTTCAATTGAAAAGAATTCTACTTCGAACCGGCGTACCAACGACCTTGCCGCAGTCAAAAAGTCTCGGACACTCATTGTCTTACCAAGCCGAAAAGTAATGTCACTCCGCTCAAAATCGCGCATCCTAAACTTATAGCGAGTCGCGTCCTGTAGAAGCCCAACGGAAAACACATCTCGCGGAGAGGTTCATGCAGAAAGAAAACACCACGCGGCGCTGGCTCGCTATCGCCGCATCTCTCGCCCTCGCGGCCACCGCACCGTTGCTTCGGTCACAGGCCCTCGCCGCCGGCGGAACCATCCGCATCGACGCCCGCGCCCAGGGCACTCCCTTTCCCCACTTTTGGGAGCAGACCTTCGGCTCCGGCCGCGCCATCCTCTCCCTGCGCGACAGCTACCGCAAAGACCTCCACTCCGTAAAGCAGATCACCGGCTTTCAGGCCGTCCGTTTCCACGGCATCTTCGACGACGAGGTCGGCCTCTACGACCCTGACCGCAAGCCCATCCAGTTCGCCCAGATGAAGGACGCCACCGCCGTCGCTCCGTCCGACAACGCCGGCATCTACAACTTCTCCTACGTCGATCAGATCTACGACGGCCTCCTCGACCAGGGCATCCGCCCCTTCGTCGAACTCAGCTTCATGCCGAAGAAGCTCGCCTCCGACCCCGACTCGATCCATCCCTTCTGGTACCACCCCAACGTCACGCCGCCGCGCGACTACGCCCAGTGGGACGCCATGATCACCGCCTTCGCCCAGCACCTCGTCGATCGCTACGGCATCGACGAGGTCTCCCACTGGAACTTCGAAGTCTGGAACGAACCCAACATCGATTTCTGGCGCGGCAAGCCCGCGCAGGCCTCCTACTTCGAGCTCTATGACCACACCGCGCTCGCCATCAAAAAGGTCAACTCCCGCCTGCGCGTCGGCGGCCCCTCCACCGCGCAGGCCGCATGGGTCGGCGACTTCCTCCGTCACTGCAAGGAAAAGAACATCCCCGTCGACTTCGCCTCCAGCCACGTCTACGCCAACGACACCGCCAAAGACGTCTTCCACGCCGACGAGGTCATCCCGCGCGACCGCATGGTCTGCCGCTCCGTCCGCAAGGTCCACGACGAGATCACCTCCTCGCCCCTGCCCTCCACGCCGCTCATCTTCAGCGAGTACAACGCCAGCTACGCCAACGAGCCCAACGTCACCGACTCCGTCTACATGGGCCCCTGGCTCGCCACCACCATCAGCCAGTGCGACGGCCTCACCCAGGCCATGAGCTACTGGAGCTTCTCCGACGTCTTCGAAGAACAAGGCGTCGTCCGAACTCCCTTCTACGGCGGCTTCGGCCTCGTCGCCGCAGACAACATCACAAAGCCCGCCTTCAACGCCTTCGCCATGCTGCACCAGCTTGGCGACCGCCGCATTCCGCTCTCCTCTGACTCCGCTCTCGCCACGCGCCGCTCCGACGGCTCGCTCGCCGTCGCGCTCTGGAACTACGCTTCGCCCGACGGCACCGGCGCCAACTACACCCCGCCGCCTGCCAGCCGCGGACCATCGAAGACCTTCACCCTCCAACTAACCGGAGTCCCCGCCGACGCCTCAGCCACCATCCTTCGCCTCGACGAAGACCACGGCAACGTCATCAAAACCTACGACGCCATGGGTCGCCCCGCCTTTCCCTCACGCGACCAGATCGTCAAGCTCCGCGAAGCCGGCCGTGCCGCGCCGCCGGAGCAGGCATCGCTCACCGCCGGCAGCCTCACCCTCCAGATTCCTCCCCAAGGACTTGTCGTAGTTATCCTCGGCAGCAAGGCGGCGCGTTAGACTCGAGTGTTGTCCGTTCTCAAATTCATCCTGGTGACCTCCGCATGAAGGCGATCACGCGGCGCAGTGCGACTCGCCTGCTCGCCGGTGGGCTGCTCTCCGGTGTCGTGCTTCCGCCCCTCACCCAGCGGCTGGCCTTCGCCGCGCCGCGCCCCGTCACACTCAGCGACGCCGACTCCGCCTTCCTCGACGAGATGGAGCGCCAGGCCTGCCTCTACTTCTACGAGCAGGCCGACCCTAACACCGGACAGGTCCTCGACCGCGCCAACAACCGCGCCACCACCGGACAGCTCGACTCGCGCTTCGCCTCCAGCGTCGCCGCAACAGGCTTCGGCCTCACCGCGCTCTGCATCGCCGACAGCCGCGGTTACCTCCCCGCCGATCGCATCCGCCGTCGCGTGCTCTCCACGCTTCAGTTCCACCTCAGGCCCATGCCCACCGAGCATGGCTTCTACTACCACTTCAACGACGTAAAGACCGGCCTCCCCCTGCTCAACATCGAGGTCTCGCCCATCGACACCGCCATCCTCCTCTGCGGCGTCCTTACCTGCCGCGCCTACTTCAACGACGCGAAGATCTCCGACCTTGCCACGCAGATCTACAACCGCGTCGACTGGCCCTGGATGCTCAACAACGGCGACACCTTCGCCCTCGGATGGCTCCCCGCCACCGGCTTCATCAACGTGCGCTGGGACCACTACGCCGAGATGATGATGATGTACCTGCTCGCCATCGGCTCTCCCACTCATCCCATCGACCCATCCTTCTGGGCCAACTTCTCGCGCCCGCGCATGCGCTTTCAAAGGTTCAACTACATCGGCAGCCGCGATCCTCTCTTCGTCCACCTCTACTCGCACGCCTGGTTCGACTTCTATCGCAAACGCGACGCCTTCGCCGACTACTTCGCCAACTCCGTCACCGCCGTCCGCGCACACAAGGCCTTTTGCCTCAGCCTCAACCGCGGCTACACCGACGACTACTGGGGAGTCTCCGCCTCGGACTGGCAGCACGGCTACACCGCCTGGGGAGGCCCGCCGCTCATGGGGCCGGTCGACGGCTCCGTCGTTCCCTGCGCCACCGCCGGCTCCCTGCCCTTCCTGCCCCAGGACTGCCTGCGCGTTCTCCGCTCACTCAAGGACAACTACGAACAGTACGCCTGGGGACGCTACGGCCCCTGTGACGCCCTTCACCCCAGCCTCTCCTGGTACGACTCCGACGTCCTCGGCATCGACCTCGGCATCAGCCTGTTGGCAGCGGAAAACCTCCGCAGCGGCTTCGTCTGGAAAACCTTCATGCAAAACCCCGAAGCCTCCAATGCCATGAGACTCGCCGGCTTCCGCAGCTACTAGTTGCATCCGCCAGATTTGCAGATTGCTTCTGCTCAAAATTCAAAGACGTGTCATCCTGAGCGGAGCCTCTCACAGCCTTATCGTGAGAGGCATAGTCGAAGGATCTGCGGTTCCTATCGAAGCGTCCAAACCGCACAACAAAACCCCGCTAATCTAGCCGCAATACGTGTCAATACAAGTCCTAGGCCACCTGCGGCTCCGCCTCGCCCTGCTCTCCCGGAATCCCTTTCGTCTTCACAACCTCCGGCTCCTCCAACGCCTCCAGCGACTCCTTGCTCAACGGCTTCTCATGCAACAGCAGCTCCGCCGCGCGCACAATCGCATTCGCGTGGAACCACCGCTTGAAGCACTCCCCGCGCAGAAGATTCGCCAGCGCCAGCAGGCTCATCCCCTGGTGGTGGGCCATCCATGACCGCACCACCTTCGGCTCGCCGCCTTCGATGTAGTCCGCCGCCTCATAGAAGCCGTAGTCCCCCACCCAGCCCATCGCGTCCATCCTGCGGAGATTCTCAATCGCATCGTCTCTCAATAACTCCAGCGCAAGAAACGTCGAATACGGCGAGATCACCGGCCCGTCCTCCGCGCCATACTTCAATGCCAGCTGCGGAATCCCCCACGCCTGATACCCATAACGCCCCGCAGCGTCCGTCTTCGCATAGCCCGACTCCGAGATTCCCCACGGAATCCTTCGCACATGGTCCCGCTGAATCCGCACCGCTGACTCCAGCGCCCGCGTAATCAGCGTATTCGCATACGCCCGCATCCACAGCGCTGGCATCATGAACTCGAACATCGTGCCCGTCCACGACACCAGGCAAGCGTGCCCACGCACCAGCACGTGCGAGCGATCCAACTTGAACCACGACTCCTGCGGAATATCTCCCTTCGCCACCGCAAGGAAGAACGCCATCCTTGCCTCCGACGCCAGCAGGTCGTAACACGCGCCATACAGCTCACCCGTCACACCGTCGTAGCCAATCGAGAGCAGCTTCCTTGACTCCACCAGCAGAAACCCATACTGCATCGCATCGGCGTAACGATTCGCCCGCTCCGCGATCGCCTCCACATCCGCTCGCAGCCGCATCACGCGCTCTCTCGAGGCTGGCAGCAGTTCGCGCAGCTCTCGAGCCAGCACGCCGAGTTCACCCCCGGCACCGCTCAGCCTCTCCTCCAGCTCCGACGCATACTGCGCAGCCCGCGCCAGTGTCGTCGACCGCCTGGCATCCTCAAGCCCCAGCGAAGGCTCCGGCGCCAACCGGTCAAACCGCGGCGACAACCAGGGAGCGTACTCCTCGATAAACCGCGCGCGCCTTTCGCGACATCGCTCCCGCTCCTGGCTCACCCAATCATCAGCCCCCTTCGCTCGCGTCTCCTCCTCACGCGCCAGCGGACGCTTCAATAACTCCAGCGCCCCCGTGTGCAATGAATACATCGAAGCCGCAAGGTTCCCGCTGTCCACCGCCGAGACAATCTTCGGCATAATCGGCTTCAGCGTCTCGATGTCGTACCAGTTGTAGATATGCCCGCGCTGCTTCTCCAACCGCTCATACGTATCCAGCGTCCCCAGCGTAGCCTCGGCAAACTCCGCCGGAGTAATAAATCCGAACTCGCACGCAGCCTGCCGCGCATTCAGCAGCATCCCCAGGTTCGTCGGCGAAAGCTTCCGCACCTGGTGCATCTCCTTCTCCTCCACGTTGTCCGGGATCAGCCAGTGATTCTCCGCTCCCCCAAACTCCGCAAAGTATCGCCAGATCAGGAGCGCCTGCCGCTCCAGAAACTCGCGATCCTTCGTCCTCAGCGGCCCCACCTCAGCACGCAGCGGCGAGTTCAGCCACGAGACCACCGCCGGAGCCAGCGCCCACATCACCAGCACCGGCGAGGCCGCGAACAGCGACTCCGGCTTCGCCAGCGCCAGCCCCATCGCAATCGTCAGCGCGATCACCGGCGACAGCTTCAGATACATGTCCAGCGAACCGCGCCCGCCGCCTCCCGACTCCGACTCCGCCGCCGTCTCCCAGTCCAGCAGATTTCTACCGGAAAGAAACGTGCGATTCAGCGAGCGCACAATCGCGTCCAGCGAAAGAAGCATGTGATGCGGCAGAAAGATCAGGTTCAGCATCGTGATGCCCAGTGACGACACAAACGTCGCAACTCCTCCACGCGCCGTCGCAAAGCTACGGTTGAACAGCGCACGGCTCAGATGGAAGCCCAGCTGCACCAGGCTCGGCAGCAGCATCAACAGAAGCACCGTCACCGTCCAGTACAGCGCTCCGCCAGGTAGGAAGAACCACCCGAAGAGAAACAGGAGAAACGTCACCGGCTCAATCAGGCTGCGCCGCAGATTATCCAGAATCTTCCATCGCGAGATCGTGCTGATCGGATTCACCACCAGGTTGCCGAACTCGTCCGGAACCACATTGAACAGCCAGCGCAGAATCTGCCAGTCGCCGCGAACCCATCGATGCTTGCGTTTCGTGTGCGCCGAGTAGTGCGACGGATAGTCGTCGATCACCTCGATGTCCGAGACCAGCCCCGCCCGCGCATACGCTCCCTCAATCAGGTCATGCGATAGCAGCGCATTGCGCGGAAAGCGATGATTCAGCACCTCATGGAACGCGTGCGCGTCATAGATGCCCTTGCCTGTAAAGATTCCCTCGCCAAAGAGATCCTGGTACGCGTCCGACACCGCTCGCGCATACACATCGAACCCCGTCTCGCCCGAGTAGAGCGCCGACAGCCGCGACCGTGACGCCGACGCAACACTCACTCCAACGCGCGGCTGCAGAATCCCGTACCCCGCCGTCACAATCCTCAACCGAGGATGAATGATCGCGCGATTCAGCGGATGCGCCATCGTCCCCACCATCCGCGCCGCCGTCCCATGCGGAAGCTGCGTGTCCGAATCCAGCGTGATCACATAGCAGATGCGCTCCAGCACGCCCAGCGGACCCACCTTGCGTGGAAAGCTGTCGATCTCGTCCAGCAGCAGCTTGTTCAGATCCAGCAGTTTGCCACGCTTGCGCTCCCATCCCATCCACACGCCCTGCCGCGCGTTGTACACGCGGTGACGGTGCAGCAGAAGAAACGATCCTCCCTTGCGCCCCGCATACTTCACATTCAGCGCGTCGATCGCGCGCGCCGCCAAATCCACCAGCGGACCCTCGTCCGGATCAGGTGGCCGCGCCGTCGTGTCGGGAAGGTCCGTCAACAGCGCGAAGTGAAGATTCGGATCCTGGTTCGAAAGATACCGCGCCTCCAGCTCGTCCAGAAGATCACTCACCTGCCGCTCGTTCAGCAGAAGTGTAGGAACGACCACCAGCGTCGCGTTCTCCTGCGAAATACCCTTTGAAAAATCCAGCTTCGGCAGAGCTTCCGTCTTCATCAGCGCAGAGACCATTCCGTTCACCAGGTCCACCGCGCCCTGCGTCGCCGGCAGCAGAGCCAGCAGCAGCGCCGCCATCACCGGCCAGAACTCATGCCGTGGAACCAGCGGAAGAATCATCGCCGTAATCAGCAGCAGCGCCAGGATGAACGTGCCCAGGATGTAGAACTCTTCGTTGTACGTGCGCACCAGATCGCGCAGCCGCTCCAGCGCCGTAGGCCGGAACCCGATGCGAAGCTTCAGCTCGCGAACCCCATCCGCAAACAGGTAGTAGCCGATGTGCGACTTCCTCTTCGCCATCCGCGGATCGCTATACTCCAGTCGCGCCGCCGCCTCCGCCAGCTCCAGCGCAACCTGCGCCGTCTGCAGTTCGTTCGTGTCGGCGTGCCGCGCAAGCTCTGCAACCCGCATCCGATACGCCGCCCGCGTCTCCTCCTCCATCGAAGCGAATACGCCAACCGGATCCAGCCGCAGCACGGTGTCAAAGGCAATCAGCGGCTCCAGAACCTCGCGCCACTCGATCTGGTTCATGCGCCGCAGACTATGGATCGGCGCCGAGAAAGGAGACTGCTCGATCGGAGGAAGCTCGCCGGCGGCAAACACCGCATCCGCACGGTTCAGGATGAACTCCAGCTGCGCCAGTTTCAGCGCATCCGGCAGCAGCTGAACCTCACGCAGCGTCAACGGATGGTGCTTCTGAACCTGCTCCGCATAGATCGAGAGCGACCGCCCCGACCACACTCCCTCCACCGCTGCCATGTAGCTGCCCGCAATATGGATCACCTGCGGCAGCATGCCCTCCGGAGGAAGATCCGCCAGCGGAGCCTCGGCAAACGTGGCTGCCGCATCCTCGCCGCGTGGGATCGCCGCCTCGAACATTCGCACGCTCTCTACCAGCTCCAGCTTCGGCGTCAGCACTGCCGTCGAGGTCCCTGCCTTCCATCGCGGAACAGCCTCCTTCAACCTCGATCGCAGCCTGTCCAGATACCCCTTCAGTTCATCCTGCGTCTTCCCCGGAGCCTGCTGCCGCAGGCGCACCGCCAGCGCATCGGCGTGTTGCCGCAGCTCCGTCTCGCCAATCGTCGGCTCCTCCGGCAACCCCGCCGAAGGCGTATCCAGTACCGGAGCCGTCAGCGAAGAGGCATGCGGAGACGTCAGTTCTTCAGATAATGCCATCGACTCGTTCTTTCCTCTCTCGACTCCAGAGTGCTTCTCGACTCCAGAGTGCTGCGCCTATCTCATGCGCCATCCCCCCTTAGGTTGGATGACTGCACGAGCAACCGCGCCTACCTGTAACTCGCCGCCTGCATCTCAAACATGCCGGCGTACACGCCGCCTCTGGCCATCAGCTGCTGATGATTGCCCTCTTCAATCAAACGCCCGCCCTCAAGCACAACGATGCGGTCTGCCATCCGGACCGTAGAGAAACGGTGCGAGATCAGCAGCGCCATCTTGCCCTCCGTCAGCTCCGCAAAACGCTCGAACACCTCAAGCTCGCTCCGGGCATCCAGCGCAGCCGTCGGCTCGTCCAGAATCAGCAACTGCGCATCACGAAGATACGCCCGCGCCAGCGCAATCTTCTGCCACTCCCCTCCCGACAGCTCCACACCGCCCTCGAACCTGCGCCCCAGCATTTGGTCGTAGCCTCCCGCCAGCTTGGCGACCACCGTATCCGCAAGGCTCTTCTGCGCCGCCGACTCCAACTCCTCCTGGCTGCTCAGCCGCTCAACACGCCCCACGCCTATATTCTCCCGCGCCGTCATCTCAAAGCGCACGAAGTCCTGAAAGATCACCCCGATGTTTTTGTGCAGGTCCTCGAGCGAATACTCGCGCAAATCCACGCCGTCCAGCAGAATCTGCCCCTCCGTCGGGTCATAGAGCCGCGTGATCAGCTTCACCACCGTCGTCTTGCCCTGCCCATTCTCGCCGATCAGCGCAATGCGCTCTCCCGGGCGCAGGACCATGTTGAAGTCCTTCAGCACAGTCCGCGTCGTCCCCGGATAGGCAAACGAAACATTGCGAAACTCAAATCCCCGGTCGATCCGCTCCGGCACGCGCCTGCCGCGCGGGTTCGCATCCACCGTCGGCTTCATCTCGAAGAACGCCAGCAGGTCCGTCAAAAACAGCGCCTGATCCGCAATCCCCGACGCAGTCGAAAACACCTGCTGCAGATTCGAACTCGCCTGCTGAATTGCCGTCGTCAAAAAGGTGAACTGTCCAATGTCATAGCGCCCCCCCAGCGTCCGCCAGATCACATACACATACGCGCCGTAGTAGCCCAGCGTCCCCACCACACCCAGCATGCCGCCGATCAACAGCTTCGCGCGCGACAGCGCCACGTCCTCGCGATAGATCCGGTCCGCCAGCGTCTTGAATCTCTCCGTGAAGAAGCCATGCAGCCCGAACAGCTTTACTTCCTTCGCCCCCTCGCGGCTTCCCGCCACCTGCCGCAGATAATCCATCTGCCGCTTCGCCGGTGTCTGTCGAAAATTCTTCGCATACCCCAGGAACGCGAAGTGCGTCTCTCCCAGGAACGACGGCAGCACTCCCACCGCCAGCAGCAGCACCAGCCACGGTGAAGCCCACGCCAGCGCCGCCGAAAACGTCAGCATCGTGATCACCTGCTGCACAAGCCGGCCCATCTGCTGGATCAGCACCAGCCTGTCGGTCGCCTGCACGCGCGCCCGCTCCAGCCGGTCATAGAAGACCGGGTCTTCATACGTCGTCAGATCCAGTCGCGCCGCCTGCTCCATCACGCGCACGCTCACATGCTGCGTGTAACGATTCGCTAGCAGCTGGTCCGTGTAGTCCACCGCGCGCATCAGCAAGCCCAGCGCAACGTTCAGCCCCACCTCCGTGCCCACCAGCCACCAGAAGTTCGCCGCCAGCGCCTGGCCCCGAAGCACGTTCGCAATGTCGTTGATGATGTACTGCGCCACCTTCGCGATGCCGAACGGAAGCACCGCGACAAACAGCCGCAGCACCAGCCCCCACGTCACCACCCCCGGGCCCGACTCCCACAGAATCCCCAGCACCGGCGGAACGTTCCGCAACGCGCGAAGACGCTCCAGCCACGGACTCTGGGCCTTTTGTACCTTTTGACGATCGTTCATACCTGGGTCGTTATCGCGCAGCAGCCTTTCCCCACCACTCTATCCTGCCCACCTAATCTATCCACATGGATGCGCGAACCCCGAACTGCGTTGGATACCTCGCCCGCTGCCGACCACCACAAAACACAAGGCCGACTCCCCTCGCAGGAGCCGGCCTTGTCTCTGCCGCTTCCCCTATTTCTGCGTCACGCGCAGAGCAATCCTCCGGTTCTGCGCTCGTCCCTCTTCGGTCGAGTTGTCCCCCACAGGATACTGATCCCCGTAGCCCTCCGCCTCCATCCGCGACGCATCCACACCCTTGGCGACCAGCGCGTTCATCACGTTCTTCGCCCGCGCGTCCGACAGGGCCTTGTTCGCCGCCGGATCGCCCGTGTTGTCCGTATACCCGCCAATCTTCACATGCACGTTCGGATACGCCTTCAGGATCTCGGCGATGTTATTCAACTGCTCGTCCGACGACGGCTCGAGCGTCGCCTTTCCCGTATTGAACAACAAACGATCGAAGTTGAACCACGTCGTGTCGTCCACCGGCTTCGACGGATCCTGAATAAACGTGAGCAGCTTGTTCTCGATCCCGAACTGCGGAATATTCAGCTCCACTCCATTCGGCAGCTTCGTTTTGAAAAACTCCCCCAGCGCCGACATCGCTGACGTTGCCGCGTTTCCCATCGCGTTGCCCGCCTCCTGCACCGGACTCTTCGCGCGGTTGAAGAACCACAGTCCCGCCAGCAGAAGCGCCGCCACCAGAACCACCGGCCACAGCCACTTGTTCGTCGTCGCCGCAGCCTGCGACGGAACAGCAACCGCACTCGAAGGCCCCGCAAAGATACTCCGGAACTCCGCCGGCAGAAACCGCTGCAGGCCCGGCGCCTCCGCCTTCAACGCACTTCCCAGCGTAGCCGGGCTCATGTTGTTATCGCGAACGTACTTGCACAGCGCCCCCATCACCAGCGTCGCAGCCACCCTCAACAGCGTGTTCGCCTTGCCGGCGCCCAAGCCCGAGAACTGGCTCACCGCATCGGTCACCGCGTCCATGCGCGAACCGAACACCGTCGAAAGAAATCTCCCGCCCAGATCGCTCAATGGAGAGGCTCCCGAAGCCGTCTCCAGGTTCGATGTCAGGCCCGTCAGTGCCGCCGGCGTGTTGGCCGGATTCGTAATCATCCCAAAGATCTGGCCCAGAAAGCCAGGCTCGTCTGCCCTCGCCGCAAGGCCGGAGAGCATCGCCTCCGCACCGCCCTGCAGGCCTCGTTGCACCGTATCGGTCGACTCACCCATCTGGGCAGCCAGCGGAGAGGCGATCTGCGGCCCAAGCAAACTCATCACACTCTCGATGATCGAATCTGCCATATCTTCCTCCTGGCGACAGTCATCTCACCACACGTTCCCTCGGGCCCGGTTCTCAGGACATCATGTTAGACAGCCCGCGCAGCGGAAATAGTTGCTCCATCGATAGTTAGCAGCATCCTCGACGTCTCACTCCTCCGCCTCATCGCCCACCGGCCGCTTCGCCGTCGCCAGAATCTTCTCCGAAAGCTGTTGCGGCACCACATCGTAGTGGTCCATATCCATTCGGAAGCTCCCGCGCCCCTGCGTGATCGACGTCAGCGTCGTCCCATAGTTCAGCATCTCCGCCATCGGAACCTCGGCCCGCACAACCGTTCCCGAGCCTGCGCTCTCCATCCCCTGCACCCGCCCGCGCCGGCTGTTCAGGTCCGCCATCAACGCGCCCGCAAACTCGTCCGGAGCCTCGATCTCCACCCGCATCACCGGCTCCAGCAGCGCCGGCTTCGCCTGCTCCATGCACTTGCGAAACGCAATCCGCGCCGCCAGCTTGAACGACATCTCGCTCGAGTCCACCTCGTGGTAGCTCCCATCAAACACCGTCGCCTTGAAGTCCACCACCGGATACCCGGCCAGAAATCCCCTGCCCGCCGACTCATGAATCCCCTTCTCCACCGCAGGCACAAACTGTCGCGGAATCGCTCCGCCAAAAATATCGTTCTCAAACACAATCCCGCTCCCTCGCGGCAGCGGCTCCATCCGTATCTTGCAGTCGCCAAACTGCCCATGCCCTCCCGTCTGCTTCTTGTGCCGCCCCTGCGCCTCCGCCTTGCCGCGAATCGTCTCCCGATACGGAACCTTCGGAGCCTTGAGCGTCACCTCCGTGTGGTACCGCTTCTTCAGCTTCGACACGATCGCCTCGATATGCGTCTGCCCCGAGCCCGCCACCAGAAACTCACTCGTCTGCGGATCGCGGAAGAACCGAACCATCTGGTCCTCCTCCATCAGCTTGTGCAACGCCGGAGCCAGCTTGTCCTCATCCCCGCGAGACTTTGGCTCGATCGCATACGTCATCACCGGCTCCGGCACCGACACCTGTTCCAAAAAGATCTCATGCGCCCTGTCACCCAGCGTGTCTCCGCTCAGCGTCGAGCGCAACTTCGGAACCGCCCCCAGATCCCCCGCATGCAGCTCCGGAATCTCCGCCGGCTTCCTCCCCTGCATCACCGAAAGATGCGACAGCCGCTCCGTCTCATGGCGCGTAAAGTTCTCCACCGTCATATCGTTCTTCACCACGCCGCTCACCACCTTGAAGAACGAGATCTTCCCGGCGAACGGGTCCGACATCGTCTTGTACACATACAGCGCCAGCGGCTCCTTGTCATCCATCCGCCGCATCACCATCTCTTCATTGACAAATTCATCGCCGGACTTCGACTCGCCGTTGCCTTGCGGTATCGACCGCGCCGCCCGCGCCGCAATCGGCTCGCGCTCCACCGGAGCCGGAGCATACATCTTCAGAAAATCCAGCAGATGGTCCGTCCCTACATTCCTCAGTCCGCTCGTATACAGCACCGGGAAGATCCTGTCCTCGCGAATCGCCTCATGCAGCGCCGTAATCAAATGCTCCTCCGGAATCGTCCCCTCCCGGAAGAACTCCTCCATCAGCTCGTCCTTACCCTCCGCCACCAGCTCGACTAGAGCCTCGTGCGCCTTCCGCGCGTCCTCCTCGAGAGCATGAGGAATCTTCCCTGGCTCGCCCCGCCCGCTGCCGTCCGGCTGATACAGATACGCCTTCATCGTCACCAGATCGACCACCCCGTGGAAGCCCTTGTCGTCTATGATCGGCAGCTCGATCGGCACCACCTGCCTTCCCCAGTGCTTCTGCATCACCTCGATCATCTGCTGCCGCCCCAGCCGGCTGTCCGCCTTCGGATGATCCACCTGGTTCACGACAATCGCGCGCGGCAGCGCCACCTCCGTCGCATACTTCCACACCCGGTCCGTCATCGTCTCCACCCCCGAGCAAGCATTCACCACCACCAGCGCCGACTCCACCGGCATCATCGCCGCCCGCGCCTCGTGCACAAACATATGGAACCCCGGCGTATCCACCAGGTTCACCTTCACCCCGTTCCACTCCGCAAACGCCACCGCATTCGCCATCGTCGTCTGCCGAGCCACCTCTTCCTCGTCATACGCCGTCACCGCAGACCCATCCGCCACGCGCCCCAGCGCCGGAGTCATCTTCGCCGCATGCAGCAGCGCCGCAATCAACGACGTCTTCCCGCTGTGCGCATGGCCAACCACCGCTACATTCCGTATCTCGCTCCCCGTATAGACCCTCATCCCAAGACCCTCCTTACACATCCGTCATCTCGATCCAAGCGGCGCAACCTTCCCCACACGTCATCTCGATCCAAGCGCGCACCATCACACACGTCATCTCCCACGACGCGCGCACTTCCACAAAGCGTCATCTCGACCGAAGCCCCTGAGCGAGCCGAAGGCGAGTCGAATGGGGCGCAGAGGAGAGACCCCTGTATTCCGTCTTTGCTCTTGCCCTTCCCCCCGCACCGTCGCTGCACGCCGCACCGCACAGGGATAACGCGACGGCACCACCACGCCGGTCGCATCGGCCAGCCCTCCGCTGGAACCCTCGGTCTGCCGTCCCTTACAACCAATGGAGGCACCGCACCTTTCTTTCAATCACTCGGGCCGCCTGTACTCCCAGCCTGCGTGACTGCTGCAACAAAGCATTCTCGCCCCGGAGACTGCCTCGCTCCAGCCGCCCTCTTTCAGGGCGCCGCAGCCGCTCCCCCGTAACGAAGCACGGATGCTATCACACCCCGCAACGCCCCCGTCAACGCCTCTCCGAACCTCCTCCCCGCGCGTCCACGCAAGCCCCGACGGCGGCAATGTTAGACTTCAACCCGTCTCATTGAATACCTTCTTCTTCGCCGGATCGCAGCGCTTACCGGCCCCAGGACTCTGCCATGGATAGCTCCACCGTCACCGCCCGCCTCGTCGTTCACGACGGAGACAACTCCCACACCGTCGCCGTCGATCACCTGCCCTTCACCATCGGCCGCCAGGCCGACCGCGACCTCGTCCTCTCCAACGCGCAGATCTCCCGCCAGCACGCCGTCATCCACCACGACGACGAGGGTTACGTCATCCAGGACCTCGGCAGCCGCCACGGCATTGTCGTCAACGGCATCCGCCGCGAGACCGCCCGCCTCCAGGCCGGCGACCGCATCCAGCTCGGAGCCTCCGGAATCACCCTCGTCTTCCTCCTCCCCCAGGACCACTCCTCCACCCGCGCCCTGCTCAGCCGCATCTCCTCCACCCCCTCCGGAGGAACCGAGCTCGAAAAACTCTCGCTCTTCCTCCAGGCCGCGCAGAGCTTCAACAGCACCCGCGTCCTCACCGACGTCCTCACCACCATGCTCGAGTACACCCTCCGCCTCACCGGCGCCGAGCGTGGCTTCGTCTTCCTCGGCGACAACGCCTCCTCCCTCGCCCTCGAAAGCGGCCTCTCCAGCGACGGCCAGCCTCTCGTCGACGACTCCCGCATCTCCCACTCCATCCTCCGCGACGCCGCCACCAGCGGCCAGCCCTACATCATCGGCGACGTCTCCGGCGAAGGCCAGATCATCGGAACCCAGAGCGCCGTCGCCCACGAGCTCCGCAGCGTCATCGCAATCCCCCTCCGCGGCCGCAACTCCGACCGCTTCTTCGGCGTCCTCTACCTCGACTCCCGCCTCCGCACCAGCACCCTCAACCGCGTCGGCCGCGACATCCTCAACGCCATCGCCTCCGAAGCCGCGAACCTCCTCGAAAACGCCCGCATGGTCCAGGCCGAGCGCGCCGCCGACCTCCTCCGCAACGAGCTCGACATCGCCGCCAACATCCAGCAGAGCCTCATCGCCCGCGAAACCCCCTCCTTCCCCTACGCCCGCATTCTGGCACGCACCGCCCAGTGCACCGAGGTCGGCGGCGACTTCTACGACATCATCCCCCTCGGCCCCAACGGCAGCGCCACCAACGCCAATGCAGACGATGCAGGCTTCGTCGCCATCGTCGCCGACGTCTCCGGCAAAGGAATGTCCGCCGCCCTGCTCGCCGCCATCATCCAGGGAATGATGTACGCCCAGGTCAAGGGCTGTACCACCCTCACCGACGCGTTCGCCACGGTCAACACCTTCCTCTGCTCCCGCGTCTCCGGCCAGAAATACGTCACCATGCTCGCCGTGCACTTCCGCCCCAACGGCGAGCTCGAGTTCGTCAACGGAGGCCACGTCCCGCCCTTCCTCGTCCTCGAAGACGGCACCACCCAGGCCATCTCCGACGGCGACGTCCCCGTCGGCCTCATCCCCGGCACGCAGTTCCACTCTATCCGCCTTACCGTCCCCCCAAAAGCAAGGCTCGTCCTCCTCAGCGACGGCATCACTGAGACCGAAGACGCCAACGGCAACCAGTTCGGCCCCACCCGCCTCCCACGCGAGCTGGCCTCCGACGACCCCATGCACGCCGTCTTCGCCGCCATGCACCACTTCAGCAACGGAGCCCCACCTCACGACGACTGCACCTTGCTCGTCATCGATCGAACGGCATAAAACTGAACCTGCTGCCGCCGCAGCTGCGAGCGCCGCCTCATGAAGCTTCTGATGAAGTTCAACCTCATCTCTTCGCGCTGGCCGCCATCGCCGGGGTGCCCCAGGTCTCGCATCTGAGACCTGGGTTCATTCGAGCGAAGCTCGAACCAGACCTGCCGAAGCCCCACAAAACAAGACACCCACCCCAAAAAGCATTACCGTATTCCTCATGCAAAAGGCGCTCGTCCTCCTCACTCTCCTCACCGCCCCTGCCTTCGCCCAGCAACCAGTTCAGCAATCCGACCAGACCCTCACCCTCTCCCGCGTAGAAAAATCCCACCCCCTCCCCAACGGCCTCTCCGCAACCATCTCCGGTGCCGCCCTCGAGATCACCGCCCTCCGCCCCGACGTCCTCCGCATCCGCATCGGCCGCAACAACCAGCTCCCCGAGGACGCATCCTGGGCCGTCCTCCCCGCCGCCCGCACCTCCACCTCCCCCGTCACACTCGACTCCTCGCCCGACAGCATCAGCTTCCACACCGAAGCCCTCCGCGTCTCTCTGAACCGCCGCAACGGAACCCTCCGGGTCACCGACACCGCCGGCCACCTCCTCCAGCAGGACACCCGCCCAGTCGAGTACCACGGCTCATCCTTCCGCCTCTACAAAACCATGCAGCCCGACGAGCACTTCTTCGGCCTCGGCGACAAGACCGGCCCCCTCGACCGCCGCAACCAGGCCTTCACCGACTGGAACACCGACTACTTCGGCTTCCAGGAGTCCTCCGACCCCATCTACAAGTCCATCCCCTTCTTCATCTCCTTCAACCAGGGCCGAGCCCTCGGCGTCCTCTTCGACAACACCTTCCGCGCCTCCTTCGACTTCGGCAAGGAGTTCTCCAACGCCTACTCCTTTGGCGCCCCCGACGGCCCCATCGACTACTACCTCTTCTACGGCCCCACCCCGCGCCACGTCGTCGAAACCTACGCCTGGCTCACCGGCCCCTCGCCCCTCCCGCCCCTCTGGACCCTAGGCTTCCAGCAATCGCGCTACAGCTACTACCCCGAGCAGCGCGTCCTCGACATCGCCGACCGCCTCCGCGAAGACAAGATCCCCTCCGACGCCCTCTACCTCGACATCGACTACCAGCTCAAGAACCGCCCCTTCACCGTCGACCCCGCCACCTTTCCCACCTTCACCAACATGATCGACGAGCTAGCCAAAAAGCACTTCCACGTAGTCGCCATCACCGACCTCCACATCGCCCACCTGCCAAATGCGAACTACGCCCCCTACGACACCGGAGCTGCCGGCGACCACTTCGTCAAAAATCCCGACGGCACCACCTACGTCGCTCCCGTCTGGCCCGGCCCCGCAGTCTTCCCTGACTTCACCCAAAGCCAGTCCCGCGACTGGTGGGGAACCCTCTACACCCAGTTCTACAAAGACGGCATCGCCGGCTTCTGGAACGACATGAACGAGCCCGCCGTCTTCCAGACCCCCACCAAGACCATGCCGGACAACATCCAGCACCGCATCAACGAGCCCGGCTTCAAGCCCCGCACCGCCACCCACCTCGAGATCCACAACGTCTTCGGCATGCAGAACACCCGCGCCACCTACGAGGGCCTCCTCAAGCTCAAGCCCGACCAGCGCCCCTTCGTCCTCACCCGCGCCTCCTACGCCGGAGGCCAGCGCTACGCCGCCACCTGGACCGGCGACAACTCCTCCACCTGGAACCACCTCCGCATGACCACCCCGATGTTGCTGAACCTCGGACTCTCCGGCTTCGGCGTCTCCGGAGCCGATGTAGGCGGCTTCGCCGGAACCCCGCAGCCCGACCTCCTCACCAAGTGGCTCGAGATCGCCGCCTTCCAGCCCATCGATCGCGACCACACCGCCAAGGGCACCGGCGACCAGGAGCCCTGGATCCACGGTCTCACCCACGAGTCCATCCGCCGCCACTTCATCGAAGAGCGCTACCGCCTCCTCCCCTACCTCTACACCACCGCCGAGGAGATGTCCCGCACCGGCCTCCCCATCGTCCGCCCCCTCTTCCTCGACTTCCCCAACGCCACCCCCGACGGCCACCCCCTCGACCTTGACGCCGGCGGCGAGTTTCTCTTCGGCCCCGACATCCTCGTCGCCCCCCCTGCCTACCCCGACATGCTCGACCCCTACGAGCTCAAGCTCCCTCCCGGCGACTGGTACGACTACTGGTCCGGCGCCCACGCAGCCCACATCACCGCCACCACCACCCGCGACCTGGAACAACCCCTCGCCGCGACTACCAAACCTCACACACCGGGTGCCCCATCTTCGACTCGTGACGACGCCAGTCGGCACGAGGCTAAGGTGGGTTCACAGGATGCCTCCGGAAACCAGCCCCTCCCCAACCCGCTCGCCTCCGCCACCCCACACCCCATCCTCATCACCCCCACCCTCGAAACCCTCCCCGTCTACGTCCGCGGAGGCGCCATCATCCCCATCCAGCCCCTGGTCCAGAGCACCGACGAAAAACCGCAAGGCCCCCTAACCCTCCGCGTCTACGCCCCCACCCCCGGCTCCCCCAACTCCGACTGCCACGGAACCCTCTACCAGGACGACGGCATCTCCTTCGCCTTCCGCAACGGCTCCTACCTCCGCATCGACTCCACCTGCCAGATCACCAACAACCAACTCCAAATCCACATCGGCAAACACGAAGGCACCTTCCAACCCTGGTGGCACGACCTCCGCATCGAAATCTACGGCTATAACTCAACTGCCCCCATCGCCTCCGCAAACAACCAGCCTGTCCCAGCCAGCGCCATCCAAAGCAACCCCATAATCCTCACCCTGCCCGATCCCGGAACTGGCCTCGAACTAATCTTGAAATAGCTCGAAGGCTTTCCGCACTCATGTCGAACCCCGCGGGGTTGCGCGGGAATCTACTTTGCTAGGCGAACGCTCGCCAGGAGGAAGTTCCTCTCCGAAGCGTTCGGAGCCAGAAGGGGAAACGTGAGTAAAACAGCTTTGATTGTTGGCGCATCAGGCATCGTAGGAAGAAATCTTGCAACAGAGCTGGCCGCGCAACCGAACGAGTGGAAGATCTTCGGTCTGGCCCGAAAGCCCGTCTCCATCGACGGTGTTGAACCGGTCGCCGCCGATCTCACATCAACAGATTCCCTGCGCAGTGCTCTTGACCGCATCAGACCGACCCATGTCTTTCTGTCGACATGGATGCGCCAGCCAACAGAAGCGGAAAACATAAGAGTAAACAGTGCCCTGGTCCGAAACCTCCTCGACGCAATCCGGCCCCACGCTTCGGTGGAACACGTCGCACTGGTGACGGGCCTCAAGCACTACCTCGGTCCCTTCGAGGCCTACGGAAAAGGAACCCTTCCCGCAACACCCTTCCGCGAGGAACAGGGCCGTCTGAACGTGGAGAACTTCTATTACGCGCAGGAAGATGAAGTCTTCGCCGCCGCCGATCGGGATGGATTTGGCTGGAGCGTACACCGTCCTCACACCATCATCGGTTGGGCTCACGGTAACGCGATGAACATGGGCGTCACGCTCGCGGTGTATGCCTCTATCGGCCGGGCTACAGGACGTCCCTTTGTCTTTCCAGGTTCGGCGGTGCAATGGAACAGCCTCACCGACATGACCGATGCCCGGCTGCTCGGCCGCCATCTCATCTGGGCCTCCACCACTCCCGCCGCTCGAAATCAGGACTTCAACATCGTCAATGGCGATGTCTTTCGCTGGAGCTGGATGTGGCAGCGTCTGGCGCAATGGTTCAATATCGAGCCAGCTCCATTTCCTGACAAGGTCTCCCCTCTGGAGATTCAACTGGCAGACGCCGCGCCCGTCTGGGAGCAGATAGCAACTAGACACGACCTCATCGAGCCAAAACTGAACTCGCTTGTATCTCCCTGGCACACCGACGCCGACCTCGGCCGTCCTATCGAAGTCGTCACCGATATGAGCAAAAGCCGGCGACTCGGCTTTTTGGATTACGTGCCCACAGACGACAGCTTCTTTGCGCTCTTTCGACACCTACGCAATCAGCGAGTCATTCCATGAGAGCATCCGAATCGCCCAAAACGTTGTCAAGTCCCCAAACCACTCAACCTGATGAAAACAAAGCAAATATAATGTGCCGATTAATTACCTCCAATTCTCTACAAGAGAAATAGAGAGAAAAAAAGAAAAGCCCGGAGCAATCCGGGCTTCTTCTTCAGCTTCGAGCAGAGTACCAACCTAACTCATCTGAATCGAATACTTTGCACAAAGAGTACGGGAGGGAGGGTACCTCAGGAAGGCTGAACCGAAAGCCCCTCAGCCAGCTTGAACCGCACAATGGACTCCGACGGAATGTCGATATCGCCATTTCCCGTCAGCCCGGCCGCAGCCGTTCCCGCGCCCGCACCAGCAAGACCGCCGATCAACAATCCGGTCCCGCCAGTCGCAAGACCGCCGACCAGCATTCCCAGACCGGCGCCGCCGCCGATCATCGCAGCCGATCGCTTGCCCTTGCCCTTCTTGGTTCGTGTCAGGCTGCTCGTCTCCAGCGGATAGCGCTGCCCATTCAGAGTCATCGACGTCAGCTGCAGCTGCAGGACCGACGCGCCCTTGAAGCGCCCGCGCTTGTGCGACTCAGCAACCACGCCGCCCACAGGAGTTCCCTTCGGAACGATCAAGCGGCCGCTCCTGTCCGCCACCGGCTCCGCGATCTCGCCGTCAAACGGATCGCCCGCGTGGCTCGTCTTCACGCTGATGTGCTGGTTGATCCGGATCGCCAGCGTCGTACCCGCTGGAATCTTCACATCCGCCGGCGCAATCGCAGCGCTTGCCGGACCCGCCGCCGGCTGCTGCTGCGCCGCCGGAACCTCCGGCTGCCCATTCGCCATCACCGTCGCCTGCTGAGCAACCGGCGCCGCCTGCCCTCCGGCCACCGCCGGCGCATTCGCCGGAACACCCGAGGCCGGGGTCACCGTCGTCGTCACCTGCTGCCCGGTCTGTCCCGGAAGCGGAGGCTGAACCGTCGTCGTCGTCGTGTTTCCGTTTTTATCAACCGAGACCACCTGCTGCGCCTGTCCCGTTGCCGCAGCCTGCTTCTTGGCATCCTCGATCGCCTTGTCCTGCTTCGACTGGCAACCAACAAAGGCCAGCATCGCAAAAACAAGTACCGCAGCCTTCATCGTCGTTCGCGTCGTGTCTTGAGCAATCATCGTACGAAGCTCCTTTTCTTTCCTCTTACCAGGGATTTTTTACGTTCTGCGGAGCAACAACATCCACACCTATACTTAACATGCACGTCAGTCTCCACGCCGTCCGTACCGCACTAAGGTTTACGATAGTTGCATGACCACCGCAGCCCAAACGCGCCCGCAGCTCGCACACCTGACCGAACAACTCAACGAGCTCAAGCAGCGTGGAACCTACTTCAAGCTGCGCATCCTCGAAGATGAGCAAGGTCCCGTCTGCACCTACGACGAAAGGAAAGTCATCAACCTCGCCTCCAACAACTACCTCGGCCTCTGCGACGACCCGAGGCTCAAAGAGGCCGCCATCGCCGCCACACAAAAATACGGCGTCGGCTCCGGAGCCGTCCGCACCATCGCCGGAACCATGCGCATCCACATGGAGCTCGAAGAAAAGATCGCCGCCTTCAAAGGTGTCGAGGCCTGCGTCGTCTTCCAGTCCGGCTTCACCGCCAACGCCGGAACCGTCTCCAGCATCCTCGGCAAAGAGGACTTCATCCTCTCCGACGAGCTCAACCACGCCAGCATCATCGACGGCGCGCGCCTCTCTCGCGCGAAGATCAAGGTCTTCCGCCACAAAGACGCCGCTCACTGCGAAGAGCTCCTCAAGGAAGTCCAGAACGAACCCGGCCGCAAGCTCGTCATCACCGACGGTGTCTTCTCCATGGACGGCGACATCGGACCCGTCGACAAGCTCTGCGACCTCGCCGACAAATACGGCGCCATCATGATGGTCGACGATGCCCACGCCTCCGGAGTCCTCGGCCGCAACGGACGCGGCTCCGTCGATCACTTCCACTGCACCCAGCGCGTCGACGTGCAGGTCGGAACGCTCTCCAAGGCCATCGGAGCCCTCGGCGGCTACGTCTGCGGCTCACGCGACCTCATCGACTACCTCTACCACCGCGCGCGCCCCTTCCTCTTCTCCACCTCGCACCCGCCGTCAGTGGCCGCAACCTGCATCGCCGCCTTCGACATCCTCGAGAACGAGCCCGAGCGCATCGAGCGCCTCTGGTCGAACACCCGCTACTTCAAGCAGCAGCTCACCAACGCGGGCTTCGACGTCGGCGGCAAAACCACTCCCGCCAGCGAGACCCCCATCACCCCCATCATCATCGGTGACGGCCGCAAAACAATGGACTTCAGCAAAGCCCTCTTCGACGCAGGCCTGATGGCCACCGGCATCGCCTTCCCCACCGTCCCCGAAGGCAAGGCACGCATCCGCACCATCATGACCAGCGAACATACCCGCGAGCAGATCGATCAGTCGCTCGAGATCCTCACCACCGTCGCACGCAAGATGAACCTCCTCGCAGAGGTCGCTTCATAAGCGGTGAAATCCTTCAACTTAAGAGTCAGATCTCACTCCGACACCGCATCGATTTGCTCAGAAGTGCGTCTTAGGCTGTATGCCTCACGATATCCGACGCTCCTGCAGCATTCTCGCCACGAGCGCCGCCTTCTTCTTCGTTCCCCTCGGCTCCGTACCTGTTCGCTCCCAACAGCTAATTGCGATTACCAGCTCCCGCAGCGCCGCCGAAGAGCTTCCTGACGCTCCCAAGCAACAGCAACAGACACCGTCCGCAGCAGGAGCTCAGCTCGTTCCGCCAACAACGCCCGATGCCGGCGGTCCCCAACAGACCAAGCGCATCCTCGGCATCATGCCCAACTTCAGTTCTGTCTCCGCGGATGCGAAGCTGCCGCCGCAGACCCCAAAGGACAAGTTCATCATTGCTGCCAAAAACAGCTTCGACTACTCCTCCTTTGTGATGGCCGCAGTCCAGGCCGGCTTCTCCATGAATAGCAACTCCTACCCTCAGTTTCGCCAGGGGGCCGTCGGCTACGGTCGCTACTACTGGCACACACTACTCGACACCGCCGGCGAGAACTTTATGGTCAGCGGCCTTGGTCCTGTGGCCTTCCGCCAGGACAACCGCTTCTACACGCTCGGCCACGGAAGCTTCCGCAAGCGGGTCTTCTACGCCGCAACACGCGTTCTCGTCACCCGCACCGACGACGGCGGCAGCGCCCCCAACTACTCGGAGATCATCGGAGCAGGAGCGGCGGCAGGCGTCTCGACCCTCTACTATCCCTCCGAGTACCGCACCTGGACCAAGGTCGGACAGAAGTGGCTCACCAGCTGCATCATTGACTCGGCCAGCTACGCCTTCAAAGAGTACTGGCCCGACATCAACCACAAGGTCTTCCACACCAAGTAACTCTTCTCTCGCTAGAACCGCAGCTTCCCGGCAACCTGCACCACGCGCGGGTCAGCCGTGGTCGCCGTAATGGACCCGAAGTTTGCCGTGCCAACCGTCGCATTCGGCTGCGCGAACGCCGGCGTATTCGTCACGTTGAAGACCTCTCCCCGCAGCTCGAGCGCAAGCCGCTCCCCAAACTGCGTCGTCTTCACCAGCCCCAGATCCCAGTCGCGATACGCCGGCCCGCGTGCAGGATCACGTGATGCATTGCCCAGCTTGAACTGCGGCGTGATCGAGAACGCGGCCGTGTTGATAAACCGCGCGACCGTCCTCATATCCGCAGAAAGATTCGGCCGTCCGCTGATCATCGGCCGCTGCGTTCCGAACCCGGCGAATGCGTTGAAGTTCGTCGCCTGCGTAATGGCGAACGGCATGCCGCTCTGGATCGTAACGATGCTATTGACGTTCCACCCGCCCAACAGCCACGCCATCGCGCCGGACGAGGCCACCCGATGCCCCCTGCCCATCGGCAGCGCATACACCACCGACCCCACCGTCACATTCGGCATATCGCCCAGCGAAGCATCGCGCTCCAGCGAAGGATTGAAGCTGTCGGCCACAGGAAAGTTCGCCACCGGCCCCGTCAGAATCGACGAGTCAAACACCGACGACGCATCATCCATCAGCTTCGAGTGCGTATAGCTCAGCATCGCCGTCAAGCCATAGCTGGTCCGCTTCTCAACCTTCAACTCCGCCGCGTTGTAGTTCGTGCGACCTGTATTCTTGCGGAACGATGACACGGTAAGAAATCGCGGATATGGCCTCTGCAACTGCGCCACCGAAACAGTCTTCCCGCCAATCGAAGACGACACCGGAATCTGCCCATAGTAGGGATTCGCTACCGTAGCCGTCAGCGCAGAACCCTGCGCAAGCTGCGCCACCGTCAGCTGATTGAGGTTAGTGTCCGGAATCCCCACGCGCGTGATCACCGATCCCGTATAGGCCACCTCAATCGCAAGATCGCGCATCAGCTCATGCTGTACCGCAAGGTTCCACTGCTGCACGTAACCCGAACCAAGCTTGCGATTCACCGTAAAGACGCCCTGCCCCAATCCCGCATCGGCGTTCAAAGGAATCGGTGCAACCGATGGCCCACTCGAAAGGACGAACGCCGGATGAATGCTGTCGAGCGTCGCCTGCTGCACTGTCTGAAGAAACGGAAACTGCGGCGTTGTGAACGGCGTCGTAATGCCCGTCTGCTCGATGAAGATGATCCCATAGCTCGAGCGCACTACCGTCTTCGGCGTCACCAGGTAGCTGAAGCCGAGCCTCGGCCCCACGTTGCCATAGTGAAGCTCGCGCGCCGAGCGCGGAAAGCCATCCTGTCCCAGGTACTGATACCGTTGCGTTGTCAGATTGAAGACCGCGCCCTGGTTATGAACCTCAGTCGACGGAAAGTTCAGAGTCCATCGCAGCCCGGCGTTTACGGTCAGCCGCGGCGTCGCCTTCCAGTCATCCTGTACGAAGAACTCAGCGATATGCGCGCGAGGACGTATTACGCTTCGCTGTAGATCGATGGAAAACGTATTCACCTGTCCCAGCAGAAAACTCGCCACCGCATTCCCCGAGTTCGTCACACCACCCTGATTCGTAAACAACGTCGAAAATGCGAAGTTGCCCGTCGGGTTCGGTGGCTGCACCGCATCCAGGTGCTCCCAGCGCAGGTCGACTCCGGCCTTCAGTGCATGCCTTCCCTGAACCCGCGAGACCATGTCGAAGACCTGCGTCACATTCGTCGAAAAATTCGAGAAGGTGCTCGGCGAAGGCCCAAGCTGCGTGATGCCCGCGATGGCGAAGACCGGTAGTGCGTCGTTGAATGCCGCGTTGGTTGGGATCCCGGGAATTCCCAGTGCCGCCGATGCCGTCCCCGGCAGGAATGCTCCCGACCGATTCAGCGCGCGCCGCGTGTAGCCAAACCGCGCCTCGTTCACCGTTCGCGCGTTGAAGCTGTGCGTCTCGTTGGCGACATACTGCTGCCCCACAGTGCGGGAGAGTCCAATCACGTTGCCCGTCGAAAGAATCGTGCCCGTAATCACTCCGCTCCCGTCCGGCAGCGGCGTCACCGGCTCCTCGACATCGTGGAAGTACGTATAGCGCACAAACCCGCGATCGTTCTTACCCAGTTGCGTATCCAGCCGCACATCGAACTGATTCTGATGGTCGATGTCGTTCCCCACTCTCACATAGTTGTTCGCGGCCGCCGAATTAGTGGGCAACGGATACCGCGCCAGCAGCCCCAGCGCCGCCGGATCCACACGGTTGCGCGGAATCGTGTCATTCGGGAACTCCGCGCGCGTAAAGGTCGAACCCGTCTGCACCGTCGTCGCAGGGTCATAGATCTTCGTCGGCCCAAAGCTGAAGCCAGTCGTCGGATTGCCGTTCGCATCGGGAAACCCGCGCTGCGCCAGCGTAGGCACCGTGCTCGTCCGCACCACGCCCACCGCCTGGTTCGTCCCCTGATAGTCGGTAAAGAAGAACAGCTTGCCTGGAAGCACCGGCCCGCCCAGCGCCGCACCATACTGGTTGCGCCGAAAGATAGGCTTCGCTGACGAAGCCGGAGTGAAGTAGTTCCGAGCATTCATCGCCTCATTGCGCAGAAACTCGTACACCTCTCCATGAAACGCGCTGGTGCCCGGCTTCGTCGAAAGATTCACCACACCGCCGTTGAAGCGTCCAAACTCTGCCGAAACGCCGTTCGACATAATGGCAAACTGGTCGATGTCATCGATGATAGGAAAGAACGCCACCTGGCCCGGCTCCGGCTGCAACGCCGACACGCCGTCATAAAGGTACTCGTTCGTGCGTGGGCGACCACCGTTGATGCGCGGCAACAATGTGCCCGGCGGCAGAGAAACCCCCGGCGCAAGCGTCGTCAGCGAGATCATGTTGCGTCCATTCAACGGAAGATTCTGCACCGCCTCCTGGCCAATCACCGTCACCAGCGCCCCCGACTCGCTCGCCAGCAGCGAGGCATCGGCGCTAACATTCACCACTTGGTCCGCCGCTCCCGCGCGCAGCTCGATATCAACGCGTGAGCGCACGCCAGTCTTCACAGTAACGCCTGCACGATCCACTGTCGCGAAGCCCTCGGCCTCAACTCGAACCGTATAAACACCCGGACGCAGGGAAGTCACCGCGTAGTCTCCCGCCTCTGTCGTTTGCGTTTGCGTTTCCACTCGCAAAGACAGAGACCGCACAGTGACCCTCGCGCCTGCAACCACGGCCCCACCCGCATCTGTCACCCTACCGGCAAGATCACCGCTGCCGCTCTGTGCCCATGCACTCCCAGCCACAACCGCAAGCGCGCATACCATCATGTAACGAAGTAATCGGAGAGAGAACCGCATATATCGAAATTACACGATTAACGATTTCAAGAATGTGCGATTTAATTGTCAAACGATTCTCCCAGCTTAGCAACGCGGTAAACTACTCATTAACTTGTTGATCCGAGGTGCCCCATTCCTTCCGCCGACACACTCCTCAAACCCCGCGAAGCCGCCGCGGAACTAGGGCTTAGCTACCCGACGATCAAGCAATGGATCCTCTCCGGCAAACTCTCCAGCGTCAAGACGCCCGGAGGCCATCACCTCATTCCGCGCAGCGCTCTCGCCCCGCTCCTGAAAGCCACGCCGAAACCAAGAGAGACACGCGAGCGATTCCGCCAGGTCAGCGGACGCAACCAACTCATCGGAAAGATCGTTGAAGTCAAGATCAGCGGACTGCTCGCCAAGGTCGTCCTCTCCATCGGCGACCAGCGCATCACCTCCATCATCACGGCCGATGCTGCCCGTGAGATGCAGCTCCGCAAAGGTCAAACAGCCGCCGCGCTGATGAAGTCCACCGAGGTCATGATCACCCGCGTCTGACGCTTAGCCGCGATACACCACGCGCCCGTCGCAGATCGTCGCCTTCACTCGCCCCAGCATCTCCGCGCCGTCGAACGGCGTATTCCGCGACTTCGACCGCGATGCCGCCGCGTCGAATCTCCACTCCGCGCCCGAATCAAAGATAACTACATCGCCAAAGTGCCCGGCCCCCAACGCGCCGCGCCCCGCCAGCGTCGCAATCAACGCTGGAGCCGTGCTCATCAGCGAAATCACACGCGACAGCGACATTCCCTGTCCGCGATGCAGCATGCGCAAAGCCAGCCCCAGCGCCGTCTCCAGGCCCGTAATGCCGTTCGGAGCGCGCTCAAACTCCTGCACCTTCTCGTACGCCGCATGCGGAGCGTGATCCGTCGCAATGCAGTCCGCCGTACCGTCGACCAGCGCGGCCACCATCGCCGCTCGATCGGCCTCCGCCCGCAGCGGAGGATTCATCTTGGCGTGCGTGTCGTAGTCGCCGATCGCCTCGTCCGTCAAACAGAAGTGGTGCGGCGCCACCTCGCAGGTCACGTGCAGTCCTTCCCGCTTTGCGCTGCGAATCGCCTCCATCGCGCGCGCCGTCGAGACATGCTGCACATGTAGGTGCGGCCGCAGACCCTCCACACACTCGATCTCGCGAAGCAGCCGAATGTCGCGCTCCACGATGCGCGCCTCAGCTTCGACCGGCATGCCGCGCAGCCCCAGCCGAAAGGCCACTGGCCCCGCGTTCATGCTGCATCCGCCGGTCAACCGCGTGTCCTCGGCATGCTGCGATACCGGAACCTCGGCCCGCGCCGCGGCCACCAGCGCCGCGCGCATCACGTGGTCCTCGAGCACCGGCTTGCCATCGTCAGTAAAGCCCACGGCGCCGGCTCCACGCAGAGCATCGAAGTCCGTAAGCTCAACCCCCATGCTCCCCACCGTCGCCGCCGGCATCGCAAACAGCTTCACCACCGAACCCCGCGCCGCATCGAGCATCCACTCAAGCTTCGCAACCGTATCGTTCACAGGAACCGTATTCGGCATCGCCACAACACTCGTGAAACCGCCCGCCGCAGCCGCGGCCGTCCCCGTCGCGATCGTCTCCTTGTAAGTCTGCCCCGGCTCTCTCAGATGCACATGCACATCCACCAGGCCCGGCGCGACGATCATCCCCGTCGCGTCGATCATCTCCGCCGCCTCCACCCCGCTCAGCGCTCCCGGCGCCTCGACCGCTGCCACACGACCATCGCGCACCAGCAGGTCCCGCGGCGCGTCCACTCCGTTGGCAGGATCGATCAGCCGTCCGTTCAAGATCAAAACGTCACTCATACCGTCGCACTCTCAAACTCGCCTGCGCAAATCGCTCTGACCAGCAGCGCGGACCGCACAGCCAGGCCATGATCCACCTGTTCCTCAATCGCCGATTGCGGACCATCCGCCACATCGTCCGCGATCTCCAGCCCGCGGATCATCGGTCCCGGATGCATCACCACCGCCTTCGGTGCCGACGCCGCCAGCCGCTCGCCATTCAGCTGATACCGCGCAATATAGTCCGCCAGATCCAGTTCCAGCCCCGCCAACCTCTCCTTCTGGATGCGCAGCATCATCGCCACCTGAGCCTGCCTCAGCGCACGATCGAAGTCGCGCTCAAGCTCGATCCCTGCGCCCATCCTCCGCGCGTCCTCCGGCAGCAGCTTCTCCGGCCCGCACAGAATCACGCGCGCTCCCAGCCGCGGCAGCAGCATCGCGTTCGACCGCGCCACGCGGCTATGCAGGATATCTCCCGTAATCACCACCGTCACGCCTTCGAGCGTGCGTTCATCAACCGCCGCCGCGCGCGCCGCGCCATACAGTCGCGTCAGTATCGTTCGCAGATCCAGCAGCGCCTGCGATGGATGCTCGTGCATGCCGTCGCCTGCGTTCAACACCGGAAGCCCCGTCTCGCGCGCCAGCACAAACGGAGCGCCTGACGACGCATGCCGCAGGATGATGCACTCCGCGCCCAGCGCCCGCAGCGTCAGCCCCGTGTCCTTCAGGCTCTCGCCCTTTTCGATTGAAGATGACTTGTCGCTCACCAGCGTCGTCGTCGCGCCCAGCGACTTCGCCGCCAGCTCGAATGAAGTCCGCGTCCGGGTGCTCGATTCGTAGAACAGCAGCGCGATCCTTCGCCCCGCCAGTATCTCCACGCGCGTCGCATGCGGCATCGCTGCAATCCGCGCCGTCTGTGCCAAAATCTCTGAGACCTCGTTCACCGTCAGGTGCGCCACGCTCAACAACGAGCCCGCAGCATATCGAGATCCACTCACCGAAACCTCACTTGCCTCTTGCATCCTTGCCGCTCAGTCCACTCGCTCGACCAGCAGCACCTGCTCCTGCCCGTCCACCTCGTTCAGCTTCACCTCGATAATCTCGCGGCTCGAGGTCGGGATGGAACGCCCCGTATAGGTCGCCTCGATCGGAAGCTCGCGGTGGCCCCGGTCGATCAGCACCAGCAGCTGCACACTCTTCGGGCGTCCATGGTCGAACAGCGCATCCAGCGCCGCGCGAATCGTCCGCCCCGTGTACAGCACATCGTCCATCAGAACAATGTCGCGTCCCGTCACGTCGAAGCCGATCGCCCCCGGCGTCACCACCGGCCGCGGCCCGCTCGTCGACAGATCGTCGCGATAGAAGCTGATGTCCAGCACGCCCACATCCACAGGGTGCTTCTCGATCTTCTCGATCATCGCTCCCAGCCGCTGCGCCAGCGGAACACCGCGCCGCTTGATTCCCACCAGCCCCAGGTTGGCGCCGCCGTTATTTTTCTCGACGATCTCGTGCGCCAGCCGCACCAGCGTCCGTTCGATCTCCGAGGCCGACATCAGCCGGCCCTTCTCCCGAATCTTCGGTCCCTGAACTTCCGTCTGCTCGCTCATAAACGCTTCCGCTGCTGATGATATCAGCAGCCCCGCCGTGCGATCTCCGCCCGCGTTACGCAGTTCTGCGGGCACGCACCATCCCGCCGACCGCCCCGCCCAGGGTCGACAGCACCATCACAAACCCAGCCAGCATCGCAAACCCGGCCAGCATCATTCCCGCCCTGAACTCCGGCGAATAGACATACCGCATCACCTCCGCCGGCTGCGGATTCATCGCCGCCGCCTTGTCGATCTGCGCGCGCAGCTCCGTGTCGAACGCCCCCATCGTGTGCAGCTTGTACCTCGCCACCAGTCCTGCGCCCGCCATCGCCACCGCAATCGACACCACCAGAGTCAGGCCCACCACCATCCCGATCCGCGCACCCACGCCCGCATCCATCCACGCCTGCGGTCTTCGCCACTGATACAGTCCCAGCGCGATCACCGACCCGCTCACCGTCCACAACCAGCTCAGCGCCGACAACGCCGGCACCCGCGCCGAGGCCACGCTCAACAACGCCGCCACCAGCGAGACCACGATCGCACATTGGATCGCCATCTTCCAATCCACCTGCTGCGGCCGCGGCGGCGGCAGAATTCCAGTCGAGCCTTCGGCGGCATCAGCCCCCGTGGCTTGCTCAGTCATGTAGATCTGCGGAGCTCCGCAGTGCGGGCAGAACGAGGACCCGCCGTCACCGGCAGCCAGTTCACCGCCACATCGGTGACAATATGCGTGCATAGCTCCAAGCTATCCCACCCAATACCTTGCGGCAAGCGGAAGAGCGAACCCTACTGTCGCTGATCCGTATCGCCGTCCCCCACCGAGAGGCTCCCCGGAAGGTCCAGCGCCACCAGACCGAACTTCGTTCCCCCGCTGTTCGGCTCGATCGCCACAATATGCTGATGCTGCTTCGATCCCGTCTTCAGCTCCATCTTGCCCGAGCTATCCGCCGTCACACTCGAATGCTTCTTGCCGCTGTCCGAGCACGTCAACCCTTCATCCGTCTGCGTCGGCGTCCCTACAGGCTGATCGTGATTGCACTCGATCACCGCTCCATACCGCCGCATCGCGTCCTTGTAAAACGCGCTAACCTTCTCCGGCGCATCCGGCGTCTGGTAGTTCGCCGCCTTCACCCGAAGCTGGAATCTTCCAAAGCTCAGATTCACATCCGCCGAGCCGTTGTCCTTGTCCCGCTTCTTCACCAACTCCGCGCCCGGATACACCGGCAGCCCAATCCCCTCCACGCCCCCAGCTTCATTCGTCTTCACCTGGATGCCGCCGAACGGAGTCGCGACCTTCACGTTCTTATCGTCCCCATGCTTGTTCGTGTCGACCCGGCAGCCGCTCACCACCGCCACACTCAGCAGCGCCGCCAACCGAATCCATTGCTTCGCGCCCATTCCGTCTCCGCCTTTCCTCCAGCAACGATACGTCACTTGCGCCTCCGCAGTTCCTTCTGCCAGTAAGGTCTCCTTCCATCATTCCGAAGGCGACCATTAACACTCCGGGGCATGGCTCCCCCGCTCCATACGGTTCAAGTGAACCTCGTTGAATGTTTGCGAGCCATTTCACCACGAACGCGCCCCGCAGGAAACGGAAAAGTCGTTCCCGTCCCGCTCAAAAAAAACCGCACCGAAAAGGTAAACGTAGATGCTGCAACACGCTCACGCTGGCCTATACTGACACACAAGGGCGAGGGAGCCCTTCTGGAATCTGGCATGGCACAACACCAGCCAATCCGCAGAAATACGCCGCCCTCCGGGTCCGAAATCCCGGACAAGCTCTACTTCCGCATCGGCGAAGTCTCGCGCCTCTGCGACATCCCCGCCTACGTCCTGCGCTTCTGGGAGAGCGAGTTCCCTCAGCTCAAGCCGCACAAGGGCGGCACCGGCCAGCGCCTCTACCGCCGCCGCGACGTCGAAACCGTACTCCACATCAAGTCGCTGCTCTACGACGAGGGCTACACCATCCCCGGCGCGCGCCAGGTCATCAAGACCGAACAGCGCCAGAAGACATCCCAGCTTCCCCTCGACATCGAAGCCGGCGCCTCCGACCCCACACCCCAGCTCCGCAAGCTGCACAAAGAGATGCGCGACCTCATCGCCCACCTCTCCAGGCCACCCGCCCGCCCCGCCATTCAGAGCATTCGCTCCCCACGCAGCAGCGGCCCCGCCACCCGCCGCCCCGCAGGCGACAAGCTCTTCGAGCCCGGCTCAGAAAACTAGCACCTTACCTCTTGCGCATCACAGGGCAATCCATCCCGCATGGATCGCCCACAGCGATACGCTCGCCACCACGATCCACAGCAGAACGCCCTGAACCAGCGGACGAACCCCCACCTGCCGCAGTGTCTTCCTCGAGATCCCCGACCCGATCAGAAACAGCACCACTGTCAGCCCCGCGCGCCCCAGCCGATGCAGCGCGCTAAAGGCCGCAACACTGTGCGGAAGCAACCGCGGCACGTAGCTCGCCGCCACCGCCGCCACGCAGAACAACAGGATGAACCACGGCCACTGCACCTTCGCCTTGCTCTTCCGCAGCGCCGCCGTTCCGACTGCCAGCGGCACAATCCACAACGCGCGCGCCAGCTTCACGGTCGTCCCCACGGCCAGCGCCGTCGCCCCGTATCTCGCTCCCGCTCCCACCACCGAACTCGTGTCATGAATCGCCAGCGCCGCCCATAGCCCGAACTGCGTCTGCGTCAGATGCATCGCCCACCCGATAAACGGAAACAGCAGCAGCGCAATCGAGTTCAGCACAAACACCGTGCCCAGCGAGACCGCCATCTCCTCCTCGTTCGCCTCCAGCACCGGCCCCATCGCCGCAATCGCGCTCCCGCCGCAGATCGCCGTCCCCACGCTGATCAGCAGCGACTGCGTCCTGCCCACCTGAAACATCTTCCCCAGCACAACCCCGAGGCTCAGCGCAAACATAATCCCCAGCGCCGTATAAGCAACCCCCGACCGCCCCGCCTGAACCACCTCGCCCAGGTTCATCCCAAACCCCAGGCAGACCACCGCGGCCTGCAGCAGAAACTTCGACAGCCGCCTGCTCTCGCCATGAAATGGATGCTCCACCGTCAGCCCGAAGATCAACCCGAGCGCAAGAGCGAACGGAGGCCCAATCAGCCCGCTCGCTGCAACGACAATCCCGATAAAGAAGAGATTCTGTACCATCGCCTCTCAAGCATCGAACCTTCCCACGCCCCCGTCGAGACGGAGTTTTCAATCGCCGATAAGTTTTTCTTATCGGCCTGCTGAAAAAACTATCGCTCCGGCAGCCCCACCGCCGCCAGCGCAAACCGCTGAAACGCCCCCGCCGCCCCCGTAGGCTCCGCCCCAGCCAGCCGCACAAAGCTGAACTCCCGCACGATCCTCAGCCCCGCCACCTTCACCACCTTCACCGACCCCAGCCGCAGCACCTTCCCCACCGCCCACCGCGAAACAAACCCCACCCCCAGCTCCGCCTCCACACCTGAGATAATCGCCTCCGTCGAATCCAGCTCCATCGCCACCTTCAGCGACCTCAGCGGAAGCCCCGCCTGCTTCAACGCCCGCTCCACGACCCTTCGCGACCCCGACCCGCGCTCACGCATCAGCATCGGCACCGTAGCCAGCTCCGCCGCGGCGATCGGGCCCTTCCTCTGCGCCCAAGCATGCCCCGGGCTCACAATCAGCACCAGCTCATCCGGAGCCATCGGCTCCGTCGTCACATCCCTCCGCATCGGCGGCCCCTCGATAATGCCCAGCGCCACCCGCTCCTCCGCCACCGCCTCCGCAATCTCCTCCGTGTTCCCGCTCACCACCGACATCCGCACATGCGGATACTGCTTCAGAAACGCCCCCAGGATCCGCGGCAGCAGATACTGCGCCACCGTCGTCGAAGCCCCCAGCCGCAGCTCGCCCGTCACCTCATGGTTCAGCGCCGCCAACGCGCGCTCCGCCTCGGCCATCGTCGCCGCCGCGCGATTCGCATAGACCAGCAGCACTCGCCCCGCCTCGGTCAGCGCGATCTGGCTGCCGCGACCATCTCCGCCCGCGCGATCAAACAGCCGCACCCGCGCCTCCTCCTCCAGCGCGCGAATCTGCTGACTCACCGCTGGCTGGCTCAGGTGCAGCACCTCCGCCGCCTTGCGAAAGCTCATCGCCTCAGCCACCGTGCGAAACACCTTCAGCCGAAAGTTCTCCACTCCCTCACCTCACGCGAAACCGAACCTGCCCCGCCACTCCTCAGCATAAGCCCCGTCACTTGCTCACCCGGTAAAATCAACGTAGCCCTAAGAGACACGCCCTGAACGACGCACCCAACCCGCAGCCAGCCGTCACAGCCGTTCGCCCTCGGCGCAACCCTCTCGCCCTGCTGCGGCCGTCCGCCTCGCACAGCGCCTCCTCCGCCACTATCCTGCTGATGCTGAGTGCGCTTCTCTCCGGTCTGTTCGGATTGGCGCGCATCAAGGTAATCAACTCGCTCTGGGGTGCTGGCCCCGAGCAGGACGCCTATCGCGCCGCCTTCAAGCTGCCGGACCTGCTGTCTTACTTTCTCATCGGCGGTGCCGCATCCATCTCACTCATCACCGTCCTCAACCGCTATCGAGAGAAAGGTGACGAAGAGGGAGGCGATCGTGCGCTCTCTGTCATCCTCACCACGATGCTCGTCGTTCTCGGCGTCGGCGTCCTGCTCGCCGAGATCTTCGCCCCCCAATTCGTTCTCCTCGCTAATAAAGGCTTCCGCACCGATCCGCTTCGTGCCTCCTACTGCACGACCATGACGCGCATCATCCTTCCTGCTCAGCTCTTTTTCTTCCTAGGCAGTGTCATGGGAGCCCGCCTCCAGGTGCGCAAGATATTCATCTACCAGGCGTGCGCGCCGCTGATCTACAACACCGGAATCATCCTCGGCGCACTTATCGCAAAATACGCGCCCTCGAATAACGAACAGTTCGAGATCCACTCCCTTGCGCTTGGCGTACTCGTCGGAATGTTCGTCGGCTACGGACTGCTGAACTCAATCGCCGCGTTCCGCACTGGCCTGCGCTACCGCCCGATCATCGGCTTCCGCGACCCCGCTTTTCTGGAATGGCTTAAGCTCTCGCTACCCCTCATGATCGGCGTCTCACTCGTTATGTTCGACGGCATCTTCCTCAATTACTTTGGCTCGCTCCGCGAGGGAGGCATCACTCTACTAGGCAATGCCAAGGACCTCTTCAACGCTCCGTTCAACGTCATTGGACCAGCCGCAGGCGCCGCTTCGCTCCCTTTCTTCGCCTCAATCTATCAGCAGAACCGCATGCGCGACTTCTCTATCGCAGTCTCGCGCGCAGTCTCGCGGCTCTTCTCTGTGGGAATGCTGGTCTCCGCCTGGATGATCGCTCTTGCTCCCTGGCTCATGGATCTCTTCCGCGGAGGCAACTTCCGCCGTGTCGATGCCGCCGCCGCGACCCAACTCTTCGTCATTCTTGCCGGCACACTGGCCATCTGGGCCGTACAGGGTATCTACGCCCGCGCCTTCTACGCCGCTTCCGATACCAAAACCCCCGCGATCACAGGCACCCTGATTACCGTTCTCTCCGTCCCCATCTACGCCGCGCTCTTCCGCATTCTTGATCTCAAGGGTCTGGCGCTCGCCTCCGACCTAGGAATCCTGATCCAGACCACTACCCTAGCCGTTTTGCTCCATCGCAGGAAACTCGTCAGCTTTGCCGATCTTGAGTGGATCGAATTCGCTCGCGCTCTGCTAGCTGCACTCATCGCAGGAGTGGCAACCTGGGCCTGTGCACACGCTCTGCGGCTTCCTCAGAACCACATCGCCGATCTCATCACGCTCGCCGCAGGTTCTCTCATCTGGGCCGCGCTTGCCGCCGCTACCCTGCACCTCACCGGCTCCACAATCCTCCGCCAGCTTCGCTCCCGCATTCGCTAAGCTCTCGATCGCTTCAACTGTCGCGACCGGCATCACCACGCCGCGAATTCTAATCGCTCCCACACAAGCGATGAATCCCACCTTCGTCCGCTCTCCCGCACTCTGACCTCGCAGTTATCATGCCTCCATGGCAGGCATCTCCTACCAGTACACGGCTGCGAACACCTCAGGCAGCCACAGGTATCTCTATCCCGCCGTCTCCCGTTTTCTTCGGCACCTCCCCGCCGGCTCCACCGTCCTCGACGCAGGCTGCGGCAACGGAACCTTCCTCGCACTCTTTCAGGACCGCGACTGGCAGCTCCACGGCTCCGACTACTCCCCCGCCGGCCTCGGATTCGCCCGCCAGTCCTTCCCCAACATCAACTTCTTCCTCGCCGACGCCCAAAGCCCCTACGCCGACTTCCTCTCCACCGTCGGCCCCGTCGACGCACTCATCTCCACCGAGGTCATCGAGCACCTCTACGACCCCCACGCCTTCCTCCGCAACTGCTACGGGCTCCTCAAGCCCGGCGGAACCCTCGTCCTCACCACGCCCTACCACGGCTACCTCAAAAACATCCTCCTTGCCCTCTCCGGCAAGATGGAGTTCCACTACGACGCCCTCCGCGTCCACGGCCACATCAAGTTCTTCTCTCGAAAGACCATCGAGCGCGCCCTCACCGACGCCGGCTTCACCTCCATCGAGTTCACCGGCACAGGCCGCTTCCCCTACGCCTGGAAGAGCATGGTCCTCAAGGCCACCCGTCCCGCCTGACCGCTGACTCCGGTGCGTTCTACGCCCCGCCGCGCTCCAGCTCCCGCGTCTTCAACACAATCATGTACTCGTAAAACGACTGCAGCGTCGCATACGCCATCCCCGCCGCGCCGTCCAGCAGCGCGCCCCGAACCAGCATCATGTACCCCCACTTGATCAGCGGCCTCCCCGGCATCCGATAAAACAACGCCTTTTGATGCAGCCGCCGCACATGAAAGTCCGGATCCCTCAGCGCCTTCCTCCACGAAGGATCCTTCAGCCCCTGCTGCCGATAGATCAGCTCCGCCTCCATCGTCGAGTACACATTGTGCTTCGCCACCCAGTGCGCAATCCCCTTCGAGAACGGATAGTGGTCCAGCGGATAGCTCAGCTCCGCCACGCGTCCCTCCACCTCCAGCACCTCGTTGATCGCCCGCGTATACCGCGCCCTCTCCGGCCGCACCAGCCGTATGTAAAACGGCGAGATCTGCGCATGTTTCAGCCACACGCCAAACAGAAAGTCCCTCCTCCGCAGCCGAAACCCCGAAACCTCCTCCCCCGCCGCCGTCACCGCCTGCTGCATCTCCCGCCCCAGCTCCGCAGTCGGCCTCTCATCCGCATCCACCACAAACACCCACCCGTGCCTGAAGTGAATCTCCTTCAACGCCGCATTGCGATGCGTCGCATAGTCATCAAACACCCTCTGATACACCTGCGCCCCCGCCGCCCGCGCTATCGCCACCGTCGCATCCGTCGAAAACGAGTCGAAGACATGCACATCATCCGACCACGCCACCGACTCCAGACACCCCGGCAGGTCGCGCTCTTCATTTTTAGTAAGGATAAGGACCGAGATCATCTCCCTCGTATTACACCATCCCGCTCACCACAAGACCCCACTCCCCCAAAAGTCCCACACGCGATACCATCCCAAATTACCCGCCCTCCGTCTAAACTCATCCCATGTGCGGAATCGTCGGATACATCGGCCCCCAACCCGTCGTCCCTGTCATCATCGAAGGCCTGCGCCGCCTCGAATACCGCGGCTATGACTCCGCAGGCATCGCCGTCGCCGGCAACTCCGCCGGACTCGAGCTCCGCCGCGCTCCCGGCAAGCTTCGCAACCTCGAGACCGTCATCGCCGACCACCCCCTCCACGGCACCTTCGGCATCGGCCACACCCGCTGGGCCACCCACGGCCGCCCCACCGAGGAGAACGCCCACCCCCACCGCGACTGCACCGGCTCACTCGTCGTCGTCCACAACGGCATCGTCGAAAACTACCTCGCCCTCAAAAAAGAGCTCACCGCCAAGGGCCACACCTTCGTCACCGAGACCGACACCGAGATCATCGCCCACCTCATCGAGCAGGAACTAACAAACGCTCGTCATTCTGACCCTGAGCCTGTCGAAGGGGAAGAACTCCCGCATTTTGCCAATGGCGCCACAGGCATCCCCCTTGAAGAAGCCGTCCGCCGAGCCGTCCACCGCCTCACCGGAGCCTTCGCCATCGGCGTCCTCTCCGCCAACGAGCCCGACAAGCTCGTCGCCGCCCGCATGGGACCTCCCGCCGTCATCGGCCTCGGCGACGGCGAGTTCTTCCTCGCCTCCGACGTCCCCGGAATCCTCCACCACACCCGCAACATCCACTTCCTCGCCGACGGCGAGCTCGCCGTCATCACCCGCGCCGGCGTCACCCTGACGAACTTCGAAGGCGAAGCCCTGCCCCTCAAAGTCCAGCGCATCGCCTGGGACCCCATCCAGGCCGAAAAGGCCGGCTACAAGCACTTCATGCTCAAGGAAATTAATGAGCAGCCCCGCGCCATCCGCGACACCACCCTCGGACGCGTCTCCTTCGACACCGGCCAGGTCTTCCTCGACAACCTCGACCTCTCCCCCGACGACATCCGCCGCGCCTCTCAGATCACCATCGCCGCCTGCGGAACCTCCTGGCACGCCGGCCTCGCCGGCAAGTTCATGATCGAGCGCCTCGCCCGCCTCCCCGTCGACGTCGACTACGCCTCCGAGTACCGCTACCGCGACCCCATCCCCAACCCCAACGCCATCGGCCTCCTCATCACCCAGTCCGGCGAGACCGCCGACACCATCGCCGCCCAGACCGAGCTCATCGACAAAGGCTCCAAGACCCTCGCCATCTGCAACGTCGTCGGCTCCGCCATCACCCGCCGAGCCTCCGGCGTCATCTCCACCAACGCCGGCCCCGAGATCGGCGTCGCCTCCACCAAGGCTTTCACCTCCCAGCTCACCGCCCTCTTCCTCCTCGCCCTCCACTTCGCCCAGACCCGCGGAACCATCACCCCCGAGCAATCCCTCCACCTCGCCACCGAGCTCTCCCGCCTCCCCTCCAAGCTCGAGTCCATCCTCGCCCTCAACTCCGCCACCGCCACCGGCATGTCCGAAGGCGTCGCCGCTCCCGCGCGCCTCACCGGAGCCCCTGCCCCGCCCATCACCCCGCTCCCGCCCTTCCCCTTCGTCGAGCGGCGCTCCCGCCCCCGCATCTCCCTCGACGAGCACTGCCAGCACCTCGCCAAGCTCTTCCACACCGCCGACGACTTCCTCTTCCTCGGCCGCGGTATCCACTACCCCATCGCCCTCGAAGGTGCCCTCAAGCTCAAGGAGATCTCCTACATCCACGCCGAAGGCTACCCAGCCGGCGAGATGAAGCACGGCCCCAACGCCCTCATCGACGAGTCCCTCCCCGTAGTCTGCATCGCCACCAAGGACCCCGCCGACCCCGCCAGCGTCCTCAAGTACGAAAAGACCCTCTCCAACATTCAGGAGGTAACCGCCCGCAGCGGCCGAGTCATCGCCATCGCCATCCAGGGCGACGAAGAGATCCGCAACCTCGTAGAACACACCATCTACATCCCACCCGCCCCCGAACTACTCCTACCCATCCTCGAAGTAGTCCCCCTCCAACTCCTCGCCTACCATATAGCCGTAAGAAGAGGCTGCGACGTAGATCAACCGAGAAATCTCGCGAAGAGCGTCACCGTCGAGTAGACGTTTGCACAAACATGGAGTTTATTGACCTCAACATTTAGTTTGAAATTAAATGATCGCCGCAAGGCCTCTTTACATTACTCTGTCTACGCACAAACCTCATCGTCGAAAACTAGTCATATCAACGACAGTCCTCATTGCGGTATCGCTCAGTGCAATTCATGCTGCTCACGCTCAAAAAGCGCGACTTGACCAGCCACCGGAGACACCACCTGTAAGTTGCGGACTAGCTTTAGTGTCACTTTCTACAATATCAGGCTCCCCCACCTACAAGAGATTGCGTTATCAGCTCGAAGCTCTCAACTCAGCACAAGAAGCCGTTGTAATCATGTCGGAGGGACTTGAAAACTCCAAGAGTTCATCTACACCTGCATTGGCACTTTCCGCCATTCTTACAAGCTCGCAACGAGGCCGCGATGATCTTCTTTGCGCTGCATCCATAATTGGCCGTTATCAACCAATAGATGACGACGACAAAATGATCAGAGGCCTCCTGATCGCCTCTTATAACCAAGAGGCAAACGCGCTAATTGACTTGCAGGCGCACATGAAGGAACAGATATTGCGGAGAACGCAAAGCCAGAACACATTGCTTAAAGATGCAGAACGCATTTCCTCGATAAGTAAAACTCAAGACGAGGCAGCAGACACTCTCATACAAATGACCACGCTTTCACTGATGCTCTCTGTCGACTTGCGTAATCCAAACGCGAAGAATACAGAGGAGACCCTGCTCTCATGCAAAGAATCTGAGGATCTCAGGAAGATTAGTGCTCCCATTGCAGCGGGGAAACAAAGTGCATATCAAGGCCCAGCCACCTTATTTTTGAAGTTTCTAGAAGGCCACAAATGTAATCCATAAGGGACGGGTGGCCCACATCTGAAACCTGTGCCCCATTTATGCGGCCTCGTCTCATGGATGATATTCGCGGAATCGGATTCACCTTGGCTTATGTATCCTTGATCACCATGCTCAAATTTCTTGAATTCCATTCGGCTGCAATACAAGCCGCGTGTTCAGCGCTCGGGCTAATTGGCCTTGCGGTATATACATGCTTAACATCAAGTATTCGAAAGGCGACTGTACGCCAAGCAAAAGCCTCCCAACGGCCCTTGATCGTCTTTGAGCTGGTGTCAGACAAGGAATCTAAATGGCTTATCTACAACAGAGGTAACGGGCCCGCTTTGCATGTGTACTGGAAAATCGGTCATGCAAATGACAAGCAGAACTGGCACAATCTCGGAGCGCTTGCGGTCAACGACTGGTCCGATCTTCCTGACCAATCTAACCCAAGGCTACTAACAATGCCCTGATAACGGACTCCGAGTTCACTACAGCGACTTAGCCGATAACAACTACTGCACAATTATAGAAAATGGTCCACATACGTTCCAGCAAGACTCCTTCGACTTACGAAAGAGCGAATGCAGCCATCTCAGATAGGTGATCGGAGCAAATGGAATGTCGGACGGGCGGCGGGGCGGGTGGCCCACACATAAAAACGAACCCATACCTCGGTGTGGGTGGGTGGCCCACATCTAAACTCAGGACGGGTGGCCCATACATCCAAACCAACCCATACCTCGAACCGGCGGGTGGCCCATACACGGTCAGGAGGAACAACCCACCTCTAGCTACCCGTCTCCGAACTGCTCCCCACCCAACAGCCGGGTGGGGGAGCAGTTGGAACCGCTTCATTCGAAGCGACGCGCAGTACTTGAGCCGCAGCCCGGCGCAATCAAGTTCCCGCTGGTGTCCAATATTTCAAGCTTGATCGTATCGGTGAATTCGTCCGCGCCCCTGTCCAGCTCAATGGTTCGCGTGAATCTATGTGTCGATATCCAGACTCCGGCCGGGTTAAACGCGAAGGCCTCGATTACTGCGGTGTAAGTCCCGCGCCCCGTGTGCCGCCAGACACCGATGCCGTTAGTGAAAAGCGGTGGGGGCTGACCGGCGGTCGCCTGTGTGACCGTACCCCCTTTTACGAAGGCTAACAGCGCTGGAAAGCTCCTCTGCACCGCGCCCGTCTGACAGTCCTTGACCGACACCTGCACGCGCCACGTCCCCTCTAGCCCGCGCTCCTGCGATTCCCACCTGTCCTCTTGCGCACCTAGCCCCGATGTTGCAAGCAAAACGACCGCCAGCGCGAACGCCGACACCAAGTTCACTCCGTGAACCGACTTTAAGTTTCTAACGTTCATCTTCGTTTCTCCTCTCGTGCAATCTGGCCGGTCCTCCCTAGTCAACACACCATGAAAAGCATCATCGAGACAGGGGCCCCTGCGTCGGCATCCGCATGAAAGAGCCCCTCCCGCCGAAGCAGGTTCAACGGATATCGTGTGGGCCCATGGAGGAAGGCCCAACAGTACTCCTCCACCCAACGATGGTCAAAGGCGGGTGGCTCGGGTGCCCCATTCATGCGGTCTCATCGCATGAGTGGGCCATTGCGCGGCAGCGCGATCCGCTCTCCCTCCCCCAGCAGGGATGCCTAGCTCAGGAAATAACCGCCAGCGTGCTGGAGGCCTTGGCCACGATGAGCCGCTTGTTATCGCCTTCGATCATCACCTCCGCCTCGGTAAAGATAAGTCTCTTTCCAGCCTTCAATACCTCCGCCCGGCAGAGGAGCACCGCTCCTGATGCGGGACGCAGGAAGGAAACTTTGTTCTCTACCGTAATCACATCTTGCCCTTCAGGCGCCATAGTTGCTGCCGCACCTCCGCAGGTATGGTCGGCAAGCGTCATCAGCACACCGGCATGGGCAAATCCATGCTGCTGCTCCAGAGTCGGTGTGACAGGAACTCTCGTCTCACACCATCCATCGCCAAACGCAATCAATTCGATTCCCAGCAAGCGAACAAACTGCGCCTGCTCAAAGATTCGCTTTACAAGACTGACCTTCGAATCATCCATGCCCGCGTCACCCTATGATCCTCACCATACTAAGCAAAACGGGTGACGAGAAAGGGCGGGTGGCCCACATCTGAAATCGGGTGCCCCATCTTCGGCGCGTAGCGCCTAAGGTGTGTCATTCGCGCGGAAGCGCGAACCGCTCTCCTCCCGAACCTGCTAAAAATCCAATCATGCCCCTGGGCCTGGAAGCGGTGGGCGCAAAGCGAAGCCGAGGCATTCGTCGCCTCGGCTTGCTTTAACCGGATGCTTCAGGAGAATGACTTAGAAGGTAAAGCCATGCACCAGCCGGACGCTCTCCGCAGTCATCGAGCCCAATCCGTAAGCTGCTCCGGCGATCGCCGTGCCGCCGAGGCTTGACGTGGCATCCGTATTCACGCCGCATTCTACGCTGACGGTGTAAGTGCCAACACCGACATTCGGGAAGATGAAGTTGAAGGTATGGGCGCTGGTCGTGTTCAGCACGAGCTGAAGCGTCGAATCAAAGTCGCAGGACCCACCAGCCGTCCCAGCAACCGTCACGACGCAGTTGCTCAGAGTCTGCGTAAGCGTTTGAAGGCGGGAGTCGAGCACCACACCGTAATGATTGCTGGAGTCCTGGACGCAGCCTAGGATTGCATCCGAACAAGCAGCGACGGGATCGGCGACCTGAACCACGGCGCCTGTGTTTGGGTCTCTCAGGACAACACGCAGGTAGACTCCTCCCGTCGCCGTCGCCGTCGAGGTACCGCCAGTGTGCGTCTTCGTCATGGTGTTGGTGTAGAGTCCGGTCACCAATGACGGGGACACGATGATCGACTGGCTGTTTGAAACCTTCATGGTGCTCGTCATCACCGGAACGAAGTTGTCCGGAGTAACCGCCACTGAGGCTCCGCTGAAGATGTCATGGCAGCTCACAGGCAGGGTGGCTCCATCCGCCGAGCCACTGGCGGTGCAGCCTACCCCGGTATTGATGGCGGCTGTTGCTTTTGAGCTGGCGGTTTGTGCGAAGGTTGGAGTGCTTATCAAGGCTGAAAAACTCAAAGCTATGGTCAGTTGTGCGACTGCGCGTGCTTTCATTTTTGCCCCTTATCGGCTACGCCTTGAACGACCGCGATGCCGAGAGCGCCACGTTATCGGCCTTCTAACATCGAGTCAAGTTAAATCATTGTGCCTCCTAGACTTAGCTCGCCCCCGTCAAGCAGTTGAATAGCCATTTCACAGAACTTCAACCCATCATTTACAAACAATAACGAGGATCGCCACCGGGTGGCCCAATCTGGAACTCGGGTGCCCCATTCATGCGGTCTCTCATCGAATGAGTGGCCCACATCTGAAGCTCGGGTGCCCCATCTTCGGCGCGCCAGCGCCTAAGGTGGGGTTCGCGCGGCTCCAACCCCTCCGCGCCCGACCACCCAAAAACCGAACAAAACCATGTTTTCCACACCCAAACCCACCCAAAATCGTGTCAAGCCCCAAAACCACGCATATCTCTGATTCCAAAATTGATCCAAGTTGCCGATTAGAGCGGATTCAAGGTAGCTGCACCCTGTAATTGCAGAGTCTGAACCATGCTGTGGCGTTGTGGGCGTTGATCCTGGGCAAGGCTTCTGTGATGGCCTGGTCGAGCTCTTTGGGGTCGCGTGCTTTGGTGGCGCGAAGGAGTTGTTTGAGTTTAGCCCAGGCTTTCTCGATGGGGTTGAGGTCGGGCGAGTAAGGCGGCAGATACAGCACGTCGGCACCACGCTCTTGAAGCCGTTCTCGCACCCCGGCTACCTTGTGCGAGCTGAGATTATCCATGACCACAACGTCTCCGGGACGCAACTGCGGGCA
>NZ_JQKI01000026.1 GCF_000745965.1 Edaphobacter aggregans DSM 19364 | reverse complement strand
CTGCCATACCGCCTTGGCGGAAAGCCCCAGGTTGGCTCCCACCGCAGGCGTGGACTGTCCCTGATCCAATTGACGCAAGGCCAAGGCGCGCAATGTCGTGCGTACCGACTGCAACCCGCCTCCTAACAACTGATCGATCTGCTGTCGATCTCGCTGCTTGAGTTCAATCTGAAGTCGTATGCCTCTGCTCACTCCCCAGATATACAGCCAGCACCAGAACCCAACAAGCGCCTACATTGGTTACCTATACATGCGGCCACAGTACTAGTAGTTGCTGCCTGCACTGTTCCTTCGCATAGTTCTCTTTTTCGTTTATCTCAACGCCGCCAGTGTTGTATATGCCCACACTTATACGGCGTCCGTTCTTAGCCTTGTAACGTAGTTCTGCATGTTCGTACTTATCGAGTACGTAATCACGTCCAGTACGCCCAAGATGTTCAATGAGAGCTAAGTTGGTTCTAACGTCGCCAGTGAACTTGCTTCGTAGCGACTCCTGCACGGCAAGTGCTGCTTGTTCATAGGTCTGCTTATTCATTTGTTCCTCTTTCTGTTCAAGACTTCTTCACGAATTTGCTGCTCAGGTAAATCAAGGAAGAGACAAAGGGTTGAGAACATCCCACCTGTTGCGGTAAAGAAAGTGATTGCTGCTTGCTCACCAACACATGCGCGAAACCAAGTCTGGCGAATAACTTCTACCCAAAGGTTGCGATACCCACATTGCTCAGTGTTGTTTGCTGTCGCGGATTTGATATTGATCTGCATATTCACCTTTGCGGTTGAGAAGACACCCGGCTGTGTACCTCTTATGTCTTGTCGCCTTCTCCTTCTTCTGTCAAGAGAAGAAGAAGAAGGAGACATATATATAATCCAGAACTCACAATCACTGAGCGGAACCATTGCTGGTGTTCACGGTTGGGAAGCTCCACTTCCAACCCTTGTTAGGGCCTTCGTTGTTTATCTGAATGCCTAGCTGCTTTCTGGCACGTTGCAAAGTCTTGTCAGAAATACGCAATTGGGTTTTCGCTAACTCCGATAGTTCGCCTGCATAGCGTGGGCCTTTTTTCAATTCTTCAACTAGGAAGGTTTTGGCTTCGTCAATATCTGTGCGGTTGTCGTCTTTACCTTCCTGATGCTCAACCGTTGCTAGAATCTCGCGCGAACTACCCTCAATAGCTCCGCCCCAATCAATACACGTTGCGGTTATACCGTTAGGAAGCGGGCGGGTTTGAATGGCGTAGTAAAATCCACCTGTGTCATTACTGATGTTGGATTTCGCTACTACAAGAACGCGATTCTCTGTCTCTTCGTCTTTAGCAGCCACCAGCACGATACGAGCGAATGCACCAAACGCTACGGAACCAATGACACGCTCAGCAGGATTGCGGCCTGTAGTTCCTTTAGCAAAGTGAGTTATGCCAATCACTGCACAGTTGCATTCGGCTGCGAAGTCAACAATGGCTTGCAATCCTTGTCGCACTTCATTTGCTTTGTGCATATCGCCAGCAACGGCAGAAGTAATAGGGTCAACGATGAACAGGTCAATTCCGCCATTCGCAAGCACCTTTTGCTTGAGCGACGGAACGTCTTTAGCAGGGTTGAAAGGAACATACTGACCGTTGTTTCCAACCGTAGCTTTGACCAAAAGAATTTTGTCTAGGTCTGCACCCATTGCCATGAGACGCGGCACAATACTGTGTTCAGGGCTATCTTCAGCAGTCCAAATCAGCGTATGCCCAGCACGAGCGCATCTCGTACCGTCCGGCCATATTCCGCCTCTGGAAATGACGGCTGCAAAATAGAACGCCATTGTTGATTTGCCTGTGCCACCCGCACCCGCTAGCAACGCCAACATGCCCTTTGGCAAATAGCCATTCCAAAGCCAATCAATAGGCTTCGCTTGTATCGCTGACATACTGACAACCTCGATGTCGTTAGTGATAGGTGTAAGTGGGATGTTTTGAATTGCCACATTACCTTTTGGAACGATTAGTGTTGCTGGGTCAAACGGTTGCCGCAGCTTTTGGTCAAATGCTTTGTCAACCGTCCACTTCATGTAATCGTCACGGTTCGATTTCACCTTGCCGTCTTTTAGGCGTTGCGCTAGAACTGATTTGCGGAATATGCGAATGCACTGTTCTTTGTTGTCAGTGTGAAACGCAATCAAATTCATCAGTGCTAAGTCAGCAGATGAACCGTTGTTGTTGTGTTGGGAGATATCACCTGCCCACAATGTTTTGAATTGGGCAGCTGTACTGACTCGCAGGCACCGTTCAATAACCCAATCATCAGCGATGGTCTGAGGCTGATTCCACAACACTGTGGGCAGAGCTTGTTTGCCGCCGCCCATCTCTTCCCACAGTTGTGTCAAATTCCCGTTAGCTTCAGAAATAGGAATGTTGTTATATGCACGACCGGTGACCGTCATATACCTTGCTGTTGAGTAAAGCTCCACACACTTGTCACTCCGCTTCTTAGCTGTAGGCACTCTGCCTTTTATCCAAATGTGCAGCCCCTTACCAGACGGAGACACTTCACTGTAGCTATCAAACTGTGGTGCAATGCGTTGGTGTAACGCGTGAATATGCTGTATTTGTTCCGGGGTGAAACCCTTTTTCGGGTCTGTTGGGTCGTCAAGGTCAATAACAGTGAATGGGTCATTGTCAGTTAGGACGAAGCCAAGACCGAAAGAAGGATTTGCAGTAGCAGCAGCATTAGCCGTTTCATAGTCAGTCCAATCGTTCGGGTTAGTGGATGATGCTGCATAGCTGGTGCGTGGATTCACTGGCACCTTGTCTGCTCTGCGATAGCAGACCCATTGCCGGTAAGGTGCCAGAATTTTTACAAGTTCGTTCGTGTTGTTGTGTGCTATGGTTTCGTACATGGGGAAGACCAAGCTTTCTCATTCAGTTCGGCTCGCTTCGGTCGCTACACCGGGCGGGCCTTTTTCGTTCAGGCTGCGCTCTCGTTTGTGCGTCTCGCGTTCACAAGCCGATCTGCAACCCAAATGCGAACTTCCAATTCGCTCCACCTTGCACCGCGTGTACCAACGGTGACTTGGGCAGGGAACTGACCTTGGTTTACGAGCTTGTAAACAACACTTCTGCACAGGCCGGAAATTTCCAGAACCTGCGGAAGACGAATCAATTTGTCGTTGAAGGTTTCTATCGTTGGTAGCGTGCTGGACCACATGTTTTTTGCCCTTTCGCTGATGGAGTCCAGCGGATTCTAAGGGCGATCTGCGACCTGTCAAGGGGGTCAGCGGATAAAACCGGTGGATAACGTTTACTAATGAAAGTGTTGTTGGAAGGCTTGCTGGAAACTCAATGCTCAACCTGAATTAGCAGGGAGCGTTGACCAAGCATTGTTGCTTTGGGGGGTGCACCGATATTAGTGCAGGTTGTGCTATTCTGTTGTTGTCGAAAAACGATTTTGTAATCGTCGCTCTACCGCAACACTGTTTCGCTTCTTCACTGCGGAGGATGTCCATATTCTCAGACTCCGTTCGCATACGAGGAAGCAATGTCTGATGTTGTGTGGAATGTTGCAGGTCTAACGATTACCGCGATTGGCTCAGTTGTCGTTGCTTGGATAAAACAGCGTCCCACTGCTGCTGCGCCCGCCTCGCCCACAATGAGGGCATCTGCTGAAGTCTCTGATAAACCTGCGTCAAGCTTGATAGTCGTGAAGATAGACTCCATCACGATCAATCACTTTCAGTCCCACAACAACGGCGGATAACCCAATCCTGTTTTTTGAAATCTTTTTGAAATGTTTCGTTATGCCCGCACGAGCTTTCAACGTAAACCATTGAAACTATTTGGCGTCCCCGACGGGATTCGAACCCGTGTTATCGCCGTGAAAGGGCAATTTAGGGTACTTTGCACCTGTTTGCACTGTTTGCATTATCTAGCATAAACCCTAGTATTCATGTGGGTTACTCTGCTTCCATACTTGCACCTGTTTGCAGCTGTTTGGTGCTGTTTTGGCCCTCTATCGTGACCACATCGTGACCAAGCCGTTAGCCCTAGGCGCCTTCTTTTCCTAATTTTAGGGGAGCGAATACAGAATCAAGCCGTTTTACCGCGGTCGATAGGTGGTCTCCGCTAAGGTGGGCGTAGCGATTCGTCATGCGGAGATCACGATGTCCGAGCTGCTTCGCTACATCCTGCAGGTCGGATCCGGTCATTCTCATCCACGAGGCCATGGTGTGCCTCAGATCGTGCAGGCTGAAATCGGCGATTCCTACGCTCCTGCAAGCCCGTATGAACGCGACCGAGACATTCTCTGCCGTGATGTCCTCGGAGAATACACGAGCGGCGGGAAAGCCTCGTGTGAGCGACTTGACCACATCGGAAGCACGGTCATTCAAATGAACGACGCGAGCATCTCCATTCTTAGTTTTGGGTAGCATGATCTCTCCTCCCTTGATATCCAGGTCCCGCCAGCGCAACCTTAATACTTCGCTGCGCCTCATTCCGGTGTACGCCAGCAGGCTAGCGATAGGCCGCAACCATTCCGGACATGCTTCGAGAACCACGTTAAGCTCGGCAGGCTGTAGATAGCGGACACGCCCCGGAGAGGCCTTCATGTTATCTTTCTTGCCCCCCATCCTATAGGCCGGGTTCTTGGGTATCATCTCCCATTCCATGGCGAGTCCTAGTAAGTGCTTCAAAACGTTGATTTCCTTGATAACGGTATCGGTAGAAACCTCCCCGAGACGTTGGGTAATGTACTTCTGGACGTCAGCGCGTCGAATGCCGGCCAACGGCATAGTGCCGAAGAAGCTCTTTAGATGCACCTCCAGGATGCCCCTAGTACGCTCATAAGACTCAGGAGTCAGCCGTGCCTTCTGGTGGATCAAGTAGTTGGGGATGATTGTGGCGAAGACATCTTTGGTGGCTGGGACGTGGCCCAAAAGCTTGTGCTTCTCGATCTCCGCTATCTTCAGGGCGCGCCGATTCTTGGCCTCCGTAAGGCTGATAACTCCTTTCAGAACACACTGATGGCGCTTGCCGCGAGAATCCTGGAACGACATCCAGAACTGGCCGCGTCTCTGAAAGATCCCGTCCCGATTCTTCTTCTTCTCTGCCATCAATTACCGCCTTTCGGTTGTGTTTTGTGCGTGCCGTGGGGTACCTAAAGCAACGCAATGGTACCTCATTCCTCGATGATGCATAATTTTCTTGCATTCCTATTCACTTCTGGTATTATTGTAATTGAAAGTTATCTAACCGCACTCGGAGAAATGCTATGAGCGATCTGATCGAGAACATTAAGGAAGGGCTGAAGTCACTTGGGTGGTCTGAATCCAAACTATCCCGAGAGACCGGGATACCTCAGCCAACGATTAATCGCTATTTGGCGGGCATTCGGGGCGTGTCTGAAGAGAACCTGAACCTGATAGCGGATGCCCTGGAAGCAGGCTTTTCAGCACGCATAGCGGAGCTGGAAGCGGAATTGGCGGCAAAAGAAGAGGTCGCGAACCGCCTTGAGGACAATCCGACCATGAAGGCTCTAAGGCCGGAAGCGGCTGCCATAAAGGATGCCGCGGTCATGTCGAAGATCAAGCTGGCCAACTCTGTACTTTTCGCCACGGGTCGCTACATCGGGCCAGATACGCCCGATGGTATCGCGGAGATCGCTGCAGAGCGCATTTATGGAGAGTTTGCGAAGTTCATCGAGTTGATGAAGGCGGGGCACTCGACCGAGGAAATCTGCCGGGCTTTGGGTATCTACATCGCGAGGCTGGAGGTCTGCTATGCCCGGCTTGAACGGCGCATCGCTGATCTAGAGAACCAGTAAGACTTGCTTCTCGGTTTCAAGCTGATGTCTGTCACAGCATAACGACGGACGCCAATTACGACCAAGCCAGGAGTGTGTCTAGATGACTTACCGCGCAAAAGTTCTCAATCTCACAACTGGCCGCAGGATTAGGCGCAGCCAAGCAGCCGGCAGGGTTGAGCAATGCATTTCTGCCTGGGTAGAAGATCGCATCTCTATCCGGGACCTGAGCCTCTCTGAGGTGGTGGCTGCCAGAAGCGCTCAGACATGCCTCAGCGGGCCTCTGGCGCGTGCAGAGTGGCGCGGGGTCGTCTACCGGCCCGATGAGCGCAATGAGGCTAGCCACCGCGAAGAGATGCTCCATATGCGCGACGCCAACACGTGGTTTGAGCAGAATTCAGCAAAGGGGAACGCATGAAAAATATCGAGGTCAAGTTTGTTGGCGTGGATGGTGCTGAAGCTCGGACGGGAATCTCTCGCTGGTCATGGAGAAGAATGGCGTATTCAGGACGCATTGCATCGAGCAAGGTCGGGAAGCGGCTTCTCCTACCCCTGAGTGAGGTCGACCGCATCTGTGCCGAAGGATACCGTCCTGCTCTCGCCGACCAAAAGGGGGCGTGATGGCGACAATTAGGGACCAAGGTTTCGTGAAGCTGAGAAGGGGGATAAACGAGCATGTTGTTAGCGGGAAAATGTGTCTGACAGATTTCACGATCTACACGCTACTGCTAATCAATGCCAACCATGAAACGGGAGTATGGGATAACGCCAGCGCCGGACTCATTTCCAGCCTCTATCGTTTACCCGAAAGAACGTGCCGCGATGTGCTCGAAAGACTAGAGAGGAATGGCTACATCAAGAGGTTCATGGTCAGAGGAAAACGGGCTGGATATCCGATCCTGATCAACAATTATGAGTGCCGGCGAAACCGTAGTGACGGTGCCGTGATGGACGTTAGGTTAAACGCAGCACAATCAACATCTTACGAGTCACTTGTTTACGATGAGTGCCGTGATGGTGCCGCCGAAACCGTAGTGACGGTGCCGGAAAGTACTAAGAGAACTAAGAAAGAAGAAATAAGAATAAATACTCTTGCCGATAAATCGGCTGGTGAGAGTGAATCCTTATTGAATGATTCTTCTTTAGAAGCTCCTAAGAAGCCTTCTCGCGAAAAAAGCAAGAGCGATCCTAGGCACACGCCTTTCAAGAAAGTCTTAGACGGCTACTGGCACACACACAACTCCATCGATATGCCCTGGAGTGATCGTGAAGCTGGAGCAATGAAAAACCTCCTCTCAGCCAATCCAACGCTGGATGAGCAAGCCTTCAGAATGCTTCTGGGAAATAGGCACAAGAGCGAGGCTGTTAACCACTCGCAGAGCCCGCGCACAGTGCTTGCGGGACTTACGGACTACGCAGCAGGGCCACTAGACAGGTTTGGAAAACCACAGGAGGCAGGAGATGCAGGGAGAACTTTCAATCGCACAAGCAAGGGAGGGCAAGTCATTGACGACCTTCGACAGAGCCTCAAAGAGGACGCCCTGGCAGGAAGACGACCAAATGCAAGACCTGACGCAGTGCTTGAACGGCAGAGACAGAACCTCGCTAACATCGACGCCGCGGCGCAGCGACTCGAAGGTGGTTATACGTTTGGCTTTGGCCAAGCTAGCCATTCGCAGGCAGGCCAACCCGGGCAAGGAGACGATGGATCTCTACGCTTCGGACTTGATGGAGATGGAGCTGGCGCACGTTCTCTCGGCGCTGGAATCACTCTCCTGCCGCCGGCGAGCTGAGGGGGAAACAGCGTTCCCCGACTGGGCAACCGTCCTCGAGCAGGTGGAGTCTTGCCGCATCCGTCGCGTCATTGAGGAGCGACAGGCTAAGGAAAAAGCGGAACGCGAGGAGCTGGAGAAGCATCGCCGCGAACACCCCGAGGAGTATGTATTCGACCCCGAGGAGCATGTAAGGTTCATCGCGGAATTCCGCGAGCGGATGGCCAAGAAGGGAATCGACGTATGAGGACGGAGGTAAATCAATGGGAGGCCCAATGCGCGCTCGGATGCTCTGAGGGTAGGGCTGGGTCCACCAAAGACGTGCGGCGCGCTCTATGCCGCCTTCCTGACGTAATTCAACTACAGAAGGGGAATAAGTAAATGGCCATTACGAAACTACAGGTTACTCTAGGCGCCGGCGCTACACGGTTCTCGAGCACTCCACTTCGTGCCAAGTGGGCAACCATTCAGAACAATGCCGCGGCGGTCATGCGTATCGGTGACTCGGCTGTCTCAGCTGCGCGGGGCTACTCCTTGGCAACTGGGAGCGCTTTGCAGGTGCCTGGCACTGTTCCAGATTCGGGTTCGATCAACCTAGCGGACTGGTTTGCATTCGGCACCGCGGCTCAGGTTATCGATGTTGTTTATGACAGCGTGAATTTCTAAAGCTTTACAGGGAATAAATCAATCGGAGGCACAGAGATGGCAAAGGGAATTAATAAAGTCAGTCTGCTCGGGAATGTCGGGCGCGATCCTGAAATCAAATCAACCGCAGTCGGCATGATCGTCGCAAACTTCAGCCTGTCAACAGCCGATCGTCTGAAGGACCAGCAAGGCAACTGGAATGACGCGCCCGGGCATACCCTCGTTGCGTTCGGTCGGACGGCTGAGGTGGTCCGGGACTACGTGAAGAAGGGAAGCCGGATCTTCGTCGAGGGCAAGCTGCAGACACGCTCATGGGATGACAAGGAGTCCGGGGCCAAGAAGCACCGGACGGAGATCATCGTCAATGAGCTGGTGCTGCTGGACTGGCAGGGAGGTGACTGGCAGGGAAGTAGCCGGCCTCACGCTGCGAACAGTGACAGAACAGCGAGCGGATATGCCGCTCTGACGGAGGGAGAGAATCGTGACTGATAACAAACTAACCCCGAAGCAGGATCGGTTTGTTGCCGAATACATTGCGAACGGCATGAATGCGACAAGGGCAGCTATTTCAGCAGGTTACAGCGCGAAAACGGCAAATGAGCAGGGCTCGAGGCTGTTAGCAAATGTTAGCGTGGCCGCTGTTGTCGACGCGAAGAAAGCCAAGATCCTCGGCAAGCTGGAAATAACCGCAGAGAAGGTGTTGCAGGAGATCGCCAAGATAGCCTTCCTTGACCCTCGCAAGCTGTTTGCCTCGGATGGCTCGCTGATACCGATTCATGAGTTGGACGACAACACCGCAGCCTCGATTGCTGGCCTCGAAGTGAATGAGATGTTCGAGGGGCAGGGCGACCAGAAACACGCCTTTGGACTGTGCAAGAAGATCAAGATTGCGGATAAGGGGCAGAACCTGGAGCGCCTTGGACGCTATTTGAAGCTGTTCACAGATAAGACTGAGATCGCCGGCAAGGATGGCGGTCCGATCCAGTCAGAGCACCGCATCGTTTTCGTGGACCACGCGGGAGCGATGCTCATGAAGTCAATGGGCCAGGAGAGCAAGTAATCTAGGACACATAAAAGGGGTGGCCCGAAGAGGGCTGCCACTTCAACATTCTTCAACAGCCGCGGCGCCTTCGATTCCAATGGCAAGCCGCAGTGAATCCCCCTTCAATCCCAGGAGAACCAATGATGCGACTTCTTTTCGCAGCCGTCACGCTGCTCTGCGTCTCTTTAACTGCCTTGGCACAGACTGCCGTATCCCCGATAGTACAACCCCACTCTACCTACGTTGACAATAGCGGCAACCCCTGTGCCGGCTGTTCTCTTTCTTCATTTGCGGCTGGGACTACAACTCCTCTGGCCACTTTCAAGGATGCTGCCGGGGTATCTCAGAACACCAACCCGATCATCCTGAGCCCCCAGGGCGGGGCCGAGGTATGGCTGGCCACGAGCACTGCTTATAAGTTTGTCCTCAAAAGCCCGCAGGGGGTGACGATCTGGACGGTTGACAATGTGAAAAGCAATAAAGGTGTCTCACCCTGTGCCACACCAAATAGCGTGCAATTCGCCAACAGTGGGGCCAGCGATCTAGCCTGCGACCCGAACATCACCATAAACGCATCAACCCATGCTCTTTCTGCTACTGGCACTGTGACGGGGGGCTCTTTATCCACTGCCGGCGCAATGACGAGCGGTTCTGTCTCGAGCGGAGCAGTGGTGGGCAGCTCGCTAAACTCGGTGCAGAATCCCGCGTCGGGCAAGGGCACCTACACGGCAGATCCGACGGGTGCGACCGACTCCACTGCTGCCATTCAGGCTGCGCTTGACTTTGCAGCAACACCAACCATTGAACTACCTGCGGGTATCTTCCAGATCGCAGGCGGGACCGGCGCGAACTGCCGTCCTCTGTTCCTCGGCAATCACACGCTGCGAGGTCAGGGCCAGACAGCGACCAAGATAAACGTCTCCTCGAATGGTTGCTCCACACCCATCACGACTTGGACTTGTGCTCGTACGGTTTCCGGCACGTGTACTTCAGGCGTCGGGGATCAGATTCTGACCCTGAACTTCGCAACTCCTCCCTTCGCCTATCTCGCAGGGGTGGATAATTTCTGCAGCCCAACAGGCGTAGGTTCTGCCTGTGCCATCGCTCAGATATTCGGGATCAGTGCTCAGACGCCTCAAAGATATTTTGTCTTTGGCGGGGGTCTCAACGGCCTGAAGGTAGGCGGACCCAATGGCGGTTTTGACTTCCCCACCATTCCGAGCGGCAACCCGATCACTTCGCTCCAAGTTCAGATCAAGATTGATGGAGGCACCATTACAGCCAACAACGGCACCGGAGGAAGCTTTGGTCACGCTATCCCGGGCATCATGGCTCAGTATGACGCTCGTCCCCAGACCAACAACACCAACTGGGCTCTTCAGGACTTTTCCATCAACGGAGGATGTCACGCCTGCGACGTAACCAACACTGGTTGGACTGCTTCCCCGATCTCGCTCGCTGCGGGTAGCTTCGTGGGCGGAGGGCGCAAGACACAGGGCCTGATCCAGAACGTCACCATTTCGGACGCCTACGATGGCATGTTCCTATTCAACATCAACGGCGTGGATATGAAGAACATTCACTGCGACACCATCGCTCATGGATGCATCTTCGGACAGGACAACGCAAATATTCGGGTGAATGGCCTCACTGCGACGAACATGGGCTTCCCCTGGCAGGGTTCGACGGCGCAGCAGTTCACGCAGGCATTCGAGAGTGGCGTCGATTCTCCCGGCTACGGCAATTTCACCGTCGAGAACGTCTACTTCCAGCCCTCGGCTGCGTATCCCGCTGTCATCCTCCCGTTCGGCATTGGAGGATTCCAGACGGTTCCCTCCCCCGACGCGACGCACAAGGCGATGCGCGGAGTCACCATCCGTAATTACACGGCGGTTGATACCTGCATACCGGGGGGCGGGCTGGTTACGTTGTTTGCGGATGATCTGTTGATCGACGGCATCACTAACGATATCCGCAACTGCACTCCGTCTTCCGTGGGGCCGACTCACACGTCGGGATTCGTCGAAATCGGCGGCTCCAATAACCACGTGACCAACGGCAATAACGTGTGGGTTGTGTGGTCCGGTATTGACGCGGTCTATACCCACGCTAGCAACATTGAGGTCGATCACCTCAAGTGGAACGGATTCCCGCAGACTCCGATCTTTGGCATCTCTGGAGAGCAGAGCGGCGGCTTGACTCCGTGCGAGATCGACAATGTCAACGTTCACGATATTCAGGCGACGTTTGACAACAGCTTTACTAATGCCGGGAGCTCCTCGGCTATCGCTGGGATCGGATTTAGTGAAGGGTCGGCGACGTGCGCGATTGTTCACGTAGATGTGCATGACAACATCGGCCACAACATCAACGGAGTCCCGACCGACCTAAGGGCCTCGGCGTTCCACATACTCGGTACCGGTAACGGCACCATCCCTAACTCAGACTGGCACTTTCACAACAACAAGGTGGATGGGTTCATCAACTATCTGCGAGCCGAGTGTGAAGGTTTGAATACTCCGACCAACATCGGAGTCGTCGTAAACAACCTGAGAGTGGATCACGAGGTAGCGGATAACAACCTCTCGAATCTGGTGTTCGATGTCACGCGCGCCGGGGGATGCACGGCGAACAACTTCAACGGCGTGCAGACATTCGAGGCGAACAGTTGGGCAGGCAAGGACTTCAACCTATCGCATAACGCAGTGACTGGATCTATTACCGGCACGGCGTCTGCCTGCGTGACCACCACAGCATCAGACCCCCAATTCCTCGTCGGCGCACAAGGCACGGCAGTGCGCACCAATGGCGCTGCCTTACAGTCTGGAAGCTCTACGCGGGTCAACGTCGCAGCCAATGGAACAGCAACCGTTACCGTCTGCTCTGGCACTACAGCGGAGCCGGCAGGAACCTATAACGTCAGCGTAACTAACCCCCAGTAAGGAGAGCGAATCCATGGCTGAGAACAGCAAGCAAAAGAGCAAAAGGGCAGAAAACCTCGCCCCGTATCACTGGCAAAAGGGGCAGTCCGGTAACCCTTCAGGCCGTCCCCGGAAGAAGCACATCACAGAGCTGTATGAGCAGATGCTGGAAGATCCGAAGACCCTGGAAGCCATCCGAAAGGCAGTGCTGAAAGCTATAAGCCGCGGGTCAATGGCTATGGTCCTGCAGCTCCGCGAGATGACAGAGAGGGTAGAAGGCAAGGTTGTGCAACCGATTGAGGCGGACATCACCGTTAACTTGGCTGATGCCATCTCGGAGGCCCGAAAGAGAGCAGGCATGCCGCAGTTAGAGGAGAGAACACGTGAACGATAAACCCGCAATGACCCCCGAGGCAAAGGCGAATGCCACCAATAGGATCAAGCAGCTGCTTCGTAAGAACAATGAGCAGTCTCTGCAGTTGGCGTACATGCAACTGGTCACCGCGCAGCTGATGGTGCTCATACCCAAGAATGCCGTGTCGAACATACTCGATGCAGCAGCCAAGAAGATTCACAACCAAACGAAAGGATACTAAAGTGGCCTCCATCCCCCTCGTAGCACTCAACGCACGGACACCTGAGCAGCCAGACCTAATCGGCAATTATGGCCGTATTCTCCAGATCAAGAATATGATCCAGCAGCAGCAGCAACAGCAGCAGGAGTCACCGCTGCGCATGCAGGCCCTTCAGCAGGGAGTACAGCAGGGCGGGCTAGCTCTCCAGCAGGCTCAGCAGGGCCAGCAGGACCAGCAAGCCTTCCGTGCGGCGATGCAGGATCCGTCCCTGCAAGGCAAGACCATCGGAGAGGTTGCGGATGTGTTGGCTAAGAGTGGCCATATTTCGCAGACGGGATGGGCTGGGGCCAAGAAGATGGATTTGGAGCATCAGGAGGCAGTGCAGAAGCTCGAGACTGGCAAGCTCGCCAACATCAAGGCGGCACATGACCAGACGCAGCAACTCTACAACAACGTGATGAACCTGCCCGACGATCAGTTGGCCGCTTACTGGCCGCAGATTGCACAGCAGTACGATGCGATTCCGGGAAACCAGAAGCAGCCCCTGGACCCCAACAAGCCGCTAACGAAACAGCAGTTGGCGCAGTTCGGGCCAGCGCTCTCAATGGCTAATTCTTATCTTGATCAGGAGCTGGCGCGGAGACAGAAGCAGGCAGAACTGCAGCAAACGCAGGGCAAGTCTGACCCCACCAGCCCCTTCTATGCTCCATCTCAGGCCTCTATTTCGATGGGAACCGCTCCTGGCGCCGATCAGATCAAGGCAGGGGAAGTGCGGCAGGCAGGCCAGAAGGCGGGCGCCCAGGCAGCTGCACGCCAGCCCTATGAACTGGCTCTGGCAAGGCAGAAGCAGGCATTGTCGCAGGGTGACCCTAACGCCGCGGCGCAACTGCTGGTCGATGGCGATGCAACGTTGTCGGAGCTCAAGGCTCGCGGAGCAACTCCTGAATTCATTGCAAAGACGCTCACGGCAGCGAAGCAGTTGAGCGGAGGGAAATACAACGCCCAGTCCGCCGACGCGCAGTTCAGCGTTGCCAAGTCTCCTGCGAACGTGGCCTTCTTTGGTTCTGCCAAGTCGCTTACTGACCCGGGCGGGACCTTGGACCAATTGGCTGCAGTGGCGAAGAACATTCCGGGGTATCAAATTACCGCTTTCAATAGCATCGCAGACTGGGAAAAGGCTGCGACCAGCAATGGGCCACTCGCCCACTATGCATCCACCGCTCTCGGTGTAGCCGACGACTACGCCAAAGTGATGGGCGGTGGGCAGGGAAGCGATACTTCCCGACTGCAAGCGCTCAACCTTATCAAGTCCAATGCAGGCCCGGAAGCTCGCGGGGGAGCACTTGAAGGGATTCGCGGGGCAGTTGTATCTCAGACCAACTCGCGCATCGGCAATAACCCCATCTTGAAGCGGATGTATGGGGATATAGAGAGCGCCCCCAATGGCAACAGCGCGCCGGCAGGTGATCCCTTCGCTCAGTTCGGTGGGAAAGCACACTAACCTTCAACTCTTCACAGCCAACCAAGGAGAAACAAATGGCAGCCACATTACCTTCGGGAATTTCATCAAAAGCAGTAACCAGCCTCTTAGGTGCAAAGACAATCAGCCAGGCCCTCGCCTACGTGATCGGCTCAGTGAATGTCATCGAGCTCGTATTCTCGGATGCGACTTCCAGCTTCATCAAGGTCGGCCCCAATAGCGCTCTGGAAATTGGCGGAACGTTCGAAATGAACACTGGCACGAAGGTTATCTGCAATTAACCCATCAGTCGCGTTGCTAGTCCACCGGTGACGCGACTAAACCACCCTGAAAGAACCAAGGAGAATCAGTAATGACCGAGCAAATCGAAGGCAGCGTTGCAGCGGGCCCGACCACCGAATATTCCGCTGATTGGCTTGCTGCGAAGAACACGACACCTGAGCAGCAGGAAACCCTGGCGTGGAGTGAGGAGCGAACCAGGGATTTAGAAGCAGGCGTCAAGCTAAAGACGGCCCTGAACATCGATTATCACGAATACCAAAAGCAGATTGAAGGGTTAGAACCGGCCCAACGGCTGGATCTCGCTGACAAGTCGCCCGAAGAGATAGTCGCGCACCTTGATGATCTGGCCGCGGATGAGAGGGTGCGAAAGCAGTTTGAAGCTGATATCGCACGTGTGGAGGCTGAGCAGAAGGAGGCAAACGCTGCAGCCAAGGAAACAGCGCAACAGAGCGCCCTTCGTAAGAATTTCACGCAGGCTACCAAGGATGTTGCCACGCTCGATGAGCGAATTGCAGAGCTGCAGCGACTGAATGCCATGCGCGACGACCTGAACGACAAAGGATGGGACGATCTGCCGACCGAGCAGTGGGTATCTGCCCGCGAAGGGAAGCTGGATGGTTGGAACCTGGAAATAGCCAACCTTATTCAGGAGAAGCAGGCCAAGCTGCAGGAAGCCGGACTGTATCAGGATGGCTATCATGAAGCGTCCAGAGCAAACCAGCCGCCTGCGCCGCAGCCAATCGGCCAATTCAATGGGATGCCTTTAACCCAGGGCGATATTCAGTCCATGGTTCAGATGGAACGCGACGGGCAGGCACACCAGCAGCGCGTTACGGAGGCACAAAGCCGTTACCCCGATTGGAATCAGGCATTTCAGAATCACGATATACCGATGCGGAACGAGCACTTGGCTTTTATTATGTCGCTCCCCAATAGTGCAGATGTTTCGTACTACCTTGCCACTCACCCTAACGAGGCGATGCCGTTATTGCAGATGCCCAACTCCGACGCGACACGCACGCTTATCAATATCAGCCACAAAGCCAAACCGGCACAGGCGGAGCGAAGGACTACCAGTGCCCCGAAGCCTCCATCGCCGGTGTCCGGTGCGTACTCGGGGACCTTTGACGTTAACGACGATTCAGGGTCCGCGGATGATTGGCTGCGTGGACGTCAGGCGGACTTGAGGAAAAAGGCAAGATACTAGGCCGTTAGCCCCATCATGCAGATCAACTAAGCAAGGAGACTAATAATCACAATGCCAACACCTCAGACTATTCCCATGCTCGCGCCTGACGGCACCTCGGGCGAGATCCCGATGGATAAAGTTGATGCCGCGACGAAAGCAGGATTCAAACGCGCCATCGAGATGACCTCGCCAAATGGTAAGCCCGGATACATTCCAGAGGATCGCCAGCGGGACGCATTGAATGCCGGATTCAAGGCTACAGGGGCCCCGCAGAGGGGCTTCTTTGGCTCGTTCGCGGATGCAACTGGCTTGTCAGCGCTAGGCGATGCGATCACGCACCCGCGCGAAACCTTCAACGCCATCAACGACCTGCCGAACCCCAACGGGGTGATCGCTACGGCGGTAAAGAACGAACTTGGCCGATCAGCCGCACAGCTCAAGGAAGCCTGGAATACTCCGAACAATCAGCCACTCAAGGTGGTAGACCGTACTCTCTACGCGATTCCGGGTATCGGCGGCGCGTTGAAGACTGCAGATGAGCAGGCTGCGGCAGGGAACTACGCCGGCGCTGCTGGTTCCGCTGCTGGCATAGGTACGGCGCTAATCGCTCCCGAGGTATTCAGGGGCGCGACCCGCGGGGCCAAGGTGGTTGCTGAGGGAGGGGCTGACGCATACCGCGGCGCCCGTTCCAGCGTCATAGGCGGCTCCAAGCTGGATGAGGTTATCAGCGGCGATACCGTAACGCCACGCCAGCGGTACGAGGCAGCCAAGGCGCAGGGCGTGAACCTGGACACAGCGCAGGCGACTGGCGCCCCTGTAGCATCCCGCCTAAAGCAGGTTTCGGAGCATTCGCTGGGCGGTGCATCCAAGTTTGAAGCGAACAACGCGGCCAACGTCCAGGCATTGCACGGTTATTCCGAAAAGCTGCTAAACGACGCCTCCCCTGTTGATATGAGCCGGGAAGACTTCGGCAACAGGTCAAAGGCTAGCCTCTTGGCAGACCAGCAGAAGCTAAACGAGACTTCCGCCGATATTTACAAGAAACTGGACGCAGACATCGGCACATCTACGCCGGATACCACTCCCATCCGAGACGTTGCCCAGAATATTGTGGATGCGAACAAGGACTACTATGAAGCCCACCCCGATCTGCTCACTGGCGGGGCTGGTAGGGCGTGGAGGATTGTCAATAACCTGGCGGAGTCGGGGGAAGCGCCGGCGCCGAGGACGGTAACATCTCCCATCGTCGATGCCTCTGGAGCAAAGATCACGAGGGAGGTTCCCGGCAAAGCTGTTAGGCAGGATACGTGGTCTGATCTGCACAAGCTCCGCAGCGATTTACTGGACATCACCCGAAGCCCTGAGATGATCGGCGACAGGCCAACCGGCTGGATCAAGCAGCTTACGGGCGCGGTCGACGACACGATGACCAAGGCTGCAGACGGTGACCAGGTTGGCAACTTCCGCGAAGCTAACGACATTTACAAGTACATGAAGAAGACCTATGACGACCCGACGAGTAAGCTGTACCACGTCGTTCGCTCACCGGACGGTCTTACTGCGGCCAACACGTTAGCCAACATCACGCCGGACGTTGCACGAAAGATAGGCGCCGCGGATCCAGAATTACTCCCACTGCTTCAGCGGCAGACGATCAGCCGGATACTCAATCCTTCGGGCAATGAGCTATCCGACCTGAAGAACCTCCCGTCGCGCCTTTCGCGCGCACAGAAGGAGCAGCTTGCCGGAGTGCTAACGCCGAAGCAGATAGAGAGCCTGGATAATCTGGCGCGAACCTCAAAGCTGGTCACGTTCGACGCAAACCCGAGCGGGTCAGGAAAGCTGGTGCAGCGCTCAGCCGAGGGATCCGCGGTAATAAGTGGAGCCCTTAGGGCAGCAGGCGGGGTTGTTACCGGAAACCCTCTAGCCGTTGCTGAAGGTGTATCCCCAGCCGCATGGATTGGCGGGACACGACTGGCGGCGAGCAAGCTAACCAACCCAGAATTCACGGAATCGATTATGAATGGGAGGAACGACGCAATCGCAAGGAAAATCAAAAGCAAACGGCGAACCAGGTAGCCCGACACACAATGGAAAGGGAGGCCGGGAGTATATATAATTTAGCTAGTTTATGTAACTAACATAAATTGCCTAAACGGAAATGGGGGACAGGCCACAACAGCGCCCCTCCCCCATTTTGTGATCAAGCAAGATGATTACCGATAGTAGCCGTTTTTAGGCTGCTTGTTAGACAGAACAGCGGCAAACCAGACCCCTACTAGCACAGCCATAAGGTATTCAAACATCTCTCACCTCGAAGTGACACACAACAGTTCGGGGGGGGCGGGCCACAACAGCCTTTCCCCCGATCTTGTGATTGAATCAGTTTGCGGTCGATTGGTCTACGTCTGCGATCTTCGCGGCAGCCTTCCCAGCCAGAAACATCCGGGCTCCGAACTTTCTTATGTCGAAGGTGTCATCATCCCCAGTGAGCCCCCTTCGGAGCGCTGCGATAGCTTTCGCGTCCAGGCCATAATGTTCGACACAAGCTAGGAACATCGGGGAATTATCCAGCGCATGCATGCAGGGGAGCAACGGCATCGCGTCGCCGTCTCCGTTCTCGGCGTTCAGGGCAATCATCAGGCCTATATTTTCCGGAGTGGCTGACCATTCGAGTGAGGCCAGTTTCGATAAGAATTGTTGTTTTGACGTTTTAGCGGTTTTCACCGAGGCAGAAATCTTGCGATTAGAATTATGTAAAGCCATTATGAGTGGGCCCCATGGATACTTGCGATGGTTAGCCCCGTTCGAGTGTTACTGCACTCTTGCGGGGCGTTACTGTTTAGCAGGGCTTTCGCCGCTGCGCTTCGACGGTTGGTCGTCAGGGCCTACTTTGCAGTAGACCCGTTCCACAGGCGCGATTTGCATTTAGCGCAGTGGGTGGGTTTGGGCACGGTAGGAATCCACTCGTGACCACAGATGTCGCAGTGGCAGATAAGGCGCTTGACCCAGCTCATGGCCAATTAGTCCTTCCAGCAATCGACGGCACCAACGACCTTAGCCATCGCCTGCTGCTTGGATTTGGCCTTTACGAGTATTCCCGTACCGTCTTCTTTTACTACGACATATGCGGTCATTTATGTTTCCTCCATGTTTCTAATGTAAACGTTGATGTTCCCAGTGTCAACACAATTCTTCGAGATGCCACGCAAAAAGGAAGGCCAGCACCGCGCCTCCCCGCTATCGTGACCACATCGTGACCTAAACTAAGAGCATCACTCTGGGACTGTCTAAGTTATTGATTTATTTGGCGTCCCCGACGGGATTCGAACCCGTGTTATCGCCGTGAAAGGGCGGTGTCCTGGGCCGGGCTAGACGACGGGGACGCGTTTGGACGGGCCGCAAAGGGTATGCGGCCACATTTCCAACCTACCAACATCATCGGGGAGTGTCAAAATAACTGCATCCAAGCCATTTGCGGCATACTCATAAGCAAGTACCCACAGATTCATGCCAACGACAGCGCCTCGTTATAAATATCTCGACGCACTCACCACGGCCTTTGTCGTCATCCTGCTGGTGTCGAATCTTGTTGCGCAGAAGGTCTGCCAGATTGGTCCTTTCGCCGTCAGCGGAGCTATTCTGCTGTTTCCCATCACCTACATCTTTGGGGATGTCTTTACCGAGGTCTACGGATTTGCTGCCTCGCGGCGCGCCATCTGGCTGGGATTCTTCGGAACGGCGCTGCTCTATCTGATGGGCGCGATTACGATTGCACTTCCGCCTGCTCCTGGCTGGCATAACCAGCAGGCCTTTGCGGCGGTCTTCGGATTCATTCCGCGGATTCTCGCTGCCAGCCTGGCGGCGTTCTGGGTGGGCGAATTTGCCAACTCCTACACCATGGCCCAACTGAAACTGCTCACAAACGGGGATATGCTATGGACCAGAACCATCGGCTCGACAGTGGTCGGGCAGGCCGTGGACACGACGCTTGTCGTTTTGCTGACCTTCGGCGGCACTGTGCCAGTGGCCACTCTTGGGAATATGATGATGACCGGGTATTTGTTGAAGGTTGGCTATGAGGTTCTGGCCACCCCGCTGACGTACCTGGTGATTCACTGGCTCAAAGAGGCCGAGCACTCCGACGCGTTTGACCGTCATGAGAACTTCAACCCCTTCTCCTTTTCCCAGCGCTCTGTCCCAGAGGAATGACCAGGCCAACGAACTTTCCACCAGCTTCGAATGGAGTCGTTGTGGTTTTCGCATCCTTGGATTGGGTACGGCATCTAATTGGAAACTCTGAGTACTGGTTGATGTGCACGCGGCGATTTTCAAGAATCCTAGAACCCTTGTCTTCGTCCAATCTTCGAAGGAACAGCAGGTAAGAGAGTGGATGCCGCAGTTCGTTGAAGGAGAGAAACACCTTGTCCGAGATTAAGGCTTCAAATTCGTACCTCGTACTTCCGCTGATCGTCTGCGCTTCCTTCAGCCTGTTGCTTTCAGGCTGCAAGCACGAGGCGAAGGCAGCAGCAGCGGCGCCGCAGGCGATGCCGGTTAAGGTCTCGCCGGTTACGCTGTCGCCCGTTCCCATCTCCGATACGTATGTCTCGACGGTCAAGGGTCGCCGTTCCGCGACGATGCAGCCGCAGGTCGAGGGCAATCTCACGCGTATCCTCGTGAAATCCGGCGATATCGTGAAGCCGGGCCAACTGCTGATGCAGATCGATCCGCTGAAGCAGGCAGCCACCGTCCAGTCGCAGCAGGGAACACAGGCGCAGAAGAAGGCGCTCTACGACTACAACAAGATTCAAGTCGAGCGGCAGCGCAAACTCTTTGACGCCGGAGTAGTTTCGCGCGACGCTTTCGATCAGGCGATACAGGCCTACGAGAACTCCAAGGCTGATTACGAAGCAAACACCGCGCTGACCGATACTCAAAACCAGCAGCTTGCGTACTATCAGATCCGCGCGCCCTTTGCAGGCGTCGTGGGAGACATCCCGGTCCACGTGGGGGACTACGTCTCAACCAGCACGGTTCTGACCACGGTGGATGACAACGTCCAGCTTGAGGCCTATATCTATATCCCCACCGAGCGTGCGACTCAGGTTCGCACCGGACTAGACGTCGAGGTCATTGATACCGACGGGAAGATCCTGACGAAGTCGAAGATCAATTTCCTTTCGCCGCAGGTCGACAATGGCCTGCAGAGCATCCTGGCGAAGGCTCCGATTCCACAGGGGGCCAAGGGTCTCCGTACCCAGCAGGTCGTGAAGGCGCGGGTTACATGGAACACGAACCCGGCCCCTGTGGTTCCGGTACTTGCCGTAACTCGAGTGGGCGGTCAGGCCTTTGTCTTTGTCGCTGCCCAGAAGGACGGTGGCTTTGCTGCTCACCAGGTTCCGGTAACTCTCGGTGAGACCGTGGGCAACTCCTATCCTGTGCTGCAGGGCCTCCATCCCGGCGACAAGGTGATCCTCTCCGGTTTGCAGTTCCTGCAGGAAGGCGCTCCCGTCCAGCCCATGGGCTAGGCGACGGAGAAATTTTCGCTGTCTTGCTTTGTGCGGCGCTCTGATCTCTGCGCCGCGGAGGTCGTTCGCATTTTCCCCGGGCCAGCCGCACCGGACAGAGGTACACCTTGGTCGACTTCTTCATTCGCCGTCCGATCTTCGCTACCGTTTGCGCCCTGCTGATCGTGCTCGCTGGTGCTGTCGTTATTCCGACCCTTCCGATCTCGCTCTATCCGCAGCTCGCGCCGCCCCAGGTCGAGGTCACCAGCAACTACATCGGCGCTAACGCGCAGATCGTCGAATCCGCCGTCACCATTCCTCTTGAAACAGCTATCAACGGTGTCGAGGGCATGCGCTACATGAGCTCTACGAGCTCAAACGACGGCACCTCAGCCATTACTATCACCTTCCGCACCGGCTACGATCTGTCGATCGCCGCCGTCGACGTGCAGAACCGCGTGGCCTCCGCGCAGGGGCGCCTTCCTGCTACTGTCAACGCGACCGGCATCACCATCACCAAGGCGAACAGCAACTTCGTCTTCGCTGCGGGCGTCTTTTCGCGCGATCGCCGCTACTCGCCGGCCTTCATCTCCAATTACCTCGACGTCTACGTCAAGGACGCGCTCAAGCGCGTGCCCGGCGTCGGCGACGTCCTCATCTTCGGCGAGCGCAAGTATGCGATGCGCATCTGGCTCGACCCGGCACGTCTGGCGGCCCGCGGTCTCACCGCGCTGGACGTGACCAACGCGCTTGCGGAACAGAACGTCGAGATCGCCGCCGGACAACTCGGCCGACCGCCTTCCGACAGCAAACAGACCTACCAGATGGCGGTACGCGTGCTTGGCCGCCTGTCCGATCCGCGGGAGTTTGAGAACATCATCCTCAAGAACGCTCCTGGCAACGGCGGGCTCGTTCTGCTCAAGGACGTCGGGCGCGCGGAGGTTGGCGCGGAGAACTACGACACCGATCTCAAGTTCTCCGGCGGCGAGGCTGTCGGTATCGGTGTGCAACAGCTCTCCAACGCCAATGCGCTCGAGGTCGATCGGCAGTGCAAGGCGGTCCTGACAGAACTGGCCAAGTCCTTCCCGCCGGGCCTGGAGTACATCATCGCGTTCGATACCACGACGGTCGTCGGCGACTCGGTCAAAGAGGTCGTCCACACGATCATCGAAGCCATCATTATCGTCATCATCGTCATCTACTTCTTCCTGCAGGACTGGCGTGCGACGATTATTCCGGCGGTAACGATTCCGGTCTCACTTATCGGAACCTTCGCCTTCATCAAGATCTTCGGCTTTTCCATCAACTCGCTCACACTCTTCGGCATTACGCTGGCGACCGGCCTCGTCGTCGACGACGCCATCGTCGTCATCGAGAACGTCCAGCGCCACATCCACGAGGAACACTGCGACAGCCACCGCGCCACCTCCGAGGCCATGGCCGAGGTCACAAGCGCCGTCATCGCGACCTCGCTCGTGCTGATCTCGGTGTTCATCCCGGTCAGCTTCTTCCCCGGTACCACGGGCATTCTCTATAAGCAGTTCTCGCTGACGATCGCCTTCTCGATCGCCATCTCGGCCTTCAACGCCCTTACCCTCTCGCCCGCGCTCGCCGCGATCCTTCTCCGTCAGGAGCGAACGCACGGCGGCCTGCTCGGCCTGTTTGAGAAGGGACTTCAGAAGGTCATCAAGGGTTACGCCTACGCCGTCACGCACGTCGTCAAGCTGCGCGTCATCATGCTGCTGCTCTTCGCCGCGGGCCTTGCCGGTACGGTCTACATGTACCGGCACGTTCCGACGGCCTTTGTCCCGTCGGAGGACCAGAACTACTTCATCAACATCGTGCAGACGCCGCCCGGCGCGTCTCTGGCCTATACCACCGAGGTCGCCGATCGCGCAGCCGACATCATTCGTCAGGACGACGACGTCTTCGGCACCTTCTCAGTCATGGGGTTCTCGCTGACCGGAGGAAGCTCTCCGAACGCCGGCATCATCTTCGCGCCGCTCAAGCCCATCGATGAACGAAAGAAGAAGGGGCCAGGCCACTCTGCGAGCGACATCGTCGCCAAGGTTGCACCAAAGCTCTTCCAGGTTCCCGGAGGCATCGTCGCCGCCTTTGAGCCTCCCGCCATCCAGGGCATCGGCTCGGTCGGTGGCTTCCAGTTCATGCTGCAGGACCAGGGTCGCAACACCTTCGGCGATATCGACCGTGTCGCTCACGAAATGGTGGCGCAGAGCCGCGATCCGCACTCCGGCCTCGTCGGCCTCTATACGCCCTTCACGTCAAACGACCCGCAGATGTACGTCACTATCGATCGTGAGAAGGCAAAGACCATCGGTGTTCCGTTGGCGCAGATCAACTCTGCCCTCAGCACCTACATGGGCTCGAGTTATGTAAACGACTTCGACTTTAACAACAGGTCATATCGAGTCTACGTTCAGGCTGACGAAAACTTCCGCCGCAATACAAAGGACCTGCGCCAGTTCTACGTCCGCTCCGACAACGGCCAGATGATCCCGCTCGACAATCTGGTCAGTATCAAAGAGACCTCCGGGCCACAGGTCATCTATCACTACAACATCTTCCGCTCGGCGGAGATTGACGGCGCCGCGGCTCCGGGGCTCAGCTCCGGGCAGGGCCTTGAGAAGATGCAGGAGCTCTTCGAGAAGAACAAGATTCAGGGCATGATGTATTCCTGGAGCGGCCTCGCACTGGAAGAGATGGAGTCCGCCGGTAAGGCCGTGATCATCTTCGGACTCGGCCTGCTGGTCGTCTATCTCACCCTGTCAGCGCAGTACGAGAGCTTCGTTCTACCGTTCATCATTTTGCTCGCGGTTCCGATGGCCGTTCTCGGCGCCCTCAGCTTGGTCTCCTGGCGCGGCCTGGTCGACGACGTCTACGTGCAGATCGGCCTGGTCATGCTGATCGGTCTGTCAGCCAAGAACTCCATTCTCATCGTCGAGTTCGCGGAGCAGCAGATCGAACACGGCAAGAGCGTAGTCGAAGCCGCTGTCGTCGCGGCTGAGCTTCGACTACGCCCCATCCTGATGACCTCGATCGCCTTCATCCTCGGCGTTCTCCCGCTTTACTTCGCCTCCGGCGCCGGCGCGCTTGGCCGTCACTCGGTCGGCACGGCCATCGTCGGCGGTATGGTGCTCTCGACCGTGCTGAATCTCTTCTTCATCCCCGTGCTGTATGTCGTGGTCAAGGGCATCCTCGTCCGCATCAGCTCCAGACCGAAGCAGCGCCCCGAGGGCTGCGACGACGAAGCCGCAACTCTCGAGCAGCAGCACATCACAGCCAACCGGTAATTCCCGAGCCTCACGAACGAGGCAAGGGAGTGCCACCGTCCAGAGGGCCCGCCACTCAAGGCGGGTCTTCTTGTTACCCTCCGTTGCATCGTCAGGAGCTATCATGCCCCATGGCCAAGCGAACCCTTTCCGCGCACCGGAGCTGGCTCACCTCAGCGAACGATCCCGCGACTGACTTTCCCCTCTCACATCTGCCCTACGGAGCCTTCGAAGCCGGCAACGAACGCCATCTCTGCGTCGCGATCGGTACGCACCTGCTCGACCTTCATCAATGCGCCTCTGCGAACCTGCTGCCTCGAAGCCTCGTCGCCGCCTGTCAGGCTCCGGTCCTCAACCCCCTGATGGCGCTTGGCCCGCGTGCATGGGCGCTCCTTCGCGAGACCATCACCACGCTGCTCCACGCCAGCGCTCCGCCCGACCGCCGTCAGGCCACAGAGGCGGCGCTTCACTCCATCACTGGCACGACTCTGCTCCGGCCCGTCGAGATTCCCAACTACACCGACTTCTACGCCTCCATTCACCACGCCACGCGCGTCGGAGCGATCTTCCGCCCCGACCAGCCTCTGCTGCCGAACTACAAGCACGTCCCCATCGGATACCACGGCCGCGCCTCCTCGATCCTCCCCAGCGGCATCCCCATCTTCCGCCCTGTGGGACAGACACGGCCCACCACGCCCGGCGGCATGCCCCCCTTCGGGCCAACCAAATCCCTCGACTACGAGCTCGAACTGGCCTTCTACATCGGCCAGCCCAACTCGCTTGGCATGCCGATTCCGATCGGCAAAGCACACCAGCATCTCTTCGGCGTCAGCCTCCTCAACGACTGGTCGGCACGCGACATTCAGTCCTGGGAGTACCAGCCTCTCGGCCCCTTCCTCGGCAAGAGCTTCGCCACGACGGTCTCGCCCTGGGTCACCCCAATAGCTGCGCTTGAGCCCTTCCGCGCCCCAACCTCTCCGCGAGAAAAATCCGACCCGAAGCCGCTTCCATACCTGCGCTCAGCAATCGATCAGAAACAGGGAAGTCTTGATGTGCAGCTCGAAGTATTCCTGCTAACTCCAACCATGCGAAGGAACAAGTTGGATCCATTCCTGCTGAGCCGTTCCAGCGCGAAAGACCTCTTCTGGACCCCCGCGCAGTTGATCGCCCACCACAGCAGCAATGGCTGCAACCTCCCGATCGGTGATCTGATTGCCACCGGCACCATCTCTGGTCCGAAGCTCACCTCGGCGGGCTGCCTGCTTGAGCTCACCCATAACGGCACCCAGCCTCTCGCGCTTCCCACCGGCGAGACCCGCGGCTTTCTTGCCGATGGCGACGAGGTTATCCTCCGCGGCTTCTGCGCGCGACCTGGCCACCCGCGCATCGGTCTCGGCGAGTGCCGCGCCGCTATCCTACCGGCCCATCGCTCCCACTAGCCAACCTCACCGCTCGAGTCTTATCCTCGACAGTGCGAACGACATCACTGGAGACTCCCCATGGCAACGCTCACCCAGCCCCAGCCCACTCCCGCCGCCGACTTCCTCCCTCTCAAGGGCACCGACCACGTTGAGTTCTACGTCGGCAACGCACGCCAGTCCGCCTACTTCTACTGCGCCGCGTTCGGCATGACGCTGGTCGCCTACTCTGGGCCGGAGACCGGCCATCGCGACCGCGCCTCCTATGTGTTGCAGCAGGGCAAGGTCCGCTTCGTTCTCACGACAGCGCTGCGGCCCGACAGCGAGATCGCCCAGCACGTTCACAAGCATGGCGACGGTGTTCGCGCCATCGCACTCTGGGTGGACGACGCTCGCCAGGCCTGGCGCGAAACCACCAGCCGCGGAGCCCGCAGCATCCAGGAGCCCACCGAGCTTTCCGACGAGCACGGCCAGGTCGTCACCTCCAGCATCGCCGCTTACGGCGACACCATCCACACCTTCGTTGAGCGCACCCACTACACCGGCCCCTTCCTCCCCGGCTTCCGCCACGTCGCACACGATCATGTGGCACGTCCCGTCGGCCTGCTCCACATCGACCACATGGTGGGAAACGTCGGCTGGAACTCCATGAACGACTGGGTCGACTTCTACGCCAAGGTCATGGGCTTCTCGCTCTACCAGCACTTCGACGAGAAGGACATCTCCACCGAATACTCCGCGCTGATGTCGAAGGTAATGGCCAACGGCAACGGCTACGTCAAGTTCCCCATCAACGAGCCGGCACAGGGGCGCCGCAAATCGCAGATCGAGGAGTACCTCGACTTCTACCAGGGGCCCGGCGTGCAGCACATCGCGCTCGCCACCTCTGACATCCTCACCACCGTCTCGAAGATGCAGCAGCAGGGCGTCGACTTCCTCACCGTTCCACACTCCTATTACACCGAGCTACAGGATCGCGTCGGCAAGATCGACGAGCCTCTCGAAGAACTGGAGCGCCTCGGCATTCTTGTCGACCGCGACGACGAGGGCTACATGCTTCAGATCTTCACGCGCCCGGTAGAAGATCGCCCCACCGTCTTCTTCGAGATCATTCAGCGCAAGGGATCGCGAAGCTTCGGTAAGGGCAACTTCAAGGCGCTCTTTGAGGCCATCGAACGCGAACAGGCTCTGCGCGGCAATCTGTAACTCACGCGGTCAGTGAGTGCATGATTATGCATCGAAACATGCATAATCATTAGCATTGACGTGGGTTTTCGCGATCGGCGATGCTCATGGTGGAGACACTATGAGCACGCAGTCCATCGAAGTCCCGCGCGTTACTCCGCCGCTTGCTGCGGCTCGGCCTACCTACCTCATGTGCCCGCCGCGTCTCTACGATGTCGCCTACGTCATCAATCCCTGGATGGCCGGCAACCTTCACGCTTCGTCTCGCGAGCGCGCCGCTGCGCAGTGGCATCGCCTCCATCAAGCACTTATTGAAGTCGCTGACGTCGAAGTCATCGACCCGCAGCCCGGCTCCCCCGACATGGTCTTCACCGCCAACGCCGGCCTCGAGCGCAACGGCATCGTCGTCCTCAGCAGCTTCTTCCACCCCGAGCGCCAGGCCGAGGAGCAGCACTTCCGCCGCTGGTTCCATCACGCCGGCTACACCGTCCTCGACGTTCCCCGCGAGACCCCCTTCGAAGGCGAAGGAGACGCGCTCTTTTCGCCCGACGGCTCGTGCCTCTGGGCAGGCTATGGCCCCCGCACGACGCGTGAGAGCCACCATCTCCTCGCGCGCGCGTGGAACATCGACGTCGTGCCGCTTCATCTCATCGACCCGCGCTTCTATCACCTCGACACATGCTTCGCTCCGCTTGCCGACGGCTACGTCATGTACTACCCCGCAGCCTTCGATGCAGCTTCCATCGCGCGCATCGAAGCCTTCTATCCGACGGAGAAGCGCATCATCGTCGCCGAAGCCGACGCCGTACACTTCGCCTGCAACGCCATCAACATCGGCCACACCATCATCCTCAACGACATCAGCAGGGAACTGACCGCACGACTCGAAGCAGCGCGCTTCCACGTCGTTCCCGTCACCCTCAGCGAATTTCTAAAGGCAGGTGGAGCAGCGAAGTGCCTCGTCATGCGCCTCAGTCAACCCGCAGAGACAACAAGCTACAGCAATTGATTGCATCGTCGTTCCAATGATGTGTCATTTCGACCGGAGCTGCTCACAGCTTTATCGTGAGCAGCGCAGCGGAGAAACCTGCTTCTCTACCTCTGCTCGACAGGAGGCTCGAGACGCTCAGGCACGAATCCGCTGCTTCACCTCTTCCATCCTCGCCCACGGATCCTTCTTCAATCGCGCTCGCCAATCGGCAAAGTCCGCAACACGAAACACCGGCCGCGTCTTCGACCTCAGCTCCGCCCAGCTGAGCGGCATCGAGACCGCTGCCACCTTGCGCGCACGCGGAGAATACGCCGCCACCGACGTCGCTTCGCGCTCATTCCGCAGGTAGTCCAGAAAGATCTTGCCCACGCGCGCCGACTTCGTCATCTTCGTCAAGTAGCGGTTCGGCGCGGCCTTCTCCATCTCCGCCACGATGCCGCGCGCAAACTCCTTCACCTCGGGCCATGCAAGCTCCGGTTCGATCGGCGCAACAACATGCAGCCCCTTGCCCCCCGTCGTCTTCACAAAGCTTTCCAGCCCAAGCGTCTTCAATCGCGCTCGAACCTCCTCAGCGGCCTTCGTCACCTCCGGCCATTCCAACGACTCGTCCGGATCGAGATCGAAGACCAGCCGGTCCGCATGCTCCAGATCATCGTTCCGTGATCCCCACGGATGCAGCTCCATAACGCCCAACTGCGCCAGCCCCGTAAGCGCCTCGGCTGTATCCACCGTAACGTACGGCTCAACCTCGCCGGTCTTTCGGTTGCGAACATCCACGCTGCGAATCTCATTCGGCAGCGTCGCGTTCACATGCTTCTGAAAAAAGCACGGCTTGCCCGCGCCATCCGGGCAGCGCACCAGGCTCACCGGCCGGCCCGCGATGTGCGGCAACAGGTGCTCAGCAACCTGCCAGTAGTAGTCCGCCAGCATCTGCTTTGTCAGGCCTGACTCCGCGTCCAGCACCTTGTCAGGATGCGTCAGTCGAACCGGCGCGTGCTCACTCGTAGTAGCGTCCGCACTCTTCATACTCGACCGCTTCGCCGCAATCGACTCACCCGCATCGCTGCGATGGGCCGCGCTCTTCGGGCGAGACCGTCGCGGCCCAAGCGATACCTCGGACTCCTCGCGCACAACCTCCTTTGCCGCCTTGTCCTCGCGCACTCCCAGGAACGCCGACTGCCGTATCAGGTCATCGGCGGTCCAGGTGGAGAAGCGCACCTGCACCACCATCTCCGGTTTCACCCAACGCGCACCCTTCTTCGCATCTGCGGGCACTGACTCAAGCGGACTCGTCTCCCGCGCCAGGCCTTCGAGCCGGTCGCGCAGCATGCGGTGCGTCTTCTGCGTAAAGCCTGTCCCCGTGCGTCCCGCATAAATCAGCTTGCCGTCCCTGTAATACCCCAGCAGGAGCGCGCCCACGCCGCGAATCCCATTCGTCGGCAGCGTGTAGCCGCCAACCACAAACTCCTGCTCATGCAGACACTTCATCTTCAGCCAGTCGTGACTCCGTCCTGCCATGTACTTGCAGGCGGCGCGCTTGGATACGATCCCCTCCGCCTTCAGCCTGCAGGCCTCGCGCAGCAGTTCCTCGCCTCCGGTCTCAATGTGTTCGTTCAGCCGCAGCCTGTCCTCGTTGACGCCGCCCAGTACCTCGCTCAGCAGCTGCTTGCGCTCCTTCAGCGGAAGTTCACGCGTTCTCTTTCCTTCAAGATGCAGCAGGTCGAATGCAAAGTACGTCAGCTCATGTTTCGCACCCTCCTGCATCGAAGCCTGCAGATCTGCGAAGCTCGTCGTCCCATTCGGCGCAACCACCACCACCTCGCCGTCCAGCGTTACGTTCTCCACAGGAAGCTTCGCAATCTCGTTCGCGACCAATCGCATCCTCGCCGTCCAGTCCAGCCCCGTGCGCGTCAGCATCTGTACCCGCTTGCCTTCCTTTCGCGCCTGCATGCGGTAGCCGTCGAGCTTCAACTCGTGTAGCCATCCCTCACTCGACGGCGGCACCTCGGCCATCGTCGCCAGCTGCGGCTCAAGGAACCTCGGCTGTTGCTCCTTCGGAAGCCTCCTCAATCGCTGCTCGAAGTCCTTTGTCCGCTGCTCGTCCTGCTGCTCGGCTGCGCTCTCTTTGCGAAACCAGGCCTTACCGCCGGACCGTGTCTCCTTCGAGTTCCACACATGGTCTTCCTGCTTTGCAATCTCGTCGATGGATCGCCCCGTCACCACGCTGTCCAGCTCGGCCTCGGTCACCGGAGGCTCATCTGCGCGCCGCTCAAACTCGTCGTGCTCTTTGATCAGCAGCCAGTTCGGCTTCTTCTCCTTCGCCCACTTGCCTCCCATTCGGATCAGAGCCCATTTGCCCTTCAGCTTCGTTCCATGCAGGATGAACTTCAGGCTGCCATCGCGCAGCCCTGCGTCGACATCGGTATGTCCCGGCTGGGGCTCCCACGTCCCCTGGTCCCACACCATCACGGTCCCGCCGCCGTACTGTCCCTGCGGAATGATCCCCTCGAAACCGCCGTACTCCATCGGGTGATCTTCCACCTGCACAGCCAGGCGCTTGTCGGCGGTGACATAGCTCGGCCCCTTCGCTATGGCCCAGCTCTTCAGTACGCCGTTCCACCCCAACCTGAAGTCGTAGTGCAGATGCGACGCCGCATGCTTCTGCACGCAGAAGGGAAGTCCCACGCCTTTCGCTTTGCTCTTTCCGGAAGTCCCACTCGGCTCCGCCGTCACCTTGAAGTCGCGCATGGACCGATAGCGCGCCAGCTGCTCGTCGACCACATCCGCAGCGGTGGTTGCCGAGCCCTCCTTCATTGCAGCTTTTCGCGGAGCCTTCTTCGCGCTCTTCGAAGCTGCCTTCTTCTCAGCCATGTCCACTCCTTCGCCTCACATCGAAGCGAAGGCCAGCTACGCGGACTTTCGCTTCGACGGCTTCACCAGTGAGATGCCTTTCTTTGCTCCTGCCGCCTTCTCTGAAGCCGCCGGCTTCTTCTTGCCCGAAGCAGCCGCAGCGGCCGCACCGTCGCCGACGCTCTTCTTCAACGCGTCCATCAGGTTGATCACCTGGCCGCGCCGCGGAGCAACAACCTCCTCGTCCTTCGGCACCGGCAGGTGTTTGACCTTCGCCTCCACCAGCTCCCGCACCGCCGCCTCGTACTGGTCCTTGAACTTCTCCGGCTCGAACTTCGACGCCTTGCGCTTGATCAACTCCATCGCGAGCTCCAGCGACTCGGCGTTCACCGCAACCTTCTTGATGTCCTTGAAGTACTCCGCGGGATCGCGCAGCTCCTCCTGGTAGCGCATCGTGTAGCCCATCATGCCGCCCAGCTTGTCGTCGTCCTGCGCCGTCACCGCGAAGACGTGCTCGCGTCCGCCGAAGGCGATCTTGCCCAGAGCCGCCTTCGTCGTCTTCTTCAGCGCCGCACGAACCACGGCATAGGCCTCGGCCTGCACATCGTCCTCCGGCACCAGGAAGTACGGCTTCTCCATGTACTCCGGAGCCAGCTCGTCGAGGTCCACAAACTGCGATACCTCGATCACATGCTTCGAGGGTACGCGCAGCTCCTCCAACTCCTTCGGTTCAATCGTCACGTACTCGCCCTTGCGGTACTCGTAGCCCTTGACGATCTCGTCTTTCTCGACCGGGTTCGCCGCCTCGCCCGGGTTGTCTTCCACGGCGCTCGAAAGCACCTTCTGGTGCCGCACCCGTTCGCCCGTCGCGCGGCTTATTTGGTGAAAGCGAATCTCGCTCTTCGACTCCGTCGCCACAAACAGCTTCACACCAAACGACACCAACGATATCTGTACCTGTCCAGACCAGTAAGGACGTGCCATGCCTAAACCCCCGCGCAGTGACGGAGTTATCCCATCCGTTCACGAGACGGAAACCGCCTATCTCATCTGATTCCCCACCCCACCCCTGAAGATGCCCTAATTTTCAATACAACATTTTGTGGCTCTTTGAGCACACACCACAAATACGGTACTGCCCGCGATCCCACCCGCTATACAGTGTTTGCGATGTCGCTAACCGTGTGTGTGACGGCATTTGGCAAAGCCCTGCGCCAGCCATCAGGCAAATCGAAGATACGCCCGACCGGCCGTCGAGAAGCGCGCATCCACAGATGCTCCCGCATTTGCCTGCATGTTGCCCGTCCAGCTTCCCGTCGTGATCCAGTCGCCCTTCTTCAGTCCCCCGGTGCGGCTCGCTCCTTCGTTGGCCAGCCAGAGCAGCAGACGCATCAGATCGCCCGCCGTGTTGGACCCCGTCCGCTCCACCCGGATGGCGCCGTCGATCGCTAGCGTCACCGATTCCTTGGCGAAGTCGATGCTCTGCCAGTTAGGCACAGCGGCGCCATACACGAAGCCGCCGTGCATCGCCATGTCCGCGACGCTCGTCAGCTTCGTCGCCTGCGCCGGATCCACCAGCGCAGACTCCAGCACCTCGATCGCCGGGTGCATGCTCCCGATCGCCGCATTCACCTCTTCCCCTGTGTACGGGGTCTCCCGCGGGGGAAGGTCCGCCCCCATATGGAACGCGATCTCCGCCTCCACGCCGCGATAGCGGTGCATCGGCCCTCGCATCTCGCATCCGCTGCACGTGATCCACATCGCCGGCATCGGAGCAAAGGTCGGTGTCGCATCCGGCGTCGGCGCTCCCACCTTCCATCCGCCAATCGCCTCGTAAATCCACGACATTCTGTCCTGGATGAAGTACGCCTCCTCCAGCGTCGTAGGTCGCAGCTCCTTCGGAAGATCGGCGATCGGCTTGTTCGTCCTGCGGGCATCGAGCAACAGGTCGGCTGCATTCATCAGGTCTCGTTCACGAGCGGCGGTTATCATTCCAGACAGTTTGCTCCTCCGAGCTTCCACGCGCAACTCCAGGGCGATAAGCAACGATAAATCTCCGCGCATCAAATCTCCGCGCATCCGGTTACCTCTGCATGGCGTACCCTATCCAATAGGTGTCGCGTTGACTGCAACCAGCCACGCGCAAGGGAAGGGAACCGCCATGCTGCTCCGCCGCTCCGAGGGCCTCGAATCCAGAATCAACTCCTCCGACATCACTCCGCAGTCCGCCTTTGAGCGCTTCAGCCAGCACCGCCGCTCCTTTCTCACCGGGGCCGCCGCCCTCGGCGTCGGAGCCTACGCGCTCTCCCGCGTCCCCGGTCTCTTCGTCCCCAATACCGTCCACGCCCAGTCGCTGTCCTCCGCTTCCAGCACGTACACACTTCCCGACAACCAGACCCCCTTCGCCAAGGCCACCAACTACAACAACTTCTACGAGTTCGGCACCGACAAGGACGACCCCGCCAAGCACGCCCACACCCTCAAGACCCGACCCTGGACCGTGCAGGTCACCGGCATGGTCAAGAAGCCTCAGACCTTCGACATCGACACCCTCCTCAAGTACCGCCCTCTCGAATCCCGCGTCTACCGCCACCGCTGCGTCGAGGGCTGGTCCATGGTCATCCCCTGGGACGGCTACTCCCTCTCCGAGTTCATCAACCTCTGCGAGCCTCTCCCCAGCGCCAAGTACGTCCAGTTCCTCACGCTCGTGGACCGCAAGCAGATGCCCGACCTCCCCGGCGGCTACAACTGGCCCTACTCGGAAGGCCTTCGCCTCGACGAAGCCATGAACCCGCTCGCGCTGCTCACCTTCGGTTGCTACGGCCAGGTTCTCCCGAATCAGAACGGCGCCCCCATCCGCATCGTCTCGCCGTGGAAGTACGGCTTCAAGAATGGCAAGTCCATCGTCCGCTTCCACTTCACCGACAAGCAGCCCCACACCACCTGGAACGACCAGAACTCCCAGGAGTACGGCTTCTACTCGAACGTGAATCCCAAGGTCGATCATCCTCGCTGGAGCCAGGCCCGTGAGCGCCGCATCGACTCCTCTGCCTTCCCGAAGACCATCCCCACGCTGATGTTCAACGGCTACGCCGACCAGGTCGCCAGTCTCTACAATGGCATGGACCTCAAGCGCTACTACTGACCGCCCATGTCGAAACGCGCCATCATTATCCTCAAGACGTTAGCGCACATCCTCGGCCTTGTGCCCTTCATCTATCTCCTGCGCTTCTACCAGAGCGGCGCGCTCGCCCTCAATCCCGATCCCGTCGCCTACATCACCCATTTCACCGGCGACTGGGCCATCTGGATGCTCCTCGCCTCGCTCGCCGTCACGCCCCTGCGCCGCCTGTCGCCGAAGATCTCCTGGCTCATCCGCTTCCGCCGCCTCATCGGCCTCTACGCCTTCTTCTACGCGTCGCTGCACCTGGCGACCTACGTCTTTCTCTTCTCCGGCTACGATCTCCCTACCGTCCTCAACGGCATCCGCTCCGGCCACCCCGGCATCATCGTCACGGAGTGGAAGCAGATCTGGCCCACGATCTGGGACGACGTCATGAAGCGCCGCTTCATCCAGGTCGGCTTTGCCGCCTGGGTCATCCTCCTCGCCCTCGCTGTCACCTCGCCGGCCTTCATCATGCGAGCCATGGGAGGCAAGCCTTGGCAGCGCCTTCACCGCCTCATCTACCTCGCCGGCGTCTGCGCCGTCATCCACTACTGGTGGCTGGTGAAGCCCGGCGTCCGCACTCCCTGGAAGGTCACCGCCATCCTCACCATCCTCCTTCTGGCCCGACTTGCCTATACGGCAACAAAAAACCTCACCCGGCGCACACTCGCGGGCGAAGGGACTAAAATCAAGAGTCCGATCCCACCCGCCGCCGTTGGGCAGGACTGATCTTCTATCTTCTTTTCGTTGCGAAGCGTCCAACACGTAACTAGGAGGCTTGCCATGAGCGATCCAGGCATGATGCCAACCTTCCTCTGCAATCTGCGCCACGATACTGCCTCAAGGCAGTTCATCGCGTCTGTCTCCATCGTCGATCCCGTCGTCGTCGGCTTCCGCGGAGTCGTCCGACGATTCAACCGGGTCGAAGACGTCGTCAATGCACTGGAGTCCGTCAGGATTGCGCCCAACCGTTACAACTCCGTTCTCTCCGTCATTCACGACGGACAATGCCACTCCTTTGAGATCGATGTGAACGAGGCACAAAAGCTCGACATCCTTCAAACCGACACCAGCGAATAACGCACCACACGCCGCTTCACGCGCACGGCACACACTGTTTGCGCGTCTCGGGAGGCATTCCATGCCAGCCCTTGCTCACAAGCACGACCAGCACGGCGAGCTCAACCGCGTCCGCCGCATCTGCTCCGCCCTTCCCGCCACCACCGAACGGATCTCCCACGGTGAACCCACCTTCTTCGTCGGCGACAAGGCCTTCGCCATCTTCGCCAACAACCACCACCACGACGGCCACGTCGCCGTCTGGGTGCCCGCCGCTCCCGGAATCCAGCTCGCTCTCGTCCGAGCCTCCTCAGCGAAGTTCTTCCGGCCACCCCACGTCGGCGTCCGCGGCTGGATCGGCATCGAGCTCGACCAGGTCTCCGACGACGAGCTCGCCTTCTACCTCCTCGGCGCCTGGCACCAGATCGCGCCGCCAACGCTCACGGCGAAAGTTGACACCGTTATGCACCATGCCCTCGTCGAATAACGTATGACAAAACCGATCGACCGTCGCAAGTTCACCGCAGGCATCGTCGCCGCGGGAATCGCCTCCAAAGCCTCCGCTTCAACCACCGCCGCGCCCGAGCAGCTTCACCTCAAACCCAACGGCTGGATGCCCAACAACGTCCTGCCCGTTCTGCTCTACCGCGGCGCGCTTCCGGTCTCTCCCGATCTGGCCGACAAGATGGAGACCCTCTTCACCCAGAACGGCTGGCCCCCGCAGTGGCGCAACGGCGTCTTCGACTTCCACCACTACCACTCCACCGCGCACGAGGTCCTCGGCTTCGCAGCCGGCCACGCGCAGATCATGCTCGGCGGAGAGCAGGGAACCACCGTCACCGTCCGCGCCGGCGACGTCGCCGTCCTGCCCGCAGGAACCGGCCACTGCCGCATCTCCGCCTCCGGCGACTTCCTCGTTATCGGAGCCTATCCACCCAACGAGCACTGGGACATCTGCCGCACCGCCCCCACCCCGGAGGTCCTCGAGCGCATGCGCCGCGTAGCCTTCCCCGCCTCCGACCCCGTCACCGGCAAGTCCGGCCCCCTCCCTCAACTCTGGACCGCATAACGCGCGCGTAGCAAACGTCCACGAAAAGGCATGAGCGAGGTAGCGCTGCCGAGTCGCGAAGGCTGTAGTTTGGGGACATGACGACAAAGTACGCGGCGCAACGCAAGACATGGTTTCAGAAAAAGCAGCTGTTATCAGTTGTGCGACGGATCGGCATCGTTCTGGCCGCTCTGTGGCTGGGAGCAGCGCTTACACTGGTGGGCCTGAGGTGGCTCGATCCGCCGACCACTGCTGTGCACGTACAACGTCGCGTGCAAGCGTGGATACATGGCATGCCATATGAGTCGCGTTACCGGTTCGTCCCGCTCGGCCAGATATCGCCCGAGCTGCAGCATGCTGTGATCGCAGCCGAGGATGGACGCTTCTATCTCCATCACGGTTTCGATTGGCACGAGATCAAGATCGCTGCCGAAGAGGACAAGGAAGGTGTGCGCACACGAGGAGCCTCAACACTGACGCAGCAGCTTGTGAAGAACCTATTCTTCGGCACCGGTCGGTCCGTGCTCCGCAAAGTTGCAGAGGCCTCGCTGGTGCCAGTGGCGGAGTTTGTGCTCGGCAAGCAGCGTATCCTCGAGCTCTACCTGAATGTGGTGGAGTGGGGTCCGGGAGTCTATGGCGCGGAGTCCGCCTGCCGCTACTATTACGGACACCCCGCGCGGAACATCGGACGGCAGCAGGCGGCACGGCTTGCCGCAATCCTCCCGGCTCCGCTGCGACGGCGACCGGAGCGCATGAACAGCTACAGCGGAATCATCTTAAGGCGCATACAGCAGATGGGCTGGTGACGAAACAATAGCGACAGTGGAGCCATAGTGAACCGTAGTGTGGAGCAGCGAAAACAGAAGGCGCAGCCCCGAAGGACTGTGCCTCATCTTTCGTCATTCCAGGAGTTAGCTCTTCAGCGTCACATGCTGCGCCTTCATCTGCGCCCGCACCACCAGCTCCGCCGCCAGCAGGCACTGCGTCTGATCCTGCGCCGTATGCGTCCGGTTCACAACGTCCGCCACAAACTGCGCCCCAAACGGCAGAGCCACATTGTTGCAGTCGATAACCCGCGCCTCGTTCTTGTCCACGACGAACAGATTGTTCCCCTGCTTCGACCGCGCCACATCGATATACTTCCTCGCTTCGATGTAGCCCTCGGTCCCCAGGATGAACAACCTCCCGTCCCCCCACGTCCCCAGCCCATCCGGCGTAAACCAGTCCAGCCGCACATACCCGAAACCCTTGTCGCCACGCAGCATCATGTCGCCAAAGTCCTGGAACTTCGGCTTCTGCGGATGCCCCACATTCGCCACCTGCGAGGCCACCACCTCCGCCTGCGTCGATCCCGTGTAGTACAAAAACTGGTCCACTTGGTGCGACCCGATGTCCGTCAGAATGCCGCCGTACCGCGCTGGGTCCCAGAACCAGTCCGGCCGCCCGCCCGCGCCCCCAGCATACGGGTCAGCGCCCTTCTGCACAATTTGGTGCGGGGCAATGTTGATCGTCTGGATCACGCGTCCGATCGCCCCTGCCTTCACCAGCTCGCCCGCCTTCACCGCGGCCTTCACCTCTAGCCGCTCGCTGTAGAGAATCCCGTAGATCCTCTTCGTCTCCGCAATCGTCTTGCGAATCTCCGAGATCTGCTCAAGCGACGTCGCCCCCGGCTTGTCGCTCAGGTAGTCCTTGCCGCGCTTCATCACGCGAACCCCCAGCGGTGCGCGCTGGTCCGGAATCGTCGAACTCAGCACCAGCTGAATCGACGAGTCATTCAGAATCTCCTCCTCAGAGGAGACCATCTTCACATCCGGAAACCGCTTCTTGAACCCCGCAACCTTGTCCGGCTCCGCGCCATACGCCGACACCAGCACGCCGCCGCCGCGCTGAATCGCCCCCACCATCCCGTAGATGTGGTCGTGGCTCATGCCGCATACGGCAAACTTGATCGAGTACTTTGGCTTCGTCTCCGCAACCTGCCCCGGCTCGGCGACCTCATGCACAACGCGCGAAGGATCGACGCTCGCAAACGCCGGCACGCCTGCCATCAGTCCCGTTACGCCAACGCCACGAAGAAAATCCCGCCGTCCCAATCCGTCGAATCCCATGTCACGCTCTCAAGAGTGAATGTTACGCACCACGAACTATATCAACTGCGAGTCGCCTTGTGCATCGCACGAGCACGATAACCGCGCTCCGCTGCCCTTGAGAACAGGGCTCTGCCGGTGACACAATACCCGCAGCAAGGGCCACCGCAAGGGCCCGGCGGAGGGTTCCGGGATGAACCTGGGAGGCCGCCACCAACGCCTGACTGCCACAGCGCATGCCGTTCGCTTCATCGCGGCGATGCTCCTAGCCCTCGCCTGCGACACTGCCTGCGAAGCCAAGACAGCAAACGTCACCGGCGTCGTCATCACCATCGGCTCTGACCGCGTGCAAACCGTCTGGCCCAACGCTCGCGTCGTCCTCCACAACCTCGATAACAACACCGAATCCGCCACCGTCTCCAACGACCTCGGCCGGTTCACCTTCAACGGCATCGTCTACGGCCGCTATCAGATCACCGTCACCCTCGCCGGCTTTGAGCCCACAACCAAGACCTTCACCATCGAAGACAACCACCCTCCGCAGCTCGACATTCAACTCACTCTAAAAGGCGAGTCCCAAACCGTCACCGTCACCTCCGAGGACTCCGGCATCGACCTCACCTCCAGCTCCGGCAACACACCCGCCCTCAACGCCAGCAACCTCCGCTCCCTCGTCCAGCTCAACCAGGACTTCCAGGACGCTCTGCCTCTGCTCCCCGGAGTCGTGCGCGGCATCGACGGCCTCATCCGCATCAAGGGCGGACGCACCAACCAGGCCAACACCCTCGTCAACTCCGCCACTGTCGCCGACCCCTTCACCGGACAGCCCGCCCTCAGCCTGCCCGCCGTGGCCGTCCAGTCCGTGCAGGTCCTCGCCAATCCCTTCTCGTCCGAGTACGGCCGCTTCTCCTCGGGCGTCGTCGACCTCAGCACCCGCGGAGGCACCGACGAGTGGAAGTGGCTCTTCGAAGATCCCATCCCGCGCTTCCGCTGGATCGATCACCGCCACACCCACGGCGTCGAGAGCGCCTCTCCGCACCTCACGTTCGCCGGCCCCCTCGTCAAGGCGAAGCTTTACATCTTCGAGGCCGCCGGCTACGGCTTCGACACCGTCACCGTCCCCTCACTCCCCAACCCCGACAACGTCCGCGTCGTCGAGAAGATCAACAGCTACACCCAGCTCGACTGGAACCCCTCCATCAGCCATCGCCTCACCGCCGTCCTCGCCTTCGACCCCCAGAACACCGACTTCGCCAACATCAACACCTTCAACCCCCAGCCCGTCACCGCCAACGATCGCGAGCGCGACTACTTCCTCTCTCTCACCCATCGCTGGATCCTCTCCAACGGCGGCTTCCTCCAGAGCCTCTTCGCCGCCAAGCAACTCGACTCGCACATCCACCCCGCCACTCCCGCCGGCGAGATGACCCTCGCTCCCGAACAGAACTCCGGCAGCTACTTCGAGCAGCAACGGCGTAACACGCAGCTCTACCAGGGTTCTCAGGCGCTGCACTGGCGGCCCATCGAGCGCGCCGGCAGGCACCTCCTCACCGTCGGCTACTCCTACGCCCGCTCCTCCTACGACGGCCAGATCTCCAATTATCCCGTCCAGGCCCTCCGCCAGGACGGAACTCTCAGCCGCCGCATCACCTACCCGGACGCCGCGATCCCGTCGCAGACTGCGAAGAACGAGTTCGCCGGCTTCCTTCAGGACAGCTGGCAGATCAACCCTCGTCTCACGCTCGACCTCGGCCTCCGCCTCGACCACGACAGCCTCTCCTCCGAGCCCGTCAACGTCGCCCCGCGCATCGGCTTCGTCTTCGCTCCCACCAACGACCGCCGCACCGCCATCCGCGGAGGCTTCGGCGTCTTCTTCGACAAGATCCCCATCAACGTCGCCGTTTTTGACCGCTACCCCGCCCAAACCATCACCAGCTACGCTCCCAATGGCGCCACGCCAGTCAGCCCACCGGCCACCTTCACCCACGTCGCCCCCGCGTCGCTGCACGTCCCCTACAGCCTAGGCTGGACCCTCCAGTTCGATCGCGAGCTGCGCACCAATCTCCTTCTCCGCCTCGGCTACGAGGAGCGCCACGTCTCCCGCGAGTTCTACGTCACCCCCTCGCAGTCAGCCAGCGCCTCCCAACTCCTCCTGCTCAACAGCGGCCGCCAAAGCTACCGCGAGTTCCTCGCCATGCTCCGCTGGCGCTTCGGCGAGCGCTCCACCGTCTTCGCCAGCTACGTCCACTCCCGCGCCTACGGCGAGCTCAACGACTACAACCAGTTCTTCGGCAACTTCCCCTATGCGCTCATCCGCCCCAACCAGCGCGGCCCGCTCTCCTCCGACGCGCCCCATCGCGGCCTCTTCTGGAACGTCATCGCCCTGCCCCACAAGTTCGACTTCATCCCCATCCTCGACGTCCACACCGGCTTCCCTTACTCCGCCGTCGATCAGGACTGGAACTTCCTCGGCGCCGAGAACCGCGCCGGCCGCCTCCCCGTCTTCCTCGCCCTCGACACCAAGGTTCAGTACCCCGTCGACTTCACCTTCCGTGGCCACCACATCCAGTTCCGCGCCGGCCTCAGCGTCTACAACGTGCTCAACCACTTCAACCCACGCGACGTCCAGCAGTACTACGCCTCACCCAACTACGGCGCCACCTACAACTCCATCGGCCGCCTCTTCCGCATCGACGGCGACTTCACCTTCTGACATCGAATGTCCGTGTACCAGGTGTCATCCCGACCGGAGTCGGCAAAAGTCGACCCACTGGAGAGACCCGCTTCTCTACTCTGATCTGGACCAAGAAGACCGCAGGCTAAGGAAACAGCCGCGTCTTCACCCACCCATTGCCCTCGCGCACAAACAGGAACCGGTCATGCAGCCGATGCTCTCCGCTCACCCAAAGCTCCACTCGCTCCGGCCGCACCGCATACCCCCTCCACCACTCCGGCCGCGGAACCTCCCCCGGATGCAAGGCCGCAAACTCCGCCACCATCCTCTCCAGCGCCTCCCGGTTCTCCAGCGGCCGGCTCTGCTGCGACACCGCAGACCCCAGCTGACTCTCTCGCTCCCGGCTGTGGAAGTACGCATCCGCATCCTCCCCCGGAAGCTCCACCACCGGCCCCTCCACCCGCACCTGCCGGCGCAGCGACTTCCAGTGAAAGCAAAGCGCCGCCCGAGGATTCCCAGCCAACTCCCGCCCCTTGCGGCTCCGCGCATTCGTGTAGAAACAGAACCCCCGCGCATCCACTTGCTTCACCAGAACCATCCGCACGCTCGGCGAACCGTCCGGAGCAGCCGTCGCCAGCGCCGCCGCATTCGCATCGTTCGGCTCGCTAGCCTCCGCCTCCTCGAGCCACTCCCGAAACACCGCCACCGGATCTACCGCCGCCTCTAACACCCTGACGTCCATACCCAGAGTCTACTCAGCTCTCCTCGGGAAAACGTCATTTCGACCGCAGCGAAGCGGAGTGGAGAGACCCCTGTATTTGTGCAGACCATCATCAGAAACAGTTGGCCGTTCAGAAGAACAGCCCCGAACCTTCCACAGAATTTCTGTCAAGCCCCTTCACCCCATAAACAAAACCAAATCAATAACATCCATTTGCCGATTAATTACCCTCGGCTTGCTACACTAGTAGTAGTAAGCGAAAAGGAAAAAACCCCGGTGAATGTGCCGGGGTTTTCCCTTTTCGAATCAAAACTTTGCCCGATCACCCCTGATACACCCTACTTTCCGCGCAAAGTACCCGGCTAAAGTATCTACATTGAAGACTTTGCGCAATTTGTAGGGGAGGGGGTGCCTACATCCCCTCGAACAGGTCCATCATCTGCCGAGCCGGCTGAGCATCCTTCGCCGCCATCAGCGCGTAAAACTCCTCCGCGCCGAACCGGCCGAAGACCGCCTTCGTCCGCTCCATCAGCGGAGCCTGCGAGTGATGCTGGCGGAACGCCTCAAACTTCCGCTCGCCCACCGAGCGGATATCCAGCTTCACGGTCCACGGAACCGGCTGCGGCGGCCGCCGGTCCGGCAGGAAGAAGTCCGTCGTCAGGTAAAACAGCCGCTCCGCCTCGTGCGGCGGCCCAAGCTCAGGGAATCGCTTCGGCTGTCCGGCCCAGTGAAACGCCGTCGTCGCCCAGAACGACACCATCATGTGGTCGGCGTGCGTGTTCAATCCGCCGTCGCTGCCAAACGTCATCACAACATCCGGCTTGAAGCGCCGCATCCGCTCCACCAGCTCCTCGGTCGCAGCCACGGTGTGAACGTGCTCGAGCTGCCCGTCCTGGTAGTCCAGCAGCTCGTGCGCGGTCACGCCGAGCACCTTGCACGAAGCCGCAAACTCCGCGCGCCGCATCGCGCCGAGCTCAGCGCCGGATACAGCCACTCCGCGATTCGTCGCCGCCTGCCCATCGGTCATGCAGACGACATACGTCTCAATCCCGCGGTCCGCCGCCAGCGCCAGCGCGCCGCCGAAGCCGTAGCACTCATCGTCCGGATGCGCGACCACGCACATCAATCGCTGGCCCAATCGGCAGCCTCCTCCCCAAGCGGATCGAGGTCCGAATCGAACAGCTCGTCCGAGACCAGCTCCTCGATCGCAGCATCCGGATCGACCGCCCGTACTGGAGCGAACGTCCGCCGATGCAGCACCGAAGGACCCTGCTCCTTCAGCGCGCGCCGATGCTCCGGCGTTCCATAGCCCTTGTGCGACGCCAGCCCGTAACCCGGATGCGCAGTGTCGAGTTGACGCATCAGGGCATCACGATGCACCTTCGCAACCACCGAGGCCGCCGCAATCGAAAGGCTCAGCGAGTCGCCGTAGATCAGCTTCGTCTGCCGGCACGGATGATCGATCCGCATCGCGTCGATCAGCAGGTGATCCGGCTCGATCGCGAGCCCCTGAACCGCGGCCACCATCGCCATCCGGGTCGCCTGGTAGATGTTCACGCGATCGATCGTCTCCGCATCCACCTCGGCGACGCTCACCGCCAGCGCGACCTTGCGAATCCTGCGATCCAGCCGCTCACGGTCCTTGCGTAGAAGCTGCTTCGAGTCTCTGAGGCCTGCATTTGCCAGCCCTCTCATGCGCTCCGGAAGAATCACCGCCGCAGCCACAACCGGCCCGAACAGCGCGCCTCGACCCACCTCGTCGACGCCCGCGATCACGCGATAGCCGCAGTAGCGCAGCGCCTGCTCCGGAGCGTCGCTGCACACAAGCTGGCGCAGCATCTGCTGCTTCGCAGTCGCCTTCGTGACTGCCTTGCGGATGCGAATCGTTGCGGAGGCTGCCATTGCTCTGGCAAAAGTGTATAACCCGCGCAGAAGAAAGCCACGGCGGAAAGCCGTGGCCTCTGTGGAAATACTGGTGAAGAACTAGCTGGCGCGCTCGACCTCGCGCAGACGAGCGGCCTTGCCGCGCAGACCGCGCAGGTAGAACAGCTTCGAACGCCGAACCTCGTACGAGCGAATCTTCTCGACCTTGTCGACGACCTTGGAGTTGTACGGGAAGATGCGCTCGACGCCCTGGCCGAAGCTCATCTTGCGAACGGTGAAGGTTCCCTGAGGCCCTTTGCGGCAGGCGATGACCGTACCTTCGAACGCCTGAAGACGCTCCTTCTCGCCCTCGCGGATCTTGACCTGAACGCGGACGGTGTCGCCGGGAGCAAACTCGGGAAGATCGGTCCGCTCAAGCTTCGCGGCCAGTTTCTGCATGATGGGATGAATAGACATGACTACTTCCTAACGTATGAACTCGAGTCTTTAGTGTACACGAATTCAAGCAATTAGGGCAGGGAAACGGCCGGATTCAGGGCAAATCCTCTGCTTCTCGCCTGCGGTCGCGCTCAATCTCACGCAGCAGCCGCCGATCCTGCTCGCTCAGCTCCGTCTTCGCCAGCAGATCAGGCCTGTTCTCGAGTGTCTTGCGCAGCGCCATCTTCCTGCGCCACAAACGGATCGCGTCATGGTTGCCGCCCTGCAGCACCTCCGGAACCGCAACGCCCTCAAACTCCGCCGGCCGCGTGTAGTGCGGATAATCCAGAATTCCGCCCGCTCCATGCGTCGTCCGTGGCGGTCCGCCGGAAGCATCTGCGTCTTCCGCCAGCGAGAGATCGTGCGCTCCGAAGCTCTCAAATCTCGCCGAGTCAGGATGTCCCAGCGCGCCCGGCAACAGCCGCACCACGGCATCGACGATCACAGCAGCGCCCAGCTCTCCGCCCGAGAGCACGTAGTCTCCGATCGACACCTCGCGATCGCACAGCAGCTGGCTCACGCGCTCGTCGACGCCCTCATATCGCCCGCAGATCAGCACCACGCGTTCGACTGTGGCAAGCTCCTGCGCCAGCGACTGCGTGAACGGTCGTCCCTGAGCCGAGAGCAGAATCACCGTCTCGCGCCGGGGATCGCGCCCGGTCTTCGCGGCGACTTTCAGAGATGCGGCCGCGTCGAAGATCGGCTGTGCCTTCAGCACCATGCCTTCGCCTCCGCCGAACGGCCGGTCGTCGACCGTGCGATGGCGGTCCTGCGTGAAGCCGCGCAGATCATGCGTGGCGATCTCGACCAGGCCCTGCGTGCGGGCGCGGCTGAGAATCCCGTACTCGAAGATGCTCGTGAAGAAGCCGGGAAAGATGGTGATGATGTCAAAACGCATGCGCGAAAGAGGTTCACCTCAGAGTAATGCTTTTGAGGGATTGGAGCGAACAATAGTGATACGACGCAGCGCTGCCGTAAGGCCCGCAGTGCTTTACGTTAGAGAGAACCCTCCCCCGGCCAGCTCGAACTGAATCGATAAGGTTAGATCGATGATGCGCGGAAAACTCGCCTTCGCGGCGATGCTGACAGCATGCTCGCCGGGCCGCAGTGTCTTGCCTGCGCGCAAACTCCGATGTTTGCTTCCGCGCCATCGCTATCGTCCTCGCTGAATCCGAAGTCCTCTGCCCTGGGCTACATCACGCTGCCTCCAAATCCAAACAAGCCATCCTCACTCTCAAAGTGGAGCTTTGCCCTGAAGGCGAGCACCCTTGGCGCCGGGGCCGATCTCTCAGCCGGCCTCGGACGCCACCTCGCTCACCGAGGATCGGTCAACTCGCTCGAGTTCAACTATCCCTTCAGCATCGACGGCGTCACCTACGACTCGCAGTTTTACCTTCGCTCCGGAGGCCTCAGCCTTGATTGGCTTCCCCTCCACAACGGCCTTCGCATCAGTCCCGGCGTGCTGTACGTCAAGAACAACCTCTCCGCCATCTCCAGTGTCCCTCCGGGAAAATACTTCGAGCTCGGCAGCCAGGGATTCATCAACAGCGTCGACGATCCGCTGAATGGCACCGCTTCCGTCGTCTTCCCGCGCAGGATTGCTCCCATGTTGACGATCGGCTTCGATCGTCTCCTTCCGGGAAAAGGCGAAGGGCGCAGGCTATCGTTCCCGGTAGAGTTTGGTGTCGCCTATACCGGCGCCGCGAAGATCGATGTCACCCTGAACGGGACCGCCTGCACTTCTGAGGGATGCTTTACCTTCGAGGAGAACGCTGGTGCGCAGGACAGCCTGAAGGCCGAGATACAGAAGCTGAATCATCGCCTGGAGAAACTTCCGGTCTATCCCATCGCCTCGGCGGGCGTGACGTATCGCTTCTAGCGATTGACATCGAGCAATCCTGCCGGCAGATTCATGACGATGCGCTTTGCAGGCAGGTCGATCGACTCCAGAAACGCCTTCGCAAAGGGGACAAGGATCTCACTGCCATCCCCGGACTCGACTACGAGCAGCGGTGCGGCCTCTGCCAGGCGAGCTCCATCGGTTGCGCTGGGAACTTCCACGCCGGTCACTCGGCCGACCTCAGTCTGGCCGTCGAACAGGGCGCAATCCACCAGGTCGCTGACGTAGATCGCCTCTGCGTCCAGAGGAATCCGGCGTTCGCTAGGGACCACGACGTCGAGCCCGGCAAGCGCTTCCGCATCCGAGATCGAGTCGATGCCTGCAAACTGCAGCACGACGCGACCCTTGTTCTTGCCCACAGGAAGCCAGGAGGAGGTCACGTCAATGCGACGAGCCTCCGCTGCCGGACCAGCGAAGCCCGCAGGAGCGAGGAAGAGATCCTCGCGGCCGGCGAAGCGGTCGGGAAAGTCCGTCAGCAGATCTGCGAGCAGCTCACCCTTCCGGCCCTGAGGACGGACGAGATGAGCCAGAACGATCCACGATGATGTACTGGAATCCATGGAAGGCAGGATAGTCTCCGCGGGCAACGTCGAACCGTCCGGCGTCAAGCCCCCTGAGATCCTTCTTCCTCCACGATATCGAGCGAGAAGCGATGCCTCAGCTTCATGCTGGCTGCCGCAAGGATGGTGCGCAGTGAACGTGCTGTCCGTCCCTGCTTGCCGATCACCTTGCCGATATCACTTGCCGCTACGCGTAGCCGAAGCACGGTTCCGTCACCGTCCTGGATCGCCTCGACCGAGACGCTATCCGGGCTATCGACCAGGGCCCGAGCGATCTCGGTCACCAGTGCCACCATGTTCTTGACGTAGTCCTCTTCGCCCGCCGTCTGCATGGGCTGGGTCATCACACACACCTCCTGGAATCACAATGCGGGCTTTTGCTCAACCTTTTTTGCCTCGTCTATTGCGAGATCTTTCAGGGATGTGCCAAACGAGCGTAGCCGCGGTTAATCGATATGGCCGACAGTACCCAAAGCGTCCTTCACTTTGCGGGTACCCGAACCACATCGGAATCGCAATACCAGAAGTCTACGTGAGCAGGTCGCAGGAAGCGAGATGACGAACCCGGGGCAGCAGCAAATCTTTGGGAACCAGGTGGTGTTCCCAAAGATTGTGCAAAAGGTAACTCAGGCTGCCGGGGCGACCGCCACAGCGGGGGTGCTGGCAAGCAGCTTTTCGACACGGTCGGAGAGCTGAGCGCCCTTGCTCGTCCAGTAATCGATGCGGTCGCGCTTCAACTCAACGCTGGCGGGATTAGTGCGGGGATTGTAGGTTCCGACCACCTCGACCGAACGGCCGTTGCGGGCGCGGTCCTTCTCGATCACGACGATGCGGTAGTGGGGCTGCTTGCGCGCTCCAACGCGCGCTAAACGGATCATCAACACTGGAAAAGCCTCTCAGTACGTTTATTTTGGGTGGTGGAACGTCATCAGGCCGCCTTGCCCAGGCGAGGGACGACGAAAGAACCCAACACCTAAGTATGGCGGAAATCGCCGGTTTACGCAATGGATTCCTCTTCCGCAGGGAACGGAACCCACGATGGAGGATGGGTTGCAGTCCGGCGGTCTGCCGACGCGGGGTCACATCGAAAAAGTATCGGGAAATGGTTACTTTGTGCTGTAGACTCCTGTGTGTTGGCCAGCAGATCAGCTCCCGGGACGGATGGGCGGAAAGGAGGACTCATGGGTCAGCGGCAAAAACCAAAGGAACAGAGTCCGGTTCGAACCGCGGTGCGATTCCCCATGAAGCTGCCTCTACAGGTTCATACGGAGCAGGGCGAACTGCAGGCGATCACCGAGAATATCTCGGCCAACGGTCTTCTCTTTGTAAGTGATTATCTTCCCGAGGTAGACAGCAGAATCGAGTTCACGATCGCCATGCCTTCGGCTGTCATGGGGTCGGCAACGGACGTGACGATCCACTGCATTGGCCGGGTCGTTCGCCATTACCTGGATGGTGGGGAAAAGAAGGCTGCAGCAGTAATCGACGAATACTTTCTAAAGGCTTGATTATGACGGTTGTTCACTTTGACCACTCCCGTAACGCTGACGAGAACCCGGTAGAGAACGAGTCTTCCGTGGGAATCCGGGTAATCCTGGCTGACTCGCAGGCGATCTACCGCGTCGGTATGCGCAAGGTCTTCGCGCTGGAAGATGACATTCGCGTCGTCGCGCAGGTCGAAACGCTGAGTAACCTCCACGCCGCGCTCGACCGTTACCCGACCGACGTCGTCGTCCTTGAGGGACAGCTGATCGCCGGAACCGTGGACGCAGTCCCTGAGTTGGTGCGGCAGGCGCCGGACGCCAAACTGATCGTTCAGGTGACGGAGACCGATGAGTCCAACACGGTCGAGCTCTATCGCCGCGGCGTACGCGGTGTGGTTCCGCGATCCATCTCCCCTGATCTCCTGGTGAAGTGTGTCCGCAAGATCGCCGAGGGCGAGACCTGGATCGACAACCAGTCCATCAACTGGGTGATCGAAGCCTATCGAGCGCAGGCCACGACGCTGACCGATCCCAAAGTGCAGCCCAAGCTCTCGAAGAAGGAGCTTGCCATCATCAGCTGCATCACGCGAGGCATGCGCAACAAGGAGATCGCCTACCAGATCGGAACGACCGAGCAGGTCATCAAGAACTATCTGCGCAAGGTTTATGACAAGCTTGGCGTCTCCGACCGCCTGGAGCTGGCCCTGTACTGCCTCCACCATGAGCTGCTGAAGAAATACACGACGGAACCGGAGAGCGTCCTTCTGCATCAGACGGAACCGACGCAGCCGCTCCGCGCCAAGATGTGAAGGCAGGGAATAGGGAATAGAAAGAACGAAGGGTCGGAGAGATCTCTCCGACCCTTGTGTTTATTAGGGTTAGGATTCCTACTCCCTAAACCCTACTTCTTGTACTTACTTACTGCTTGTCGATCTCAAGGTCGATCGAGAACTTGATATCGTCTCCGACCATCGCGCTTCCGAACTTCGATCCGAAGTTGAAGTCGCTGCGCTTCAGCGTGCCGTTGGCGGAGAAGCCGCTGCGCGTCTTGCCGTCCTTGTCCGTCTGTCCAGGTGCGGGACCATCGACGTCCAGCGTCACGCGTTTGGTGACACCGTTCAGCGTCAGATCGCCGGTGAGCGTTAGTTTGCCACCCGTGTTCGAGATGGAGGTCGACTTGAACGTGAGCTGCGGGTACTTTTCGACATCGAAGAAGTCCGGCGACTTCAGGTGCTTGTCGCGAGCCTCAACGCCCGTCGCGACGGTCGCGGTCTCCGCGGTCGATGTTACCGTGGACTTGGTGATGTTCTTCTCGTCGTAAAGGACCGTGCCTTTGACTCCGCCGATGGCTCCGTGCACGTTGGAGACGCCCATGTGACGGATCTCAAAGTTGACGCTCGAGTGAGCCGGATCGATGGTCCAGGTTGAGGTCTGTGCGAGCGCACTGGAGCCCGCGAGTGAGGCAGAAGTAAGTGCAAGGGCCATCAGAAATCGATTACGCATAATAAAGTTCCTTTCTCGGTGGTTCAGCATTGGTGACCTACTTTCAGATGTGTTGAAGTCGGCCAGAGATGCAACAATTGTCGTAAAAGTACACTACTGTTGTCTATATAGAGCATAATAGCGCTATTCAATTGAATTCAGGAAGTTTACCGAAAGGTAATCGCTGTATCCTGATTTTGCCACTTCCAGCCATGCGACCGCAACCGATTCTGTTGACAGGATGCTAGGATTCCGCGATATGGCTTTCTTTGGCGAACTGAAGCGCCTGAATCCTGTCCAGAGAAGTACGTTTGCGGCCTGCTTTCTCGGATGGACGCTCGATGCCTTCGATTTCTTCCTGCTGACGGTCTGTCTGAAGGCCATCGCGGCGGACTTTCACGTCGGCATTCCGGCGATTGCGGAGGCGATCTTCTGGACCTTGGTGATGCGGCCGCTGGGAGCGCTGATCTTCGGCGTGCTGGCGGAGCGGTACGGTCGGCGGCCGACGCTGATCCTCAACATCGTCTGCTTTTCGGTCTTCGAACTGGCTTCGGCGTTCGCTCCCTCGCTGACCACGTTTCTGGTCTGCCGGGCGATGTTTGGCATTGCGATGGGCGGCGAATGGGGCGTGGGCGCGGCGCTCGCGCTGGAATCGCTGCCGGCGAGCGGCCGCGGCTTCTTCTCCGGGATCCTGCAGGAGGGCTATGTGGTCGGCAACCTGCTGGCCGGAGCGCTCTACTGGCTGCTCTTCCCGCACCTGCACGGAACGGGAATGCTGACGGGCTGGCGCGTGATGTTCATGATCGGCGCGCTGCCGGCGCTGCTCGCCTTCTATATGCAGTACAAGGTGGAGGAGTCGCCGATCTGGCTCGAGGCCGAGAGGCGACGGCGGGCGGAAAGATCGACAAAGCCGCGGATCGACTTCCGGCACTTTGTGACCTATCTTCCGACGTTCCTCTTCTTGGTGCTGCTGATGACGTGCTTCAACTCCTTCAGCCACGGAACGCAGGACCTGTATCCGACGCTGCTTGAGAAGGACCATGGGCTGGCTCCTGGGCGCGTTGGGCTGCTGATCGTGATCGCCAACATCGGCGCTCTGCTTGGCGGAATCATCTGCGGCGCGCTGTCGGAGCGGATCGGGCGCAGGCGGATGATCATCATCGCGGCGCTGGCAGCGATTCCGGTCATTCCGCTGTGGGCGTGGTCGCACACGGTTCCGCTGCTGGCGCTGGGAGGCTTCCTGATGCAGTTCGCGGTGCAGGGAGCCTTCGGCGTGATTCCGGCGCACCTGAACGAGCTTTCTCCGGGACCGGTTCGCGCGGTGTTTCCTGGGTTCGCTTACCAGCTAGGAAACCTGTGCTCCTCGCGGAACGGGGTCTTCCAGGCGGCGCTGGCGCAGCGCTACTCGGGAGGAGTCCTGACCGTGGTGATGTCGTGGACCGTCGTAGTGGGTGCGATCGCGATTGCGCTCGTCACTGGCCTTGGCCGCGAGGCTCGCGGGGAGGACTGGTCGAAGCTGGACGTCGGAGTTCCAACCGAAGAAAAGAGCCTTGGATGACGCATCCTGCCTCCCTCGTTCCCCACAGGATTTCCACAGAAATGCTGTCAAGCCCCTCCTCTACATAAACCACTAAGAATCAAAGATATAAAAGTGCCGATTAATTACCTTCAGCCTGCGATATTGATTACAGCATTGAAACAGAAGAGCCCCGGCAGAGTCCGGGCTAACTCGTTTGCAATCAAGCTTTTGATGTCTAAGCTACGTGTTTTCAATATTTATGCATCGAGAAATTCGACTAACTCTTTGAAAACATAACTTTTGTATCGCTACCCCCCCGGGGGAGGGGGCCGAGACAACCAATTTGCATCGGAGGGTGTATGCTTCTGCTGGCCAGGTTGACGGCCGGACGGGATGTGGATGTATGGGAATCGCTGAGTCGGGCGTAAATCTGGCGCAGGGGAAGCTGCGGGTGGCTGTGCCGTTTCTGATCGAGCAGGACTGGTGCGCTTACACGCCGGAGCAGCATGCGGTGTGGAAGGAGCTGGTGTGCCGGCGAATGCCGCAGCTTCGCGAACACGCCTGCCGGGAGTATGTGGAGGGCTTCGACATCATCGGGCTCAGAGAAGACAAGCTTCCGGACCTGAAGGCGGTGAGTGAGCGACTGAAGCCGCGGACGGGCTGGCAGTCGACGCCGGTGAGCGGGTTTCTTCCTCCAGATGCGTTCTTCGAGATGCTGGCCGCCCGGATGTTTCCGACGACGACGTGGCTCAGGGGGCGTGAGTCGCTGGAGTACACGCCGGAGCCGGATATCTTTCACGACGTCTTCGGACATGTGCCGATGCACGCGCATCCTGTGTTTGGGAACTTCCTGCAGCACTATGGGCAGATCTGCGCGGGACTGATGCACGATCCGGTGGCTCTGGAAAAGATGGGGCGCGTCTTCTGGTTCACGGTGGAGTTTGGGGTGATCCGGCAGGACGGCAGGCTGAAGGTGTACGGCAGCGGCCTAATCAGCTCGCATGGCGAGTGCACGCGTGTGCTCGAGGGCGGCGCGGAGATTCGCGACTTCGATCTGGACCAGGTGATGAACCAGGAGTTCGACACGGGCGCGATGCAGCCGGTGCTGTATGCGGTGGAGTCGTTCGAGCAGGTCTACGAGGCGACGAAGGTGGCTGCGGCGCGGTTGGGGTAGATTTGTATCGAGGCGAGAACATGAACGCATGGTGTCGTGGAGCGCTGTTCGTGATGGTTGCTGCACTTGCAAGCGCTACGTTGGCCTCTGCACAACTGCGGGTCCAGGTAACGGATTCCGAACGGAGCGGCGATACCTGGGGCTGTTGTGCAAGCGAGATCGACCGTTAGTGGAGCTTTGAGTTCGAGAAGCGGATAGGGATGGAGCGGCGACGTTTGAATTGAGTCAAGGAACGTATGAGGTAACGATTCTTGCCCGTGAATTCATTGAGACAAGCAGGAAGGTGGATGTGACTCAGCGGGGAAGACAGACCTTGGCGGTCGAGTTGGCTCTCACCGAGAGAGCGAAGATGCCTTGCACTCTTTGCGGTGTTGAGAGTGTGTATGAGCCTCCGATTCCTTCCATGCTGGATTCACTTCTGGACTCCTACCCGATGTTGGGCAGACCGGTGTTTGCTTCGCGAGTGCGGCGGGAGTTAAAGCGGGTTAGAGGCTGAAGCGGGTGGTGGTGGCTCGACTGCTGCCGGAAGAGCTTCATATTGTCCAGTAGCTGATGCGGCTGGGCGTGAAGCGGCATGTATGCTCTGGGCATGAGGCGAGTCTGGCAGGTTGCGTCGTTGGCGTGGGCGCTGTGTGGTGCGGGGTGGGCGCAGGATCGCGAGCAGAAGATCGCCGAGCTGGGGACGTGTAGCTTGCGAGCGGCGAAGTGATTCTGGATTGGCGCGTTGGGTACAGGACGTTCGGGACACTGAATGCCGAGCGAACGAACGTGGTGGTGATGCCGACGTGGCTGAATGGGCGCACGGAGGACATGCTGTCGCTGTTCGGTGCGAAGCCGGGGAAGAACCGGCTGGTGGATACGTCGAGGTTCTTTGGTGTGGCGTTCGATGCGTTTGGGGACGGAGTTGCGTCGTCGCCTTCGAACAGCGGGCGCCAGCATGGCACCGTGTTTCCGCAGTCCACGACGGAGGACATGGTGCGGGCGCAGTATCGCGTGCTAACCGAGGTGCTGAAGGTGAAGCATGTGCACGCGGTGATGGGGCTGTCGATGGGAGGGCACCAGGTGTTTGCGTGGTCGGTGCTGTATCCGGGGTTCGTGTCGCGGACAGTGCCGATTGTGGGCTCGCCGCAGGCGACGAACTTCGACCGGCTGTCGAAGCAGATCGTGATCGAGGCGATCGAATCGGATCCGGAGTACGATGGCGGACGCTATACGAAGGAGCCGCAGCTGAAACTGGCGAACGCGATCGGTGCAGACGCTGACGACTCCGGCGTTCCGGAACGCTGAGGCTTTGCGAGATGAGTACGCGGAGTGGCTCCAGAAGATCGAGGCGCCGCAGCGGCAGGATGCGAACGATCGCGTTTGGCAGGCGCGGGCGATTCTTTCGCACGACGTGCTGCATGGACTGCCGCTGGATGAGGTGGCGCGCAGCTCGCCGGTGAGCTTTCTGGTGATTGTGGCGGCGGAGGACAGGATGGTGGCTCCGGCTCCGGCGCTCGTGTGGGCGAAGGCGGCTGGGGCGCAGGTGTATGTCTCGCGCGCCGAGTGCGCGCACTTGATCATGAGCTGCGATGCGCCGGCGGTACGGGAGCGGGTGAGCAGTTTCTCAGCCAGCCGGTTGCTGCGAGGTCTGCTGCGCGATAGCGGGGCCGATGAGAAGGATGACGGGGGCGGGGCCTACGTCGGCGCTCGCGAGCGTGGCGAGGGTGGTGGTGTGGATGCGCTCGTTAGGGGTTGAGGCCTTGGAGACGGCGGTGCAGGGAGTCGTGGGCGGGATGCCGGAGGCGATGAGGTCCTGGGCGAGGGCTTCGAAGTGGCGGCCGGGCATGTAGATGACGAGCGTGGCCTCGTTGGGGAAGGCTCCGGACCAGCTGGGCGTGAGGGAGAGCTTGCCGGCGGCGTGGTGCGCGGTGGCGAGGATGAGCTTGGAGGCGCGGGTGCGGTCGGTGAGCGGCGTCTCGAGCGTGGCGGCGACGGCGAAGGCGGCGGTGATGCCGGGAACGATCTCGAAGGGGATGGCGTGCTCGCGGAGGAAGGCGATCTCTTCGGCGGCGCGGCCGAATACGAGCGGGTCGCCGGATTTGAGTCGAACGACGGAGGAGCCGTTGCTCGAGTGTTCGAGGAGGAGTTCGTGGATGCCGGCCTGGGTGATGCGCGGCTGGCCGCAGCGCTTGCCGACGGGGATGATCAGGGCGGTGGGGCTCGAGAGGGCGAGGATCTCGTCGGAGACGAGGTCGTCGGGGAGGATGACGTCGGCGGTCTTGAGCAGGTGGGCGGCGCGCAGGGTGAGGAGCGCGGGATCGCCGGGGCCTGCTCCGACGAGGTAGACGTGGCCGGCTTCAGCGTCGGGGATCGAGATCACGCCTTCTCCGTTGGTAATGGGTTGGTCAGAGCGTGTTCGCGTGCGAGGAGGCGCGAAGGACACCGGTCGTAGCTGCAGACCTGGCGCTGGGCCAGTTCGTGAAGGAGGCGGCGGCGTTGCTCGTTGAGGGGCTCGGCGGCGACGACCTCGCGGCGGAGGTTGCCGAGGTCGGCGAGCCAGTCGCCGAGGTCGAGCGGAAGCTGCTCGTTTAGTTCTTTGCGGAGCTGCTGGGCGAGGGCGGGCGAGTTGCCGGCGGTGGAGATGGCGATCTGCAGGTCTCCGCGGCGGACGACGGAGGGGAAGTAGAAGTCGCAGAAAGGCGGGTCGTCGACGGCGTTGCACAGGACGCCGGTGGCGGTGGCTTCGGCGAAGACGGCACGGTTGACGGCCGGCGAGTTGGTGGCGGCGACGACGAGGAAGGCTCCGGCGAGGTCGCCCGGCTGGTAGGCGCGTTGATGGAGCGTGAGCTCGCCGGCGGCGGCCTGCTCGGCGATGGCGGCGCTGACCTCGGGAGCGATGACGGTGACGGCGGCGTCGGCGGAGCGCAGAGAGGTGATCTTCGACTCGGCGAGATGGCCGGCGCCGATGACGACGCAAGGGCGGCCGGTGAGCTTGAGGAAGATCGGAAACAGGGACATTGCTAACGCTCCATCTCGATCATAGATTCCCCGACTCGGGTGACGATTCTTCGGGCGTGTAACGACTCAGGCATGCGCCCGGTGACGACGACGGGCGTCCGGTGGTCATTCGCTGGGCATCGCGTGTTGACTGCCACCCTCCTCGGAAATTGCGCAAAGTATTCAAAACAGGAAAGATAGGTTGGTACTCTTACGCTAAGTTATTGAAGCGACGGGTCCACGGAGAGTAAAGTCTTCATTTGGCTTGATTTAGATCAAATGAAGAGAGGCTCCACCTCCTGGAGCCTCTCTTTGGTTCTGTTTCTATTTTACCGAATGGAGGGAAATAGATCGGCAACTCTATCTCTTTTGGATACATTAATTTACGCCAACCTGCCTCTTGACAGATATTCTAGTCGTCGGTTGAGGTGTCCCTCGGCGGGTTTTTCCACACGAAGAGGTGGTGCTCATTGCTGGAGGTTGCCAGATCGAGGTTTTTCTGGCGGCCTGCGCGGCTTAACGCGGAACGGATGTTTTCTTTGGAGTCGGGAAGCTCTACGAGTGGAATTTTGAGGGCCGAACCTTCCGGCAGGTGTCCGATGTCGCTCAGGAGCTGGGTAATGATCTTCTTGTGTTTTCCCTCTCGTCCTTTGGGGACGTGGGCTTGGAGGATGGATTCAAACCGCATCGGCTTAGGGCCTGTTTCTTCGTGATCGCCCATAAGGTTCTCCTTGCGTAATCCTTTCACTAACGTGACGCAAACGTGACAGCAATGTAACTCCAATTCAGATGCAGCGCAAGCTCGTCGGGTTGACGAACTTAAACTTTCCTGTAAACGACAGATTTAAAAGAGTTAACCCGTATCAGGCGGTACTTGATAGGGTGGTCGCTGAGGTTATTTTGAATGAACCGCATAGTCCATAGCCAAATCGTTCCGCTCAAAGATGTGCCCCTGGATGACTCGGAGGTGCGAGAGGGGCAGCGCCGGCTTGATGTTCTTGTTGTCGATGATGAACCGGTCATCGCAGATACGCTGGCGATGATTCTTTCGAAGAGTGGCTATCGGACAAAGTCTGCGTATGCCGGAAAGAGCGCCCTCGAGTTGGCTCGCGAGCATCGGCCAAGACTTTTAATTACCGATGTGATCATGCCTGGGATGACGGGTATCGACCTGGCGCTTACTGTTGAAAGAGTGGTTCCGTCGTGCAAGGTCCTGTTGTTTTCCGGACAGGCCGCGACGGTCGACCTTCTGGTGAAGGCGCGTGAGATGGGACGGGATTACACGATCGTGAGCAAGCCGATCCATCCGGCGGACATGATCAAGCGGGTCGCGGAGTACGTTCAGCCTGTCGAGGATCGAGTTGCAGTGATCAACTAGGCAGAGAGCGGCGCGCCCCTTCAAGGCGGCGAGTTTTTTCAGCATCCTCTGACAGCCCCCTGGCTGGTCGGCCGCATGGGGAAATACAGGGATTCTTCGCCTTCGGCTCAGAATGACGGGTGGAGGGGGCGCGTGGACCAGGGCTAAAGCCCTGGCCTACCTCAGAAGCAAATGCAAGATGCGGGTTGAGCTTGCTCTACCTCAGAAGCAAATGCGAGATGCGGATTGAGCTTTGCTCTACCTCAGAAGCAACTGTCGCTCCACAGAAGAGAAGCAACGGTCGCTATCCACACAATGACTTCGTTTCAGGAGAGGATCATTCGCCCGGGGCGAAGCGGCCTGCACCTACGGGTGGGGCGTCGCGCTCGACTGGTTCGATGACTTCGCCTGCGAGTTGTGCGCGGAGCGTTGCGTCGTCGGTGCGGTCGAAGTAGTGGCGGAGGTCTTCGCCTTCGGTGCGTGAGGCGAGGTAGCCGTTCAGCAGACGCTCGATGGCGGCAGGCACGTCGGTGGCGGCGGCGCGGTAGCCGAGTGGGCGCGCGGGCCGGGCGTACTTGCCGATGGAGCCTCCGACGCAGAAGAAGAAGGCGTCGACCTGCTGGCCGTCCTTCTTGATCTTTTTGCCTTCGAGGCCGATGTCGGCGATCCAGTGCTGGCCGCAGGAGTTGGTGCAGCCGGTGACGTGGAGGCGGATCTGCTGGTCGAAGCCGGGGAGGCGCTCTTCGAGCTCGGACACGAGCCAGGTATTGAAGCCCTTGGTCTCGGCGATGGCGAGCTTGCAGAACTCGGTTCCGGTGCAGGCGATGGCTCCGCGCCAGAAGGGGGAGACGTCGACGTTGAGGCCGAGGGTGTTGAGCTCGACGACGAGGCCGGCGGTCTCGCGGTCGGGCACGTTGACGATGAGGATGTTCTGGCCGATGGTGGCGCGGAGGCTGCCGTTGCCGTACTTGTCGGCGAGGTCGGCGAGCCGGATGAGCTGGTCGCCCGAGAGACGGCCGTTGAGCACCGAGGCTCCGACACTGCTCAGGCCGGGCTGGCGCTGCGGGCGGATGCCGATGTGGTCGCGGTAGATGTCGGCGGGCGGGTTGTCGGCGGAGACGGGATTGGGGTCGAGCTTGTAGCCGAGCTTTTCTTCGATGGCGGCGAGCATGGACTCGGCGGTCCAGCCGTGGCGCATGAAGAGGTACTTGATGCGGGCGCGGGCGCGGTTCTCGCGAAGGTCGGTCTGCTCGCGGAAGATGCGGACGACGGCGGTGACGACCTCGAGGGCTTTGTCCTGCGGGATGAAGGCGGGGATGCGCTCGGAGATGTGGGGCTCGGTCGAGAGGCCGCCGCCGACGCGCAGGGTGTAGCCGATCTCTTCGACTCCGTCGACGGTGCGCTTGATGGCGGTGAGGGCGACGTCGTTGATCTCAGGATAGGTGCACCAGACGGGGCAGCCGGTGACGGAGATCTTGAACTTGCGGGGCAGGTTGTAGAACTCGGGGTTGGCGGTGAGGTGGTGCGCGATCTCGACGGCGAGAGGCGAGGCGTCGATGATCTCCTCGTGGTCGAGGCCTGCGAGTGGGCAGCCGGTGACGTTGCGGACGACGTCGCCGCAGGCTCCCTTGGGCGAGAGGCCGACGGCGGTGAGGGCGTCGACGACATCGACGAGGCCGGAGAGGGTGAGCCAGTGGAGCTGGATGTTCTGGCGCGTGGTGATGTCGGCGAGATTGTTGGCGTACTTTTTGGCGAGCTGGCCGATGACGCGGGTCTGCTGGGAGGTGAGCAGGCCGTTGGGAAGGCCGATGCGCATCATGAAGTACTCTGTGGCCTTGCCTTCGCCGTTGGCTCCGCCGGTGACGCCCTTGCCGTCGCCCTGGGTATAGACGCCCCACCACTTGAAGTAGAGCCCGGTCCACTCGGGCAGGACGGTGTCGCGGCCGTTGCGGGCGAACTCGCGGACCTCGTCCCAGGCCTCCCAGGGGTTCTTGGCGAGCTTGAGTCGCTCGGAGCGCTGGGCCTTGGTCTCTTTGAGAGCGGGGGGCGTCGGGGTGGTGGACATCATGGAATCCTTTGGGTGTGGATGGGGATAGAAATAAAAATCCCACTCGGAGTGAGTGGGCGATGGCGGCTTTGCTTGTGGTGCTCGGTAGCTCGAAGGTGTTCGAGTCTACGAAGCGGGGCAAAGGCGACAGCGCACCCGGTCGCAACAACACATGCGACAAACGGAGGTGACGAAGGTGCGGTCGACTGCCATTGCTTCAAGGTTAGACGGCATCTGAGTGCGAGTCAAGGGTTGTGAGAGCTAGTCGGCTTGGGCGAGGGACAACTTGTGGCGCACGTCGGAGCCGCGGACCCAGAAGATGACGTCCTCGGCGATGTTGGTCGCGTGATCGGCACAGCGCTCGAGGTTGCGCGAGACGAGGATGGCGTTGAGGGCCTGCTCGCTGATCACGGGCTGCTGCTGCATGAGATCGACCATATCGTCCTGCACGATGCGGTTCAGGTCGTCGATCTCGTCGTCCATGGCGAGGACCTGTTCGGCGAGGCGGGCGTCGGCCTCGAGCAGGGACTGGATGGCGGAGCGGATCATGACGCCGACCTTCTCGCCCATGTCTGGGATGTCGATGGGGAGCTCGATCTGGGGGATGCTGGCCAGGGCTTGGGCGCGATGGGCGATGTTGGAGGCCTGGTCGCCGATGCGCTCGAGGTCGCTGTTGATCTTGATGACGGCGAGGATGAAGCGGAGGTCGATGGCCATGGGCTGCTCTTTGGCGAGGAGGTCGTAGGCGAACTCATCGACGTTGGTCTCGGCGGCATTGATGGCGGCCTCGATCTCCTTGACGTGCTCGCAGAGGCCGAGATTTCCGGTGAGATAGGCCTCAAGGGCGAGCGAGAGCGCCTGCTGCGAGAGCGCAGCCATGGCGAGGAGCTTGTCTTTGAGGGCGATGAGCTGCTGTTGGAAGTTGATGCGCGGCATGAGGATCCCCTCTCGGGAAACAGATCCTTCTATCGAAGGAGGTCCCTCTATTTTGATGCAGGAATACGCACGGTGTCGTGAATTTGTGCGCACAAGTTAGCGAGGTGGGTACTCTTGGCGCGGGGCGGTCAGTAGAGCAGGTAAGGGGTGCGTCGCTGTTTGAAGGCGTCGAGGTCGGGCTGCCATGACTTTACGATGGTGCGCGGGTCGTCGCCGTTCTTGAGCGACAGAAGGGTGTTGATGCTGACGAGGAGGCGGGCGGCGCGGTCGAGATTGAACTGCTTGGGATAGAGCCGCTGGATGGCGAAGAGCAGCTCGATGCCGAGCTCGGGGGAGTCGAGGGCGTTGCGGTCGGTGAGGGAGATGTGGACGGCGGGGATGGTCTGGCCGTGGTAGGGGTAGTGGTTGGCGTCCTCGGCGATGGTAAGGGTGGAGGAGGAGAAGGTGACGCCGGGGATCTTGCGGGCGTTGAGCGCGGAGGCGAGCGCGGGGGTGTCGAAGTAGGGCGCGGCGATGTTCTCGAAAGGCGCGGCGGTGCCGCGACCGACGGAGACATTGGTGGACTCGAGCAGAGCGACGCCGGGGTAGAGCGTGGCGGCGGTGACGGAGCGCAGATTGGGGCTAGGGTTGGTCCAGGGCAGGCCGGTCTGGTCGAAGTACATGCTGCGCTGCCAGTTCTGCATGGTGATGACGGTGACGGGCGCGCCGAGGGGCTCGCGTATGTTGGGTGAGGTGGAGGAGGGCAGGCGGCGCTCGCCGTTGATGTAGCGGGCGAGCTCGCCGAGCGTCATGCCGTGGCGGATGGGCAGGGGCATGTAGTTGGTGTAGGAGTCGTGGCCCTCGTCCGAGACGGGGCCCTGGACGGCGAGGCCGCCGATGATGTTGGGGCGGTCGAGGACGATGATCTCGAGCTGATGGCCGAGGCGCTTTTCGGCGGCGGCGGCCTCGACGAAGTATCCGGTCTGGGCCTCGTAGGTGTAGAAGCGGACGCCGGCGTCCTGGAGGTCGACGATGACGGCGTCGAGGTCTTTGAGCTGGCCGTGCGTGGGGTGACGCGACTCGGGAGTGGTGCCGTAGAGCGAGGTGACGGAGATGTGGGTGGCGGGGTCGACTTCGCCGGAGATGCCGGCCTCGTCCTTGGTGCCGAAGAGGCCGTGCTCGGGGGAGAAGATGGCTTTTAGCTCCAGGCCGGGGACGGCCTTTGTGGCTTCGGTGGCGAGGAGGTCGATGGTGCGGTGGCCGTGGGAGTCGAGGCCGGACTGGTTGGTGAGAATGCCGAGGCGGAGGTGATTGTTGTGACGTTTTGCGGCTTCGGCGAGGGCGGCGTAGCGGGTGGATTCGAGGACGTCGATGCCGGTGAGGGTCGCGCCCGCCTGTGAAATGAGGCCTGTGGACGCGGGACTGCGGTATGTGCCCACCGATTCAGGGAAACAGGGTCCGGACGCGCCGTTGGACACGATGCATCCGCCAGGTGTGTCTGGTTCTTTGGCCAGGGCCTGATGAAGTCCGAGGGACTGGGCGGCGGCCGTTGCGACCTGTCCTCGCAGCGCGGAGATAGGCGTGTTGCCGCGAGGGTGGACGGCGTTCGAGAGGAGGACGACGTAGGTGTCGGATTGTGGGTCGATCCAGAGGCTGGTGCCGGTGAAGCCGGTGTGGCCGAAGCTACCGATGGGGAAGATGCTGCCGCGCGGGCGCGAGAAGGCGGAGTTGATGTCCCAGCCGAAGCCGCGTGTGGCGACGCCCTTGGTGGGCTGGAGGTCGGGGGTGAAGATGGTTGCGCCGTCCTGGGCGGTGGCGGGCTGCTCGGGCTTCGTCATCAGCTGCAGGGTGAACTGCTTGAGCGGGAATGGGCCGGTGTTGCGGGTGAGCTTGTCGAGCAGCGCCTGCGCGTAGAGCGAGATGTCGTGCGCGGTGGAGAAGACTCCGGCGTGGCCGGCGACTCCGCCCATGCGGCGCGTCGTGGGGTCGTGGACGGTGCCGCGGAGGAGATGGTCGTAGTCGGGGTTAGCGGAGGGGTTGTCTTTGGACTCGTCGTCGTGGGCGGTGGGGGCGACACGCGGGTTTTTCGCCAGAATCCAAACAATCTGTTGAGAGTTCGCACTCATGCTGCAGCGAGGAGGTGGAAGTGGCTTTACCTCCATTTCGGTATGGCCGTACGGGGGAGGCGAGAAGCTGAGGTTCGGCCCGCAGTATCCATAGATCGGGTGAAAAATCGTTTCCGTCATCCCCAGCGGTGCAAAGATATGGTTCTTGGCATAGACACCGAGAGTTTCACCGCTGATTTTTTCGACTAGCGCACCGAGGGTGATGAAGTTGATGTCGGAGTAGACGAACTTTGTTCCCGGAGGATTGTCGAGCTTTGACTCCATCGCGCGCTTGATGCCTTCGGCCTTGTCGGGCGCGGCGAGGCCCCAGGGGTCTTTGAGTGAGACGTCGGGCGGGAGGCCGGAGTAGTGCGTCAGGAGTTCGCGGATGGTGACCTTGTCCTTGCCGTTGGCGGCGAACTCAGGGAGATACTTCACGACAGGGTCGTCGAACTGGAACTTGCCCTGCTCGTAGAGCTGCATCATCGCGGTGGCGGTGACGAGGCACTTAGTGAGCGAGGCCATGTCGAAGATGGTGTCCTCGGTCATGGGCTCGGCGGCGGTGGAGCCGTCGGGGCTGAGTTCGCCGGCGACCTTGCGGTTGCCGTAGGCCTCGTGAAAGACGACCTTGCCGTTGTGGCCGATGACGACGACGGCTCCGGGAAGTTTGTGCTGTGCGATGGCTTCGTTGATGAGCGTGGAGACTTGTGAGAAGTCTGGGGCGGCTTTTGAATCCTGCGAACCCACCTTAGCGACGATGAGACCGTCGCGAAGATGGGGCACCCAGCTATGCCCCAGGGGCTCAAGCCCCTTTTCATTTACGGCGACTGAGATGCCCAAGGCTGAAGCCTTGGGGTACCTAGAAGCTCCTTCCGCGAGGCTCTGTGCTGAAGCCTCGGGATACCTCGAAGTACCATCCACGAGGCTTTGTGCTGATGCCAACGGGGCGAGGGTGAGGCAGGCGAGGAGTGCTGAGGCGATGACGGCCTTTTCGCCAGCGGGCGTGCGCGGCTTGGGAAAGACTTTGCTGGCGAGGTAGCCGACGAGGAAGGTTACGGCGGCTCCGATGAGGACGTACCAGGTCCAGGCGACGCGCGGCAGCGTGGTGTCGCCGAAGAGGGGGACGTTCGTGAGATGGATGGGCGCGGGTTGTAGCCAGAGCGCTATGTTGAGGGCGAAGCCGACGACCAGGCCCGCGATGGCTCCCCGTTCGGTGGCAGTGCGCGTGAGTGTTCCGAGGAGGAAGACTCCGAGGAGAGCGCCGTAGGCTACGGAGGCGATGGAGAGGCCGATCTCGACGACGTGGCCCTTGCCGCCGGCCTGGATGCTGTAGACGGCGATGGCGAAGAGGACGAGCGCCCAGAGGACGGTGGAGGAGCGCGAGATCATCATGCGTTCGCGTTCGTCGGCGTTGGGGCGCCAGTGCATGTAGAAGTCGACGACGGTGGTGGAGGAAAGTGAGTTGAGCGCGGCGGAGAGGTTCGACATCGCGGCAGCGAGGATGGCGGCGATGAGCAGGCCGGCGATGCCGATGGGCATCTCGTTGACGATGAAGGCAGGGAAGAGGCGGTCGGGAGTGAGGCCGCTGGTGAGCGCGCCGCCGTAGAAGATCCAGAGGCCGGCGCCGATCAGGAGGAAGAGCGTGAATTGCAGGAGGATGACGGCTCCGGAGGAGAGCAGGGCGAGGCGCGACTCGGAGAGGTTGCGACCGGCCAGCAGGCGCTGCACCATGAGCTGGTCGGTGCCGTGCGAGGCCATGGTGAGGAAGGTTCCGCCGAGCACTCCGGCCCAGAAGGTGTAGGTCTGGGAGAGGTTGAGGGCGAAGTCGAAGATGCGGAACTTGCCTGCGGCGGAGGCTACGGTGTGGATGTGCTGCCAGCCGCCGGGGACGTGGGTTCCGAGCGTGATGATGGCGACGATCGTACCGGCGATGTAGAGCAGCATCTGGACGACGTCGGTCCAGATGACGGCGGTCATGCCGCCTTCGAAGGTGTAGAGCAGCGTGAGCGCGGTGATGATGGCGATGGAGAGCACGTCGCCGGTGCCGATGGCGATAGCCACGACGATGGAGACGGCGAAGACGCGGACTCCTTCGGCGGCGGCGCGGGTGATGAGGAAGAGGCCGGCGGTGGTCTTGTGGAGCGTTCCGCCGAAGCGCTGGTCGATGAGCTGGTAGGCGGTGAGCATCTCGCCCTGGAAGTAGCGCGGCAGAAAGAGCATCGCTACGACGATGCGGCCGATCATGTAGCCGAGGACGATCTGGAGGAAGCCGAAGTCGCCGGTGAAGGCCACGCCGGGGACGCTGATGATGGTGAGGGTGCTGGTCTCGGCGGAGACGATGGAGAGCGCGATGGCCCACCAGGGAACGCTGCGGTCGGCGAGGAAGTAGCTCTTGAGGGACTTCGCCGCGCCGTCCTTGCCGCCGCGAAAGCGCAGGCCGAAGAGGGTGATTCCTGCGAGGTAGGCAACGATGAGGACCAGGTCGAATGCGTGAAGGTGGTGCAGGGAAGCAACAACGGGCATGACTGCGAGTTTATAGGGAAAATGCGAGGCCGGGGCCGGAGTTCGGCTGTCTCCTGTTCGTTTCCTATGCGACAGCGGCACCGCCGAGGATGGTGCCCTGAAGCTCGCCGGAAGCGGTGAAGACGTTGAAGTTCGCAGGCTGGCCGGGAGCGATGTAGCCGATGGCTCGCTCGAGGCCGAGCAGGAATGCGGGGTTGTGCGATGCGAGGCCGGTGGCGACTTCGAGCGAGGCTCCGGCGAATCGCTGGACGTTGGCAACGGCTCGGTCAAGAGTCAGCACGCTGCCTGCGAGGGTGTGTTGGCCCTTAGTGAGATCGTCGGCGGCAAAGGCGCGGCCTTCGGCGACCCGTACGGCGAAGGTGCCGAGCGTGTAGTCGCCGTCGGGCATTCCTGCGGCGGCCATGCTATCGGTGACGAGGATGGCGCGTTGGGGCCCCTTCGCCTTCAGCCAGAGGCGCACGAGTTCGGGAGCGACGTGGACGCCGTCACAGATCAGCTCGGCGAAGAGCATCTCGGAGTCGAGCACGGTTCCCAGGACTCCGGGCTCGCGATGGTTGAGCGGCCGCATGGCGTTGTAGGTATGGGTTGCGCTCTGGGCCCCGGCCTCGATGGCGGCGTGGGCCTCGTCTGAGGCGGCGTTGGTGTGGCCGATGCTGACCCGCACGCCGTTGCGGGTGCAGTGGCGGATCAGATCGAGCGAGCCGGGCACCTCGGGGGCGATGGTGATGAGGCGGATATGGCCGCCTGCGGCCTGTTGGAAGCGGTCGAAGAGCGAGATGTTGGGTGGGAGAATGTCGGCCTCGGGGTGCACGCCGCGCTTGGCGTGGGAGATGAAGGGACCCTCGAGGTGAATCCCGACCGGACGGGCAAGGCGGGCATCCCAGTCTGTGGTGGACGCCAGGTCGATGGCTCGCGCGATGCCTTCGAGCGAGGCGAGCGTCTTGTCGACGGGGGCGGTGACGGTGGTGGGCAGATAGTGGCCGACGCCGTGGGCGGCGATGAAGCGGCTGACGATGCCGAGCGCCTCGGGGGTCGCCTCCATGACATCGTGGCTTGCGCCGCCGTGGGTGTGGATGTCGAAGAAGGTGGAGGTGAGGGTGGTGTCGGAGGACGCTGGGGCAGCGCCGGGTTCGATGCTGACGATCAGGCCGTCGCCATCGATGGTGAGGACAGGGAAGTCGATGGTGGCAGAAGAGGTGAGGAGGCGGCGTGCTGAAAGAGTCTGAAGCATCGCGGTTAGTCTAGTCCCGATTGAAGCGAAAGGATAAGAGACTGCTGATTTGACTGGCAATCCGGGGATTTTGGTGCGCGCCCTGTCTCGGATAGGGGAGCGCACCGGGGGAGTCGAAGTAACGCTAGGGTGCTACAGGAGGCGCCGGAATCCCGAGGTCGGCGGCTGGAGGGAGGGTCTGCGAGTTCGCCCACTGACGCTGCGCTGTTCGCATACGATCGATGCGGCCGAGCCACATCTGGATAGTGAAGTCGTAGCGTTCGAGGTTGTTGCGCAGGAAGTAGGGGCGGTAGCTCTTGAGCCATGCCTTTTCGTAGAGGTCGCGCAGCAGGGAGTAGTTGTTGCGGAGGTCCTGCAGCTTGCCGTTGACGGCGTTGATGGAGCCGAGCTCATGGGCGAGCTCCTCGTGGTCTTCCTTTGTCGTTGAAGTTTGCAGGGCGAAGGCGTGCGCGTAGCTGGTGGCGATCTCGTCGGATATCTGGAACTTGAGGCCGATGAGGTCCATGCGACGGGCGCCGAGTTCGAGCACGTCGAGCGCATCGGTCTCACGCAGGTTGGGATTGGCGTTGCGAGCCTCGGCGACGAGGATCAGGGCGCGTTCGGCGTGCATGCGCAGTTCGGAGAGGATAGGGCGAATCTGACCGGCGATGCGCTGGCCGTCGGCGTTCCAGGGGTCCTGCCAGAAGAGCAGGTCCTGACCGTCGACCTTGTAGGGGGAATCTTTGAGCAGCTGGTGCGCGGCCGCCATCTCGCGCTGGGCTTCGTTGATCTTGCCGGTTGCGTCGCCATGGAAGTTTTCGCCGTAGCTGGACTGGAAGGCCGGGATCGAGGCTGCGCCCTGGTGCCACGCGGCCTCGGCGCCGAAGAGGACTCCGTACCAGTTCGCGTTGAAGAGAGCCTCGCCGTCGTCGTTCCAGACGGTGTTCAGCTGGCCGGTCGCGCCGAGTTTCTGGCCGTCGGCGGTAAACTGCTGAATGTTGGCCAGGGCGTTATTCCAGTTGGGATAGACGCGGGACCAGTTGTTGACGCCGGGGGCGACCCAGGTCTCGAAGCCCGCGTCGGTGAAGGGCTTGATGAAGTGGTCGAAGCCTTTGGGCTGCGGGTTGTACTCCCACGCTACGGCGATGGTGGCCTTCTTGAACGAGTCGGGGAGCTGCTTGAGCAGGTCGGGCTCGTGATAGGCGATGTCTCCCCAGAAGAGGAGCTTGCGATTGAGCGGCTGGAGATCGGCGACGATCTTCTGGAGGAAGTCGAGGTAGACGGGCCCGAGGCCGCGAGAGTCCACCTCAGCTTTGGTCTGTCCCTTGCCGAGCTCCTGGGTCTCGTCGGCGCCGAGGTGAAGGAAGGGGCCGGGGTAGATCTGCGCCAGCTCCTGGAACATATCGTGCGTGAGCTTCTGGGCGTCGGGCTGGTGCGGGGCGAGCACCTGTCCGTGCGGCGTCTCGGCGATCGACGAGTACTTCTCCCAGTTGAGCAGGTAGTGAAGGTGCCCGAAGGCCTCCTGCTCGGGAATGATGGTGATGTGGTACTTCGCGGCGTAGGCGACCAGCTCGCGGGCCTCGGCCTGGGAGAGGGAGCCGCCGGGAGGAGCCATAAGGGGATGCCCACTGTACTGCATGGTGTGCTCGAAGTAGGGCGAGTAGATGTTGACCTTGTAAGCCGCGATGGTGCGAATCTGCTTCTTCTGGAACTCGAGCGTAGGGAAGGGACCGCGGGAGAGATCGTCGTCGAGTCCGCGGTAGCGCATCGCCGGCCAGTCGCGGATCGTGGCGGTCTGCAGCACCGCCTTGTTCCCAAAGCCAAAGAACATCTGTTTTACCGTCTGCAGGGCGTAGAAGATTCCAGCATCGCTGGCCGCGGTAATGGCCAGCCCCTTGCCATCCGGGATGATCGCGTAGCCCTCGGCCTTCATCTCCGCCGGAAACTGAGCCGGTGCGTCTGAGGCCTTTTTCTGCATCGCCTCTGCCAGAATGGAATGAGAGACGGGCGAGCCGTAGCGCGTTACGAGGATCGTGGAGGGCGAGGTGGCGTTGACCGCGATCCCCTGCGAGGCAAGATACGTTTTAAGGTCGTCTATGGCGAAGGTGTCCTCTGCCGAACACGGAGCGGTGCAGGTGATTTGGACACCCTGTGGCAGCTGTTGTGCTGTTGCGGCGGCAACCTCTCGCGGGACCGGTATCAATTTTAGTGGTGACTGGGCCGCGGCAGACACCGCCGTGGCGGTGACAAACAGAACAACAGCTCGGAAAAAGTGCATGCGGATAACGGTAAATCAGTTACCGCTCAACTGGGAGGGACTTCTGCCCTAGCGTGCGAACATCGGCACGTCAGGTCTTCTTCGCTCCTTGAAATCACGTTGTTTTTCCCATGAAAATCGGGGGAATTATTCGTCCGTTCACATGGTTCTGGAAGCATACTTTCAGCGGCAAACGGGAAGAACGGCGCGGTTACGGACGCAGGCAAAAGAATCCGGACCCTCCATCTCTGTTACTCCCTGATACCGGAAACCACTAGCGAGGAACCATGACGAAACAACTACGAGCCGCTGTTGCGGCGATGCTGGTCTTAAGTACAGTGTCGATGCAGGCACAGACGGCTAGTCCCCCCAGGTCGGCGAAGAAAGTCGTCAAGAAGAAAACCGAGACTCCCCTCGAACGCACACTCCGTGAGCTGCGCGAGCAGATGCAGGCACAGCAGGCCCAGATCGACGAGTTGAAGCGTCAACTGGCCGACCGTGACGCGAAGCTGACCACAGCAACCCAGGATGCTCAGGCCGCCAATGCTTCGGCTGCCGCTGCCTCCTCCCAGGCGCAGAGTGCTTTAACCGCCATCCAGTCCAACCACGAGGAGATGCAGACGCTCTCGAGTTCGGTCTCCGATCTCAAGGTCTCCAACACGGGCCTCGCCCAGACGATCAGCGATACCAAGCGGGACCTTACCGCGTCGATGGAGTCGCCGACGACGATCCACTACAAGGGCGTGACCATCGTGCCGGTCGGCTTTTTCGCCTTTGAAACCGTGTGGCGTTCACGGGCGATGAACTCCGACGTCAACACACCGTTCAACGCGACTCCGTATGAGGGCGCAGGTCAGGCACATGTGTCCGAACTGAACTTCTCTGGACGTCAGAGCCGTATCGGCGCTCTCTTCGAGGGCAACACCGGACCGTTCAAGCTCTCGGGATACGTCGAAGCCGACTTCCTCTCCGCGGGCGCAACTTCCAACGAGAATCAGAGCAACAGCTACACGCTGCGCCAGCGCCAGATATGGGGCCAGGCAGCTACCAAGAGCGGCTTTATCCTGACCGGTGGACAGATGTGGTCGCTCGTGACCGAGACGAAGAGGTCCACCGACAACCGCACCGAGAACCTGCCGATGACCGTCGACGCGCAGTACCACGTCGGTTTCAGCTGGACTCGCCAGCCTGCAATCCGCTTCCAGCAGAAGATTGGTGGCTTTACCGCTGCCGCCTCGCTCGAGCAGCCTGAGTACATCTTCTCGGCGACCAACTCCCCTGCCAACTTCTTTATCGGCAACGCCGGCGCCGGCGGTGGCCTTTACAACCTGACCGCCAATTACTCCAGCAACGTCGCGCCCGACGTTATCGTAAAGGGCACCTACGACAGCAAGTACGGCCACTTTGAAGCGGGCGGAATCGGTCGCTGGTTCCGCGACCGCTACTATCCCGGCGTTACCGCAGTTAGCTCCACTGGTGCGCTGACCGGAACGGCAGCCGGTGCGGTCAACGATACCAAGACCGGCGGTGGTTTTTTTGCCAACCTCCGCATGCCCGCCACCAAGTACCTCGATGTAGGCGTTCATATGATGACAGGCACTGGTGTTGGCCGTTACGGTACATCGACTCTACCGGACGTCACGGTCCACCCCGATGGCACGCTGGCTCCCATCAAGTCGCAGCAGGGGCTGATCTCGCTTGAGGGCCATCCGACACCGAAGCTCGATGTCTTCGGATACGCCGGCGCCGAATATGCACAACGCACCACCTACCTTGCGACCTCGGGACCCCAGGCGGGCAAGCTGGTTGGTTATGCTCCCGTCACCGGGGTCAACACGGGTTGCAACACCGAGACTCTGCCCTCAGCACCAGGCTCCGGTCTCGGCAGCATCGGTGTCGCGGGTAATCCTCCATACAGCCCTGGCAACCCGGCAAACTGCCTCGGTGCGACCCGCGTCGTCATCGAGTACACGGGAGGCTTTACCTACCGGATCTACAACAACCCGCGGTACGGCCGTCTGCAGTACCAAGTGCAGTACAGCTACCTGACCCGCGACGCCTGGACTGGTGTCGGCGGCGCTCCGAAGGCGACCAACAACATGGTCTTCACCGGAATGCGTTACTACATCCCCTAACCCACGCTGCACTGCGGCGTACCAGGGAGGCGTCCTCGAGCGGGGACGCCTCTCTTCTTTTGCAGTGGAGATGGCCCCCGCCCCGGTTTCTCTTATCAACGCAAATTGGTCAACCACTTGTGATCCACTTTTGATAGGCTTCTGTGGTTGCGATTTGTTCGGAGTCGCGCTTAATTCGGTGGAGGCCCTTTGAGGCCGTCCATCTTTCGCAGTTTGTCTCTGTTAGCGGTTGTTCTTACCGAGGTGCTCTGAATGCTTGATGCCATGCGGTTGTTTCCTTCTGATCCGGCGGTCCGCGCTGTCTCCCAAAAACTTTACGAGACCGTCCGCGATCTTCCGATCCTCTCTCCCCACGGCCATACTGACCCAGCGTGGTTCGCGAAGAACGAGGCCTTTCCTAACCCCGCGGCCTTGTTCATTCAGCCCGATCATTACATCTTCCGCATGCTCTACTCGCAGGGCGTCTCGCTGGAGTCGCTCGGCATTCCGCAGCTTGACGGCAAGCAGCAGGCCGACCCGCGCGAGGTCTGGCGGATCTTCGCGAAGCACTACTATCTGTTCCGCGGAACTCCAACCCGCCTCTGGTTCGACTACTCCCTCAGCGTCAACTTCGGATTGACCGAGCGCTTGGCAACCGGCAACGCCGACGAGTACTACGACATCATCGACCGCAAGCTCCAGACTCCCGAGTTCCTCCCCCGCGCGCTCTTTGAGAGGTTCAACATCGAGGTCCTCTCGACGACGGACTCGCCTCTCGACACCCTCGAGCATCACAAGGCCATCCGCGAGTCCGGCTGGAAGGGAAGGGTGCTGCCAACGTTTCGCCCCGACGCCGTGATCGACGCCGAGTACGCCGGATTCCGCGAAAACATCGAGAGGCTTGGCGCCATCACCGGCGAGAACATCGGCAGCTTCAATGGATATCTGAATGCTTTGCGCAGACGGCGCGAGTTCTTCATCTCGATGGGAGCGACCGCGACCGATCACGGCCACCTTACCGCGATGACGGCCGATCTCGACGCGCACACCGGGGAGTCGCTCTACCAGCGCATCCTCTCCGGACGCTCGGTGCCTGAGGAACAGCAGATCTTCCAGGCGCAGATGCTCACCGAGATGGCGGGCATGTCCGCCGAGGATGGGCTGACGATGCAGCTTCATCCGGGCAGCATCCGCAACCATAACAAGCAGGTCTACGAGAAGTTCGGCCGCGACAAGGGCGCGGATATTCCGTCGCCAACCGAGTACGTCCGTAACCTGCGTCCGCTGCTCTCGAAGTACGGCAATTCGACCAACTTCACCTTCATTCTGTTCACGCTCGACGAGTCCACCTTCTCGCGCGAACTTGCTCCGCTGGCCGGGCACTATCCCGTGCTCAAGCTTGGGCCGCCGTGGTGGTTCCACGACTCGCCCGAGGGCATGATGCGCTTCCGCGAGACCGCCACCGAGACCGCAGGCTTCTATAACACGGTCGGCTTCAACGACGACACGCGCGCCTTCCTCTCGATTCCGTCGCGCCACGACGTTGCTCGCCGCATCGACTGCGCGTTCCTCGGCCGGCTGGTCGCGGAGCATCGGCTCGACGAGGATGAGGCCTTCGAGGTGGTCAAAGACCTCACGGTCAACCTCGTCAAGAAGGCCTATAAGCTGTAAGGATTTGAAGCGGGCTGGTGGAGCATCAGACTGGCCCGCTACCGAACGATTGCCGCCTTTGACCCTTCGGAGGGCATTTGTTATAACTGATTCAGCGCAGTGCGTTCTCCAAACGCGCTCACAGACACTCCTGAGTAGCTCAATGGCAGAGCATTCGGCTGTTAACCGAAGGGTTGTAGGTTCGAGTCCTACCTCAGGAGCCATTTAAAATCAATCACTTACAAAACTCAAAAGCCTGCAAAATCTCCTAATTACCCAAATTGTTGTGGATTTTGTGTCGTAGCTCCTTCACAACGAGGGTAGCGCGCATAGCAATGCTGCCACCTTCGGCAATTACTAAAGGGTATGCAAAATCTCATCCACGCCGGAGGCGTGCGGGGACGCAGCCGCGGTTCGATCAGGACGTGGCCGAAGTCAGGCGCTGGGGAGTAAGGTGTGGTTTGCGACCAACCGCACAATTGACCGCTTACTTCAGACGAGGTGCCCTTAGGAACACATACAGCTTCCAGCTGTGTTACGCGTCGGGAATCACAACTGAGCGTCCGGCATCGACGTGAGCCGTGTAAGACTACATTGCGGCTCGCTGCTTGGGAACTGTGTGACCGTCGGTGAGGGTTTTCAAGAAAGACACGATGGCATCTTCCTCCTGGTCCGTCAGCTTAAGGTCGCCGAGTTGCCGTTTATTGAGATTGGTCGAATCTTCGGGCACTGGCCAGCACGTGACCTTTTCCCCCCGATCCCCTGCCGCGCATCGGGGTAGCACATCACGCGTGTTGTAGAAGTGCACCACTTCCTTCAGGCTCTTGAAGTAGCCATTGTGCATGTACGCCTTCACGAAATCAGGACTTGGGCGCATGTCCACGTTGCGCAATGTGGGAACCTGGAACTTGCCGTCGAACTTCGGCGCCAGCAGAATCCATCCAGAATCGGGATTCAGTTGACCGCTCAGGCTTTTCAGCCTGCGAAGGAAAGATCCCACGCCCACATCGACGTATGCCGGTCCGTCAGGGTTGGCACGATAGCCGCGTTGGTCGGGCGCGCTCTCGTAGTTGTACTGCAATCCCGGATTCTTCGGGACGCCGAGGTTACTCGCAGTGAAGTCCGTGAACAGAGGCTCCTCACCGGGGCCTCCATCCCGGTGACATTCATTGCATTTCGCTTTGCCGCGGAACAACTCATATCCCAGTTTCTCCTGCGGCGTGAATTGCTCCTTTCCTGCTTGTACGGTGTCATATTTTGACGTGAACGGACTCACTTCTGGCGAAAACTCATAGGCGGAGATCGCCAGCCCGAAGCTGTCATATACACGGTCGGTGCGAGCCCGGTCTGCCACGCTGAGATGGACCGGGTACTCATCGTTGGCGGGGGGCGGTGCCGGTGTGGCACAGACCTTTTCCACGTCGGGAGGCCATTGAATGGTGAATGAGTCTTTCCCCCACACCGTCTCAAAGAGCTTGCGATAGGGAGCCCGGGAAAGACGGAACGCCACACAGGCCGAATCCGGCAGGCCCATTTCTACGGGGTTCGTCGGCGGTCCCTGCGCTTGTTCGGCGCTTGGATTCTGCAGCCGATAGCCACTCGCCCGCATATCCCAGAAATTCCCGCCGATAAAGTCACCTTGCAAAGCGTTGTAGTGGAGCACAGGCGCGAAGGGTGCATACATATAGCTCTGCGGCTTTCGATTGCTGAACCGGGTTCTCTCCGATCCGGGATACGACACGGTAGTCTGATTCAAAGACTGAATCGGCCCGGTGAATCCCGTCTCCGGCATATGACAGAAACTGCAGGCCTCGTTTTGATGGACGGAAAGATGTTTATCAAAGAGCAGCAACTTTCCCAGCATGTGAACCTGAGCCTGGCGATCGAGCGAGTTGTGTTCGACCTGGCGCAGCGTGTCCGCCTCAATCCGGTCAATTTCGGCCTCGACTCTCGCCACCTCCCGATCAAAAGAGGGAGGCATCCGGCCGCCAAGGTTGTTCGGTGAAATTGCTTGGTCTGGAATGGCAGCCCTCATAGAGCGAGGCTTAGGGCTCGTTGAAAGCAAAAATACGCCAGATATGAGAAGACTGGCCACCAGCACCGAATTGGTGCGATTGCCCATGTCTCAATGTTCTCAAAAAAAGTCGACCGGTAGCTCAAAATTCGAAATTTCTGTGATTCATGTCCTCTGATTCCGTAGTAACAGATCGCTGATTTCGCCATTGCCACGCTAAACCATTGTTCCCGGTTTACGGTAGTACTCCGTCGAAAATCACCGTCGAAAATCATGTCCTCCAGGGTTGCGCTCGCGAGTCTTATGCTGGCGCCCTGTTGGCGGGAGTGATCTGAACGTTGTAGCCGAATTTGCGAAGCTGTTTGGCTAGAGATTGGGCACGATAGATGAGGAGCTTCGGTTCGACTCCGGTGCCTTGCTCGACGTAGCGGATTCCCCCATGAAGAATCTTCCAGACCAAGCGGCATCGGCGATGTGCGATGGCCCAGACGGCGGATTTATAACCCAGGCGCGGCAGTAGACGCCGGAACACTTCCTGAAAGTGTGTGCCTTTGCTCCGGGCGACAGCATGAGCGGCCTGGTTGAGCACCCGGCGCATGTACTTGTTGCCTTTCGCCGAACGACTGCTGGAGTTCTCTTCGGCGCTTTCCTGGTTTCCGGGGCAGGTTCCCACCCAGGAAGTGAACTCGGCCGCAGAGGGAAACGTGCTGGCCGTCACCTCAGCCGCGGATCCGCCCCCAAGAGAGCGAACGAGCGATTCGACGAATGCTGTGGTGAGCGGTTGCGCCGGTCCGAAAGTAGGTGCTGCGTTCTGCTGGGTGGTAACCTCGTGCTTCGTAATGAAGGTTGTCTTGTTCCCGTAGTAAACCAACAACGCCTCACGCAGCTCGAAGCGATGGTTCTCCCCGATTGCTATCTGAACCTGCATTTTTCTCCCATCCTTGCAGTTCCTCAACCAGTTCAAAGAGCTCTTCATGTGCTCGCGATTCCAAGGTCATTTGCTGTAGCCGAGAGCTGCCCCGTTCCGCTGTCAAGAGCAGCCACTCGTACCACCGCAATTTGCGCACTTGTGGCAGCTGCCGTTGCGGACCATCAGTGACCCACAGGTGACACAGAGAGGCGCATCGCCAACCTCATAGCAGTCGTGAAGGTATTGCGAATGGCTGGCGGGAGCATGGTTTGCCTCTGCGCTGGCTGGTCGTTCAACGACTGCCATCTGTTGTGTTAACAGCGGAAGCTGCTTGCCAGACAGAAATCGCAATTCCATCCAGCGAAAGAGGTAGTCCATGATCGACTTCGCATATCCAAGTTCCTCATTGCCGGTCCAGCCCGAGGGCTCGAACCGAGTATGCGAGAGCTTGTCGCAGAGCACCTTGAGCGGCACTCCATGCTGCAGGCTCACCGAGACGACAGTGCCGAAACACTCCATCAATCCCGCGATCGTCGAGCCCTCCTTTGCCATCCGGATGAAGATTTCACCCGGCCGCCCGTTCGGATAAAGACCGACAGTTAGGTAGCCCTCGTGGCCAGCGATGGAGAAATGGTGGGTGAGACCCACGCGCTCGTCCGGCAGACGATGCCGGTTCGCGGCCGGTGATCCTGACAGATCTTCTTGCTAGGGGATTCACGTGCAGGTTCTGCATTTACAGGCTGAGACATGGGAACCTCCTTTCTGGTCTGCAATATGCGTATGGAACCTTGGTTTGTACCCCTGAATCCAAACTGGGTCAAATGGCACACCAAAGAAAAGGTGGAACGACCCGAAAATGGGAGTTCCTCCGATGCAGCTAGAGCGATCGCTGAGTGATTTGGCGATTTGTACTAAACCCGCTCCGCGGGTACGTGGAAGCATGGTAGATTTTTTGGCAGGACAAATTGCATGTTGCGCACGGCAGTCACAACGCTTCCGCTCAAGTCCGCACAAAATAGCTGCGATGGATTGAATCCCCTTAAAGCAATTGTCCTGCCAAAACCTATCCGGGTTTAGTACAAATCGCCGTATCCACAATGCTCGCTCCAAAATCTTCTGCAGCCAAACTCTGCCTGCCGAGCACTGTCGATACGGCGCTATGGATTATGCATCAAATGATGCCGGCTTGGCCCGCGAACCCACCGTGCGGGATGCCGAATCACGCTGCATCCACGGGGGGGCTTGTTTCCGCGGGAGCCGCCGGTAAGGTAAAGTGGAACGTCGCGCCACGGCCGCCGTCGCCGTTGGCCCAGATCCGTCCGCCATGCGATTCGACGATCGACTTGCTGATTGCCAAGCCCATGCCGCTGCCTTTTGGTTTCGTAGTGAAGAACGCATCAAATATCTGGTCGGCCTTGCCCACGGGTAGCCCGGGTCCTGTGTCATTTACAGAGGTCTCGATCTGGCCGTCCTCGCCCAATCGCGACTTCACCATAACCATGCCGCCCGAGTCCTTTATCGCCTCGATGCCATTCATCATCAAGTTCATGAGCACCTGTTGAAGTTGCACTCGATCCGCCACGGTCATCGGAAGATCGTCTTTGATATCGGTGTAGATTGATACTCCGTGTCTTCTGGCTTCGCTTCTCAGCATCCCGGCCATTTCGCCTATTACCTCATTTATCGCGACCAACTCTCGTTTGGGAAGGGCCTTCTTGTACAACGATCGCAGACGGTTGATGATTTCCGACGCAAAGGTGCCCGCCTCGATGATTCTTTCCGTCCCTTTGCGAACTTGCGTCAGATCGGGCGGGTCGTGCTGAAGCCATCGCAAAGATGCCCTGGCATTATTGGTTGTGGCCGTGATGGGCTGTGCGAGTTCGTGCGAGATAGAGGCGACCAGTTCTCCCATCGTGCTGACCCGGCTCGCGTGGGTAAGATCCGCCTGGAGCCGTTCAGCATGTCTGCGATCTTCAATGTCGTTCGCCACTGCACACCACTTCACGATCTGGCCTCGGTTATCGCGCAGTGGCCGGGCGCGTGTCTGGAACCAGCGATAGACTCCGTCCGATCCGCGCCGGAGCCGCGCTTCATAATCCAGCGGTTGGCCAGTCGTCCGCGATGCGAGCCATCGTTCGGTGACGCGCTTGAGATCGTCGGGGTGAATCGCCTTCTCCCAACCTGAACCTGAGGCCTGTTCCGAGCTCAAGCCGGTGTATTCAAGCCATCCCCTGTTCAAGAACGTGCTATTGCCATTGGGGTCGGCAACGAAAGCCAGGGCCGGCATGGTTTCTACTGCGTCGCGGAATTTCTTCTCTTGCTCCTGCAACTGGTGAACACGCATTTGATAACCGGCCCAGAGCAGCGTGAAGAAAGCGAACACGCAAAGCCCTCGGAACCAAGTCGTCTGATAGTAGGCGGGAGCTATGTTGAAATCGAGTTCAGCCCCTGCTTCATTCCAGACACCAGAATTATTGGAGGCCATCACATGGAACCGGTAGTTGCCCGGGCGCAGATTACTGTAAAAAGCCTGGCGCCTGGTTTGAGGGTCCTGCCACTCTCGATCATGACCTTCCAGTTTGTACCGGAACTGCACTTTCTGAGGAACGACAAAGCTCAGAGCCGTATAGTCGATCTCGAGATCACGCGTCAGGGCCGGGAGACGAAGGCCGTTTTGAGACGGATAATTCTTTCGATCAGCAATCACTTCTTCGATATGTACTGGCGGCGGGATGGAGTTTCTAAACAACCGGTCGGGATCAATGATCTGAGCCACAGTTCCATTCGCGAACCACAAGCGCCCGTCGTTTGATCGTGTTGCACGTGGCTTAAAATCAGCGAGATAGGGCTGGGCGCCGTCGTACGCATCGAACAAATCGAACCTTACCTTTAGGTCGGGGTGTCCACGCCACTGTTGCAGGTCGTCCGATTTGATCAATATCAGACCGCACTCGGTATACAGCCAAAGATTGGAGTATTTGTCTGTAATGATCGCGTAGGTCCGGTCGCAGGGCAGGCCGTTATGGTGGTCGAGGGCATACTGAGTCTCACCGCGCCGTTCGACAAGGCCATCGGTGGTTGCTGCCAGCACAGAACCATCCGATTTTGCCAGTACCTGTAAAACTTGAGCATTTGTGTTCTTGAGGGGAAAGATCTGCAGTTGGCCATTCCGATACCGGGCTAGACCACCTTTACGCAGTCCCAACCAGAGGCCACCTTCGGGATCGCCCGCTAGCGAAATTGGAATATCTAGCCTCTCGTCTGCAATTTCGGTGGCGAATCTGCCATCTTGAATTTGGACCAGTCCTACTGGATTTTCGGGGCCAGCGCGAACGACTACGGCCCAAATGCAGCTATCTACGTCCTCGATCATCTCCGTAACGACCCCTATGGCACCTCCGTCGCGACGCTGGATGGGTCTAAACCTGCCGCGCTCGTAAACAAACAATCCATTGTCTAACCCGACCCAAAGCCGTCCAGCATGATCTTCGAACAGGGACGTCACGTGACTGCCCGGCAATCCATTCTTTGGACCGATGGATGAAACGACGTCCCCACGCACATAATCCAAACCTTCATAATTCCCGATCCAGATGGTCCCATCTCGAGCCGCAAGTATGGAATCGACCGAGTCACGAGTAAGCCCCTCGCGCACAGAGAAGTTGACAACTGGAATGTCGCGGAAACAGTCGACACCCTCGGCAGTGGTCAACCACAAATTACCTTCTCGGTCCTCAAAAAAACCCTCGGTGGTATCGCTTGATAAACCATCTGCGCTTCGAAAACGATCCACCTTGCCATCGTGGACCCGGTAGATGCCGTTTCCTTCAGTTCCAATCCACAATGCGTTATGCCGGTCCAACCACAAGGCGTAGGCATTCAACGTGCTGCTGTCGAGTGTCGTTGTGATCAGGGTTCTCCATGTACCGTTTACCCACTGTTGCAGGCCGAGCCCGCGGCCTGAATTCGAGATCCCCGCCCAGACAGATCCATCAGGAGTGGCAGCGAGAGCGTTTATACCAGCAAGCGCTACGTTGGACTTGAGTCCGGGCAACTCGTACGAAGTAGATGAACCTGGTTTCCATCGGACAAGCGCGGTGCTGGTTCCAATCCAAAGATATCCGAAGTTGTCGCCGATCAATGTCCCAGCATAGGGTGGAACTCCGTCTTTGGGCCCGTAGCATTTGGCCACAGATACTGTGACCTTACAAACAGCTCCAGCCCGCGTTCGCGAACGCGCCATCCAAATCGTGCCCTCACGATCCTCGTAGATCGAGTTCACGCGGCCCGCTGTTTCTGGGAAATTGAACAAATTTCCGTTCTTCCACTGAGCCAGGCCAGAGGCTGTTCCAATCCACAGGCTCCCGTCGGCGGCGCCCAGGAGTGAGATCACTGCCGTCGCGGGAAGATGTTCTCCGGCGCGTGGAGTCCAGCGGACGAAGCGAACGCCGTCGAAGCGCAACAGCCCACCTAGCGTCCCAACCCACACATATCCATCTGTAGTTTGGGTGATCGCAGTGGGTGCTCCTGCGAAGACTCCGTCACGCACGCGCCAGGCAGTGTGCGCGTACTGAGAAATCCGCCGGTCCGGATCCACAGCGTTCGCACAAGGGCAGGCCAGTATGCTGCAAAGGAGTATGAGGAATATCCGCACCGGGAGTTCAGGATTCATTGTTTGCGAGATGTCTGTACAGTCGGCCAACAGAACGTCCGAGCTTGTTCATCCGAATGGTAATTGGCGCGATTGCATCGATTACGCACACTCAATTTCACCTATTTTCACCAAATCACCCTGGTCAGCGGGTTCAAACACGATCCTATGATCACTGAGAATGTTCTGAATCCCCGAAAAGAGTGGTAAAAGTATAGCTCCAGTTTGGGTATGCCTAGCCGTCGACAATTTCGGCCGGAACGTCCTGCGAGGCATGACTCGCTCCAAGCCGACATTGGATTGCAGCGCCAGTTTCACGTTATCAACAAAGCGGCTCAAGGCTCAAGCCGAGTTTTTCAGCATCCTGAACCACCCGAACCTCGGTCCCCCGACAATACATAAACGTAACTGACGCTCGCTTCGGCTACTCGACGCAACTCTCGCCAGCAGTCTGCGCTTCGGCGGGGCGAACGGCGGCCTCAATCCTCTCTATCAGAACGGCGGTCCGCGCTCGATCCTGCTTGCAGCGAAGTTCCAGTTCTGACCGCTGAATAACGGCTCCCCTTCAATAGCCAAGTCTGAGATGTTTCGATCGAGCCGCGAATTCCGATCAGCACGAAGTACCGGCTCCGTACAATATCTGATGGATGTCAATTGTTGATATCAGCGCGAGTCGCTCAGCGAGGTTTTCTGTCAATGCTTTTCCTCCGAGTTCCGGACGTGTGTGTCCCGATTGCAGAGTCATAGGCGATTCATCAAGCAGAATATTAGGCCAGCGCCAGCGCCGGCCTATGCTGCCTGCAAGAGCCTGATTGAGCTTCCCACTATTCGATTCGCAGATGGCACCCGCGTTTGACCGAAGCTCCCTCGACCACGCCACCGTTGGCAATGTGTTGCTTGATGGCACTATTCGATGGCTCGCTAGATTTGACGGAAGCTGCGAGCGGTTCGGCCAGCGTCATGGGCAATGCATCGATCACGTCGAGCCAGAGGGGACCATCTATCTTTGCCTCGAAGCGGCGTAGGTCATCAGGGATGCTGTCAGGCTGAGTGATCACCACACTGTCCTGGGAGTTCTTATTCCGCTTCAACGTGAATTCGTGGCTCTCAATCTTTTTGAGATCGTGGCTGGCAAGGTAGTAAAGGACCATGGATTCCGTTCGTTCGATCTTGTTCTGCGCCCTTTTGGCACGAGCGGCGTATCTTGCCGACTCCTTCTTGCAGTACTCGGCACGTGTCTCCATGACCCTGAGAAACCTGCCTATCCGATCGATCTTTACATCCATGGCCTGACAGAATAATTGGAGGCGCTCCATTGCTTCGGCGCTCGCCTCGCCCTGCTCTTCGATCTCATCCTGAATCTGATCGAGCAGCGCACCGAGCTCACTGTCTAGCTCAAGCAGAGAATGATCCGTGGCAACCACGGTGGGAGACGACAGCGCATCAGCTGACCTTTGAAACGGAATCAGAGGTGTAGCTTTGCTGGCCATAGAATCTCCTGTTTTGTCATTGAAAGCTCCAAACATGTGAGCCTGCGGACACGTCGCCGAAGGCTCACGCGCAATGGTTTAGGCGAAGAGCAGCATCTGATCTTCCTCCGTGTGGCCAGTATGCCAAAGCGTGGAAGGCTTTTGTTGCCTCTTCGGATTGGGCTCGACAAGATTCGGCGCAGGTGACGATGCTGTGACCGGCTCCAGCGGCAAAAGAGGCAACGATTGATCGTCCTCTTCCCCCGCGCTCGACCAACTCACGCGCCATAGCGCTCATCATGTCGTCGTCGTTCTCGAGAGAGTGAATGCCTTCGGCCGATGGGACGAAGGATGCGATTCTGTGGGTGGTGTCGACGAAGGAGTGGAACGAGGCGCACATGGACCGGCCCGCAGTGCTGCATGCTACGATGCGAGGGACATTACGCGTGAGCTGTACAACAGTGAACAGAAGAGCGAACGGGATCGTGCCGATATGATCGTTCGTTTCGCCATACCGACGGTTGCGGACGGTCATATATTTGTCGGTGCTCGCGGCCGATTGGATGTTATGGCCTGCTCAACCCAGGCAGTCGCTCTCAGAAGTAAGGTTCGAGGTCGTAAGCCTCGCGGGCTTTGGCCCGGCGTGAACTTTCCGAAATCTCCGTTTGAACTAAACCGCTGGCGTGGTGGACGCTGCATTTGTGGCGGGCAGAGATTAGCTACCTCCTATGACTCAGATCATGCCGCGAAAGCGCTCTTCCAGCAGCGCCGGGCTGAGCGGGACATCCCGGTCGCGCCTGCCCTTGCCCTGACGCACATGAACCACCATGCGCTTGCTGTCGATATCCGAGGTCTTCAACTGGCATAGCGCTCGGTCCGGCGAACTCCGGTCGAGTACAACGTCATCAGCATGGTGCGGTGCAGCCGGTTGGCGGAGGCGGCCAGCAACCCGCCGACCTCCTCTCGGCTGAGCACGGTTGGGAGCCTCTCCGGCAAGCGGGGAAACGGCAGGTGCTCCAGCATGTAATGTCGCTTGAGCGTCTTGACGTAGAAGAACCGCAGCGCGGCCACTCGCTGCGCCACCGTCTTCGCAGCCAGCTTGCGCTCACGAAACAGGGAGAGCTGGTACTCGCGGATATGCTCTGCACCAAGCTGATCGGGAGCACGATGAAAGTGTTCGGCAAACTGCTTGACCGCAAACAAGTAGCCTTTTGCGGTTCCAGGCGAATAGTTGCGACGCTCGAGTTCTTCGAGCATCCGGTCTCTGAGCTGAGTCATAAGAAAGCTGGCTGCGAAGACGGTGGCGCAGCGAGTGGCCGCGCTGCGGTTCTTCTACGTCAAGACGCTCAAGCGACATCACATGCTGGAGCACCTGCCGTTTCCCCGCTTGCCGGAGAGGCTCCCAACCGTGCTGCGCGGCTACTGGCGATGGGATGAAGCCGAAGACCTTTCTGTTTCCGGGTCTGGTCGATGGCTGGCGAGCCGATGTGCCCATCACCGACAAGATGTACGGATCGCACCTTGCATGGCCGCATCGCAAGGTGCTCGATGCCATCGTCCGTTGCCGTACTCAAGCATTGGGCGGTCATCTCGATCAGGGCCTGCGCTGTGGCCATCATAGGGTTCCTCGGCGTGCTCCATACCTGGGGGCAGAACCTCCAGCATCGGTTGTGGCGTCGAGGTGTGGACGTTTTGGGGCAGACGCCGTGGCGTTTGGATGGGCCTGAGGTTCTATCGTGACTGCCGTGCGACGGGAGTGGGAGGGGCGCGGCTCTATGGGGCAGTTACGATAGAACCGTTTGAAGTGACACTAACGTTTTGAGGGAACTAACAGCCTATGCTGTAAACCAAAAGAAACTCAGCTTCTAACGATCAATTTCTATTGGTGTGCCATCTGGAACCGCTTTCCAGATTTCCTCTATTTCGTCGTCAGTGACGGCGATGCAGCCCTTGGTCCAATCAACTTGCTGATGAAGCGAACCGAGCCACCCTAAACCATTGCGTATTCCGTGAACCATGATGTCGCCACCAGGGGTCGAGTCCTCGCTCGTGAGCCTGTTGAACCTGTTCGGGGGTTGGGTAGCCCACTCTCAGGGCGCGGTGAAAGGCACTGTGAGCGTTGCGTCCCACGATTCGATACACACCCTCAGGAACCTTGGTGTCTCCAGCCTGTACCTTCTGACCTTGTCCACCTCTGCCCAGAGCCACATGATAGGTCTTCAACACTTGTCCCTGACGAAAGAGCGTCAGGGTGTGTGCCGGCGATCTCTAACGAGAATCGTCGGGCCAGTTTCTTGCCCAACCTGATCGCGGATGCTTATCAACATGATCGGATAATACGACGCGACTTATCGTTCGTTTGAGATATCTCTATTTGTGTAGCAGGAAAGACCGAACGGTCCAACGCGATATAGGAGGCTTGAGATGAATAAACAACGTTTGCTTTTTACCCCTTTTCTACTTGGTAGCCTCAAACTGCCGAACCACATAGTGATGGCACCCCTGACACGTTCGTGCGCAAATGACGAAGGAATACCCTCTCCATTCGCAGCGAAGTACTACTCCGAGCGCGCGGCTGCTGGCCTGATCATTTCTGAAGGTACGAATATTTCGTCACAGGCCCAGGGCTGACTGGAGCTTTGGGTTAGGGCGGGCACAGTTTCTCACTGGAGAACTGTAGCCCGTCGAATGTTGAACTACAGCGAGGGTTGGCACAAAAGCCGGCCTCGCCGGTCAGCCTCGATTTTTGTGTAGGAGAAAATGAAAATGACTTCAAAAGCAGCACTTACCTTTGGACCGGTGTCGAATTCCATCGAACTGTTTAAGGAAATAGCGGATGCCGTTCAGGTATACCTCGACATGCTGTACACCTGCAATCCAGAGCTGGTTACAGCGATCTTTCATGACCGGGCCCAGCTATGCACCATCGAAAATGAGGCCCCACTGTTCCGTACCGTTGAAGAATATAGAGAGGTCGTCAGGGCAAGGATCTCCCCGGAGTCGCTAGGTGCAGAGCGAGAAGAACACGTGGTCACAATCGACCTTTCCTCGCCTACGCAGGCCATGATCAAAGTCCAGATGCGCGTCAATCAGTCGGTTTTTAGCGACTATCTCACGATGTTCAAACTGGGCAAAGAATGGCGCATCGTTGCGAAAACCTATTATCGCGTCGAGCTTTCCTAGTCAGTCCTGGAACCGCCAAGAACAAAGCCAGGCCGAAGCGTAGCGCTTGAGAAGTTATTCCAATTCAGATGAACCCAAAGGAGCAAGTTATGTCGCAGACTATTATCAGCAAGAACTGGCTGATCACCGGCGTTTCGTCGGGCATTGGCCGCTCGCTCGCCGAAGCCGCGCTCGCGGAAGGACAGGTCGTGGTCGGTACCGTGCTCAAGCGCGAGGACATCGGAGAGTTTGAAAGGCTTTCCCCCGGCCGCGCTAGGGCGGTCACGCTCGACGTCACAAAGCCCGAAAGCGTCACCTCCGGCGTGGAGGCGGCCGCGAAGGCTTTCGCAGGCCGGATCGACGTCCTCGTCAACAACGCCGGCTGGGGTCTGGTGGGCGCGGTCGAGGAGACCTCCCTGAAGGAGGCGCACGACCTATTCGAGGTCAATTTCTTCGGCCAGTTCAACGTCACTCGCGCCGTCTTGCCGATCATGCGCACGCAAGGCTCGGGCCACATCCTGTCGTCCTCGGCGACGGCCGGCTTCACTGGCTTCGCGGGTTTCGGCCTGTACTCTGCAGCCAAGGCAGCGGTCGACGTGATGAATGAGGCGCTCGCGCAGGAAGTCGCGCCGTTCGGGATCAAGGTGACGGTGCTGACGCTCGGGAGTTTCCGCACCAACTTCGCCTCCTCCTCACTGAAGCACACCGCGACGATCATAACCGAGTATGCCGAGACAGCGGCGGGCAGGTTCCGCGGCTACATCGGCGGGTTGAGCGGCAAGCAGCCCAACGATCCCGCGCGCGCCGCGCAGGCGATCCTTAATGCAGTAGCGGCGGAGAATCCACCGCTGCACTTGGCGCTCGGCGGGGATGCGCTCGGCGTCATGCGCAAGAAGATCGCCAGCCTGCAACAGGACATGGCCGCGTGGGAAGCCACGAGCACGTCGGTCGCCTTTCCCCAGCCCAAGGCGCAAGTCGACTAATTCTGCAACCCCGCCGGGCGGTCTATGCCAGCTCCAGATACAACTTAAAGACACTCTGAATAAGCACTCATCTTCAGTCGACTAACAACCGTGCTCAGGAAACCGCGCTGCCGGTTCGGGTCTTGGATGCTGGAGCTGGTCAGCACCGCCGTTGCAACCGCGCGTACAGGGCCGGAGCCGGACGAGCCTACGCTACAGCGAGCAGTTTTCTGCGGGTCACAAACAGATTCACCAGCGCACAGGTAACGAACAGCCGGTGCGCGTTCTGCTTCAGTCCGCGATAGCGTACTTTCACGAATCCGAACTTCAGCTTCATCACTTGAAACACGTGTTCCACCCTCGCTCGCACCTTGGACTTCATCCGGTTCTTCGCCCATGCCACTTCATCTACGATCTGAAGCTCGTCCTTTCAATACCACGAACTGATGCCACTGTTGGCCGACCGCTATCGCGTGATTGCGCCGGATCTGCCGGGTTTCGGATTCACTGAAGTTCTCGGCTTCGCGTAACTATCAATACAACTTCGATAGCCTAGTGGCCTGTCGCAGAGAGTTCGTTACTACGGATGCGGTGAGAAGGGTCGGAGTACTTCCAGTTGATAGGCTGAGCATTGGCTGAGTAAGCGTTGATGTAGCGTCGCAGCTTGCGGGCCAGATCGGGCACGGAGGTAAAGACGCCGCGGGCGATGACCTCTCGCTCGATTTTGGCGAACCAGAGTTCGACCTGGTTGAGCCATGAGGAGTAGGTGGGTGTGAAGTGGAACCGGACGCGGGGATGCTGCTCCAGGAACTCCCGTACCAGCGCGGTCTTGTGAGCCGAGAGATTGTCGAGGATGATGTGGATCTGCTGATCGGGCGGGCACAGGGCCACGACTTCCTTCAGGAAGACGACAAAGTCGCGGCTGGTGTGGCGTGCAGCGGTCTTTCCGTGAACCCGGCCGGTCGCGGTATCCAGCGCCGCATACAGCGACGACAGGGTTCCGTGTCGGTAGTATTCCAATCCATGGCGCTCGGCGCGGCCCGGCGAAAGCGGCAGCACCGGATCGAGTCGATCCAGCGCCTGAATGGCGGTCTTCTCATCGACACAAAACGCGGCGGCATGCTGCGGAGGGCTCAGGTACAGCCCGATAATGGCAGCGGCTTTGGCTTCGAAATCCGGGTCGTCGCTGGTCATGTAGCGCTCCAGGCGGTGCGGCTTCAGGCCAGCCTCTTTCCACACCCGATGCACAGCGTCCTTGCTGACGCCCAGTGCTGCGGCAAGCTTGCGACAACTCCAGTGAGTGGAACCGTCCTTCGGCTTCTTGCGGGTAGTCGAGAGAATCCGGGCTCGCAGCTTCGGAGTCAGCACGGAAGCCGACTGTCCGGGATGATTCGTATCCAGGCCGTCCATTCCCGAAGCAAGGAAGCGCTGCTTCCACCGGCTGATCGTCGGCGCCGTGGTCCCCAACCTCTGCTTGATCGTGCGGAAGGACGCTCCCTCGGCCAGCATCAGAATCAGCCTGGCGCGGAAGACATATCCAGCGGGCAG
>NZ_JQKI01000025.1 GCF_000745965.1 Edaphobacter aggregans DSM 19364 | reverse complement strand
TCATCCCCTGGAACTGCACCAGCAGTTGATCTTCCGCGCTGGAACCCTGCGGTGCTTTGACAAACAGCGTCTCGACTCCGTTGCGGGCCAGTTCCTCGATCAAGAGAATCTGGTACGCGTATTTGCGGCTCAGCCGGTCCGGCCCATACGCCAGCACTACCTGGATCTGTCCCTCGGCGGCAAGGTCCCTCACACGCTCAAGGCCCGGCCGCTCCAGCGTCGCTCCGCTATAGCCGTCATCTTCGAAGACCCACTCTTTGGGAACCTCCAGATCGTGATTTTTGGCGAACTCGATCAGCGACGCCGTCTGGCTCGCTATTGTCTTCGCCTCCCGCTGCTATCTAGCGCGGCCTCTTGATGCCTGTCGAGTGTTGACATTGACGAAAGAGGTCTTGGACAGGCTTCAAAGGTTTAGGGCACCCTTTGAAAATGGAGACTAGCTATAAAACCCGTCACCAAGGAAGTGTTTCCTCGTAGGCTCCTCGGGCGGATTCGCGGATTCCTGAGGTATTGGTTGCAGAAGATGCTAACTCCGGCCGATCTCAAGTGAATGAGGTGAACATGCCCAGCGCCGTCATAAAACATCACTATCTCGTGCACGACGTTCAAAGCGAAAGAAGGCCGCCGTCATCGGAATTCAACCCCCGCATGCCGAGGGTTGAACGAACGATGGACAACAACGACGTCCTGACTCTGAACGAGGCTGCCGCGCTTTTGCGAGTCCATCCAGTGACCACCTTGCCGCCGAGCGTCCCCGCGTTGAGGGCGGAAAGCTGACCCTCAACAGCTTTGCGCACATGACGCTCCGTGGGATGCCTTACAGAGTCGAACGTTTGAACCTTGAGTTTACGTTTGCCATCCGGGGCCGTAATATAGAATCTGAATTCCCAAGCGAAACCTTGGGAACGTGGAACCTTACGGACTGCCATGCTGATAACGCTCACGACTGACTTTCATCTCGCCACCCTCCAAGGTATTGAAGATGTAGCCAGCGTGGCAACCATGGTGTTATGTGGTGTCACTGAGATTCAAGGTAAGAGGCAAACAATTGTAAACACATAGGTTGCGGGAGTAGTTCAGTGGCAGAACGTCAGCTTCCCAAGCTGAATGTCGCCGGTTCGATCCCGGTCTCCCGCTCCAGAGTCTTCCTTCCTGATCCCCGAACAGCCTCTACTTCATCGCCTGCGCGATGAAGCGTGCTAGGAGCTTGCCGTTGGCATCGTACAGGTCGAGCTGCTGGCCGTTGATCCTCCACGCTCGTACCTTCTCCAGCGCGCCCAGGAAGGCCGCCTCTGTATCCATTCCTCGCATGCAGGCCATCCGGGTGCTTGCGACGCCGTTGAAGCGGAGCGCGTGGCCGTTCACCGCATACATTCCTGTCAGCCGGTTGCAGCCACTCGATCCCGTCACCCTGCTCCCTTCTGTGCGGAAGACGAGGTTGGCCTCCTGCTGCTGGTCGGCGGCAGTCACCGGCTTGCCTCCCAGCTGAGCCAGCTTCCAATATGTCTCTCGGAGAGGAACGGCGGTTGCGGTTGGCTGCGCACCCGCCGGCGAGCCTGAGACGCTTCGCAGCAGCATCATCGCAACATCGCTTCCATGCCCCTGCGTGAGCACCTGGTACTGCTGGTCCGTGGTGAAGAGAAGCCTTCCGCCCTCGGTCACGCGAGCCCGCACCGCGTAGATGTGTGCCGGCATAATCTGTGAGGGGTCGTAGCGGATGGAGAAGTGGAACGGCGGACTGCCAGGTCTCTCGACGCGCGTACTGCCGATCACTCGAGAGGCGGCGTCGACGCGGGTGACGTCCTCCAGCGTCGCCTCAAGGACCGCATCCGGCGGCAGGGCTATTCGCTCCCGGTAGGTGGCTGTCACGCTGACGCTCAGCGCCCCCTGGCCTCTCGCCATCATCTCGATCCCCAGCAGGGAAGCGGCCAGCATGTATACACCAGCAGCCCTCGTTAAATCCATCGCATCTCCTCCATCGTGGAACCACAATCGCTTGGACGCCAAAAATGAAGCGCCCGCATGGAGGAAGATGCGGGCGCTCGGTTGTGCCTGTGAATCGAGGATTTCAGTGAATCGGAGGACAGACTGAATCCGAGGATCAGCGATTCACCGGACCGTTCTTTTGAGCCAGCTTCAGGTGTTCCTGCAGGGTCTGGGCCTCAGGCAGGAAGCTCACAGCCTTGGCAATCTGTGGGTCCCACTCGGCCCGGACCTTCAACCCTTCGAGCTGTCCAAACTGCGAGGTAAACAGTTCGCTCTTGATGCTCTGCTTCACCCAGTCCTGGACCTGGGCGAGGTCCTGATCGGTGTACTCGATGTCCTTCGACTTCAGGAACGCCTTGAACTCCTGCATCACGGCGTCGTCGACGGTGAAGTCTCTGCTGACGGAGTTGTGCGCGGCAAGATAGTGCTTGCTGAAGTTGAAGAATGCGTAGTTCTGCAGCAGCGTGTCCTGGAACCTTGTCGTCTTCGGGTTCTCGATCGCCTTATCCGGAGTGATGCCGCCGCCGCCGTACACCGTGCGGCCCGAGTCGGTCAACTTCACTTCAAGATTGTTCTTGTCCTTGGGCTGCGCCGCGGAGTCGCGGACGTAGTAGTAGTCATACAGCGAGACGTTGTTGTAGTTGCGCTGGATCAGACGTCCCGACGGCGTGTAGTAGTGATACGTCGTCAGCGCCAGGCCCGTGTTTTCGGTGATCTGGAAGACCGTCTGGACCAGTCCCTTGCCGAAGGTCGTCTCGCCGACGATCAGCGCGCGATCGTGATCCTGCAGGGCGCCCGAGACGATCTCAGCCGCCGACGCTGTGTTGCGGTTCACCAGCACCACAATCGGATACTTCGTGTCCGAGCCGTGAGCGGCGCGATAGACCTGATCCGGGAAGGCGCGTCCGCGCTGCGAGACGACGATCTGGCCCTTCTGCAGGAACTTGTCCGACATGTTGACCGCCTCATTCAGCAGCCCTCCGGGGTTTCCGCGCAGGTCGATCACCAGCCCATTGATGTCGCCAAACTTCTCCAGCGCATCGGCCACCTCGCGGCTGGTCGTCTCCATGAAGTTCGTCACGTGGAGATAGCCGACGCCCGGCCTGATCAGGAAGGCGAGATCGACCGAGGGACGCGAGACCTCATCGCGCACCAGGTCGAAGGCCAGGGGCTTCGCGGCCCCTTCGCGGCTCATCGTCACCAGGACGTGCGTGTTGCGCGGCCCCTTCAGCATCGAGGCGACACCAGCGGAGTCCATCCCCTCCGTGCTCTTACCGTCGACCGACAGGATCACATCGCCGGGCCGGATTCCGGCCTTGTAGGAAGGTGTTCCCTCAAACGGATACAGCACGACGATCTTCGTGCCGCCCTTTGCCGTCGGATCCGGCTGCGGCTGAATGGTCATTCCCACGCCGTAGTACTTGCCGTGCTGGTCCTCGCGCATCTGCGCGTAGGCCTTGGGGTCGTAGAAGTTCGAGTGCGGATCGAGAACGTGCAGCATCCCCGGGATCGCGCCGTCGTAGATGGCCTTGTCCGTCTTGTCCGTGGTCATCTTATCGGCGTAGTTCTGCTCGACCAGCGCATACACATTGGCGAAGTTGTGCAGGCTGTCGCGCAGCGTCGACTCATCGGTGGCCGACTGCGCAGCCACTCTCTGGTTGATCAGCGAACCGGCCACCGCGCAGGTGGCCAGAAAGACGGTGACGGAGAACAGGGCGCGGCGTGTGTGGGGTGCCATCGATTGGGTTACCTCAAAAGCAGAGCTGCGCGTGACCTTGCGCGGGACGGTCTGTTAACACTATAGACGCGTCTTGCGTTGGACGGAGTATAGCATCGGCGGGTAAGCCCGAACCATCACGGAAAGGGGATTCGCCTCTTCGCCCAAGGACGTTTAGAATGTGGGGACGGCTACCGTCCGCCGCCGCCGGTAAGTCCAAACGGCATGTAGGGTGCGGGACGTGGGCGCGAAACTGCCGAATCCGTGGATGCTGGCAAAGATACGAGTGACGATGACCTTTAGAATCTCGCAGTTCAGGGCGGTGTGCGGGCTTAGCCTGCTGGCACTGCCGGTTGCGGCCCTGGCCCAGGCGCCGCGGTATCAGAGCCCCATCGGTGTGCCCAATGCGCCGCAGCAGCAGGTCACCCTTCCCACGCCCGCGGCCATCACGCCGAACGGCACGGTCGTCGAGGACGTCATCGTTCGCGTGAACGACCAGATCATCAGCCGCTCCGACATGGAGCGCAGCGAGCAGCAGCTTGCCATGGAGAACCAGCAGAACCAGGCCAGCCCGCAGGAGGCCGCCGAGCGCCAGAAGAACCTTCTGCGCGACATGATCGACCAGCAGCTCCTGCTCTCCCGCGCCAAGGAACTCGGCCTCAACGCCGACGCCGAGGTCATCCGCCGCCTCGACGAGATCCGCAAGCAGAACCACCTGGACTCCATGGAAGACCTCGAGAAGGCCGCACGCCAGCAGGGCGTCTCCTTTGAGGACTTCAAGGCCAACATCAGGAACGGCATTCTTACCCAGCAGGTCGTCCGCGACGAGGTGGGCCGCCGCCTGCAGATGACCCAGACCCAGGAGCAGGCCTACTACGACGCTCACAAGAACGAGTTCGCCCAGCCCGAGCAGGTGCGCCTCAGCGAGATTCTGGTGCCCACTCCCGCCGATGCAAATGACACTGTCGTTGGCCAGGCCCAGGCCAAGGCCGAGAGCATCGTCGCCAAGATCAAGGACGGCGAGAAGTTCGAAGACCTCGCCAAGACCTACTCCGGCGGCCCGACCGCCTCGCAGGGCGGCGACCTCGGCCTCTTCAAGCGTGGAGCCCTCGCCAAGGTCCTTGAAGACCAGACCTTCGCTCTTCCCACAGGAGGCGTTACCGCCCCCATCCGCACGCGTCAGGGCTTCGTTATCCTCAAGGTGACCGACCACCAGGAGGCCGGTGTTCCGCCGCTCAAGGACATCGAGCCGCAGATCCAGGAGGCGATGTACTACCAGGCGATGCAGCCCGCGCTGCGCACCTACCTCACCAAGCTGCGCGAAGAGGCCTACATCGACATCAAGCCCGGCTTCGTCGACTCCGGTGCCAGTCCGCGCCAGACCAAGCCTGTCTTCAGCGCCTACGCTCCTCCCGCACCCAAGAAGAAGAAGGAGGAGCAGAAGCAGCGCTTCGATCGCGGCGGCCGCTACTCGACGGCCAGCAAGACCACTGCGGCTCCCGCTGCAACTCCTGCCGTAGCCTCCGCACCGCCGGCACTGCCTGCTGCAACTTCGGACACAACAGCGTCCGCACCAACGGCGAATGTAACCGCCTCAGCCGCCACGCCCACCCCAACCACGAAGGCAGCCGCTCCGGCCAAGCCCAAGAAGATCAAGCGCGAGAAGGTTCGCTTTGGCCAGGCCCCGCGCAACTCCCTTCCTCCCGGCCCGCAGGAGACCGCCGTCGGAGCCGGTGCAGGCGAGGCCTCCTCGACGACCGCCGACGCTGGTGCTGCCGTCGCTCCCGGAACGGCCATCGCTCCCACCGAGAGCACCACGCAAATCTCGGCCACCTCCGACATTGATCCGCTGGCTCCCAAGCCCACCGTGACCGGCAAGACGCGCTACAGCTATCGCGCCAAGACCGAGGCTGCGGACAACGCCGCCAAGAAGCAGGCTGCCGTGAAGCAGAAGTCCGCCTTCACGCCCGCGCCAGTCTCCCAACAGGAGACGGCGGACCAGAAGGCCCAGACCACGCCGCTCGGCCTCAACGGCGATACGGCGACCAAGAAGAAGCCAAAGAAAGAGAAGGGCGCCCCCAAGGAGCGTCTGCAGAACAAGCCGACCACCGAGCCCGCCCCGGCGCCTCCACCGGAGCCCACAGTAAATCCGTCAGCCATCGGTGCCACACCGCCCGGAGTCACGCCGCCCCCGGTTGCGGCCCCTCCGGCTCCGGCCCCGCAGAACACGACGCCACAACCCCCCGCGGCGCCCGAGCCTCAACAGACGCCAACCACCCGGCCGAACAACTAAGACCGCAAGAGCTTTCAACCGAGACGCGAGGGCCACAGCTCTCGCGTCTTCGCTTCCACCCGCAGAGTATTCTGGTTGCGATGAAAGACTTCTTTATCGCGGACGCACCTCGCTTCGAAAACTCCGTTGTCACCTCCTTCTTCGTCCTCTCCTCCCTCCAGGTCCGCGAACGCCGTCAGGGCGGCGGCCAGTTCCTCACCGTCACCCTCACCGACAAGACCGGCTCCATGCCCGCCGTCATGTGGGAGGACTTCGCCGACTCCATCGCCCCCTGCACCGAGGGCTGCTACGTCAAGGTCATGGGGCAGGTCTCGCGCTACCAGAACAAGTTCCAGATGGGCCTGCAAAAGCTGCGCTTCGCCGCCGAGACCGAGATCGACCCCGCCGACTACCTTCCGATGACCAACTTCAACGTCGACGAGATGTGGGAAGAGCTCCGCGGCTACGTCTCCCGCTTCGCCAACCCCGACCTCAAGCGCCTCGTCTTCGCCTTCCTCGACGATCCCGCCATCGCCCAGGCCTACCGCACCGCGCCCGCCGCCAAGATGCTTCACCACGCCTGGATCGGCGGCCTGCTGGAGCACGTCCTCACCCTCGTACGCGTCTGCCTCGCCAACGTGCCCTTCTACCCCGAGGTCAACCCCGACCTGCTCGTCACCGGAGCCATCCTCCACGACATCGGCAAGGTCCGCGAGCTGCACTGGAAATCCAGCTTCGGCTACACCCTCGAAGGCCAGCTCATCGGCCACATCAGCATCGCCCAGGGCATGCTGCAGGAGAAGGCTCGCGCCCTCGAGCCCTTCCCCGAAAAACTTCGCATCCTCGTCGAGCACATGATCCTCTCGCACCACGGCAAGTACGAGTTTGGCTCGCCCAAGCTCCCCATGACCCCCGAGGCTCTGCTCCTCAACACCCTCGACGACCTCGAGGCCAAGATGCAGACCCTCCGCAACTCCTTCGCCGCCGCCGAGTCGCAGGCCAAGGCCCCAGGCGAACTCACCGACTGGGTCCGCTCCATGGACCGCGCCCTCTTCAACTCGCAGGCCTACCTCGACGACGGCAAGCCCGCGACCACCGAGGAGCCGCCGGTCCATCCCCCCACCGACGCGACCGCCGCCACCGAGGCCGACGTCCCGGCCAGAGTCACGACGCCCCTCGAAGACCCCGAGTCGCCGCCCGTCGACTAGCTCCGAGGGCTTCTTCGAGCCGCCCTGATCTCGTTGTTACAATAAATCTTTCGGCCTCCACGCCTGACAACCATAAGGTCATCCAGCACAATGCTTCGATTTTCCACAGCAGGAGAGAGCCACGGCGAGAGTCTCGTCGCACTGGTCAGTGGTCTTCCGGCCGGAGTTCCGGTCGATCAGGAGTTCATCAGTCGCGAGCTCTGGCGCCGCCAGAAAGGCTACGGCCGCGGCGGCCGCATGCGCATCGAGCGCGACACCGCCCACATCCTCTCCGGCGTCCGCCACGGCAAGACCATCGGCTCCCCCGTCGCCATGACCATCGCCAACAACGACTGGAAGAACTGGACCGACATCCTTCCCGTCGAAGAGGGCGATCCCGCCAAGCACAAGGCCGTCGCCTCGCCGCGCCCCGGCCACGCCGACCTCGCCGGTGCCCTCAAGTACAACTTTCCCGACGCCCGCTACGTCCTCGAGCGCGCCAGCGCCCGCGAGTCCACCGCGCGCGTCGCCTCCGGTGCATTGGCCAAACTCCTCCTCCGAGAACTAGGCGTAGAGGTCCTCTCCCACGTCATCCGAGTAGGCAAAGCCGAGCTCTCCCGTCCCGCCAAGTGGGAAGAGATAGTCGCCCTCTCGCAGAAGGACGAAGTCCTCCTCAACTGCGTCGATCTTGAAGACGAGGCCCGCATGAAGGCCGAGGTCGATGCCGTCCTCCGCACCGGCGACACCGTCGGCGGCGTCTTCGAGGTCATCGTCCACGGCCTGCCTCCCGGCATCGGCACCCACGTCAACTGGGACGAGCGCCTCGACGGCATCCTCGCCCAGGCCGTCATGAGCCTCCAGGCCGTCAAGGCCGTCGAGATCGGCCGCGGCGTCACTGCCGCCGAGTCCTTCGGCTCCACCGTTCACGACGCGATCGGCTACGAGGGCTCCGAAGAAGACTTCACCAAGTTCTCGCGCGATCACAACAACGCCGGCGGCCTCGAAGGCGGCATCTCAAACGGCCAGGACGTCATCGTCCGCGGCTACCTCAAGCCCATCTCGACCCTGCGCCGCCCGCTCGCCAGCGTCTCCTTCGAGACTCGCGAGCCGGTCAAGGCTGCCTACGAGCGCTCCGATGTCTGCGTCGTCCCCGCCGCCGGAGTCGCGGCCGAGGCCATGGTTGCCCTCGCCGTCGCTCGCCAGGTGCTCGTAAAGTTCGGCGGCGACTCGCTCGCAGAAACAAAGCGCAACTACAACGGCTATCTCCAACAGATACGGAAGTACTGACGTGGCAAAGAAGATAACCCTCCATGAGATCGTGAAGTATCCCGACCCCGTGCTGGCAAAGCGCGGCGCACCCGTCACCGTGTTCGACGACAAGCTCAAGACCCTGGTCGAAGAGATGTTCGAGTCCATGTACGTCGCACAGGGAATCGGCCTCGCCGCCCCGCAGATCGGCCTCTCCCAGCGCCTCACCGTCATCGACATCAGCTTCAAGAAAGACCCCGAAGCCAAGATCGTCCTCATCAACCCCGAGATCATCGAGCGCGAGGGGGAGCAGTACGAAGAAGAGGGCTGCCTCTCGCTCCCCGAGATCCGCGAGAAGGTCAAGCGCGCCGCAAGGGTCAAGGTCCGCGCCCAGAACACCGACGGCGAGTGGTTCGAGATCGAAGGCGAAGAGCTCCTCTCCCGCGCCTTCCAGCACGAGATCGACCACCTCGACGGCATCCTCTTCATCGACCGCCTCAGCCGCCTCAAAAAAGACCTCACTGTCCGCAAGATCAAAAAACTCATCAAAAACGGCGAGTGGTAACACATCTCGTTCCACCAATGCCGTCATTCTGAGCGGAGCGAAGAACCCCCGCATTTTGCCCGTAGCGCCACCAACGTTCGTGGAATACGCATGCCGTATCCCAGCCTCCACATTCGCGGAAAAGCGCGAACCCGCTACCATAAAACCTGAATGAGACTCGTCTTCTGCGGAACCCCGCAATTCGCCGTCCCCACCCTCGAAGCCGTCATCGCCGCCGGCCATCAGGTCGCGCTTGTCCTCACCCAGCCCGACCGCCCCGTAGGCCGCGACCAGCAACTCCAGGCCCCGCCGGTCAAACAGACCGCACTAGCGCACCGCATCCCCGTCCTCCAGCCCGACAAGATCAAGACCAACGCCGACCTCCGCGCCGAACTCGAAGCCATCGCCCCTGACGCCATCCTCGTCGTCGCCTACGGCCGCATCATCCCGCAGTGGATGCTCGACCTGCCCGCCCACGGCAACATCAACCTCCACGGCTCGCTCCTACCCAAGTACCGCGGAGCCGCCCCCATCCAGTGGGCCGTCGCCAACGGCGAGACCATCACCGGCGTCACCACCATGCGCCTCGACGCCGGCCTCGACACCGGCCCCATGCTCCTCGCACAAGCTATCCCCATTGGCGAAGAGGAGACCGCCGTCGATGTCTACGAGAACCTCGCCGAGGTCGGCGCTCCGCTGATGATCGAAACCCTTCGCCGCCTTGAAGCCGGCGACCTTTTCCCCGAGCCGCAGAACCACGCTCTCGCCACGCACGCCCCCATCCTCACCCGCGACGACGGCCGCATCGACTTCACCCGCACCGCGCGCGAGATCCACAACCGCTGGCGCGGCTTCCAGCCCTGGCCCGGAGCCTTCACCACGCTGCGCGGCAAAAAGCTCATCGTCCACCGCATGCATCCCGTCGAGCAGCACTCACTGGCCGATTGCGGCACCATTCGCGTCGAGGCTGACACGATCTTCGCAGCCTGCGGCTCCTTCACCACCCTCGCCATCGACGAAGTCCAGCCCGAAGGCAAGCGCCGCATGTCCGCCGCAGAGTTCCTGCGCGGTTACCAGCTCCACTCCGGCGAGCGCTTCGCCGACTGATGGCTGGCTCTATTGAAGTCGTCCCAGCACAAACATGAAGGCTGCGACTGCCCCAAGCACTGCCGCGGCCAGCGTGGCCGTGATATAGAGTGCGGCGACGCGCTCCTGCCCCGGCCGCGGTCGCGTAATTCCCACGCCCCAGATAAAGCCCTCGCTCACGAAATCGGTCAGTCTTTTCATCTCATCCTCCACTACTCAGGATGCGCCCTCTCCTGCCCGCCGATATGCAATTCCTGCGGCAAACAGCATTGCCCTCCCGGTAGCGCGCGGAGCATCCTAAAGGAGTGAGCAATCCCAGTTCAGACAGGATCGCCGTGCTGCGGAACAACCAGGTCGTTCCGCTCCTCCCATCTGTTCTGCGGCAGGGAGGAGAGCAGCCCTGGCGCGGAGTCATTCTGGAGAGCCACACCGTCTCCGCCATCGAGATCCCCGAGCACGAGCACCGCGAGCTCTGTCTTCACTTGCAGACCAGCGGCGACGAGGCCATGGAGTGGTGGTCCGGAGGCCGTCACGGAGTCGAGCGTACGGCTCCCGGCTCCATGATTCTCCTTCCCGCCGGCACCCGCGACCGCCTCCGCTGGCAGGGAGCCTCCAAACGCCTCATCCTCTCCATTCATCCTGGCGTATTGAACCGGATAGCAGCCGAGGCCGGGGCCTCCTCGCCTGAGTTTGACGCCCGGTGGGCCCTTCAGGACGCCGCACTCCAGCAGATCGTTCTCGAGATGGGGCGCCAGACGTCAGAAGACTGGCCTCTCGGCCGCTTGTACGCCGAACTCACAGTCGCCGGCTTTGCAAGTCTCCTGCTTCGGCGATACGCGGCAAACCCCGTCGATACAGGCGGCATCCGAGGCGGCCTGCCCATGCCCCAGCTGCGCCATGCGATGGAGTACATCACGGCGAGCCTCGGTCGCGACCTCTCCCTTGATGAGATCGCTCGCGAGGTGAACCTCAGCCCGTTTCACTTTGCGCGACAGTTCCGCAACTCCACCGGTCAAACCGCCTATCAGTATCTGCTGGACCACCGCATCGACCGCGCCAAGCGCCTGCTGAAGAGCCGCAACTGGCCTGTCCAGGAGATAGCCCACATGACCGGCTTCCATTCCCCGGTCAACTTCGTCCGTACCTTCCGCCAGCGCGTAGGCCAGACACCTGGCGCCTGGAGAAAGGGCCAATAACCGGACATAGCCACATCTGACGCTGTCGGCAACATCACTGCGGCGTGTCTAACGGATGCGCTGACCTCTCGAAGAACTCCCTCTGCAGTCGCAGGCTCTCGTCGTCGGCCTTGATTGCAGCCAGCGCCTTGCTCACCGCATCCACCCACCACTTCACCTGATACTCACCCAGCTCCTTGTTCGCCACCGAACCATCGCCCGCGTAGTGATCGGGAAACCGTGCATACCACCAGATCCCCGTGTACACGCCCTCCGGCAGGTTCAAACGGTGCTGGTCGTCGCCCGACTCGTTCTTTGCGCGATCCATGTGCACCAGGTCTGGCCGCACGATCAGCATCTTCGACGTCTCACTTTCCCCCGCATGTTGATCGTTCGTCGTCTTCTTCGCCGGGCCGCCCGACGGCGGAACGCGCTGGTCGAAAACATACACCACGTAGTCATGCGGCTTCTCCAGCTGTGTCTGCGCGAAGTATGGCAGCAGATGATTGTTCCCTCCGTGCCCGTTCACAATCAGGATCTTCCTGCACCCGTTCCGCCCCATCTCATCGGTCGTCGCCTGCATCAGCGCCAGCTGCAGCTCGCGGCTGTACGAGACTGTCCCCGGCTCCTGCCGCGCCTCCGCAATCTGTCCGAAATAGTACTCCGGAAACACCACGGCATACTGTTGGTCGGCCGCATGCAGCGCAACATAACGTGCATTCAGCAGATCCGACCCGATCGGCATATGAGGCCCATGCTTTTCCAGAATCCCAATCGGCAGAATGCACGTTCCCTGCGCCTGCTGAATGGCCTTCACAAAGTCCGGCCCCGTCAACTCCTCCCAGTGCACCGACAGCTTCGCCTGCGCCGTGGCAGTCTGCACAAAACCCATCACCCCAGCAAGAATCATCACCGCCGCAAAACAACTCTTCCGATTCATTCGCTAACCCCTTCCCAAGCGAACTCCAGTATTCAGAAACCCGGCCTCGCTCAACACAGACAAATAGCCTACTCGTGCCTTCCGGCCCTGACGAACCTCACAGAAATGTATCCTTAAGTTCGAAAGAAGCCCCTTTGCCCAAACCTGTTCCCAAACCAAAGCCCGTCTCCCCCGCGCGTGTCGCAGCCTTCGACATCCTCGCCCTCGTCGCGGCAGGGAAGGGAAACAGCGACGATCTCCTCCACTCCGCGCAAACCGCAAAGCTCTCCCCCGAGGACCGCAACCTCGCTACCGCACTCGTCCTCGGCACGCTGCGCCAGCAGATCGCCCTCGACGCCCGCATTCAACCCCTCCTCCAGCGTCCCGATCAGCGCCTCGCCGAGCCCGTCGCCATCGCACTCCGCCTCGGAGCCTTCCAGCTCCTCCACCTCGACCGCATCCCCGCTCACGCCGCGCTCAACGAGAGCGTCGAGCTCACGCGTTCCAGCGGCAACCCCCACGCCGCCGGCATGGTCAACGCCATCCTGCGCAACCTCACCCGCCAAAAGCCGCCCGGCCGTCCCATCCACGAGAGCGCCGCCGCCTTCGCCCAACGCCTCGGCCACCCGAAGTGGCTCACCGAGCGCTGGGTCGCCCACTACGGCCGCGCCGCCGCCATCCGCATCTGCGAGTCAGATCAAACCGAGCCCGCCGCCCCCACGCTCTTTACCGAAGACCCCGGCACCGCACTCCCGCAGATCGACGACGGCTCGCGCCTCGTAGCAGAGATCGCCGCCGCCGCCAACCCTCAAGCCACCAGCCTATGGGACGCCTGCGCCGCCCCCGGCGGCAAGACCCTCATCCTCGCCCATCGCCTGCCGCACGCGAAGATCCTCGCCACCGACCTCAGCCCGCGCCGCCTCACCGCCATGCGCACCCGTCTTGAGCAGTACCCCTACGCTACACACATCACCACCGAAACCGCCGACGCCACTGACCCACCCGCCGCGCTCAACCACTTCGACCTCATCCTCGCCGACGTTCCCTGCAGCGGCACCGGCACCCTCGCGCGCAACCCCGAGATCCGCCACCGCCTCACCCCCGCCGACCTCACACGACAAGCCACCCGCCAGCGCAGCATCCTCACCACCGCACTCTCACGCCTCGCTCCCGGAGGCCGTCTCCTCTACTCCACCTGCTCGCTCGAACCCGAGGAGTGCGAGCAGGTCGTCGAAGCCGTCCTTGCCGAGACGAACTCCGCACACCCTCTCCCCATCCAGCCACTACTCGATCACCTTCGCACCTCGGGAGTTCTCCAGCAGCCGCTCAACGCAGCCGTCCGCGGCAACTATCTCCGCACGCTCCCGGGCACTCATCCTGGCGACGGCTTCTTCGCCGCACTCATCGAGCGCACGCTTTAACTTCCCCGCCGCACGCCTAGTGCATCAGCGAAAGCCGAACCGAATCTCCCCTCGAGACCCTGTGACCCGCCAGCGGACTCTGTGCCGCCACAATCCCCGGCGCAAGCCCCGCCGCCGCAGCCGGAGCAACTGGACCAACTTGACCAGCCGCCGCCGCAGCACCCGCAGGCGCAGCAGCACCGCCACCCGCAGCCGCCGCCGGCACAGCCCCGGTCGCGTCAGCCGTCGGCGTAACATCCTCCGCGCTCACAATCCTCAAGCCCGCCGCACCCGCGCGCACATACGCACTCGACACTGTCAGCCCCACCAGCGAAGGCATCACAACCCCATCGTCTGAGTCCTCCGAGTCCTCCTCTGCCTCACTCAGCAACACACTCACCCGCGGTCGGTCTACGCCTTGCGCGTTCGGCGGAGGAGTCTGCGCCACCACCGCACCCTCCGGCCTCGGCGCCGCGATATGTCCCACCGCTCCCAACTCCAGCCCCAGCTGCTTCAGTTTGATCGCCACCGAACGCTCTCCCTGTCCCGTCAGGTCAGGAATCGACACCCGCTGGGAGCCCAGGCTCTCCGTCACCCTCACCGGCCACTGCCGTCGCACCGTCACTCCCGCCACCGGATACTGCGCCAGCACCTGCCCCGCCGGCGTGTCTGGCGAATAAAACCTGTTCTCCAGCTGCAGTCGCAGCCCCATCGAGCTCGCCTTCCTGCTCGCCTCCGAAATCGTCATATGCGTCAGGTCCGGAACCTTCACCTCGCGCCCGTGAATCGCCAGCCGCATCGCTACAAATGCCGAGATCAGCGCCACGGCCACCATCGCCATCGCGCCCAGCACGATGTTGAAGAAGCGCCGCACCATCCCCCATCCCACCAGCTGAACCCGCACCCTCATCGTCGATTGTCCGTCTCCGGCTCCGGATGAATCAGCAGACGATCCACCTCCGGAGCATCCAGTTTGAACGCCCCTTCGAGCGCCGTGATCACCTCATGCACCCGCTCCATTGATAGATCGTCCGGCATCGTGCAATGGCAGCTCATCTTCAGGTGCGCGCCGATCCTCGTCACCATCACGTCATGAATGTCCAGGACCTCCGGAAACGCCACCGCAACGCGTCGCAGCCGCACCTCCAGCTGCCGATCCCGCTCCTGCGACTCCGGCTGCTCGATCGTCGCCGGCTCACTCTCGATATGCGTCAGGATCGACGTGACCTCCGGAATCTCGCGCTTTATGTCCGTCTCCAGTTTCGTCGCCAGCTCGTGCGCCTGCCGCAGCGGCATCGTCTCGCGCACCTCCAGGTGCTGCTCCACGTGCAGCTCCTTGCCGAACTGCTGCACCGTCACATCATGGATCGTCAGGTTCTGCCGTGCCGCCACCGCGCGAATCCTGTCGTGCACGCTCTCCGCCACCGGAGCCATCGGCACCGTATGGACCACCACATCCGCCCCCGGCAGGTGCCGTTCCACCGCCGCCGTCGCCTCCGTCGTAATCTGCTCCGTCCGCTGAAACGTCAGGTTCCGCGCCAGCCCCAGCGTCAGGTCGGCAAAGTAGCTCGACCCCGACCGCCGCGTCCGCATTCGATCCACCGCCAGCACGCCGTCAATCGCCATCAGGTCGCGCTCCATCTCCATCCTCGTCGCCTCGCGCGACTCCTTCGGCGTAGCATCCAGCAGAGCGTCGACCGTCCTTCGCCCCAGTCCCCAAACGACATACAGAATGATCCCCGAGACCACCAGCGCCGCAATCGGATCCGCCAGCTGCAGCGCAGGAATCTTCCACCGCGCCCCCGCGTATGAGGCCCACAGCCCCAGCAGCACAGCCGACGAGGACCATATGTCCGTGCTGAAGTGGATCGCATCCGCCTCCAGCGCCTGGCTCGCATGTTGCTCGGCGATCCTGTGCAGCCGCTTCGATCGCGTAAAGTCCACGATGATCGACAGCAGCAGCACCACAAACGGCCACACCGACATCTCCAGCGACAGCCGCTCGCGAAACGCGATCCTCCGCACCGCCTCGGTCACAATCCACACGCACGAGGCCAGCATGATCACGGCCTCTACAAACGCCGACAGGCTCTCCACCTTGCCGTGCCCGTAGTTGTGCGTATCATCCGCAGGCCGATCTGAAACCTGAACCGAGAACAGCGTGATCCCCGCCGCCACCAGGTCCACCGTCGAGTGCACTGCCTCCGACAGCATGCCCAGCGATCCCGTCAGCACGCCGGTCAGAAACTTCAGCACCGTAATCCCCAGCGCCGCGAGCACCGAAAACAGCGCCGCCGATCGCTTCTCCGCGTGCGTCTGTGAAGCATTCTCGGGAGTGGCCGTATAACTCATCGAACCTTAATCCTAACGGTTCGCAAACATCCCCGCATCCGCCGGGATCATGGTTTCGTCGCCCGATAAAGCCCCGACGTGCCAAACGTATAGCTCGTCCAGCTAGCATCCCCAAACCCTGCCGCACGAATCATCTCCAGCATCCGCTTCGGGCGAGGGAAGCGCTCCACCGACGCCGGAAGATAGCGATACGCCCGAGCATCCCCCGAGATCATCCCGCCCACCCGCGGCAGCACGTGCTTGAAGTAAAGATCGTACAGCGCGCCAACCACGCCCTCCGGCTGATTGCAGTCCAGAATCCCGATCTGCCCGCCCGGCGCCAGCACCCGATACAGTTCCGCCAGCCCCTCTTCATAGTTCGCCAGATTGCGAAACCCGAACGCCGACACCACCAGGTCCAGCGAAGAATCGCTCATCGGCAGGTGCAGCGCATCGGCCTCGATCGCGACGATGTTCTTGCCCGCAAACTTCTCGCGCCCACGCTCCAACATTTCGTGCGAAAAATCGACGGCATACACTGGCCCCTCACCCACGCCCACCGGCCGATGCTTCATCAGCGCCATCGTCATGTCGCCCGTGCCGCAGCAGAGATCCAGCACCGCCGCATCCGGCCTCGCCAGCACCTCGCGAAACGTCCGCGCCGCGCGCGCCCACCACCATTGATCCAGACCCATCGACAGCAGATGATTCAGCAGGTCATACTTCGGAGCAATCGAGTCGAACATCCGCTGCACGTTCGCCGCCGCGGCCTCCTCCGTCGTCGCGCCCACCGGCCGCGCTCCCGTCGAAAGCTCGTGCTCCATCCGTGCTCGATGCTCTGCCATCATCGCGTCTTCTTCACTGAGATCTTCTTCTTCGCTGCGATCTTCTTCTTCGCATCTCCATTCTGCGAGCGCATCAGCGCCAGAGTCCACTCCGCCGCCGCCTTCATCTCCTCGCGCGTCACGTCGCGCACAATCGCAACCTCGCCGATCCTCACCGGAAGAATAAAACTCAACTGCCCACTGCGGTTCTTCTTGTCGCTCGCCGTCAACTCCACCAGCCGGTCCGCGCTCGCCTTGAAGGTGCTCAGCGGCCCGTACCGGAGAATCAGCGCAATCATCCGTTCGGCCTCGCGTTCTGAAATCGTCCCGCGCATCAGCCCCAGCCGCGTCGCTGCAATGCTCCCCCAGCCCACCGCTTCGCCGTGCAGCAGCTGCTTGTATCCAGTCGCCGCCTCAATCGCATGCCCCAGCGTGTGCCCATAGTTCAGAATCATCCGCAGCCCCGACTCGCGCTCATCGTTCGCCACCACATCGGCCTTCACCCGTACGCTCGCCGTCACCACGTGCGCCAATGCCTTCGCATCGCCGCTCAACACCGTATCCGCATTCTTTTCGAGATACGCAAAGAGCCTCGCATCGCGAATGATCCCCGCCTTCACCGACTCCTGCAAGCCCGCGCGAAGCTCCGCCTTCGGCAGCGTCGTCAGCACATCCGTATCCGCCAGCACCGCCAGCGGATGATGAAAGCTCCCAACAAGATTTTTCCCCGCCGCAAGATTCACTCCCGTCTTGCCGCCCACGGACGAATCCACCTGCGCCAGCAGCGTCGTCGGAACCTGCACATACGGAACTCCGCGCATATACACCGCCGCCAGAAATCCCGTCACATCGCCCACCACTCCGCCGCCAAACGCCACCAGCAGCGCATCGCGATCCGCGCCCGCCGCCGCCATCTGCTCCAGTAAGCCCTCCAGCGTCCTCAGCCGCTTATGCTTCTCTCCCACCGGAAGAAACAGGACCGTCGGCTGCTCGCTCTTCGCAAACGCCGCCTGCACCTGCCGTCCCCACAACCCCCATATCTCCGGCGACGTCACCAGATACACGCGAAACGGCCTGCCGCCCTTCAGCTTCTTCAGCCGCGCCGGAAGCGTCCGGATCAGCCCAGGCGCGATCGTAATGTCATAACTTGCACTCGGCGTCTTGAGAGGAATCAAAGCCACAATATCTTCATCCTATCGTAAGGACTTCGCTCAAACGTCGCTCGCGAGTAGCATCGAAGATGAGGAACAGCAGTGTCATCCATCACGTCAGCAGCATCGTCCGTCGATCCCGCATCCCTCGCCTCCTCCCAGCAGCACATTGACTTCCTCGTCATCGGCGCCGGAATCGCCGGCCTCAGTGCCGCCATCCGTCTCGCCCGCGCAGGCTCCGTCCTCGTCGTCACCAAGGAAGAGCTCGCCGAATCCAACACCGCCTACGCCCAGGGCGGAATCGCTGTCGCCATCAGCGGTGACGAAGACGTAGCTCTCCACTACGAAGACACCCTCGCCGCCGGCGACGGCCTCGTCAACCACGAAGCCGCCCACGTCCTCGTCGAACAAGGCCCTCGCCGCGTCGAAGAGCTCCTTGCCTGGGGCACCGCTTTCGACCGCGAAAACGGAGAGCTGATGCTCACCCGCGAAGGCGCGCACTCGCGCTCGCGCATCCTCCACGCCAACGGCGACGCCACCGGCCGCGAGATCGCTGTCTCACTCCTCCGCCACGTCCGCACCCTCCCCAGCATCCGCCTCGTGGAGTGGACCACCGGCATCGATCTCCTCACCCACAACCACCGCGTCCTCGGAGCCACTCTCCTAGACGGCGAAGGCGGCATCCTCACCGTCCACGCCCGCGCCACGCTCCTAGCCAGCGGAGGAGCCGGTCAGGTCTACTCCGACACCACCAATCCCGCCGTCGCCACCGGCGATGGCATCGCCATGGCCTATCGCGCCGGAGCCGCCGTCTCCGACATGGAGTTCTACCAGTTCCACCCCACCGCCTTCTCCCAGCCCGGAGCACCCCGCTTCCTCCTCAGCGAAGCCCTCCGCGGCGAAGGCGCCTACCTCGTCAACGCCCACGGCGAGCGCTTCATGCAGCGCTACCATCCGCTCCTCGAGCTAGCCCCCCGCGACGTCGTCGCCCGCGCCATCACCCGCGAGGGCATCGCCGGTCCCGTCTACCTCGACATGCACCACGTCGCCAAAGACCTCCACGCGCGCTTCCCCGGCATCTCGCGCTTCCTCGCCAAATACAGCCTCGATCTCAACCGCGACCTCATCCCCGTCCGCCCCGCCGCCCACTACCTCATGGGAGGCGTCCTCACCGACGTCCACGGCCACACCACGCTCCCCGGCCTCTACGCCGCCGGCGAGGCCGCCTGCACCGGAGTCCACGGAGCCAACCGCCTCGCCTCCAACTCCCTCCTCGAAGGTCTCGTCTTCGGAGCCCTCGCCGCCGACGCCATGATCGCTAACGCCTCACAGCACCCCGTGAGCATCCCTTCCGTCGCGCAGCAGCTCCCCTCCACCGAAGTCACCACCCCCGACGCCGACTCCGAGCGCTGGATCGAAGACCTCCGCAGCAACATGTGGCACTACGCCGGCCTCCTCCGCGACGCTCAGGGCCTCGAGACCATGCAGCACACCCTCGACGCTCTCGCCGCCACCATGCCCCGAGGCCTCTCCCGCCGCGCCATCGAGGCCCGCAACCTCCACACCGTCGCCAAGGTTATCGTCGCCTCCGCCCTCGCCCGCCACGAGAGCCGCGGCGCCCACTACCGCCACGATTACCCCCAGCACGATCCCCGGGCCCGCCATTCCGTCCTGAAAGACGACCTCCTCACCTTCGAGAAAAACCTGAACGAGGCCATGAAGTCACCGGTAACGCTCTAAAAGAAGACCCATTCTTCGCTAGAAATTAGGAACTGCTCAGTTCCGCTCTCAGTCGGAGTTTTTCGGGACTCGGACTGCTGGAATCAATTTGATGCCAAAGAGGGAGCGATGTAAGTTACTGATTTTGCCGGACGAAGGGTATCTATCCTTGGAACAAACGTCGTCAATCTCGTCCGGAAGCGTCTGCTTGCCTAACCATCACCCACGGGCGCGGCAGATCATCGCCGCGCCTCTTCACACGAATAACAGCGCCACCGGAATCACCATCCCCAGCACCAGCATAGCCGTCACCATCCTACGGTCGCGCAGGTACTTGTACGACATGTAGATCCCCGTTAGCGTCGATAGAAACAGACTCACCGACACCACCAGGAAGAAAATCTTCAGAGGCAGCGGATGATGCACCCGCTGCAGCATCCCGCCCCCGGAGCCCTGGCCAGCCGCCGACGCACCACTCCCGGCACCCTCACGCCCGGGCGCAGCCGGGCCAGCCGGAGACCCCGCCGGCGGCTGCTTCCGTACCGGAACTACCGGGGTCTGCTTCTTGTGGATCTGCCCCAGGGTCACCGCCCACGCCGGAGGCTTATAGCTGCTCCCTTTCGTCGTCTCATGCAGGCTGAACGTCTGCAGGGCGCCTGTAAATGCGAAAAATATCAACGCAGGGGCAGTAAATACACCAAGATACAGATGAATCAGGCGCATCGCCCGCAAAAAGGCGTGTGAGGAAGTACGTGTCATTCTTCGTCCTTGCAATGAAACTGAATGGCGACAAAAATAGTCCGATATCATTCTATAGATAACATAGGACGCTTACGAAGACATTTGTCTGAATACCGGCCCAAGTTCAGACAGCCGCACCCTTCGCACGCCTGTCTCCCGCAAGAAGGGAGACCGCCACCGTCACTCCAAGCATCGCCACCACCACGCCCAGCGAGATTATCGGGCTGATCTCGTACCAGTGCGCCACCAGCATCTTCACCGCCGCAAACGCCAGCACCGCCGCTAGCCCGTAATGCAGGTACTTCAGCTTCGTCAGCAGGTGTGCCACCAGGAAGTATAGCGACCGCAGCCCCATCACTGCCATAATGTTCGACGTGTACGCCAGGAACGGATCCCGCGTAATCGACAGCACCGCCGGAATCGAGTCGATGGCAAATACCAGGTCCGTCGCCTCGATCGCCACCAGCGCCAGCAGCAGCACCGTTCCCCTGCGCCGGCCGTTCTCCCTCACCACAAACCTGTCCTGCCGCAAACTCACCGGATGCAGCTTGGCAATCCACTTCAGCCAGCCCGGCATCTCCGCCTTCTTCTCGTCCTCCGGCATCATCAGGCGGATCGAGGAGATCAGCAGGATCACGGCAAAGAGATAGCTCACCCACTCAAACCGCTTCAGCAGCCCGATCCCCGCGAAGATAAATGCGCCCCGCATCACAATCGCGCTCGTTACGCCCAAGAACAGAACCTTCGGCTGGTTTGGCGCCTCGATGCGGAACACCCGGAACAGCACCAGGAAGACGAACAGGTTATCGATCGACAGCGACTCTTCGATCGCATATCCCGCCAGGTACTGCGTGGCGGCGTCGCCTCCCATCGTTCCCAGCACAAACAGCGAAAGCGCCAGCGCTGCTCCAACCCACACCACCGTAGCAACCACCGCCGTCGAATGAATCGTCTCCGCTGCAGGATGACGCGACCTCTGCCAGCGGATGTAGATAAGGTCCGCCGCCATCAGGCCGAAGACAAAGACATGAAACCAGATCCAGTAACTCGTGGGCGTCGGCTGAGCCATCACTCTAAGATGCCGACTTGCAGCGTCTCAACGCAACTATCCACTTCCACCGGAGCGGTCGACGCCACGCTGTCATTTCGACCGAAGCAGTGCAGTCGCATCGCACTGCGAAGGGGAGAAATCCGCTTTACGACCGATATCTTCCGCCGGCTCTCTAAACCCTAGTGAAGTCCAAGGACCATCGTATAGACGGTATAAATCCCAACCGCCAGCAGCCCCCAGAGAGCCGACGAGAAGACCAGCCCCCCCATGATCTCTCCCAGTCGACGAGCGTCGAAAAAGCTCTCCCGCCTGTTATTCCACTGGTTATTCCACTGGCCGGGAGCAGTCTCCCTGTTCCGGCCGCGCCATCCAAAAGTCGATATCTGCATGCCTTTCCTCCAGTTATCCACAGCCTAGGTACCTGGTTTTCACACTTCCATCCCACTAAGGAGGAATATCGGCCGAAGGAACCGAAAACGTTAGGCCGAAGGAAGCGAACGTTATCCGGGAACGACCGCCACGGCCACGCCTTTCCTCGTGACAGGCCACACACCCGGCGTAGCATTGGTCTCGCCACACTGACAGCTCCGAGCCCGATCGAACCTCCGAAAAAGAGTCTCCATGAAGCCTTGCCGTGCTTGTTTCCGCTGCTGACCCTAGCCGCAGTCCTCGCCGCCGCTCGTGTCGCCCACGCCCAGGCCGCACCCCCCGCCGAAGCCACCGGCCTCTGCAAGGACGGCACCTACACCACCCAGGCCTCCCGGAGCGGAGCCTGCCACGGACACCAAGGCGTCAAGGAATGGCTCGCCACCCCCGCCGCACCAGCAGCCCCTGCCGCACCAAAAACTCGCGAAGCTCCCCCAGCTCCTGTGCCCCCAGCCGCTCCTTTGGCACCAGCTGCTCCTGCGGCCCCAGTTGCGTCCGCCGCTCCAGCAACTCTCACTTCACCCACCACCCCGGCTCCCCCTGCGGCTCCCACTCACCCATCGACCGCCAGCATGGCCCAGGCCTCCGGCGGAGGACCCGGCATGGTCTGGCTCAACTCCGGCTCCAACGTCTACCACTGCCCCGGCTCCCGTTACTACGGCAAGACCAAAAAGGGCTCCTACCTCTCCGAGTCCGACGCCAAAGCCAAGGGCGCCCACCCCGACCACAACCACCCCCTGCACCAAATAACTCATGTTTCAGCAGCCACGATTCACGGAGCCATCCGGCCCGTCCATCGTTCACCAGGCTCGTCGCAGCACCGCAAGTCGCCACTCCAAGTCGTCCTCGCCACTCCCGAGTCCACTCCGAGCGTCATTCCCACTCCGAGCCCCTCCGAGTCGTCATTCTGAGCCGTAGGCGAAGAATCTCAGTAGTTCTCGAATTTCGCTCAAAAATCGCGTGTCAAGCCCAAAAACCACTTAAACCCATCAAAACAAAAGAAATATAAAGTGCCGATTAATTACCACCGGTCCGCGGTACTGGTAATAACAGTGAAGAAGAAAGCCTCGGGCGCACACCCCGAGGCTTTTTCTTTCCCGTAACTACAATAGAATCAAGATTTTGATACTTAAACCGCTTGGAATCAATATTTTGTCCCGAGTAAAACGCATAAGCCGCACAAAATAAGCAGCTTATGACGTACGCCGGGGGGGTCACCCGTGCTGGTTGATCAGCCGGATCATCTCCACCATCAGGTCGCCCGAGATCTGAAGCGAGCGGGCGCTGATCTTGTCTAGCGTGTCTTCGGCGGTATGATGCCACCCATCCGGAGATGAGGCGGTGTGGGGGCCGTAGTTGACGTCGATGATGTCGAGCGAGGGAACGCCACGGCTGAGGAAGGGAAGGTGGTCGTCCTCTTCAGCGCCGGAGCTCTGACCGACGTAAGCCGTATGGTTGGTGTTGGCTGCGGCTTTGCGCAGGAGATCGCGGAGCCAAGGCGTGGACTGAGTTTCGTCGAGAATGTCGAGGTCGCGGTCGGCAAGCATGTCGGTCACAAGGAACGCCTTCACCTTCTGGAGCGTCCCATCCTGCGACCACTTCGCCGCCAGATGCCGCGTTCCATACAGCGAGTCCCGCGCGCTCCACGATTGGATCGCCTCCTCGCCGTCGTCGAAGACCAGCCAGACGCTGTAACCCTCAGGCGGATGCGCTCGCAGGTAGTTGCCCAGTTCGATCAGCAGCGCCGAGGTCGCAGCACCGTCGTTGGCGCCCACAAAGTCGATGTCCCGCAGCGGATAGTTCGTCTCGTAGTGGCTCGCGATGACGATGATTCCGTCCTTCTTGCCCGGATACTTCACGATGAGGTTCTTCATCGAAAGCAGCCCCGCGGGAGTCGAAGCCATAAAGCTGTCCGTCTCGAAGTTTCCCTTCGCCGCCTCGGCCGTGAAATGCGACTTGATGAACTCCTCCGCCTTCGCGTGGCCCGGCGAGCCGATCCAGCGATGCGGAGCAGCCGCCAGAAACTGCTTCGTCAACTCATACGCCGCCTTCCCACTGAACTTTCCCGTCGCCTTCGGAGCGGCAGCCTTCTGCGCGACAACAGCAGAAGGCGCGACCATAGCCGCGAAGGGAAGAACAAGCAGAACAGCCTGCAGAATTACCCGCAAAGTCGAGCGCGACGCGCCCCGCTTCTTCGTCATGCCGACTTCGCCTCTTTCCGCCGTGAGGGATTGAAGACCCACGCAACGCCAACGCCAACCATATACAGCGCCAGCATCGGCATCGCGAACAGGCACATGCTCACCGGATCGGGAAGCGGACAGATAATCGCCGCAATGATGAAGATCACCAGCACCGCATAGCGAATATGCTGGATCAGAAACTTCGCATCCACGATTCCTAGTATCGAGAGAAAGAAGATCAGAATCGGTAGCTCGAAGGTGATGCCAAGCCCCAGAATCACGGCGAGGAAGAAGCTCGTATAGTCCTCAATCGTGATGATCGGATGAAACCGCTTCCCGAAGTCCCCGATCAGCACCTTCAGCGCACCTGGCAGAACCCAGTGATAGCCAAACCACGTTCCCGCCAGGAACAGCGTGATCGTCGCCGTCATGAAGGGAACCACATACCGCTTCTCGTTGGAATACATGCCCGGCGCGATGAACAGCCAGACCTGATACAGGATGAACGGCGAGGCAAGGATCGCGCCGCCCACCAGTGAGGTCTTCAGATAGAGGTTCAGGCCGTCGGTCGGATGCGTGAAGTTCAGCGGCAGGTTCAGCAAGTCGATCGGTCGCGACACGATGCCATAAAGCCGCTCGTGGAAGGCGTAGGCCACGGCGAAGCCGATGAGCAGATAGATGACCGACCGGATGATCCGCTTGCGCAGCTCATCCAAATGCTCCATCAGGCTCATGCCTGGAAGCTCAGCGCGGTCTGTCACAGCCGCGCGAGCGCGGTCGACAAGGTCAGCCATGAAGCGCCTCGCTTGCTATGTGGTCCGGAGCGTCCGGAGTGTGTCCTTCGGAGCGGTCGGTCATGGAATGATTTGACGTAACATGTCTCGATGCCAGCTCCGGATCCTCGACGTGCGGAACGGAGTCAAAGGCGTGCGCGACCGACGTGCTCGCAACCGGAAGTCCCGTGGAAGGAGGCATCAGGTTCAGCTCTCCCGCGGTTGCAATCGGCAACGGAGCAGTTGGTGCCGGCTCCTCAATCTCCCGCGCATGAGGATGAATCTCCGGCGGATCGTCGACCGCTGCCGGAGCCGCAATCGTGTTCTCCGCGCCATCGGTAATTGCAGGCATCGCCGGAGCAGCGGCCTCCATCGCGGCGATCTTCTTCTGCTGCTCGGCCTGCTCGGCCTGCCGCAACTCCTCGTCCATCTGCATGCGGAACTCGTTGGAGGCGCGGCGGAACTCGCTCATCAGCTTGCCCAACTGGCGGGCAAGCTCGGGCAGCTTCTTCGGGCCGAAGAGGATCAGAGCAAGGATAAAGATGAAGGCGCTATCGCCGAGGCTCGGCATAATTGCTTCCATGATACGGCCTCGCTTCGGCAGGGACAATGGTTGGGCCAAGCCCTTCATCCTGTTGTAAGATCATTGACGTAGGAGGCAGAACGGTTCGGGCAAAAAGATGTATCCCTTCCGATCCCGCCCTCGTCCAATGCAGTAGAGGCGGCGAAAGCCGTCGCAGGTGAAGTAAGGAAGTAGGTTGTAGATAGTTTGGTTGCAACATCCCCGTGGGTTGGGTGATGGCTCCAATCAGAGCCGGAACAGCGAATCCACTGCAACCGTGAAGTGCATGCTTTCAACATCCCCGTCTCAAAGGCAAGTGACGGCGCCGCGCATGCGGTTCCCGACGTCTTCGTGAGACTGAAGGCGGAGTACCTTGAGCTTACTGATGGAAGAGGTCGCGGCACAGTCCGCGATGGATTCTGCTGGCGAGTCCTGCTCGCTCGATAACTACCTCTCACAGCCGGACCACACCATGGACGCCCGCATAGCCGCGGCGCGCGCCACGCTGGGAACCGACGTCGTCCTGCTTGGTCATCACTACCAGCGCGACGAGGTCATCCGGTTTGCCGACTACACCGGAGACAGCTACAAGCTGTCGAAGATCGCCTCCAGGACCGACGCGAAGTACATGATCTTCTGCGGCGTCCACTTCATGGCCGAGACCGCAGACGTGCTCGCCAAGCCCTGGCAGCAGGTCATCCTGCCCGACCTGAACGCCGGCTGCTCGATGGCCGACATGGCCGAGATCGGCCAGGTCGAGGACTGCTGGGATTCACTCGAACGCGCCGGCCTGACCGACGACCTCGTCCCGCTGACCTACATGAACTCCGCCGCGGCCATTAAGGCCTTCTGCGGCGAGCGCGGCGGCCTGGTCTGCACCTCCTCGAACGCGCGCGGGGCCTTCGAGTGGGCGTTTGAGCGCGGCTCGAAGATTCTCTTTCTCCCCGACCAGCACCTCGGCCGCAACACGGCCTTCGCCATGGGAATCCCGCTTAGCGAGATGGTCGTCTGGGATCCGTACCAGATCAACGGCGGCCTCTCGCCCGACCGACTCAAGGCCGCGAAGGTCATTCTCTGGAAGGGACATTGCTCCGTGCACCAGCGCTTCCTTCCGGAGCACGTCGACCGCATCCGCGCAAACTACCCCCAGATGCAGGTGATCGTGCATCCGGAGTGCCGCTGGGAGGTCTGCCAGAAGGCCGACGACCTCGGCTCGACCGAGCGCATCATCGAGGTGGTCGAGAAAGCTCCCGAGGGTTCAAGCTTCGCGGTCGGCACGGAGATTCACCTGGTCAACCGTATGGCGAAGAAGTTCGCCCCGCTGGGCAAGAAGGTCATCACGCTCGACGACTCCGGCTGCCTGTGCACGACGATGTACCGCATCTCACCGCAGCACCTTGCGTGGTCGCTTGAGAACCTCGTGCAGGGCAACGTCGTCAACCGCATCAAGGTAGACGACGAGGTGAAGCACTGGGCGAAGGTGGCGCTCGACCGCATGCTGGAGGTCAAGGCTTGAGCAAGACCTTCACGCTCAACGAGGCCCAGGCCCTGCTTCCAGTGCTTGAGGCGCTGCTGCGCAGGGCGCAGGCCTCTGGAACACGTGCCGCGGAGATCGAGGTCGAGCTTGACCAACTGCGACAGCAGATATTCCTGTTGGGGGGATTTCACGTCGACGTCGCCACGACTGCCCGCCGCCGCGCCGAGCACGATAAGGCGCTGCAGGAGACAAGGGATTCCCTGGCGGAGATCGACGCGATCGGTGTTCAGGTGAAGGACCTGGAAAAGGGACTGCTGGACTTTCCGTGTGTCGTGGACGGCAAGACGGTGCTGCTCTGCTGGAAGCTAGGCGAGAAGGAGATCGGCTACTGGCACTCGGTTGAGGATGGGTTTGCCGGGCGGAAGCCCCTCGATGCACGATTCGGCAAGCCGGACCGCGACCGGCCGAACTGAGCAGCCTCTCAGGCGAGATGCGAGGAGAGGATCGCGATGGCCGCTATGGCCGCGGTTTCGGCGCGAAGAATTCGCGGACCGAGCGTGACCGGCTGCCAGCCGTCCTGTGTAAAGAGAGCCATCTCGTCCTGGGTCCAGCCGCCTTCCGGGCCAATCGCGAGTGCGTGAGTGAGCGCGGCAGCGGGTGTTGAATCGTGCTGCTTTAGTGCATCAGCAATCGTGGAGGTCTGCTCGGTCTCTGATAGCAGGATGCGAACAGGGCTTGTTGTCTCACTGAGTGCGTCTTTGAGCGCGACAGGATCCCCAATCTCTGGAATCGTCGTGCGGCGGGACTGCTTGGAGGCCTCGAGCGCGATACGCCTCCAGCGCTCCGCCCGCTTCGTTGCGGCATGAGCAAGGTGCTTTTCGGTGCGCCGGGCAAGGACTGGAGTGATACGCGAGACGCCAAGCTCGGTGGCCTTCTCGATGGCCCATTCCATGTGGTCGAACTTGAAGATGGCAAGCAGCAGGTGCAGCGGCAGAGCGGAGTCAGACTCCAGTTCCTCATGCAGGGTAAAGAGGACCTCAGCGGGTTGACTGGCAGAGGCGCCACGGACGCTCACGATCTCCGCCCGGTGGAGAAAGCCGCCGGCGACGACGTCATACACCTGACCAGGCGCGGCGCGCAGCACGCGGACGAGGTGTTCAGCCTGTTCGCCGGTGAGCGAAGCTGTCGTTGCGGTCCAGCTATCGGCGATCCAGCGGCGGCGGGTCATTCCTCTTCGGTGGTCGAACTCTTGGACGACGAGACCTGGTTGTTTTGCGGGATGGTGATCGAGATCGGGCCCTGATGATAGAGGTCGACGTGCAGAGTCGCTGAACGGCGACGGTTCCACACGTCTTGGGTGACGGGGAAGTGCAGAAGAACCATGCCTTCGGCGGTGTGGCCCGGGTCGATGAGCGTCTCGCGCAGAAGCGGAGTGGAAGCAAGCGGCTTGAGCGCTGGAAATGTGGTGTAGAGATTATCGAGGTCCTGCTTTTCGACCGCGCTGGTGGTCAACTTCTCGCCATCGGCAGTGAGCAGCGTGGCGGTAAAGTCCTTCAGGAAGATCGGCAGGTTTAGCCGGTCTTCGATGCGAAGCGTCGTGAGGACGTAGAGATCATCCTGGGCGTGGTCCCGGCCGACGACGATGGTGTCGGACTTGTATGCCGTGTGGGTGGGATAGACGGCAGTCCGCAGTATGGTGAGATCGGCGATGGTGTGCGGCGTGTATCGCAGCATGAGCGCGATGGCGATGCCAAGAATGACGAAGGCAACAAGCACAGGGGCCAGGAGATTGCGGCGGGCGGGTTGGGTAAACTTCGGCTCGGACACTGGCACAAGGATAGCAAGGCGGCATTGTATACAGAAGTATTTTTCTACGCGATACGTTTAGTCACAGCTCAGTTGTGGCCGTTCATAAAGCTTGACAGGGCAAGGGTTATCGGTTATGCGACGGCCTGATCTTTCCGAATAGCATACTCATCCAGGAGGACGGCGATCAAAGCGGCGGTAGGAACGGCGACCAGGGCTCCGACGATACCGGCGAGCGCCGTCCCGCAGAGAAGGGCGATCAGGATAGTCAGACCCATCAGGTCAACGCTGGTTCGCATGATGCGCGGGATTAGAAATGCGTTTTCGAAATTAACGTATATCAGATAGAAGACGATCACCCCGAACATCTTCGTCCAGGAGTCCAGCGCGGCGACGATAGCGGTCAGGGCAATGGTAAAGACGCCGCCTGCGATCGGGATGATATTGAACAGACCCATCAGGAAGCCCAGCAACAGAAAGTACCGAACGTGCAGCAGCCCAAAGACGATGGAGGAGGAGATACCGAGGATGAGCATCAGCAGCCCTTGGCCGAGAAGCCACTTGCCGATCTTCTCATTGGCGCGACGCAGGGTGCAATCCAGGCGGTGGCGCGGCGCGGGAGGAAACAGGGAGAGGAAGAAGCCGTAGGCATGCTCACCCTCGAGCATGAAATAGATGCAGAGGAAGAGGGCCGTCAGGATGTCGAAGAGGTGCGTGATCCAGTTCGGCAGAGAGACGACGAGGTAGCTCGCGGTCGCGGTCAGCGCGCTCTCGGCCCGCTCGACGATGGCGTCGACGCCGAGACGGTTGGCGATGGGAAGATGGTTGAGACGGGCCACGATCTCGGGGATGCGTGAGGGCAGCTCCGTTGAGAACTGGTTCAGATCATGCAGGACCGGAGGAAGCCCCACAGTGAAGAAGATGCCGACCAGGAGCACAACGCTGGCAATCAGCAGGAAGATGGCGGCAGGGCGTGAGAGATGACGGCCGTAGAATTTCATCTCAGTGATGCGCGCGACGGCCGGCATCAGCACGACGGCAAAGAGCGCGCTGACGTAAATGATGAGCAACTCCTTGATCAGCAGCCACGCCAGGGCCAGCAGGATAAGGACGCCGAAGGCGAACACGATGTGTCCGCGAACGATATCGCGAGAGCGCCTCTGTTCGGGGGTTAGATCGATCGTCACTCGGTGCGATGCCTGCTCTCTGTGGGGATCTTCCCCGTTCGATGCTGAAAGTGTGCTCTATGGGCGTCTAGCGGCGGGAGTGCGGAGTCTGGTTCAGCCCAAGGAGAACAGCCGAGACCGTCTCTTCCGGGGTGAGCGCGGAGGTATCGATGGTCAGGCGCGAGAGGCGGGCGTAGAGAGGACGGCGACGGGCGAAACGAAGCTCGGCGGCGGCCGGGTCGGCGAGCACGGGCCGCCCGATCTCCTGGAGCATGCAGCGATCGAACAGAGTCGGGAAGGGAGCGTCGAGGAAGACAGCGAGCGTGGCAGGAGTCTGCTCGATCAGCAGACGATTCGTGAGCTCCTCCGGAGTGCCGCCGCCCAGAGCGAGCACTGTCCTGGATCGACCGAGGGCAGAGGCAAGCGCGGTGGATTCGAGGCGGCGGAAGTGGGCCTCGCCATGCTGGGCGAAGAGTTCGGGGATGGTCGATCCCGTGCGGCTTTCCAGATGCGTGTCCAGGTCAAGGAACTCCCACCCGAGCCTGGATGCGAGCATGCGGCCGACGGTGGATTTGCCAGCACCCATGAATCCGGTGAGGAGGATGCGGCGGAGATGGGCCGGCGCGGCATGTGCTGAGGATCCTTCGGCCTTGGTGAGAGTTTCGGGTTGGCTGGATGGCATTTTTGGTCTCTCCGAAATAGATTACTGAAGCGCAAGCAAAAGCCGCGACCTTTAGGGTCGCGGCTGGGGAAGATCGAAGACTCTGAAGGGTTCAGCTATTTTCAGAGATGCATGCGAAGGCTCCGCCGGCCGCAGATTGGCGCCAATAGCAATAGCTAAATCGAGCGGAGTGGATGTGGTTCGTCATGTTGCCCTTAATGCTACACGCATTCGCCGCCGGATTGCAACCTCGACGGATCCGGAAGCCTTCCAGTCAGTGCTTTTCGCGATTGATTGCGTAGGTGGGATTGTCGGAGGCCAGACCCTCCTGAATCTTCTTCCAGACGTTGTCGCTGGGCTCGTACGTGGGTTCGAGGAGCTTGCGGGCCTGATCGGCGATGTATTGCAGGTCCCGAACCAGCGCGGAGCAGTTTTCGCAGGTCTTCAGATGCTCGATGAGCGTGGGGTCATCCCCAACGCCTTCGGTTCCGGCGGCAAACAGATCGGGCAATTGCTGCTGGAATTCAGCGCAAGACAGAGGGTATGACGAACGAGGAAGATGAGAGTTTCGCGAAGTCATAGTGCCGTTTCCTTAAGGTCGGCTGATGGTGTTGTCTCCGCTTGACGGAGCAGCTCCCGGAGCTTGAGGCGCGCCTTATGGAGCTGGGATTTGCTGTTGCCGGTGGAGCATTCGAGCATCACCGCGATTTCATTGTGCTCGAAGCCCTCGACATCGTGAAGGACGAAGACCATGCGGTAGCCGGGCGGAAGCGAGGCGACGGCACGCTCGAGCGTAACGCGATCCACCGAGCCGGCTAGCTGCGTGTCGCGGCTGCCGAAGTCTCGCTTGGGTGAGTCTTCTTCGGAGGGATTGATCGTCTCCTCGAGCGAGACGAGCTGCAGACCCTTCTTGCGCAGGTGCATCAGGACAAGGTTGACGGTGAGGCGATGCAGCCACGTCGAGAAGGCGCTCTCGCCGCGGAAGCTGCCGATCTTGCGAAAGAGATGGAGGAATGCCTCCTGGGTCATGTCCTCGGCTTCGGAGACGTTGCCGAGCATGCGGAGACACAGGGTATAGACCCGACGCTTATGGAGCGCGTAGAGCTTCGAAAAGGCCTCGGCATCGCCGGCTTTGGCGCGCTCGATGGCTTCCGCCTCTCCTGCAATCGGTGGATTTCTCTTGAAAAGGCCTGGGGCCGTCTTGGGTTCAGTCATCTGTAGGCCTTGGGTCTCCATGGCTCCACTCCGGGTTGTTTGGGTTCTGCAACGCTTCGTTTCGCCTCTCCCAGCCTAATGCATCGGAAAGAACTTTCTCGCAGTGAAGTTTGAGTCTTTTGTGAGGAGAAAGGTTGTCGGTCGGATGTTGTTGTGACTGCAAGCGTTTTGTGGACAACGGAGCAGTGAATCAGTGCGCAGTCCGCTCAGGATCCAATAAAGCGCGCGTAGAGAGAGCGTGCAACCGTCATATCGGTGGTGCCCTGAATGATGGCGCGTCCGTCGGCGAAGAGGGTCAACGTGTGAGGCGGTCGCTCGAAGCGAAGAAGAAGATCGTTGAATCGCACCACACCGTGCGGCGCGAGCCGGTCGCGCATGGCAGCAAAATCGACGGGGCGATGGTGCTCGTGGATCTGCACAGAGTTACGGCCACACAACGTGATGTGGGCACGGCCTTTGCCCGCAAGATGGGTAAACGCGCGCTCGCCACAGACAGTGCAACCCGACCGCGGGCAGGCGGCAGAGACCTCGGAACGCTCGTTCGACCACAGGTCGAAGGAGAACAGGGTGCGGCGCATAAGTTTAGCCTGATCCGTGAGCAGCTTGAGGGCCTCGGTGACCTGGATGGATGCAGCCAGATTGACGGCGGTCGACAGGATGCCTGCGGTGTCGCAGGTTTCCACCGGGCCGGACGGCGGCTTGGGAAAGAGGCAGGCGAGGCAGGCGGTGGGTTGCCAGGGCGCAGCGGAGTCAGTCTGCGGAAGGACGTTCATGGTCGCCGCGTAGGCACCGATGGCGGCGGCGTAGATCCATGGCTTGCCCTGCTGAACCGCAAAATCGTTGATGAGGTATCGGGTTTCGAAGTTGTCGGTGGCGTCGAGGATAAGCTGCGCTCCGCCGAGCAACTCGGCGATGTTAGAGGGAACCAGATCCGTAACATGAGCGTGAACCGTGATTCCCGAGTTGAACTGCGCGATCTTGCGCCGGGCGGCCTCGGCTTTGGGGAGCGACTGGAGAGCGTCTGACTCGTCGAAGAGGATCTGGCGCTGAAGATTTGAGGGCTCCACGAAGTCTCGGTCGATGAGCGTCAGCGTTCCGACGCCAGCCCGCGCGAGCAGTGACGCCGCCGCCGCCCCGGTAGCCCCGCAGCCTACGATGGCGACGTGTGCGCGGGCGAGCCTTTGCTGGCCCTCGGATCCGATGCCTGCAAAGAGAATCTGGCGCGAGTAGCGCTCTTGATCGTCGATGGCGGGTGACGCCACGCCCGGAGTTTCGTCCGACGGGGTGAAGGCACTGGCGAACTCGTGTGAAGGATGCGACATGGGGTGCCTTTATGCGCCCAAAGGACGCTGCTCTTTCGTAGTATAGGGAATGCATCGCAGCGTCGCGAACAGGACAGCGTGCCGCGGGCAAACCGGCATCCAAAGGCGGCAGGAGATGACGGCTTTCACGCCGTACTAAGGAGAAGAGTGCAGGGACGGTTTCATTGCTGTGCAGAAGACCATGATGGTGTGACTTGTGGGAGAGGATGGGTGTTTTGGGTCAGCTTCGAAGAGGTCGAACGACGAGGTGGCCGAGCGAAGTGACGCCGAGACGCTCCCTGGCCACTCGTTTGATTTGGCTTCTCTCATTTCTGCTGGCGCCATCTCTGAATTTGGCCCAGACCCAGCCTTCCGGCTCCCCTCCTTCCACACCCTCTGCTGGTCAGGCGCCTGCCGTTCCAGAGCAGCCGACGCGCCCGCCTACGGCTCCTCAGGCATCACAGACGCAGACCCGCCGGCGACAGGAGGCGGAGCAGCCGGTGATCTCAACCGGTCCCGGACTGAAGACCTCGGTGTGGGAGTGGAAAGGACTGCGAGTAAACAAGATCGAATTTGAAGGCGTGACCTTCGACGAACGCGATATGTTGCCCGGGGAGATCGCTCAGCAAGCGGGCGAGCCGCTGGACCCGGAGAAGGTACGCGAGAGCACGCGTCGGCTCTTCGACAGCGGACGGTACCGCGATATCACCGTACGCGGCGTGCGCCAGGGGGACGGGATGACGCTGATCTTCGCCGGCACGCCGCGTTACTACGTCGGCCGGGTGACGATTACTGGAGTAAAGAGCGCCCGGCTCATGTCTCTTTTGACGTACGCGACGAAGCTGAACGCGGGCACTGCCTACACTGATACCTCGATTCCCGCGGGAACGGAGGGTATCAAGGAGATGCTGAAACAGCAGGGCTACCACGAATCCAAGGTGTATGTAGGCACGACGCTCGATAAGGTGAACAGCCAGATCAACATTGTCTATAACATTGACATCGGCCCCCAGGCACGGATCGGCATGGTGACGGTGGAGAGCCCTGACCTGGGCATGACGTTGGAGCAGTTCCGCAAGAAGGGCAAGCTGAAACAGGGCAGCAAGGTAACGCGCGATACGACCAGCACTGCGCTGAGCAAGCTGCGGTCGCAGTATCAAAAGCAGGACCGGCTGGAGGCGACCGTCAGCCTGCAGAAACAGACCTACGTGGAATCGCGGCGGCAGTTGGACTACCACTTTCATGTGAACCAGGGTCCGGAGGTGAAGGTGCTCGTGGAGGGCGTCAAAGTGTCTCGCAGGCGCCTGCACCTGCTGGTGCCGATCTTCGAGGAGGGAACGATCGACAACGACCTGCTCAACGAGGGCAAGCACAACATCAGCGACTTCGTGAAGCAGCAGGGTTACTTCGATGCGCAGGTCAACGTGAAGGTGATCGGGCAGGATACTCCGAACGAGCGCGTCGTCTTTACGGTGGACCGCGGCATCAAGCATAAGGTGATCGCGGTGGACCTGAAAGGAAACAAGTACTTCTCTGACGACATCCTGCGCGAGCGCATGCAGGTGAAGAAGGCGGACGCCTACCAGCGCAGCGGACGCTACAGTCCGGGACTGGTTGCCAGCGACGTCAGCTCCATTCAGGCGCTGTATCGGGCCAACGGCTTCGATGAGGCGACGATCACGACCGATGTGAAAGACATTGACCAGGAGGGCGGCAAGCCAATGAAGGTCGGTGAGATCTCCATCGTCTACAACATTGTGGAGGGGCAGCAGAGGAAGTTTGGCGCGGTGGAGCTTGCGGGCGTGAACCCGAGTCGCCTCGCGGAGGTGAAGTCTCTGATGAATGCGCAGCAGGGTCAGCCGTTTTCGCTGGTGACTCTCTCCGGGGACCGCGATGCTGTGCTTGCGTACTACCTGGCCCATGGCTTCGATCAGGTGAAGGTAGAGCTCCAGTTGCATAAGGAAGAGGCGGATCCTACGCGGACCGATGTGACCCTGGCAGTGGCAGAAGGGCAGCAGGTTTTTGTGGAACGCGTCTTGCTCTCCGGCCTGGACTTCACCCGGCCCAAGATTGCCGAAAGCCAGATCCTGATGCATCCAGGCGACCCGCTGGACCAGACGGCGCTCCTCGAGACGCAGCGGAAGTTGTATGGCCTTGCGTTGTTCAACGAGGTCCTCACAGCAGTCCAGAACCCGACAGGCAACGCGCCGCGCAAGAACGTGCTGGTGCAGATCACTGAGGCGAAGCGATGGAACGTAACCTATGGCTTCGGCTTTGAAGCCCAAACTGGAAATCCAGGTGGGACGATTCAGACCAACTCGGGGAACCCAGGGGCCTACTCGCCGGAGGGTAGGGGTAGCGTGAGCCCGCGAGTATCGCTCGATGTGTCGCGGATCAACTTCCGCGGAACGGACGACTCGCTGACGCTGCACACTACGTACGGTTTGCTGGAGCAGATTGCTATCCTCACATTCCAGAACCCACACCTCTTCGGCTCGAAGAACTTCTCGAGCCTGCTCTCGGGGGGGTACACGAATATCCAGAACATCACGACCTTTGCGTCGTCGACGCTTCAGCAGGATTTTCGAGTCACGGAGAAGTGGCGCAGGCCCAACACATTCATCTACGAGTTTCTGTATCGGCGTGTGAAGGTCGATCCGAACAGCCTCCGCGTCGCTCCAGACCTGATTCCTCTGCTGTCGCAGCCCGTGCGTGTGGGCGGACCAGGCGTTACGTGGTTTCACGACACACGCCAGCCGAGCCCTCTGAATGCAACGAAGGGAATGTATTTTTCGCTGCAGGGGTTCCTGGCGTCGTCGAAGTTCGGTTCGGAGACCGACTTCTGGAGACTGGATGGGACAAATTCGACGTACTATCAGCTTTTCCATCACAGATACACGCTGGCGCGCAATACGCGCATCGGCTATGAACGTGCGTCAGGCACCAATCCGAACGCAGGTAGTGCGGTGTGCGTCGGCGATCTGCTGACGACCAATCCGACCTGCAATGCGGTCCCTCTGCCGGAGCGGCTCTATGCCGGCGGCGCAAACTCTCATCGGGGTTTCGGAATCAATGGTGCCGGCCCTCGCGATCTTCAGACAGGCTATCCGGTAGGAGGATCGGCAGCGTTTGTAAATACGGTCGAGCTGCGCATGCCGCCGCCTACGCTGCCTTACGTGGGCGACAGCGTCAGCTTTGTGCTCTTCCACGATATGGGCAACGTGTTTCAGAATCCCGAAGACATGTTCCCGAGCTTTCTGCGCTTTCATCAGCCGGACCGCGACACCTGCCGCGAGGTCGTGGGTGTGACAATCGGCACTTGCAACTTCAACTATTTTTCTCACGCGGTGGGCCTCGGCGCGCGCTACAGAACGCCCGTCGGGCCCGTGCGCTTCGACTTCAGCTATAACCTGAATCCACCGATCTATCCTGTGATCCAGGACTATAACGGTAAGCCTCCCTATGTTGGTGAGGGGCACAACTTCAACTTCTTCTTCAGCATTGGTCAGAGCTTCTGAGCATGCGGATATCGGCTCACAATCCGGCGTTGCGATGGTCGCGGGGATGCCTCGCTCTGTTGGCCCTGGCTGCTACGGTGGCAGCAAAGGGACAGCAGCCCGCGGCTCCAGTGCCCGCGCCGCCATCTGCTTCGTCCCCGCTCCAGGCGGGAGCGGCCGTCCCCGCCGTAGAGGAACAGGGGACTGTAATTGATGGTGTCGTGGCCGTGGTGAACGGCGACGTAGTTCTCGAGAGCGACGTCGATGAGGAGCGCAGGTTCGAGAAGATCCAGCCCTATCGCGGTTCAGCGAACGAGTTTTCCCGCGACCGAGCCGTGCAGCGGCTGATTGACCGAACGCTGATTCAGCAGCAGGCCGAGCTTGAACCCGCAGAGACGGCGGTCAGCGACCAGGAACTCGATAAGCAGTTGCAAACGTTACGGAACGACATCCCCGCCTGCAGGGAGTACCACTGCGAGACGGACGCCGGCTGGGCAAAGTTTCTCGGCGACAACGGGTTCACGGTTAGCGAGTTCCGACAGCGGTGGCGGAAGAGGATGAAACTGCTGCGGCTGATTGAGGTGCGCTTCCGCAGTGGTATCCGGATCACGAATGACGAGATCAAGGATTATTACGAGAAGACGATGTTGCCGGAGTATGCAAGACAACATGTCACTCCGCCCAAGCTTGATTCGATTTCACCTCGTATCGAGGAGGTGCTGCTGCAACAGCAGGTGGGGAACCTGATGCGCGATTGGCTGAAGTCGTTGCGTGCGCAGGGCAGTGTCTGGGTGATGAAGCCGGGTGAGGTGGCTCCGTGAGCGATCAGCAGAAGCCTCCGCAACTCCCTCAGCCTCCAGGACGCGACCGGCACAGGCTCGAACAGCGGATCGAAGAGAAGCGCCACCAGCTTGAGGAGAAGCTCGAGGAGACGAAGGAGCAAATCGAGCACAAGCTGGTGGAGGTGAAGCGCTCGATCGCGGCGCGTATCACGCGTGGCACGTTATGGACGCTCGGCGGCATTCTCGTTCTGTTGCTCGTCCTCGTCGGAGCCTTTGCATGGTATACGACGACGCCCGATTTCGAGCGCCGCGTAGGGGCTCAGGTTGTGCGCGTGCTGGGTGACGCCACCGGCGGAAGGGTCGAGCTGAAGCGGATTCAGTTCGATCTTTGGCATTTGGCCGTTGAAGCTGACGGCGTGGTGATTCACGGACTCGAAGGTCCAGAGGAAATGCCGTATCTGTCGGTCGATCGAATTCTGGTCAGGGTCAAGATTCTCAACTTCTTCTCGCGTATGGCGGGAAAGGGTTTGATCTCCCACATCGCACTGAGTTATCTGCGGGTGGAGCATCCGCAGTTTCATCTGATCGTCGATAAAGACGGCCACACAAACCAGCCGGTGCCGAAGCATCCCCGCACGAGCAAGACGCCATTGACGGATACGCTGCTCGATCTGAAGGCGCGCCGGGTGGAACTAGTGAATGGCGTCGCGTTGATTAATGACCGTGCGATTCCGTTTGATCTGGCTGCACGCGATCTCAACGCGGAGGTCCATTACACCTTTCACACTGACCGTTATGGAGCCACGATCGATCTGAACGATCTGCGCACGCGCCTTGCGAAGGAGCCTGAGGCGCACTCGTCGCTGCATCTTGAGGTGGAGGTGGGGCGGGACGAGGCCGACCTGAATCGTCTGACCCTGCGCACAGGCAAAGCCTCGCGATTGGAGGCCTCGGGCACGCTGAACCACTTTGCAAGACCGGAATGGAGCGCAAAGGCGACCGGTTCGCTTGAGCTGAGTCAGATTGCTGTGATGACCGGCGTCGACAGCCTGAAGACCGGCATGGTGAACCTCGACCTGCGTGGGCGCAACTGTCTGGAGACAACTCCGCAGGCGGAGAAGAAGCCGCCCTTCTGGCGGCACATTCATCCTCGATCCGAGGAAAAGGAAGCAAAGGCGCCAACCGTTCTGGAGCCTGCGTGTCCGGCCGCATTTGTGATCGTCGGTTCGGCCAAGGCACGTGGAGTTGGATATCGCAACCAGTATGTGACTTTGCATGACATCGACGGTGGAGCTGAGATTCGCATGACGCCGGCAGAGCTGTCTTTGACGAATATGGTTGGCAACCTGCCGGGTGGAGGAAAGGCAGAGGCCAATCTACGCATTGAGAGCTGGCTGGGATCGGCACCGGCGAGTGCGACAACGTCGCCGACGGCGAAGGCCGCAGCAGAAACTGCGAACACTACGGCAAAGTCAGTTAACGCGAAGCCACCGGTGTCCCGAGTTCCTGAGGTGAAGCCGTCCCACGCTTATCTCAACGCCACCCTGACGACGGTTCCTCTTCGAACGATCATAGATGTGACCGCGGAGCACTACGGCGATCTTGGTTTCGACACGGCGGTGAGCGGCCCGGTGAAGGTGGAGTGGGGAGGGGCAGCGAAGGACGTTGCCGATACGGTAGAGGTCGACGGTAATCTGACTCTTGCGCCGACCGGTGTTCGCCGCAAGGGAGTACCGTCAAACGTGCCAGTGACAGGACGTGTTGTAGCGCACTACACGGGCAAAGACGAGACGGTTCGTGTTCAGCAGCTGGCGGTGCAGACGCTCGAGTCGACGCTTGAAGCCTCAGGCATTCTCGGGGTCAACCTGGGAGACCCGCTGACTGCATTGCACGTGGACCTGACAGTGCGCGACCTTGGCGAATATAACCAGCTGCTGACCACCCTCGGGCTTGAGGATGGCGGCAAGAGGGGAAGTGCGGCAATTCCGCTGAAGCTGCACGGCGCGCTGCACTTCACGGGAACAGCTCGCGGCGCTGCCCACGATCTGGATGTGAAAGGACGTGTTCAGGCGGCCAACCTAGAATTCGTAATGGGATCAACGGACGCACTCATCGACTCGCTGGTGGCCGATGCGGAGTATTCACCAAGCACCGGCGTGGCGGTGGCGAGCGCTACCGTCCATCGTGAAACGGCGGTGCTAAATGCATCCGGAACATTGAGGCCACGGCGCGAGGTCTCACGGCGCGGCGTGGTCACATATGTATGGGATGAGGGAATGGAAATCAACGCACGCCTTCAGTTGGCCAATGCGCAGGTCTCGGACCTGCTCGAGATTGCTGGCCAACAGCAGAAGATTCCAGTGACAGGAACCATCGCGACGAATGCGCACGTTATCGGGACCATTGGCAATATGAACGGCGGTGGGCAGGTTTCGCTGGCAAACGGGGCCGCATACGGCGAATCCTATGAGTCGATTGCTGCCGACATCACAGCGCAGGGGAAGAACATCGAGGCTTCCCATGTGTTGCTGCGGCTCGATGGCATGCAGATCGCCGGAAGCGGAGGCTATGATCTCGGAACTAAGCGCTTTCATGGACACGTAGAAGGAAACGACCTTGCTCTGGCGAAGTTCGAGACGATTAAAAAGAGTGGCGTGAGTGCCGATGGCCGGTTGACGCTGGTGGCCGATGCAAACGGCACGGCGTTCGAGCCAGGATTACGGGCCAGTCTGCGGCTCCAGAACGCGACCTACGCGAACCAGCCGGTCGGAGATGCAACGGCCGAAGTGCATAGCGAAGGCAAGACCTTGTTCGTCATCGCGAATGCGACGGCAATGGGTGCAAAGCTGAACCTGCAAGGCCAGACGCAGCTCGTGGACAGCTATCAGACGCAAGCCAGGCTGACAGTGACTGACTTCGATGTGAATGGCCCCTTGGGTCTGTTCGGATCGGGAAACATCAAGGCGCAGTCCTCGATCAGCGGAACGGCAACGGTGAGCGGGCCGCTTAGGACTCCAAGAGACCTGAGCGGAGCGGCCGAGCTAAACAACGTGGTCGTAAGGCTACAGGGAGTTGAGCTGAAGGCAGCTGAGCCCCTGCGCGTGAGCCTGCGTGATGGCCTTGCAACGCTTGAGCAGGTGCACATCACCGGTCAGGATACGGATGCGCGTTTTTCCGGAACCGCACAACTGTTTGGTGCAACGGACCCGAAGGGAGGAAAGCTCGATGTAAAGGGTGCCGGAAGCGTGAGCATGGTCCTGCTGCACACCTTTGATCCAGACATCATCTCGAGTGGCAAGGTGGAGTTCGCGGCCGCTGCAGGTGGGCGGGTGATGAATCCCACGCTTAGCGGCAAGGTGCAGTTCGATCATGTGAACCTTGCGTTGGAAGGTGTTCCCAATGGGTTGAGTGATCTAAACGGAACGCTGATTTTTACGGACGACCGGTTGCAGGTGCAGAGTTTGAGCGCAAGGACAGGCGGAGGCGAGCTGAAGATCGGAGGCTCGTTGCGTTTCCGCAACGGCTTCTATGCCGACCTGACCGCGACCGGCGATGCCGTCCGAGTTCGCATGTACGGCCTGAGTGCAACGGCAAACGCCAATCTGAAGCTGCAGGGAACGGCATCGAGCACGGTCTTGAGCGGCAACATCCTGATTACGCGATTCGGTGTAGGACAGGATGTCGACTTTGCGGCGTTTGCCGGCGCCGGTAGTATGGTCAGCGCGCCGCCCGATCCAAATGCGCCCTCCAACAAAGTCCACCTCGATGTCCGTATAACGAGCTCGCCGCAGCTCGACTTTCAGAACTCCTATGCAAAGCTCGCGGGATCGGTCGACCTGAATATCCGCGGAACGGTGGCTGTGCCCTCAATTCTCGGACGCATCCAGATCACGGAAGGCAGTGCCACCTTTGCAAACACGAAATATCAGCTGCAGCGCGGCGATATTTATTTCACCAATCCTGTTCGCATCGATCCGACGATCGATATCGATGCAAACGCACAGGTCGAGAACTATGAAGTTACGGTTGGACTCCATGGCACGGCAAGCAACTTGAAGCCAACGTATCGCTCCGAGCCTCCGCTGAGTGAGGCTGACGTCTTCGCCTTGCTGGCGCTGGGGCGAACCCAGGAGGAGGCGCAGATCTACCAGGAGCGCCAGCTCCAGGCCGGCACCGATCCAACGACGAGCGCACTTCTGGGTGGGGCGCTCAATGCCACCGTCAGCTCGCGCGTGGAAAAGCTGTTCGGCGTGGGAAGCGTCAAGATCGATCCTGCCTTCGTGGGTACACTCGGCAATTCTTCGGCGCGAATTACGATTCAGGAGCAGATCTCCAAACAGGTGACCGCGACCTTTGCGACCAATGTAAACACGACGGCGCAGCAACTCATCCAGGTGCAGTACGATCTCACATACAACTCCTCCATCGTGGTGACGCGGGATGAGTCCGGTGTCTTCAGCATCGTGTATAAGCTGCGCCGGCGATATCGCTAACGACTTTCAGGGCGTAACTGCATCTGTATGCTATAGAAACGATTGCAGACCAGGGCCGAACGGCGCCGGTCGATTGATTTCTGGAGGAGGGTTATGATCGCAAGGAAGATCGGAAGGTCTGTTGCCTTGGCACTGGTGATGCAGGTGCTCCTGTCCGCGTGGGCACGCACGACAGCACAGACGGCGGCGGAGAATTCGCAGGACTCACAGATTCAGGCTGATGTAGCTAAAGCCCTCGACAACAAAAAGTTCAAGGATGTGAAAGTGGCCCTACACAATGGTGTGGTCTTGTTGACGGGAACCGTGGACTTGTACGCTGATAAAGAAGAGGCCGACAAAAAGGCGCATCACCGCAAAAACGTGAAGGGCGTAGAGAATCTGATCGAAGTGGGTGGGCCAACAATAGACGATGTGACGTTACGCAACAAGCTGGCGGAGAAGCTGACCTATGACCGAGTAGGCTACGGCACAACGGCCTTCAACGCCTTCACGATCGGCGTACAGAACGGCGTTGTGACGCTGGGTGGCGTGGCCTATGGGCCGACCGACAAAGACTCCGCAGTCAGCCTCGTCTCGAACTATCCGGGCGTGAAGGACGTGGTGGATAACATCGAAGTCGCTCCGGTTTCGCCAATGGACGATCGCATCCGTCTGGCTACGGCACGGGCTGTCTACGGTGCGCCGCAGCTGAACAAGTATGCCATTGACCCAGCGAAGCCCATCAGAATCACCGTTGTCAACGGAAACGTGACGCTATCCGGAGTGGTTGATAACCAAGCGGATAAGGACGTCGCAAACATTCGAGCGAACGGCGTCCCCGGCGTCTTCAAGGTCATCAATAATCTGCAAGTGGCGGGCTCACCGCAGGAGAAGTAACCGCCGTCATGGAACAATCATCCGCCGAACTCTTTTAGGATAAAGGTATGAGTTCGTTGTGGAAGAGTACCGCCGTTACGCTTGAGATGATCAAGTGGGAGCACTCCATCTTTGCGCTGCCCTTTGCGCTGACAGGGGCAGTGCTTGCGGCCGGAGCATGGCCGTCGCTGCGTGTGCTGGGTTGGATCATCGTCTGCATGGTAGCGGCGCGTTCGGCAGCGATGGCTTTTAACCGTCTAGTCGATGCGAAGCTGGATTCGGCAAACCCGCGCACGGCCATGCGAGCTTTGCCCGCCGGTGCGCTGACGAACCGCTTTGTCGCGGGTTTTGTGCTGCTCTCGGCGGCCGTGTTTCTTCTGGGTGCGGCGATGCTTAACCGGCTGACTCTTTTCCTTGCTCCGATTGCGCTTGCGGTGGTCCTCGCATACAGCTACATGAAGCGTGTGACGCGATGGTCGCACCTGGTGCTGGGTCTGGCGCTGGGGATCGCTCCCTCGGCGGCGTGGATCGCAGTTCGCGGCTCTCTCGAGCCGCGAATCGTCGTTCTGACGCTTGCCGTGCTGCTGTGGGTCGGCGGCTTCGACGTCCTCTATGCCTGTCAGGACTTCGAGCATGATCGTAGCGCGGGGTTGAACAGCATACCTCAGGCATTTGGCCGTGAAGCGGCGTTCTGGATTGCGCGCCTGATGCATCTCGCGATGCTTGCGACGCTGTGCTGGCTGGTGGCGCTGTTTGGGCTCGGTAAGCTTGCGGCGCTGGGGATCGCTGTCGTGGCCCTGCTGCTTCTCTACGAACACCTGATTGTTTCGCCCAACGATCTGCGGCGGATGAATGCAGCGTTCTTCACGCTGAACGGCGTCATCTCGGTCGTCTTCTTTGGCTTCGTTACGGCGGATGTTCTGCTGCGCAGATAAAAGAAACGACCCGCCATCCTTGGCGGGCCTGAGAGGAAGTGTAGCGGAGGACTATGCCCGGTTGTATCGTTCCTTTATCTCGCCGAGCTTTTCATTGATGCGAGTCTTTGCGCTCTGCGCGCCTTCCACAAGCTTCTCGCGAAGACTATGGGCTGCGTCCTCGGTACGCTGTGCCAAGCTCTCGCGCTCGACATTTGTCTGGGCAACTGCATCGTTGGTCCGCACGGCTGCGTCATCACGGCGCTCGGCGGCTACATCTTTTGCTTCGCCCCACGTCTCTTTCGCCGCGCCTTTGACCTGATCGGCGGCTCCGGAGTTCGCGAGATTCTGATTGCCGAGGGTCTCGCCGACTTTCTGCTTCACAGCGCCTGCGGCCTGATCGAATTTTCCTTCTACGGTTTCCTTGTTCATGTTCCAACCCCATGGTGTTTCGGGAGGGCGATGGCTGTTCAGCTAAATTGGTCGTCGGCCGGACAGCAGGTTGAAGATCAAAACGATGATTGCCAGGACCAAAAGGATGTGGATCCACCCGCCAAGGGTGTAGCTGCTGACCAATCCCAGGACCCAGAGGATGAACAGAATGATCGTGATCGTCCAAAGCATGTTTGGCTCTCCTGCGGAAGGCAGTACGATCTGCGCTGATCGCTGCGACCGGTTGCGGTCGAGCCTCAGCCAGTCCTTCCTGTTGTAAGTTGCCAGTGGCGAAGGTCAGGTTGCATTCGTGAATAAAATAGAAGCCCAGTGGAGGCCTTTTGTTGAAGATAGCGATCCAGGGAGAGCTGGGCTCAAACAGTCATATGGCAACGGTTGCAATGCTGGGCAACGACGTTTCGGATCTCAGCATCGTGGCGTGCAACGTTTCGGCGGAGGTGTTGGCGCGTGTGGTATCCGGTGAGGTGGATGCCGCAGTGCTGCCGATCGAGAACAGCCTGCATGGCTCAGTCGTCGAGCACTACGATCTTCTGTTCGAACTCGATGTCCGCATCGAACGTGAAAGCATGCTTCGAATCCGTCATAATCTGATCGCCGCGCCTGGCGTGGGACTGGGCGAGGTACGGAGAGTCATCTCGCATCCGGTGGCGTTGTCGCAGTGCAGACGATTTCTCGCCTCGCATTCAGAGTTTGAGGTTATGCCGTTTTACGACACTGCGGGCGCGGTAAAACACCTGATGGCTGCGGGCCTGAGAGACGTTGCCGGTATCGCGCCGGAGTTGGCCGCAACCGAGTACGGTGCCTCGGTCCTGGTGCCCGGCATTGAAGACCATGCGCAGAACTTCACGAGGTTTCATCTGGTGCGGCGTTTTGAGGATGCCCCTCTGACAAAGATGAAGGAGCCTGCGAACAAGATGAGCCTGGCCTTCGCGATCGAGCACAGGCCGGGAACTCTAGTGGCGGCCCTGGAACGGCTGGCGTGGGCGGGGGTCGACCTGACGAAGATCGAATCGCGCCCCGTCCCGGGAAGCCCATGGGAGTATGTGTTCTATGTGGACGTGAGGTTTGACACGCCGGCAAAAGCCGAGGTCGCTGTCGCTGCGCTGGCCGAGCATTGCAGGATGGTCAAGGTCCTGGGACAGTACAGGGCTGCCTGACCTCAGGATGGACGAACGCGTTCGACGTCTTCGACCTCAGGGCTGTGTAAGCCAGTCGTACTGCTCCTCCGTAAGGGGGACAACGGAGAGGCGGAACTGGCGAAAGAGAATCGAGCCGTGAAAGACCGGAGCCTCACGGATTTCGGCCAGCGTCTTTTCCCGCTTCAGACGCTTGATCGGAGCGATGCGTACGATCGGGTTCTTCGGATCGGTGGGATCGACCGAGACGACCTTCGCGGTTCCGATGGCCGCTTTGCCGATGTTCGAGTGGTAGATGACAAGCTTTTCGCCCTTCTTCATGTTGCGAAGCGTCATCAGTGCCTGCGGGTTGGCGATGCCGTCCCACGTGGTCTCGCCGTCGCGCACCAGGTCGTCGAAGGAGTACTTGTTCGGTTCGGTCTTGAGCAGGTATGGCATAAGAACAGGTTATAGGGACTAGGGAATAGGGAGTAGGGTTTTTCGACGACTACCCTGTGCTTGTTCAGCCGCCAAGATCGATCAGTTGGACGGCAGGAAGTGGTCGGCCGAGAAATGCGGAGCCCAAACGCTGGAACTTCTCGATGGAGTCGGTGGCGTAGAACTCGCAGTCCGGCGTGGCGGACGCCGGTTGTGTTGCCGTGGGCATCAGTGCGGCGACTGTGGACGCTGTGGCCGCAGCGGAGTCGATAATGCACATGGGATGGTGGAGATTGCGCAGAGTGGCCTCGAAATGGGGCTTGAGAAGCGGGTAATGCGTGCAGCCCAGCAGGAGAGTCGATGCGTCCGGGGCTTGGGCGAGGGCTTCGAGAAGATAGATGCGAAGCACCTCCAGCGTGACGGCGGAGTGCGTGGGACTGTCGATCCAGCCTTCTTCGACCAGCGGCACCAGAAGCGGACAGGCCTTCTCGGTCGCTCGGAGACCCAGCGCATGGAGCGCGCGGGTGTAGGCTCCGGACTGCGTCGTCGCAGCCGTGGCGAGGACGAGGACTTGCTGCGAGGCGGGAACCCCAGACCCTGCATGGAGGGCGGCCTCCGCGCCAGGCTGGATGACGCCAACAACGGGAATCGGTAGTGCCGACCGAATGTCGTCTAGCGCGAGTGCGGTGGCCGTGTTGCAGGCGATGACGAGCAGCTCCGCTCCCTGGGCTGCGAGGAACTTCGCGCTCGAAACCGCGTAGCGGGCGATGGTCTCGTGCGACTTCGAGCCATAGGGAAGCCGTGCGGTGTCGCCCAGATAGACGTACCGGGCTGAGGGCGCCTGGGCGAGCAGGGCGCGGAGCACCGTCAGGCCGCCGAAACCAGAGTCGAAGACACCGATGGTGTTCATGGCTGTGTGGCTGCCTCGCTGGGAGCCGTAGGACGAGTGGTGGTGTCGCTCAGGGAATAGGAGCGATTGAGAGCGACGTGGCCGGCGAGCGTATCGTGGGGCTGGCCATCGACGAGAAACCGGACCTCGGTGACCTCGGGGAGAGCGGCGTGCAGGGTGCCGATGATGGAGTTGAGCGTAAGTTGCTCGGCTTCGACGCCGGAGGGGTGGTTGTCCACGAAGGAGCCTCGCAGGTTGACGACCGCTATCTGGCCTGCCTTGGCATCGGCGGGATTCGCCAGAAGGAAGACGTCATAGACGGTGGGGCCGCTCTTGAGCGGGTGCCCCGAGGCAGGCAGCGCATACTGGGCAAGCAGGTGCTCCAGCAGGGCTCGGGCGCGAAGCGAAGGTTCCTGCGGAAGGGCCACTTCGGAACGGGTTGGCGTGATCGTGGCGTCGGCGTCGGAGGCCAGATAAAGGGTGACCTCCTCCGTCGCGGAGGTGGTCGGAGCAGCGATGGGAGTGGCATCGTTCAGTGCAGTAAGCCGTTGATGCGCCTGTCGGCAGCCGCGAAGAAGGAAGGCTCCCATCAGCAGGATGCTGCCGATGAGGCTCCAGAAGAGAATCCGCTGATAGCGAGGGATCACTTGGCGGCTCCGGGGTTGGCTGCGGGCACAGGTGTGGGCTTCGGAGCCGGCGGCGGCGGTGCTGGCGGCGCCGCGGACGGCGCCGGAGTGTTGTGTGTACGGAAGGAGGCGAGCGCTGTGGTGATGGCCTCGATCATGCGCTGCTGATAGGCGAGGTCTGTGACAGGAGAAGGATCGCCGGAGGATGGCACAAGCGGCGCAAGCTCGACGGTGACCGCCGGGCAGATCAGGTTGTCGATCGGCGGCGCCGAGGCACGCAGAAGAACGACCGGGAGCTGGGCGTTCGAAAGAGCCAGGCCAATCTCGTTCGCCAGGCGAAGGCTCATCGGCACGATCTGAGCCTGTGCGGTCGCCCAGGGAAGAGCGCGGGAGGGCGAGATGCCATCGCCGAGCGGTGTCAGCGAGGAGGAGGCGATGTGAATCCCAGTGCCGGTCGCGGTAGCGTGTAGCAGGATGCAGGCAAGGGGATGGAGGTGGTTCGCCGTTCCGGCGCGCTGGTCGGTTGTGAGTGTAGCGGCAGGATCGGAGTCGCGCGTGGAAATCACCGTGAACCCCTGTGCTGCCAACGCGGGCCGTAGGCGCTGCGCGAAGCCGAGGACAACATCTTTCTCCAGCACATTGTCCGGAAGCTGAGCACCGGTGTCCGGACCACCGTGGGCGGGATCGAGCAGAATGAGATTGCGGTAGAAAGCGGGAACTTGTCTTGGAGGTGCCGCGGGAGAGGGGATCGCCGGTGGCGGCGGCTGCGCGGGCTGCGGTGAGGCAGGCGTCTGGGCAAGGCAGGTGGCCGTACTCAAGAGGAGAGCGCTTGCGGCCATTAGAATGAAGGGGCGGATTTGAGTCACGGCGCGTGCGTGTAAGAGTGCGATTCGATTGTAGCGAGGACAGAGAGTGATTTCGAGGGTTCTTGCCTTGGGGACTCCGCTGGAACAACTCCTGAGACGAGCGTGCTTCCAAGTGGAAGAGTGGCTCTAGTCGAGAGCGTAGATCGCAAGGCCGCTCAGCAGCTTGGGATAGAAGTCGGTGGACTTCTGCGGCATCACATCGCCTGCGAACGAGACCTCCTTCAACTGATCGAGCGTAATCGGCTTGATAAGGAAGGCGATATTCGAGTCACCCTCAGTGACCATGGAGATGGCTTCGTCGGCCTCGCGAATGTAGCTGACGCTGCCGAGCCGAGTTATCGTCTCCTGATCCAAGCCGAGCAGCTTGTCGAGCACGATCCGGTGGAGTTGGACGACGTCAAGCTGCCGCTGACGCGCCGGAAGATCCTTGAGCGCTTCGGCGATGACGCCGGGCTTTGCCGTCAACAGGTAGCTCCCGTCGATGGTCACGGCGATAAAGGCGGTCCTGTCGGTCTCGGATAGTGCGGAGACATCGGGAGACTCCAACTCTTCGATCTCGAAATAGAAGCTGGCACGTGTGATGAAGTCGGGCGACGAGAATCCTTCGATGCCATGGACGACGCGGTGGGTAGGCAGGATGGTGATTCCTGGCGCCTCCATATTGACGAAGGTCATCATCATGGCCGCCTCGGGAAAAGCCGGCGTGGGAAGGTGGCCTGAGGGGAGCTTCTCGTCCAGGTCTAGCGGTTGATCGAGCGGAAGCTTGAGCTGTGCTGAGCGCTCCTTGGCGTAGCCTACCGAGGTCTCGTAGCGGTGGTGGCCGTCGGCGATGATCAGCTTCTTGTCAGCCATCGCGGTGACGATCAGATTGATCAGCGTTGGGTCGGTCAGCTTCCAGACCTTATGGACGACGCCGTACTCATCCGTAATGGCGAGGTCGGCCGGGTTGTCGTCGAAGCCGTTGGGGCCCTTGGAGCCGAAGATGAGCTTTTCGGCGGTGAAGGCGGGATCGGAATAGAGCATGTAGATCTGCTCGCAGTAGGCGCGCGTGGCCTTGAAGAGACTCATTCGATCGGACTTGTGCTTGGGAAACGTCTGCTCGTGGCGGTAGACGACCTTGTCAGCGTAGTCGTACAGGTGGCCGAGGGCGATGAAACCTCGGCGCTCCCGTACCTCGTCGCTGTGGGGTACGGCGTAGGTCTGGGAGTAGCCGTAAAGGGCCGGTTCGGGCTCCTCAGCGAGGATGTGCTCGCGGCGCCAGGTGCGGAGGGTGTCGGCGGCGCGGGTGTAAACGTTCTCCTCGTCGCTGTCGCCAGGGTAGTGCTTGCCGAGGATCACCCGGACAAGGTTGTAGGGGCTGGCCTGGTAGTAGCGCTCCTGCATCGCAGGGGTGATCTTGTCGTAGGGCTGGGTGACGACCTCTTCCATGTTGACGCGGGAAGGATCGTAGCGGAGGGCGCGGAAGGGATAGATGCGGGCCATGCGTTTTTTTTGAGATCTCCCAATCAGATAGATATCACGCGATTGTACGGGGAGGGCGTGACGGCGCCTGAATGATGAAGGCCCGGCTGTTTGCAAAAGGATGACAAATGGGCCGGAGACAGCGTCTATTCTTTGGGTGACGCGGCGGTTTGGCCGGTTTCGGTGTATAGTCTGCGGACGGAGAAGGAATGCCCGGCCGGCCGATTGAGTAGCTTCCCCAGGCGCTTTTTCCGAGAGAGGGGGAACCGGAGCAGCCAGCCGGTTTTGCGAGACAGGTCGCGGAGATGACCAGACCATGCAGGATACGAGTACCAGTCGTGAATGTTGGTTGAATCGTTGGGACGCTGTCCGGCGGTCGAACCGCAGGGCGGCTTCGGCGATGGTGTGGATGATCGTCGCCGTGGTGATGCTGACCGCGCTTGGAGCTGGGGTGGCGCGAGCGCAGGAGAATCCGCTGGGCGAAGTGCATACGCAGCCGCCGCCTCCTCCGCCAAAGTCGCCCGAAGACCTAAAGCCGGTCGTTGAGGGTTCGGGCAACGTTGTGGCGAATGCGACCACACGCCGGGATGCGCGGATTCGTGTGGACGTGAACCTGGTGCTGGTCCCGGCTACCGTAACCGATCCGATGAACCGGCTGGTGACCGGTCTTGAGAAGGAAAACTTCGAGATCTACGACAACAACATCGGGCAGATCATCAAGAGCTTCTCGACCGAGGATGCGCCGGTGACGATCGGCATCGTCTTCGACCTGAGTGGGAGCATGAGCTCGAAGTTTCAGCGGGCTCGCAAGGCGCTCAGCGAGTTTCTGCGTACATCCAACCCGCTGGATGAGTTCTTTGTCGTCGGCTTCAATGACCGTCCTGCGGTGATCGTGGACTACACCTCTGACGTCGATGATGTCGAGGCTCGAATGGTGATGCTGAAGCCGGAGAACCGGACCGCGCTGATCGACGCCGTGTATCTGGCGATGAACAAGCTGCGCGACGGCAAGTACGAGCGCAAGGCGCTGCTGATTATCTCCGACGGCGGCGACAACCGGAGCCGTTACACCGAGGGCGAGCTGAGGCGCGCGGTGCGCGAGAGCGACGTCCAGATCTACTCCATTGGAATCTTTGACCAGTACGCTCCAACCCAGGAAGAGCAGCTCGGGCCGATTCTGCTGAGCGATATCTGCGAGATGACCGGCGGCAGAATGTTCCGCGTAGGCGATATCGCCGACCTGAGTGACATTGCGACGCGCATCTCGGCCGAGCTGCGGAACGAGTATGTGATCGGGTACAGGCCGTCGGAGGTGAAGAAGGACGGCAACTGGCGTAAATTGAAGATACGACTGGTGCCGCCTCCGGGGCTTCCTCCGCTGACGGTACACAATCGTCAGGGGTACTATGCACCTTCGGAGTAGAGTTCTACCGTGCGTAGCCGCGGCGCTGCTGGCAATACCGGCGGCAGCAGGCGGATGGAACGGGCAGGCCGGTTCCTCTGCGAATGCGGCGCAGAATGCTGCGGGGCAACAGAAAGGACAGCCTGCGGCGGTCACGCAGCCGTCGCTGACGGTCGATCGCGATCCGGTCGCGTCGCCCGATCCGGATACTCCAGCTGCGCGCGGTGGTGCGGCTGGCACGGCGCCGTCGGGGCAGATCACTCGGGAAGGCGGAAGGTATACGCTGCGGGCCGATGCGTATGAAGTGCGGCTAAACGCGACGGTGCTGGACTCGGACGGCAGATCGATCCTTACACTGGACAAAGACGCATTCCGCGTCTACGAGGACGGAGTTGCGCAGACGATCAACTCGTTCCGGCATGAGGACCTTCCCGTCTCGCTGGGAATCGTGATCGACAGCTCGGGCTCGATGTACGACAAGCGCGCTGCGGTAGAGCAGGCGGCGCTGGATCTGATCAAGCTGTCGAACAGGGAAGACGAGGCGTTTGTGGTGGACTTCTCCTGGGAGGCGTTCATCGACCAGGACTTCACCAGCGACGTCGACAAGTTGCGGCAGGGGTTGAGCTACATCAAGTCCAGCGGCGGGACCGCGGTCTACGACGCGCTGTTGGCCTCGGCCGATTACCTGGCGAAGAACGGGAAGCATCCGAAGCAGGTGCTGCTGGTGGTGACCGACGGCGAGGATAATGCGTCGAGCGCGTCGCTCGAACAGGCGATCCGCAGGATCCAGGACCTCGACGGTCCAGTGATCTATTCGATGGGACTGCTGTTTGGGCAGGATACGGATAAGCGTGAGTCGCGCCATGCCAAGCGCGTGCTGGAGACGCTGAGCGAGCAGACGGGCGGCGCGGCGTATTTTCCGCGGTCACTGAAGGACGTAGATTCCGTTGCGGCGCAGGTGGCGCAGGACATCCGGACGCAGTACACGATTGCGTATCACTCGACGAAGTCGCCGACGCTGGGAGGCTACAGGCAGATTCGCGTTGAGGCGAAGGCGAAGAACATGGGCAAGTTGTCGGTGAGGACGCGCACAGGATATTATCCGCGGGTCGCTGCCGGCGCTTCCAAGGCGGGTGAGGCCGCGATGAATACGCAAGGAGCGAGCGACGCGGGAACGCGGCCCTGAGAATGCAGACAGCAGAGAAGATTACAGATTTGGTGGGGCGGACGCCGATGGTGCGTCTGACGGCGCTTGAGCCTGCGGGCGGCGCCGAGATATGGGCGAAGCTGGAGTATCTGAATCCCGGCGGAAGCGTAAAGGACCGCGCGGCGCTGGGGATTGTGCTCGATGCGGAGCGGCGCGGCGTGCTGCGCGAAGGCTCGACGCTCGTCGAGGCGACCGCGGGAAACACAGGAGTTGGCCTGGCGCTGATCGGGGTGAATCGCGGGTACAAGGTGGTGCTGTATGTTCCGGAGCAGTTCGCCGAGGAGAAGTGCATCCTGATGCGCGGGCTCGGCGCGACGGTGATTCGGACTCCGGAGGATGAGGGAATGGCGGGCGCGATCCGGAGGGCGCTGGAGTTCGAGCGCGAGACGGACGGCGCGTTTGCGGCGCTGCAGTTTGAGAATCCGGCGAATCCTGATTTCCATGAGCAGACGACTGCGGTCGAGATATGGGAGCAGATGGAGGGTCGCGTCGATGCGTGGATCTCGGGTGTGGGTTCGGCCGGAACGTTTACCGGGGTCTCAAGGTTTCTGAAGCGGAAGTGCGCGGAGATTCTGTGTGTTGCGGTTGAGCCTCAGGGAAGCATTCTTGAAGGTGGCGAACCTGGGCCGCACAAGGTTGAGGGGATTGGAGTCTCGTTTATTCCGGCTACGTTTGATCGGAGTGTTTGCGATCGAGTGATCAAGGTTGTGGATCCTCCGGCGTTTGAGATGGTGAAGCGGCTGGCTGCGGAAGCGGGTGTGTTTGCGGGGTCGAGCGCGGGCGCGGTGGTTTGTGCGGCGGTTGAGGTTGCGGGCGAGCTGGGTAAAGGCAAGCGCGTGGTGACGGTGATTCCGGATTCGGCGGAGCGGTATCTGTCGAAGGGGTTGTTGAGCGACTGAGAGATGCGGCGCTTCGAGCAAAATGCGGGGGTTCCTCCCCTTCGACTCCGCTCAGTGTCGAAATGACGGTGCTTTTAGAGAGGCGATAAGTGATGCGAACTGAGAAGAAGCATGGTTTTGCGACGCGGGCGATTCATGATGGGCAACAGCCGGATGAGTTGACTGGTGCGGTGAATGTTCCGATCTACCTGACGTCGACGTATCAGCAGGAGGCGATCGGGAAGAACAAGGGTCATGAGTATGCTCGGCTGACGAATCCTACGCGCGATGCCTTGGAAGAGAGCCTTTGCTCGCTTGAGGGCGGGACGAGCGCGCACTGCTTTGGTTCGGGCATGGCCGCGATTACGGCGATGCTGACGATGATGAAGACGGGCGATCACGTTGTCTGTTCGGACAATGTGTACGGCGGAACGCAGCGGGTCTTCGACAAGGTGCTGGCGAACTATGGGTTGACGTTTACCTATGTGGACACGAGCTGCGCGGAGAACGTTGCGGCGGCGATTCGTCCGGAGACGAAGCTGGTGCACATCGAGACGCCGACGAATCCGATGATGGCGATTACGGATATTCGGGCGGTTGCGGATATCTGCCATGCGCAGGGCGTGGAGTTGAGTGTGGACAACACGTTTCTTTCTCCTTATCTGCAGCAGCCGATCGCGCTGGGCGCGGATATTGTGATGCACTCGACGACGAAGTTTCTGAACGGCCACTCGGACGGGCTGGGCGGCGTTCTGGTTTCGACGACGGAGGAGCAGGCGGAGCGGTTCCGGTTTGTGCAGAAGTGCACGGGCGGAATTCTTTCGCCGTTCGAGAGCTATCTGCTGCTGCGCGGCGTGAAGACGCTGGCAGTCAGGATGAAGCAGCATGATGCGAATGGTCGTGCTGTGGCTGAGTTTCTGGCCGGACACAAGTCGGTCGAGAAGGTCTTCTATCCGGGGTTGAAGGATCATCCGCAGCATGAGCTGGCAAAGAAGCAGCAGAGCGGCTTCGGGTCGATGATCTCGATTGAGCTGGGATCGTTGGAGCGGGCGAATGCGTTTGCTCAGCGGCTGAGGCTCGGGTTTCTGGCCGAGTCGCTGGGCGGAGTGGAGACGCTGATCTGCCATCCGGCGACGATGACCCATGCTGCGGTGGGGGCTGAAGGCCGGGCGAAGCTTGGGATTACAGATGGGTTGATGCGGATCTCGGTCGGAATCGAGGATGTAGACGACATCATCGCGGACCTGGATCAGGCTTTGGGTGGGTGACCCCCCCCCCTCCCCCCTTATTTGCGTAAAATGTTCATTTTATTTGGTTTAGCTTGGTATCTCCTTTGTAAAATATTGATAATATGTGGGTTAAGTATCAAAGTATTGAAACGAAATGGGTTTGCAGGCAAAGGAAGGGCCCCGGTTGATCCCGGGGCCTTTTTGCTACTGAATCCATTCTAGCAAGGTGAGAGTAATTAATCGGCACCTCGCGTTGTTCCATTAACCAACTTATTATCTGTTACTTACATGTTTTTTCCGTGCGAATGGGGCTTGACAGACTCTGCGCGTGGGCCGAGTGGCACGGATCAGCTGCGGTTCTCCTCGATGTTGAGGGATTCGATCTTGTTGTTGAGGTCTTGCAGGGCGGACTCGCGCTGCTGGTGTAGGGAGTCGAGGTCGTTGCGCAGCGCGGCCAGCTTGTCTTCCTGCTGGTTGAGCTCGTCGGTGTAGCGTTTGGCGAGGGAGCGTTCTTCGGCGGAGCCTTTGAGGGTGGAGAGGTTCTCGCGGATGCGCTTCTGGTCTTCGTTGATCTGACTGATGTCGCCTTCGCGGGCCTTGATCTGGGTGTCGAGCGAGGCGAGGTTGTGCTTGGCGTCGAAGATGGGCTGGATCTGCTGCATGAACCCGGGGCCGGCGTTGGCGTTGCGGAGGATGAGGGTGAGCTGCTGGTCGCTGGTATCGACGAGGCGAAACATCTGGTCGAAGGTGCGGCGCTGGCCGACGTGGAGACGGACGGATTCTCCGGGAGCGGTGGCGACGCGGAAGCGGTAGGCGTCGGGAGTGGTCTCGGCGGGTTTGGGGTCGCTAGAGTTGCCGGCTTCGCTGTCGAGCTTCCAGCCGGGGCGGATGGGCTGTTCGACGATGACGGTGCGGGCGTCGGGTGCGGCGTTGTGGACGATGTACTCGACCTCGGAGACCTGGGAGCGGGATTCGCGGAGGACGCCGCGGGAGACGGTGAGGCTGGTGACGCGCTGGGTTTCGTGGGAGTAGTCGGTGGTGACGCGGATGGCCTGGTCGGAGGCGTAGGAGAGAAGCCGCCGCTCGCTGGGATGGATGGGATCGAGTAGACCTTCGCCGCCGAAGTTTCCGTTTTCTACGATGGAGAAGGAGCCGCGATCGAGGGTGAGGGTGCTGGCGTTGGTGATCCAGAGGGCGCGGAGGGGGCGCGGGTGGGATGGCGACCAGAGGGTGACGCGCTCGACGGGGAGTTTGGTCTGGAGGATGGGGACGAGGGCCGACTCGTTTTTGCGGATGGTGACGGGGTCGGAGAGCTTGTACTCGAAGTAGTCGTCGTAGGCGGCGGTGGTGGTCCTGGGGGTGACGGAGGTTGCGGCCGCGGACTCGTAGGCGACCATGGGCATGGCTTCGGCGTTGACGGTGACGGTATCGTTGGTAGAGTCGAGGCCGCCGCCCGAGAAGCGATCTCGTTTTGCGGGTAGAGGGGCAGTGCCAATGCCGCCCATGACTCCGCCGGGAACACCGGAGCCGGAGCCGATGCCGGACATGCCGGCTACTCCGGCCATGGGAGTAGCGGCTAGTTGGCCGATGCTGCTGTCGTGGGTCTGCGGGGTGAGCTGGGCGTCCTGGGCGATGGGGATGTCGGGGCGGCGGGAGTAGATGGGCTGGGAGAGGGGTTGGATGAAGCTTTGCGGGGAGCCGGCGATGAGGGAGAGCTGCACGTTGTTCCAATCGGTGCCGACGGTGTTGTCGACGACGGCCCAGCCCTGGAGGGTGGCGGACTGCGGGGAGGTGGAGGAGGGTGAGTCGGTGAGGAGGATGCGGTAGGTTGACTTCCAGATGGGGACCTCGGAGATGTAGGAGACCCGGAGCTGGCGGGTGCCGGTGCCGTTGTCACGAAGGGAAAGATGGCGGAGGCCCTCGGAGCGGTTGGAGGCGATGAGCTCGAGGTAGCGGGCGAGGTCGGTGTGGAGGGCGGAGTCGAGGAGGCGGACCTGGGTGGAGGGGGTGAGCTCGAGGGAGCGGATGGAGCCGGAGTCGGAGATAACGGTGAGGAAGCTGCGCAGTGTTGGGGGAGTGTTGGGCGTGGGAGAGGGTGTGGAGCGAATCTCAAGGTTGAGGATGCGGCCGGTGAAGGGAGCCCCGGAGCCAGTGACTTCAACGTGTGCTCCGCGGACGGCAGCGTAGAGATCGGCGACTGTGGGGTCTTCCGAGAGGGCGAGGGGGAGGGCCTTGAGTTGCTGGTCGAGGGGCGTGGCGGAGTTGTAGCCGGCTCCGGTGATGCGGCCGCCGTTGAGGTCGATGGCGGTGAGGGACTGGAGGACGTCGTTGAGCTGGGAGGTAGTGAAGTCGATGGTGACGGTCTGGTCGCCGGTGACGGAGCCGGAGTGCTCGAAGAAGCCGACGCCGTTTTTGTAGAGGGCTACGCGGGTGACGGGGAGGAGGGTGGACTTCTCTGCGGGTTGAGGTTTGGGGGAGGCGGACTTGATGACCGCGTGTGGTGGCTTTGCGGTTTGGGCGGTGAGGGTAAGGGCGGCGGAGACGAGCAAGGCAGAGGCAGTGAAGGGTCGCAAGTGAGGGCCTTTCGTGCAGCTAACACGTTCGTTGCTGGGTCTGTAGACTCCGGGGAGTGAGCAAAGGTTCCCGTATGCGATGGAAATAAATTTTTGAACGAAGAGGTATTTGCGCGGTCGCAGGTTTGTGTTTTGATGCGTTTGCGACGGTCTCCGGGGTAAGGGGGAGACAAAGGTAGCTGTTGAGGAGTATGTTTTTTGGTGATAGCGGTATTAGTTTTAGTTATGGAGAGAAAAGCGATGTTTTTGACGGAAGAGCAGGAGCAGTTGCGGAAGGAAGTTCGGGCGTTTGCGGAGAGGGAGGTGGCTCCGCATGTGATGGAGTGGGATGAGAAGAGCGAGTTTCCGCACGCGGTGGTGAAGAAGCTGGGCGAGATGGGGCTGATGGGCGTGATCTTCCCCGAGGAGCTGGGCGGCTCGGGGATGGGGTATGTGGAGTATGTGCTGGCGATCGAGGAACTGTCGCGGGTGGATGGGAGCGTGGGGATTATTGTGGCGGCGCACAATTCGCTGTGCACGAACCACATCATGATTGCGGGGAATGACGAGCAGAGGAAGCGGTGGATTCCAAAGCTGGCGAGTGGGGAGTGGCTTGGGGCGTGGGGATTGACGGAGCCGGGGTCAGGGAGCGATGCCGGCGGGGCGCGGACGACTGCCGTGAAGCGCGGCGACAGGTGGGTGCTGAACGGGTCGAAGACGTTCATCACGAACGGGACGTATGCGAACTGCGCGGTGGTGCTAGCGGTGACGGATAAGGAGAAGGGCGCGAGCGGGGGGATTACGGCGTTTGTGGTGGAGAAGGGGACGCCGGGATTCCGGCCGGGGAAGAAGGAGAACAAGCTGGGGCTGAGGGCGAGCGATACGGCGGAGCTGATCTTCGAGAACTGCGAGGTTGGCGAGGAGAACCAGATCGGGAAGCTCGGCGAGGGCTTCAAGGATGCGATGCGGGTGCTGGATGGGGGACGGATCTCGATTGCGGCGTTGGGCCTGGGGATGGGGCGCGGGGCTTTGGATGCGGCGGTGAAGTACTCGAAGGAGCGGAAGCAGTTTGGGAAGACGATCTCGGAGTTTCAGGCGATCCAGTTCAAGCTGGCGGATATGGCGACGGAGCTGGATGCGGCGTGGCTGCTGACGATGCGGGCGGCGCAGATGAAGGACAAGGGAATGCGCGTGACGCGCGAGTCGGCGATGGCGAAGCTGTATGCGAGCGAGGCGGCGTGCAGGATATGCGATGAGGGCGTGCAGATTCATGGAGGGTATGGGTTCATCAAGGACTATCCAGCGGAGAAGTTTTACAGGGATGTGCGGCTGTGTCCGATTGGCGAGGGGACGAGCGAGATTCAGCGGATGGTGATTGCTCGGGAGCTGCTGGGCAAGGCGCCTAGCCGGGGGTAGGGAAGGCATACCTCAGGGGCTGAAGCCCCGGTCTGTGGGCTGGTTTGAGAGCCTGGGCTAAAGCCCAGGCCTACCTCAGAAGCAAAGGCAACAGCAAAGGCAGAGGCAACCGCAGGTCCTTCGACTTCCCGCTGTGCGCTTCGCTCAGGATGACAATTCTTTGAGTCGATCGGGGGTTATTTTTGCCTTGTGGCGGGGGAGTTGCGGCGATGGGAAAAGGGAGCGCGGAGATGCGTGAGCAGGGATTCGCCGTGTAGGGTTCCGTGGCCGGCGCAGGGGTTCCAGCCGGGGCGGGCTTTGTAGGCGCCGTTGTGGCCGCGGGTGACGGGCTGGAAGGCTCGTGGGCTGGCTGTGGCGGCGAGGTCGATGGTGGGTGAGGCCGGGGTTGTTTCGTGGACTTCGGCGAGGTGGTAGAGGCGCGGGTTGATGTGCCCGATGCGTCTTTGGAGGGACTGGTTGAGGCGGGCGATGAGCGCGGCCCAGAGGGGGACGACGGCGCTGGTTCCGGCCGTGGCGCAGGTGACGCCGGCGATGAGCATGGGGGAGCCGTGGCGCGGGTCGGCGGGGCCGGCGACGTCGGGGACGCCGCGGCCGGGTTTGCCGGTGGGGCCGAGGGGGACGCGGGAGTTGCGTTGCCACGGGGGCAGAGGGAAGTGGCGGCTGACTCCGCCGCCGGTCGCTCCGGAGATTCCGTTGAGTTTGTCGTTCCAGACGATCTCTTCGCGTGCGGGCGTGTGACTGAGGGGCGTGGTTCCGCCGCAGGCGATGGCGAAGGGGCTGGAGGCGGGGAAGTTGACGGCGGGGAGGTTGTCGGGTGAGTTGTTGAGTGCTCCGGCGTCTCCGGAGGAGGCGAGGACGGTGATGCCGAGGCGGGCGGCGGCGCGAAAGGCTTCGTTGACACTGCGGAGCCATGTGCGAGAAACGGCGGTCTCGGGTTCGCCCCAGGAGATGGAGAGGACGTCGGGGCGGTGGATGGGGTCGTGGATGGCGTGGGTGATGGCGCGGTAGAAGCCCTGCTCGTCGGAGGAGGAGAAGTAGACGACGATGTGAGCGGCGGGGGCGAGGGCGGCGAGGATCTCGATGTCCATGGTGACCTCGACGGTGGCCTGCGCGGCCTCGATGGCGGGGGATGCGAGCCGTTTGGGGGTGAGCTGGATGCGGCCGGCGACGAAGTCGAGGAGCTTGCGGATCTGAATGGGGGAGGCGGGGGAGTTGCGGGCGTTGAGCTCGACGACGGTGATGCGGGGGACGGGGAGATCGTGAGCGCGGCAGAAGGCGCGGATGTCAGAGAGGCGGAAGCCTCCGCCGAGCTCGAGGAGGCCGATGGTCTGGCCGGCTCCGTCGGTGTTGGGTGGGAAGGAGTAGATGTCGGCGAGTTGGGGGAGAGTGAGATCGGTTGTGGGGTGCGGGGTGCGGGTAGGAGCGCGGCGCGCTGCCGGGCGGGTTTGAAGGCCGAAGATGGCTTCGACGACGGGTTCGATAGAAGAAGGAATGGTTGGGGTATTGGTGGGCGCCAGGTAGCGGCAGTCAGGGTGATCGAAGTGCACAAGATTGATGCGGAAAGCTCTGGCGATGGCGTGTGCAGGCCCGGTGAGGGTGGCCGTGGCGTGGTGCCGGATGTGGGGCGTGTAGCTAAGGCCGTGGCGGGACGCGAAGGCACGGACACGAGCTGCGTCGGCGGGAGCGACGGAGTGATGCTGTTCTATGTCGTCGCGGGTGAGTTGGCGACCGGAATGGGCAAGCGGCTTGCGTCGGGTTAGGAGAAGGGTGACTGCAAGGGGCTGGTCGGGGTCGATGGCACCAGCGTGATCGGCTTCGTCGAAGTGAGTATGGTGGAAGCCGTTGACGATGAAGCGGGCTTGGCGGCGTTCGGTTGAACTTTTGGATCGCTTTGACATAGCTTTTCAAAGAATCGACAACGACGTGCCAGTTTGATTTTTGCATGCGGAGGGGCGCGGCAACGATGTGCCTCGCTGATGTGCCTCGCTCTTTCCGCCGCTTTATTTTTGGAGTGGTTGTCGGGGTGGGGTCGGTGGGATTGAGCTTTGCAGCTAGCTTAAGGGTGGAGACGACCTCGGAGGTTTGAGGTGGTGGCTAGACCTCGAAGTTCTCCCACTGCTCGCGGACGCGGTCGACGAGGTCGTCGAAGTCGGCAGTATGGCGGACGGGGGCGAGGAGAGGGTCCCAGCGGCTGATCATGGGGTAGTTGATGAAGCCCTTGAGCATAGCCTTTTCGAGCCACGCAAGGGAGCTGGCGGTGTCGCCGACGAGGGCGTAGCACTGGGCGAAGTTCCAGGAGTAGTGGGGGTCGCACTCGGTGATGGCGACGAGCTCGGGGTTGGCGGCGCGGTCGAGGGCAGGGCGGTCGCGGGCGAGTGCGGCCTGCATGACGGCTCCGAGCTGTGAGAAGAAGTGGGTCGGGTCGAGCTGCTGGATGGCGTGGAACTGGTCGATGGCCTCCTGGTCGCGACGGAGGAGAGCGAGGATCTGTCCGCGGCACCAGAGGAGCATGGTGTTGGTGGGGTCGAGGCGGATGGCGTCGTCGAAGGAGGGCAGGGCGTCGGCGAACTCGCCGCCCATGAGAGAGAGCAGGCCTGGGATGAAGCGATAGACGGGGGTGAGGGGGTCGATCTCGAGGATGCGGCGGGCGAGCGGCATGGCGGCGTGCGCTTTGCCGGAGAGGCCGCAGACGGCGGAGTACCAGCTGAGGGTGTCGGAGTCGTTCGGGTCGGCGACGATGGCGCGCTTGAGGAGGCGGACGGCGCGCTGGCTGTCGCCTTCCTGCACGGAGATGAGACCGAGGAGTCGGTGGGCGTGGGCGGACTCGGGATCGATCTCGAGCGCCTGGTTGGCGCATTCGCGGGCCTTGAGGAGGTAATTGGTGTCGGACGAGATACCGGCGTTGACGTACTGCCAGTAAACCTGGCCCTTGGCGGAGAGGAGGAGGACGTTTTTGCCGACGAGTTTCTCGCCGGTCTCAAGGTACTCGAGTGCGCGGGCGAGAGCGGCCTCGGAGTAATTGAGAATCTCGTGCTTGGCCATCAGGTAGTATCGGTACGCCTCGACGTCGGGAAGTGGCCTTACGTGCATTTGGTGGACCTCTGCGGGGGTCAGTTTAATCTTGAGCGCGGAGACGATCTGCCGGGAGATGCTCTCCTGGATGGTGAAGACGTCGTCCATGGTTCCGTTGTACTTATCGGCCCAGAGGAGGGACTGGCTTACGGGGTCGATGAGCTGAGCGGTCACGCGGATGCGTGTAGAGCCCTCGGGAGATTTGCTGGCGAGGCGGACGGAGCCTTCGAGCACATAGCGGACGTTGAGGTCGCTGGCGATCTTCTGCGGGGGCTCCTTTGTGCCCTTGAGCTGCATGGCGGAGGCGCGGCAGATGGTGCGGAGGGAGCGAACGGTGGAGAGGTCGGTGATGATCTCGTCGGTGAGGCCGTCGCAGAAGAAGTCGGCGCCTTCGACCGCCTCGAGGGTAGTGAAGGGGAGGACAACGACGGAGGGCTGGTCGGGATTGGGGCGGTAGTCGACGAGGAGAGTGGGAAGGGGAACCTTGTAGGAGCCGGACTGCGAGCGCGAGTGCGGGGTGAGGACGGCGATGAACTGGGCTGCGTCCTGGAAGCGCTGGAGGGGGTCTTTGGCGAGGGAGCGCTCGACGATCTGGTGAATCTCGTCGGGGAGGTCGGTGCGGTAGGTGTGGAGGGGCTGTGGGGTGGTGTGGAGGATGGAGTCGAAGACGGCGTAGGGCGTGTTGCCGGGGAAGGGCACGGTGCCGGAGAGCATCTCGTAGAAGACGACGCCGACGGCCCAGAGGTCGGCGCGGTGGTCGACTGCTTTGGAGAGGACCTGCTCAGGGGCCATGTAGGCGATGGTCCCGACGATGATTCCGGTCTCGGTGAGTGCGCGCTGGATGTTGGGGCGGCGGGCGAGGCCGAAGTCAACGATCTTGACCTCGCCTTCGGGGTTGATGATGAGGTTGGAAGGTTTGACGTCGCGGTGGATGATGCCTTTGCCGTGGGCGTGGTGGAGGCCGGAGAGGAGCTGAATGGCGATCTGCGAGGCGTAGGGGAGGTCGAGCGGGCCGCGGGCGATGTGCTCGGCGAGGGTCTCGCCGTCGTAGTAGCCCATAACGAGGATGATCTGGCCGTCGGGGAGCTCTTCAATGTGATGGATGCGGCAGATGTTGGGGTGGTCGAGGACGGAGGCGGCGCGTGCCTCTTCGAGGAGGCTGCGCTTGTGGGTAGGATCTTCGAGAACGGCGGGGGAGAGGCTCTTGAGGGCCACGGTGCGGTGCAGGAGCATGTCCTCGGCCTTGCAGACGATGCCCATTGCTCCGGAGCCGAGCTTCTGGAGAACCTTGTAGTGCGAGATCGTCTGGCCTTCAACCATAGGATGCCGTGAGTGTCCCGAGTTTACTCCGACCGGATGCGGTGTGGAGATCGATTAGCTCCTCGAAGACGGCGGCTACGGCGTCGATGGTGTGGAAGGCGCTGAGGGCGAGGTACTTCTGCTGCGCGGCGCTGAGTGGCATGGAGTCGAGGGTGCGGTTGAGATCGGCGATGTGGTGGGGGTCGTTGTCGGCGTGGGCGATGAGGCAGCGGAAGGCGGTGGCGGGCAGGCCGGTGCGCTGGCGGATGGCCTCAAGCTGCTCGGTGAGGGGAGGGTAGCCCTCGAGCACAATGAGGTAGCCGAAGACGATGACGGGGTGGATGTTGAGGGCCCAGAAGTACTGCGCGCCGAGGAGCGAGACGGCGGAGGAGAGTGGGGTGGCTTCGGCCACCTGCTGCGGGGTGATGCCGAGGGTCTCGATGTCGTCGAGGAGCCAGGCCCCGTGGTCCTTCTCTTCGTCGATGTGCTGCTGGAGGTAGGGAGCGACGATGCCGGAGACGGGATCGTTGGGCAGCGCGAGGGCCTGATCGCGGGCGATGCGCATGAGGGTGATGCCGCCCTGCATGACGCGGTGGAGCTGAACGAGGAAGACGGGGAGAAGCTCGGTAAGATCGGGGTGCGACCAGAAACGGTCGCTGGCGGAGTTCAGGCGGACTTCGGCGAGGCGGATCTTGCTCCAGAGGAGATCGCTGTGAGAGTGGGGCATGGCAGAAAGTACTCCAGATAAGTGGTACAGGGCTGCGGCTGCACCGCGGAGGGTTTCGGAGCTTCACTCCGCGGTGCGGCTTATGGGGATGCAGTCTAGACGGGGAAGTTGGGACGGAGGTTGTCGTTGCCGGCGGGGGCGGCGCCCAACTTCTCGCGGAGCTTGATGAGGGTTGTGACCTCGTTTTCGTCGAGGCTGTTGATGGCGGCCTGATTGTGCTGGGTGTGGTCGGCTTTGTTGATGACGCCGGCTTGAGTGAGTTTTTCGAGGTTGGACTCTGGCACGTAGTTCTCCTTTGACTGAGATGAGGTCGACCGATGGCCGAACGGACGTACTTTTTCCAGCCCGGCAAACACAGATATAGCCATCGGAAGTCCGCCCAATTGTATATGGCTTGCGTCGGCTGAATTGCAAACAAGTGAAGAAGTTATGGATTATTTCGGAGTTGCCGTTCCCGCGACGGGACGGCCTTTGCCGTCAGCGAGGTCGAGGAAGCGGTCGAGGGATGGGGAGCAGCTCTCGGAGGTCGGGGCGGGACCAGAAGAGGTCGCTGGCTGCGTGGAGCCGATTTTCCGCGAGGCGGATCTTGGCCCAGAGGACGTCACTGTGGGACGGGTTCATGTCTGACGAAACACTCCTTGAATGAGAGAAGGGGTGATCGTCTCTGCCGATTGAATGTGGAGGCATGCAGATGTGGCCAGACGAACCAGATTGAACCGGCAGAGACGACAACAAATCGAAGTGAAGCAGCCCGCAATTAAACGGGGAAGTTGGGACGAAGATGATCCTTGCCCTCGGGGGCGGTGCCCATCTTCTTGCGCAGGTTGAGCAGAGCCGAGACCTCGAGGGCACTGAACTTGTTGATCACTTGAACGTTGTGATCGCTGACGTGGTCCTGGTGGATCACACCTGCTGCGACGAGACGGTCAATGTTGCTGACCTTGGGTTTTGCGGCGGTTTTCTTCGCGGGCGCTTTCTTTGCGGCCGGTTTCTTAGCTGCAGCCTTCTTTGCGGGTGCTTTCTTCATTGCCACTATTTGCTTCTCCTTGTCGTGACTTGAGAACGAGTGATGCCATGGTAAAGCTGCGGCAATTGTATACGTGCTTTTGTTTCCGGTCGTGAACCTAGCGGGGAACTTTCGGGTGATTTTCTGAATTGATTCCGCGGCCTCTTCCTTCGGTGAGCTCGAGGATGCGATCGGGTGCGGCGGGGGGCTCGAAGACTTCGGCGGAGCCGTTGGGCCAGCGGACCTGGATGGAGTCGAGGCGGGTCTCGGGGCCGAGGCCGAAGTGGAGGCGGAGGTCGCTGGATGAGTTGTAGCTGGAGCCGGAGCGGACCTCGTCGACCCAGATGCGCTTGGCGCTGCGGAGGGTGACGCGGGCGCCGATGGCGGAGCGATTGGAGGCGGTGCCGATGAGGCGCAGCGTGAGCCAGTGGTTCTGGCTGCGGGCGAGGTTGACGAGGAGCATGGGAGTGTCGGAGAGGTTGTTGATGACGGCCTCGATGCGGCCGTCGTTGAAGAGGTCGGCGGTGGCGAGGCCGCGTCCGGAGCGGGAATCCGCGAAGGCGGGGCCGGAGGTCTTGCTGATGTCGCGGAATTTTCCGTTGCCTAGGTTGTAGTAGAGGAGGAGGGGTTCGCGGAAGGCAGAGCCGAGGCGGGCGGAGTCGACCTCGGGGTAGACGTGGCCGTTGGCGACGAGGAGGTCGGGGAAGCCGTCGTTGTCGACGTCGGCGAACATGGTGCCCCAGCCGAGGGCTTCGGTGTTGATGGCGAGGGCGGCGGGGTGGGTCTCGTCGGTGAAGGTGCCGTCGCCCTGGGCGCGGTAGAGGGTGGAAGTGTCGTCGGAGAAGTTGGTTTTGAAGAGATCGAGGTGGCCGTCGGCGTTGTAGTCGGCGGCGGTGGAGCCCATGCCGGCCTGTTCGCGACCGTCTTCGTTGTAGGCGGCGCCTGCGTCGGCGGCGATGTCGGTGAAGGTGCCGTCGTGGTTGTTGCGGTAGAGGATGGAGGGGGTGGAGTCGCAAGCGACGTAGATGTCGGGCCAGCCGTCTTCGTTCGAGTCGAGGGTGGTGGTGGAGAAGCAGTAGTGGCCGTTGCTGCGCTCGATGCCGGAGGGCTTGCTGACGTCTTCGAACTTTCCGTTACCGAGATTGTGGTAGAGGGTGTTGGGGGCCCAGGGGAGGCCGCGCGGTCCGCACATCACGGCGACGCCCTTCCACATGCAGCCGGGGCCGGCGCCGGGTTTGGGGGTGGAGGCGAGGTCGAAGTGGACGTAGTTGGCGACGACGAGGTCGAGGCGTCCGTCGCGGTCGTAGTCGACGAAGGCGCAGCCGGTGCCCCATTCTTTGCCGGTGCCAGCGGTTCCGGATTGCTCGGAGACGTCCTTGAAGGTGCCGTTGCCCTGGTTGTGGAAGAGATGGTTCTTGCCGTAGGCGGTGACGTAGAGGTCGTCGTAGCCGTCGTTGTCGTAGTCTCCGACGCAGGCTCCCTGGCCCCAGGCGGTGAGGGCGAGGCCGGCCTTGACGGTGACGTCGGTGAAGGTGCCGTCGTGGTTGTTGTGGAGGAGGTGGCTGGTGGGTTTTTCTTTGGATGGCTCGAGAGTGTTTCCGTTGACGAGGAAGATGTCGGGGAAGCCGTCTCGGTCGTAGTCGAGGATGGCGACGCCGGAGCCGGTGGATTCGATGATGTAGTGCTTGGCGTCGGGGCTGCCGTTGACGTTGCGGGCGGTGAGGCCGGCTCTGGGGGCGACGTCGACGAACCAGGCGGGGGCGGGGTGGTTGGGGGTGGGCGGGTAGGGTTGCTGGGCCTGGAGGTGGATGGTGAGCGCGAGAAGCATTGGGAGGATGGATCGCGCTTTCGCGCGATTGCCCACCTTAGCTGCTACGCGGCGAAGATGGGGCACCCGGCTCGCTCGGGGTCCGGTCGAGATGACGTCTTGGGAGGGGCGAGCGGCGGTGGTAGAGAAGCGGGTCTCTCCACTGCGTCGGCTTTGCCGACTTCGGTCGAGATGACACGTCGGTAATGGCACGAGATTAGGACTTGGTTGCGGCGGGTTTTGTTGCTGAGCCCATGGGGACGGTTTTGAGGAGTTTGCCGCCCTCCTGGATGACGTAGAGGTTGTTGGCGGCGAGGGCGGGGAGTTTGTCGGTGGCGCCGGAGGGCCAACGGACCTCGATGTCGGCTTTGGTGGCGCGGTCGAGGCCGAAGTGGATGCGGAGGTCGTTCTGGGAGAAGTAGCTGCCGCCGCTGCGGACCTCGTCGATCTGGACGAAGGGTTTGGATTCGGGTGTGGGTTGGGTGGTGACGGTGATGCGGGCGCCGATGCCGGTGCGGTTGGATTTGGTGCCGACGGTGCGGATCTTGATCCAATTCCGGCCGGTTGTGGAATCGCAGCGGATGAGTTGCGGGTAGCTGTTAACGCAGTTGACGGCGATGTCGATGTCGCCGTCGTTGTCGAAGTCGCCGAAGGCTGTGCCGCGGGCGGCGGCGGTGGCGTTGATGCCGGGGCCGGCCTCGGCGGTGACCTCTTCGAACTGGCCGTTGCGGAGGTTGCGATAGAGGTATTTGTGCTGGGCATAGGGGGCGTCGACGTTGGTGCCTTCGACCTCGGGGTAGACGTGGCCGTTGGACATGAGGAGGTCGGGCCAGCCGTCGTTGTCCATGTCGAAGAAGCCGACGCCCCAGCCGAGGAAGCGGGTGTTGACGCCGAGTCCGGAGAGGTAGGTGTGGTCGTCGAAGTTTCCGCCGCCGAGGTTGAGGTAGAGAGAGTCGGTGTCGCCGGCGAAGTTGGTCTTGACGATGTCGAGCATGCCGTCGCGGTTGAAGTCTCCGACGGAGACGCCCATGCCGGCCTGGGGCTTGCCATCGGGGGAGTAGGCAATGCCGGATTCGATCGCCACGTCTTTGAAGGTGCCGTCCTTCTGGTTCTGGTAGAAGGTGGCGGCGGTGGAGTCGTTGGCGACGTAGATGTCGGGCCAGCCGTCACCGTCGAGATCGGACACGGCGACGGAGAGGGCGTAGGTGCCGATGGTGTCGAGCATGCCTGATTTTTCGCTGACGTCGGTGAAGGTGCCGTCGCCGTTGTTGCGGTAGAGGATGTTCTTGCCGCCCTGGAGGCCGGGAGGGCCGCAGGCGACCTGGATGCCCTTGTAGGCGCAGCCGGCTGCCTCGGGGAGTGGGGCGGTCTTGATGTCGAAGTCGATGTAGTTGGCGACGAAGAGGTCGAGGTTGCCGTCGCGGTCATAGTCGAGGAAGGCGCAACCGGTGTTCCAGCGGGTTTTTGATTGGGTGAGGCCAGCTTTGGCGGTGACGTCGGTGAAGGTTCCGTCGCCGTTGTTGCGGTAGAGAACGTTCTGCCCGTAGCAGGTGACGAAGAGGTCGTTCCAGCCATCGTTGTTGTAGTCGCCGACGCAGCAGCCTTGTCCCCAGCCGGTGTGGGCGAGGCCGGCTTTGGCGGTGACGTCGGTGAATGTGCCGTCGCGGTTGTTTTTGAAGAGATGCGAGACGGGCTCTTGGCCTTTGGGAAAGCCTTCGATGCGGGAGCCGTTGACGAGGAAGATGTCGAGCCAGTCGTCGTGGTCGTAGTCGAAGAAGGCGACGCCGCAGCCGGTGGTTTCGAGGAGGTAGCGGTTCTTGTGCTCGCCTCCGTAGATGGTTTTAGCGTTGAGGCCGCACTGCTTGGCTACGTCAACGAAGGTGACGCCGAGCGGGGTTCCGATGACGGGTGAGGGCGGGCCCTTGGGCGCGGGGCGCGGCTTGGCGTCGTAGGTTGGGCGCGGGCCGATCTGGGGAGTGCTGGGGGGCGTCTGCGGGGCTTGCGCCAGCGAGAGGACGTCTTCGAGCGAGAGGACGAGGGCGGTGCGGGAGAGGGAGGTGAGGAATGTGCGGCGGGACCAGGTCAACGTGAGCTCTCCCTATGTTTTGCGCGCAGGCCGGAGGCGCAGGACTGCGGTGGGGTGAAGTATAGAGAAGGGTCGACCTCGTCGCAATGTCTCGGTAGAAAAGCAGGTTTCCCCGCTCTGCGCTGCGCGCTTCGGTCGAAATGATAGGTCTTTAAGGGTGGGGCGTGTTCGGCGTTTGTTGGGCGGTGAGCTTCTGGGCCTGCTGGCGTTCGAGGGCGGCGTCGGCGGTACGGCCTTGTCGGGTGTAGGCGTCGGCGAGAGCGGCGTGGGCTTCGGCGTAGGTGGGGTCGGCGGCGACGGCGGCCTGGAGTTGGGTGATGGCTTCGGCGACTTGGCCTCGCTGGAGGAGGGCTCGGCCGCTGTCGAGGGAGAAGCTGGCGCGCTGGCGGCTGACGGCGACGCGGCTGAGGTCGGCGGCGATCTTGCGCTCGGCGGCGGCGCCTGCGGTGTCGCCCTGGCGGACGAGGATGGAGGCGAGGGTTATGTGCGGGCTGGGCTGCGCGGGCATCAGCTGGATGGCGCGACGCAGGGCGGCGATGGCTTTGTCGGGCTGGTCGTTCTGCTTGTAGACGTTGCCGAGCATGGCCCAGGCGTCGCCGTGGTCGGGGCGGAGCGTGGTTGCGCGCTCGAGCTCGGCTTGCGCCTCGGGGAAGCGGGCGAGCTGCATGTAGAGGATGCCGAGGGTGTAGGGCGGGTCGGGGAGGTTGGGGTCTAGCTTGGCGGCCTGCTCGAACTCGGTGATGGCGGCGTTGACGTCGTCCTTGAGCTTGAAGGCGAGACCGAGATCGTAGTGGAGTTGGGGGTCGTTGGGGTCGGCGGCGAGGCCGGCGTGGAAGTGCTCGATGGCGTGGTCGAGGTCGGCCTGCTGGAGGTAGGCGACGCCGAGGTCTTCGCGGAGGGTGGGGTTGTTTGGAGTGATGGCGAGAGCGCGCTGGTAGAGAGGGATGGCTCGTTTGGCGTCGCCGAGCTGGACGAGGGCGAGGGCGTAGTTGGTGAGGGTGGCGGCGTCCTCGGGATGCGCGGCGGCCGCCTGCTCGAAGTAGGGGAGTGCTTCGCGTGGATTGCCGCTGGCCTGTAGGGTGAGGGCTAATTCGTATTTGGCGTCGATGGAGGAGGGGGCGAGCTGGAGGGCGCGACGGAACGTGGCGAGGGCTTCGGCGTCCTGATTTGCGGCGCGGAGGGCGCGGCCGAACTGGAGGGTGTAGTCGAGGTTGTTGGGGGCGAGACGTGTGGCTTCGGTGAGTGAGGTGACGGCGGCGGCAGGATCGTGCTGGGCGAGCGATGCGGAGCCGAGGTGATAGTGTGCGGGGGCGAGCGTGGGATCGAGGGAGATGGCTTGCTGGAAGTGCGCGGAGGCTTCGGAGTACTGTTCGCGCTGCGCGAGGAGGGTGCCGAGGGCGTCGTGAAGGGGAGCGCTGTTGGGTGAGGATGCGAGGGCCTGTTCGATGCGGGCCTGCGCGGCGGCGGGCTGAGAGGTTGCTGCGAGTGCGGTGGCGTAGGCGATGATCTGGTCGGGAGAGAGGGCGAGGTGGGCTGAGTCGGCGAGCTGGAAGAGCGGGATCGCGCGGGTGAAGTCGCGAAGCTGCGTGTAGGCGAGGGCGAGGTTGAGGGTGGCGTTGGCGTCGGCGGGGTCGAGCTTGTGGGCGAGTTCGAGTTCGGCTGCTGCTGCCTTTGGATTGTTCTCGGCGAGGAGCACGGTTCCGAAGGCGGTGTGGCCGGCGGCGATCTTCGGTGCTAGCTGGACGACGCGGGCGAACTGCGCGTGGGCAGTGGGGAGATCGTTGCGTTGATAGGCTTCGGTCCCGGCGCGAAAGGCAGCGTCGGCGGCTTTGACGGTCTCGGTTGTGGGGCGTGGAGCGGATTTGCTCTGGGCGTGGACGAGCGTTGTGAGTGTGACAAGCAGCAGCGTTGTGCGTAAGGGGCCGCGGTGCATGGAGAGACTATCGCGCAGCAGAGGGTGCGAGGGCAAACTCGACGAAGCTGCGGCCGGCGTAGAGACGCCAGGAGTGTCCGGAGGGTGCGGGAAGGACCTGTAGCGGCATGGGGCGGCGGAGGTTGGCATCGTGAGTGGACTTCCTGGTGAAGAGATCGTGGCCGCCGATGTCCATCACGATGAACTGGTCGTTGGCGATGAAGCCGAAGCCATAGGCTCCGGGAGCGAGGCGGTGGTCGCCGATGTCGATGGCGGATTCGGTGATGAGGTAGGCCTGGTACTTTTGCTGCACGGCGCTGGAGTAGCCGGAGGTGTCGACGAGGGCGGCGAGGAGGAGAGCGTCTTTGGAGAACTGGACGCCGCCGGAGTTACGCGCCTGGATGGTGGCGCTCTGACCGCGGAAGAAGACGGAGGGCGGGAGGATGGCGCCGGCTTCGGTGGCGTTGAGAAGCTTTGGCGCGGAGTCGGCGGGCGCCTGCGCGACGGAGCGGAGCGGAGTGATGGCGAGGGTGGTGAGGAGAGCGGCGGCGAAGACGTGACGGAGCATGCGCTGCCATCGTACCTGCGCGGTCGCGCTGCCGCAACGCTTGCGATGATGCAACGGTAGACTGGTGAATCTTTGGATGGAGGAGCGATGCGGCTGGCTTGGACGGGAGCGCTTTGGGCGGGAGCACTGATGCTGTGCGGAATTGCGGTGGGGCAGACGGCATCGAGGGGTGCAGAACGGTTTGCGCTGCGTGAAGATGGCTTGACGATTCGCAGACATGTGGAGGCGGGAACCCCGTTTACTGTGGCCGGAACGCAGAGCGTGATCGTCGGGCGGCAGGAGGGAGTCTTCGAGGCGTGGGTGCTGCCGGTGAAGCTGCTGAGCAATCTTCGCATCGAGGCGGAGGTGGAGGGGTACGCTGTTCCGATCGACGTGAACGCGCATGCGGCGGAGATCGAGGTCTCTCCGGATCGCACGGAGATTACCTACTCGCACATTGCGTTTACGCTGCGGCAGATTATGTTTGCGCCGAATGAAACCGATGACGGGACGGGAGCGGTGGTGCTGTTTCAGGTGGATGCTGTGCGGCCGATGGAGCTGACCTTTCGGTTTACGCCGGAGATGAGGCCGATGTGGCCGCAGCCCGGTTCGGGCACGCCGTCGGTGGAGTGGGTGAAGCGCGGTGCGGGCGGGTTCTATGCGTTGCACACGGACTTTCCGAATCTGGCCGGAGCTGTAGCGATGCCGGGAGCTCAGCCGGGAATCATGGCTCCGTATCAGGAGAGGCCGCAGTTTCATCCGCTGGAGTTGAAGCTGCACTATGAGCCGAAGCGCGATGGGGACCGTTACTTTCCTCTGTTGGTGGCGGTGGGGAGAGATGCGGGGACAGCGTCGAATGCGGCGCTGGAGGCGAAGATCGATCGGCTGGGCGCGTCGCTGGGGAGGATCTATGGGTCTCATGGAGAGGCCTATGCGCGGATGGAGAAGGAACTGACGGCGATTCACACGCCGGATGCTGGCTTCAATGAAGCGTTTTCGTGGGCGGCGATCTCGATTGAGCAGTTGCGGGCGAAGGCTCTACCGACGGGCGAGGTTGGGTTGGTGGCTGGGTATTATGCGTCGGGGGATTCGGCGCGGCCGGGCTTCGGGTGGTTCTTCGGGCGCGACGCGCTGTACACGTTGTATGCCGTGAATGGCTTTGGCGACTTTGCGCTGTCGCGGCAGGAGCTTGAGTTTTTGATCGCACGGCAGCGCGACGATGGCAAGATGATGCACGAATACTCGCAGACGGCAGGGTTTGTGGATTGGAAGAGCCTGCCTTATATGTATGCAGCGGCCGATGCGACGCCGCTGTTTCTGACGGCGATGCTGGACTATGTGCGCGCGAGCGGCGATGTGGAGTTTCTGCGGAAGCATCGTGATGCCGTGGAGAAGGCATGGCGGTTTGAGACGACGCATGACGCGGACGGCGATGGCATCTATGACAACTCGCAGGGAACGGGATGGGTGGAGAGCTGGCCTCCGGGGATGCCGGGGCAGGAGATCTATCTGGCGCTGCTGGATCAGCAGGCCTCGCGTGCGATGGCGAAGCTGGCGCAGATGCTGGGAGATGCGGCGACGGCGGATGCTGCGGCGAAGCGGGCTGATGCCGTGGCGAAGACGATTGAGGCGGAGTACTACGATGCTTCGCGCGATGCGTATGCGTTCAGCAAGAACGCCAGTGCTATGGACCGGACGGCGACGGTGTATCCGGTGATTGCGTGGTGGGACGGCGCCGATGGCGGACTTGCGCATGCCGGCGCGAGCTTTACGCGATGGGCCTCGCATGATTTTTCGACCGACTGGGGGCTGCGCGATGTGGCGGCGAGCGATCCGCTGTACGACCCGATCAGCTATCACCAGGGTTCGGTGTGGCCGCTGTTTACGGGATGGATGTCGTTGGCGGAGTACCGCGCGGGGCGGGCGCTGTCAGGCTATGCACACCTGATGCAGAACGCGGATCAGACGACGGCGCAGGACCTGGGCGCAGTGACGGAACTGCTTTCGGGGGATTACTTTGCGCCGTTCGGGCGAAGCACGAGCCATCAGCTGTGGTCGTCGGCGATGGTGGTGACGCCTGCGCTGCGGGGGATGTTCGGGATCGATGTGGATGCTCTTGCGCACACGGTGCGGCTCGATCCGCATCTGCCGGCTACGTGGGACCGTGCCGAGGTAGAGAGGCTGCGTGTGGGGGATTCGGTGTGTTCGCTGGCGTATGCACGCGAGGGGAGAGATCTGGTAGTCAAGGTAAAGACTACGGGCGGAGAGCCGGTGCGATTGGTGGGGTCACGAGAGGGGGCGCGCGTTGCCAAGGACGGAAGCTCCGTTGCCTTTTCGCTGGCGCCAGTTGAGGTTGAGGTTCCGCATGGTCTTCCGCTGCCGGGAGCGCGGACGGCGCAGATGAAGGTGCTGTCGGAGACTCAGAACGCGGGTTCGCTGCGGCTGGAGCTTGAGGCGGCGGGTGGCACAGAGGTGGAGCTGCGGGTTCGACGCAACGGTGCAAAGCCGACGGTGCGCGTGGAGGGAGGGACGATGATTGCCGATGATCGCGTGCGCGTCAGCTTTCCGGCGGGAGAGGGGTATCGGCAGCAGGTGTTGATTCTGAGTTGGTAGCTGAGTGAGTCGGGGTCGTAGTCGCGATAGAGCGCGGCTGCGGAGCGCCTGCTGGCCGCGTGCGCGAGCAGGTTGTTCATCTGGAGGTAGACGCCGTTGGTCCAGCCGAAGCCGACGACGTTGCTCTTGTAGCCAGTGGCGACCTCGACGTTGGCCGAGCCGCTGACAACGTTGTACTTCTCGCGGATGGTGCCGTCGCGCAGGAAGTTGTCAAGGATGGTCTGGGAGAATTTGGTTGCGATGCGAGTGGCGTCTGCTTCGTCACGATATTGTGCGAGCCCCTTGATGGTGAGCCAGGTGGTGGGGGCCCAGCCGAAGGGAAGATCCCATTGGGTGCCGGAGTCGAAGTCGCTCATTGCGATGCCGCCTGTGCGCTCCATCAGAGGAAGGTGAAGCTTGAGGGCAGCGGCCTGTTGGGGCGAGGCGAGGCTCGCCCAGAGCGGGTAGAAGGTCGTGATGTAGTTGTAGGTGGAGAGGCGGCGGTTGACGAAGTCGTAGTCGTAGAACATGCCCGTCTTCTCGTTCCACAGGTACTTGTTGATGGCAGCTTTGCGAGCGTCGGCGCGGCGATTCCACTCCGCGGCCTCGTCGCGGCGGCCGAGCAGCGTGGCGAAGTGGGCCATGTCGCGCTCGTACTTGTAGAGAAGGCTGTTGAGGCAGACGGGAGCGTAGTTTTGCGTGGAGCCGCTGAAGGGACCGAAGCGGAAGCTGGGGTCGAAGCCGGATTCGCGCATGGCACGGTCGCCTTGATAGAAGGACGCAGTGAGCCAGTGGCCGTTGACGTGTGCGGCGGCGCAGACTTTGGAGGCGGCAATATCGCAGCTTGTTTTGGTGAGTTCGGCGGCCTGCTCGGGAGTGGGATTATCGGGCGCTTCGATGAGGTAGTCGGTGTGGACGCTGGGGTGCGCGAGCAGCCAGCGGATGATGTCGGGGTAGTAGGTGCTGTCGTCGGCCATCTCGGGAACGGGGCCGGCACCGACGTCGAAGTAGCGGGCGAGGCCGGTGTCGCCGGCGAGATGGGGCTCGGTGATCCAGACGTTGTAGTCGCGCTTGGCGTAGCCGTAGGCGCGGGCGAGCCACTGCTTGGTGACGGGCTTGCCCGCGGGGTGCTCGTAGAGTTCGCGGATCATGGAGGTGAGGAAGGGCGGCTGCGAGCGGGTGAGGTGATAGGTGCGGTTGGCGTTGAGGATGGAACCGTAGTTCTCAATCTCGAAGAAGAAGTTTTCGATCATGCCGCGGGCGAGATCGGTGCGCTTGTCGGCGATGAGGCCGAGAAGGATGAAGTAGCTGTCCCAGCCGTACATCTCGTTGAAGCGGCCGCCGGGCACGACGTAGCGATTCGGGAGGTAGAGGAGCCCCTCATCGGGGACGTCGGCGACGGTGACATCGCCCATGTGGACGATCTTTCTGGGGAGGTTGCGGACCTCAACCTTGCACTGTTGCTGCATGGCGGCGACGGAGGCGGGAGTCGCCATACCTGCGGGGAGATAGAGGATGGGCGCGGTAGTGACCTTGGGATCGACGACAGATTTGCAGCTGGTCATCGAGCGCGAGAGGGAATTCCAGTTGGTGTGGATGTAGGAGAGTATCTTCGCTTTGCCGGACGGGTTGCGCGCAGGGGCCTGTGGTGCGGCGCTGCCGGCGAGGAGAGTGACGACGAGAACAAGAAGGGCAGGGAGGCGAACCGCTCGATTCATCGGGAGTGATCTCCGGGCCAGTGAGTTGATCTGTTGCTATTGTAGGCTGGCGATCCAGGTTGCGTAGGGTGGAAGCTCGATTTGAGCGAGGCTGGACTGCTGCTGGAGCGAGGTAGCGTTAGTGAGAAGAGTGTGGGCGTTGCCTGAAGGCAGGTGATCCTTGCGTGGGTCAAAGGAGACGGTCTGCGTTGTGCCGGTGAAGTTGAGCACGACGAGAACCGGGGGATGGCCTGAGACGCTTTTGCGGACATACGACAGGACGGAGGGATTCGTTACGTCGAGCATGGTCATGCTGCCGTCGCGCAGGGTGGGATTGGTCTTCCGCATGGCGATGAGCTGCTTGTACCAGCTGAAGAGGGAGTTTGGATCTGACTGCTCGGCCTTCACGTTCTTCGCGGTGTAGTCGGCGGCGACGGGAAGCCAGGTGGAAGCGGCGGTACTGAAGCCGGCGTTCTTGGAGTCATCCCACTGCATGGGAGTGCGCTCGCCGTCGCGGCCCTTTTCGCGAGGCCAGCCGGTGATGCCGATGGGGTCCTTCACGTCTTCCTTGCGCTCGGGAGGGGTGGTGGTCATGCCGAGCTCCTGGCCGTAGTACATCATGGCGGTGGAGCGCGTGGTGAAGAGGATGGCGGCGAGAAGGTGTGCAATGGCGTCGTTATGCGTTCCGTCGCCGTATCGGTTCCAGCTGCGGATGTTGTCGTGATTGTCGAAGACGAAGAGCGGCTGATTGCCGCTGATCTTTGTCTCGGCGTCGGAGATGCGCTGACGGAAGGTAGCGGCGTCGAGTTTGTTGATGAAGCCAACCAGCATGTCCATCGGCAGCTGCAGCTCGTTGTGTTTTGTCCCGCCGTACCATTTGTCGAGCTCGGCGATGTTGGGCAGGTAAGTTTCACCGATGAGGACACGCTGGCCGGGGTATTTGTCGACTGTTGCCCGCAGGTGGCGCATGATGTCGTGGACCTCGGGGAGATTCTCATAGAGCGAGGTGTCCTGGTTGGGATCGCCGTAGGCGTTGGTACCGGGCTGCAGCTTTGCGTCGCGGAGTTTCGGATCTTCGAAGAGGGTTGGGATGGCGTCCAGCCGGAAGCCGGCGACGTTGCGATCGAGCCAGAAACGAACGGCGCCGAACATTGCATTCTCGACGGCGGGATTGCTCCAGTTGAGGTCGGGCTGCTGGATGTAGAAGCGGTGGTAGTAGTACTGGCTGGTCTTCGGGTCGTATTGCCAGGCCGAGTGACCGAAGATGCTTGTCCAGTTATTCGGAGGATTGTTGGGAGGAGTGCCGCCGGGTTTGCCGTCGCGCCAGACGTACCAGTCACGCTTGGGGTTTGTCTTCGAGCTGGCGGATTCGATGAACCAGGGATGCTTGTCGGACGTGTGATTCATCACCATGTCCATGATGATGCGGATGCCGCGCTTGTTGGCCTCGGAGGTGAGGCGGTCGAAGTCGGCCAGCGTGCCGTACTGTGGGTCGATGCTCTGGTAGTCGGAGATGTCGTAACCGAAGTCGACAAGCGGCGAGGGGTAGATGGGTGAGAGCCAGATAGCATCGACGCCGAGTGTCTGGAGATAGTCCAGCCGCTGGGTGATGCCGTTCAGATCGCCGACGCCGTCGCCGTCGGAGTCCTGAAAGCTGCGTGGGTAGATCTCGTAGATGACGGCGTGCTTCCACCAGGGAGCGGCCGCTGTGTTTGCCTGCGGCTTCGAGGTTTGGCCGCCGCGAAATGCGAGGGGTGCCTGCGCCGCTGTCACTGCCGTTGCGGAGAGAACAAGGATGGTGAAGGCGGCGAGGGCGAGGCGCCCAGTGCGAACGATGCTGCGCATGCGTTTCGACATGGCCATGATGCCTCCCGATTTTTCGCAAACACTACAGCAAGAACAAGGTGCTGGCAAATGTTGCCGGCGGAAAGGATCACGGTACGACAGCGACTTCTCCGTGCGCGAAGGCAATGGCTCGTGGAAGAGGTGGAACCATGTTTGCTAACAGAAGCGGCGGTCGGTCGATGTTCTACCACCTCAGGCGGACCGGCCTCGGTTCGAGGCAGGATTCGAGGGATAAGTAGCGGAGGGGAAAGAGCTTGCAGGCGGATGCCCGGTGTGGTGTGACCCCTGAAAGGTCGGACCTGTGGGACCAGGCGAGCGAGTGGCAAATGAGCGTGTCGGTCAACCTACCGAGGCTTGCACGGGTGAGCGCCGAGGGGATGTTGACAGCGGAATAGCACTGCGAGTAATGTTCGTCGCGATCTGCGAGCAACAATTCAGTCCTGCTGAAGGCAGGTTGAATTTTCAGTTCAGACGATCTTGTCTCAACCAGAGGAGCTTGCGAAAACGAGTAAGGCGTCCGACGGTTTCGAGTGACATCCCCTGGGGATGAGACAAGACAAAGCGGTACCTTTCAGGAGAGTCTTGTCATGAGTGTTTCGGCGCGAATCAAACTGCTTTTGTCTGCCATCTTCCTTACGATCCTTTGCAGTGCAACCAGCGCATCCGCACAGGCCGTGTACGGTTCGATCTATGGAACCGTAACGGACTCGACCGGCGCGGTCGTTCCGAATGCAACGGTCACGGTGACCGACAGTGCGAAGGGGACCGCCAGCACGCTGACGACCAACGCCAGCGGCGAGTTCACCGCGGATCACCTGATTCCCGACCCTTACAACGTCAAGGTGACGGCGCAGGGATTCCAGAGCTACGAGCAGACGGGAATCCGGGTCTTTGCGGATACTTCGACCAAGATGCAGGTGAACCTGACGGTCGGCGCATCGGATACGACGGTCGAAGTGACCGCGGACTCGGTGCCACTGCTGAAGACGGACCGTGCCGACGTATCGACGGTGTTCCAGTCGAAGGAGGTTATCGACCTGCCGATCGCCGGGAGAAACTTCACCGGCCTGCAACTGCTTCTGCCTGGCGCACAGGAGATGGGATGGAGCCATGCTGCGAGCGAGAATCCGCAGGGCAGCAAGCAGATCATGGTCGACGGGCAGGCTTTCGCGGGCACGGCCTACGAGCTTGACGGGACCGATAACCAGGATCCGATTCTCGGAATCATTGTCGTGAATCCAAACCTCGATTCGTTGTCGGAGTCGAAGATCACGACGCAGAACTTCGATGCTGAGTTCGGCAAAGCTGTGTCGTCGGTGGTGACGGCACAGACAAAGTCCGGCTCGAATAAGTTCCACGGGACGGGATTCTGGTACCGGCAGAGCGGGGCGAACCTTGCGAAGGACCCGTTTACGCAGGGGCCTGGGCGCTCGAGCATTCCGGACCAGTTGAAGAACCAGTTCGGCGGCTCGATTGGCGGGCCGATCATCAAGGACAGGCTGTTCTTCTTCGGCGACTACCAGGGACTCCGCCAGAAGGTCGGGACCGGAAATGTGCAGACGGTCCCGTCGGCGCTGCTGGTTGCGACCTGCCTCGGCAAGCAGGTTGGTCCGAGTGGAATTCCCGGCTGCGACTTCAGTGAGTATGCGGCGAGAGTCACTCCGGCCGGATCGGGCATTATCTATCGAACCAATCCTGCTACCGGCGCCCGCGAGCCTTATCCGGGAAATGTGATTCCGGCATCGCAGGTTTCGCAACAGGCGAAGAATCTTCTCACTCTGTTGGAGCCGTACGCACCAAATACCCCGGGCAACTTTGGCGGCCTGAGGAATAACTATTCCGGATCTGGCACGGGTGGCCTGAATAGCGACCAATGGGATATCCGCGGCGATTTTCAGCTAAATGATAAAGTTCACTTCTTTGGCAGGTACAGCCGATTTACCGATACGTTATCGGGAACGACGATGTTTGGTGCGGCGGGCGGCGCCGGCTTTGGTCTCGGAGGCTACGGTGGAACGTCGAAGGGAGAGAACGGCAGCGTTGCGCTGGGAGCCGACATTGTGCTCAACCCGAAGCTGGTGACGGACATTCGTCTCGGCTACTTCCGCTACAACATCAACACCTCCAAGTACGACCAGGGCGTTGATCTTGCGAATCAACTAGGTATTCCGGGCATGAACACGGCGGATCCGATTACGAGCGGCGCTCCGAGCTTTCAATTGGCGGAGGTCGGCACGACGACCGGTGCAGCGACTACGAACCCGCAGAGCCAGGGACCACAGTACGGCGCTGGACTGAATGTTGACCGGTGCAACTGCCCGCTGAAACAAAAAGAGGACCAGTACCAGATAGTGAACAACTGGACAAAGGTTCTGGGGAATCACTCGCTCAAGTTCGGCGCAGATCTTCGCTATGCACGAAATCTTCGTGTCCCCAGCGATAACGATAGAACGGGAATTTTGCACTTCAGCAATACGCCGACGTCGAACCCGAGTATCCTGGGTGCTCCCCAGGGTGGCCTTGGCTTTGCAACATTTGCCTTGGGAACGGTGACCAGCTTCAACCGCTATGTGAGCACATCGACGAACGCGAAGGAGTTCCAGAAGCGCACCTTCTTCTATGCGCAGGACACGTGGCGGGCCACGCCGAAGCTAACGTTGAACTACGGGCTTCGCTACGAGGTCTACTTTCCCGAGACGATCAATTCTGCCGGCAATGGCGCACTGCTGGACGTGAATACGGGCTATTTGAATGTGGCTGGAGTTGGCGACGTTGCCAGCAATATGAATTGGGGCAGAACGACCAATACGTATAGTCCACGAGTGGGCATCGCATACCAATGGCGTCCGTCGACCGTTATCCGCGGCGGTTATGGTCGCAGCTTTGATATTGGCGTCTTCGGCTCGATCTTCGGACATGCAGCGACGCAGAATCTGCCTGTGCTCTCGAACCAGCAGATTACGCAGACTGGTGGTCCTCTCAGTCAGGCGTTCAATCTGGCGCAGGGGCCTTCCGATCCGACGCGGATTCAGGTTCCGGCGGACGGATTCCTGCCCAACCCCGGATACGCGGTCAACTCAAGAGCACGTCCCAACTCGCTGCTCCTTCCGACGCTTGATGCCTGGAACCTTGCGTTGCAACAGTCTCTGAGCCCGACGTGGTCATTTACGGTTGCCTACGTGGGTAACAAGGGTACGCATACCCTTGGCGATGTGAGCGGCAATACGACCAATCCCAACGAGACAGCGATCTCCCTGCCGGCGGAGTTCAGTGTCACCGGACAGCCTCTCCACTATGATCCGGGGGTCAGTCTGACCACGAATTACGGAGTGAGGGCGACGAATGGCCAGCCGGTGCTTGGCATCTCGCCATCCGGGGGGACGAACAATTCGACCTATTTGCAGCGCTATTACGGAGGGAAGCTTCCTGCGTGCTCCACTCCTGGCTATCAGGCACAGGTCAATGACCCGCTTATCGGCCCTGGCCAGTGCGGCTGGACCAACGGCGTTACGTTCTACAGCAATAGCTTCAACACGCACTATAACGCGCTGCAGATTACGGTGACGAAGCAGTTCTCTAAAGGGATGTCGCTGAACGGAAACTACGCATGGCAGCGAGCTGTGAGCTACCAGACCGGTTTCTCGACGTGGGACATACGTGCGGTGAAGGGACGTGACAGCGCGCTGAGACAGCAGCAGGTCATCCTCTATGGCCTGTATGAGCTGCCCTTTGGGCGGAACAAGCCCTTCCTCAGTGGTGTGTCCCCTGCGCTGAACTACGCCATTGGCGGATGGCAGCTGAGTCCAGTGATGAACTACTCGAGCGGGCTCCCGTTCAGTCTTTCCTATGGTTCGTGCAACACGAGCATACCGGCGTCGGCGCCTTGCCTGGTCAATGGAAATCCGGGTGCCTTCCAGCATGAGTACTCAGGTTTCCCGGGGAGTGGTCTGACCTACTTTAAGGGCAAACCATTGAGTCAGACACCATTTACGGCACCTGGGCTGAACCAGATCGGGAACATTGGCAGAAACAGCGTCTTCGGGCCGCATCTTTTCAATACGGACCTTGCGGTGATGAAGAGCTTCCCGATTCGCGAGGTTGCGACGGTTCAGTTCCGCATGGACGCGTTCAATGTCTTCAACTACATCAACTACGGGACACCGAGCGGCAACATCGAACAGGATGGAACGATCGCCGGCGGACCTTTTCCAGACGGCTCGTCTCATCCGCGGCAGCTGCAGTTAGTGGTGAGAGTTCAGTTCTGAGGCTGACCGTATTTGTTTTGAGAGGGAGGGGAGCTTCGGCTCCCCTTTCTGTTTTCGAGTTAGACTCGGGAGGATTGCAGGGGAACCGGATGAAGCGACTCGATGTTGTACGGGCAGCGTTGGGAGTGGGGCTTCTGGTTGCAGGGGTGGGGACTGCCAATGCTCAAGCGTCACAGGTGCCTGACAGCGCCAGAGCGGTTGCCGCGAAGAATGCTGAACCGCAGCCTGGCCTGGCTGAAATGCGAAAGATGATCGATCGCGGTCGCGCAGACGATGCGCTGAAGCAGTTGGATGCTCTAGCGGCGCAGCAGCCGCTTACGGCGGGACTCCAGACGTTGCGAGGCGTGGCGCTCTACACGCAGAAGAGGTTTGCCGAGGCTGACGCTGCATTTGCCGATGCTCTTAAGCAGAATCAAGGCGATGAAGAGGCGACGCAGATGCGCGGTCTTACTTTGTTCCGGCTAGGCCGGCCCGCGGAGGCGATTCCGTTGCTCGAGGCGGCGCACAACTGGACACCCGAGACGAAGACCGATCCCAGCTATGTGCTGGCGCTCTGCTATATCGATACGCGCCGCTACGATGATGCGCGACGCGCCTTCGCTGCACAGTATGGCTTTCCGCCGGCTTCGGCTTCGGCTTATCTGCTGGCGGCTCGTATGCTGCTGCGCCGAGAGTACGTTCCGGTGGCGAAGGAGTTTGGGCAGAAGGCGCTCGCTCTAGACCCGTCGCTGCCGCTGGCACACGCTCTGTTGGGAGAGATTGCCCTGGCAGCAGAGCATGTGGACGAGGCGATCGCGGAGTTCGAGAAGGAACGGGCTCGCAATCCTCTGGAAGCGAGCAGTTACGACCGGCTTGGCGATGCGTATACTCGCGCGGGAGACTACGTGCGCGCGCAACAGGCGTTGCAGCAGGCAGTGCTGCTCGAGCCGAACGCAACGGGGCCCTATATTCTGCTGGGAAAGGTGCTGTTGAAGCGGCAGGATGCGGTGAATGCCACGATGTATCTGGAGCGCGCCGAGAAGATGGATCCGGGCAATGCGATGACGCATAACCTGCTCGGTCAGGCGTACCGTATGCTGGGGCGCAACGAGGAGGCGAGCCGCCAGAATGAGCAGGCGCAACGCCTGCAGTCGGCCAACCAGCCTCGTCTGGAGAACGTCAGGTAAGTTGCTGTGGGGATTGAGAGGTGGATGGCGGAGAGGGAGGGATTCGAACCCCCGATAGCCTTGCGACTATGTCTGATTTCGAGTCAGGTGCATTCAACCGGGCTCTGCCACCTCTCCGCATTATAACAACATATTTTTCAGCTACTTGCGACCTTCCTGCGCTGGATCGCTTTCGCCGCAGAACCTCTGGTGTCCGCTTTGGTGTCCCTTCGGTTTCCCAACTTCACCAGTCGGTTGACCGCCGAGGCCTGGTGTTCGGGAGCGAGATGGTAGTACCGCATGACCATCTGGAGTGTCCTGTGCCCGAGCAGCTCTGCGACGGTGCGCAGATCCACCCCGGCCATAACCAGTCTACTGGCAAAGGTATGGCGGTTGCAATGCCAGCTGTATCCTTCGATCTTCGCCTCTTCGAGCGCGCTGGGAAACCAGCCGCGGGAACCTTCTAGAGACGCACCGCTCCACACCAAGCTCTGGAAGTGGAACGAGTTGCATGCTGAGGGCTGCGGCCTGTTTAGCTGACCAACGTAGTTGTTGCTGCGGCCACAGTACTAGCGGGGCAGCACGTCGATGTGCGCCTGACGGCGGAAGACGGTTACCAGGCGCAGCGCAGCTACTCCATCGCTTCGCCGCCGGGAGATAAACATTCTGATGCTAACGGTCGAGCGCATCGAGGACGGCGAGGTTTCGCCTTATTTAACCGACGGGTTGCGCGTCGGCGACCGGGTCGAGCTTCGCGGGCCGATCGGCGGCTATTTTGTCTGGGACGCCCGCGACGGGGGGACGACGGCCCCTCCGCTATTTCTCGCCGCGGGCGGAAGCGGCATCGCGCCGCTGATGTCGATGATTCGCCACCGCACGAGTACCGGCAATAAGGTTCCGACCAGACTCCTTTACTCGTCGCGGTCCTACGAAGAAATTATTTACTGCGAGGAGCTCGACCGTTTATCCGCGCACGACCCTACGCTCCGCGTCATTCACACTTTAACCAGACGGCGGCCCCCGAACTGGATGGGTTACGGGCGCAGGATTGACCGGGCGATGTTGGCGGACACGGCCTGGCGGCCGGCGGAAAAACCGCTCGCTTTCACTTGCGGCCCAACCGATTTTGTCGAGACGGTCGCCACACATTTAGGGGAATTAGGCTACGAGCCCGGACGCATCAAGACGGAGCGATTCGGGCCCACCGGAGATGGAGCGACATGCAGGATAACGATTTGAGGTTGGACGGCAACGCGGCGGGTGGACTGCTGAATGAAATCTTTCGGTTTGAGATGACGGCCGCGGAGGCGACCTGCGGGGGCTGCGGCACAATGAGACCCATCGGCGAACTGATGCTTTACCAACACGGGATGGGTGCAATACTGCGCTGCGCCGACTGCGACACGGCGCTGATACGCATTACGTACATCCGCGGGTGCTACCGCCTCGACCTGAGCGGTATGACCTACCTTCGAATCGCCTCGGAAATTCAGCAACAGGAGGTTCACAGATGAAAATTTTTATTGCAGGAGGGACGGGAGCGATCGGACGTCCTCTGATCGCGGAATTGCTTGCCAAAGGACACGCTCTCGTTGCTCTGACTCGTTCTCCTGAGAAAGCTCAGGCTTTCGTGAAACAAGGCATAGTACCTGCGATAGCCGATGTATTTGATTCCGATGCGGTCAAAGCGGTTGTCAGTCGCGCTCAGCCGGAGATCGTGATTGAACAACTCACCGCCCTACCCAGAACCTACACCCGTGAGTCAATGAGTGCCGCCGCCGTCTTCAACAATCGCCTCCGTTTAGAAGGGGGTGCCAATATGCTGGCAGCCTCGCAAGCGGCGGGTGTGCGGCGTTACCTGAGGCAGTCGATCGCATTCTGGGCGGTTCCTGGTCCTGGATTGGCTGATGAAGAAACGCCTCTAGCATTTGACGCCTCGCCTGCGGTTGCAGCAGATGCCCGCGTAGTAACTGAGCTAGCTAGAGCATCGTTTACTGGAAAATCCCAACACAGAAGGGATCGCCGTGCGTTATGGCTTCTTCTATGGACCCGGCACCTGGTTCAACCCCGACGGCGATGTTGCCCAACAGGTGCGACAGCAACAGTTCCCGATCGTCGGGAATGGCGAAGGCGTCTGGTCGTGGTTACACATTGAGGACGCGGCGATTGCTACCGTTGCAGCAGCAGAGCAAGGCAATCCTGGGATTTATCTGATTACGAATGATCAACCTTTGGCGGTGCGCGAATGGCTCCCTGCGTTCGCTCAATGGCTGAACGCTCCACCACCGCCGCAGATATCGGTTGAGGATGCCCTGAAAGCGAGTGGTGCGGATGCGGTGTACTACGGAACTCAGATGCGAGGCGTATCGAATGCCAAAGCAAAACGCGAACTGAATTTTCAACCGCGACCGTTGGAGTGGATCGTTGACACCACCGGGGCTTATGCCAGTTAACAAGTTAAGGGAGACAAGATGAAGATTGCTCAACATGAAGCAACGATCGTGGTCATGCACGCGATCGTTCATGGACTGCATGGTTTCTCAACAACCATGGTCTTTAAAATTATGAGAGGTGTGTCATGAAAATTGTCGTCATTGGTGGCAGTGGGCTGATTGGTAAGAAACTTGTGCCCAGGCTCCATGAGCGCGGACATGAGGCGGTGGCAGCGTCCCCTTCTTCCGGTGTCAACGCCGTTACGGGCTCGGGACTCCCTGATGTGTTGGTGGATGCTGAGGTTGTTGTCGATGTGACGAATTCACCATCCTTTGAGGATGCGGCGGTGTTGGAGTTCTTCGAGAAGTCATCCCGGAACCTGCTTGCGGCGGAGGCAGACGCTGGTGTGGGTCATCACGTTGCAGTATCAATCGTCGGTGCCGATCGCATCCCTGATAGCGGCTATCTGCGCGCGAAAGTCGCTCAGGAGAAGTTGATCCAGTCCGCAGGAATACCTTATACGATCCTCCGCGCTACGCAGTTCTTTGAGTTCATCGGAAGGATCACCGCTCAATTCCCCACGGATGGGCAAACGGTTCGCGTGCCCCCTGCCCTCATCCAGCCCGTCCTGTCGGACGATGTGGTTGCCGTGCTGGTCGATGTCACACTGGGAGCGCCAGTCAACGGCATCATCGATTTAGCTGGTCCCGAGCGGTTTCGTTTCGACGAAATCATCCGCCAATTTCTGAGCGCAACCCAGGACAAACGCCAAGTCGTCATCGATACGCACGCCCGTTACTTTGGCGCTAAATTGGACGAGCGATCCCTCGTTCCGAGAGGCAACTCGCATATTGGAGCGACACGCTTCGAGGGCTGGCTCAGCCAGGAGGATTAGAGCGCTCGGCAAAGCCAGCGTCATCAAAGCTGGAGGGGATGAACATGTACCGGCAGGATGCAGCACGTCGCGTCGACGTCCACAAGATCGTTGATGGCGGCACGCTTACAGTGCACAGGACTTTGAATACGCGTCATCCATTTTTCAACACGGTTCCAATGCGGACGACTACTTACTTGCCCATACGCTCGTATGGTTGCCGTGGCTAAGGGAAGTGTTTCGGCGCTATGGATCAGCGCTGCGCCGCTAGATCGATATCTCAACAAGGCCAGCCGCAAAGCTACGGCACCCAATTTCACAAAACTGACGTCGGAAGATATTGAAGAGATCAATACGGCAGCTCCCAAAATCCCGATTCAGGGCGATCGCCTTCCTGAATCAATCCTGCGAATGTCTTACCGCTAAGGGCGCAATCTCAACGGCGACCTCTGCCGTAGCAGCTGGCAAGCATGGCGCGGGTTACAATGCCGAGCAAAAGGAGCAAGTGCGAGGGGCACCAGGAAGGACCACGATGAGAATTCATATGGCGATTGGAATCTCACTCTGCATGCTCGTGTCAGGTGCGCAGAGCCAAAGTCCTATGCAGCAGGAAGCGATAAGGATCATTCGGAGTGGATCGCAACCCTCCCGGCCGGGACCGGCCGAGAACTTCACTGGGTCCGTCCGCGTCGATCCTCTGTTCCAGGCGAACGCTCCGGCGCGCACCTCCGGCTCCCTCGTCACGTTCGAGCCCGGCGCACGCACCGCGTGGCACACCCACCCGTTGGGCCAAATCCTGATCGTGACGGCGGGCACGGGCCGGGTGCAGCGCTGGGGCGATCCCGTAGAGGAAATCCGTCGGGGGGATGTGGCCTGGATTCCGCCCGGCCAGAAGCACTGGCACGGGGCCGCGCTGAACAGTTCGATGGCGCACATCGCCATCGTGGAACAGCTCGACGGCAAGGCCGTCGATTGGATAGAGAAGGTAAGCGAGGCGCAGTACGGCGCGCCGCTCCACGCTGAGGGAGCGAGCATCGACGCCGGCGCACAGCCTAGGCCGTCTCAAGGGGCAATCGGCGACTTTGCTCCCAAAGTTGGCCGAGCTGACTGACGATGTGCTGTACGGCGACGTATGGGAGCGCCCGGAGCTGTCGAAGCGTGACCGAAGCCTGGTGACTGTGGCCGCGCTGATTGCCTTGAATCGTCCAGACCAGCTCCGGTCTCACCTCATCAGAGCGCTCGAGAATGGCGTGACGCAGGAGGAGTTGATCGAGACCATCACTCACTTGGCGTTTTATGCCGGCTGGCCCAACGCGGTTAACGCCATCAACGTTGCCAGGGAAGTTTTCGAGAAGAAATGAATTACGAATGGCGAATCGCTGGAGAAATCATGCAAAAACAGAAACCTGAAAAGAGCAACCTGGAATCCCCCGCCCTCAGGGTCACCAGGGTAAATTCTCTGAGCAGCAAGCGTCGGAAATCTGCCATTGCGCTCTGGCTGATGGCGGTCTTCCTCTTCACTTCAGCGGGCGCACGAGAGACCAACAAGAGTAAGCCTGAGCCGCTGATGATCCAGGAGCAAGGCAGCTTCGCTGTCGGCGGGGAAGTCATTACGGTGCCCGGCACTTTCGACCCCATTAAGCAGGGCGCGTACAACCCCGCCGGCACTGATCCCGCAGGCCAGACATTGCACGGCGACCACGCTTACGTCTTCTACCAGGTCCCGGTGAATGCCAGAAAACTTCCGCTCGTCTTCTGGCACGGCCACGGGCAGTCTGCCAAAACGTGGGAGACCACCCCGGATGGGCGCGAAGGGTTCCAAAACATCTTCCTGCGCCGCCGCTTCCCGGTCTACCTGATCGACCAGCCGCGGCGTGGCCGCGCCGCACACGGCACGCAGCCGATCAACATCACTGCCACACCAGATGAGCAGCTCTGGTTCGGCATCTTCCGGCTCGGCGCCTGGCCGGACTTCTATCCGGAGGTGCAGTTCTCCCGCGAGCCGGAGGCGCTCAACCAGTTCTTCCGGCAGATGGTCCCCAACACCGGTCCGTATGACGTGCAGGTGAATACGGAGGCTGTTTCGGCGCTATTTAACAAGATCGGTCCGGGCATTCTCGTTACACACTCACAGAGCGGCGGGCTGGGCTGGCGCACGGCCATCAAGAACAGAAATGTCCGCGGCATCGTTTCCTACGAGCCGGGCTTCGACTTTCCTTTTCCCGAGGGAGAGGTGCCGCCGTCCATGACGCTCGGCGGCAGACCGCTGAGCGCCATCACGGTGCCCAAATCGGATTTCATGCTGCTCACGAAGATACCGATCATCATTTATTACGGCGATAACATTCCCGACAAGCCGAGCATGAATCCGGGCCAGGAGCAATGGCGCATTTTCTTCGAAATGGCCAAGCGGTGGCGGGATGCTGTGAACCGCCATGGCGGCGATTCACCGTCGTGCACCTGCCCGAGATTGGGATTCGGGGCAACACGCACTTCCCGATGTCGGACCTGAACAACGTCCAGATTGCGGATCAGCTGTCGAAGTTCCTCTCAGAAAAGAAGAGGGACTATTAGAGGGCGGTTAGCTCAGCTGGTTCGAGCGCGTGACACTTGGACTTGCGCCGTCCTCTGTGAAAGCGTCAATGACAACTGTCTCGCAGTCGTGCGACTCTCCTTCAGAAATTTAACGGCGTTCAGTGTGTTTTGACAGACCCGTCACGGGTCTGGTCCGTGATCCAGTTGATTTCCCAGGTCTTGCCGCCATCATCCGAGTAGGATTGCTCGAAGTGAGCCGAATTCGGGGTGATCTCCGACCAGACAAATCGAACATAGACGATCCTGCCCTTCCATAGCTCTTGATCGTAAAACTCGCCGCATTCTTGATTTGGCAGCGTAGATTCGCAGCAGCAATATGAATCACGATAGGCTGGAGAGAATCGCATGGCGAAAGAGGTCGAGCGCAAGTTTCTAGTCAAAGGCAATACCTGGCGCGGCCAGGACGGCGGGAAATGCTACCGCCAGGGATATCTCAGCACAGTCAAAGAGCGTACGTTTCGCGTGCGAACCACAGGGGATAAGGGGTTCATCACGATCAAGGGAGAGAGTGTCGGCGCGACCCGGTCCGAGTATGAGTATGAAATCCCGCTTGCCGACGCGAACGAGATGCTTGATCGGCTTTGCGAGCGGCCGCTAATTGAAAAGACCCGGTATCGCGTCTCGCACGAAGGCTTGGTGTGGGAAATCGACGAGTTCGAGGGCGACAACCGGGGACTAATCATTGCGGAAATCGAACTCAAGGACGAGACTCAATCGGTTACGCTTCCGAGCTGGATCGATCAAGAAGTGACGGGCGATCCCCGATACTTCAATGCAAATCTGGTTGCGAACCCATTCTCCCAGTGGTAACGAACCAATTGTGCGGTGTTGGCTACATCACGGCTCTGACTTTCGTGCTGACCTTGGGAACCAAGCAGCGCTTCCCAACTTTCAGATCAGCAATAGAAGGGCGGTTAGTAAGCGTCCGGGCGTCGCCCATTGGCGGTGAAATTGTTGCCGATTTTGAGGAGACCCGTCAATTTTGGAATTTCATCATGCATGAAATAAAGCTGGCCCGGGAAGCGTTGTTTCTGAAGGATGGATGACAATAACCTTGAAGCCGGAAGGAAGCAGGCTCGCAGAGCCAAATTGCGATGTACATTGCTGACGCAACCGAATTGATTAGGATAGACCAAATTGTAGGAGCACGTGCGCAGACATGGTGCGATCTTGGTTGCGGGACCGGCACATTTACCCTCGCCCTCGCAACGTTGCTGCCCCCAGGCAGCGTCATCCATGCCATAGACAAAGACGAAAGATCGTTATCGCAGATTCCCGACCGGTATCAAGACGTAACCATCCGCAAGGAGGTTGTGAACCTGGGAAAGAGCGATCTCTCTTTGCCTGCGCTCGATGGCGTGCTCATGGCCAATTTCCTGCATTTCATCAAAC
>NZ_JQKI01000024.1 GCF_000745965.1 Edaphobacter aggregans DSM 19364 | reverse complement strand
CCGGGAGCTTGAGCGTGATCGGCACCGTAGCCTCGGAAACTTCGACCGGCCGGTTCAGCTGTGTCGCTTCCTCCAGGTACCGGTAGGCTTGACGCTCTGACAGGTCGAACTCTCGCGATAAGCGCTGCATTGCCTCGGGCAACGGAACATGGGCCAGCAGCATGGCGTAAGCGGCGTTCAGCTGCCGAGCCTTGTCCGCTTTGGTCGATCGGGCCATTTGTCATAAACGTATTACCTATTACGACGCAGGTCAATTACTGGATGAATACCCCGCCAGCCCGTCACGACCCTCTCGAATTCGAAATTACCTTTTGTGTAAGGGGAGTGGCCATTCCAAACCTTGCGAACGACGGTAGTCCCCTCATATTCGATCCAGGTAGTTGAGCCAGTAAGTGGATGTACCAGACGCCTCAGATGAGTCTTCCAAGTACCAATCTCGAAGTCGAAATCGTGTTGCCCATCCCGTTCGGTGTGTTGAAGGCTGTTTGTCGATGCGTCCGAATTCTGCTGTGCGGGTCCATGAAGGGGCTGCAAGATGACACCCAAGCCACACACCAGGAAATAAGTTCGAATGTGTTTGATCTTCATCGTTACCTCTCTCCATTCATCTCTCGATCTTGTTGAGGCGGACGCCTTCTCCGCTCCGGACTACGCCCAGTCGGTGCGATCTCGCATCATGCAAGAAACCTAACCCAACGAGTGGTTTGTAACGATAGCAACTTTGGACACGCAATTCCTATTTCGCCGGAACATACGGATCCGGGCTGCCAGCTTTGATTGGTGGAGGACTCTTTCAGGTTTTGCTCATCGTCACCAAGTCCAATCTCTGCCTTCCGAACCTCATCTTCGGAGGGTAGTTTGGACATTTCAACTTTGCGCAAACCGGACACTTCAACTTTGCGCTTACAATTTCACTGTACATAAGGCACACGCACAGATTATAAGTGGTTGATTATCTATTACTTATGTCGGTTGTCATAAATGTTCGGGCAGCGGCAGCACGTTGTCTGGTCTCGGCGAGATCGCTGCGTATCTCGCCCCTGTCCAGAGAATCAATCGCGAACGTTATCGTCTCGCCGGAGCAGGTGACATACAAGCCGATGGAGGTAGGAGGTCTCAGCGAGCCCCGGGTCAGCAGGTCGGCCAGGCCGCCCACAAGCGAGCAGGCTGACTCCTGCTTCATGAGCCCACGAAGCTTGTAGGAATGACGCAGCTCACGCAGCTTTACCAGAAAGGCTGAAGAGTAGGCCCCGGTGCGTTCCCGGTGCTTGATGCCATTCGCATCGCAAAAGCTGCGCAGGGCAGACCGGTAATACTCCTGGTAGAGATCGTGGACACGATCGTACGGGAATGTGTAGGCAGTAAGCACTCAAACATACATGGCAGGCGCCAAAATAAGAACGCATAAATTCTGCTGCAGATAAGCTTAGGAGATTGCGATATTTGTGAAACTCTTTGGTAACTAGGTCGAGGGAGGACAAGGGTCCATGGCAGGACTCCTTCCCGGGCCACCACAAGCCATAAATCTTCGCTGTTCGGTATCCGTCAGGACTCCTGCCCGGGCCACACGGGCGTCGTTCCCTTCATGCCACTGTTAGCCGATCCGCGCTTAGCATTCTCTGCTGGGCGGCTGGCAACTGGGCCACAATATGCTGCCCCAGAGCGGCAGGTTGCAGATGCCGATTGAAGTAGTCAGCCGTGTTGCGGCCGATTCGTTCCGGCTGATCGGGATCGGAGAGCCATCTCAGAACGTTGTCAGAGATAGTGCCGCGTTTACGACCTCCGGTCTGCATATGAAGATTCAGATAGTGCTCGTCTTCAATCAGTGGAATCGGCCACCGGGTCTGAGGACCATAATCAATGACCGGGCAGCCGCCCATCGCGAAAATGTCGATCATCCGCCACGGCAAGCATTCGTGCATGCCCAGCCGAACGATGTTCAATCGTGAGGCAGCAGCTCTACGCCACAGCTCGTGCTTCGCCATGGGCTCTGTCGTCCAGTGTATGCCCTGTTCGTCGAGGCGTTTGCCCAGCGCGGCAACGTCACCCGCAACCAGATAGGCGCAAAGAAACTTGCTGCAGGGAACCCGGGAGAGACTTTCGATCAGTGAAAGGTTGTGTTCCAAGCCATCGACTTCATTGCTCCCTCCCCAGATGCGAAAGAAGGCGAACAGGTCCGTGGTCTTAGGCGTCCGCTGTAGCTCCTTGAAGAACGAAAGCTCCCGACTCACCAGGGGGTTCATGTTCGGCAGCGGCAGCACGTTGTCTGGATACCAGAGACTCGGCCAATAGTTCGACTTGAAATAGAGATCGCAGGTCTCGGCGAGATCGCCGCATATCTCGCCCCTGTCCAGAGAATCAATCGCGAACGTTATCGTCTCGCCTGAGGAGGTGACAAACTCATACAAGCCGATGGAGGTAGGAGGTCTCACCGAGCCCCGGGTCAGCAGGCCGGCCAGGCCATCCAGAAGCGAGCAGGCTGACTCGTGCTTCATGAGCCCACGAAGCTTGTAGGAATGACGCAGCTCACGCAGCTTTACCAGAAGGGCCGAAGCGTAGGCCCCGGTGCGTTCCCGGTACTTGATGCCATTCGCATCGCAAAAGCTGCGCAGGGCAGACCGATAATACTCCTGGTAGAGATCGTGGACACGATCGTACGGGAATGTGTAGGCAGTAAGCATCAAACGTGCATGGCAGCAGACAAAATAAGAACGCATAAATTCTGCTACAGATAAGCTTAGGGAGGTCCGGATATTTGTGAAACTCTTTGGTAACCAGGTCGATCCGTCAGGTTCCAGTACACGAGGAAGCCGCTCGTGAAGACCCGTCAACAAACTCTTGTTATCCTTGCTCTCAGTAATGGCAAACAATCCGATTGTTCTGACTATCCTCGACGGCTGGGGCTACCGCCCCGAGACTCACGGCAACGCCATCGCGCTGGCACGCAAGCCCAACTACGACAAGCTTCTCGCCGGCTATCCGAATACGCTCATTCGCGCAAGCGACCACTTCGTGGGGCTGCCTGACGGTCAGATGGGCAACTCTGAGGTTGGACACCTCAACCTCGGCGCCGGGCGCATCGTTCGCATGGACATCACGCGCATCGACGAGGCCATTGACGACGCCTCCTTCTACTCCGACCCCGTCCTGACTCGGGCCGTCGAGCTCGCCGCACAGGAGAACCGTGCTCTTCATCTCTTTGGCCTGGTCTCGGACGGCGGCGTGCACTCGCATCAGCGACACCTCTACGCTCTGCTCAGGCTTGCCGCGCAGCACCGGCTCACGCGCGTCTTAATCCACGCCTTTATGGACGGGCGCGACACGATGCCGACAAGCGGTCTCGGGTATCTGGAGGCGCTGGAGCAGAAGATACGCGAGTACGGCGTCGGACAGATCGCCTCCATCTCCGGCCGCTACTACGCGATGGATCGCGATCTGCGCTGGGAGAAGGAGCGCCAGGCCTTCGACGCCATGGTCACGGGCCACCCGCAGGGAGGAACGGCAGAGGACCCGCTCGCCCGCATGCGCGAACACTACAACAACGGCATCACCGACGAGTTCATTCCCCCGTTCAGCGTTGTGGATCAGCACGGCGCGTCCATCGGACTAATCCGAGACAACGACGTCTGCATCTGCTTCAACTTCCGCGCCGACCGCGTCCGCCAGATCACGCGCGTACTGGCGCGCAACTTCGATCTTCCCGGCGGCCTCACTGCGGAAAACGCCCTCGATCTGCCCAAGGCAGCTGAGCTTGAGCAGGAGATCCCGCGCTCATGGGCACCGCAGAACATCCACTACGTCTGCATGACGCAGTATGACAAAAACTTCCGTTTGCCTGTCGTCATTCCGCCGGAGTCGATGGACAACCTACTGGCCAACGTGATGGCCGACGCCAATCTCCGCAACCTCCGCGTGGCAGAGACGGAGAAGTATGCGCACGTCACTTACTTCTTCAACGGAGGCGTAGAGAAGCCGTTTCCCGGCGAAGATCGCGTGCTGATTCCGTCGCAGAAGGTCGCGACCTACGATCTCGCGCCTGAGATGTCCGCCGCTGGAATCGCAGATGCGGTCGTCAAGGCAGTGAACGACACGGCCTTCGACGTCATCATCGTCAACTTCGCGAACGCCGACATGGTGGGACACTCGGGCAAACTGGAGCCGACGATAAGCGCGGTCGAAACGGTGGATCGAGAACTCGGCCGCATCTACCAGGCCGTCAAGCAGCGCAGCGGAGCTCTCCTCGTCACCGCGGACCACGGCAACGCTGAGCTGCTGATCGACCCCGTAACGGGAGGCCCGCACACGGCTCACACGACGAATCCCGTTCCGTTCATCCTGGTTACGAACGAGAAAGACACCAGCCACCACGCCATCCTGAAGCAGGGAGGAAGCCTTCGCGACATCTCCCCGACAATCCTCAAGCTGCTTGGTCTGAAGAAGCCAGTCGAGATGACAGGCGAAAACCTCGTCTAAAGCCCGGTCCAGCCTCTGTCAAGCCCCGTCTACCTCCCACGATTCAGCTAAATAACACAAGCGAAGCCTTTTACAGAGCAAAAATTGACTCCGTAAATGCGCCGATTGATTTCACCCAACTCGTTACAATAGATACAGAGATAGAAAAAGCCCCAGGCCAGCCGCCCGGGGCTTTTTACATTCCCACTAAACCTTTTATTTTCAATAATTCTATGGTTAAGCCATCTGTTTTCAATATCTTGCGCGGGCGAAATTTGCATAAGCTATTGAAAGTAAATAATTTATGGCAAATACCCCCGGGGGGAGGGGTGGTTGCTAGCTCAGCATCTGGACCTCACCCGACGGTGTCTTGGTGAATCCATGGATTACGTGGCCGGACGTATCGAGATGAAGGAGCGTCAGCTTGTCGGGCGCGATCTGCAGGTGGCTGAAGCCATACACCTTCGCCGCGTACGGTCCGCGCTGCGCCTCTTCAATCTTGAGCGTGTAGAGGTCCGCTCCGCCACCGCCTGAGAGCACGAACGACGTCGGATGGCCGTCGAACTCAAGGTGCTGCATGTCGTGATCGTGACCGGCGAGATACAGATGAGCCTTGTGCTCGCGCAGCAGCGGCTCCCACTCTGCGATCAGGGTTGCGTGATCGCCGTGCGGACCGTTCGAGTAGATGGGGTGATGCGCCATCACGATCAAGTACGGCGTCTGCCGGAGCTTCTCAAGCTCGGCCTTCAGCCAGCGCAGCTGCTCTGCCTGCTCCTCCGGCGTCAGGGTAAAGTTCTCGCGCTTTGCCCTGTCGCTCATCGGGTGGAACACGTTGCTGTCGAGCGCGAGCACCGTTACCAACGGCGTCGCGGCCGGGAACTCGAAGCGGTACCAGCGCGAGGGGAGAGTCCACCGCGTGCCGCCCTTCTTCGCGTAGGCGAGCTCGGCGTCCACCTTGCTCTCCGGCATTCGCTGATAATCATGATTGCCCAGAACGGCATAAGCGGGGCAGTCGAATACGCCGACGGGATACATCTCCTCAAACTGCTTCGTCCAGCGCGGGGACGCGACGCCGCCGGGCAGCGGGCCGTACCAGTTGTCGCCGAGCATCAGCAGCGCGTCAGTCTTCAGACTGTGTTCGTGGACGTATCGCTGCATCGCTGCTGCAACTGCCTTCTGGGCCGTGAAGTTCTCATATCCCCAGTCGCCGACCATCAGCCAGTGTGAGGCACCGGGATGCGGTGAGGGCAGCTTTGCCAGAGACGGCAGGGAACCAAGCGCTGTGAGCGCGCTGAAGGCAAAGCTTTGACGAAGAAATCTGCGGCGACTAAGAAACTCATTCATAAAGGCTCTTATAACATCATGAGATTAATCGAGTCTGAACGCTGCTAGAGTTCTCGTCTGCCTTCGAGTGCGCGCGACATCGTGACTTCATCCGCGTACTCGATGTCGCTTCCGGCAGGAACGCCAGTCGCGATGCGCGTTACTCTAACGCGCGCGTCGGCGCGGCGAATCTCTTCGGCGAGATAGCGGGCCGTGGCCTCGCCCTCTGTCGTCGGCGAGGTTGCGAGAATTACCTCATCGATCTCGGAAAGCCGCGTCATGAGGTTTGCGATGCGAAGCTGCTCTGGGCCGACTCCGCCGATGGGCGAGAGCGTGCCGTGTAACACGTGATAGACGCCGGCAAAGCTTCGCGTCTTCTCAATCGTCGCGATGTTCGTCGGCTCCTCAATGACGCAGACCAGTCGCTGATCCCGCACCGCGTTGGTGCAGTAGCTGCATGGATCGACATCGGTGATGTTGTTGCACACCGAACAGAGGCGCAGCCGCTCCTTCAACTCACGAATCGCCCCTGCGAGGTTCTCTGCATCTTCCGGTGACGAGCGCAGGACGTGAAACGCCAGTCGCTGCGCGCTCTTCGTCCCGATGCCCGGTAGCTTGCGGAGCTCGTCGATCAACCGGGTCATCGGCTCGGCAAACCGTGCCACTAGCTCATCCCCGGCAGCTTCAGGCCGCCCATCATGTCGGAGACACTGGCCTTCATCGCCTCGTCGGCGCGGCGGCCGGCTTCGTTGATGGCCGCTGTAATCAGATCTTCCAGGAGCTCCAGGTCGCTGCCCGCGCTTCCGATCGCCGTCGGCTCGATCTTCAGCCGCAGGACCTCCTTCTTACCGTTCATCCGCACGGAAACGACGCCGCCGCCGCTTGAAGCTTCGACGACCGTCTCCGCAAGCTTGCGCTCCATCTGCTCCTGCATCTGGCGCGCCTGCCCCATCATCTCTTTCATCTTTGCCAGGTCAGAGAAATCCATAACCTAAATCCTCGCCGCTAGTCGTTATCGCGCAGGTCGATCACGTTGCGAATCTCAGCATTGAAGAGCCGCTGCGCCTGCTGTACAACCGGATGCTCCATCGCCCTGGCCTGAGCGCTTCCGCTCCGCGCAGGCTTTGGCTTCTTCGCCGCTGAGGAGTTTGCAGTCCCCGGCAGCAGCACAAGCTTGAGCGAACCTGCGCCGGAGTTTCGCAGGGCCGCGCGGACGATCTTGTCCGCCTCCGGGTTGACGACTACGGAGAGCATCGTCTTCGACAGCTCGGTTTGGACACGGATCTCGCCGCCCTCGATCGTCCACTCGGCATCGGCCAACGCGTCGGCCGCAGAACTCTGGCTCTTCGCATTCATCAGAGCGTCGGTCGCCGCCCGCTGCAAGTCCTCGGCAGACGGAGCTGAGGTCATCACGGCCGCTGGGGCCGGCGCGGCCTCGGGTTCGACTGCTGCAACCGGTACAGCTCCCAGGCCCAGTAGATCAGCGGCTACTTCGACAGGAGTGATCTCCGCCACGGGCTCGTCCTCAATCACCGATACCGCAGAGGCGATCTGGTGCCGCGGCTCTGAAGCGGCCTTTAGCGGAGCCGCAGTCGGCGCGACGTTGGGCGTGGGTTCGGTCAGGTTCTTACGGCTACGGTCCGTCTGAAAGGGAGAGAAGACTGGCTTCTCCGGAGCGGCGGGAGCTGGCGATGCAGTCCGCATGGGAGACAATGCCGGGGATGCGCTTACGCTCGCCGCAGCACGCGGCCGGGGCTCAGTTATGCCAGAGCCTGCGGGTACCGGGAACCTGCTCAGCACCTCTTCGACCGGCAGCAGACGCCGCAGATGCACGAGCTTCAACAGGCCGAGCTCGAAGTGGAAACGCTGTTCCTGTCGATAGCCAAGCTCGTCGAAGGTGCGCAGCATGACCTGCAGGAAGCGCGCCAGCTCTTCTTCTGAGAACAGCGCCGCCGACCGAGCCGCACGCCGCTGCTCGTCCGCAGAGATCTGCAGTAGCTCCGAGGCCGCACCATCCAGGCCCGAGCCGTCGGCTCCAACGCCCGAGATCTTCGCCATCAGGCAGTTGCGCAGGTAGCGCACGCACTGCCGTGCGAGCTGCGCGGGACTGTTGCCCGCGTCCAGCAGTTCGTTGGCGACCGTGATCACGTCGGCGCTGCGGTTGGCGTCCACGGCCTCGAGGATTCGCTCGAAGACCGCGTTCGGAACCGTGCCCATCAACTCGCGGATCTGCGCGGCGTCGAGCCGTGGCCGCCCGTCTTCAAGCGGAGCACTGGCGATGGCCTGATCCATGATCGAGAGCGCATCGCGCATCGATCCGTCGCCCGCTTCAGCGAGCAGGGCTAGTGCCGGTTCGTCGGCTTCGACGTTTTCCGCCGCGGCGATTCCACGAATCTGTCCCAGGATGTCAACGAGCTTGACGGCATGAAAACTGTAGTGCTGGCAGCGCGAGCGCACGGTCTGGGGGATGTCTTCGGGCTGCGTCGTCGCCATCATGAAGACAATGTGGTCCGGCGGCTCCTCAAGCGTCTTCAGCAGGGCATTGAAGGCGGCATCGGTGATCTGGTGGGCCTCGTCGAGGATGTAGATCTTGTACCTGTCGCGCGCAGGACGGTAACGGGCTGCGTCCCGCAGCTCGCGAATCTCGTCGATACCGCGGTTGGTAGCCGCGTCGATCTCGATGACGTCGACGGAGTTGCCCGCGCGAATCTCGGTGCAGGACTCGCATGCCTCGCAGGGCTCAGCGGTGGGGCGCGCCGCTGAGCCGATCGCGTTGCGGCAGTTGAGCGCCATCGCCAAGATGCGCGCGATGGTCGTCTTGCCGATGCCCCTGTGTCCGCTGAAGATGTACCCGTGCGCAATGCGCCCCTGAGTGAGGGCGTTCATCAGCGTTACGGTCACGTGGTCCTGTCCCACAACGTCTGCGAAACGCTGAGGGCGGTACTTTCTCGCTAAAACCTGATATGCCATAAGCCCGAGGCGGCAGGAGGCCGCATCCCGCTATTGTAGCGTCTCGTGGAGAGTCTCAGGACTTCGCTCCGCGAGCCTTGCTGCGTGCCCTTCTGGCGCGACGCTTTACTTCGTCCTCACTGAACATGGTTCCGCGGCACTTGACGGCGCCGCAATGGCAGTCGGCGGTGTCGTCATCGGAGTCGTGGAGGTTGTACTCATAGGTCAGCTCTTCTCCTGGAGCGATGTCACGCGTCGCCACGACCCATATGCGGCGGTCGAGGTTCTCGGTCTCACAGTTCGGGTCGCAGCAGTGGTTGATGAACATCGCCGTCCCGAAGCCGTCGATCACCTCGCCACGGTTTCCGGTGCTGAAGAGATAAGTGATGAAACGGTCCTTATAGCGCTCGTCGGCCTCATCTTTTGAAAAACGCGGCCCGTCGTACTCGACGATTGGGGTACCTTTTCGGATCCGCCTCATGGTGTAACAGCCGGCGGCGTGTATGGACGACGAACGAATTACGAGCCCAGGAAGCATCGGGGAAGATCATCCAGAATGAGTGGATTTGCGTTCCGGATGGGCAAGAAGAAAGGGAAGCGTCCCACTATTCCAGCGCCAACGGTCGCAAGCTGACTATAACAAACGGCGGCTCGATGGAGTCAAATTACCGTGCTCCGGGCAATCGACGACGGACCCGAGTAGTCTAAACAAAGCATGGTGAGCCGTTTCTCCAGCCTCGCTCTTCTCGCGGTCACGGTTCTGGCAGCGTCCGGAGGCATGACGGCTATGGCGCAAAAGCCGGCCTCGCCTCCGTGCCCTGCGACGGCGCCGACGCAGGGAGATACCGGGACTCCGAAGAGTCAACCCCGCGGAGCATCTTCTGCGAGCCCCTGTACCCCAGCGACGCCAAAGGAGCCCGCCGCGGCCGATCGATTTCCATTTCCCGGTGAGTCGGCGGCACCTGCGCCGACGAATGCGCCATCGGCGGTCCCCGACGCTCCGGCAGCTGGCAAGCGTCCCTCCACGGCCGACCAGTTCCCGTTTCCCGGCTCAGGTCCGCCAGCAACTCCTGACGCTCCGGCTGCAGGCAAGCGTCCCTCCACAGCCGACAAGTTTCCGTTTCCTGGCGCAGGTCCGCCTATGCCCGGTGCAGAGTCGAGCAGTAGCAGCAGTTCGGACCCAAGCAACTCCAGTAGCGGTTCGAGCAGCGACGATCCGAACGACACTGCACCGCCCGCGTCGGGCTCGCCAGACGACAAGGGAGATGACCCGAAAGCCGCCGCTCGCAGGAAGCTTCCCAAGGTCGAAAAGCTCCAGAGTGATGAAGATCGCGCGGCGGAAGATCTCGATATAGCGAAGTTCTACGAACAGGCGGGTGACCTGAACGCAGCCTACCTGCGGGCTCGCGACGCGGTGAAGGTTCAGCCGTCTGACCCGGAAGCGCACTTCGTTCTGGGCCATCTCGCACAGAAGCTCAACAAACGGGACGAGGCCATCGCGGAGTACAACAGCTACCTCCAGTTGGAGCCGGACGGTGAGAAGATCAAGCAGGCGCGCAAGGCACTCGCCCAGCTTCAGGGCCCGTAATCTCCGTCAGCGTAGATCGTCGAAGATCTACTTCAGATAGTCGAAGAGATTTACCTTCTGGAGCGCCGTGACCACACTGAGCAGCGCCTGGTACTGGACCTGCGTGGACTTCAGCTGTGTCGCGACGGTCGCGGGGTCAGCGGCAACCAGCGTGCTCTGCTGCGCCTTCAGCTGAGCCTCCTGTGTCTGCGCGTAGTTGCTCGTGGATTGGATCGTGCTTAGCGAGCTGTTCAAGACGCTTCGCTGCGTCGAGACCTGTCCCAGAGCGCTGGTCAGAGCGGCGTTGTCAGCGGCGAGGTTCGCCGCTGGAACACCGCTGGTGAAGTCCGCGATCAGCTGGTTGAGCGCTCCGAGAGCACCAGAGGTGCCGGAACCAAAGATCGAAGAGCCCGGCAGGTTGACCTGGATCTGCTGGCCGCCCGGAGTCTCGATGGACTGCACGACTGCGTCGCCGGAGTAGGTTACGGTCGCGGGTGTTGTCGTCGTATCGAGTGAGAAGGGCTTGATGATGGAGCCTTGGCTACCGGCGAAGAGATACCGCCCCTGATAGCTTGTGTTAGCCAGCGCCAATACCTGGTCGCGAACTCCCGTGAGCTGCTGTGTGATCGCCTGAAGGTTCGAGGCGTTTTGAGTTCCGTTGGCGCCTTGAACCGCAAGTGAGATCGCAGAGGTAAGCTGCGAGACCACCTCTCCCAGCGTTGAGCCGGTAACCTGCAGCATTGACGACTGGCTTGCAGCCGTCTGGATGTAGGTGTCGACGCGGGCGATCTGGCTTCTGAGCTGTACGCTCTGCGCCGCGGCTCCGGGATCGTCCGAGAGCGCTCCGACGCGGAGGCCGCTCGAGAGTTGCGATGCAAGGTCGTTCGTGGCCTGCGTCGCGCTGTTTAACGCCTGCGAGAGGCTGCTGACGTAATGCGGATCTGCCCTCAAGTGCTTGCTCCTTTGGCTGGCTATCGCGTCGGTTAGGAGACCGACGTGGTGACGCCCAGGTTGAGCGCGCTGGCCATCATCTGGTCGACGATCGAAAAGATCTTCGCTGCAGCCTCGTATGCGCGTTGATAGTTCGTAAGGTTTGCCGCCTCCTCATCGAGAGAGACTGCGGAGAGCGCGTTGCGCTGCGTCGTTAGCTGCGAGAGCATCGCCTGCTGCGCCGTGTTGTCGATCGTCGCCGCAGACGTTGCGCTTCCGATCTGGCCCAGCAGCGTGGCAAAGGAGCCAGATGCGGTCTGCCCCGCGACGATCGTTCCCGTTGCAAGCTGAGCGAGCAGCAGGGCATTGCCAGTGCCCGTTGCACCCTCGCCAGTTGCGGCTGCGGCGATCGCCTGCGGGTCGGTAGTGGCCATCTGGATCAGGCCGGCAGCACCTACGGTAGTCGTGGGAAGCTGAAACAGAGGTGCCCGGGATTTCCGTTCCCGTCCACTCCCTGCGAGTTGACCTGATTAACCTGAGTTCCGATAGCGTAAGCGAGACCGTCGAGCGAGCTCAGGAAGGCAGGGATCTGCTGGTCCCGCGCCTCGAGAGTCCCTCCTCAGGGGCCAGAATGGTGACATCGTCGGTTAGAAGAAGCTAAGGGAAGATTTCAAGCCTCAAGAGTGGAGCGTTTGCGCCGATAGAGCCCTCAAGAACAGCAGTGAACTGTGGAGGGTAGGTGCGAGCGCTAATTCTAATTATTGACGATTCAGCGGTGATGCGGAAGGTAATCGAGAGGGCGCTGCGTCAGTCCGGTCTTGAGCTCTCCGAGGTGGTCCAGGCTTCGAATGGAGAAGAAGCGCTTGAAGTCCTTCGCGCTGACGCAGGGAGCGCCTCAAAGATCGGCCTGATCATCAGCGACATCAACATGCCTGTGATGGATGGGCTGCAGTTCCTGGAGGCACGCCGCGATCAGAAGCTGGCCGTGGGAGTTCCAGTGGTGATGATCACGACGGAGGGCAGCGAGCCGTTTGTGCTTCGTGCGATCGCGGCAGGGGCGCAGGGATACATCTGCAAGCCGTTCACGGCAGACCAAGTGAAGGCGCGGGTGGTTCCCCTGCTCGAGGCGGCGTAGCGATGGCCGAAGAGGTTGCGAGCGAGGAGTTGGTCGACTGCTCGACTCGGCGGTATCGGAGGTCTTCGAGATGATGCTGGTTCGAAGCTGCGAGCCGATGGAGGAGGCCGGCGCGATTGCAGAGCCGATTACCGCTACCATACGGTTCTCAGGAGCGGTCGAGGGGGAATGTCTGTTGTATGCCAGCCGTCCGGTCGCCCAGATTACGGCCGAGGCGCTGTTAGGAACCGTCTCGGAGCCTGACGATCTAATGGTGGAGGATGCGATCGGCGAGCTATGCAACATGGTCGCCGGGGGATGGAAGAGCAAGCTCGGAAGCGAGCAGGCCTCCTGTCTCGGCGTCACGACCGGCAGACTCGAGGAGGATTTCGGAAGAAGCTTTCGCCGATTCTATTGCTTTCAAGGGAATGTGTTTGGAGTTCGGTTGTCTTTTTGGAGCGGGCTTGGCCCAGACGGGCAAAGAGGGTGTCCATAACGGACACCCTCTTTGTGAATCAAGTCCTCTGGAGTTCTTGGCCTATCGGACAACCGACTGGAAGAGAGGGGAAGTGAGCAGGCTGGCAAACTGGCTGTCCGACGAGGAGTAGGAGACCGTCAGCGTGCCGGAGTTGGAGTCGATCGTCGTTTGGTCGAGCGCCGTCTTCTCGAGCGGATTGCCCTGCGTTTTCTTCATCAGTGTGACTCCCTTGAGCAGGGTGGCGCAGGTGGCAGCCGTCATGGTGTCGCCCATCACGACGGCCATGTCGAACTTGACTCCGTTCTGGAAGTCCATGGTGTAGCGAGAGCTCTTCATGCGGTTGCGAACGGTGTCGTAGTCTGCCAGTTGTGCCGCATCGCCGAGCACCGAACGCATCATGGTCTGGGTGCCCTTCTGGTCGAGAAGGCTCCACACTGCGCGCTGTTCCACAGCGAGCATCTCGTTGGTCATGTCTCCATTGGAGAGGAAGTTGGGAGCAAGGCCGTCACGGGCATCGAGAGCAACTTTCACCGCCTCACGGTCGCCGAAGACCATCGTGGTCTGGTTGAGGAAGGCCACGCTCATGCCGTTCTGCCCCATGGGGTAGATGCTGTTGTTGCGCAGCGTGACGGGCTTGGTCTTGGTCTTGACGAAATTGGCCATGATCTCGCGGGTGTGGAACTGGCCCTGTGCGATGCCGACGATGCGGTTGCCGGGACCGTTGCCATCACGAAAGGCGGCGAAGGTAAGAACGTCGGCGTCCTGGTCGACCTTGAGGCCGGAGGTCTTGAGCGCGGTCTCGAGTCGCTTGAGCTCCGGAGGAAGAACGCGGTCCTTTAATTCCATTGCAGCGCTGGAGTTCTGCATGGCGCGGTAGTCGACGACAATGATCTGTTGAACGTCACGCGGGATGGCCGCTTTCGCGTCGCTCGACAACTGGGCCGCGGAACAGAGAGCGGTGGAAAGCGCGAGGGTGGCGATGGGAAGGAACGGCTTGAGAATCTGCACTGGCTAACTCCTTGAGAACTCGGACGGATTGGAGCTGGGGTCTGGACCGTCAGGCGGGGCCGGACCGCTCCTATTCTTTCTTGATTGACGTATGCGAGGCAAGTCTCGCATCTGCCACTTTGGACGTAGAAAACACCGGAACGTTGGGTCAGGCGGCGAGCCAGTCGAGCGGTCTCTCCAGGCGGCGCTCGATCACCTTGAGCTCGGGGTCGAAGTTGGGGATGCGGGCGATCCATTCCGCGCCGGGCTCGTAGGCGGCCTGGGGGATGAGGCCGATGAGTTCGCTGTCGTCGAGCTCGGCGCCGTGGCGGCGGGCGAGGTCGACGAGGCGGGCGTAGACCTTCGGCATCGGGGTGGTCAGGTGGTCGGTGATGTTCATGCTCACCTGGGCTCGTCCGTTGGCGAGAACACCGAGCGCCTTGACTCCGTGCAGACCGCCGCTCGATGCGCGGATGTCGCGGGCGATGGCGCGGGCGGCGGTGACGTCGGGCTGACGCAGGTGAACGTTATAGGCGATGAGGAAGCTGCGCGCGCCGACGGCAGAGGCTCCGGCGGTCTCGTGCAGCTCCGGGCCGCCGATATCGGGGCGGCGAGCGGTGTCCCTGCGGACGGCATCGCGGAGGCCTTCGAACTGGCCTTTGCGGACGTCCTCGAGCTGGACACGGTCGGGGCGGGCGGCCGCGGCTCCGTAGAAGTAGACCGGGATTCCGTAGCGGCGCCAGACGGCGAGACCAGCCTGGCGGGCGAGAAGGGCGCAGTCAGCGAGCGACGCTCCGCTGACGGGGATGAAGGGAATGACGTCGGCGGCGCCGATGCGCGGGTGAACGCCGTTCTGTTTGGTCAGGTCGATGAGCTCAGCTGCCTTGCCTGCGCCGCGGATGGCGGATTCGACGACGGCCTCCGCAGGCCCGGCGATGGTGACGACGGAGCGGTTGTGCGCGGTGTCGAGCGACCAGTCGAGCAGGCTGACGCCGGGGACCTGCATCGCCTGAACGATGCGGCTGACCTTGGAGGGGTCTGTGCCTTCAGAGAAGTTGGGGACGCACTCGATGATCGTTTCGGGGTTCATGATTCTTGACCTAAGGCTACGATGCCAGGGTTGCAGGACTGCGAACGTAAGTTACTTCCACCAGGTGTAGCCGACCGAGAATTGTACGCTTGCGTTGACACCGGGGTTTTTGTCGCCGAGCGAGGCCGAGGAGACGTGGATAGCGCTGGCCCCGAAGTCGAGCGAGCGGCGCGGGCTGAGGAAGTAGTGCATCCCGACGCCGAACTGTGGGGTGAAGTTCCAGACGCTGGTCTCGGAGTTGGGACCGTCGTTGAAGACGTTGTAGGGCGAGCCCCCGAAGGGAGGGTATTTGTGGTTGGTCCAGATGAGGCCGCCGCCGCCCTGAGCCCAGGGGACGATCTTGCTGTGGCGGGTGCCGGTGAAGTTCCAGCGGAGCAGGATGGGCGTGATGGAGACGCCGGTGAAGGTTCCGCCGACGGTGTAGGGATCGGAGCAGATTCCGGGAGCGGTGCACTTGCGGCGCTCGAACTTCGGCGTGTAGGACTGCCAGAAGGGGAAGAGCTCGATGGCGTATTCGAAGTTGCCGTGAAGGATTCCTGGGCCGACGTTGGGGGTGAGGACCTTGCCAGCGCGTCCGCCGAGCATGAAGAACTTGTAGTCGCTGCGGTCGTCGGTAACACCGAAACCGCCTTGGGCGAGGACGCCGAGCTCGAGCGGGCGGCTGGCGTCGTTCAAGGGCGTCGGTGCTGCGGGTTTGGCCTGCGCGTGAGCGGAGGCGACGGAGACGAGCAGGGTGAGAGCCAGGGTTTGGGCGAATCGCCGGATTGTCTTGTGCACTCTTTCGGGCTTTCTTTGTTGCAGGTTGTTACAGGTTTGCAGTAGAAAGGCCGCCGAACGAATCGGCGGCCCCTTGGAAGATGGTTGACCGCTCGGATTAGCTGGCCACGGGAGCCTCGTCCATATCGAAGTTCGAGTAGACGTTTTGGGTGTCGTCGAGGTCTTCGAGGGTCTCGAGGAGGCGAATCATGGCGCTGGCCTGCGAGCCTTCGAGCTTGGTGTAGGTCGAGGCGATCTTGGTGACCTCGGCCGTCTCGGTGGCGATGTTGGCGGTCTTGAGGGCGTTGGTGACGGCCTCGAAGTCCTTGGGGTCGGTGAGGATCTCCCAGGACTCGCCCTGGTCGGAGAGGTCTTCGGCTCCGGCGTCGAGGACGATCTCGGTGAGCTTGTCTTCGGAGGCTGCGGATTTGGCTACGGTGATGACGCCCTTGGTGGTGAACATCCAGGCGACGGCGCCTTCGGCGCCGAGGTTGCCGCCGTTCTTCGAGAAGGCGTGTCGGATCTCGCTTACGGCGCGATTCTTGTTGTCGGTGAGGACGTCGACGATGATGGCGACGCCGCCGGGGCCGTAGCCCTCGTAGGTGATCTCTTCGTAGCTGACGCCCTCGAGTTCGCCGGTTCCGCGCTGGATGGCGCGCTTGATGTTCTCGGACGGCATGTTCTCGGCCTTGGCGGCGGCGATGGCTCCGCGGAGACGGGGGTTGCCGTCGGGGTCGCCTCCACCGAGCTTGGCGGCGATAGTGATTTCCTTGATCAGGCGGGTGAAGATCTTGCCGCGCTTGGCGTCGAGGGCGCCCTTCTTGTGCTTAATTGTCGCCCATTTTGAGTGGCCGGACATTTACAACCTCTACGGGTGATTTCTTGAACTGCAACCTTGTGATTTTAGCACGTCCGGAGGGTACCCCCTGCCCCCGTACCTTTTTGTGCAAAGTCTTCGAAGGAAATAAGTTAGGCTGGTACTTCGACGTCAGGCCGTACCGGCAGCTACTCCTTTTCCCCCTATTTCCATTATAGCGGGCGGGAGTAATTAATCGGCAACGTAGAAGCCTTTGTTTATCAATAAGATATGCGAAAGTAGGGCTTGACAGCATTTTCAGTGGGCAGCCGGAGCGAGGTTTCCTGTATCGGTTGGCTACGTGTACGAGTCGAACTTATGAGGCGGACCTGCGAATGGCAGACAAGCGGCTTTGGGTGGTGGTGGGGAGTGCGGTGGTCTTGTTGGTCGTGGTGGCTCACGCGTTGCAGTTCCGGAGGGACGTGAAGGTTGAGTCGACACGGAACGTTTCGGTGGGTGGAGCAACGATCCAGGTGGACTTTGCGGAGGGGCCGCTCGATCTGGGGACGGAGGCGGTGGCTGGGAGAGTGAAGGATGCGGCCAGCGCGGTGGCTGTGTACTACGGCAGGTTTCCGGTTTCGAGGGCGCGGATGCTGATTCTTCCGGTTAGGGATCGGCATGGGTTGTTTCGTGGGACGACCTGGGGAGGGGTTGGAGGTTTTCCGGGGTTTACGCGGATCAGCGTTGGGCAGCAAACGACGGCGAAGGAGCTGGCCGAGGACTGGATGATGACGCATGAGCTGACGCACATGGCGTTTCCAAATCTTCCCGACGAAAACCACTGGATGGAGGAAGGGCTGGCGACGTACGTGGAGCCGATTGCGCGGGTCGAGGCGGGGCAGCTTGATGCGAAGACGATCTGGCGGGAGATGATGGACGGGATGCCTAAGGGCGAGCCGGAGGCAGGGGACCAGGGGCTCGACCGAACGCATACGTGGGGGCGGACGTACTGGGGTGGAGCGCTGTTCTGCCTAGTGGCGGATGTGGAGATTCGGAAGGAGACGAAGAACCGGAAGGGACTGCAGGATGCTCTGCGGGCGATTGCGGCGGCGGGAGGGACGATCGATCAGGACTGGCCGATTGAGCGGGCGCTGGAGGTGGGGGATCGTGCGACGGGGACGCATGTGCTGCGGGAGATGTATGCGAGGTGGAGTGTTGAGCCGGTGAATGTGGATCTGGCGGCTTTGTGGAGAGAGCTTGGGGTGCGGCGGGTGGGGGATTTAGTGGAGTTTGAGGGGAAGGCTCCGCTGGCGGGGGTGCGGGAGGGGATTACGGCGCGGCGATAGTGGAGGACTTCTATTGGCATCCTGCGAATCCACATCTCAGAAGCGAGATGTGGGGCACCCGACACCCGGCGTGATGGGTAGAGAAGCGGGTTTCTCCAATGCTCAGCGGACGGGTCGTCCGCTGCTTCGGTCGAAATGACACTTTGTGCTTCTCACCTTTTTAACGAGCATCAAGCAGCGTACGGAGCTTGGCGCGTGCTCTTCCCAAACGTGACATAACGGTTCCAACAGGACAGTCCAAAACACCCGCAATCTCGTGATAAGAGAGACCTTCATATTCTCGCAGCAGGATGATCTCGCGAAGCTGTACTGGTAGCTCTTGAATCGCCGCTCGCACCCGCTCGCTCTCCAACTTGTTCACATAAAGATCATGTGAATTTTTGGATGGCTCTACGATGCTGTCGGCAACACCATCCGCAAACAATTGAGGACCATTTCGCAGCTTTCTCAATTGATTGAGCCGGATATTTCTCAAGATGGTGAAGAGCCAGTTCTTTATATTGCTGTCTTGTCGCAACTTCCCCATAGCCGGCATGGCGCGAACGTAGGTTTCCTGCACTAAGTCCTCTGCATCAGCAGGATTGCGGGTCAAGACCAGAGCGTAACTGTATAAACCGTTGAGAAATTCGAGGCCGGGCGCGTCTGGTCGGCCAACTCGGCCGTGATTCAAGGACATTTGTTCACCCACTGTTGAAGCCTTGGCTTTGATAAATCGTTGGTAGAACGCATCGCGGCTGTTCAACATCAACGCCACTTGGCCAGAGTATGAAAGTGAACCGATGGGAGGGATCGTTCCGAGCGGGCCGTTTTGCGTGCCGGTGATGGTGTAGGCGAAGACGATGGTGTCCTCGTCCTGAACGATGGTCTCGGGGGTGACGGCCATGTCGGGGAAGGGGGTGCGCATTCCTGAGAAGAACATGCGATAGCCGGCGGAGCCGGGGACCTGTCCGTCGGCGGGGTCGTGGTCGACGCTGTTGGGCGCGACGGCCTGATCGAGGTCGAAGTTGACGGCTTCGGCGAACTTGCCGAGCGTGGCCTGTGCGGATTCTTTGCGCATGTGCGGCCTTCTCGAGTGCTTGAGAGTCGAGAGTCGCATGCGGCGCTTTGAGCAACAACCTTCGTTCAAGGTAATTAGGGCTACCTCGAAGGAGGGAGTTTTGGTCGCCAGACGGGCAGAGATACAGGGGTCTCTCCACTACGCAATGGACGGACAAGCCGTCCATTGCTTCGGTCGAGATGACGTTCTATGTATGAGAGGCCTTAGTTAAGGCGCTCGGGGGCGAGGAGGTCGCGCATCGTCTCGCGGCGGCGGGCGAGGGTGACTTTTTCGCCTTCGACGAGGACCTCGGCGGGGCGGGGGCGGGAGTTGTAGTTGGAGGAGAGGCTGAGGCCATAGGCTCCGGCGTCGAGGAGGGCTACGAGGTCGCCGGGCTTTACGCTGGCGATGGCGCGGTCGCGGGCGAAGAAGTCCCCGGACTCGCAGACGGGGCCGACGATGTCGGCGGTGATGGTGGATTTGGAGGATGGCTGGCGGACGGGGACGATCTCGTGGTGCGCGTGGTAGAGCGCGGGGCGGATGAGATCGTTCATGGCGGCATCGGTGATGATGAACGTTTTGGTGCCGTTCTTTTTGACGACGAGGACGCGGGTGAGGAGGGCGCCGGCCTGGGCGACGAGGAAGCGGCCGGGCTCGAGGAGAAGGTGGGCGGTCTCGTTGGCGAGGCCCTTGGCGAGGGCGGCGGCGTAGCGGTCGACCTGGTGAGGGGCATCGAAGGGAGCGTCGGAGTAGTCGATGCCGAGGCCGCCGCCGGCGTCGATGGTGCGGATGTCGCGGCCGTCGCGGCGGAGTTCAGCGACGAGGGAGGTGACGCGCTCGAGGGCGGCGGCGAAGGGATCGACCTTGCGGATCTGGGAGCCGATGTGGACGGAGACGCCGTAGGGCTCGAGCCACCTGGAGCGGGCGGCGCGGCGATAGATGGCGCGAGCCTGGGTGATGGCGATGCCGAACTTGTGCTCGGAGAGGCCGGTGGAGATGTAGGGGTGGGTCTCGGCGAAGACGTCGGGGTTGACGCGGAGGGCGAAGCGGGCGCGGGTTTTGAGGGCCTGGGCGCGGGCGGCGAGTAGGTCGAGCTCCTGCTCGGACTCGACGTTGAACTGGAGGATGTTGGATTTCAGAGCGGTGTCGATCTCCCATGCCTGCTTGCCTACGCCGGAGAAGACGACCTTTTTGAGGGCGGGTTTGTGGGCGCGGCGGACGCGCTCGAGCTCTCCGCCGGAGACGATGTCGAAGCCTGCTCCCTGGCGGCCGAGGAGGCGGAGGATGGCGAGGGACGAGTTGGCTTTGACGGCGTAGCAGACGGAGTGCGGGCGCGCGTCGAACGCTTGCTGGAAGAGCTGGAAGCGCTGGGAGATTTGCGAGGCAGAGTAGATGTAGAGCGGTGTGCCGTACTGGTCGGCGAGAGTGGTGAGCGGGACTTGGTCGCAGTGGAGGGTGCGGTTCTTGTAGGTGAAGGGGCGGGCTGCGGGAGTATTCCTTGCTGCGGTCTTCTTTGCGACTGTCTTCGTCTTCAAAATGCGGTGCTCACTTTGGAGTTGATGGCGCTGCGAACGAAAATGCAGGTCCCTTCGGCTACGCTCAGGGCAGGCTCTTCGACTCCGCTGCGCTTCGCTCAGGATGACATAGTTTTGGGTGGAGCGAGATTTGCGCCGGTACTATGGCTTGGCTAGACGGGATTTGTGGGCAGGGCGTAGGGCTCTTCGGGGATGATGATCCAGGCGATGAGGTAGGCGAGGGCTCCTGCTCCGCTGAGGCAGACGATGGCGGTGATGATGCGGACGACGGTGACGTCCCATCCGTATTGCTGCGCGAACGCGGCACAGACGCCGGCGATCATGCGGTTGTTGCGCGGGCGCATGAGGCGCGAGGTGGCGAAGGGCGGCTGAGGTGGCTGGGCGGTGGCGACCGGTGTGCCGCAGGCAGGGCAGAAGCGGGAGGTGGGTTCGAGCTGCTTTCCACAACGAGTACAGAACATGGGAGGTTCTCCGGGTGACTCAATGGGGAACGGTTCTATTTTGTCACAGCTTTGGTGCAGCTCCCCCGTGGAGGATACGGAGGGACGAGAGGGAAAGTTCGGACGCAATGTCAGGCGCCGGTGTAGGGAGTCTTGATGTATTTGCGGGCGAGGTCGGCCTGGGACTGGTCGCCTCCGGGGGCGGCGGCGCGCTGGTATTGCTCGACGGCCTTGTCGCGCTGGTGGAGCAGGTCGAACATCTGTCCGGCGGCGAGTTGGGCGCGGCGGCGGACCCAGTCGCTGCACTTGGGCTGGGAGGCGGCGTTGAGGTAGTTCTGAGCGGCATCGGCGATCATGTTCTGTCCGCGCTGGGTCTCGGCGAGGCCGAAGTAGGCCATCTGCAGGCGGGGATCGACGAAGTAGCCGGGTTTGGCGGCATCGGCGAGGACGTGCTTGTAGATGGCGATGGCGGTGGGACCGTCGCCCTTGTCTTTGGAGAGGTTGGCCTCCTCGAGACGGAAGAGGTAGTCGTGGGGATACTCCTGGGCGAGGCCGTGCATGACGGAGAGGGCCTCGTCGTAACGGGCGTCGTGGCGGAGGAAGAGGGAGAGCGAGGTGCGGCACTCGACGGGGTTGACGGTGCCCTCGGCGGCACACTGGCGGAGCAGGTCGAGTCCTTTTTCCTTATTACCGGTGACGCCGGTGATGCCGATCATGATGCGAAGGAAGCGCGGCAGGGAGGCGACGGCGAACTGCTGGATGCCGATGGCCATCTTGGCGTCGGCGTAGTTAGGATCGAGGCGAAGGGCTTCTTCGCTGTCCTGCCGGGAGGAGAGTCCCTGACGTGCTGCAGAGTAATAGCTGTGGAAGGCGAGAGTGATAAAGGCGGCGTGCATGCCGCGGGCATAGCCGCGTGCGAAGTAGGTGTTCGGATTGTGGGGGTTGGATTTGATCTGCTGGTCGCACATGGCGATGATCGAGTCGGTGAGCTTGTCGATGCGGTCGCGGGTGGCTTCGGAGACGGTGATGTCACGCTTGGCAAAGATGAAGGAGTCGTGCGCGTAGTAGGTGGTGTCGAGCAGGTCCTGATGGTAGAGCTCGCGAAAGATGAGCGTCATCAGGACATAGTTGGCCGCCATGGGGTTCTGCGGATTGGCACGCTGGATGGCCTCGAAGCGGGAGAGAGCGCCGTCATAGTCGAGGTTGTAGAAGAGGGTATGGGCCTCGCGGACCTCGGGGGTGAGGTTGATGGGATCGGTGTGCAGGTTGGGGGTGTTGGCGAGGGCCGGAGTTGCGAAGGCGGTAAAGACGAGAAGCAGAACAATGAGAGGGGTGTATGCCGGGCGGCGATTTGCGGTGGGGCTTGTATGCATTATGAATGTCTTCGTCTTCCGTCCTGACTGCTCACCATGTTAGACGCTGGTCATGGGAGAACAAAATATTGGGGTGGAATGTAATGCGGCTGAGGTATCTTGTGCTTGGAAATTGAAGGGTTCCATGACACGTTTTGAGTTGCTTCAACTGCTGGTGGGCCAGGCGCGGGCCAATGGGTTTCCGTTCCGGAAGTGGTATATGGCGCGGATCGGCTTGCCGTGGACGGGTGCGAAGGCGGCGCTTGAGACTCTGGCGAGCGAGCGGCGGTACTATGCGCTGCTGTTCTCGCATGAGTTCGCGTCGAGCTTCTGGAAGCCGGGCGAGACGATGACCTTCCAGATTCAGAAGCAGACGTTTACGCGGCGGATGGCGGACGGGAGCATCGGTACGGTGACGCGGAAGGGTTACACGCGGCGCAGCGCTCGCGAGGATGCATGGCGGTATCATCTGCGCGAGCTTGCAGTGGCGGAGGAGCCGCTGCGATACATGCGGCGGTACCTGCGTGTAGAGGAAGACCTGAACGAGGAAGAGAGAGAGTTGCCGGCCGACGACTAGAGGCCGTGGGTGCGGCGGATGGCTGCGATCTGGCGGACGTGGTGGTTTCCGTGGGAGAGGTGGAAGCGGCGCCACTGTGAGGCGGAGAGCGGTCCGAGGATGAAGTGAGAGAGGCAGCGCGTGGAGCCGAAGGCCTGCTCGGCCTGATCGAAGATATGGTCGAGGCGGGTGAGGGCGGCGTGCGTGATGGCGATGAGTTCGCTACCTGAGAGTGGAACTGCGGAGGCGGCGGGGGCGACCTCGGGTGGGGATTTGCGGCGGCCGGGCATGAGTCCCAGGGTGACGACGATGAATTGCGCGGTGCGCTGCGCGGAAGTGGGACGCGAGAGAGTCGGCGTGCCTTTGGCGAGCCGGGTCTCGAAGGAGGCTCCGGTGGAGGCGTAGGTCAGGAGGAGGTGCTCGATGATCTGCTGGATGGTCCAGCAGGAGGGATCGGGGGTGAGGCGGAGTTGGGTTTGTGAGGCGTCGAGGCCATGGAGTGCGGAGGAGAGTCTTGTTGCGAGATGGTGGAGGGTTGGGTCCATGGCCGGGGGCGCGCTGTGCGCTGCGTTCAAAAGGGTACACTGAAGGAGATGGTGGAAGGGATACGGTTTCTGTGGGGCGCGACGAAGGGGTACCGGCTGCGGCCGTGGCTGAGTCCTTATCTTCGGTGGCGGCTGGAGACGTACTCGGGGAAGAAGGCGGAGACTGTGGGGCCGAAGGACTTCTGGTCGCTGGTTTGGGGCGAGCGGCAGCAGGCGGTGCGGTTTCTGCGATGGGTGGGGGAGATACGCGGGTATGCGGGCAGGCGGGGCGAGGGCTGAGGGCAGTCCTGAGAAATTCGTGGGGGCACGGGCGAAATGCGGGGGTTCTTCCCCTTCGACTCGCTTCGCTCGCTCAGGGTCAGAATGACGATTCATTTGCGCTGGCCCAGATTGCCGGTAATTGGCTGCGATGCTATTCTTTTATGGACACTAACGAGAGTGGACTAGAGAATCAGGAGTAAACCAAAGCTGTGCTAGCACCTGCTAAGAAGACAGACATCATTGCGAAGTTTCGCACACACGACTCAGATACCGGGAGCCCCGAGGTACAGATCGCGATTTTGAGCGAGCGTATCGGCGAGCTGACGGAGCACTTCAAGACCCACAAGAAGGACCACGGATCGCGTCGCGGGCTGCTGATGCTCGTGAGCAAGCGCCGCCGTCTTCTGGACTACCTGAAGAAGTGCGATGCCGACCGTTACCGCGATGTGATTGGCAAGCTGGGTATCCGCAAGTAACCGCAATCCCGGAGACATCATTCAGACCATGGAAGCACGCTCGGGGGCGTCCGTCCGGCTGCAGATTCCGTGCAGGAGCCGAAGGGCTTCTGCCGCAGGAGCAGGTGACGATGGCACTCGTGGCAGACGTTTCGGTTGCCATGAACGCTGGACGATTCTAGCCGGCCGAGCAGAACCATCCGATGAACGAATTCACGCAGCGCAGCCAGCCGGCGGTCTGTCTTTAGGACAGATTGCGGTGGGCTGCGCTTTTTCGCGCCCGCGAGTGCACCAGGGGCGGATGACGCGAGAGACCAGATTCCAACGATAGATAACGACGAGAGAAGAGAGAGACTGATATGAAGCAGGAAGTGAGAGTAGAGCTTGCCGGCGGCAAGTACATCAGCTTTGAGACGGGGCGCATGGCCAAGCAGGCCTCAGGCGCGGCGCTGACCACGAGCGGCGATAACGTTGTTCTGGCGACGGCTGTGGCGGCGCCGGATCCGAAGGAAGGGATCGACTTCTTCCCGCTGACGGTGGAGTATCGCGAGTTTACTTATGCCGGTGGACGCATCCCGGGCGGCTTCATCAAGCGCGAGGGACGGCCGAGCGAGAAGGAGGTTCTGACGAGCCGCCAGATCGACCGTCCAATCCGTCCGCTGTTCCCGGAGGCCTTCCGCAACGAGACTCAGGTGGTTGCGTTCGTGTACTCGGCCGACAAGGAGAACGATCCGGACGTTCTGGGCATCAACGGCGCGAGCTGCGCGCTGGCGCTGAGTGACATTCCGTTCCACGGCCCGGTGGGCGCGGTACGCATCGGCATCGTCGATGACCAGTTCATCGTGAACCCGACGTACGAGGAGCGCGAGAAGAGCACGCTGAACATCATGGTCGTCGGAATGAAGGACGGCATCGTGATGATCGAGTCCGGCGCGAAGGAGATTGCGGAAGAACGCGTGGTGGATGCGATCGAGTTCGCGCACGGCGAGATCAAGAAAATCTGCACGGCGATCGAGGACCTGGTGCGGCGCGCGGGCAAGCCGAAGCGGCTGGTATCGGCGGTCGAGATGGACAAGGAGTATCTGGCTGCGCTGAAGGCGAAGATCGGCGCGAAGCTGGCCGATGCGCTGGACACGAAGAAGCATCCGAAGTTCGAGAGCTATGCGCTGGTCAAGGCGATCAAGGACGAACTGAAAGCGGAGCTTCCGGCGGATGATTCCGAGGCGGCGAAGAAGCTGAGCAAGTACTACGAGATTCTGCGCGAGAACATCTTTCGTGAGCAGGTTCTGAACGACCGGATTCGTCCGGATCACCGCGCGTTCGACGAGATTCGCGGGATCTCGATTGAGGTGGGCGTGCTTCCGCGCGTGCACGGTTCGGCGCTGTTTACCCGTGGCGAGACGCAGGCGCTGGTCTCGGCGACGCTGGGCACGACGGACGACTCGCAGCGGATCGAGACGTACGAGGGCGAGCAGAAGCGCCGGTTCATGCTGCACTACAACTTCCCGCCGTTCTCGGTGGGCGAGGTGGGCAGGATGTCGGGCGTTGGACGGCGCGAGATCGGTCACGGCGCGCTGGCGTCGCGTGCGATCGAGGCAGTGCTGCCGGGCGAGGATGAGTCGCCGTACACGCTGCGCGTGGTGTCGGACATCCTGGAGTCGAACGGATCGTCGTCAATGGCGACGGTGTGCGGAGCTTCGCTTTCGCTGATGCAGGCGGGCATCTCGCTGAAGGGCTCGGTTGCCGGCGTGGCGATGGGCCTGGTGAAGGAGGGCGACAAGTACGCCATCCTGACTGACATCGCGGGCGCCGAGGACCATTACGGTGATATGGACTTCAAGGTGGCCGGAACACGCAAGGGAATCACGGCGCTGCAGATGGACATCAAGATCATGGGCATCACGGCGCAGATCATGCGCGAGGCGCTGGAGCAGGCGCGCCGTGGACGTCTGTTCCTGCTGGACAAGATGGATGCTGTGGTCGGGGCGCCGAGCGAGGAGAAGTCGAAGTTCGCCCCGCGCATTCACACGCTGCAGATTCCGACGGACAAGATTCGCGACCTGATCGGACCGGGAGGCAAGGTGATTCGCGGAATCATCGACGCGACCGGCGTGAAGATCGACGTGGACGATACGGGCCGCGTGAATGTGGCTTCGAGCGATGCGGATGGACTGCAGCGCGCGATCCAGATGATCAGCGACCTGACGGCTGTGCCTGAGGTGGGCAAGACGTACCTGGGCAAGGTTGTGCGGCTGGCGGAGTTCGGCGCATTCGTCGAGATCTTCCCCGGCACCGATGGCTTGCTGCACGTCTCGGAGATCGCGGAGCATCGCGTGAAGGAAGTGAAGGACGAGCTGCGTGAGGGCGATCAGATCCTGGTGAAGGTGCTGGCGATCGAGGGCAACCGCATCAAGCTGTCGCGCAAGGCTGTGCTGCGCGAGCAGCGCGCGAAGCTTGGCCTGCCGGAGGTCGCTCCTCCGCAGGACAGTGACGGACGCGGACGCGTTGCTCCTGCTCCCGTTGCTGAGGCTGAGGGCTTGGAGGACGAGGAGGACTTCGAGGACGGCGACGAGGAGGGAGTCGAGGAGGGAGTCGAAGAGGGAGCCGAGGAGCCGAACTTCAACCGCGCAGATGCAGTGCCGCAGGTCGCTCCTCGTCAGGGCGGCGGGCAGGGTGCTCCGGGCGGACAGCGCAGGCCGGGTGGACGCCGTCGTCGCGGCGGACGTCGCGGTGGTCCAGGCGGCGGGTCGGGCGGCGGATCGCATCAGGGCGGCGGAAATCGCTAGTCTCTCAACAGAACAAATCAGGGAGCCACGCTTTGCGCGTGGCTCTTCTGTTTGGCGGAGCGGAGCGATGAGTGGGCGGGCAGGATGGCGGGGATACTGGCGGCGGAGCAAGAGGTGGACGACGAGGTTCTGACGCTGAGCTAAGGGCTGTTTCTCACAGGGTGGCGGGCGGTACACTGCAGGGGATGGCTGCGTCGATGTACATCGTCGTTGAGGGTGAGGACCCGGGCTTCGACACGTTCGTGAACGGGCGCGCACTGGCGCGGAACGAGGACGCGTTGGAGCGGCTGGCGCTGCGACTTGGGGTACGGCCGCTGATCGAGTTCTTCTCGGCGGACGAGAACTCGATGTCGCTGCTGATCGAAGAGGGCGCGGGGAATCGCGAGCTGATGAACCGGCTTCCTCCGCCGCAGTGGTATGCGGCTGCGGATGGGCTGGCGACGGTGGAGGCCCTGGTGGCTGCGTTGGAGCATGAGCCGCAGCAGCTTGGCTCAGAGGGCGAACAGGTGCTGGCCGAGCTGTTGGAGTATCGCAGGGTGCTGCGCAAGACCGGAGACCGGGGAATGCGGTGGCATCTGGCGGTGAGCTGGCGTTAGCTGCGCACGGGAACCGGCACAGAGACGAAGTGCTCGGCCTGATAGCGTGAGCCGGTCTTCATGAGATCTTCGATAGCGCCAGTACTCTGGATTCCTCCGCGGGCGCCTACGGCGGTGCAGTTGAGCGCGGCGGCGGCGCAGGCGAAGTCGAGCTGGCGTTCGAGCGGCCAGCCCTGGAGGAGACCGTAGATGAAGCCGGCGTGGAAGATGTCGCCGGCGCCTGTGGTGTCGGCGACACGAACGCGATAGGCGGAGGCGTAGTGGAAGCGCTCGCCGTCCCAGGCGAGGACGCCGTCGTGGCCGAGTGTGGCGGCGGTGAGGACGTTGTTGTAACCGCTGTGCATGCGGCGGAGTGCGGTCTCGAGGTCGGGCTCGCCGGTGAGGCGCGTGGGGAAGTCCCGGCTGACGATGAGATAGTCGATCTTTTCGAGAAGCTGTTCGACCTGGGGGTAGAGCTCGTCGAGATCGGCGATTACGGGGATTCCGGCCTCGCGGGCCCAGGTGGCGGCGCGGATGGCCGCGGCAGTGTCCCATCCGTCGACGTGAAGGGCGCGGGCGTTGACGATCCACTCGTGAGCGAGCTCTTCGGGATGAAGCGAGAGGGCGTCGTCGTGACGGTGGAGCACGGTGCGTTCGCCCTCGTTGTCGACGAGGATGAAGGACTGCTGGCTGGCGCAGTGCGGGACCGTGAGCAGATGCGCTTCGACGCCGAGGCGGGCGAACTCGTTGCGGTGGAGGTTGGCGGCGCTGTCGTCGCCGATTTTTCCGACGTAGCGGGTGTTGAGGCCCCACTGCTGGCAGGCCACGACGGTGCTTGCGACCTGTCCGCCGGGGAGAATCTTCGCGACGCCGAACTCGACTTTGGAGCCGGCGGAGGGAAAGTGGGGGAGGGGGATTACCGTGTCTGTGGCATTCAACCCGACGCCGACCAGGTCAACCTTCGACGTTTTCGTCATCTTTTCACTGTAAATGAAAATGACGGTGTCTGCCTCGGTTGCGGGGCGGGAGAGTGCTTGCTCGCGCTGCTTTCAGCCGGTTCTTACGATGCCGAGGGGAGGTCGCCCTCGCCCAGCTTGCGATGGAAGAGATCAAGAACGACGCGGTAGAGCAGAAGTGCGAGTTCGGGGTCGTAGCGCGGACCTTCGTCGCGCATGAAGGCGTGAGCTCCGTTGACCTCGTGCCAGCTGAGGCGCGTGCCGAGTTCGTTGAGGCGGGCGAGAACCTTCAGGCGGCCTTCGAGCGGGATATGCGGATCCTGCCGGCCCCAAATCATGACGAGTTCGCCGCAGATGTCGGCGGCGCGTTCGAGAGAGTCGTCTGCCATGCCCTTGCCGAGGCTGTGCTTGTGCAGGTCGGTGGCGTAGAAGCAGGCGGTGGCGAGGACCTCGGGGCTCATGGCGGCACGGAAGGCGAGGTGGCCGCCGATGCAGATTCCCATGGCGCCGATACGGCCTGTGCAGTCAGAGCGCGAACGGAGATGATCAATGATGGCGCGGGTGTCGGCGTCGAAGGACTCGACGGACTTGGTGGTCTTGAGGGCGTTGCCGCGGTCGGATCCGGCCTGATCGTAAGAGAGTACGGTGCCGGCGGGCTCGAACTCGTGGTAGATCTCCGGGGCGGCAACGACGTAGCCGTGTCCGGCGAGCATTGCCATCATGCGCCGGATGGGACCGGTGATCTGAAAGATCTCCGAGTAGAAGAGGATGGCGGGATAGCGGCCGGGCGCGGCGGGTCGCGCGATGTGCGTGCGCATGGGACCGCTGGGAGTGTCGAGCGTGACGTATTCGTCGGCGAAGATGATCAAGAGAGCTTCTCCTGGGATGACGCTGGAGGAAGGGTACCATTCGTGGCATGGCTCGGCGGGTGAGCCTTTCGCTGATTCTGCTGTGCTCGACTGGATCGCGGTGGCGAGCTATCGCTTGATGAGCAGCCGTTCCTGCGACTGAAGCGCAGGTTTGAGGTGCGCTACGCAGAGGCGGTCAGCTAGTTGCGGGAAGAAAGCGCGACGACGGGAAGCCCTGCACGCGGAGCTGAAGGCAGCGCCAGGCTTCGACGGAGTACAGGACGACCTTGTGATAGATGGTGTACTCCGGCGGCCAGAGCGAGGGGTGGGTATGCCAGTCGATGGAGAGCGCAGGCTGGTGCAGGTCGTGAGTGTTGAGGATGAGCGAGGTGCGGCCGAGGTGGTAGGGCGAGCTGACGACCTCGGCCGAGGACCAGCCGTGCTGATGCATGATCTGCGAAGAGTAATAGATGTTCTGGATGGTGTTCTGCGCCTGGCCCTCTTCGAAGATGTCTGCCGGGGGGACTCCTTGCGAGGCGGCGAGCTGCCCCATCGTGTGGGCCTCGACGAAGTGATTGTGTGCGGGGCCGCCGGTCATGATGATGTGTGGGGCGACGCCGGCCTTGTACTCGCGCACGCCTTCGAGGGCTCGTTCGCGCTGCTCGGGCGAGGGGGTGCCATCGAGCCGCGATGGCGTGCCGAGGACAATGATGGTGTCGAAGTGCGTGGCTGCAGTGTTGTGGGTGGGAAGAGTGATGTAGTTGCCGTAGACGATGAGGGCAAGGGTGAAGGCGATGAGGACCAGGGCAAAAAGCGTTCGTTGAAGGAGCTTCACGCAGATGAGGGTATCAGGCGGCTGAAAATTATTGTTCCGTTGCAGCGGTTCGAGCCTGAGACTATGCGGGAGAGGGAAAGTCCGAATGACGAAGAAGTTGCCGGCGGTAGCAATGTTCGTGTTTGCGACGATGGTGGAGGCAAAGTCGCCGAAGCTGAATCTGCATCTGGTTCACAATAACCCGCTGGAGATGCGGAAAGAGATGCAGATTGAGCGGCTGGCGGAGAAGTACGACCTGACGAAGTACACGCTGACAACGGAGATCGCGATTGAACAGGGCGGCATGGCGCATTCAAAGCCGGTGCTGACGCTGAATGGGCGGTTTATGGATGACGATGACCTGGCCCTGTCGCAGTATGTGCATGAGCAGGGACATTGGGTGCTGGGAAAGCATCAGCAACAGGTGCGAGCGTTGTTTGACGATCTGAAGAGGGCGTTTCCGGGGCTTCCGACGACCTATCCGCAGGGAGGGTTTGGAGAACAAGACACATACCTGCATCTGCCGGACTTGATGTTGGAGTGGCAGGCGATGGAGGACCTGGTCGGGGAAAAGCGGGCGCTGGCAGTGATGAAGTTCAAAGAAGGAGACCACTACACGGAGTTGTACAAGACGGTGATAGAGAATCGGGAGGAGATGGAGCAGATCCTGAAGCGGTATGGGATCGGGTGGTGATGCGACCTCACGCGATGGCTTGTTGCAGGAGCGCGGAGATGCTGGCGATGGGCGTGAGGGTTTCGGCAGACAGATTGAAGCGGTTTTGAAGATATTCGGGGGAGTTGTAACTTAGCCAGACCTTGCCTTCGTTGTCCTGCCATGCGAGAGCCTTGAGTGGAAGTTCGATCGCGGAGAGCGGGTTGGCAAGCATGATTGGGGTTCCACCCTTCGGATTGCCGAAGATGAGAAGTTGTGTGGGTGGCATGTGCAGGCCGGCCTTCTCGGCTTCGCCGCTGTGGTCGACCCGCGCGAAGACAGCAACGTTCTTCGAACGGAGAATGGCTTCGAGGCGGTCGAGGGTCTCGGAGACGGTGTAAGGGCTGGGGTGGGTGATGATGCCATTGGCGGTTGGCATTTTGGCTCCTGTGGTCACACTGTAGTACCGAGGGTGACGAGGCGGGATGGTTCGGGGAAGTGCTGAGGGTGAATGGCGCTCGCGAGGTGCGCGAGGCCCTGTGTCAGCGATGGAATGGCAGGCGTGTTCAGGTACTCGTCAGGAATGCAGTAGACGCGGCGGTTGCGAACGGCGGTGAGATGTTGCCAGCCGCGCTGCACAACGACACGGTCGAGCGGAACACGGTCTCCAGCCCCGCACCACGCGAAGAGAAGAATATCAGGGTCGAATGCAGCGATGGTCTCTGGAGTCGTTTGGATGCCGGGTGTTCCGACGAAGGTGCCGCCGCAGGCGCCTATCAGTTCCGCGATCCACGGTTGAGAGTGGATGAGAGGCTTGCCCCACTCCTCGCAGTAGACGGTTTGCCTGGGAAGATTGTTGGTGGCGGATTCGAAGTCTGCAACGGCGTGCTCAAAGGCTTCGATCATTCCCTGCGCCTCGGCAGAGCGATCCACCTGGCGGGCGATGAGGCGGGTGTCCTGAAGGACATCGGAGAGGGTGTGCGGTGCGAGAGCGAGGACGGGGAATCCAGTCTTGAGGATGGCGGCAAGAGATTCGAGCCGGTAGGGGACTGAGGCGATGACGAGATCAGGTGCGACGGCGGTGATTTCGTCGGTGGTCGTTGTCCAAGAGTCCGCGATGATCGGCAGCTTGCGTGCCGCCAACTCGGGCAATGCTTCGACGCAATACTTTGTGTGGGCGCAGAGCGTGTCGAGGCGACCGAGCGCATTGAGCGTCAGCGTGACTGAGGGTTGAAGGCTGGCGATTCGCATCACTAACTGAAGAGAAACTCCTTGGTGCGGAGTTCCTTGACGGTGTCGCGCAGCTTGGCGGCCCTTTCAAACTCGAATTTCTTTGCGGCCTCGCGCATGTCGGACTCGAGTCTCGAGATGTAGGCGTCGAGCTCCTCCTGGTTGGCGAAGTCGGGCATGTCGCCGGTCTCCTCGGTGAGGTCGGCGTAGTCGGCTTTGAGGATTCCGGCGAGGGCCATCTCGGTGGGTCGGATGATGGACTGCGGCGTGATGCCGTTCTCTTCGTTGAAGACCTCCTGAATCTCGCGGCGGCGGTTGGTCTCGTCGATGGCGCGCTGCATGGACTCGGTCATCTTGTCGGCGTAGAGGATGGCGCGGCCTTCGAGGTGACGGGCGGCGCGCCCGATAGTCTGGATCAAAGATCCCTGCGAGCGCAGGAAGCCTTCCTTGTCGGCGTCGAGGATTGCGACGAGCGAGACCTCGGGGAGGTCGAGGCCCTCGCGCAGGAGGTTGATGCCGATGAGGACGTCGTACTCGCCCTTGCGCAGGTCGCGGAGGAGCTTGATGCGTTCGAGGGTCTCGATCTCGGAGTGCATGTAGCGGCAGCGCACGCCGACCTCGGTGTAGTAGCCGGCGAGGTCCTCGGCCATGCGCTTGGTGAGCGTGGTGACGAGGACGCGCTGGTTCTTCTGGGCGCGCTCGCGAATCTCGGCGAGCAGATCGTCGATCTGGCCTTTGACGGGGCGAATCTCGACGTTGGGGTCGGTGAGGCCGGTGGGACGGATGATCTGTTCTACAACCACACCTGCGGATTTAGTGAGCTCGTAGGGGCCGGGTGTTGCGGAGACGTAGATGATCTGGCCGGTGCGCGACTCGAATTCCTCGAAGCGGAGCGGGCGGTTGTCGAGCGCGGAGGGCAGGCGGAAGCCGTAGTCGATGAGGTTCTGCTTGCGCGAACGGTCGCCGTGCCACATGCCGTGGAGCTGTGGGACGGTTACGTGCGACTCGTCGATGAAGATGAGGTAGTCGCGCGGGAAGTAGTCGAGCAGAGTGGGCGGCGGCTCACCGGGCAGGCGGCCGGAGAAGTGGCGGGAGTAGTTCTCGATGCCGTGGCAGTAGCCGACGGACTTGATCATCTCGAGGTCGAAGCGCGTGCGCTGGTGGATGCGCTGCGACTCGACGAGGCGGCCTTCTTTTTCGAGCTGTGCCTCCCAGTCGGTGAGCTCGGAGACGATGGAGTCGATGGCGGCAGACTTGCGCTCGGGCTGCACGACGTAGTGGGACTTGGGGTAGATGGGAAGGCGGGAGTACTTCTGCCTGACGGAGCCGAAGAGGGGATCGATCTGGGAGAGGGAGTCGATCTCATCGCCGAAGAGCTCGATGCGGTAGGCGTTCTCATCGTAGGTGGGATAAACCTCGATGACGTCGCCGCGCACGCGGAAGGTTCCGCGGCGGAAGTCGACGTCGTTGCGGTCGTAGAGGATCTCGACAAGACGGCGGGTGATGTCTTCGCGCTTGATGCGCTGGCCCTTTTCGAGCATCAGCAGCATGCCGTAGTAGGCCTCGGGCGAACCGAGGCCGTAGATGCAGGAGACGGAGGAGACGATGATGGCGTCGCGGCGCTCAAAGAGCGAGCGGGTGGCGGAGAGGCGCAGCTTGTCGAGCTCCTCGTTGATGGTGGCCTCTTTTTCGATGTAGAGGTCGCCGGAGGGAATGTAGGCCTCGGGCTGGTAGTAGTCGTAGTAGGAGACGAAGTACTCGACGGCGTTGTGGGGGAAGAACTGCTTGAACTCGTGGTAGAGCTGGGCGGCGAGGGTCTTGTTGTGCGCGAGGATGAGCGCGGGCCGGTTGACCTCGGAGATGATCTTCGCCATGGTGAAGGTCTTGCCGGAGCCGGTGACGCCGAGCAGGACCTGGTCCTTCTCGCCGGCGTTGAGGCCGGAGGCGAGCTCGCCGATGGCGCGGGGCTGGTCTCCCTGCGGTTTGTAGGTGGAGGTGAGTTGGAAGTCCATCACCCCATAAGATAGTGGAAGAGGCACGGAGGATGCTGAATGAGTGAAGGAACGCAGTTGTGGCTGATTCGCCACGGAGAGACGGAGTGGAGTCTGAGCGGGCAGCATACGAGCAGGACGGATATCCCGCTGACCGAGCATGGACGGAGACGGGCTGAGGAGCTGCGGGATTATTTGAAGGGAACGAAGTTTGAAGCGGTGTTTGTGAGCCCGATGCAGCGGGCTCGGGAGACCTGCGCGATTGCAGGCTTCGGGGATCATGCGGTGGTGGACGACAACCTGAAGGAGTGGGACTACGGCGTGTATGAGGGCAAGACCACGGCGCAGATACGCGCGGAGGTCCCGGGCTGGAGTGTGTGGAAGGATCCGATCATTGATGGCGAGACCGCAGAGCATGTTGGGGAACGCGCGGACGCGGTGATTGCGCGGGCTTTGAAGGCGGCGCCTTCGGGCGGTAAAGTGGCTCTCTTTGCGCACGCGCATATTCTGCGGATTCTGGGAGCGCGGTGGGTTGAGCTTGAGGCGCGGAAGGGAAGCATCTTCGCGTTGGGAACGGGGAGCGTGAGCGTTGTTGGGTGGGAGCGCGAGACGAGGGTGATTCTGGGCTGGAATCGTGGTTTTGAGGACTAGGCAGAGCGGGTCCGGTAGAGGGAACGGGAGGTGAGATGGGAGTCTATCTGTGGATAGCCCTTGGGAGCGCAATCGGAGGGGTGGCGCGTTACGCATTGACGAAGTATCTGCTGCCCACGAGCATGCATTTTCCGGCGAGCACCGTGCTGATCAATGTGCTGGGTTCGTTCGTGATCGGCTTCTTCGGAACACTGACGGTTGCAGGAGGCCGGTTTGCCGTTCCCGAGAACATTCGCATGTTTGTAATGGTGGGGATCTGCGGTGGATTTACGACGTTCTCGTCGTTCAGCCTGCAGAACTTCGACATGATGCGCTCGGGGATGTGGGGCAAGGCGCTTCTGAATATCGGCCTTTCGGTCGTGCTCTGTCTGTTGGCCGTGGGTATGGGGCATGCGATTGCGGACCGCGCCGTCCACACGCCGGTGATCGCGCAGACGGAGGAAGAGGAGTATACGGGTTAGGCTGGTCGGGTTTTGATGTGCTCCGGCTGCAGGCCCATGCCGATAAAGCGCGCGGTGAGGTACTTGAAGCCGGGGATGCTGGTGAGGATTCGCAGCGACAAGGGAAGCTTGACCGGGGCCGGGTTATTGAGGACACGGTTGAGAACTCCATGCGCGAAGACCTGGAAGCGTTGCGTATTGTGTACGGCTCGTTCGCGATACTGCTGCACATGTTGGAGATGATGAGGCGTAAGGGAGTTTGACTGCAGGGCTTCGGTGAGAAGGTTCGCGGTCGCGACGGCATCCTGCAGCGCGATGTTGATGCCGATGCCTCCTACGGGTGACATGGCGTGGGCGGCGTCGCCGATGCAGAGCAGGCCCGGAGAGGACCACTGGCTGAGCCGATTGACCTGCACGGTGAGCAGCTTGACCTTGTCCCAGGAGTCGATCTCGGCGACGCGATTGGCGAGGAAGGGTACGACCTGCGCGATGCTCTGCTGGAAGGATTCGAGTCCCTGCTGCTGCATCTTCTCGAAACCGTTCTTCGGAATAAGAAAGGCGATCTGAAAGTAGTCCAGCCGGTTGATCAGCACAAGGAAGTGGCCGTAGTTGACGTAGCCTAGACCGTTTTCGGGATCATCGGGACTTCGGCTGAGACGAAACCATAGCACGTCGATCGGCACTCCTTCTTCGATGAGGGGGAGGTGAGCGGCCTCGCGGGAGGTGGGATGGCGTCCGTCGCAGCCAACGGTGAGGGTCGCGGGGATCTCCACGGCGCCGTTGGGTGTGTTGGCAATCACTCCGGTGGTGGCTCCGTTATGGTGCATCAGTCCGGTTGCCTCCCAGCCCATGCGGAGCTTGAAGGAGGGGAATTGGTATGCCTCCGAGGCGAGGAAGTTGAGGAAGTCCCACTGCGGCATCAGGGCGACGAACTTTGCATGGGTGGGAAGGTGAGACAGGTCTGCCATGGTTACGATCTGATCGCCTACGCAGATGGAGGCTCGCCGGAGCTCGGAGTGACGTATGGCGAGCAACTTGTCGAGGAGGCCGAGTTCGTACATGAGCTCGAGCGTCGAGGGGTGGATGGTGTCGCCGCGAAAGTCGCGGAAGAAGTCGTTGTGCTTCTCAAGGACGGCTACTTCGATGCCGGAGCGGGCGAGGAGGAAGCCGAGCATGATGCCAGCTGGGCCTCCGCCGATGATGCAGCAGGTGGTCTTTGCGATGGTGGCGTTGGGCGGCATCATGAGTGCGATGAGGGTAGCAAGGTGCTTTTGCAGGGTCAAAGGCTGAAAACGCTGGCGGGCGTGCTAGATTCTAGCCATCCCATTCTGATTCAGGAGATGCGTATGCGGTGGTTTCGCTCGATGTGCGTTGTTGCGGTAAGTGTGACGAGTTGCGTGTCGCTGGCCGCGGGCTCGAGCGACGAGGAGCGGGGGAAGGCGTGGTGGGCACATGTGCAGTACCTGGCGGACGACTCGATGCGTGGTCGTCTTACGGGGAGCGAGGAGTATCTGAAGGCTGCGGCGTATGTGGTCGATAAGTTCAAGTCGTATGGGATGGAGCCGGCTGGGTTGAACGGCGGGTTTTATCAGGCGGTGAAGTTCGATGTGCAGCGCGTGCTGGCGGATAAGTCGTCGATGAGTCTGGTGGCCGACGGCAAGGTAGAGCCGCTGGCGCTCGGCACGGATGCGATACTTGGCACGCGGGCAGCGCAGGCTGGTAAGGTCGATGCGCCGCTGGTGTTTATTGGGTATGGTTTGCATCTGCCAGAGGCGAAGTATGACGACTTCGACTCGGCGGAGGTGCCGTGGGCCTCGCTAAAGGGCAAGGTTGTGGTGTACATCAACGGCGGTCCGACGGATCTGCCGGGGCCGCTGAAGTCGTATGCGCGGACGGCGCCATTTGTGAAGGCGCTGCGCGATGCTGGAGCGGCGGGCGCGATCTCGATTCCTACGCCGAAGTCGATGGACTTCGGCTGGGCGCGCGTCGCGAGCGGGGCTTCGCAGCCGGGGATGCGGCTGGCGGCAACGCCTGACGCTGCGTCGGTGGCGGCGAAGCATCCGGCGCTGGCGGACGAGCGCGGTGCGATGTTTTCGGCGACCTTCAATCCGGCGGAGGCGGAGAAGCTGTTTGCCGGGACGGGCCACACGTTCGCCGAGATGCTGGCGCTGGCGGATGCGCACAAGCCGCTGCCGCGGTTTGCGCTGAACAAGGGTGTGCGGGCGACTGTTGTGGGCGAGCACTCGACGGTCGAGTCGCCGAATATCGTGGCGAAGCTGGAGGGCTCGGACCCGAAGCTGAAGAACGAGTACGTGGTGGTCTCGGCGCATCTGGATCACCTTGGGGTCGGCGTTCCGATTCACGGCAAGACGATCTATAACGGCGCGATGGACGATGCTTCGGGCGTTGCGAGCGTGCTCGAGACGGCGAAGGCGTTCAGCGAGTCGAAGGTGCGGCCGAAGCGGTCGATTCTGTTTGTGATCTTCACGGCCGAGGAGAAGGGCTTGCTCGGGTCGCGTTATTTTGCGGGGCATCCGACGGTGCCGGAGGGCTCGATTAAGGCGGTGCTGAATCTAGATATGTTCATGCCGATCTTTCCGCTGAAGAAGCTGCATGTGCAGGGTCTGGAGCAGTCGACGCTTAAGATCGATGCGAAGAAGGTGGGCGAGGAGCACCACATCGTCGTCGCGGGTGATCCGGAGCCGGATCGTAATTCGTTCATCAGGACAGATCAGTACAGCTTTGTGCAGGCCGGGGTTCCGGCGCTGGCGTTCAAGTTCGGCTGGGAGGCCGGGTCGCCGGAGCACAAGGCGTGGCGCGGGTGGCTGGCGGAGCGGTATCACTCGACGGCGGACGACCTGTCGCAGCCGGTAAATCTGGTGGCGGCGGCGCAGTTCAACAGCTATTACTACGACTTGGCGCGGACGGTGGCGGATGACCCGGCGACGCAGCACTATCTCGATACGAGCTTCTTCAAGCGCTTCGAGAAGTGATTCCCACGCGGGCTGCGGTGGTTGAGAAGCAGGTTTCTCCGCTGCGGCCCTGCGGGGCCTTCGGTCGGAATGACACTCCATCGAGGGGAGCGGGTAAGCTGGAGGTATGTCTTTTGCTCCCCGTCTGATTGTCTTCGACCTTGATGGAACGCTGATCGATTCTCGGATCGATCTTTGCAACTCGGTTAATGCGATGCTTGCGCACTTCGGGAAGCCGCAGCTTCCGGAGGCGGTGATTGCTGGTTACATCGGCGATGGGGCGTCGATGCTGGTGCGGCGGGCGCTGGGCGATCCGGAGGGCGACTTCCACGATGAGGAGTTTGTCGCGGAGGCGCTGGGGTTCTTTCTGGAGTACTACAAGGTTCATAAGCTGGACTACACGTATGTGTATCCGGGGGTGATGGAGGCGCTGGCGGCGATTCGCGCGGCGCGGCCGGAGGTGCTGATGGCGGTGCTGACAAACAAGCCGGTGAATCCTTCGCGGGCGATCTGCGATCACTTCGGGCTGTCGCCGTACTTCTTTCAGAACTACGGCGGGAACAGCTTCCATACGAAGAAGCCGGACCCTCATGGGCTGCTGGCGCTGATCGCGGAGGCTTCGGCGATCACGGAGACGGCGGTGGCTCCTGGGGAGACCCTGATGGTGGGGGACTCGGGTAACGATGTGCTGACGGCGCGGGCTGCGGGAGCGCGGTCGCTGGGGTGCATGTTCGGACTGGCTCCGCATTCGCTGGAGGCGGTGCAGCCGGACTTTCTGGTGGACTCTGCCAGCGAGTGGGTCGGGATTGCGGGAGTGGACTCCCCCCGTACCTTATTGCGCAAAGTCTTCGATTGATTGGGGTTAGGTTGGTACTTCGGGTTTTTCGATTACTTAAAAAGCGAAGGCCTCGGTTCTTTGCCGGGGCTTTTTGTTTCTAGTTCTATTTTAGCGAACGGCGGGTAATTAATCGGCAACGTGTATTTCGTTTAGTTTGATGGGGTTAGGGGATATCGGGGCTTGACATTTTTTTTGGGTCGCCGGAGTTATGGCGCTACAGGAAAATTCAGGTCCTTCGACTCCGCGCTTCGCGCTGCGCTCAGGATGGCACATATCTGTGGAGGAGCTTTTATGTCCGGGCTAAAGCCCGGACCTACCTCAGGGACACAAGACCGGACCCCAGGTACAGCGATCCGGTCTTTGTGCGATCGTCCTATTAGCGGATAGAGATGTCGCCTGAGCCGGTGTTGGCGCGGATGGTGGGGCCGCCTCCGTTGACGGTTCCGGAGATGTGGTGCCGATTGAGGGAGCCCTGCATGGAGATGGGCTGGGAGACGTTGACCGAGCCGGAGCCGGTGTCGGCGATGAGGTTGAACTTGGCTCCGCTGCCGAGGTCCATGTGGATGGAGCCGGAGCCCGTGGAGAGCTTCCAGTCCGTGGAGGGGTTGCCTTGGACCTCGATGTCGCCGGAGCCGGTGGAGGCTTTGAGGGCGCCGTTGACGCCGTGGAGGCGAACGGAGCCGGAGCCGGTCTCGGCACGGACGTCGCCTGGGCCGGACTCGTGGAGTTCGACGTCGCCGGAGCCGGAGCCGAGAGTGGCTGCGCCCTGGATGCCGGTGGCACGGACGGAGCCGGAGCCGGTCTGGGCCTTGAGGGTGGCGCCGACGCCGTCGATGGTCATATCGCCGGAGCCGGTGGCGGCGGCGATGATGGAGGCGCGGGGAAGGGTGACGTCGTAGTCGATGGAGATGTTGCGGTAGAGGTCGTTGTCGCCGTGTGTTTTGCCGATGGTGATGTCGTTGCCGCTTTGCACGATGGGCGGGTTGTTGGCGATCTGCTGGACGCGGGAGTCGACGTCACTGCCGCCGCTCATCCAGCTACTGTTGGCGTGGATGTGGCCAGTGATGTGGACCTGGTTGTCGGAGCCGGGCTTGAGGCGGATGTAGCCGGAGCCGGTGGCGACTGAGACGTTGGGCGAGCCGGAGACGTTGAGGGTGCGGTCGAAGGTCTTGTCGGCGGCAAAGGCCGTGGTGGTGATGGCGAGACTGGCTGTGGCCAGAAGGATTCTTGCGTTCATGAAAGTGGCCTCCGTTTACGTTGGGGATTACGTCGGGATGGCGGAGTTTGTTCCCGATTTTGTGACGAACCTTGACGGGACGCGGTCGTGGTAGAGAAGCAGGTCCCTCCACTCCGCGCTGCGCGCTCCGGTCGGGATGACAAACTTTTAATGGGGGCCTGAATGTCCGGGCTAAAGCCCGGACCTACCCGTCCGTGACAGATCTGACTGGCTGCTGATGCGATTCAGCCTACTGCTGGAGGATGACGGTGTCGCCGGCGTTGAGTCCGGAGAGGACTTCGGTGCGGGTTCCGTTGGAGATTCCGGCCTTGATGGAGACCTTGCGGCGACCCTTCTTCTGGCTGGAGTCGGGGACCTCGACGGAGGCGTTGCGGTCCTTGTCGTAGATGACGGATTGCTCGGGTACGGTGAAGACGCCTTTGTGCTCCTCGAGGAGGATCTCGGCGTTGGCGGTCATGTTGGCCTTGAGCTCGCCGCCGGGGTTGTCGATGGAGACGCGAACCTCAAAGGTGGTGACGTTGTCCTTCTCGACGCCAAGGGGGGCGATCTTAGTGACCTTGCCGAGGAAGGTCTTGTCCTTGAAGGATTCGACCTTGATACGGGCTGGCTGGCCCATGTAGACCTTGCCGATATCGGACTCGTCGACCTTGCCCTGGACGTACACCTGTGTGGTGTCGCCGATGGTCATGACGAGGGTGGCGGTGGAGCCCATGACGAGGATGGAGGAGACGGCGTCGCCTAGCTCGACGTCGCGGGAGAGGATGACGCCGTCCATGGGGGAAGTGATGGTGGTGTAGGAGAGCTGCTCCTCAAGCTGCTTGAGGGAGGCCTCGGACTGCTGGACCTGGGCCTGCGCCTGGTGGAGCTTGGAGGTGTCGACGGCGATCTGGGCGACGGCCTTGTCGCGGGTGTTGGCGGCGGCGAGGTACTTCTGCTGGGCGTCGTCGAGGGCCTGCTGGGAGACGACTCCGTCTTTGGACATGGAGAGGGCGCGCTCGTAGGTGTTCTTGAACATGGGCAGGTCGGGCGCCTCGGCGTTGACCTTGTCGTACTGGATGGCGGCCTGGGCGGCGCGGGCGTTGGACTCGGCGGCGGCGAGCTGAGCCTTCTGCGCGTTGACCTGGGCGAGAATCTCGATCTGGTCGAGCTGGGCGAGGACCTGACCCTGCTTCACCTGCTGGTTGATGTCGACGTAGAGCTTGGTGACGATACCGGAGGCCTTGGATTTGGCCTCGACCTTGGTGATGGGCTGAACCTTGCCGGTGGCGACGACGGAGCGGGCGATGTCGCCCTTTTCGACCTTGGCAAGCTGGGAGGGCTCAAGCTTGGCGCTGTTGCCGCGGGCGGCGGCCGCGATGCCGAGGATGGCGGCGATGACGAGGGCGATGACGGTGCCCCAGATCCAGAGTCTGCGCTTCTTGTTTCGCTGTGTGGCCAAGGTCATAGCTCCTGCAGAGTGCTGCTGCGGTTCGGAAAGAAATAGGTCCATGTCCCGGATGTGGTTACGCAGCGAGAGGCGCAACGGTTCCCTGGACCGGCGAAAAGTTTCAGAGTGAATCGTACTTTAGACGAGGAGTGAGGGGTATGGGAGAGAAGGGACAGCAGGACAGCCAATGATCGCAAAGGAACTGGGCTTTAGCCTCTGGTTCGAAAGATAAAGATATTGTAGCTGGCAACCGCCGCGGCAGATGATGGCGGAAAAGTGTCATGAGAGTGTTTTCGCTGGTTCGGTGTGCGGGGGAGGCTCAGGCGTACTTGCGGAGGACTCCGAGGACCTTGCCCTGGATGGTGACGCTGGCTGCGGGGGCGAAGATGGGGGCCATCTCGGTGTTGGAGGGCTGTAGGCGGATCATGTTGCCCTCGCGGTAGAAGCGCTTGAGGGTGGCGTCGGAGCCGTCGACGAGGGCGACGATGATCTCTCCCTCACGGGCGGTGCGGGTGCGCTCGACCAGGACGTAGTCGCCGGAGACGATGTGCTCGTCGCGCATGGAGTCGCCGCGGACCTCAAGGGCGAAGACCTCGCGGTTGCCGATGATGTCGCCGAGGGAGATGCTCTCGGCGGTCTCGATGGCCTCAACGGGCTTGCCGGCGGCGATGCGGCCGAGCAGAGGGAGGCGGTCGGAGCCGCGGCGGGAGCCGCGGGCGGGTAGGACGTCGATGGAGCGGCTGCGGTTGTGCGCGCGCTGCAGCAGCCCCTTGTTCTGCAGATTGGTGATGTGCTTGTGCACGGTGGCGAGCGAGCTGAGGCCCAGGCCGCTGGCGATCTCCTCATACGAAGGGGAGTATCCGTTCTTCTGGGTGAAGCCGGAGAGAAAGTCGAGGACCTCTTTTTGCCGTCGCGTAATAGCCATGCGGAGATTGTAGCGAATAAAAGGCGAATTGCAATAGCTTTCTTGATGCGTGGCCTGTGGTCCGCGAATCCGTTTCGTCGCGAAAACGACGAAGGCCCCCGGAAGTCTCCGGAGGCCTTCGTTTAGAGGCTGACGGTTTAGTACATGCCGTCCATGCCGCCGTGGTTGTGGCCGCCGCCGGCGGGGGCTTCCTTCTTCTCCGGGATCTCGGAGATCATGGCCTCGGTGGTGAGCATGAGGCCAGCGATGGAGGCGGCGTTCTGGAGTGCGGTGCGCGTGACCTTGGTCGGGTCGATGACGCCGGCCTTGACCAGGTCCTCGTAGACGCCGGTTGCGGCGTTGTAGCCGAAGTTCTGATCCTTCGACTCAAGGATCTTGCCGATGACAACCGCACCCTCTGCGCCGGTATTCAGGACGATCATGCGCAGCGGCTCCTCGAGCGCGCGACGGATGATGGCGGCGCCGATCTTCTCATCGCCATCGAGCGACTTGAGGATGTCGTCGACGGCCGATGCGGTGCGAACCAGCGCGACTCCGCCGCCGGGGACGATGCCTTCCTCGACTGCAGCGCGGGTTGCGTGCATCGCGTCCTCGACACGAGCCTTCTTCTCCTTCATCTCGGTCTCGGTGGCTGCACCGACCTTGATGACGGCGACGCCGCCGACCAGCTTGGCGAGGCGCTCCTGCAGCTTCTCGCGGTCGTAGTCGGAGGTGGTCTTGTCGATCTGAGCGCGAATCTCCTTCACGCGGCCCTCGATGTCACCAGCCTTGCCGCCGCCGTCAACGAGGGTGGTGTTGTCCTTGTCGATGGTGACGCGCTTGGCGGTGCCGAGGTCCTCGATCTTGACGCCCTCGAGCTTGATGCCGAGGTCTTCGGTGATCGCCTTGCCACCGGTGAGGATGGCGATGTCCTGAAGCATGGCCTTGCGGCGGTCTCCGAAGCCGGGAGCCTTGACGGCAGCGACGTTCAGGGTTCCGCGCAGCTTGTTGACGACGAGCGTGGCGAGCGCCTCACCGTCGACGTCCTCGGCGATGATGATGAGGGGCTTGGCGGTGCGGGCGATCTGCTCAAGCAGGGGGAGCAGGTCCTTCATCGAGGAGATCTTCTTCTCGTAGATGAGGATGTAAGGGTTCTCGAGAGCGGCTTCCATGCGCTCGGCGTCGGTGACGAAGTAGGGCGAGAGGTAGCCGCGATCGAACTGCATGCCCTCGACGACCTCAAGCTGAGTCTCCATGGTGCGGGACTCTTCGACGGTGATGACGCCGTCCTTGCCGACCTTCTTCATGGCCTCGGCGATGATGGTTCCGATCTGCTCGTCGGAGTTGGCGGAGATGGTTCCGACCTGGGCAATCATGTCGCCGGAGACCGGCTTCGAAAGCTTGCTGAGAGCGCCGCCCACGGCTGCGCCGTTCTCGTCGCGCTTGCCGACGATGGCCTCAACGGCCTTGTCGATGCCGCGCTTGAGAGCCATCGGGTTCGCGCCGGCGGCAACGGTCTTGACGCCCTCGCGGTAGATGGCCTGCGCCAAAACGGTCGCGGTGGTGGTGCCGTCGCCGGCGACGTCGGAGGTCTTTGAAGCAACTTCGCGGACCATCTGTGCGCCCATGTTCTCGAGGCTGTTGCCGAGTTCGATCTCCTTGGCGACGGTGACGCCGTCCTTGGTGATGGTGGGGGAGCCGAACTTCTTCTCGATGACGACATTGCGGCCCTTCGGACCGAGCGTCACCTTCACCGCATCGGCGAGCGTGTTGACGCCACGCAGGATCGCCTGACGCGAATCTTCTCCATGCAGAATCTGTTTTGCCATTTTTCTTCTCCTCGCACCGCATTGGGCGGCTGCGTTGAATATTGACCTCAGGGGCTAAAGCCCCGTCGGTGAATCGGCTGATTCACACGGCTAAAACCGTGTGCTTAACGCTGAAGGTTGCGGAGGGGTTAGAACGCGGCGGTGCCGCTCTTCGCCGTCCGCGAAGGACTACTTGACGATGCCGAGGACTTCTTCTTCGCGCATGATCAGTAGCTCTTCGCCGTCGAGCTTGATCTCGGTTCCGGAGTACTTGCCGAAGAGGATCTGGTCGCCTGCCTTGACGTCGAGCGGGAAAACCTTGCCTTCGTCGTTCGACTTGCCCTTGCCGACGGAGATGACTTGCCCCTGCTGTGGCTTCTCCTTGGCGGAGTCGGGAATGATGATGCCGCCACGAATGCTCTCGCCCTCTTCCACGCGACGGACCAGGATGCGATCGTGCAGCGGTGTAAATGTCTTTGCCATTGCTTAGCTCTCCTTGTTACTTTGTTTTGCCGAACGGAAGCACCGCCCGGGTTGAAACGCGCATCGGGCTCCCAGGGCAAAGTCTCGTCCTGCGGCACGATGCAAACTATTGGAAACGCTACCCGCTGCCTCCCACGGGGAGCCTGTCTGAGCCAGACTCTTCTTGCGGGGCCTTACAGCCGGTTAGCACTCTAGGCTTCCGATTGCTAACGATAGGGGAGGGGGCGGGCGGATGTCAACTCGTTCAAGATGAAATATGAGTGAAACCCACGCAACCCGACGCTCGAGGGGAGATGGGGGAGCAAATGCTGCGCTCAACGTCGTAGAATGAATGCCACTATGTTGTCTCGCCGCTTCTCATACTGGTCCCGTATCGCCCTTATCTGTGTCACCGCACTGGTAGCCGCCTCAAGCCTGCTCGCGCAGGACTCGCCGATGAAGCGGGGAAGGAAATACAAGCCACCTCCGGAGACCTCGAAGATCACCGTGCAGGTGACCAAGAAGGCGAACGGCAAGCCGATTATGAACGCGGCCGTGATCTTCAATCCGTTCAAAGACGGCAAGGACATCGGAAACCTCGAGGTGAAGACGGGCCCTGATGGGAAGGCTACGATCGATATCATCCCGACGGGATCGCTGGTGCGGGTGCAGGTGATCGCCAACGGCTTTGCAACGTACGCCGAGGACTTCCAGGTGGACGAGCCCACACGCGAGATTGCGATTGCGATGCTGCGGCCGCAGGAGCAGGCGTCCTCGTATACAGACAACACAGGCAAGGAATCCAGCCGCAAGGCGGGGGTCCAGGAACCCGCAAGGCCGAAGTCAACGAATTCGACTACGCCGAACGCTGCTCCGCCGTCACAGGGGACGACCTCTACTGCTCCTAAGCAGTAGCGACCTCATGATGAATCCTCTCTCGGCGAAGCCGCTTGCGGGTAAGACTGCGCTCGTCACCGGCGCGGCCAAACGCATTGGCCGCGCGATCGCACTGATGCTTGCGGAGCACGGCGCCGACGTCGCCATCACGTATCTCGGCTCACAGGTCGAGGCGGAGCAGACGGTTCGCGATCTGGCCGCGTTTGATGTGGATGCGCTGGCGGTTCGGTGCGATCTTGGCGACCCGGAGAGCATTGATGCGACGGTGGCTGAGGTCGTCGAACAGTTTGGCAGGCTTGATCTGGTGGTGAACAACGCCGGGGTGTTTGAGTCGGTAGTGCTCGAGGAGATTACGGTTGCGCAGTGGGACCGGATGTTTGCCACGAACACGCGTGCGCCGTTTCTGGTGGCGCGGGCTGCGGTTCCACATCTGCGGGCGGTGCAGGGGAGGATCGTAAACATCGGGTCGCTGGGCGGGACGCATCCGTGGGCGACGCACGGCCACTACTGCACGTCGAAGGCGGCGCTGCATATGCTGTCGGAGACGATGGCGAAGGCGTGGGCTCCGGAGATCAGCGTGAACTGCGTGGCGCCGGGCATGATCGTTCAGGGTGAGATCGAAGAGGCCTACGAGCACTTCGCGCGCAAAACCCCGATGCAGCGGAACGGGACCGCGGAGGACGTGGCTGCGGCGGTGGTGTTCTTTGCGACAGCGCCGGAGTTTATTACGGGGCAGCTTCTGACGGTGGATGGCGGGCTGGGGCTTTAGGTCAGCGCGTCGGGTCGATCTCCATGCCGAAGCGCGATAGCTCGCGCTTCTGCAGGTTGTAGTCGACGAAGAACCCGATGCCGATGGCCAGAGGGATGAGGCCGACGGCGGCTCCGGCGAGGACGTTGCGCTCGTGCAGGATCACACAGAGCGTGATGAAGAAGAGCATGAGACCAATTCCCGAGGAGACGAGAACGATGCCGGCTCGGCGGGCGTTGTTGAGACTGCGCAGCGGATCTTTGGGCGGGCGCTCTTCTTCATGGGCTTTGCCGAGAACCTTTTCGATGTCGTCGACGGACATTCCGCGGGCGAGCATGGCCATGCGCTGATCGGCGCGGATGCGCTTGGTGTGGGCATCGGACCAGATACCGGCGATGATGGCGACGATGGCGACGACGAACGCTCCCAGGGGAACGATGAGCGGGCTGTGAAAGATTTCCATGTGCTGGACCTCCCTTTTCTGCCAGCGTTAGACAATACGGTTGCGGTTAAGTTTCACTCGTTGTGCTGAAACTTTGGCGATGCGCGGAGGTCTAACGCTTCCTGTGAGTGCCGATCTCAGCTTCGAGCAGGTGGTGCGGGAGAATCAGGCGATGGTCTTTCGCACGCTTTATCGGCTGACGGGGAGCAGGGAGCATCTCGACGATCTGGCTCAGGAGGTCTTTCTGCGGTTGTATCGGGCGCTGCCGAACTTTCGCGGTGAATCGCTAGTGACGACGTATCTCTATCGGATTGCGGTGAACGTCGCTCAGAACGAGTGGAAGCGGCGGAAGAGGGCGGATCGGCCGCTGGTCTCGATGTCGGACGAGACGAGTGCGTGGGAGGAGCGGCTGGAGCATCCGGAGCGCAATGCGGAGCAGCAGATGGAGGAGCGCGAGTTCCGGCTGCGGGTGGAGGAGCAGTTGCAGGAGTTGAGCAGCGTGGAGCGAACGGTGCTCGTTCTTTACCACCAGGAGGAGCGGAGCTATGAGCAGATTGCGGCGGCGCTGAATATGCCGATCGGAACGATTCGGACGCATCTGCATCGCGGAAGGAAGAAGCTGCGGGAGAGATTGCAGGCCAGCGAAGGGAGAGCTGTATGCGCGGTGAAGAGATGAGTCCGGAGGAGATGGCGGCGCTGGCTCGCGAGGAGGAGCGGGCGTTTGAGGATCGGATTGTTGCGGCGCTGGAGCGGGCGCCGGATTTGTCGAGCTCGATTCCTGCGGATTTTGCGGAGCGCGTTGCAGCGAAGCTTCCGGCGCGGCGTCTGGTGGCGGTGAGGACGACTCACTATGGGCGGAAGGTGATGTGGTGGTCGCTGGCGGTGCTGTTGGTGATGCTGGTGTTGGTTGCGGTGCGAGGGGCGGAGCGCTCGACGATTGGGGCTGCGGTGGAATGGACGCTGTATGGTCAGTTTCTTGCGATTGCGATCTGGCTGGCGGTGCGGAGGTGGAGGGCGAGCTAGCTCTTTCGCTTGTGTTCGCGGACCAGGTCGAGGAAGAGCTGGTGGACGCGGAGGTCGTGGCCTAGCTCGGGGTGGAAGGTGGCGGCGAGGAGGTGATCCTGGCGGACGAGGACGGGGTCGGAGTCGCGGGTGGCGAGGGTTTCGACGGCGGGGCCGGTGCGGGTGATGCGGGGGGCGCGGATGAAGATCATCTCGAGCGGGCCGCCGGGGAGTTTGGAGTCGGCGTTGAGGATGGTGGAGTCGATCTGGCGGCCGTAGGAGTTGCGCTCGACGGTGACGTCGAGGGCACCGAGGGATCTCTGGACGGGGTTGGTGACGTCGGTGGCGAGGAGGATGACACCAGCGCAGGTTCCGAAGGTCGGGGTCTTGTGGACGAAGTCCTTGAGGAGGTCGAAGAAGCCGCGCTGCTCGAGGAACTTGAGCATGGTGGTGGACTCGCCGCCGGGCATGACGAGGCCGTCGATGCCTTCGAGATCGGTGGGGAGGCGGACGAGGCGGGTGTGGGCTCCGAGCTTGCAGAGGGTGAGGTCGTGGGCCTGGTAGGCTCCCTGGAGGGCGAGGACTCCGATGGTGAGTTGTGGCTGTTCGTCCGGTGCGGCGCCTGTGGTCATATGTCCCCCTCCCGTACCTTTTTGTGCAAAGTCTTCCAAAGATTGCACTTAGTCTGGTACTTCGCCAGTCACGTGGCGCAGCTTTGGGGCTATTGGGGTGCGGTCTCTGGTGTCTCTATTTCCAGTATAGAGAATGGAGGGGAATTAATCGGCACTGCACAAGTATTTTGGGGTCATTGACTTAGGGGAGATTGGGGCTTGACAAGAGATTTTTCGGGGTAAAACAGCGATGGTGGCTGCTTCTTGTTGATAGGAGACGGTTTGCTGTGGCTGAAGCTGAGCCCTTGATTACGAGGTTCGAGCTTCGCTCGAATGAACCCACGTCTCAGAATCGAGACGTGGGGCACCCGGCTTTGATGAGTTACGAGTCAGAGGTGAGGTTAGATCTGGGCGGTGCCGCCGTCGACGAAGAGTTCGATGCCGTTGACGAAGCCGGAGTCGCTGGAGGCGAGGAAGAGGGCGGCGGTGGCGATCTCCTCGGGCTGGCCAATGGTGCCGCGGGGAACCATGCGAATGAACTGTTCCTTGGCTTCCTTGGGGATGTGGTCCCAGACGCCGGTCTCGATGGGGCCGGGGCTGAGGACGTTGACGCGGATCCTGCGGTCCTTGAGGTCGACGAGCCAGGTTCGCGCGAAGGAGCGGACGGCAGCCTTGCTGGCGTTGTAAACGCAGAAGGCGGGGAAGCCCTTGATGCCGGCTATGGAGCCGTTGAGGATGATGGACGACTCGTCGGGCATGAGGGGCAGGGCCTTCTGGACCGTGAAGAGGGTTCCGCGGACGTTGGTGTTGAAGGTGGTGTCGAATTGCTCCTCGGTGACGGCTCCGATGGGAGCGGCGTCGCCGTATCCGGCGCTGGCGAAGAGGATGTCGATGCGGCCCTTCTCTTTTTTGACCTGATCGAAGAGGCGGTCGAGGTCGGCCAGATTGGAGGCGTCGCCCTGGACGCCGGTCACGTTGCGGCCGATGGACTTGACGGCCTCATCGAGCTTCTGCTGGTTGCGTCCGGTGATGAAGACGTAGGCTCCCTCTTCGACGAAGAGCTTTCCGGTTGCGAGGGCCATTCCGCTGGTTGCCGCGGTGATGACCGCTACTTTTCCGTCGAGTTTTCCCATGATGTTTCCTTTTCGGCCGAATCGTATGAGACTTTGACCAAAGATGGATTTTATTTTTTCAATAAAAAGACGCAGAGCAGGCAACTCAAACTGCGAGACAGAAAAAGGACCAGAGTTTGATGACCCAGTGACAAGCTCCCTTACACGCGAAGGGTAGTGTCTTTCCAGCGAGCCGTGCCTGGGTCGCTGGAAAGGTAACCAGACGCATGAAGAAGCAGAGCAGTCCTACGTTGAGTTCACTCAATCGCCGCTCTTTTATGAAAGGTGGATTGGTGACTGGTGGTGCCGTTGCAATGGGTGCCGGGATGTTGAGCAATAGCAAAGCGGCTTTAGGGGAGGGGTTCGATCGCAATCTGGATCGTGGAGATGCGGCCATTCTTCGATTCCTGGCTGCAGCCGAGTTGGTCGAGGCCGATCTGTGGGGCCAGTATGCCGAGTTGGGCGGTGTCGCAAACGGTACGCCCAATGCTTACCAGAATGCCTTCATGAATCTGGATGGCGATGGACCACAATACATCACGAGCAATACTTTGGATGAGGTCAGTCACGCCGATTTTTTGAACGCGTACCTTGCTTCCAAGGGAGAGTCGCCGGTTAATCTGGATGCGTTTCGAACGCTGCAAGGCAGCAAGGCGACGGGCGCGCAGAACATTGGGCGTCTGACAAACCTGATGCATCTGACTGTGGATACGAGTTGGTACACGCGGTATCGCAGCACGACCAACCCGGACCTTGGTGCGACGTTTCCTCAGGCACTGAACATAACGAATCGATCGGCGATTCCAGTGACAGATGCCGACTTCGACAATCCGACGCACATTCAGGCGATTGCAGATATCGCGGCGTTTCACTTCGGCTCGATCGAGCAGGGTGGCACGAGCTTGTACGCGGCGTTGAGCCAGAAGGTGACAGGTGCCCAGGCGCTCGAAATTACGCTGGGCATTGGCGGAAGTGAGATAGCGCACTTTCTGGAGTGGGTGGATTTTGCGGGCAACGCTGTGCAGGGGCCACCGATTACGGATCAGGGTTTGACGTTCCCTGACTTCAACGATCCGCCAAATCCGCAGCTGCAGACGAACCTGATCTTCCCGATCCCCTGCGAGTTTATCAACGCCAATCTGCCGAAGTGCGCTGTGATTCGTCCGCTGACGGATCAATTTGCGGGTGCTCAGGCAGCCGTGCAGAGCCTGACTGCCAGCGGGTTGTTTAGTGGTCAGTCGAAGGATTTTTTTGCGACTCTGGGGCAGCTTGCTGAGCAGGCCGATGCCGCGCGGCGCTTGCCTTAGCGTGACATTAGCCCTCCGTGACCTGAGGGGCTCTGAGCTACCGGAAGAAGATTTTCCAGCGGCTCAGAGCCCCGTTTTCCTGATGCTAGTTTCGGGTACGTGGACTGGGTGGCCCACATCTGATCGAAGCGCCAGGAGTCGGGTGCCCCATATCTGGCGGGTCTTATCGCCAGATGTGGGCCAATCGCGCGGAGGTGCGATCCGCTTCTTCGGCTTTGTTGCGAGATAGAATCCATCCATGCCATTGGGTCTCAGGCGTTTTCAACTTGAGGGCGACGACCAATGTATCACCTTCAGTTGTTATCGCCGGCAAGCTTACCTCGCGACGTCAGATGCGAAAGACATCTTCCTAGACTCTCTTGAACTCATACGCCGCCACTACCTCTTTGAGGTGCTGGGCTATGTTGTGATGCCCGAGCACGTTCATCTTCTCGTCAGCGAGCCGCCCGATGAGGAGATTCCTCGCTCGAAGGCTCTCCAGGCCCTCAAGATTTCTGTCTCAAGACGCCTTGATGCAAGGCCGTTCTGGCAGAGGTGTATTACGACTTCAATGTCTTTACCCATGACAAGCGGGTGGAGAAGCTGAAGTACATGCACCGCGACCCGGTCGCGCGAGGGTTGGTCGAGCAGCCTGAGGAGTGGAGGTGGTCCAGTTACCGGCACTACCTTCTCGATGAACCTGGCCCGGTGCAGATAACAAGACTTTGACGGAAGATGGATCGCGCTGCGCGCGATGGCCCACATCTGGCGATAAGGCCGCCAGATATGGGGCACCCGATTGTGGCACTTCGGTCAGATGTGGGCCACCCAGTCCCATCAGAACCCTTTAGATATTAGTTGTGAAAGGGTGCCAGACTTCACGTAACAACCTTAGGTGGCCAGCAAGGAAATTCGGCGTAGATATTGGTGCCGCACGTCAGCCCGGGGCTGTGGTCAAGTATCGAGTCAAAATCGGCGGTGAATACTACATATAGATGTGATGGAAAACGGATTTCTAGGTGTTGTACGGTTGGATCATGGGAGCCGGCGGGAACAATTCGGCCGATGATGAGAGCCTGAGGCTTCGACGAATTGTCGATTCGACTCCTGCGCTTATCCACACAGCCCGACCGGATGGCTACCTCGATTTCTTGAATCAGACGTGGATCGACTTTTTCGGACAACCGATCGAGAAGCTGTTGGGATGGGAATGGACTTCCTTTATTCATCCAGAAGATGTCGAAGCTTTCGTACAGAAGTGGCGGGAGTCGATCGCCACGGGAGAGTGCTTTGAGGGAGTAGCGCGAGTGCGGCGGGCTGATGGGGAATATCGCTGGATGGTGCACCACAAACTCGCGATGCGTGACGAACATCGAGAAATTATCAAGTGGTATGGATCGAGTGTCGATGTCGATAAGCGAAAGCGCGCCGCTATAACGAAGGTAAAGCGGGCAGAGGAGAGAATCCAGCAAAGCGAGAGGGAGCTTCGGACCATCGTTGAGACGATACCCGCCATCGTGGGGACCGCTTTGCCTGACGGATCGGTCGATTTCATCAGCCAAAGTTGGGCGGATTACACCGGGCTTTCCAGAGAACAGGGGCTGTGCTCGGGCTGGAAGCAGGGCTCGGGCTGGGCGAGTGCAGTACATCCCGACGACCGTGATCGCTCGACGGCCAGTCTTCAGGCCGCATTGACCACCGGAACTTCCTCGGATCAGGAGATACGCCTTAGACGCGCAGATGGAACCTACCGATGGTTCTTGAGTCGCAATTTCCCTCTGCGCGACGACGAGGGAAATATCATTAAGTGGTACGGGGTTCTCTTCGATATCGACGACCGGAAACGGGCTGAGGACCATCTTCGCGATACCCGCATCAAGCTGAGCAGGGCGTCAAGGATAGCCACCGTAGCTGAGCTCTCAGCCTCGATCGCTCACGAGCTCAACCAGCCGCTTATGGCCGTGTTTTTAAATGCTCAGGCTGCAAAGCGCTGGCTGGCAGCGAATCCGCCAAATCTGGTGCAAACAAACACCTCGATTGATCGAATATTGAGAGATGCTCGTGCAGCCGATGAGGCTATGCAACACATTCGAGCGCTCTTCAAACAGGAGTCCTTTGATAAGACGGAAGCAAGTATCCCTGAAATCATGGCTGAGGCCGTTCGCCTCGTTCAGGAGGATCCAAACAAGCGTGAAATCCCAATTGACAGAGACTTTGATGAGAATCTCCCCAACGTCTCTGTAGATCCGATACAGATCCAACAGGTATTCATCAATTTAATCTCGAACGCTATCGAAGCAATGGAGGATAGCAGACTCACTTCGCTTGCTAAGGTTCGGGCAGCCGTAACAGATCAGAACGAGGTGCTGATACAAGTGATCGACAACGGGCCGGGAGTCGATGATCCGGAAAGGATTTTCGAACCTTTCTTGACTACGAAGGAAAAGGGTATGGGGATCGGTTTGGCAGTATCGCGCTCAATCGTCGAGGCCCATGGTGGCCGCATATGGGCTGAGAATAACCCGGGTGGCGGCGCAACGTTCTGCGTAGTTTTACCTTTATCCTTCTTGAGTCCCGATCGATTGGACTTTCAACGTTTGCTTGAACCGAACACGCCCTAACTCGACTTTTGCGGATGCTACCAGCCGCGGGTCTGGAGGAGTTCGGACTCTTCGAGGGCGGCGGCGGCGAGCCCTTTCATGGTCCCGATGACCTGCTCGGAGGCATCGGCGACGATCTTGGGGTCGTTGAAGTGGGTGGTGGCGGTGACGATGGCCTTGGCGCGGGAGACGGCTTCTTCGCGTTCCTTGGGGTTGTTTTCGACGTCGAGAGGAGTGGCGCGCTCCTTCATGAAGATTCCGGAGCCGACGAAGACGGCCTCGGCGCCGAGCTGCATCATGAGGGCGGCGTCGGCGGGGGTGGCGATTCCGCCGGCGGAGAAGTTGGGGACGGGGAGCTTGCCGGCCTGGGCGACCATGCGGATGATCTCGTAGGGTGCCTGGTGGACCTTGGCGGCGTTGTAGAGCTCGGCGTCGTCGAGGACGGTGAGGGCGCGCATCTCGCGGACGATCTGGCGCATGTGCTGGACGGCGTGGACGACGTCGCCGGTTCCGGCCTCGCCCTTGGTGCGGATCATGGCTGCGCCTTCGGCGATGCGGCGGCAGGCTTCGCCGAGGTTGCGGGCTCCGCAGACGAAGGGCGTGGTGAAGGCGTGCTTGTCGATGTGGAAGGTCTCGTCGGCGGGGGTGAGGACCTCGGACTCGTCGATGAAGTCGACGCCGAGCTCCTGGAGGATCTGGGCCTCGGCGAAGTGGCCGATGCGGGCCTTGGCCATGACGGGGATGGAGACGGCTCCGATGATCTGCTTGATGAGCTTTGGATTGGCCATGCGGGCGACGCCGCCTTCGGCGCGGATCATGGCGGGGACACGCTCGAGGGCCATGACGGAGGTGGCGCCGGCCTCTTCGGCGATGCGCGCCTGCTCGACGTTCATGACGTCCATGATGACTCCACCTTTGAGCATCTCGGCCAGGCCGGTCTTGAGGCGGAGGGAGGTGGATCCGAGATTGCCGTTTGAGGTGTGGTCAGACATGAGAGTTCTCCTTGCGAGCCGCGGTACGTAGTTAGATTGCGAGGGCGTTTGCCGCGAAAGGTTAAAGTTTAGCAGCTTTGTTAGCGGGAGATGAAGAGCTGAGTTTTTGTTAATCAGCTGGGAGCGCCCAGAGTTATTTGCAGAAAATTCAAATTCAATTGAAGCGCGCAGCGGGGGGTCGGGCGGAGGATTTGCGTAAGTGGCGGTGTGCGCACATCGCCTGGAGGGGTGATGGGCGCTGAGCTGACGATTGTGATTCCGGCGAAGAATGAGTCGGAGATGCTGCCGAGGCTGCTGGGCTCGCTGGCCAGGCAGGACTTCGAGGGGATGTCGGAGACACGGGTGATCGTGGCGGACGCTGGCTCGACGGACGGGACGGTGGAGGTGGCGCTGAGCTTCCAAGACCGATTGCGCGTGGAGGTGATCGAGGGCGGGCTGCCTTCGGTGGGGCGGAATGCGGGCGCGCGGCTGGCGACGACTCCTTATGTGCTGTTTCTGGACGCGGACGTGGAGTTGCCGGAGCCGACGCTGCTGCGGCGGGCGCTGTGGAGGATGCGGAGGAGACGACTGCACCTGGTGACGACGAATATCGCGTGCCGGGAGGGGAGCTTCTTCGACGATGCGCTTTATATGGGGAACAACTTCATGCAGCGGGTGGGGTCGGTGCTGAAGCCGTTTGCGACGGGGATGTTCATGCTGTTTGATCGCGAGGCGTTCTGGGCGCTGGGTGGGTTCAACGAGCGCGCGCTGTTTGCGGAAGACTATCTGCTGTCAAAGGGTGTGGCGCGGACGCGGTTCCGGATTGTGCGGGGGAAGGTGCTGACGACGAACCGCAGATTTCAAAAGCTGGGGCATGGGCGCATGGTCTGGATGTTCTTCAAGACGATGCTGCATAGCTGGAACGATAAGTACTTTCTGCGGGACCAGGGGTACTGGGAGGAGTCGGAGGTTTAGTCTTCGGGGCCGGTGAAGCCTGCGGCGGCGAGCATAGCTTTGTCGATGATGATGAAGAGGCCTTTGGCGCGGGCGAGGACCTGGCCTTCGGGGGATTGGATTTCGGCCTGGTGGAAGAGCTTGCGGCCCTCGCGGCTGAGGTGGCGGCTGGTGAGGGTGAGGGGCTGGTAGAGCGGGACGGGGCGGAGGTAGTCGACCTCCATGTGGCGGGTCATGGCGAGGACGTTGAGGGGGCGGTTGAGCTTGCTCATGGCCTCGTCTAGCAGCGTGGCGACGATGCCGCCGTGGATGTGGCCGGGCGGGCCTTCGTGGAGGCGATCGAGTTGGAAGTGGCAGGTCGCGATGGGGTTGGCGGGATCGCTGGTGTCGGTTGTGAAGATGAGGTGGAGGCCCTGGGGGTTGGCGGGACCGCAGCCGAAGCAGTGGCTGGCGCGCTCGTCGATGGTGGGGGTGGTTCCGTTCATGGAGGCGGGAGTGTGGCGGGTTGTGTCGGGCGTGGCCATTGATTGCGACGGTAGCACACGGCGAGGGCACAAGTGAATAGTGATTCAGTCGGTGCTACTCGGTGCAGATCTCGAGGATGCTGGGGCCGAACTTTTCGGCTTTTTCCAGGGAGACGCCGTCGATCATCTTGAGTTCGGTGAGGGTGCGGGGGCGCTCGATGGCGATGCTGCGGAGGGTGGAGGTTCCGAGGACGAAGAATTGAGGGAGGCCGAGACGCTCGGCTTCGGTGGCTCGCCAAGCGCGGAGGCGAGTGTCCAGGAGTTGTTGGTCGGGGGTTAGTGTGGGTGCAGCGGGCTGTGGGCTCTGTGCGGTAGCTGGTTTGATGTGGTGTTCGGAGATTTCGTCTACTTGTTGAGTTCCGTGGCCGGTTCGGCGAAATACAGGGGTCACTCCACTGCGTGCTTCGCGCTTCGGTCGAGATGATGGCTTCGATGGGGAGGCGTGATTCGAGAAATCGGTGATCTCTTCGCCTCGGCAGATGGCGATGACCGCGGCGCCGTAGCGGTCGGATTTTTCGGGGCCTATTCCGGAGATGCGTTGCAGTTCGGCGAGGGTGGTGGGGTGGGCTTGAACGATGTTGTTGAGGACGGCGTCGCTGAAGACGATGAAGGCTGGTTTGCCGGTTTTTGCGGCTTCGGCTTTGCGCCATGTGCGGAGGCGTTGTTCTAGGGCTTGTTGTTCGGACGTCAGTGGTAGAGAAGCGGGTCTCTCTGCTGCGGCCCTACGGGCCTCCGGTCGAGATGACACTTCGGAGGAGCTGCGGCTGCAACGAGAGTTGTTGGCTTGCTTGCTGCGGGTCTTCGTCGCGCCTGATGTTTGGTCTTCGTTGGGTAGGAGGACTGTGAGGTCTTCGCTTTCGTCGCGGTTGCGGCCTTCGTGGGTGAGGGCGGCTCGTTTGAAGTTGATGACGTTGCCCTCGGAGTTGGTGAAGGTGTCGGTGGTGAGGGTGAGGAGTCCGGCGCGGGTTAGGGCGTTGAGGTAGGTGTCGAAGGTCTTGCGGTCGATGCCGAGGGCAAGGTCGGTGTGGAGCTTGCCGGTGGCGCGTGGGGACGCACCGTCAAGGGTGCGAAGGATGGCGCGGAGGTGGCGGTCCTCTTGTTGCGTGGGCTGGCGGAAGGTCTGGGCGGTGGCCCGCTCGGGGGAGCAGAAGTCGCAGTGGCCGCAGGGACGGAGGCCGTCGGCGGTGTCGCCGAAGTGCTGGATGAGAGCGGTCATGCGGCACTGCGGGGTCTCGGCGAAGCGGGCCATCTGGTCGATCTGGGAGCGGCGGAAGGCTAGCTGGCGGTCGTAGCCGGACTGCCAGGATTGGTTCTCGGTGGCGCGGAGATTACCGGCGATGTCGAAGGCGGCGGCGCCCTGGGCTACGAGCTTTTCGGCGGTGCGGTCGAAGGTCTCGACGTCCATGCGGAGATGTTCGCGGAGGATCTCGGGTTCTTGAAAATCTTGCGTGAGGACGCGGGCGAGGCGGGCTAGCTCGGTGGGGGCGGGGTAGTCGCGTTCGAGGAAGAAGTCGTGCATCTTGCGGTCGGCGAAGGAGTGGAGGAGCACGGTGCGCGAGGGGAGGCCGTCGCGTCCGGCGCGGCCGATCTCCTGGTAGTAGGCCTCGACAGAGCCGGGGAGCGCGATGTGGATGACGGTGCGGACGTTGGCCTTGTCGATGCCCATGCCGAAGGCGATGGTGGCGACGACGACCTCGAGCGATCCGGAGAGGAAGTGGCGCTGGACGCGCTCGCGTGTGGCGGGGTCGAGGCCGGCGTGATAGGCGGCGGCTCCGCGACCGAGTTGCGAGGCGAGCTCTTCGGCTGCTTTGCGCGAGGGGGCGTAGACGATGGCGGGGCGGGACTCGGCGGACTTGAGGAGGTCGATCGCGAACTGGTTGCGGCGCGGCTTCGACATCTCGACGACCTCGATGGCGAGGTTGTGGCGGCGGAAGCCGTGGATAAAGAGCGCGGGTGAGTCGAGGCGGAGTTGGGTGGCGATGTCTTTTTGGACAGTGGGGGTTGCGGTGGCGGTGAGGGCGATGACGGGCGCGGGGCGCAGGGATGGAAGGTGATCGCCGAGGGTGCGATAGTCGGGGCGAAAGTCGTGGCCCCATTGCGAGATGCAGTGCGCCTCGTCGATGGCGATTAGCGCGGGCTTGCGCTTGGCGAGCATCTGGGGGAAGCCGGGGACGCGCATGCGCTCGGGGGCGATGAAGAGGAATTGCAGTGTTCCGTCGAGGTAGTCGCGGCAGGCTTGGCGGGCCTCGTCGCGCGAGAGGCCGGAATGGATGCGGGCGACGCGGAGGCCGATGGCGGAGAGCTTGGCGGCCTGGTCGTCCATGAGGGCGATGAGCGGGGAGATGACGAGCGCGGTGCCGCCGCGGGCGATGGCGGGAAGCTGATAGCAGAGGGATTTTCCGGCTCCGGTGGGCATGACGAGCAGGACGTCGCGGCCGTCGGTGGCGGCGCGGCAGACGGCCTCCTGATTGGCGCGGAAGGCGGGGAAGCCGAAGGTCCTGTGGAGGAGATCGGAGAGGGAAGATGATTCCATAGGCCTTGGGTGATCTTCGCATATTGTTTGCCTGGAATAGAGTTTGATGGGATGGCGCGGAACAAGCTGAGGTACGTTGCGCGTGCGTGGAAGGGATTGTGCGAGGGATGCTGGCGGTTGGCCGCCGGTGTAGGCTAGGATGCCGGATATGACGTTACATTCTGGCGAATCATTCTGCCTTGTGGAGAATCTGAATAGGCGTGAGTCGATGAGGAGCTCGATATGCTACTGATTTCGATATGGGCGGTCGTTGCGCTTGGCGTCCTCCTGTTTGTGGCGTGGAGGGTTTGGGTCGTGAAGAAGCGGCGCGAGCTGTTCCAGCACTGCATCGAGCCGGATGAACTGCATGAGCTGCTGGAGCCGGAGCCGAAGGTGATGGTCTTCGATGTACGTCAGCCGCTGGATGTTCTGGCTTACTCGGAGATAATTCCGGGGGCGAAGAGGATCGCGCCGAAAGAGGTGCTGAAGAATCCGGCGGTGATTCCGAAGGAGCAGGATGTGGTGATCTACTGCACGTGCCCGGGCGAGAAGACGAGCTGGGAGATTCTGCGGCGGGCGAAGAATCTTCAGTACACGCGGATCAAGCTGCTGCATGGCGGGCTGGCGGCCTGGAAGGCGAAGGGGTACGCCGTGGAGCGGTATATGGACTCGTTCCGGCTGGATACGGTTTGAAGAGTCTTTTCCTATCGGGACAGCGTCGTCGGCACCGGCGAACTACTGAGCTGCGCTCAGAATGACGTCCCAATAAAGTATTCGCGATAAAGTATTCGCGCCGCCATGAATTTCCTGGCGGCGCTAAATTTTGGCGGCTTAGGCCATGAGCTTGTCGATGGTGATGGGGAAGTCGCGGACGCGTTTGCCGGTTGCGTTGTAGACGGCGTTGGCGACGGCGGCGGCGGCTCCGGTGATGCCGATCTCGCCGATGCCGCGGGCGCCGAGCGGGGAGAAGCGGTAGTCGGGGATGTTGAGGCAGGCGACGTCGATCTCGCCTACGTCGGCGTTGACGGGGACGTGGTACTCGGCGATGTTGCGGTTGACGGTGAGGCCGTGGGTGGGATCGATGTGCGCCTCTTCGTGGAGGGCGAAGCCAATTCCCCAGGCGATGCCGCCCTGGAGTTGATTGATGCCGGTCTTCCTGTTCATCAGGGTTCCGATGTCGTAGGTTCCGACGACGCGGCGGACCTGCACCGTGCGGGTGTCGGCGTCGACGGCGACCTCGGCGAAGACGGCTCCCCAGGAGTGGGAGCTGAAGGTGCTGCGGTCCTTGGCGGGCTCGGCGGTGGCGGTGGCTTCGATGGGAGTGCCGCTGCGGGAGAGGAGTGCGGCGAAGGGCTCGGATTTCGTGGGGAAGGATTTGGTAAAGAGGACGCCGTCGCGGGTCGAGACGGATTCGGTGTTGGCGAGGTGCAGCGGCGAAGCGGAGTCGTTGCAGGCGAGGTTGATGAGCTTCTGCTTGACGTCGAGCGCGGCCTGGTAGACGGCGGGGCAGACGGAGGCGGCGGTTTGCGAGCCACCGGAGCCTCCGGAGCGAGGCAGGGTGGAGTCGCCGAGTTCAACGTCGACGAGTGATGGATCGACGCCGAGGGCCATGGCGGCCGCCTGCGCCATGATGGTGTAGGTTCCTGTGCCGAGGTCCTGGGTTCCGCAACCGACGTAGACGCGGCCGCTGGGAAGGATCCGGACGATGGCGGTGGAGTTGGAGCGATTCGCCCCGTAGGTGGCGGTGGCCATGCCGAAGCCGATGAGCTTATTGCCTTCGCGGACCTGTCCGGGAGTGGGCTTGCGGCGAGCCCAGTTGAAGCGCTCGGCGGCGTCGGCATAGCACTCGCGGAGGTGCTTGCTGGACCAGGGGAGCTTCTTGCCGGGATCTTCTTCGGCGTAGTTGGCGAGGCGTAGCTGGATGGGGTCCATGTTGAGCTTCTCGGCCAGTTCGTCGAGCGCGACCTCGAAGGCGAGGGTTCCGGTGGCCTCGCCGGGGGCGCGCTGGAAGGTTCCCATGCCGAGGTTCATCTCGACGAGGCGGTGATTGGTGGAGAGGGTCTCACTCGCGTAGAGCATGTTGGTCTGGTTGGCGGAGCCCTCGACGAAGTCGGCGAACATGGAGGCGTAGAGGGTGACGTCGTGCTGGGTGGCGAGGAGCTTGCCGGTGGCATCTGCGCCCAGCTTGATGTGCTGGCGCGTGTTGGGGCGGGAGCCGACGGGGCCGAACATCTGCTCGCGGGTGATGGCGATCTTGACGGGGCGCTGGACGACTTTGGCGGCCATGGCGGCGAGCAGGACGTGCGACCAGACGGAGCCCTTGCAGCCAAACCCGCCACCGACGAAGGGACATTCGACGTGGACGTCGTTGGGCTGGAGGCCGAAGGCGTGGGCTAGGTTCTGGCGCTCGCCGGTGATGCCCTGGGTGGAGTCGTAGACGCTGAGCTTTCCGTTCTCCCACGAGGCAATAGTGGCGTGCGGCTCCATGGGGTTGTGGTTCTGGATGGGAGTGGTGTAGATCTGGTCGACGGTGACGGCGGCCTTGGCGAAGGCGGCGTCGACGTCGCCGCGGCGGTTGGCTCCGGGAGGCAGGGGACTGGTTCCGGGCTCCCAGGCTACGCCGTTGCGCTTGGGCGGGCGCGACTCGGAGATGAGGGCGTCGAAGTCAAGGCGCGCGGGAGTGGGGTTGTAGTTGACGCGCAACAGCGTGGCTGCGTGGATGGCTTCGGGTAGCGAGCGCGCGACGACGACGGCGATGGGCTGGCCGTTGTAGAGGACGCGGTTGTCCTGAAGGACGTTGACGTTGTTATTGGGCGTGACCTTGGGAGCGCTAAAAGGCGTCATGACGGCGAGGACGCCGGATGCGTGCCTGGCTGCGGCGTCGTCGATGGAGGCGACGGTGCCGGAGGGGATGGTGCTCTGGACGATGTAGCCGTGGACGACGTCCTTGACGGGAAACTCGGCGGCGTACTTGGCGGCGCCTGTGACCTTGAGGCGGCCGTCATAGCGGTGGTCGAGCTGCTTGGCGTTCTGCTTGGTCTCTTCGTCGAGGTTGATCATGCCTGTACTCCTTGTGCGGCGAGGGTGAGGGCGCGCACGATGCTCGTCTTTGCGAGCTCGACTTTGAAGGCGTTGTACTGGTAGGTCTTCGCGCCGGCGACGGCGAGGTCGGCGGCCTTGTGGAAGGTCTCGACGGTCGCGGGTGCGCCGACGAGGGCCTTCTCGGCTTCGGCGGAGCGCCAGGGCTTGGGTGCGACGCCTCCGAGGGCGAGGCCTGCGGACTGGATGGTGGAGCCATCGAGCTCGAGGCCGGCGGCTACGGAGACGAGTGCGAAGGCGTAGCTTTGGCGGTCGCGGACCTTGAGGTAGCAGGAGTGCTTCGCGAATCGGGAGGGGGGAAGCTCGACGGAAGTGATTAGTTCGTCGGGCTTGAGGGCGGTCTCGATGTGCGGCGTGGTGCCGGGGAGAAGGTGGAAGTCGCGCAGCGCAATGGAGCGCTTGCCCTTGGGGCCCTGGACATGGACGGTGGCGTTGAGGGCGGCGAGGGCGACGTTCATGTCTGAGGGATTTGTGGCAATGCAATTGGCGGTATCCGAATCGCCGTCGGCGCTTGTCCCGAGGATGGCGTGGATGCGGTTGAAGCCTTTGAGGGCGGAGCAGCCGGAGCCGGGGTTGCGCTTGTTGCACTCGGTGTAGGCGGTGTCGTTGAAGTAGTAGCAGCGGGTTCGCTGGAGAAGATTGCCTCCGGTAGTGGCCATGTTGCGGAGCTGCGCGGAGGCTCCGGAGAGGATGGCTTGAGAGAGCAATGGATAGTTCGTGCGGATGGTCTGGTGATTGGCGAGGTCGCTGTTGCGGACTCCAGCTCCGACAGTGGTGGTGCCGTCCGAGGCGGAGGTGATCTGGGTGAAGCTGAGGTGGTTGATGTCGACGAGCGTAGTGGGGTGCTCGACGTCATACTTCATCAGGTCGATGAGGTTGGTTCCTCCGCCGAGGAACTTGGCTCCGCGGGTGGCGGCGACGACGTGGATTGCCTCTTCGGGGGCGGTGGCTCGCTGGTAGTGAAAGGGGTTCATGAGCGTGCTCCCTGGGCCGCGGCGCGAACCGCGGCGATGATGTTGGGGTAGGCGGCGCAGCGGCAGATGTTGCCGCTCATGCGCTCGCGGATCTCGTTGTCGCTGAGCTGCGGGCTGGTGGTCTGACCGGTCTGGAAGGAGACCTGGCTCAGGTCGCCGCGGCGGCACTCCTCGAGGAGGGCGACGGCGGAGCAGATCTGGCCGGGGGTGCAGTAGCCGCACTGGAAGCCGTCGTGCTCGAGGAAGGCGGCCTGGACGGGGTGGAGTTCGTCGCCGTGGGCGAGGCCTTCAATGGTGGTGATCTCTGAGCCCTGGGCGACGGCGGCGAGGGTGAGACAGGAGTTAACGCGGCGGCCGTCGACGAGCACGGTGCAGGCTCCGCACTGGCCGTGGTCGCAGCCCTTCTTGGTGCCGGTGAGCGAGAGATACTCGCGCAGGGCGTCGAGCAGGGTGGTGCGGGTGTCGACGGTGAGGGCGTGCTGCTTGCCGTTGATCTTGAGGGCGAGCGAGATGGTTTGGGGCGCGGTGGCGGCGGCGACGCGGGCCTTTTCGGCGGCGGCGACGCGGGGCAGGCCAGAGGCGACGCCGGCCGAGAGGATGCCGGCGGTCTTTACGAAGGTCCGGCGGGAGAACTCGAGGTCGGAGAGGGTGTCGGGGGAGGGGGCGTCGGGCGGGGCTTCGCAGGGGGCGTGGCTCTGATGCAGATTGTCCTGCTGCTGAAGCTCTTTGGTACCGGAGGTTTCGGAGAGGAGAGTACTCATGGGCGTCCTCGAAGGGGTTCGGTCAGGCAGATCTCGGTCAGACAGATCATAGCTCCGCAGCTAAGTGGTTGACCACTAAGATTTTTGTAGATAGGGTTCGCGTTTCGCATGGTGAAAAACTGCCGATCCGCGGATAGAAGTCCGTGATGACAAAGACGAAGCTGACAGTATGATAGTTGCAGCGACGGCGTGGCGGCCTGACTGGTCCCATCAGCTCAGAAAACAAAATCCCAGGAGTATGACTTGAACGTTTGGACGAGATTGCGCCCAGCGGCGGCGATAGTTTTGGCGATGGCAGTGACGGCGGGGGCACAGACTCCTGAGGGGCAGGCCAAGGGGCCGGAGGAGAAGGAGCAGGCGAAGGCAGACGCCGGGATTCCGGTTCCGCCGGAGTCCTCTTCGGTGACGAAGCACGACCTGACGCTGGGCGGGCAGGTGATTCACTACACGGCGACGGCGGGCAACCTGCTGATTCGGGACGAGCAGGATAAGCCGAATGCCAGCATCTTCTACGTGGCGTATACCCAGGATGGAGCGGATGCGAAGTCGCGGCCGGTGACCTTCTTTTACAACGGCGGGCCGGGAGCGGCGACGATCTGGCTGCACATGGGGTCGTTCGGGCCAGTGCGCGTGATCACGCAGAGTCCGGAGGCCTCGGTTCCGGCGCCGTTCAACCTGGTGACGAACGAGTACAGCCTTCTGGACAAGAGCGACCTGGTGTTTATCGACGCTCCGCTGTGCGGCTTTTCGCGAGCGGTGGGCAAGGGAACGGTGAAGGACTTCGCCGGAACCGATCAGGACATTGCGGCGTTCCGGAAGTTTATTGAGCGCTACATTACGGCGAACCAGAGGTGGAACTCTCCAAAATTTCTGTTTGGGGAGTCGTATGGGACGACGCGGTCGGCGGGGTTGGTGTCCGCGCTGCAGGGCGATGGCGTCTCGTTCAACGGCGTGGTGCTGCTGTCGTCGATATTGAACTACAACGTTCGGAATCCGGGCTATGACACGGAGGCTGTGGGATATCTGCCCTCGTTCGCTGCGATTGGGTACTACTACAAGAAGGTAAAGGCGACGGGTACGATGGCCGAGTGGGTCGAGCAGGCGCGAGAGTTTGCGCGCGGACCGTACGCGCAGGCATTGCAGCAAGGCGACCGGCTGCCGCAGGCGCAGTTCGATGCGATTGCGGCACAGGTCGCGGCGCTGACGGGCCTGAAGGTGGAGTACGTGAAGGAGGCGAAGCTGCGGGTGTCGGCCTCGCGGTTCCGCAAGGAGTTGCTGCGGGATGACGACCGTACGCTGGGGCGCTACGACGCACGGTTTATGGGCTGGGACTTCGATGCCGCGGGAGAGTCGCCGGGGTCGGATCCGTCGGACACGGGGATTGCTGGTACTTACGTGGGGGCGTTTCACGATTACATTCAGCGTGAGCTGAAGTATATGAGTCAGGAGCCGTACTACACGTCGGGGCCGGGCGTGAATCAGACCTGGGACTTCAAGCACAAGTCGGCGGGGAGCGGCGGGCGAGGGGAGCAGTCGAATCCCGACACGGCGGTGGACCTGGCGGATACGATCCGGAAAAACCCGAGGCTGCGAGTGTTTTCAGCCAATGGATACTTCGACCTGGCGACTCCGTTCTTTGCCACGGAGTACGACCTGAACCACATGAGCCTTCCGGAGAAGCTGGTGGGTAATGTGGAGTATGGTTACTATCCGGCGGGTCACATGGTCTATCTGAACGTGGAAGCGCTGAAACAGATGAAGAGGGATATGGCGAGGTTCTACGCGTCGGCACTGCACAACTGAGGCAGGTGAAGGGGTTGCGGAGGGGCCGTCTTTTCGGACGGTTTCGGCGCGTCTTCGCCTGTCAAAAGGACTTGAATTTAAAGGTCTAAATGGCTTAGAATGTTACGCGTGGTCCTTCTCTCCCAAGGTCCTGTAAAGCGCTCCAAGTAATACAAAACGAAGAGGTACTAACAGCATATGGCAAAGCGTCGTGGAAACCCGAATTGGGGTAAGCCGGAGCCGATCGGCCCGGTCGTCCCAACGGTAACATCGTTTGAGCAGGTCGTGAAGGAGTTTAAGTTGACGCCGGACCAGTACATCCGGTCGACCAGGCTCCGCGAGTGGGCTCGCCGGAACAAGAACTCGAAGTATATCCCGGAGGCGCTGCTGGAGGCCTGGGGATTCGAGATCGAGTCGACCCTGTAGTGCAAAGGCCTCACAGAGTATAGAACGCCGCCCGAGGGCGGCGTTCTCATTTTTGCATCGGACGTATGATTAAGGCAGTCGAAAGCAAGGAACGGGCCAGCACGGCGTTCCCGGAGGTAAGGCATGTTTGTTGATGTCGGCGAGGCAGTGGCAGAGATACGCGCAGGCCGGATGGTGGTGGTGGTGGATGACGAGGACCGTGAGAACGAGGGTGACCTGACGCTGGCGGCCGAGTTCGTAACGCCGGAGGCGATCAACTTCATGGCGAAGTACGGACGCGGGCTGATCTGCCTGACCCTGACGGAGGAGCGCGCCGACTACCTGCGGCTGGGACCCATGACGCAGGAGAATACGTCGCGGTTCGGGACGGCGTTTACGGAGAGCATCGAGGCGCGGGAGGGCGTGACGACGGGCATCTCGGCAGCGGACCGGGCGCATACCATCCGGGTGGCGATCGACCCGGAGTCGACGGCACACGACCTGGCGCGGCCGGGGCATGTGTTTCCGTTGCGGGCGCGCAAGGGTGGAGTGCTGGTGCGTGCGGGACAGACGGAGGCATCGGTGGACCTGGCTCGGATGGCGGGGCTGGTTCCGGCGGGTGTGATCTGCGAGATCATGAACGACGACGGAACGATGGCGCGGGTTCCGGACCTAGTGAAGTTCTGCGAGGAGCATGGGCTGAAGATGATGACGGTGGCGGACCTGATCCGATACCGGCTGCAGAACGAGCGTTACATCCATCGCGTGGCGGAGTCGCTGATGCCGACCGAGCACGGGGAGTTTCGCGTGATCGCGTACGAGAGCGAGGTGGATGGCGGCGAGTCGCACGTGGCGCTGGTGTATGGCGACGTAACGGGCGAGGAGCCGGTGACGGTGCGCGTCCATACGCACTGCCTTGCGGGCGATATCTTCGGCACGACGCTGTGCGACTGCAGGGCGGTGGTGGAGAACTCCCTGAAGATGATTGCAGAGGCGGGGCGAGGTGCACTGGTGTACCTGCACAACGGAAGCGCGGGGTTCGGGATCGACCGGAGCGTGACACCGCATCGGGTGGCATTCCATCGAGAACATCGATCGCGGGAGCGGTGCGAGGAGAGGACGCAGAGGACGCTGCGGCAGGTGGGGTTGGGGGGACAGATTCTGTCGGACCTGGGGATTCACAAGATACGGCTGCTGTCCAATACGCCGACGCACGTGCCTGCGCTGCAGGGGTTCGGGATCGAGATCGTGGAGCAGGTTCCGGTGTCGATCGCAGCAGCGGCGCGATAGCTGGCTCTACTGCCGGGCCGTGATGGTGAGGTTGAGCGTGACGGTCTGGCTGAGCTGCACTCCAGTGCTGCTGGAGGCGGTGACCTGGTACTGGAAGGTTCCGGGCGGTGTGTAGCGGAGGTTGGGATCGGCATTGTTGATGACGACGTTCCCCCCTGAGCCGCAGCCGGAGGCGGAGAGCGTCATCGCGGTAAAGAGCGCGACGGCGAGGGTAGATCGCGTCCGACGGAAGAAGAATAGTCCCAGTGGGAGAAGGCAGAACGCGAGGGTCGCGCGGCTGCCAGGGTGGTCTTGCGCCGTTGTGGAGACGGACGTCAACGGTGTTGATGGTGGCGACGGAGGACTGCGCGGAGCTGTTCTGCAGAGTGACGCTTGAGGGCAGAAGCGAGCAACTGGCGTACTGGCCTGGGTTGACGGGGGTGCAGTTGAGGGTGACGGTTCCGGTGTAGCCGTTGAGCGCGGTGATTGAGAAGTTGTTGTTGGCGGGACGGCCGCTGACGACGGTGACTGACGATGCGGTACCGCCATCGACGGTGAGCGAGATGGCAGCCGAGGGAACGGCGGTGCCGCTGAGCGGAACAGCGAGGGGGGAGCTGGGGTCCGAGCTGGCGATGGTGAGGCTGCCTGTGCGGGAGCCGGTGGCCGTGGGGGTAAAGGTGACGGTGATGGCGCAGATTGCTCCTGGGGCGAGCGAGGTGGTGGCGCAGGGTTTGGTGACGGCGTAGTCGCCGGTGATGGAGAGGGCGAGCTGGTTGACCGGAGCGGTGCCGGTGTTGGTGAGCGAAAGGGTCAGGCTGGTGGAGGCGCCGAGGGTTGTGTTTGGAAATGCGAGGGCGGCGGAAGTGATCTGGAGGTGCGACTGTGCCCCAGTGCCGGTGAGGTTTGCGACCAGGGGAAGGCTGGTGAGCGAGGTTGCGATGCTGACGGAGCCGATGCGGGCTCCGGGCTGCGTGGGTTTGAAGGTGACCTGCAAGGTGCAGATTGCGGAGGGAGCCAGTTGGGATCCGGTGGCGGGACAGTCGCCGGTGACGGTGTAGTCGCCTGTGGCGGTGATGCTGGAGAAGGTGGCGGCGGTGGGGCTGCTGTTGGTGACCTTGATGGGGAGCGTGCCTGAGCTGCCGACGAGGACCTGTCCGAAGTCGAGGGAGACGGGCGAGAGGACGAGGGTGGGCGGTGTGGCGGTACCGAAGAGGCTGATGAAGTCGAGCGCGCTGGAGGAGTCGGAAGTGATCTCAAGGGCGCTGATGACGTTGCTGATGGTCTGGGACGAGGAGGCCTGCGGGGTGAAGGCGAGGGCGACGGGGCAGCTCGCTCCGGGGACGAGGATGGGGCAGGAGCCGGCGACGGTGAAGTCGGGGGTGGTGGTGAGGCCGGTGACGTGGATCGTGGCGGTGCCGGTGTTGGCGAAGGTGACGGTCTGCGGTGCGGAGGCGTTGCCGCCGGAGGTTGCGGCGAAGGTGAGCGAGCTCTGCAAGACGGTGTAGGAGACGAGCGGAGCTGAGTTCGAAGGGACGGCGACGGCGATGGGGGTTACGGTTCCGGTGAGGTCGATGAAGTCGGGGCTGGAGGCGGCGTCGCTCTCAAGGACGAGGGAGCCGGCGTCGGTGTTGAAGGGAGCGGGCGAGGATCCGGTGGCGGCCTGGTTGATGGGGGAATAGACAAGGGTAACTGTGCAGATTGCGCTGGGGGCGAGCGTGGCGCCACAGGTAGTGTTGGCGAGGAAGGGCCACTCGCTGGTGACGCGGCGGATGGTGGTGGGCTGGCTGCCGGCGTTGGTGATCGTGAGGGTGCGGATCGCGGTCTGGCCGGAGGCGACCTGGGCGAAGTCGAGGAGGCGGCCGGGGAGGAGGTGATCGCCGGTGACGGTGATACTGCCGGTGCCTGAGCCGAAGCCTTCGAGGTAGCCGAGCCGTTGATGGTGGCGCTGCCGTCGGTGGTATCGGCTTGGGCGAACACGGTTCCGGTGATGTCGCCATTGGTGAGTGGGAGGAAGGCGACGGAGAAGGTGCAGCCTGCTCCGGGGGCGAGCGCGGCGCAGGGCGGTTGAGTGAGGACGAACTGGCGCGGCAGCGCGAGCGAGAGGGCGAGGGACTTTGTGGTGAGGTTGTTGATGAGGAACCTGCCGCGTGAGGCCGAGGGTGGAGGTCGGGGTGGGGCCGTAGTTAGCCTGCGCGGGGAGGATCTGGAGGCCGGTGTCTTCGGCGGCGTAGGCGCCGGTGAGCGGGAGGGTGTAGGTGGTCTGCGGGCTGCCGGGGGAGGAGCTGGTGACGGGGATCGAGAGCGTGCCGGCGGCGGTGGCGGTGCTGGGGAGGAAGGTGACTGTGATGGTGCAGCTTCCCGGCGTTGCCGGAGAGATCGAGCGCCATGGCGAGGCCGCTGTCGCCTGCGGCGCCGATCTGTGCCTGGGCGAGGACCTGGTTGGCGGAGGGGGTCGGTCTTGAGGATGCGAACGCCGTCCCTCTGGTCGTAGAGAAGGAAGAGATTGCCGGAGGAATCGACCTTGACGGAGTAGAAGATGCCCTTGCCGCCGCTGGCGCGAAGAGTCCGGCGAAGGCGAGCTGTTGAGTGTTCTGCGCGGAAGCGAAGGTGGCTGCGGCGAGAAGGCCGCAGAGGCAGACGATGGGGAATAGGAGCCCGGTGAGTCGCTTTATGGTCATGTGGCTGCGGTTACGGCGCTGCTTGCAGCCTGCCCTCAATATCCATGGATACAGGTGAGTTTAGGGGATCGAATCCGGGACTCCGTTACGAAGGTCACGGAGGAGTTCTGTTTTGGGAAAATAACGTTACGGGCTGGTGGGGCTAGAGAGGAGAAGGTGGTCGAGGCCGCGGGTCTCCATCTCCTTCTCGAACCCGGCGTGGTCGCGGTACTGGATGGCCTGCATGCCTGCTTCGCGGGCGGCTTCGATGTTTTCGACCTTGTCGTCGATGAAGAGAATCTGTGCCGGTGGGGTAGCGAGGGCTTCGGCCGCCGCGTAGTAGATAGCGAGCTCAGGCTTAGCGAGGTTGAGCGCATAGGACCAAGTGCAGTGATCGAAGGCCGAGAGCCAGTCGAATTTGCGGAGGAGGCCTTCGGTCATGGCATCGCCGATGTTGGAGAGGATGCCAGTGCGGATGCCGGCGCGCTGGAGACGCTGGGCCCAGTCGAGCATGGGCGGATTGAGTTGCGTCCAGAGATCGACGTCGGCGTCGATCAGGCGGGCGACCTGCTCGCCGGTGAAGCAGCTGCCGGCACTGGCTGCGACCTCGTGCCAGTAGGCGACGCCGGTCAGCTCGCCGCGATCGTAGGCGTGGCGGAAGCGCCAGTATCCGTGATGAAGGGCCTCCTCGTCGAAGCCGGTGATCTGGCGCATGCGCTGCCAGGCGGCGGGGTCAGGAGGAGCGGAGAGCACCATGCCGTAGTCGAAGAGGATTGCTTGAATGGGATTCATGGATTGATGCCTATTCTAGGTGAGGTTCGCGAGTAAGCCATTACCATAAAAGTGTGAGTCAACGGTTTTCGTCGAGAACGGGGTGGGATCTGGGAGAGAGCCGGTTCGCGGAGGCGATCCGGAGAGCTAGGGCCGAGGGACGCAGGCTGATCGATCTGACGGTCTCGAACCCGACGGTCTGCGGGTTCCACTACGATGCGGAGGCGATTCTGGCGCCGCTGAGCGATCCCAGGGCGCTGGTATATGATCCGGACCCGCGGGGAATGTGGTCGGCTCGGGAGGCCGTGGCGGGCTACTACGCGGATCATGGGGCCGAGGTCGATCCGGATGCGGTGATCCTGACCACCAGCACGAGCGAGGGGTACGGTTATCTGTTTCGGTTGCTGTGCGATGCGGGCGATGAAGTTCTAGTGGCGCAGCCAAGCTATCCGCTCTTCGACTTTCTGGCTGACCTGGAGGACGTGCGGCTGCGGCCTTATCCGCTGTTTTATGACTATGGGTGGTGGATTGACTTTGCCGAGATGGAGAAGCGCATCGGGCCGCGCACGCGGGCGGTCGTGCTGGTGCATCCGAACAATCCGACTGGCCATGGGACGCGGGCGGAGGAGCGGAGGAGGCTGGAGGAGGTCTGCGCAAGGCATGGGCTGGCGCTGATCGTGGATGAGGTCTTCCTGGACTACCCGCTGAACGGGGGGGCGCTCGAGAGCTTTACCCGGGGGCCTCATGGCGTCCTGACCTTTGTGCTGAGCGGGCTAAGCAAGATCGCAGGGCTGCCACAGATGAAGGTGGGGTGGATTGCGGGATTCGGACCGGAGTGCCGGGCGGCTTTGGCCCGGCTGGAGGTGATCGCCGATACTTTTCTCACGATGAACGCGCCGGCGCAGTATGGATTGCCGGGATGGCTTGAGGGGAGGGCCGGGGTTCAGAAACAGATACTTGAGAGAGCTTCAGGAAATACCAGAAAAATAGCTGATTGTGGGGTTGAAATGCTTCGTACGGAGGCGGGCTGGAGCGCGGTGATCCGGTTGCCGAGGGTGGGGATTGGGGCTGAGGAGCTGTTGGGGGAGAATGTGGTGGCGCACCCGGGGAGCTTCTATGGAATGGCGGAGCCGGAATGGATCGTCGTCAGCCTGATCGTTCCGGAGGCCGAGTTTTCCACAGGGATATCCACAATCGCCAGAGCTTCACGTTAGCCCGTTATTCTTTTGGTTCAGGTCAGGTGTTGGTTGAGATATATCAGCATATTGTGTTCATTTATTGATGCTTATAGGAATGGATTGCTCTGACGCTCTTCTCCAATCGTTGTGTTTGGACCATGACCTGGGACTACGGTGACCTCGTCGGGGAGCGGGAGAAGCCGGTCGTGGATCGAGCGGATGAGTTGGTTCGTGTCGCCGCCGGGAAGGTCGGTTCGACCGACGGAGCCGGCGAAGAGGGTGTCGCCTGCCAGCAGAAGCGAGTGTTCGGGAAGGTAGAGGCAGACGCTGCCCTGGGTGTGGCCGGGGGTGTGGAGGACGGTTCCGCTGAGGCCGGAGATGGCGAGGGTCTGGTTGTCGGTGAGGGGGGCGTCGGGAGGCGCGACCTCGGGGGTGGGGACGCGCAGCCAGGAGGCCTGGACGTCCATCATCTTTACCAGCGGGAGGTCGTTCTGGTTGTAGAAGATGGGGGCTCCGGTGAGGCGTTTTAGGCGCTGGGCTCCGGCGATGTGGTCGATGTGGGCGTGGGTGATGACGATGTACTTCACGGTGAGGCCATTGCGCTCTAGGATAGCCTGGATGGCGGGGATGTCGTCGCCGGGGTCGATAACCATGGCCTCGCGCGAGGTCTCGTCGCCGAGGACGGAACAGTTGCACTGGAGCAGGCCGACGGGGAGGATCTCGTGGATCATGAATTAAAGCCTATAAGGATGACCGGGATATGCGCGTACTTGACGGATAAAAATCAAACCGGAATTAAAGGACAAACGCAGGCCGAAGCCCGCGTTTGTTGGATGTGGAATCGGCAGCTTACTTCTTCGGCGTGCTCTGCTGTTGCTGCTGGGTGGTGGTGTGGCGGGAGAGGACGGAGCTGTCGGCTGAGGCACGAGACATCAGGATAGTGAGGCCGACGGAGGTGAGCATGAAGACGATGGCCGAGTAGGTGGTGAGCCGGGTGAGCAAGTTGGCCGCGCCGCGGGGGCCGAAGGCGGTCTGTGAGCCCTGGCCACCGAAGGCCGCGGCGAGATCGGCCGACTTGCCCTGCTGGAGCAGGACGACGCCGATCAGAAAGAACGCAACCAGGACATGCAGGATAACGAGAACGATGACCATCGGGGAAAGAGTGCCTTCCGGAAAGATGTTTTGGATTGGTGCGGAGGAGGGGACTTGAACCCCTATGCCTTGCGGCGCAAGCACCTCAAGCTTGTGCGTCTGCCAATTTCGCCACCTCCGCATTGGCTCTGCACTGCAGGTCCAGAAAGAGCGGTGAGCAATCCGAAAGTTAGTATAGCATCCCGCTGCGGATTGTGTGGGTTGCCGTTGGTGATGCGCTGATGAGGCGGTACACTGCTGGTCTCATCCTAAAAATGTCTGTCTGAGCTTTCGGAAAGAAAGGGATTGGTCGATGCGTGCAGGTCTTCGTATAGGTGTGGTAGCGGTGCTGATTGGGCTGGGCGGTTCGGTGGTAACAGGGCCTGGGGTGATGGCGGCGTCGGATCCGGCCCAGACTACAACGGCTTCGGGACATAAGTGGGCGGTGGTGCTGCACGGCGGCGCGGGGGTGATTGAACGGAAGTCGATGAGCGCGGAGACGGATGCGGCGTACAGGGCGGCTCTGAAACAGTCGATCCAGGCGGCGGCGGATGTGCTGGAGAAGGGCGGCTCGTCGATGGACGCGGTGGAGGCGGCGATCAAGCTGATGGAGGACAACCCGCTGTTCAACGCGGGCAAGGGCGCGGTGTTTACCGCGGACGGAAAGAATGAGCTGGACTCGGCGGTGATGGACGGGGTGACGATGAAGGCCGGAGCTGTGGCGGGAGTGACGCGGACACGACATCCGATCTCGCTGGCGCGGGCGGTGATGGAGAAGTCGCCGCATGTGATGCTGATCGACACGGGTGCGGACCAGTTCGCGGCAAGCGTTGGGCTGGAGCAGGTGGACCCGAGCTACTTCTTCACGGAGCGGAGATGGCAGAGCCTGATCCGGCAGTTGAAGAAAGAGGGCGCTCCGCTGCCGCAGAGGCCGGCGGGTGCTCCGCCTGCGCCTGCGGGCGGGATGGCCGAGATCGAGCCGACGGATGCGCATAAGTACGGCACGGTGGGGGTGGTGGCGCTCGATAGGAATGGCAACATCGCTGCGGGGACCTCGACTGGGGGGACGCAGGCGAAGCGGTGGGGCAGGGTAGGAGACTCGCCGATCATCGGGGCGGGGACGTACGCCTCGAACGAGTCTTGCGCGGTCTCGGCTACGGGGGCGGGAGAGTACTTTATCCGGCTGACGGTGGCGCGGACGATCTGCTCGCTGGTTCAATACAAGGGAATGAAGTTGCAGGCCGCGGTGGATGAGGTGGTGCAGAAGGACCTGAAGGCGATTCACGGCGACGGCGGCGTGATTGCCATTGCGCCGGACGGCGAGCTGGCTTGGAGCTTCAATACGCCGGGGATGTATCGCGCGAAGGTGGTTGAAGGGGGAGCGGTTCAGGTCGGGATCTATGGGGATGAGAAATAGCCGTTGAGAAGATTACTTTGCAGACAGTTTTTCGATTCCGTGTTTAATGGGTCCATGCCTTTTCTTTCTGACCGGAATCCATCGTTGTGGCCACTGCGTCGTCTGAGTATTTCCGTACTGATGGTGTCGATTGCGGCCACGGGCTGCAAATCGCAGACGCCGAGCCAGGCTCCGAAGGCAGCCCCTCCACCGTCGGCTGCTCGAGGAGCGGTCTCGGCAACGGCTGCGGTGCAGAGCGCGCCGCCGGCTCCGGCGCAGGTGTCGCCGGCGTTTGCGGCGCGTGTGAAAGAGATCGCGGCTGCGGGCCAGATTGCGGGGATGGAGCGGCCGAACTTCTCCGACTACACGAAGCACTTTGTGGCGGTCTACGAGGCATCGGGCTACGCTCCGCTGTGGCTGCGAGCGGATGGATTGAGCAAACAGGGGGCCGGGGTGATTCAGGCGGTGGAGGTCAGCGCACAGAAGGGCCTATCGACGGTTGACTACGACGCGTCCAGGTGGCCGCAGAGAGTGGATGCCCTGAAGACAGCCGATGATGTGCAGAAGGCCGACTTCGATGCGGAACTGACGGTTGCGGCGATGCGTTATATCTCGGACCTGCACATCGGCCGGGTGAATCCGAGGAAGTTCAACTTCGGCATCGACGTGGTGACGAAGAAGTACGACCTGCCGGGTTTCCTGGTCACGACTGTGGTGAATGCGGCCGATGTTCATGCGGTGCTCGAAGGGGTGGAGCCGGCTTACAACGGATACCGCCGAACGGCGGCTGCACTGAATCACTACCAACAGCTGGCGGCGCAGGGCGATGGCGCTCCAGTGCCTGCGGTGACGAAGAGCGTTGGCGTCGGTGACAACTATCCGGGAGTCGCCCAGCTTGTAGCGAGGCTGCGCCAGCTTGGCGACATGCCTGCGGGCAGCGATCCGCAGGGGTATGACGACGCAGTTGCGGAGGGAGTGAAGCATTTTCAGGAGCGGCACGGAATGACCGCCGATGGGAAGCTGGGCGCCGCCACGGTTCGTGAGCTGAACGTTCCGCTGGCGACACGGGTTCAGCAGCTGTCGGACGCGCTCGAACGATGGCGGTGGATGCCGCTCGAGTTTCCTCAGCCTCCGGTTGTGGTGAACATTCCGGAGTTTCGGCTGCGCGCGTTTGAGAGCGGACAGAAGATCGGCGTAGTGATGAACGTCGTGGTGGGCAAGGCTGCACCGACGCAGACGCCGGTGTTCACGGACAATATCCGCTACATTGTGTTTCGTCCTTACTGGAATGTTCCTCCGAGCATCATTCGATCGTCGGTGATTCCGGGGATCAATCGCGGAGGGAGTGGCTATCTGGAGAAGGAGCAGTTTGAGGTGACGGGCGGCTGCTCCGGTGCCGACATGGTCGCGGGACTTCGCAGCGGCAAGTGCTCGGTGCGGCAGAAGCCGGGGCCGAAGAACTCGCTGGGGCTGATCAAGTTTATCTTTCCCAACTCGAACAATGTGTATCTGCACAGTACGCCGGCGACGCAGCTGTTCTCGCAGTCGCGGCGTGACTTCAGCCACGGTTGCATACGGCTGGAACATCCGGCTGAGCTTGCGGCGTTTCTGCTGCGCAATCAGGACAATGGAAGGTGGACAGAGGCAGCTGCCCAGCAGGCGATGGACTCTGGACCGGACAACAGGACGGTCAACCTGAATACGACGGTCCCGGTGCTGATCCTGTACGTTACGGCCGTGGTGGATGAGGACGGCTCGGTTCACTTCTTCGACGACATCTACGGTCACGATCGGAAGCTGGAGGCTGTACTGGCGAAGGGACCGCCGTATCCCTGGTGATCGGCCTGGGGCAGAGATCAGAAGTGATGGAGGAGATCGGCGAAGGCGAGAAGCTCGAGCAGGTGCTGGCCTGAGGGAGCGGGTTTCACGGTCTCGTGCTCGAGAATCCATGTGAAGCTGTGCGGAATAAAGACGGCGTGAAGTCCAGCGCTGAGGGCGGGATTGATGTCCGAGCGGGGGCTGTTGCCGATCATCCACGTGTGTGCGGCGTCGCAGCGGTGGTGCGCTGAGAGGGACAGGTAGGCTTCGTTGTGCTTCTCTGGGAGCACCTCGACGGCGGTAAAGTGCGGCGCGAGGCCGGAGCGCTGAAGCTTTCCGGTCTGCTCGGCGGGATCACCCTTGGTGACGAGGATGAGGCGATGGCGTGTGGTGAGTTCCGCCAGGGTTTCGGCGACGCGGGGAAGCAACTCGATCTCGTGGTGGGCGATGGAGTCGGCAAAGCTATGGATGCGCTGGTGCTGCTCGTCGGTGACGGGCGCGCCGACGAGCTGCTCGAAGCAGTTGACGAGGGAGCGGCGGAAGCTCCTGAGGCCGTATCCGTGGGCCGAGATCGTTGCATGCTCGCAACGGTTGAGGTGTTCGCGGACCTCGGCGGGGGTGTGGATCTGGTGATCGAGATAGGAGATGAAGGAGGCGATGGCGCGCTCGAAGTAGATGTTGTTCTCCCATAGCGTGTCGTCGGCATCGATGAGCAGGGTCTGGCCATGGGTACGGCGAATTGGCTGAAAAGTGGAGGGCACAGGTCGATTATAGAAGCCTGTTGTCAATTGAGTAACACGACTAAGGTTGCATGTAACCGCATGGTGGGTGGCCGGTATGATGAGCGCATAAAGCCTGTATCTACAGGCGATGCAGCGATAAGAACGGAATAGTCCAGAGGCATGACTCCAGAAGCTGGCCAGATGGTCGGGCCGTACGAGATCCTGGGCAGACTGGGCGGCGGCGGCATGGGCCTGGTCTTTCGGGCCTGGGACGAGCGCCTGCACCGCGAAGTGGCGATCAAGCTGGTGCGCGACGGCTATCAGGTGCCGGGAACGCGGGAGCGGTTTCTGCAGGAGGCGCGCGCGGCCTCGGGACTGAACCATCCGAATATCTGCACGATCTTTGATACCGGCGAACAAGACGGCGATCCTTATTTGGTGATGGAGCTGCTGGAAGGCGAGACGCTGAAAGAGAGGATCTCGCGCGGCGCGCTGTCGGCCGAGGAGATCCTGCTGCGTTCGCGCGAGGTGGCCGAAGCGTTGTCGGCGGCCCACGCCAAAGGCATCGTGCACCGGGATATCAAACCGGCGAATATCTTTCTGGTAAAGAAGCAAAACGGCACGAGCCAAGCTAAGGTGCTGGACTTCGGGCTGGCCAAGGTCAGGAAAACGAAGGTAGGGCAAGGAGCAAGCGTCGACGCGATCGAGCGAGCGGAACGCGTGCACACACTGCAAGCAGCCGATGAGCCGAGCGGCCTGACGTTGGCAGGCGCAACCGTGGGGACAGTAGCCTATATGTCGCCGGAGCAGGCGCGAGGTCACGTGCTGGACCTGCGCTCAGACTTGTTTTCTCTTGGCGTCGTGATGTACGAGATGGCTACGCGGCGGATTCCGTTTCGCGGGACCACAAGCACGAAGGTCTTCGTTCAATTGCTGGAGAACGACCCCGAGCCGGTGCGGAACTGGAATGATTCGATTCCACGCGAACTGGAGCGGGCGATCCTGAAGCTGCTGGCGAAGGACCGACGCGAACGGTTCCAGAGCGCGCGGGAGCTGAACGAGGAGCTGGACAAAATCTCAGGAAAGCTGAACCGAAGCGTCTGGCTGAAGAGAAGCGCGCCGGCTCCGGTGCCGCTGGTCCGATCGCTGGAGCCGGTTGCTGCACGGCAGAAGCGCCCGGTGAAGAGAGACAGCACTCCGGACGCCACACAGATCAGGAACGAATCTGGGTCTGGTGCGGGCGACGTGATCATCCGTCCGCTGCGAATTCCTGAGGATGTGAGGCCGGTTGAGAGCGCAGGAAAAACGGTGAGTCAGGGAAGCGTGCTCACGGCCAGCGATCCGTCTGGCGGCCGGAAGCCGGGCTCAAGCGGCGGGCGGGGAACGCCTGCTCTGGCTCGGAGCCGGTCTGGGGTGACGCAGTTTGAGTTCGGGCTCGACGATCTTCCTCCCGTCGAAGAGAGGCACGCCGAGATTGCTTCCGAACCGCAGGCTCCGCCCAGACGTTCGGTGATGCGCCTCATGATTGCCTCCGTGCTAGTTACGGCGATCGGCATGGGGGCCTATGCGCTAGTCCGCAGCGGGCGCCTAAGTTCAGCCGCACTTGCTCCCAATGATGTTCTGCTGTTGACGGTGGTGCAGGACAAGACCGGCGAGGCTCTGGGAGGCGCCGTGCTGGAGGGCCTGGAGATCGCGCTGCGGCAGTCTCCCACCCTGAACGTGCGAGGAGATGACACCTATCGGGCGGGGCTGCATCAGCTGGAAGGGAACAGTATCGCTTCGGCCCGCGTGGTTGCGCAGCGCGTGGGGGCGAAGGCGTATCTCTTTGGTGAGATCAGCGGCCATGCGCCGTACACGATCAGCGTAGACGTGCTCGATGCGGTGTCGAACGACAAGCTGACCAGCCTGACGCAGCAGGCGTCGACACGACAGGAGATTCCCGCGGCGATCGACAGCCTGGTGCGTTCGCTTCGGTCGGAGCTTGGAGAAGGCGCGCGCTCGATCGCAGAGACCAGCGTGCCGTTGAGCCGTGAGGGCACGGACGACATGAGTGCTCTGGAATCGTACTCGACCGCAGAGGCGGCGATGCAGGCGGGCCGCGCAAACGATGCCATTAAGGCCTACATGCGGGCGGTTGGACGCGACGAGCGGTTTATCCAGGCGCAGATGCGGCTGGCGTGGCTGTATCAGACGCAGAACGCAGAGGTGGCCGCCATTGCGGCCGCAGAGCATGCACAGGCGGCTTCAAAGGGCGCGGACGAGAAGGTACGGCTGCGGGCGCAGTTTTGCTACGAGATGATTGCGGTCGGAGATTACGGCCGGGCCGCCACGACGATCCGCCACTATACCGAGCGCTTTCCGCGGGATGTCGATGGAATGGTGGGGTTGTCGCGCGTGTTGCTCGCGCAGGGACATCTTGTGGAGGCGCTGCTCGCCGCGCAGCAGGCCTACGAAGTTGATCCGTATCGCGCTGATGCCTATGCGGAGGCGGAGAAGGCGATGATTGGCCTGGATCGCTTCGACTCTGCGCTGCAGCTTGAGACGCAGGCGAAGCAGCTTGGCATAGCGGCGAGCGGGCTACGGCTCGCGGCGGGCTATCTGGCGGGACGGGAGGATGTGGTTGCCGAGGAGACACGCTCGTTCCACAATCGCCTGCAAACCAATCGAGCCGAACCACCTGCTGCGATCGCCAGCTACGGGCTGTATCTGGACAACAGTGGGCGCATGGATGAAGCGGCGTGGAACAACGCGGTTGCTACGACTAAGGCCGTTCCCGAGCTTGCGTCAGCGCGCGCCTATCTCTTCGCGCAGAGGGCTCTCGATCGTGCGCTGTTGGAGGATTGTTCCAAGGCGCTCACCCTGGTGCGAGCGAGCGACGCACTGTCCGGCGGCAACGCGTCGAGGTTCCGTTCCGGCATGGCAGCAGCGCTATGCGGCGAGCGAGCCAATACGGAGCGGGCGATTACCTCGCTGGAGCAGCTGCGCTCCGGAGGCACGGCGGTGACGCGCTACGGTCCTCTGGGGCTGCGCGCGGCTCTGGCCATCTCGGAGAAAGACCCCGGCAAAGCCCTCGATCTGCTGTCGGAGATTCAGCCGCAGGATGAGCTTTCGCTGGTGCCGTATCTGCGTGCGCTGGCTTATGGCGCGCAGGGCGACCAGGAGCAGGCAATGATCAATCTACGCGCGGTCATGGAGCATCGGGGAACGGTATTTCTTGCCGGCAGCAACCTCTATCCCGTGGCCCGGTCGAGGCTGCTGCGCGCCACGGCTAGTAGTTCAGGCGGCCTGGGCAATTCGAAACGCAGGCCGAAGGAAGGGACGCGAACCTGAGCTCAGCCCAGCAGGTCCGGGAGTAAGATGATGTTAGCTACATGGAGAGGGCACACAGAGGGGCGGTGATCGCGCTAGCGATTCTGTTGGCGTGCTGCTCGTGTGCTTCCGCGTTAGATCAATCTCTCGGCTTGGCCTATTTCAAGGACGGTAAGGTCCGCGCATTGTATGCGGCCGTTGATGGCCTGGGCGAGGGCCGTGTCAGCGTACTTCGATTCGGTTCTGGTGGAACGCTGTGGGCCGCGACCGAAGGCGGACTGAGCCGGATCAGCAACGGCAAGGTATCGACACTTGCGAGCAAGAACGGACTGCCCTGCGATGCGGTCCATTGGTCCATGGAAGACGACGATCACGCCGTCTGTTTGTACATGCTCTGCGGTCTGGTGCGCATTGCCCGGTCGGAGTTGGACACCTGGGTCGCAGATCCCAAGCATACGATCCAGGCGACAGCTTTCGACAATACCGACGTGGTCCCGTCGGTTGCATTCCTCAGCGCTTTCAGCCCGCGTGCCAGCAAATCCCCGGATGGGAAGATCTGGTTCGTATCTGGGGACGGGTCAGCGTGATCGATCCTCGTCACCTTCCGTTTAACGAGCTTCCGCCTCAGGTGCACATCGAGCAAGTCGTTGCTGATGGCAAAACGTACGATGTATCGAACGGCTTGCACCTGCCTGCACGCGTTCACGATCTGACCTTCGACTACACAACTCTGAGCCTCGCCGTACCGGAGAAGGCGCGCTTCCGAGTCAGACTTGAACCGCAGGACAAGGACTGGAGAGAGTTGGGCTACAGTCGCCGAGCGCACTACACGAACCTGCCACCGAGTAACTACCGCCTCAGCGTGATCGCCTCCAACAACAGCGGTGTGTGGAACGAGCAAGGCGCGGTTCTGGACTTCGCGATCGCCCCGGCCTTTTACCAAACGAACTGGTTCCGCACGCTGTGCGTTGCCGCTTTCGTGGCACTGTTTTGGGCGTTGCATCGATTGCTCGTTCAGCGATTGCGGCGTCAGGAAAGGAAGCTTCGGGATGTGATTGAAACCATGCCGTCATTTGCCTGGACCGCTCTGCCCGATGGCTCTGTGGACTTCGTCAATCGCAACTGGCAGGAATACACCGGTTTGTCGACCGAGAAGTCAGTCGGCTCGGGTTGGGAAGCCGCCGTTCACCCCGAAGATTTAGAGAGTCATAGGGAGAAGCGGCGCGGCGCGATGGCGGCTGGCCGCGAGCGCTTCGAGAATGAGGTGCGCTTCCGCAGTGCAGCGGATGGGGAATATCGGTGGTTCCTGGTCCGCGCCGTACCGCTGCGGGATGCGAAGGGCACAATCATCCGGTGGTACGGCAACTCAACCGACATCGAAGATCGCAAACGAGCCGAACAGCTACAGGCGGACCTTGCTCACCTTAGCCGCGTGACGACGATGGGCGAACTGACCGTCTCCCTGGCGCACGAAATTAAACAGCCGATCGCTGCGGCGGTTGCGAATGCGCACGCCTGCTTGCAATCGCTTAAGCGCGAACAGCCGGATTTGGAACTGGCGTGCGAGGCAGCAGATGGTATGGTCAAGGCGGGAATGCGCGCCAGTGACATCATCGATCGCTTACGGTCCTTGTACAGCAAGTCTGCTCCACAACGTGAGTTGGTCGACGTGAACGAGATTGTCCGCGAAATGGTCGTGTTGCTGCTGGGCGAGGCCAACCGGTATGCGGTTTCGATGCGCACCGAACTCGCCGTCAATCTTCCCAAGATCACGGCAGACGGCGTGCAACTGCAGCAGGTGCTCATGAACCTCATGCTCAACGGCATCGAGGCGATGAAGGAGACCGGCGGAGTAGTTACGGTCAAGTCGCAACTGGGTCGGGACGGCCGACTGCTGATCTCAGTCGGCGACACAGGGGTAGGGTTGCCCGCCGAAAAGATGGATCAGATCTTCAATGCTTTTTTTACGACCAAACCGCAGGGCTCCGGCATGGGCCTGGCGATCAGCCGTTCCATCGTCGAGTCACATGGCGGCCGTGTGTGGGCCACGGCGAACGACGGGCGGGGCGCTACCTTTCATTTAGCTTTACTGACTGGAGCCGAGGAAGTAAAGGTCGCCACTACCAGCCCTGCTTCGGTGTCTTATGGAACGCCGGATGGTGATAGAGATTGAGGAATCCCATGATCCTGCGAATCCGAAGCTCGGGGGCGGGAGGAATTGGCGGTCTTCACTTTGCGCGCGTGAACTCGTGCAAGGTATTTGGCCCCGCCTTCATCGTATTGCTGTGTTTGCTCCTTGAAGGTTGTACCCGGCAACGCGTTCATGAACCGATTACGTTGATTTATCTGGACCAGCGGTCGATGACCCCGCCGTACCAAAAGGAATATGAGCGGGAGTTACAGCAATTCACTCAGGAGACAGGAATCCGAGTTAAGTTTCTTCCCTCTCCGGAGTCGGCTCAGGAGCAACTGGCTTTATGGCAGGAGCTACTCGCGACAGGCGTTTCGGGTCCGGATGTGTACGGTATCGATGTGATCTGGCCGGGAATTCTGGGCGACGATTTCATAGATTTGAAGCCATATTTCGGCAATGAAATCCCCGAGTACTTTCCAGCCATCATCAAGAGCTACACGGTGGATAACAAATTGGTGGCGATCCCGCATGGTCCTGATGCTGGGCTTCTGTTTTACCGTACCGACCTGTTGCGCGAGTATGGATATGGCGCGCCGCCAAGCACATGGGATGAACTGGAGACAATGGCAGCCCGGATTCAGGCGGGCGAACGAGCCAAGGGCAAGAGGCAGTTCTGGGGATTTGTATGGCAAGGAGTAGCCACCGAAGCTTTGACCTGCAATGCGCTGGAATGGCAGGCCTCCGAAGGCGGCGGCCGCATCATCGAAGATGACAAGACGATCAGCGTGAATAATCCGCAGGCGATCCGTGCGTGGCAAAGAGCGGCACATTGGGTGGGGACCATTTCGCCGCCCAGCGAAATCAGCTATAACGAATTCGACGCGATGAACGTCTGGTCCGCGGGCGACGCGGCGTTCATGCGCAACTGGCCTGGACATTATCTGCTTAGCCAAGCGGCCAAGTCGCCAATTCGAAACAAGTTCGACGTAACCTTGCTGCCCGGGGGGAAGGGAGGCCGCCTGGGTACTCTGGGAGGAATCGGCCTTGGTGTATCACGCTTCTCAACCCATCCGCGTGAGGCCAGAGAGTTGGTCCGGTTTCTCACCCGTCGCGACATGGAACTCACGAGGGTTCTGCTGCTTTCGGATCCACCCGATCGAGAGGAACTGTACCAGTTGCCTGAAGTCCAGAAACAGTATCCCCATTTTGCCCTGCTAAGTCAGGGGTTCAAAACTGGCGTGGTATCCCGGCCGTCAAACGTCGCCGGCAAGAAATATGCGGAGGTGAGCGATGCATACATCCGGGCGGTTCACTCCGTCCTGACCGGCGAAAAAGGGGCACCGGAGGCGGCCACAGCCCTGGAGAAGGAGTTAGTCAACATTACCGGTTATAAAAAAGGCGCGCCTTCAAGTGGATCGGCTGGATCGGCACGCCCGTGAAGAGGTGCTCCAGATCAGTCACCTGGAGCCCGAACGTCTTCAACTTAAGCTCGTGCGCGAGCGCTGTTTGGCGTAAATTCATGGCCAAGCGATAGCTGGCGGGAACAACGATGCGGAGTCAGATTGCAACACAATGTGGCGTCTGGGTAAAAGGCGTTGGAGAAAAGACTCTTCATGCCCATCTGCTCAACATCGGTCCGCGTCTGATCCTGTGTTTCGCAATCATCCTCCTCGCGATGTTTGTTGGCAATGCTATGGTTCTTTGGCAATTCCACGAGGTCCGTGCGCAGGCAGAGCGGTTGAATGGAATCGACCAAAAGCTAGTCGCCGTATTACGCCTCCATACGAGCCTGATGGCGTTTTATGACAGGATGGAAGAACTTGCGCATTCCGAAGACGCCGCACGATTGGCGGCTGAAGCCGGACCTCTGCGTACCGCAGTCCTGGAGGAAGCGCAACGCGCAAGGAGCGCCCTCAGTCTTCTGCCTTCCGAGTTCCAGCTGGATCCGACGATCCTGCCTACCCTGCAAGTCCTTCAGGGGACCCTTCCATCGCAACTGGAGAAGATCACCAGCCTAGCCACATCGGGCGACTGGCTGGCTGTGCGCCTGCGCCTGGCAAACCAAATTCGACCGCTGAAATCCCTCACCTCGGCGCTCGTCGAGAAAGTCGACTACGAGGTCGGCGAGGAGCAGGCGCAAACAGTCGAGAAGATCAAGCGCGTAGAACGGCGAGTCTTCCTGATTGTGCCGATGACCGCTGTCGTCACATTGCTGATCGCGGCTACCCTGGGTCTGACCATCACGCGCAGCATCACACAACCACTTGAGCGATTGGTGAAAGGGTCAGAGGCGTTAGCGCGGGGCGAGTTTCAACATCAAGTGTCTGTCAGCGGAGAAGATGAACTCGCTCACCTGAGCCGAGTATTTAACGATACCACCGTCCGACTGCGAGACCTCTACGCGAACCTGCAGAAAAGCGAAGATCGGCTCCGTCTTGTAATCGATACCATTCCTGCTATGGTGTGGAGCGCTCGGCCGGACGGCTCCCTCGATTTCGTTAATCAACGCTGGGTGGAATACACGGGTCTCTCGTCAGAGGACGTCCTCGGCTGGAATTGGAGAGAAGTCGTTCATCCTGACGACATTGAACGCTTCGTCCGAGAATGGCGAACTACCCTGGCCTCGGGCGAACCGATGAGGACGGAAGTACGAGTGCGTGCGGCTGACGGTGAGTATCGCTGGTGGTTGGTCCGCAATGTGCCTCTGCGTGACGAAGATGGAAATATCGTCAAATGGTATGGATCAAGTACAGACATCGAAGATCGCAAGCGCGCTGAACAGCTACAGGCAGACCTTGCTCACATCAATCGCGTGAGCACGATGGGCGAACTCACCGCCTCGCTGGCGCACGAAATTAAACAGCCGATCGCTGCCACCGTCGCGAATGCGAACGCCTGCTTGCTATGGCTTGAGTACGACCGACCCGATCTTAACGAGATACGCGATGCAGCAAAGAGTATCGTGGCAGAAGGAACACGCGCGAGCGAGATCATCGAGAATTTACGGTCGTTGTACAAGAACTCTCCACCAAAACGTGAGTTGGTCGACGTAAACGAGATTGTCCACGAAATGGTCGTGTTGCTGCGGGGCGAGGCCAACCGGTACGCGGTTTCGATGCGCACCGATCTCGCCGTCAATCTTCCCAAGATCACGGCAGACGGCGTGCAACTGCAGCAGGTGCTCATGAACCTCATGCTCAACGGCATCGAAGCGATGAAGGAGACAGGCGGAGTCCTTACGGTCAAGTCGCAACTGGGTCGGGACGGTCGCCTGCTGATCTCAGTCAGCGACACCGGCGTCGGACTTCCGGACGGAAAGACGGACCTGATCTTCAATGCTTTTTTTACGACCAAACCGCAGGGTTCCGGCATGGGCCTGGCGATCAGCCGTTCCATCATCGAGTTGCATGGCGGCCGTCTATGGGCCACGGCGAACGACGGACGGGGCGCAACGTTCCAGTTCACTTTGCCGGCCGGAATAGAGGTCGTGAATGTGACCACCACAGGGACGTGATTCGGTAAAACACCAAAGTCGCTGTGGTACATCAGGAACTTTGGATTTTCCTGATGCCCATCATTTACTATTCAGCAGCTCGGCGGAGTTGTTCTTGACGTTGCCCACGTCCTTGGAGACCTTGAAGGCTCCCATCTCGGCGGCGGGGAGCGGGCGCAGCAGGTCGATCGGGTCACTGTCCCGACAGTGATAACGCGGTTCACAGAATAACGACCGCTCCTCATTCATGCCTGCCTCGGCTCAACATTCGAGTTTCGGCGGAAGAAATTGGTAGGGTCGTATTTGTTCTTGAGGGCGACTAAGCGCGAGTAGTTGCTGCCGAAGACTGCCTCAGCCGTGCCTTTGCCGGTATAGCTCTGGTAATTGGCATAAATCCGTTCCCCGGACGCGGGCCGTAGCAGCTTCCGGGCTTCGTCGGCCCAAAGCATGCAACGCCGCGCCTCGGCCGAATCTTTCCAATCCAAGCCGATACGAATGTGAATCCCTCCTGATTGGCGAAGCGGGAACGCCGTTGAGTCTGACGCTACTCGGCAAACCTCGCCGTGCATGTAATGGGCAATTCCAATGTTGGTTTCAGGAGGTGCCTCAGAAAAGCGATCGAGGACCATGTCCATCACCTCGTCTGACAACTCACTCCGGTAAACGGTCGCGACGCACCTGAAGCTCGTATCAGGTCCTCCCGTCGGCACTCCGCCTGCGAGCTGAGCGAATTCCCCACGGCTAACGGTGTCCTTCGCAGGAGTAGCCACTGTTCGGAATGCCCGGAGCAATCGCGCCGCTTCGGCCCCCTCACCGGCGTGACAAAGCCTGACGAACACGCCCCGCTCCCCTGTCGTCAGGTTGAGTGCGGCTTGAAACGAATCTGGCGCTTCGGCCATGAGGCTGCGGAACAATCGTAGGACCGGTCGCGCCTCTCGAATCGGGTAGAAAATGTTGCCGAGAGTGACGGGACCAATGGAGTAGAGGCGACACTCAAAGCTTGTTGTGACACCAAAATTGGCGCCAGCGCCCCGGAGGGCCCACAACAAGTCTGGGTTACTCTCCGCATCAACAGACAGAATTCGGCCGTCTGCTGTAACCATACGAGCGGAAAGCAAATTGTCGCAGGACGCTCCATGAAGTCCGGAAAGCCAACCCAGGCCGCCACCGAGCGTTAGCCCGGCAGCTCCAACACCCGGGCATTCCCCGAGTACCGGAGCAAGCCCATAGCGTCCCGCCAGCCGCATGACTTCACCACTCGACAGTCCCGCATCGACGCGACCAGTGTGTTTGTTGGGGTCGATAGTCACGCGGTTCAGCCCGGCCAGGTCGATGACGAGGCCGCTGGAGGTGCCCCAGCCCATATGACTATAGCCCCCGCCTCGCACTGCGACTTCCAGTCCATGTCTGCGGGCGAATTCGACCGCATATCGGACGTCATCGGTATTGGCACACCGTGCAACCAGGGCGGGTCCTCTCTCTGTGTCGGGATTCCAATAATAGACGCGACGCGCTGCCTCATAACCAGGGTCCGCGGGGAGAATGAGACCGCCCTTCAGTTGTGCGCGTAGCTTTTTGAGAGCGTCCGAATCGATTTGGCTTCTGTCGTGGACTTCTAGCTGAGCGTGGGCAGTTTTCAACCCCAGCGTTGCGGTTGTGGCGAGCGTACCCTTTATGAACTGGCGACGGCTCTGACGGTGTGAAGATTCATGGGTAGGAAGCCCTCCTCGGTCTATTCGCAGGCTCAATTCGACTTGGTATTTGGGGAGGGCAGAAGTCTAGCAGAGATGTAGCAAATAGAATCCTTAATCACTTGCTGTTCAGCAGCTCGGCGGAGTTGTTCTTGACGTTACCCACGTCCTTCGAGACCTCGAAGGTCTCCATCTCGTCGGCGGGGAACGGACATAGAAGGTCGATCGGCTTCAAATCGTCCGTTTGTATCTCGAGCTTGGGTCGCTGCTCTGAGCGTTCGGTCACTGTGTCCTCCATATACGTCCTGCACGTCGGGGAGCACAGCCGGGGTGCGGCTGCGGTCGACGCCATGATTTCGAGCACCTCATCTTACTTCTTGATCATGTGGCGCGTGCGAGGCCGATTACAACCGCACTGCTCGTCGCCGCCGCCTCCTGCTTCGGTATCAGTTCGTTGCGTTCTGCGTTCGTCAGCTTCTCCATGTATCCTCCCTGCCAGTCCCTCTACCGCCGCGGCGTTCGTGCATCTTCGGCCCATTGGATATGCTCTCTGAATCGCAGTTGCACCTGTGGTCGGCCCCTGCGAAGGTGCGCCTTGCATTTGCGGAAGGCCCGTGGGACCATCGTGGTGCACTCCCCCTGGACGTACTGCGAGGAGAGAGCAAGTGAGCGAAGAAATTTGCAAGTGCGGTCATCGCAAATCGCAGCATGAAGCCATCGTGTGCAGTTGGTGGAAATGCAATTGCAAGCATTTTGAACCCCTCACGCCAGAGAAGCCGAAGCAAGAGCGGAAGCCATTCGAGGAGTTTCCTTATGCGGGTGCCATCATCAGTGCCGATGTTGCTGCCCAGGAAGTCGAACAATTGCGATCCAAGCTCCGCGCCGCCCAGGAGGAGATCGGGAGGCTCAAACAGCTTCAAGATGAAAATTACATGCTGGCAACTCGGCTTGGCGCTGAAAACGACCTGATGAGGGAGGCGCTGGCCGAGATAAAGAGACTCGTCGAAGCAATACTCGCACGTCCTTAGAAGAGTTGATCTGGTCCTCCCACCAGGTTCGCACTGAGGCCGGTCGCAGACTTCGCCACGGGCAGTTGAACGCCGTGTTAGCCGCACTTTACTTGCTGTTCAGCAGCTCCGGCGAATTGTTTTTTACGTTGCCTACGTCTCTGCAAACCTCGAAAGCCACCATCTCGTCGGCGGGGAACGGGCGCAGCAGGTCGATCGGCGGCTGGTCGGTGGGTTCGCGATCGAGCCAGCGGTTGAAATCGCCGGGGTGAAGGATGACGGGCATGCGGTCGTGGACCGGCGCCATCAGCTCGTTCGCCTCGATCATAGCTGCTGCATTTGCATCCATCACCCTCACCGACAACGAGAAGCAGATGCTTCGGAACCACTTTCAGGCGCATGCGCGGGCCGCGATTTTCGTCGAAATTGGCGGCGCCAACGGCAACTCAACCCTACGGCAAGCTGGGTCGCAAGATCGGCGAGGCCCTGAAGCTCAAGTACGTCTTCAAAACCTATGTCTGGGGTGGAGCGGTGACGTTCTCGGCTTTGGCGTTGACGGTGAGAGGCGTGTTCATTCTCGCGCGCGCGTTACCTGTCCAAAAGTCCAAAGAGCAGGTTTGTCTTGCCTGATGATTAGCGTATGTATAAGGTGGCCAAGGGCGTTTAGTAGGAGTGCCATTAGAGCATGGGATTGCAATCGAACGGGCAGTCTTTGTTGCCCCCCGATGGGACGGTTATGTCTTCGCCCTGCCATTCCTGAAATAGAACTTGCAGCGAAATATCTGGATGAAGCCATCTCCGCGCATATTTCTGGCGATACAAGGCGGGCCGCAGCTCTGATCAGGCAGGCCAGTATTCCCGCCATTCGAGATTGGGTCGAATCCCTTTGGGGAAAGGCCAGCCCTTACGTGCAATACAGAGTGGTAACAGGTGCACCGCCGACCCTCAAACAAGAAGAGCGCATAGTGCTGAGAATGCCCACTTCAGCCGAAAAGCAACTTCTACACGTACGAGATGGGTACAATTGCCGTTTCTGCGGAATCCCAGTATTCCGAGCGGCGATCCGCAATCGACTGCGAAAGCTGTATTTCGATGCGCTACCGTGGCCAACCCAGAGCAACAAGGAACAACATCCGGCATTTCAGGCTATGTGGGCGCAGTGCGATCATGTAATACCTCATGCGAGAGGCGGAACTAACGACTTCGAGAACATTATCGTTACTTGTGCGCCATGCAACTTCGCTCGCATGAACTACACGCTGGAAGAGGTGGGATTGGCTGACCCTAGGATGCGAGAGCCTATCCCAACTCCATGGGATGGGCTGGAGCGTCTTCTCAAACAGAAAGACTCGGCTTCCGCTCTGCCGCCTCGGATCATCGAGAAGAGCCTGGTCAGCGATCAGGTGATCCTCGATGCGATCATCAGCAAATACTCGAATCACTGTCCGCTGTATCGTCAGAGCGTGATCTTGCTGCGCGATGCAGGCATCGACATCAGCCGCGCAACCATCGATGGCTGGGTGATGCGCGTCGGGGATTTACTGATGCCTCTGGTCGCGGTCATGGGCCGCGAGTTAGTCAGGGGTAACTACATCCAGGCCGATGAGACGCCGGTGGATGTGCAGACACGCGATGGCCGGTCGAGGAAC